>DATENC010000031.1:0-77747 GCA_035275265.1 Burkholderiales bacterium | reverse complement strand
CGGGGTGCCCAAGAAGGAGATGCTCTCGCTTGCCGAGGGTAATCGGCCGGTGCTGCGAGACGTGCAGTCGCTCACCGACTGGCTGTGGTACGTCAACACCAAGGGCTCGCTGGCCGAGGCGGTAGCGGCGACCAGCTTCGCAATCGAGGGCGTGGCGGGGGACATTGCGCGCAAAGTCACGGCGGGTTTTGAGGCCTATGGGAACCAGCCGGGCGTGGAGATGGGCCCGAAGACTTACAAGTGGTTCCGTGAGCACGCGCACTACGACGATCTTCATCCGAAGATCGCGCTGGAGATCATCAAGCGCTACGCCACCACGGAGAAGATGCAAACACGGGTCATGCTTGCCGCAAAGCGCAGCATCCAGCTCCTGCACAATGCCTTGGTCACCGCCTATCAGGCCTATTCTCCCGCTCAGGTTTCCGATGGTACTGTACATGCGGAGACGCGCACGAAAGAACGGCGCATACAGCAACTGCGTCTAGCCTGTCCCGACAGGCGTTTCCGCGAACGCCGGGGCTTCAGCGCCCGCAAGGTCGCGTAGTCGGGCTCAAGCACCGGCCTTCACGCTCGAAACAAAGAAAGGGCCAGCGATCTGCTGGCCCTTTTTTCTTGCGGGATGCAATCAGTGCTTCAGCGCCTGCATGACGCTGTCGAAGTTGTCATTACGTACCATGAAGTGAACCGGCATCGATTGAATCGAGGCCCGTTCCACGATCTCAAGGATCACGACGGAGAGATCCGCTTCATCCTTCTTTTCCATCAAATCGTCACTGAAGTTTACGACGTGACGCATTCCGCCCAGGCGAACGATGAACTCGTGGATGCCCTGACCACCATGATAATCGACCTCCGCGTCGGCTAGCGATGTGCAAAGCCGTTCAACCACGGACGCTGCCTTGAAATCTGATTTCAAAAGGACGCTCCTTGTTACGCAGTGTCTGACATCCCGTCAGGACGGGTTCCCGAATATAAGATTCCAACGAACCAATGGTTTGGTCCGCTGCCACACTTGATGCACGAACCGTTCCTGCAAGGGCTCCCGACATCAAAAACGCGCGAAGGGGGCGCCCGGCAGGCTCGCCACATTCCTTGTCGCACAGAATCCGGTCATAGTCCGCCCTATTTCGGCTCGCTGCGCGCTCCGAAAACGTCATCTTGCGACTTGTTGGCCAGGATTTTTGCTAGAATTCGCCCCTCCAAAAAGGGCTGTTAGCTCAGCTGGTAGAGCAGTGGACTCTTAATCCAACGGTCGAAGGTTCGAATCCTTCACGGCCCACCAAGTTTCCGTGGACTTGGCAAGTTTTCGTCGCCAACCAACGACGGGGTGTGCCAGTTTTGTGGCCACTTTGTATGTCAGCCACCTGGCGCCGTTCGCAGACCGAGCAGCGCCGCCACGCGCGGCGCGAGCAAGTCGGCCACAATCCGGTGCCCCTCGGTGTTGAAGTGAGAGTAGTCGGTGTAGACGGACGGTCGCTTGTTGAGTGCGGCGCCGGCTTCGACCACAGTTGCACCGGTCGCGCGTGCGACTTGCCGCATGATGTCGTTGTACGCACTATCGCGACGAACTACGGTACCGCCACTGAAAGAGCGAAATAGGTCACCGTTGGCGAGCGTGGATCTCGCCTTCGCCGCGTCCCCGCGCGCGGTAAACACCTGGGCCAAGTAGATGCGGGCGAGGTTAGAAAACATTCGGTGCGATGCGGAGGCCGACGTCAGATACGCGAGAGCGGCATCCTGGTCCTTGCGCTCCAGCGCTGCGATTCCCCGATTCAAGTGATCCGACTGAAGTGGATTGTCATTCAACGCCACGAACACTACTGGAACCCCCGCGCGGTGCGCGTGCTCGGCGATACTCGTGAGATTGCGCCGGTAAGACTCCTCGTCAACTCGCGGGACCAGTCCTGCTACATCGACGCGCGTCGGCCGCGCCGGGACCAGGCCGGCCGACTGCAGCATACTGCGCATATCTCGATACAGGTGCACGTACTCAAGCGCGCGCGCGGCGCGCCCGAGGGTGCCGTTGGCGGCATAGCCGCGCTCGAAGGCCGCCGGGCCGTCGGCTTCGGCGGCCTGGGACACGTAGCGGCGGTCGTTAAAATTGAACGAGACGACGATCAAATCGGGTTTCAGCACCGGGAGGTATGTTTTTACGGCGACCAACCCCTGGTATGACGAGTAGCCATTCACGCCAAGATTGATTGCCGAGACGCCCGGGACGCGCTGTTCGACCTGTTGGATGAACGTCTCTTCTGCGGCGACTCCGAAACCGGACGTATTTGAGTCGCCGAAGAACAGCACGCGCCGTTCGTTGCTTCCACTAGCGACTTGGGGCGAATCAATAAAAACATAACCGGCTGCATCGAACTCGCGCTTCACGCCGGCGATTTCGCCGCGAAAGTCAGGCCGTCGCTCCCAACCCAGCGTCGGCGAGTAGGCGAGCCATGTTTCGGTCGCCGTGTCTCCGCTGCGTGCGAGGTCGCCGGAAACAGTGTCGGCCAAGCGCGCCAAGCCTTCGGCTCCCGCCAGCACGGCAAGCGTGGCAATCCCGCCAAACAGAGCGCTCTTCGTTCGGCCATTCACATCAGCCTCCTAGTGTTTCGTGGGAATAGAAGCGTTCGGCACTTGCTCTTCCACGTCCACATACTCTTCGAGCAATTCGATCTCGCAATTCCAGCGGCCCTCGTCCGATAGGTCGTGCTCCAGCCCGGCCTCTGCGAGCGCGATGAAAATCGCCGCGGCCGTTTCACGATACGTCGCTGGCCGAAGCTCTTCGTTCTGCGCGTCCGAGCGGAGAGTAACCTCTGCAAACTCCAGACAGCCTGTACGTGAGCGCATGGTTTGATCTCCGGATAAGGTGCTGTTAAGAATGGTGCGCGCGGGGGGATATTCCCGGGAGAGCGCATGCCTATAGGCGGCAGTGAAACGGTCTCCGAACTCCCCCCGGCGCAACCTCTATATCCGCAATCGCCGTGCCACTATGGAGCGTCGAAAAAATGACGCGCCGATCACCGCTAGCAGGCTGTTTCCGAGTGCTATCGGGAAGTGTCGAAAAAATGGCAAAAGGAAGTCGAACACCCAGCAGAACGCTAGGCGTAAAGCGTCACAGTTAACGCGGAAATCGGCACGTCGTCGGTTGCAAACGCTGGGCGCAAGCTAGCTTGTAGGCTAAGGAAAGCCGCTCAACGCGCTCTATCCTGAGGATGCAGCTGTACGGTGCGACACCCAATCAGTAGCGGTGCAGAAAGACTGACACGTCAGGTTTACGCGGCAGGTGACTTGGCGCCGGTACTCGCCGCGCTAATTAAGGCTAAACTCCGGCAAGTGGGGTTAACGATACGGCCTGCCACGTCGTGCCACGGATTATGCGATCGTGGACTACCGAGCTGCTTTGGCCGAATGCAGGGTGGTAATTGGCAAGCTTGAGGAAAACGCCGTAGTCCTGGTAGAGCGTCGGCCCGTGGTGGTCCAGCTTCAGCACGCCGTTGACCCATGCTTGAAAGAAGCCATCGGAACCCGAGGACCACTTCACGTGGTAGACGAAGTCGTACCAGACGTTCCTCACGAGTGGGCCAATTTCGGCCCCATAGATGTACTGGTTTCCATTGTCTTCCATGATGACGGTTGGCCCCGCATAACCTCTGAACGCGAGCAAACCACCAGGCCAGACGAAGATGTGGAAATTCGCGTAACCACCCTTGTTTCTCGTATCGTGGAAATCGAAGACAATGGCCGGAGAACCTGAGGACGGAATGGCGTAGTCATCGGGGAAGAGAACGGAGTGTGCCCACCATTGTTCCATTCCTTGCTTGCCATAGGCATCGTTAGGAATGAGGGCCACATCGTTGCGCTCGTAAGCGCCGCTGCCCGACACGTTGTCGTCGCCCGGCTCGGTGTGCAGGCGCAGGCCGGTTCCTCCATCGCGGCCGACGTTTGCGACGACCGCGCGGCCCGGGGCTTTTTGCTCAACGTACCACACACCATCGTTGGACATTCCGTCTAACTGATCAGTCCTGAATGGCCCAGGATCCGGAAACGTAGCGGCGAATTCCACTGTGCCGGAAGGTGGAGTCGTAACGGAAGGGGGAGTGTTGCCGGAAGGCGGGGTCCCTGTCGTTGCACCGTCTCCACCACCGCAGCCACCGCACGCGACGAACGTCGCAACAACAAACAGTACGGAAACACGGGTAAATCCGCGCTTGCGATTCACGTCTACGCCTGGTACCTCTTGAAAGGAACCGTATTGACAGACGTTGCGCTGCCAAGTTTCGTAGCAGAAGCCATCAGAAACGCCAACGTGTCGCAGGTAAAACTTACAATGGCCCGCGAATACGCCATAAACAATACGAGAATAGCGCCGCGAAAATTCCTGATCCTATTTCTCTGAAGTCGCAGCTCGACGGCCTTTTCACGCCTACAATTCCCGTCATCCTCGACAGGAGGCACCATGGCAGACCATCGCATCGATCCCGAAGGCAAGCGCCTTCCCATCAAACTCGACACCACCTCGAACGGCGAATTCGTCCCCGTCCCACTTACGGCCACCAACCGCGCCGCGAACCGCCTCGCGCACGAACAGGCCTCTGGTTTTTCCAAAAAACTGGGAATGACCCGCAGAAACTTTCTCGTCTCCGCCTGCGGCGCCGCGAGCACCCTTCTCGCGTTCAACGCCGCCAACGCCGCGGCCGGAAAGAGCAGTGGCTTCTTCGATCTTTCAGGCGAATCCGCGCTTGACCTGCAGCTCGCGCGAGCGCAGGTCGGACCGGCGAATGACGAGTTTATCTTCGACGTACAGGGCCACTTCATCGACACGCCCAAGGACAACCCGAAGGGGCCAGAGGTTTTCATCAAGGACGTGTTCATGGACAGCGACACCGACGTCATGGTGCTGTCCTTCGTTCCCTCCGCGCGCGAGGCCGAGCCCGTCACCATCCAGGCGGCCGACGCCGTCCGCCGCATCGTCGAGAAACTCGAGGGCACGCACCGGCTCCTGCTCCACGGCCGCGTCAACCCGAACCAGCCCGGCGATCTCGAAGGCATGGACGAGCTGAAGGAAAAGTGGGGCGTGAGCGCCTGGAAGACCTATACCCAGTACGGCCCTGGCGGCAAAGGTTACTTTCTCTCCGACGACGTCGGCATCCGCTTCATCGAGAAGGCGCGCGCCCTCGGCGTGAGGAATATCTGCGTCCACAAGGGTCTACCCTTCGGTCAGCGCTCCTACGAGCACAGCCAGTGCAGCGACATCGGCGTCGTGGCGAAGCGCTTCCCCGACGTCAACTTCCTCATCTACCACTCGGGCTTCGTCAGCTCCGTGCCAGAACAGGCTTACGACGAAAGGGGCAATCGCGATGGCATGGACACGCTGATCACTTCTCTACGGAAGAACAATATCGCGCCGGGCTCGAACGTGTACGCCGAGCTCGGCAGTACTTGGCGCTTCCTCATGCGCGACCCCGAGCAAGCCGCCCACGGCGTCGGCAAACTCATCAAGCACTGCGGCCCCGACAACGTTCTCTGGGGCACCGATTCTATCTGGTACGGTTCCCCGCAGGACCAGATCCAAGCCTTCCGCACCTTCCAGATCTCCGCCGCCTTGCGAGCCAAGCACGGCTACCCCGAGATCACTCGCGAGCTGCGCGCCAAGATCTTCGGGCTGAGCGCGGCGAAGGTTTACGGCCTAAGCCCCGCAGAAGTGAAGAAGTACACCAGCCGCGATGAGATCTCGCGGAAGCGCAGTGCATACTTGGAGAAGCCCGAGCCGCACTTCAGGACCTACGGGCCGAAGACGCGGAGGGAGTTTCTGAACCTGCTTAGCAGGAACGGCCCAGCCAGCTAGGATTGAGGAACTTGGCAGGAGCGCCCTGGCTGCGACGTTCGCAATGGTTCATAGAGGAGCCGCTCTAATGCTCCAGGAAAGAGCGCGAACGCGCGGCCTTACACCATCAGGAAATGCCCTCACCTTGCCCTGCCGGTTAAGGGCGGTGATCGCCGCCCCTTAAGCTTCCCTAGAAACCGGCCAAGTAATGGCCCAAGGCGGCGATCTGTTCGTCACTCAGGTCCTTGGCTGCGGATGCATGCACGCCGCTGTCGTCAGTGCGTAATCCGTCGCGATAGTCCTTGAGTTGCTTGACGATATAGGGGTACTTCTGACGCGACAGCCGTGGAATTTCATTCAGGCCCTTGAAGCCGGGCTGATGGCAACTCGCGCACTGTGCTTGTTGGGCGATTGTCTTGCCCTGCGCGACTTTGGCAGGATCCGCATCGAACTTGCTGCGCACAAGACTCTGGGCTGAGAAATATTCGGCTAATTCCTGCATGTCCCGATCCGACACCACTCCGATAGATGGGGACATCATCGCGTTCTTGCGTCGCCCTTCCTTGAAATCCTTCATTTGGCGATAGAGATATTCCGTGGTTTGGCCGGCGAGACTGGGATACGCGCTCGAAGTCGAGTTTCCGTCCGTGCCGTGACAGTGCGCACAGGAATCCGACTTCGCGGCCTTCGCGGCGTCCATTACCGTCAACGACGGCAGGATCAGAGTCAGGGCGAAAATCAACGGCTTCAGCTGCATTTCTTTCCTTGGGATTGGATGAACTCGAGACAAGCTGTGACCAAGAAAGTCAGAGCCGAACGCGGCCCCGAAACCCGGCGGTTCATACAGACAGTCTTGTCCCGGAAAAAATTGGCGCCGCAATTATAGAGTATCCGCATAGATACCCGACAACGGCGGTGTAGACTTACCCCCAGTGTGAGAGCGAATCCCGGGGCGGCAAAACGATGTCGGCAGGTGACGATCACGTAGTGGCCTTTTACAACCGCCACCCCATCACCCGCGAACAGATTCTCGCCAGTCTTGGGGCACAGCGGGGCCAACTCCCGCATCTTGCTCCCGAAGATCTTTTTCCGTACGACCAAGACCATTACGGTGGCCTGGAGGCGGTTGACGCACTGGCCGATTGCGCCGCAATCGGCTCAGGCAAGCAGGTTGCGGATTTTTGCGCCGGGCTGGCTGGTCCGGCGCGCTATCTAGCATATGAGTACGGTGCGACGGTGACCTGCATCGAGTTGAACGCTGGTCGCGCAATCGGGGCGGCCGACCTGACTCGACGAGTCGGGCTGGATCGGCAGGTGCGTATCGTACGCGGCGATGTAGCGCGGACGCCATTGGCGGAGCACACCATGGATGTAGTCATCAGTCAGGAAGCGCTACTGCACGTGCCGGATAAGCGCAAGGCACTGGCCGAGACTTATCGGGTCTTGAAGAAAGGCGGCAGGCTTGCGTTTACCGACTGGATCGAGCACCGCAGCCTCGACGCAACCGATTCCGAATCAATGTGGCGCGGTATAGCGGCGCAGAGCATCCAGAGTTTCGAGTCCTATGATCGTATGCTCCGGGAAATTGGTTATTGCTGCGTTTTCAAAAATGACCTGACCGCCGAGTGGGGAACAATTCTGGAGCAGCGATTTGCGATGTACCGGAAACTGCGCGAACAGACCATTGCACTTGGCACGCCATCAGGGGATGAAGAATTCTACCGGTCCTACGCGCGTCTGGTTGCTCTCGTGCAGGCGCGCACCCTCGGTGGCGCGCGCTTCACCGCCGAGAAATAGCTGCAGTCATGGCATGCTCGACCAGCCCTTATAATCGCGACTTTGAAAAATCACTGAGTTTCAAGGGACGGCAGCATGCGCCTGTGCACAATCAATAGAGACGGACGCGAGGAAGCCGCGGTGGTGACGCGTGCCGGCATCGTTCTGGTTGCGGCGATCAATGCCCAGTTGGGGAAGAACTGGCCGGTGCAACTATACGACCTGATACACCAAGGAATTAGTCTGAACCTGCTCAGCGATGCGGAGCAGACCACACCTAAACTTGATCCGAAAACGCTGCGTTACGGACCGCTATACCGGCACCCGCGCAAGATCCTCGGAATTGGGTTGAATTACCGCGATCACGCCGCCGATCTGAACGCACCCTACCCGACCGAGCCAGCGTCGTTCATGAAGTGCGACAACACGATCATCGGGCCCGGAGACACAATCGAACTGCCTCCGCAGTCGGAGCGGGTCACGGCGGAAGCCGAGATCGGGGTGATCATCGGCAGGCAATGTCGCTGCGTGTCCGAGGAACAGGCGCGGGAATATGTCGCCGGCTACTGCCTCATCATCGACATGACTGCCGAGGATATCCTGCAGAAGAACCCGCGCTTCCTGACCCGCTCGAAGAATTTCGATACCTTCTTTTCTTTCGGCCCGGAGCTGATCACTGCCGACGAGGTGCCTGATGTCCTGAACGTGAAGGTCGGTACGTACAACAACGGGAAGCTTCATCGCGAAAACGTGGTGGCCAACATGGCGTTCCCGCCGTTCTACCTGGTCGCGTTCCACTCTCATGTTGCGACCCTGTACCCCGGCGACATCATTAGCACCGGGACACCGGGGGCGGTGGTAGTCAGGGACGGCGACGTGGCCGAGTGCCGTATCGACGGGCTGGGGACGCTCTCCAATCCCGTCAGACTCAGGCCTGCCTGAAGCTGTGCCTGGAAATCTCTTTGCCACCCCAGTTTCCTATCTGCCGACTACGCGCGCAATCCAAGGTTTCCACGTTCAGGCAGCCCACCATGCAGGGCTTGGCACCGACGGCCGCATCGAGGCCGAGTCATGCCCTGGTGCCGACGATCGGCAAGACACGGCACCCATGTCACCTTAAGGCGGGAAAAAAAGAAGGCCGCGGCGTACCCGGCCTTTTTCATTTGCAGCGGGCGAGCCTACATGCGCTTCGCTGCAGCGGGAGGAAAGGTGTATCGGATTCTCTTTTTCTTCGCTTCGGAGGACGTCCCAACCGCGTCACCTTTGCTGCTGGCAGCGCCTGGGATCGCGGGCCCCGCGATCCGGTTCGCGCCGGAACCGGGCTCCGCGGCGGATTTGTCGGCAGGCGATTTTTTATCCTGCGCAAATCCGGATGCAGCAACGATGGTGATACCGGTTAGAAACAGTAACGCTCGCGTACGCATGGGCGCCTCCCTTGGAAAACTCGACTGCCGTGACCGGGACACTGCCTCACCGGTGACGCCATTCGTGGTGATCACGCAACGCTGCTGCGAAAAATTGGCCAAGCTCATCGCAACTCGCATGCCACTTGCGAGAGCGAAGAAAAAACAGTCGATTAGGCTTGCCAGCGAGGGGCGGAGTAGTCGCTGAAGGACGACACGAATCGGGTAGTGTTTGATTAACTACCTGAGGTTGCAGGAGGAATCGTGTTGTCGGCGAACGACAACAGATAACTCCCTCACCAAATCCGTCCGCACGGGTGGGTGCGGAACGGGTGAGGGAGGACTTACACGGAACCCGTAACCACCAGCTTGAAGGCGAAGAACAGTCCCAGGGCCAGGCAGCAGTAAACCAGCATGTCGCCGCGCTTACCGTACAGCGGCAGCCGCTCGAACAGGCGCGTACCCCAACTAGCACCCGCCACGGTCACCACCAGCGTCACGATCGCTGCAGTCGGGTACTGGTTCCAGATTTGCCCCAGCACGCCTACAACCCAGCCGTCGGAGCTCAGCGCCTTGTACAGCAGGCCACCGAAACCGAGCACTAGCAGTGAAAACAACAAGAGATGAAACAGCGTTTGCACGCCTTCCTGCAGGATCTGCAGAAGGCTGCGGACCGGGCGTGCGGTCAAGTCGGATAACGGATCGAGCATCATCTTGCACCTCAGCGAGGGGAATCCCTCCACATGAAGTATCGCAATGCCCGTGCCACTTGTTTTTGCCAAGGTCAATCAAGACGTTGGCATACGGTTACTGCGTTGGTAAGGGATAACAGGGGATTTGCAGAGTAGAACCGTCGTCCGCAGGCGACTCCATCGGTTGCACCGGGGAAGAGCACGTCAATGGAGGCATTGGCTGATACACGAAGACGCACGTGTCAATTGGTCGTGCCGCAGCGCAGGAAGTGGCACTGCCGTTGGCATTCCTGCGAGAAACCGCATTCGAACAGACCGACGTTGGCGACGCCGGAATCGTCGGTGCCACATTGTTCGGGAGCCGGTTTCTGGTTGAGTTTTGGCCGCCATTCGCAGATATGGCAACCGGCGGTAAGTCCGGGAAGTTCCAGCGTGTCGATGCGCGAAACCTGTGGCGCTGACTCGTCGGCGGCAATGCTGGAGGAGGCCAGTAGGGCTGTTGCGGCCAAGGCCATACAACAAAAGGTACCGAACCGGAACATTGATAACCACCGCGATCGGGTCATGGTTACGTCAATTATAGTCCGCGCGTGCTGGCGCCGCCGTTGGCCCTCAGCCCTTGAGGCGCCAGATTCGGATGACCTCGGGGACGCGCCGCAGGCCGCGCATGATCTGCGCCAGATGCAGGCGGTTGGACACTTGCAGGGTGAAGTGGATGATGGTGTAGGCGCTGGAGTCGCCGGGCTCGAGACTGACGTTATCGATATTGGAGCCGGTCTCGGCAATCGCAGCGGCGATCTTCGCGAGCACGCCGCGCTCGTTGGCAACCACCATCTTGATGTTCACCGTGAACAGCTTCCGGGTGTCCGGCGCCCATTCTACGTCCAGCCACTTTTCCGGGTCGCCGCGGGTCTTGCGCGCTACTGGGCAGTCGTGGGTATGAATCACCAGGCCGTGTCCCTTGCGCAGGAATCCGATAATCGGATCACCGGGTATCGGATGACAGCATTTGGCAAACTGCAGCGCCATCCCCTCGGAGCCGCGAATGACCAGGCTGCCGGGGAGCTGCTCCGTCTTACTGCCTTTGGGTTCGGCGATCGACAGCAGTTGACGTGCCACGACGATGGCCAGTTGTTTGCCCAGTCCGATGTCGGCCAGCACTTGCTGCCGGGACTTGGCGCTGTTTTCGTTGAGCAGCCTTTCCCATTGGTCGCCGTTGATGAGGTCCGGACTGGACTTTAGAGCGGCGAGAGCCTGGTTCAGCAGGCGCTCGCCGAGCTGCGCCGATTCCTCATATTGCATGGTCTTGAGAAAATGGCGGATGTGCGAGCGCGCCTTGCCGGTTACCACGTAATTGAGCCACGCCGGGTTGGGGTTAGCGTGCGCGGCCGTGATGATCTCCACTCGGTCGCCGCTCTTCAATTCGGAGCGTAGCGGCACCAGTTCGTGGTTGATTTTTGCGGCCACACAGCGGTTGCCAATGTCGGTGTGTACCGCGTAGGCAAAATCCACGCAGGTGGCGCCGTGCGGCAGCGCCATGATCTTGCCTTTGGGGGTAAATACGTAGACCTCGTCCGGGAACAGGTCTACTTTGAGGTGCTCGAGAAACTCGATGGAGTCGCCGCTTTCCGACTGCATCTCCAGCAGGCTCTGCAGCCACTGGTGTGTCTTCATGTGCAGTTCGTTTATCTGCGCATCGTCCTTGTACAACCAGTGCGAAGCCACGCCCGCCTCGGCGATCTTGTGCATTTCGAGTGTGCGGATCTGAACCTCGATCGGCGTGCCGAAAGGGCCAAACAGTGTGGTGTGCAGCGACTGATAGCCATTGCCCTTGGGTATCGCGATGTAGTCCTTGAACTTGCCGGGAATCGGCTTGTAAAGCTGGTGCAGTGCGCCGAGCGCGAGATAGCAGCCGGCGGCGTCCCTTACAATGACGCGGAATCCGTAGATGTCGAACACTTCCGCAAAGGACAGATTCTTTTCCAGCATTTTCTTGTAGATGCTATAGAGGTTCTTCTCCCGGCCCGTGACGGTCGCCTCGATGTGACTGTCGTCGAGCTTCCGCTTGATCGCATCGAGAATCTTGTCTACCACCTCGCGGCGATTTCCGCGCGCGCGCAGCAGGGCCCTGGATAGCACACTGAAGCGGTTCGGGTAGAGATGGCGGAAAGCCAGCTCCTGCAACTCCTGGTAGAGTTGGTTGAGTCCCAGGCGGTTGGCGATCGGTGCGTAGATTTCCAGCGTTTCGCGGGCGATGCGCGCGCGCTTTTTCGGCTGCATTACCTGCAGGGTGCGCATGTTGTGCAGGCGGTCGGCGAGCTTGATCAGGATGACACGCACGTCGCGCGCCATGGCAAGCAGCATCTTGCGGAAGTTCTCCGCTTGCGCCTCCTCCTGGGTCTGGAACTCGATCCGGTCAAGTTTGGAGACGCCGTCCACGAGTTCAGCGACGTGCTTTCCGAACCTGTCGCTGATCTCGGTCTTGGTGACTGCAGTGTCCTCCATCACATCGTGAAGCAGCGCCGCAGTCAGGGCCTGGCCGTCGAGATGCCACTGCACCAGGATCTGGGCAACGGCAATCGGATGGGAGATATAGGGATCGCCGGACCTGCGGAACTGGCCTTCGTGCGCGGATTCGCTGAACTGGTACGCGTTTTCAAGCTGAGCAATATCCTCCGGCTTGAGATATCCGGCAGCATCCTTGAAGAGAAGCTCGGACTCGGACATGGTCAGCGCTGGGGGTTCAGCCGGGTTCACCGGTGCACGCGTGCCTGGCTGAGGTTCGTGCGATCGTGAGGGACGGCGGCGCCGTCAGGCTTTGGACTTGAGGATATCGACCCCGACCTTCTGGGCCGCTATTTCGCGCAACGCGATGACGGTAGGCTTGTCCTTGTTGGTGTCCACCATCGGCGAAGCGCCGGTGGCAAGCTGGCGAGCACGATAGGTCGCGGCCAGCGTGAGCTCGAAGCGATTCGGAATGTGCTTCAGACAGTCGTCTACGGTAATACGCGCCATAACACCTTCACTTCAAACTATTGATCAAATCACTGAAACGCGCGATCTGGGAGGACAATCGCAACCGTGCGGATCGAACGATACTTGTCAGATCCTCGACGGCATCGTCGAAGTTGTTGTTGATAATAACATAGTCGAATTCTTCCAAATGGGCGATCTCGCCGCGCGCTGCCCTGAGTCGGCGCTCGATGACGGCCGTGGTGTCCTGGCGGCGACCCATCATGCGCTGCCTGAGCACGTCCAGAGACGGTGGCAGGATGAAAATTCCAATCGCGTCTGGAATCAGCCTCCGCACTTGTTGCGCGCCCTGCCAGTCGATCTCCAGCACGATGTCATGTCCCTGGCTTCGGTGTGCCACTATCCAGGCCTGCGAAGTGCCGTACCAATTGCCGTGTACCTCGGCGCTTTCCAGAAACTCGGCGCGGTCAAGCATCGCCTGAAATACCGGTCTGGTTACAAAGTGATAGTCGCGCCCGTCCTGTTCCCCGGGTCGTGGGGACCGCGTGGTATAGGACACCGACAAGTGCGCGTTCGGATCGCGGGCGAGCAATTCCCTGACCAGGGAAGTCTTGCCCGCCCCCGACGGCGCGCACACGATGAAGACGTTGCCTTTCACTCGATATTCTGAATCTGTTCGCGCATCTGCTCGATAAGCACTTTGAGCTCCATCGAAGTCTGGGTGACTTCGAGGTCCACCGATTTGGATCCCAGTGTGTTGGCTTCTCGGTTCAGTTCCTGCATCAGGAAATCCAGTCGTTTTCCGACTGCGCCGCCTTTGTCCAGGATGCGGCGGATCTCAGCGAAGTGAGTGCTGAGCCTGGACAATTCTTCGTCGACATCGATCTTGGATGCAAACAGTACTAGCTCCTGCTTGAGCCTGTCGTCGTCCAAGTTCACCATTGCCTCCCTGAGGCGCGCGGTAAGCTTGTCCTTGTAACCGGCAATTAGCTGCGGCATGCGCGGCGCAATGTTCCTGACAAGCGTATCCATCGCGTCAATGCGCTCTAGCAAAACACTCTTCAGCTTTTCGCCTTCGCGGCAGCGCGTTGCCGTAAGTTCGTCCAATGCCTGCTCCAGTAGCCTGCCACACTCTTCCTGCAGATCCTCCAATTGCAAAGTGTCGTTGCCCAGCATTCCCGGCCAGCGAAGCACATCGTTGACCGTCAACGGCGTGCTCTTCGGCACTGCCGTCATCACCTCGTCACTAAGTAGCTTGAGCTGTGCGAGAAGTTTCTCGTCAATCTGAAGCCCCGACTGCGACGCCGGCGTCTTGTTGACGGTGATGCGGACTTCCACCTTCCCGCGCGTAATGCGTCCGGTCGTTTTCTCGCGTAGTGCCGCTTCGAGGGTACGCAGATCGTCAGGGATGCGGAACTGGACGTCGAGATAACGATGATTGACCGAGCGCACTTCGAGGTTGAGCGCACCAAAAGGCGACTCGGCGGCAGCGATGGCATAACCGGTCATGCTGTAGATCATGGCGACCTTGGCGCTTTACAAGGTGGAAGGACTTGACCAAAATTGGAGAGCCGAAAAGATAGCACACAAATCAGCGGCATATTGACGACAGGCGGATGCGGAGGCGTCGCGCCGCGGGTGCCCGTGACCCAACAATGCCGACATCATGAAAGAGCCACCATGCGCCCTAGCGGCCGCTCCCCAGTTGAATTGAGAAAGCTCAGCATCACGCGCGGCTATACCCGACACGCCGAAGGTTCGGTGTTGATCGAGTGCGGTGAGACCAAAGTGATCTGCACCGCGAGTATCGACGAGAAAGTTCCGATATTCCTGAAAGGGAAAGGCCAGGGTTGGCTCACCGCCGAGTACGGCATGCTGCCGCGTTCGACCAACACCCGCACCGAGCGCGAGGCTGCGCGCGGCAAACAGTCAGGGCGTACTCAGGAAATCCAGCGTCTGATCGGACGCAGCTTACGTGCGGTGACCAGCCTCAATCTGCTGGGTGAGCGCACCATCCAGATCGATTGCGACGTGATTCAGGCGGACGGTGGCACGCGCACGGCGAGCATTACCGGGGCGTTCGTTGCTCTCCACGATGCGGCGACCTTCCTCAAGACAAGACAAATGATCAGAGAATGGCCGATCCAGGACCACGTCGCAGCGGTCTCCGTTGGGGTTTATAAGGGTGTGCCAGTGCTGGACCTCGACTATCCGGAAGATTCTGCCTGTGATACGGATATGAATGTGGTGATGACGGGCACCGGCGGATTGGTCGAAGTGCAGGGCACAGCCGAAGGCGCGCCATTTTCGCGCAAAGAAATGGATGCCATGCTGGATCTGGCTGAAAAAGGCATACGCCAGCTCATCGCCGCGCAGCGCTCCGCGCTCGAAATGTAACCTCAATGCGGAGGCCCGCAGAAAAGCAAGTTCAGGAATGGGAACACGCAGTGGCGAAGGTATGGAACGGTCGTGGATTTCACGTTTTTTGATCTTCTCCGAGATCCCTGCGTACGCCGGGCTCCCAAGTCCAGTTTTCAATGTTCAATGTCATGAGACGACTGGTATTGGCAAGCAACAACCCGGGCAAAGTGCGCGAGATCGGCCAGATCCTCGCGCCGCTTGGCATCGAGATCATTCCTCAATCGACGCTCGCGGTTCCGGAGGCCGAAGAGCCGTACCCCAGTTTCATCGAGAACGCGCTTGCCAAGGCGCGCCATGCGGCACACCTTACCGGTCTGCCGGCGCTCGCGGACGATTCCGGCATCTGCGTGGACGCGCTGGGAGGTGCGCCTGGCATAGTCTCGGCGCACTTTGCCGGCGAGCCAAGATCGGATTCGCGCAACAATCGCAAGCTTCTCGAAATGCTTGAGGCCGAGGAAAATCGCCAGGGACATTTCTACTGCGTAATGGTGCTGATGCGTAACGGGGACGACCCTCAACCACTGGTCGCCGAGGGCATATGGCACGGCGAAATTCTGCGCGAAGCCCGTGGGACCCGCGGCTTCGGCTACGACCCGCTGTTCCTCGACCCGACGTTGGGAAAAACCGGCGCAGAGTTATCGCCGGAACAAAAGAATCGCGCCAGTCATCGCGGCAAGGCCTTGGCGGCTCTCGTGGAGACGCTGAAGCGGGGCCGCTGACTGCACCCCACCGCATTCCTCCATAGCCCGTCGGAACTATAATTTGCGTGGCGCTGCCCGACAGGCGTATACATAGTGTCTAAAGGATGCATGCTGATGAATCATGGAGCCCTCGATGAAAACGGAAATTACGACCGACAAACTTATAGAGGACCTCAGGCTGGTGGTGTCAGATGCCGAGGAATTGGTCAGGGTGACCGCCGGCCAGGCGGGAGAAAAGGTGAGCAATGCGAGGGCACGTGCGGAGGAATCCATCCGCGCAGCCAAGGCAGGTATCGCCGACGCCGGGCATCTGGCCGCCGAGCATAGCCGTGAAGCCGCAAAGGCCGCCGACGATTACGTGCGAGAGAATCCGTGGGCCGCAGTGGGTATCGCTGCGGGTGTGGGAGTCCTGATCGGCCTTCTGATCAGCCGTAAGTAGTGCACGCGCATGGATGAACGTGATAAGGCGGTTGCGCCGGAGGAGGGTCTACAAGTCGGCCTATTCGATTCGCTCAAGGCACTGTTGGTAACGCTGGTCGACATTGCCCATACCCGTATCGAGCTCATAAGCACCGAAGTCGAAGAGCAATTTGCCAGATTGGTGTCGCTTCTGGTGTGGGGGCTGGTGGCCATGTTCTTCGCGTTCACCGGCGTCATCCTCTCGGCTATTGCACTAATCGCCGTGTTCTGGGAGTCGAACCGTGTGCTGGCAGCGGCCGGACTGGCGCTGACCTTCATGTTGCTTGCCGTGATTGCAGTGCTGGTATTTATTGCAAGAGCCAAGGCCAGGCCGCCGTTGTTCAAGGCGAGCCTTGACGAACTGGCGAAGGATCGCAGGCAGCTCAATTCACGATGATATCCTCAAGAATTTCAGAAATCGTGAGCCGCCGCGAGGAATTGATCGTGCGCGCCGCGACGCAGCGCGCCCAGGTTGCTGCCGTCGCATCCAGGCTGCGTCCGTCGCTGTGGTTCGCCAATCTCGCGCTTCGCACATACCGTCTCGTCAAGACGCGGCCGTTGCGTGCGGCCCTGATACTCGGTGTGCTTGCGGTGGCCGGACCAAGCCGTGCGCTGCGCTTGGGCTATCGTGGTGCCATGCTGTTCACGGCCGTCGCGCCATTGACAAAATTGTTTGCCGATCTGCTGCACCGGCTGCGCGCAACTCCTTAGAAAAAGCCAGTACGGCGCGCGCATCGAGGGCCCAATCCTGCAGTTGAAAAATCCGGCCACGACAGTGGCTCTCGCGGTGCTGCCGCCCTTGTCCTTGTACGTTCATATCCCGTGGTGCGTGCGCAAGTGTCCGTATTGCGACTTCAATTCCCACGAGGTAAAGGGCGACATACCGGAACGCGACTATGTCGCATCCTTGATTGCCGACCTGGAACTGGCGCTGCCGCAAGTCTGGGGCAGGGCGGTACACACGGTTTTCTTCGGCGGCGGCACGCCCTCGCTGTTATCAGCGCGCGCACTGGATGACCTTTTGTCGGCAATTCGGGCAAGGCTGCCGCTCGCGCCGGAGGCCGAGATAACGCTGGAGGCAAACCCGGGAACCTTCGAAGCGCAGAAGTTCGCCGATTTCCGTGCCGCTGGCGTCAATCGGCTGTCGATCGGCATTCAGAGTTTCCATCCCGCGCATTTGAAAGCGCTTGGCCGAATTCACGATGGAGTTCAGGCTCGCGCCGCGATCGAGATCGCGCAGACAAGTTTTGACAACTTCAACCTGGATCTCATGTACGCGCTGCCGGGCCAGACCGTAGAACAGGCCTTAGCCGATTTCGACACGGCCATCGGCTTTGGGCCCACGCATGTGTCCGCCTATCAGCTGACCATCGAGCCGAATACCTATTTCCATCGGCACCCACCGCCTATCCCGGACCATGACGTGGCGGCCGACATGCAGGACGCCATTGAAACGCGGCTGGCCTCCGCAGGCTACCGGCACTACGAAACTTCCGCGTTCGCGCGGGCAGGGCGTGCGGCCCGGCACAACCTCAACTACTGGTCCTTCGGCGATTATCTCGGCGTCGGCGCAGGGGCGCACAGCAAGCTCTCGTTCGCCGACTGCATCCTGCGACAGATGCGCGTCAAGCAACCGCGCGACTACCTCGAAAAAATGGCCGCCGGTGTGCCGGTTCAGCGGGAACACCGGCTTGCGGCCGAAGAGCTGCCATTCGAGTTCATGATGAATGCGCTGCGGCTCATTGATGGCTTCGAGCTGCGCCTGTTCCCGGAGCGCGTCGGATTGCCGATCCATGTATTGCGCAAACCGCTGGACGCTGCACAGAAATCGGGGTTCATCGAGCGCGATCACGCGCGCGTGCGGCCGACGCTGCGCGGCCAGCGATTCTTGAACGATCTGCTGCAGATTTTTCTGGGCGCAGGTTGAAGGGAAGAAACGGAGGAGACCGTGAAAATCGAAGCGGTGGACGCTTTCTACCTGTCCATGCCGGAGATATTGGACATCGGCGACGGCAGCCAGGATGCCCTGCTGGTCAGGGTCGTTGCGGGTGATCAAGTAGGGTGGGGTGAATGCGAGGCCGCGCCGCTCCCTTCCATTGCGAGCCTGGTGTGCCCCATGTCGCATTCCGCCTGCAAACCGGTACAGGACTCGGTGCTCGGCGCGAATTGCGATTCTCCGGATGATATCCGCAAGATCGGCGATGCGGTGCGCGCCAACAGTCTCGATCTGCTTCAGGCTGACCATACGCTGTCCGGTATCGACATGGCACTGTGGGATTTGCTCGGCAAGACGTTCGGGGAGCCGGTTTGGAAGCTGTTGGGATGGCACAAGCCGTTTGCCAAGACGCCTTACTTTTCGGTGTTGTTCGGCGACACCCCGGACGAGACGCGGGCGAAGGCGCTTGCTGCGCGCACAAAGGGATTTCGTGCCGCCAAGTTCGGTTGGGGGCGCTACGGTCACGGTTCGGTTCAGGCGGACGAGGAGCAGGTCGCCGCGGCACGCGAGGGCCTCGGGGAGGATGGCATTCTGCTGGTAGACGCTGGCACCGTCTGGAATACGGACGTCGGTGCGGCGCGCAAGAGGCTCGCCTCGCTGATACGTGCACGAGCCACTTGGCTGGAGGAGCCGTTTGTTTCCGGTGCGCTCGACGAGTATTGCGCCCTCTCCCTGGAAAGCGGTCCGGTCGGCATGGCGGGCGGCGAAGGTTCGCACAACTTCCATATGGCCAAACACATGATCGACCACGCCGGGTTGAAGTACGTGCAGATAGACGCCGGGCGCATTGGCGGCATATCGGTGGCTAAGCAGGTAGCGGATTACGCGAACGCCAAGGGCGTCACGTACGTCAATCACACCTTTACGTCGCATCTCGCTCTCTCGGCTTCGCTACAGCCTTACGCCGGGCTGAAGAACCATGTGATCTGCGAGTATCCAGCAGAGCCGAAGGCCCTCGCGCTGGCGATCACCCGCACGCATCTGCTGCCCGACGGCAACGGGCAGGTGCACGTGCCGGACGCGCCAGGGTTGGGGATGGAAGTCGATCCGGTAGCGCTGAGGTCTTATTTGGTAGACACGGAGATCCGGGTGAAAGGCAGGACGATCTATCGGACCCCGGCCTTGACTTGATTTCTCCCGCGCACGGCTGCAGCGTTCCGCTTGAAAACCAGATCCCACACCCGATGGCCGAGCTTGAGCCCGCGCGTCTCGAACTTGGTGAGTGGGCGGGAAGGAGGACGTGCTGCAAAATTCTCAACAGTGTTGTCGAGCTGCGCTTCGGCGGACAAGACCTGGAGGATCTGCAACGCATAGTCCTCCCAGTCAGTCGCTAGGTGCATATAGCCCCCGGGTCGCAGCCGACTGGCAAGCAGGTGCACGATCGGCGGCTGGATCAATCGGCGTTTGTGGTGGCGCTTCTTCGGCCAAGGATCGGGAAAGAAGACGTGGATGGCGCTGAGGCTGTCGGCCGCGATCATGTGGTGCAACACTTCAACGGCGTCGTGTTGAATGATGCGCACGTTGGCAAGCGCGTGGGCCTCGATCAGCCGCAGCAGGCTGCCGACGCCGGGCGTATGCACCTCGATTCCGAGGTAATCGTTGTACTGGTGCGCTAAGGCGAGCTGGGCCGTCGTTTCACCCATGCCGAAGCCGATCTCCACAATTTTCGGTGCCGGCCGCCCGAACACCGCATCAAGATCCAGTTGTGCCGGAGCATACGGGATGCCGAACGTAGGCAGCAGTGTTTGCACGGCGCGGCGCTGTGCGTTGGAAACGCGGCCTTGACGCAGCACGAAGCTACGGATGTGCGGCCGAGTGTCAGGATGGTTCACTGAATAAACCGTGCCAACATGCCACGGCGGCGAAGCCTTCAGGCTGCTTTGTCCTTGGAGACGGTGCCGATGACCCCGGCAGTCGGTGACGAAGGCGCGGCGGAGTAGAGCTTTTTCGGCATGCGTCCGGCGAGAAAAGCCTCACGCCCGGCCTCGACCGCTTTTTTCATCGCCGATGCCATCAGTACCGGGTCGCGCGCCGTCGCGATTGCCGTGTTCATCAATACCCCGTCGCAACCCAGCTCCATTGCGATAGCCGCGTCGGAGGCCGTGCCCACGCCGGCGTCTACCAGCACCGGCACCTTGGCATTGCAGACGATGATCTGAAGGTTCCATGGGTTGAGGATGCCCATCCCGGAACCGATAAGTGAGGCCAGGGGCATCACCGCGACGCAGCCGATTTCCTCCAGGCGCTTGGCAAGGATCGGATCATCGGAGGTGTATACCATGACTTTGAAGTCTTCTTTCACCAGAGTCTCGGCGGCGGCGAGGGTTTCGACCATGTTGGGATACAGCGTGTGCGGATCGCCCAACACCTCGAGCTTCACCAGCTGGTGGCCATCAAGCAGTTCACGCGCCAGACGCAGCGTACGCACTGCGTCCTGCGCGCTGTAGCACCCGGCGGTGTTGGGCAGGATGGTGTAGTGCGACGGCGGCAGCGCGTCGAGCAGATTGGGTTCGTTCGGGTTCTGGCCGATGTTGGTGCGGCGAATTGCCACGGTCACGATATCTGCGCCGCTGGCCTCGACTGCCGCGCGCGTCTGCGCGAAGTCCCGATACTTGCCGGTGCCGACAAGCAGACGGGAAGTGTAGGGTTTACCGGCTATGACCAACTGATCCATAGATAACGAGATAACTGGTGTCTGGTTAGAGGCTGCTGAGGGGTGAACGAGTGAATTAAGGAAACGTTGCAGTTGTTAAGGCTTAGCTCCCTCGTTCCTCCATTCTTGCCCTTACATCTATCATCCACCCCCAACCGCCACGACGATTTCGAGCGCGTCACCGTCGGCGAGCGCGACCTGAGCAAACTCGCTGCGGGGCACGATTTCGCCGTTGCGCTCCAGTGCAATGCGCTTACCCTTGAGTTCCAGTTCTTCGATGAGACCGGCAATGCTCAAGGGACCAGGGAACGACCGCGATAGGCCGTTGATCGTAAGCGCAATCACTTCAAGAAGTCGGGTGGATCAGTTATCAGGCCCATGCTAGCACGTCATCGCGGGCAATGGCACCGCACGGTCGGACACAACCTGCGGGCACTCGCGGGCGGGGGACCGTCGTGCTGTGTGGCGAGTTTCGAGGTTCTCGCCAGGTAGTTGTGCCTCCCGTGGAGCAGCCTCGCAAAATTGTCGTAGAATCAGCAGCGTTTGCGGGTGTAGTTCAATGGTAGAACGAAAGCTTCCCAAGCTTTAGACGTGGGTTCGATTCCCATCACCCGCTCCACTGACATAAAGCCGCGTGCTGCGGCTTTATTTTCTTTGCCTTGGAACCGCCCGAAGTTCGCCTTCTCAGCGGATTTCCTTGCGCGAAAAACCTTTTCGGAAGATCGAATCAACTGGAGATCCCGGAATGAAGCTGCTCAAATGGATCCTGATCGCCGTCGGAGCCGTGGTTGTCCTGTTTGCCGGTGTGCTGGCGTTCATCGCCGCGACTTTCGATCCTAATCAGTACAAGGCGCAAGTAGCCGATCTGGTGAAGGAGAAGACCCAGAGAGTGCTCACCATCGAAGGCGATATCAGGCTGACGCTGTTCCCCAGGGTCGGCGTGCAATTGGGGAAAACACGCTTGTCCGAATTCCGGGGCGACAAGGATTTTGCTGGACTGGAGCAGATTCGGGTGTCGTTGGCACTGCTCCCGCTGCTGTCGAAACAGGTGGTGGTGGACCAGATCCAGCTCGATGGATTGCGGGTTAACCTCGTCAAGCACAAGGACGGTACGAACAATTTCGCCGATTTCCTTGGAGCTGAGGAATCTGCTGCGCCCGCATCCCCGCCCGCATCGCCTCCCGCGACCTCTATCAAGTTTGACATCGATGGCGTCAAGGTGAGCAAGGCCGCGGTGAGTTGGAAGGACGAGGCGGCCGGCGCCGAGTACACGGTTTCCGACCTTAACTTGGAGACCGGCCGTTTGGCCCCTGGGGTACCGCTCAAATTCGACCTGTCTGCGGCATTCTCAGCATCGCAACCGAAGATAGAGGTGAAACTGCAGGCCGCAGGGGACCTTATGGCCGATCCGCAGAGTCAAAAATTCTCTGTGGCGACGCTGACTGCCTCGATCAACACGAACGGACCCCAACTCGAAGCTCTGCTGAATATCAAACTCTCTGGCGTCGAGGGTTCGGCCAAGAATCTGCAGGTCGGCGAATTCCTGATCACCGTGGACGCCAGGCAGGCTGACAACGCGGTCAAGGGCACACTTTCGACGCCGATCGTGGCCGATTTCGAAACGCAATTGTTCGAACTTCCGAAGCTTGCCGGTGAGTTCGACGTGGCCTCGCCGGCGTTGCCCATGAAGAAGCTGACCGTGCCGCTGGCGGGCACCGTGCGGGCTGATCTGGAGAAAAAGGCGGTGGACGCCGATCTGACCACCCGCTTCGATGAAAGCAACATCAAAGCCAAAGTCGGCGTGACCGACTTTGCGGCGCCGTTCACCCGTTTCGATATCGCAATTGACAAGCTCAACGTGGACCGCTATTTACCACCCGCGGAGACAGGGACCGCGAGTACCGTACCGGTAGCGTCCCCGCAGGCCGAACAACCGATCGATTTTTCGCCGATCAAGAAACTCAATCTGGCAGGGAGCCTGCGCGTCGATGACCTGATCGTCTCTAACGTCAAGGTGCAGAACGCACGGATGGACGTCAAGGCCAAGGGGGGCAGGCTGGAGGTGAATCCGCTGTCGGCCAACCTCTATCAGGGCAGCGTCAAGGGCACGGCTTCGGTCAACGCCAACAACAATCAGCTCGCAATCAGGCAGAACCTCTCCGGCATATCGATCGGGCCGCTGCTGCGCGATGCGTTGAAACAGGATCTGCTCGAGGGACACGGTAGCGTTGCGCTGGATGTCACCGCGATCGGCAACACCGCGAGCGCGATCAAGCAGTCGCTCAACGGGACCGCAGCGATGAACGTCAAGGACGGAGCGCTCAAAGGCATCAACCTGGCGCAGTCACTGCGCAAAGCCAAAGCAACGTTCACCGGCGGGGCGCGCGAAACCGAGCAGCCCGCAGTCGCCGGTGAAAAGACCGATTTTTCCGAGTTGAGCGCCAGTTTCCTGATCCGTCAAGGCGTGGCGCACAACAACGATTTTCTGCTGAAATCGCCGTTCCTGCGCCTGACTGGCGAGGGTGACATCAATATCGCCGAGGGCAGCCTGAATTACCTGACGAAGGCGGCGGTTGTGGCAACCAGCACCGGGCAGGGAGGCAAGGAATTAGACGACCTCAAAGGGCTGACCGTGCCCGTACACGTTTCGGGCCCCTTCGCTGCACTCAAATACAAACTCGAGTTCGGCTCGATGTTCTCCGATAGCGCCAAGCAGAAATTTGAAGAAAAAAAAGAAGAACTCAAAGACAAACTCGAAGATGAGCTCAAGTCCCGGTTGCCGGGAGCGAAAAAACCGGCCGGGGAAACCGCGCCCGCCACGGGCGAGGAATCGGCGTCACCTCAGAACCCGGAGGATAAACTCAAGGAACAGCTCAAGGAAAAGCTCAAGAAAGTGTTCTGACCGACGAATCCGGTATGAGCGAATTCGCCGAACACGTAATTGCCTGGCAGCGTCAACATGGACGCCACGATCTGCCGTGGCAGGCCATGCGCAACTCCTATCCGGTCTGGCTCTCGGAAATCATGCTGCAGCAGACCCAGGTCGCCGCGGTCATCCCGTACTTCCTGCGCTTCATCACCCGCTTCCCCGACATCGCCAGCTTGGCATCCGCCGACGAAAACGACGTACTAACGCTTTGGAGTGGGCTCGGTTACTACGCTCGTGCCCGCAATCTCCACCGCGCCGCACGGATCGTCGTTGAGCGGCACGGGGGTACGTTTCCCCGGCAGTTTGACGCCATCGCGGCTCTGCCTGGGATAGGCCGATCAACTGCGGGTGCAATTGCAGTGTTCGTCTCCGGCGCACGCCAGCCGATCCTGGACGGCAACGTCAAGCGAGTGCTGGCGCGCTGCTTCGGCATCGCAGGCTACCCCGGAGAGAAGAAAATCGAGAATCGCATGTGGGAACTTGCCGCGAAGCTGTTGCCGGAGCACGAAGTCGAAACGTACACGCAAGGGCTGATGGATCTCGGTGCCGGCATCTGCACGCGCCACCGCCCGCGTTGCAAGTCTTGCCCGCTCGGAGATGAGTGCGCAGCCAAGCGCGATAACCGCATCTCCGAACTGCCGTCGCCCAAGCCGAAAAAACCTGTGCCGGAGAAATCCACGGTGATGCTGATTCTGCAGCGGAAAGGCGAGGTCCTTCTGGAGAAACGCCCCACGGCAGGCGTTTGGGGAGGACTATGGAGCTTCCCCGAGATCGGCGACGCTAACCAAGCGGCCGCGTTCCTGCATGTTCGATACGGTGCGGCAGTCAAGGCCGATCGCGCCATGCCGATGATTCGCCATGGCTTCACCCACTTCACGCTCACCATCACGCCGACTTTGCTGCGCGTGACCCAGTTGGAGCCTCGCGTACAGTCGCCCGGCCATGTGTGGTTGACGGTCGAAGATGCTATCGGTGCGGCTGTGCCGGCGCCGGTGCGCGCGATCCTGCGCAGGCTTCGCGACGGCGGCTGATGCCACTACGCCGACGATTTCAAATGTCCATGCAGGCGCATCAGCCGTTCGTGGTCGTCGCGTGCTTCGAGCAGAGTCTGCTTTTCTTCGAGGGAAAGCGGCAGGACTTCCGCCAGGCGGTAACCTACCCAGCGCGGATCCTCGTACGCGAGTGGTGCAGGGAAATACTCGGCACCGAGGCGACCGATGATCTGCTCGAGCACCGGCGGCACAGGTCCAGCGATTCTTCGTTCGTGCTTCCCGGGACCTCTTCCAGCAAATCGATCTCGGCACGGATCAGGCCGCTTGGCTGTGTGGTCTGGTAGCGGATCCGAAACCGTTGCTGGCCCCTGACCTTCATATGAAACACGCCAAGATTGGGCATCTCCCATTCGGCGATCACCGCGGTGCAGCCGAGCGCTTCCGGCAACGCCGGCTTGCCGACTTCCACACCTTCCTTGATCCTGCACACGCCGAAGGGCGTTGAGTCGCGCAAGCAGTCCCGGGTCATATCCAGATAGCGCTGCTCGAAAATCCTGAGCGGCAGCATGCTGCCGGGATAGAGCACGGTATTGAGCGGAAAGATCGGAACCGTTGCCGTCATGTCGCTCAATGGGAAGGTGTGCAGAACACTGACAATCTCAACCGTCGACCTCGCGGGGTTCGCCCCAGCGAGGCGTCAGTGAATGCGGGACTGAAAGATGGTCGAGAATGCGCGCGACCACGAAATCCACCAAGTCCTGCGGCGTCTGCGGCTGATGATAAAAGCCAGGATTGGCAGGCAGGATCACCGCGCCGGCGCGCGCCAGCTTAAGCATGTTCTCCAGATGGATCGTCGAGAACGGCGTCTCCCGCGGCACCAATATCAGTTTGCGCGCCTCCTTCAGCGTGACGTCGGCAGCACGCTCGATCAGATTGTTCGCTAGCCCTGCGGCGATGGCTGCGAGCGTGCCCATGGTGCAGGGACAAACCACCATGGCGTCGGGGGGACTCGAGCCTGAAGCAATCGGCGCAAACCACTCTTCGCGGCCGAATGCCTGCAATTGCCCTGGACGCGCGCCAAATCTTGAGGTGAAGAACTCGCCAGCTTCCTTGGCGCGGGCGGGCAAAGCGAGATCCATCTCTTGACGCGCGACGACTTGTGCCACCTGCGAGTAAAGCAGGTATACGCGCAGGTCCGCTTGCAACAGAGTTTCAAGCAGCCGTACGCCGTAGGGCATACCCGAAGCGCCGGTAAATGCAAGTGCAACGGTGCGAGAGGTCATCGCGCGACCCTGCCGGTAGCAAAAGGCCGCGGAGCGCGGCCCTCCCGGCGAACCGGCGCCGCAACCGCCGGTACCGAATTAATCAAGTGGACAGTTCCCTGTGCCGGATCAGGACACCACGGCTGGTGCGGAAGTGTGCCGCCAGATTCTCGGCGAAATAGACCGAACGGTGCCGGCCGCCGGTACAGCCGATGGCCACCGTCAAATAACTGCGATTGTCGCGCACGAAGCACGGCAGCCATGTTTCGATGTAGCCGCGTATGTCCGCAAGCATTTTGTGTGCGTTGGCGTCCGCCTCAAGGAACGCGATCACGGGCGCGTCTTTTCCGGTCAGGGCACGAAGTGCCGGGTCGTAATGGGGATTGGGCAGGCAGCGAACGTCGAACACCATGTCGGCATCCAGAGGGATGCCGTGCTTGAAGCCAAAGGATTGGAACAACAGCGTCAGCCCCGACTCGCCCAGGTTGAGCAGATCCTTCACCCAGGCCCGCAACGCGTTGGGATTGAGGTCGCTGGTGTCGATGCGATGGCCGAGGTCATCGATGTCGGCGAGCAATTCGCGCTCGCGCTCGATGCACTCCGGAAGTGTGCGCTCCTCGTGCGCGAGCGGATGCCGACGGCGGGTCTCGGAGAAGCGCTTGACCAGGGTGTCAATTTTGGAATCGAGGAAAACCAGGTGCAGGTCGATGCCGCTCTGGCGGAGCTGCAGCAGGTAACCAGGGAGTTCCGACAGTGTCGCGCCGCTACGTACATCGATGCTGACGGCTACACGCTTCTGGCCTTCCTGGGCCAGGAACTGTACTAGCCCTATCAAGAGTTTTGCGGGCAGATTGTCCACGCAATAGTAGCCGCTATCCTCCAGCACATTCAGCGCAATGCTCTTTCCGGAACCGGACAGACCACTTATGACGATGAGCCGCATGGACGCTCTAGCCCCGCTTGCTCATCTGCTTTTCCTGGCGCTGTATGAATTCCTGTGTACTGTCGATTCCGCGCAGTTGCAGAACATAATTTCGAACCGCCGCTTCTGCAAGAACAGCGAGGTTGCGGCCGGCCGCGACGGGCAGCACTACCTTACGGATGCTGATGCCCATGATGTCTTCCGAGCTCGCGTTGAGCGGCAGGCGTTCCAGGCCGGGAATGACGCCGCCGACCGGTTTTTCCAGTTGCACGATCAGTTTCAGGTTTTTTCTGATACGAACAGCGGTCTCGCCGAAAATGGTGCGGATGTTGAGCATCCCCAACCCCCTCACTTCAAGGAAGTCCTTCAGCAGTTCGGGACTGCGTCCCTCGAGAGTTTGCGGCGCGATGTGATACAGCTCGACTACGTCGTCGGCAACCAGACCGCTGCCGCGGGAGATCAACTCCAGCGCCAGTTCGCTCTTCCCCACGCCGCTTTCGCCGGTAATCAGTACCCCCATGCCGAGCACGTCCAGAAAAACGCCGTGGCGGGTGACGAACTCGGCCAGCGCCCGTCCCAAATAGGTGCGCACCACCCAGATGATCTGCAGGCTGTGCAGGGGTGAAGCCAACACAGGGACATTGCGGGAGGCGGCGAAATCTGCGAGCGTCGATGGAGGCTTCTCCTGATCGCTCAGTATTATGCAGGCCAGGCCGCTGCCGGCGAGCCGGGACAACGCTTCGCGCTGGGACTGTTCGCTGAGCGACGAAAAATACGCGGACTCGGTGCGGCTGAAGATCTGAATCCAATTGGGATGGACCAGATTCAGGTGCCCGATTAGGCCCTGCGAGGCGTGATTGATTTCGCCGCTGTCGAGAAATGGCGAGGGATTGCGCGGGCCTGACACCCAGGCAAGCTTGAGCGCGTCGGCATTTTCCTCAAACAGCTGCGCGACGCTGACTTGGGGCATGGGGCTCCCATTCGCTGATGAGACGTTGTACGTCCCTCGCATCCGGTAGTGCCGTCAGTTGCGCACGCATCTCTTTGTCGCTGAACATCTGTGCCAGTTCCGAAAGTATCTGCAGGTGCAGGTCTGTCGCTTTCTCGGGAACTAGCAGCACGAAAATCAAGTGCACCGGATTGCCGTCCGGCGCCTCGAAGGGTATCGGCACCTTGGTGCGAACGAAAGCACCCGCCGCTTCCCTCAGACCCTTGATGCGACCATGCGGAATGGCAATCCCGTGCCCCAGGCCGGTCGAGCCAAGGCGCTCGCGCGCGAATAGCGCGTCGAACACATGGCCGCGGCCGACGCCCAGGGCGTTTTCGAACAACAGTCCGACGTGCTCGAACACCCGCTTCTTGCTGGTGACCTCCAGATCGAGAATGACGTTTGCAACAGGTAACAGCTTCGAAAGCAGACTCATGCCAGGGCGTCCTGGACAAGGTTACGGCGCGAGCGGTCTGTTGCGGACGGATTCTTCCTGGTGGTGGTCAACAGATTTCTCCTTATGCTTGAGGATCTGTCGATCGAGCTTGTCTACAAGGCCGTCGATGGCCGCGTACATATTGGCGTCTACGCACTCGACATATATGTCCTTGCCGCGTACGTGCACGTTGGCTTCGATTTTCTGGTCGAGCTTGTTCACGGACAGGATGACGTTGACGTCGATCACGTGGTCGAAATGGCGGGTGACACGGGAAAGCTTGTCGGTAACATAAGAACGGATGGCGGGGGTGATTTCGAGGTGGTGACCGGACAATTGAAGATTCATTGGCTATCCCCTCATGCTTTGTTGATCAGATGCTCTTGCGAAGATTGACAGGAAGGATCTGCAAAGATTCACGGTATTTGGCGATGGTGCGCCGCGCCACCACGATTCCCTGCTTGCCCAAAATCTCGGAAATCTGACTGTCGCTTAAAGGCTTTCGGCGGTCTTCTTCGTTGACAAGCTGCTTGAGCAGCGCCCGGATCGCAGTCGCGGAGCATGCGCCCCCAGTTTCAGTGGTGACGTGGCTGCCGAAGAAATACTTGAGTTCAAAAATGCCGCGAGCAGTAAGCATGAACTTTTGGGTAGTTACTCGCGACACAGTGGACTCGTGCAGCCCAAGCGTATCGGCAATCTCGCGCAGCACCAAAGGCCGCATCGCCACATCGCCATGTTCGAAAAAATGGCGTTGCCTGTCCACGATTGCCTGCGAAACACGCAGGATCGTGTCGAAGCGCTGCTGCACGTTCTTGATGAGCCATTTCGCCTCCTGCAATTGGCCGGCGAGCTGCTGAAAGCTCGCGTCACGATTGCGGTGCAGGATGTCGGCATACATGCGGTTGATCCGCAGCTTCGGCATGGCCTCGGGATTTAGAGACGCAACCCACAGGCCTTTGATCTTGCGCACTATCACGTCGGCAATGACATAGCGCGTCTCCCCGTCTGAAAAGCTCGCGGCCGGCCGCGGGTTGAGGCTGGTGATCAGGCTTTGCATGCCGCGCAACGCGTCGTCGTCGCATCGCAACAGTTTCTTGAGCCTGAAATAGTCGCGCGCGGCAAAAGTGTCGAGATGCTGTGTCACGATCTGCAGCGCTTCCTTGCGATAGGGCGTCTCCTCCGGCAGCGCTTCCAGTTGTAGCGCCAGGGATTCGCTCAGGGAACGTGCGCCGACGCCCGGAGGGTCCAGACTCTGCAGGTATTTCAACGCGATGGTTAGGTCTTCCGCGCCGATCTCAAGCTCTGCCGGCAACAGCGCCGCGAGCTCGGCAAGATCCTGCGTCATGAAACCATCGTCGCCCAGATTGTCGATCAAGTACGCGACAATGCGTTTGTCGCGCTCCGGCATCTGCATGATGTTGATCTGCCCAAACAGATGGTCGCGCAGCTTGGCCGGCTCCGCGGCAATCTGAGGCGCGTCCGACTCGTCGTCGGCGTCCTGGCCGCTGAACGAACCGTAACCATCGTCAACGGACCACTCGCCTTCGGGCATGACACGGTCGTCCGAAGATCCATTCTCAGCCGGCGCCGGCGCGGACTCGGCGGGCGCAGGTGAGGTTGCCGGCAGGGCACCATTGATCGGGACGGTAGCGGCTTCCTCTTCCTCCTCGTCACGCTCGAGCAGGGGATTTTCCTGCAGAAAAGTCTCGATTTCCTGATTGAGTTCCAGGGTCGATAACTGCAGAAGCCGGATAGACTGCTGCAGCTGCGGCGTGAGCGTGAGGTGTTGGGACAGCTTGAGCTGCAGGGAATGCTTCATTGACTGGGTGCAGGCACAGGTGGCGAATAGACGGTCTTTCAGGGTCCTGTTACAACCTGAAATGCTCGCCCAGATAAACCTTTCTTACGCTTTCATTATAAACGATTTCCTCGGGTTTGCCGGCAGCAAGCACCGAGCCGTCGTTGATGATGTAGGCGCGATCGCAGATCCTCAGGGTCTCGCGGACATTGTGATCGGTGATCAGGACACCGATTTCGCGATCCTTGAGGAAGTGGATGATTTTCTGGATATCGAGCACGGCGATCGGATCGACGCCCGCGAACGGTTCGTCCAGCAATATGAACCGAGGCTGCGTAGCCAGAGCGCGTGCGATCTCGACGCGGCGGCGCTCTCCCCCCGACAGGCTGATCGCCGGGCTGTTGCGCAAGTGTGCGATGTGAAGGTCGTGCAGCAGCGTGTCGAGTTGCTCGCGGATCTGGTCTTTCTCGAGTTCGCGCAGTTCCAGCACGGCGCGGATGTTCTCGGCGACGGTGAGCTTGCGGAAAATGGACGCTTCCTGGGGCAGGTAGGAAAGCCCCATGCGTGCGCGCCGATGGATCGGGGTGTGGGTGAGCGTCTGCTGGTCGAGAAAAAGATCGCCGCCATCGAGCGAAACCAACCCGACCATCATGTAGAAACAGGTGGTCTTGCCGGCGCCGTTGGGGCCGAGCAGTCCCACCACTTCGCCGCTGGACACATCGAGGGAAACGTCCTTTACCACAGTGCGCGCCTTGTAGCGCTTGTTGAGTCTTTCGGCGCGCAATTGACTCATGAACGAAACTTCGATGGGAATACCGACGCCGTGGGACGCGGCCGCAACGTCAGCGTGGCGCCGGCTGCAGCGTGTCGGAGGGCGCCAGTTCGACCGATGAGGCGGCCCCCGGCGGCGCAGGTGCTTTGGGCTTGGGCTGGATCACTGCGCGCACCCGGCCCTGCGGATTGCCCGGCGTGGCGGCCGTCTTGCCTCCGCCGATGACCTGGAAGAACTCCGTAATCGCGTTGTAGGAAATATAGTCGCCGCGCACTTCGTCAAGACCGCGCTGGATGCGCGCGTTGGCGAACAGCTGCACTTTGTCGGCCTTGCCGTCGTACTCTAGGCGCTCGGAAAAGCCCTCGATGAAATCGTCGAACCCTTCGCGCTTCTGCCGGAAGTGAGCCGGGCTGCCGTAGGCAATCCCATACTGGAAGCCGTCCGCATCCTGCTTTACGATGATCTTGTCGGCCTTGATCAACAACGTCCCCTGCGTAAGCGTCACGTTGCCTTCGAACACCGCCTCTTTCTTGGCATCGTCGAGGTCCACGCGATCGGACTCGAGATTGACCGGTTTCTCACGATCTGCACGTTCGGCCCAAACGGTGGGCGGTGCGATCATGGCGCAGGGAAACACGGCGCAGACCAGTAAGCGCGCGAGCCTACGGGCGCAAAGGTCTCTTCTGAACGCGCTTGGGCACTTCATATTTGGCCTTGACCTCCGACAACAGCTTGATCTGGCGGGTCCGATTGTCGAATTCTAAGCCAACCGAGCTGGCGGTGGAATTTCCTTCCACCATTCTCACCGGCTTGTCTGTCTTGGCGAGATCCTTGTCGGGAATGACATGCAGGAAGCTGGTAAACATGCCGAGTTCCACGTTCGACGCGTAGGCAGAGCGCACGACCTGAACGTCGCCGTTGAAAAACACCTCGTCCCCGCCGTGCACCATTTCCGCGGTATCGGAACGCACTGTCACGGGAGCGCGCTCGTAGTCGAAGTACACCAGGCGGGGAAGCTCCAAGTGCGTGCTGTTGTCATCCGGATAGTGCACCATGCGTTTTGCCGACAGTGCATAGCGGCGCGTTCCGTCGGGATTCATCTTCATGGCCGAGAAGGCCTCGACGTAAAAGTCCGGGTCGTGGCGCGTGCTGCCGTCGGCCAGTCGGGGCGGCAACTGGACCTTGCGATCGAGCCAAAACGTCAGTGCCGCAAGCAGTGCCAGCAGAATCAGCGGAGACCAGGCTACCAGTCTGTCGTTCATCGAAGATAAGTCGCCAGTTGGGCTTCCAGCGTTCCCTGCGCGCGCATCAGGAACTCGCAGGCTTCACGAACGGCGCCGTGACCCCCGGCATTCGCCGTTACATAGTGAACGTGGCTGCGCACGTATTGCGGCGCGTCCGGCACACTGAAAGCCAAGCCGCATCGGCGCAATACTGGCAGGTCGGGCAGATCGTCTCCCATAAACGAAGTTTCCTCTTCTGCGAGTTTGAGTTTGCGCAGCAGGGTGTGATAGGCCTCGAGCTTATCGACGCGGCCTTGCAGCACGTGAACGATCCCCGTTTCTCGAGCCCGTAGCGCCACGGCGGATGAGGTGCGCCCGGAAAGCAACGCCAATCCTACACCGCTTGCGGCGAGCATTTTGAGTCCCAACCCGTCTAGGATGTTGAATGCCTTGATCTGCTCGCCGTGCTTGCCGAGATGCAGCGTGCCGTCGGTCAGCACGCCGTCAACGTCGAAAATGGAGAAACGGATGCGGCGTGCGCGCGTAACCAGCCGTTTGTTCACGGTTCAGAATCTCCGGCAGTTACAGCGCCTTGGGGAAGCGGCGATCATTCTCAGATGACCTTTGCCCGCATCAGGTCGTGCATGTTCAGCGCGCCTATCAGCCTCATGTTGGCGTCCACCGCGAGGAGTTGAGTGATTTTGTGCTCCTCCATGAGTTGCACCGCTTCCACAGCGAGTTGATTGGGGCGGATCGTGTGCGGGTCGGGGGTCATGACTACGCGCACTGCCTGCTTGCGCAAGTCACCAAGTTTGTCCAGCGTGCGCCGCAGGTCGCCGTCGGTGAATATGCCGACAAGTCGATCCCCGCCATCCACTATGGCCGTCATCCCCATTCCTTTTTTCGACATCTCCAGCATCGCCTCGGGAAGCGATGCGCTATCCGCCACGCGAGGTATTGCCTCTCCAGTGCGCATTACATCCGAGACATGTGTGAGCAGACGCCGGCCGAGCGTGCCGCCGGGATGCGAACGGGCAAAATCTTCCTCCCCGAAACCGCGGGCCTCCAGAAGAGCGACCGCGAGCGCATCACCAAGCGCCAGCGCCGCCGTTGTGCTGGCGGTTGGCGCGAGTCCAAGCGGGCAGGCTTCCTCGGCGACATTGGCGTCGAGATGGACATCGGCTTCGGCAGCGAGCGTCGAACGCGGATTGCCAGTGATGGCGATCAACCTCGCGCCCTGACGCTTTATCAGCGGGACGATCACCAGAAGTTCCGCGCTTTCGCCCGAATTCGACAGAGCAATCATCACGTCATCACGCTTAACCATGCCCAGATCGCCATGGCTGGCTTCGGCGGGATGAACGAAGAATGCAGGAGTGCCGGTGCTTGCCAGGGTGGACGCAATCTTGCGCGCGATGTGGCCGGACTTGCCGATTCCGCTGACAACAACGCGACCGTTACAGCCCAGGACGATTTCGATAGCACGCACGAAACTGTCGTCGAGCCGCTCCGACAGTTTCACCACGGCGCGCGCCTCGATCTCGAGCACCCGCCGACCCAGCGCGATCGCCTGTGCCGGCGCGATTTTTCCCAGTGCTGTCATGGTGATGGAGTATAGCGCATGGCATCGAGCGAACGTCTCTGCGGCATTCAGACCTGAGGGTCCCGTGTCAGAGTTTTTGGCGCAGTCCTTCCGCATCATTTCGCAACGACTCGCGGTGGCACCACCTTGCGGAATTCGACGTGGTGGTCCTCATGTTCAGTATCCGGCTGGAGTCTGCCTATGCTTGGGACCAGCGCTGACCAAGAATTTCAAATCCAGAAATCAAAAAAAGAGCCCGCATGGTGCGGGCTCTCGGTGGCCGGAATTGACGCCAGTTACAACAGGCTGGCGCCGCCGCAGTTGGTGCTGCCGTTGGTGGTATTCCAAATACCGGCGGCAGTTGTCGCGCTGGTGCAAGCCGGCTGCGCTGCCGCGCCGTCGGTCGGTGCCGCAGCGCCATTCCCCTGGTAACGGGAGAACTGGAAGCCTCCCGTATTGGGCGCGCCATCATCGATCTTGCGGTCCATCTCAGCGATGATATCCACTGGGACCTGGCTTCCAGACTTGATGTTGTGCCTCAGGGGTGCCGGTGTTGCTGTTGTGCCGGCCCCGTAAATGCCGTCGAACACGACCTGCATATAGACGCCATACGGATTGACTGGTGACGTTGCCGGAGCCTCGGTTGTCGCACACGTGTACGTCCCGGTGATGAAGCCGGCCTTCGACAGTTGCTCCCACGCCAGCACGTTTTCATACAACCCACCCGCGGCCGACTCGACGCGACCGTTGCCGTTGCCATTACCATTCACCGCTCCGCCACAACCCGACGTCGTCGATACACCAACGATATTCGTGGTGGCCGCAGTGTAATCGCCGGGAAACGCGCGAAACCGGTCCTGGAAGCCAAAGAACGCTGCCTTTACCCCGTCCTGCTGGGAGATTAGGTTGCGCACGCGGGCACTGGTGATGAGTTCCTGACCTTTGAGAATACCGCCGAGTAGCAGGCCGATGATGACCAGCACAATAGCGATTTCGATTAGGGTAAACCCCTGGCTACTCTTACGGTTCATGATCATGGCCTCAAGTTGGAGCGTTATGATGAGCTTTGTCGCGCCAGAATCGTGCCAATCGCACAAAGAAATAGAAAAATATAGTGTTTACAATAGGTTGTAATTAATGTCGCGAAAACTGCCCGAGACTGCAGTCGTTGGTCGGTACCGCGCGTGCCGTTCTTGACCATTACGTAACTAGTTGTTAAAGCTGTTCTTATTTCTATCCGGTCACAACGCGACGGCGTTCGAGACGCACGTCCGGCATACGGATGGGCTTGATGACCAAGAGTCATTTTCTCGACACTGGTGACGATTTTTCAGCAGCTTGCATGGTGTTCAGACGTTCGGTCAGGAAACGGACCTCGTGCGGATCGGTGATTGCGCCGCTTGCGAGCAAGCCCCCGAGAAGAATCATGGCGGTCTGGTGTTCGCCCATATCCTCCAGCACAAAAATGTGCATTTGCTTGGCCCAGTGGGGAACCTCCCCCGAGGTAGCGTATTGGTTGATGGCGCGCGCGTAGCGCAGCGCAAGGCCGGGGTCGTTGAGCCTGTGCTTGGCCATGATCGCCACGTGCGCGAGCCAGCGCCAGCGCCGGTTCGGGTCGAGTAGAAACTGGCGATACGCCAGATCGAGCATTTGTCGCTGCTTTTTCTCATCCGGTACTTGGGAATAGACCTGCGTGGCCATCAGCAGCGGATAGTGACCCGCAGGGTCGAGTTGCAGAGTCCGGCCCAACCAATCTTCCACCCGGTTGTAGTCGAGATCCTTGAACGGGATGCTGATGCCGGGCTGGGTGTCGAAAGCTTGCAAGTACAGTGACAGCAGGTTGGCGACCGCGATTGGCTCGCCCAGGGATGCCAACCGCAGAGCTGTGATCGGCGGAGCCTGGGGAAGGTCCGCGCCCGTGGCGGCGGGGCGCAATTCCTGCGTCTTGAATGCAAGTTGCGAAGCGAGTGCCGCGGCAAGGAACAACAGCACCATGCCTGGTACCGTCGAGATTGCGCGTTCGGCCATGGCGGATCAGAAATTCTTGCGGTAGAGGTCGAACATCGCTGCGGCAAGGAGCAGACCCACGTACACCGCGGTCTGCAGAAATATGTTGAGAAGTGCAGGCTGGGCGACCGCGTCGTTCACGAGCCAGGCGGTCTGCGTAAATGCATCCATGCGCGGCAACACGAGCGCAAGGGTATCGGCGAGCACTGCGCTCGCCTTCTGTCCAAATCCGTCGACCCCGAGCAGACCGGAACCGCTCATCAGTTGAATCGCGGTAATGGAACGGGCGAGCAGGTAAAATGCGGTCACGAATGCGGCGGCGGGCAACGGTTGCGTGAATGTGGCGATACAGAACACGCTTAGTGCGGCAATAATCAGCAGTTCCAGCGCCAGCGAGCATCCCCACGCCAGCGCCGCATGGATTGGAGCGAGCATCCCAAGGGGCACGGTAACGATAGCGGCGACGGCCAGCGCTACGATGGCAAAGCCGAGAAATTTACCCATCAGGTAACCCGCGCGCGGCAAATCGAGCGACAGCATCAGCTCCAAGACTTTGTCGTTGAATTCCCGCGTGAGGCCGATGAGAATGTAGAGGGCTATCAGGAACACGCTGGCAACCCGCAAAGTGGATGCCAGAATCGCGGTCTGAAGCCGTCCGCTTTCGGTGACCGCGAGTTCGCGGACGAATAGGCTGAGCAGCGTCAACAGCGCCACGACGACCACTACCAGCACGACCAGGCGGTTACGCCAGGCCTCGAGCACGGTATAACGGGCGATCGTGCCGAGGCGCCGTGCGTTGCGCCGGGACGGTACGTGAGCGGCTGCGGGGGCCTGGTTCATGTTCCAAACTCATTAGCGCGGGCGGCGCTGAGGTTGTCACGAAATGGCGATGGAAATCAACTCCGGTAGCGCAGTCGCACGTGCCATAGCAACGCTGCGACAGGAACATTGGCTGTCGCTCACTTTGCTCGCGTTGCATGGCGCGCTCATTCTCGATCTGGCTGACCCGCTGGCCCAGGCGCTGATGCTTTCCCATTTCGGGTTTTTCCTGCTTTGGCAACCGCTCTGGCGCGGCGAGCAGAAACTGATCCCCGGGCAGGTCTTGCTGATAGTCGCTGCGGCGGTGCTGCTGATCGTTGCCAACAGCTGGTGGCTGATGGCGCTGTGGATTGCGGTGCTGTTCTCGCTGATTGGCGGCAACGTGCCGGGAATCAAGAATCTTGCCCAGCGGATCGTCTCGATGTTGGCGGCTATTTACCTGCTATCTGTACTGCTCACTTGGGTGGTACCGCATCTCTTTCCAGGCCAGGCATTTCCCTGGGGGTTGTTGGCGGTCGTGCGTTATGGGCTGGTTATTCCGGCTGCAGCAATTTTCTTCGTGCGCACCGGGAAACAGCAGGCCGCCTCCCCCTATTCGGTCGATCTGTCCTACAGTCTGTTGCTGTTCCTGATGGTGGTGGTGCTGGTGCTGGGCGCTTTCGTCATCAAGGAGGTCAGCCACGGAAATTACGTGATTGCCCTGGCGCAGGCGCTGATCGTGATCGCGGGCCTGCTGGTGATGTTGTCGCTGTTGTGGGATCCACGCGCGGGCTTTGCCGGCATCGGCCAGTTGTTGACCCGTTATTTCCTCAGTATCGGCATGCCCTTCGAGCGTTGGATGCACAGCCTTGCAGCTCTCGCTGACCGAGAGCGGGACCCCGACAAATTTGTAATCGTAGCCGCGCATGAGATGTCCGAACTGCCCTGGCTTTCGGGGATTCGCTGGCAGTCCCGGGGGTCCGCCGGCAATGCGGGCGATCCGACCAAGTACGCGACCGCGTTCACTTTCGGCGACCTGACGGTGGCGTTTTACACGCGCTCGTCGCCCAGTCCCGCGCTGATGCTGCACATGCGCCTGCTGGCACGCCTGCTCGGCGACTACTACGACGCCAAGATTCGCGAGCAGGAACAGCGGCGCAATGCATATGTCCAGGCAATTTACGAGACCGGTTCGCGTCTCACTCACGACGTAAAGAATCTGCTGCAGACGCTGCGGTCCCTGTGTGCCGCTGCCGAGACCAGCAATGAACGAGATTCCGAGGCACTACGCCTGCTGATGCAGCGCCAATTGCCGCAAATTACGCAGCGCCTGCAGATTACGCTCGACAAGCTCAACAACAAGCCGCCAGTTGAAAACGATCCCGTCCCCGCGCTCCAATGGTGGGAAACACTGAAGCAGCGCTACGCCCACGAGCGCGTTGAGTTCCAGGGCGACGGGTTTCCCTCCGGTGCGGCGCTGCCGGCAGATCTCTTCGAGACGGTGGCCGAAAATCTTCTGCAGAACGCGCTTCAAAAGCGCAAGGCGGAGAACTCGCTCAACATCGTCGCCAAGCTGCAGTGGGACAAGGGCTTTCATCTTTCAGTTTGCGATGACGGCCAACCCGTGCCGCAGGCGCTCGTCCGGCAATTGTTCTCGACCCCGGTGCCTTCCACTACGGGACTGGGCGTGGGTCTGTATCAGGTGGCACGTTTTGCCAGAGAGCAGCGTTACGAAGTCGCGCTGTCCAGCAATCTGGAAGGCAAAGTGTGTATCACCCTGGTTCCATCCGGGCATCCGGCGGATGCCGTGTAGGCGCTACGGCAGCTTGCCTGCGGTTACCATCCGATTGAGCAGGACGTTTCGCGAAATCCAGGTCACGATATCGTCGAATTCTCCGGCACCGGATCCCGCGGCGCTTTGTGCATGACTTACAAAATTTGTGCCGCCGTCCGAGTTTTCAATTTCGTCTGCACTCACCGGCGCGGGGTTGGCGACATTCGTTAGCGCATTCCTCGCGCCAAGACCGTTCTTGCCGTGGGAGACGATTATTGCAGGCGGTCCGTCGGCGCCCGAGGTTAGAAAAGAGGTGCAGGCATCAGTGGTGCACACCTGCAGGTTGCTCGTGGTCGTCAACGTGAATAGGCTGGCGGGCGACCGCTGGGCGAATGATCCGTGTACCCGGTATCGGAACCGGTTGCCCCAGATATCGGCACTCGCGGTGGCCAACGTCACCCAAGGCAGATTTCCTTCAGTGGTGACGCATGTGCCAGTGGCAACGGTGACGTCCTCCTGACCGTCGTTCTGGGTGCCTGCTCCGGTCGAGGTGGTCTTGTCCGGGCAGGGTAGATAGCCGTTGACCAGCGCAAATCCCAGCAACGCTTCCCTGATTTCATCCAGTGCCTTCTGGGTTTCGGAAGCCTTCCTCTGTTCCACCTGCGTTGCGAGTGGTACCAGAATGCCGCCGAGCAGCAGCGTTATGACAAAAATGGCGATTGCCAGTTCGATCAGGCTAAAGCCAGCGCCAGCCCTGCCGTGGCTAGCGGGCAATGTAAATGTGGTCGCGATCAAGATTGGTCGACGACGGTACAACGTAATTGTCATTGCTATTGTCCGCGTTTTCGCCGTCTTCGAAATACCCGTTAATGGGGTCGAAATAAAAGTCGGGCCAACCGCCAGCGCGTGTGGTGGTCGCCGCTCCCGGGGTGATGAGCACCAGATCTGCGGAACCGTTGCTCACCACCGCAGCGGTACAAACGCCGCTCAGGCACAGGTCGGCAATTCTATTGTTCGGATTCGAAACTGTCAGGGTGGTGGCTGTGCAGTTTGTGCAACCATTCTGGAGCCGGTTGCGAGCAACCGCGTACAAGATAACGCTCGTCCAGCCGGTCACTGGATTTGTGAAACAACTGTCCGTGAGCCAGGGGGGCAGGGACGGCGTTCCGCCGCTGCCCCAATTCGTCGGCAGGGCATCATTGCACGGAAAACGGCTGTGGTTCCAGGCCTGCACAAAGACATCACCGTCGCTATTGCCGTCGGCGCGGTCGGCCCATGGATACACACCGGTTGCCGTCTTGTAATTCTGCAGAATACGCATCATCTCACGCGCCACACGCCGCTCGACCGCCGGCATGAGATCGCCATTTGTGACGGCCAGCAGACGGTCGTTGAAGGTCGACGAATCTGCGGCGGTGGTAAACGTTGGATTGTTGCCGTCTGCGTTCTCACCCTCAAGGTAGTTTGTCGGGTTATTCTCGTTGGCACTGCCCCTTGACTGCGAACCCAACGTCGCCCCCGGAGCAAAAATTATGGACACAGCATTCGTGGCGGGCGCGATACCGGTGACCGTAAGCTGACCCAGCGTGTCGCTAGTCAGGGGACAATTGGGCATACACGTAGGATTCCTGGCGAATTGACGTGATACCGCATACCACAACCGTTCCCCGCTGCCGTCACGCAAGTCGGGCAAGCCGAGCGTCCGCCACGGTAACCGTCCGATATAGACGTTGCTACCGGTAACATAGTCCTCGCAATTGCTTCCCGGGAAAAGCTCGGAAGAGCCATTGTTGTCAGTGTCGGGACAAGGAAGGCTACCGGGGCGGTTGTTGTCACCCGCCGCATACCCTATCAGCGCTTCCCTGGCTTGAGCCAGCGCGTCTGTCGTTCTTTGTTGTCTCTGATTCTGGCGTAGGAGATCGCCCGCGAAACCGATTGCCAGCACCCCGGCCAGCAGACCCAGCACCGTAAGAACGACGACAAGCAGGACAATACCGCGCTGTTCCCGGGCGGCAGGGTGCGCGAACGATTTGGGTCCAGACGCACGGGATTCCACCGGCGCTTGACTGCTTTGAAGCCGACTCATTCGTTGGACGGCTCGTCGGCGTCTGCCGCATCCGTCTTGACCGGGCGGGCCGCTTCCGGTGGACCTGCCTCTTCCACCAATTTCTTCGGGGGAGTCACTGCCGTTGCTGCACTGGAAGCTGCCGCTTCGTAGGGTTCCAGGACCTTGCCGCTCGCGGGGTCGAGCCTTTGGCCAACGCGCAATCGCATGGACTTTCGGGCGCCGCCAATCCTGAGCTGGGCCGAAGTAGGGTCGTTCGCGGAGGTTGTGGCCCTGACCCCGGAAGCGGTTTTGTCGCCCGCTTCATGTCCGTTGATCCAAACCGCGCCCTCGCCGTCGCTGCGGGTAACTACACCGTTCAGTGTCACTGGCCGCGGCCTAGGAACCGGAGCGGCGCGCGCAGTGCGGGGCTTGGCCACCTGTTTGCCGGCGTCAAGCGCAGCACGCTGCGACGGCGTAAAAAACAACCTTCCCAAAGGCTCTGCGGAATGCGTTGCCCACCACGGCAGCATCGCGGCAACGACTAGAAGAATTCGCGGACCCCGCGTCACGACTTGCCCTTTCCGGGATCTACGGTCAGCCAGGAAAGGTCGCATTGGGCAGTCAGGTTTGCCTGCCTGGGGGCCGGTGAATCGCTGCGGCTTACGCGATCGAGCGCGCAGCGGGTAAGAATGAATATCCCGGTCTGCTGTGCCGCAAGCGCTTGGAAAAAGCGCATGAGGTCGCCTTCATGAACCACTCCGAAAGACAATTTCATCTGCGAATTGTGCAAGTGCTGTGACATCGGGTTGCTTTGACCGACCAAGGGAAAAGGCTTCTGGGCGTCAAGTTGGTAAGTCACGCCGAACAATCCGGCCTGTGTATTGGCGATGCGCAGGCCTTCCAGCCAGTTGATCCGCTGTTCGGTACCGACAAAACCCTGATTCTCGAGTTGCCGGTAAACCGGAAGATAGCGCAGGATGGTTTCGCGCTCCTCACCCGACCGCTGGTAGCGGCTGCGGGCGTCCATCAACGCGGTGGCCTGTGCGCGATGCTGCGCTTCGGTATTCTCGCGCTTGTCGGAGGAGAATCTGACCAGCAAGAACGAGACTGCGATCGCCACTGCAAGCAGAAGAAACGGCAGTTTCATCGCGGAAAGATCTTTGGCGGCAAGCTTCATCACACCCCGGCCTTGAACACGATGGCAATTTCGAACTGGGCACTGCCTCTTTGGCTGGAAGCATTGGTGCTGCCACTCAGGCCGGTATCCGAGCTTACGTTCAGCGGCAACTGCAAGGCCCGGACTTTTACCACGTTGTCGTCGGCTGCAAGTCGGGTGGCGAAGGCGTTTATGAGCCGCATTGCTTCCTTGTAATCGCCGTCGAAGGGTGTGACCTCGCCACGCAGCACTCCGGTTTGCACCGGCGTCCCGGGGTCCAAGGGTTGGTCACTTGCTCCCGGCTGCGGAACGTCGTCGCCGATTCCTGCTGGGACACTGCCGTAATTCCATGCGATTCGAGCGATATCAATCTGCGGCGAAGCATCAAGTGCGCGGCTGACCACCAGAAACATCGCTTCCGGCGTGCGCACGCTGGCCCTGACCTGCTCCGCCAATTCGATCGTATGGCGCAGGTTGTCGGCGGCCACAGGCGCCTGCGGAAACTCCGCAGTCACTTGCTGGTACTGAGCCTGGAACTCCTGCGTCTGCCGCCGCAGGCCCACCATCTCGTCTTGCAACCGCAACACTTCAAACGCGTTGACGCCGCTCCAAAGCAACGCGCCCCCCAGCGTTGCAGCCGAGGCGGCATACAGCCAGCGCCGTCCAAGGTAACGTTGGAAACCGCCCGTGACCTGGACAGGCGCAAAATTGATGGCGGGCTTTTTTTCGCCGAGCAGATGCAGATGCACTGCGTCGGCTGATGCGTCGAGTTCCGCAGCCGCGATGCCGAATCGGGACATGATATCGGCCCGGGCCAGCAAGTGACACTGCATGTTCGGGCGGCCGCGCGCAATCGCCGCCGGCAGACCTGCAAGCGAGTCGTCCTGGTCAAGAATTACCACCTGCAACGTGTCGTCCACGTGGGTGACCGTCAGCGCGTCGAGATACATGCGCGTGTTGCCGACTTCGTCGGCATAGTACTTGTCGGCGACCCCGGTCGCTTCACCTAACGGTGTCAGACGACTTATCCGGAATTTGAGGTCCTTGAAGAATGTCTGCCGCACGCCCGCGTTGTTCTTGGTGACGATCAGTAGGTTGGTGTGCTTTAACCGCAAGCGCTCGATCAGCGACGTAGTCACCATCGGCAGCGGATAGACCCCCGCGACAGGCACGCCGTTGGAATCAATAGCGCGCAACCATGGGCTCAACAGTTCGGGATTGGTAAGCGCCGCGAACAAATAGCGATCGTCTTTGCGCCTGCCGGCGCCGCGTTCCTGCAGCGACGAAGAGAAGTAGGACGTACCGCGATACAGTTGCTTCAGTTTGCGGCCAACCATTTGCGTCCGGTCGCGGCCCCTGGCATGCGGTAACGATTCGAAACGGTAGTCCTCGTCTACCGAGTCCACCATGATATGTATCGGTATGCCCCGGCCCGCCAGGAGGAAATTGCTGAATGCAATCCAGCCGCGCTCATCGTTGTCGAAACGCCTGCATCGGGTAAGACGGCGCCCCTGCCACAACGCAGCCGTGGCTTGATCGGCGGACACACAAAGGAGAAGTTTGGCGGCCATTGTCAAAACTGGAGCTTGCCGATGATATCGTAAATGGGCGTCAGGACTGAAAACAAGACCAGGGCAAGCATTCCGCCCAGAATCAGGGTCAACATGGGCTCGAGCAGCTTGAGAGCCTTGTCTACGGACTCGCGCACGTCACGATTATAGAAGTACGTGATGTTCATCAGCGCCACGTCGAGCGCGCCGGTGCTTTCCCCCATTCTCAGCATACGAATCACCAGTGGCGGAAACACTCCGAGGTTGGCGAAAGCTTCCGGCAGGCTTTCACCCGCGTTGATCTGCTGTCCGGCACGTTGCAGGCCTTCTGCAATTACGCGGTTGGCCACGATGTCCTCGCTGGTTTTGACTGCGTCCAGAATGGTGATGCCGGAGCGGTACATAAGCGCGAAGAAGTTCGCAAAGCGGGCAAGGATAATCTTTTGCAGAATCACTCCCGTTACCGGCAGACGCAAGATGGCATAGTCCCATAGATAGTGCGCGCGCGGATTCGTGCGCACCATGAAATTCATCGCGACTGCGACGATCACCGGGAACACAATCAATGCTGGCCAATAGGTTGCAGTTATTTCAGACAGCCAGATCAATATCTTGGTCTGGAGTGGAAGGGTGAGTCCCATGGTTTTCATGAGGGACGTGACCTGCGGAACCAGATAGAGAAGGAGGAACAACATCACGCAGAGCACCACGACGAAAACCAATGCCGGATAGACAAGCAAGCGACGTGTTTGCGAGATCAGCTCATCTTGCCATTTCAGCGTTCCCCCGAGGTTCTCGAACACTTCGGTGAGCGTGCCGGAGAGTTCGCCGGCGCGAACCAGGCTGACAAATATGGCATTGAAAACTCGCGGGAACGCGGCGAGCGCCTGCGACATCGTCTTGCCGCCTTCAATATCTTCGATTACCGAGGTCAGCAGTTCGCGAAAACGAGGGTTGTCCATGCCGTCTCGCAGGTCTCGAAGTCCCTCGAGAAGTGGAATTCCGGCTCGGGAGATCTGCTCCAGGTCGAAGCAGAATGTGATCAGATCCTGGCGCGTGATGTTGCCGCTCGCCAGCGTGGGGCTGTGGCTGCGCAGCAGGCGCGTGGTGATGAGGTCCAGCCCCATCTTCCTGAGCCGCAATTCGAGGTCGACTTCGTTGGCTGCGTCGAGTTTGCCGCGGGCGGACCGACCGGACTTGTCTACCGCCTTGTATTCGAATGCTGGCATCAGTGCCTCGTCGTCACGCAGGAGTATCGCGAGAGCGGTCCCACCGAGCGCATTGCAGGGCTGAAACTGATGCGCAGCATCTCACTCCACCCGCCCCGTAAGATCGATGGCGCGCGCTACTTCTGCGAGGCTGGTGGCCCCTTCAGCCACGCGATGTACGCCCTCTTCTGCGAGCGAGCGAAAATTCTTTGCATTGGCCGCTTCTCGCAGTTCACGCGGCGTCGCGCGGCGCGCGACCAGTTCATCCAAGTCGCCGTCCATGTGCAGAATTTCCAAGATCGCGGTGCGGCCGCGGTAGCCGCGGTGATTGCACCGGTCACAGCCGACGGGGCGGAAGATCTTCGCCCCGCCGTCGAGATCGCTGCCGAGCAGTTGCCGTTCTTCCCGCGAGGGCGTGTAGGCCTCCTTGCAGTGCTTGCACAACAGACGCACCAACCGTTGGGCGATGATGCCGATGATGTTGCCGGCCATGATGTCCGGCGCGATGCCGATATCGAGCAGCCGCGGGAACGTGCCAAGCGCTGAATTGGTGTGTAAGGTCGTGAAAACTTGGTGACCTGTCATTGCTGCCCGGAATGCCATTTCCGCGGTATCGCGGTCGCGTATCTCCCCTACTAGGATGATGTCCGGGTCCTGGCGCATGATCGAGCGGATGCCGTTGCCGAAATCCATTTTTGCCGTTTCGTTCACCGAGGTCTGCCGCATCATTGCTACCGGATACTCGACCGGATCCTCGAGGGTCATGATATTCACAGACTCTACGTTTAGCTTGGCGAGCATCGAGTACAGCGTGGTGGTCTTACCGCTACCGGTCGGGCCTGTCAGCACCAGAATGCCTTCCGGTCTGGCCAGCATCAGGTTGAGCTTCGCCATGACCGATTTCGGCAAACCCATTTGCTCGAGACTGATGATGGATTTCTCGCGGTCGAGCACGCGCAGCACGATATTCTCGCCCCAAATGGTGGGTTGCGAGGAAACCCGGAAGTCTACCGGTCTGCCGTTCAGATTGAGCGAAAGCCGTCCGTCCTGCGGTGCGCGGGTCTCGGCGATGTTCATGCCGCTGATGACCTTGAGCCGCACCGCAATCCCCGGCCAGTAGTTCTTGTGCAGGCTGCGGATCTGCTCGAGTACACCATCGATGCGATAGCGGATGCGCAGGAACGCGAATTCCGGCTCGAAATGGATGTCGGACGAGCCACGCTTGACCGCGTCCACCAGCAACGCGCCAACCAGCCGCACGATAGGTTGGGTGTACTCATCGCCGACTGCCTGGATACTTTGGTAGTCGATTTCGCCGGTCTCAATCTCCCGAAGGATGCCATCAACCGACAACTCGTGGCCGTAGAACTGGTCGATGAACTCGTCGAGCTGGGCCTGGCCCGCGAGCACCGTCTTCATCTGTATGTTGTGGCCGAGTGTGGCCCGCAGCTGATCGAGGGCCACTACGTTGAACACCTCGGTGATGGCAACTACCATGACGTTCTTTTCCGCATCGAAAGCGATTGGCAGCAACCGGTGGCGGCGTGCGAATTCCTGCGGCACCAGCCTTAACGCCTCGGCGTCCACCAGCACCTGCGACAGATCGATGCTTTCCTGGCCGATGGTTCGCGCCATGATGTCGCGAATCACCGCCTCGGTGACGAAACCGAGTCGCACCAGCAGACGACCGATCGGAATGTTCTGGGTCTTCTGCTCGGTGAGCGCGATGCGCAATTGATCCTGGGAAATCAATCCCTGCTGGACCAGCAGTTCGCCTAGGCGAAGCTTCTTGCGTTGCTCTGCCATCGCTGCGCTAGCTCGCCACTACTCTACGCGGGCAGAGAGCTGGCCAACGCGCTGGATGACGAGGTTTTGGTCGAAGTTGGCGCGGCCCTTGCGGAAGGACAGATCGAGGGCCTTTCTGTAGTAGTCGAGCGCTGGCCGGATCTGCCCGATGTGTTCGAGGCCGACGGCGAGATTGAATGCGTAATCGGGGCTGTCTGGCTGCAACTGATAAGCCTGAAAATAAGCCTGTTCTGCGCCCGGCCACTGCCCCTGATCGGCGTACAGGTTGCCAAGAGTGAAATACAAGAAGGCCGATGGTTCGCGGGCGATCAATTGCCTGAGCCGGGACTCGCTTGCCTGTGGGTCGGCCCCGCCGATGATCGCGATCAGACCGGCTTGGGCGTAGGGGTTGCGCGGCTCCAATTCCAATACCCGCTGGTACCGTTGGCCCGCTTCCTCGATCCGGCCCTCCTTCCAGGCGATGGCGCCCAAGCCCAGCAGCGCGTCGATACTCCTGGGCTCGGCCAGCAGGACTTGCTCGTAAAGGCTGCGCGCCTGCGCCAGTTCGCCCTGCTGCAACGCCTCGTAGGCTTGCATCAAAGTCGGATCTACCGGCACCACGGTGGCAGGCTGCCGGCGCACGGATATGCCCTTTGCTTCATTGGTCTTGATCACCACGGTTTCGATCGGGGGATCAGCCAAGGAGTCGATCGCTGTTTGCGACGCCACCGTTGGCCCCGTTACCTCCGCTGCCTTGGCGGAACGGCGTGGGCGCTTCGTTGCTGTGCGCGCAGGTTCCATTGCCACCGTACCCGCCTGCACCATGGTTTTCGAATCGTCAAGTAGCGAAGGTGCAGTTCCGGCGGTCACCGCCGCCGTTGGTCCCGTAGTTGTCGCGGGCATTCCGGAAATCTTTGCTGCTGTGTCCGGCGGACTGGCTGCAAGCGCGGGCGCGGGCGCCAGCGGAGCTGCCGCGAGCGGGGCCGTCATCGGCGCTGGCGTTGAGCGCAGCAGCCCCGGGTTCGAAACCTGGATGTAGACGTAGCCGCCGTAAATGATTGCAACCAGGACCGCCGTCCCGAGGAATACGATCATGTAGTGATCGCGCGCATAGCCGATCGGATCGAACGCCGGCATGCGGCTCGCCTGCACCACCGTGGCCGCCTGTGCCGGGGTAGGTGAACGGCTCGGCATCTCGTCATGCAGCGTCGGTTCGGACCCAATCGGCTCAAGGGAAAGCTGATCTGCAGCGCCGCGTGCTGAAACCGGTTCACCCTCACTACTGTCTTCGCGCGTCTTGGCGGCTTTCTGGAGGGCTTGCAGCAGGAGACTCATGGGTTATTGCCGGTCTTGTCCATAACCGGAAGAAAACGCTGAAAGAACTTCAATTCGTCGCTGTCAAGGGACGGATTGCTGATCACAGTCGGCTTCAGGAAGATCACCAGTTCGGTCTTGCTGACCGCCTCGTCCCGGAAACTGAAGGCATCACCAATGGGAGAGGGCAGCCTCCCCAGGCCAGGCACCGTGTCGCGGTCGCGCCGCACATCATCCTGCATCAGGCCGCCAAGGATGATGGTCTGACCGCTGCCAGCCTGCAGCACCGACTCCATTTCGCGCACCTGGATTTCCGGAATCAGGTTCTCGATCGGATTCGGCAGAGGATTGCCGGCGGAGTCGAGTTGCAGCGAAGGGTTTGGGTCGCGCACGAACCGGTTCACTCGCGAGATTGTCGGCCGCACCGTCAGATTGACCGTTCCCGACTCGGTGACCTGCGGCAGCACACTCATCACCAGACCGACCGGAACCGTCTTGGCGGTCGAGGTGAAGGTGGTGATCGCGGCGACGTTCGCGCTGGTCGTGGTTTCCGCTTCGATGTTGAAGTACACGACGTTGTCGACAACCTTCAGCAGCGCGGTCTGGTTGTTCATTGCCATAAGCTTAGGACTCGACAGCACGCGGGTATTGCCGAATTCTTCCAGCAGGCGCAGCGACGCAGCGATGTTGCCGATGCTCGAGGTGGCGTTGGTATAGCCAACAACCATGCGTGGCGGGGCGCCCAGACTGGTGCCCAGCAACTGCTGCTGAAACGTGAATCCGGTGCCGGAGGCGATTCTGCTCCAGTCCACACCGGCCTGATAGTTGTTGGAGAGCTTCACCTCGACGATGGTGGCTTCGATCAGCACTTGCCTTTGTGACGCCGAGCTGACACTGTCCAGGTACTGTTGAATCAAAGCATGCTGCTTCTCGCTGCCGAGCACGGTCACAGTTCCGGTGACGGCGTTCACGACGATGTCATTCTTCGCATCGGAGGGCACACTGGAGCTTGGACCGAAGGCGGCGCTGAACAAGGAGGCAGCATTGGGACCGGCGCGGGACACCGCTTCCGCCTGGGCGATGCGTTCCCCGCGGGCGGCAACTTCGGCTTCGGCACGTGCAGCGCGCTGATCTGCGCTCTGTGACAAAGCCTTGCTTGCCGCCAGGATGGATTCGACATTCTGCCGCAAGACCTCCCAGAAATCGTTGTTGGACTTCGTGTCCACCTTGGTGCTCGATGTGCCGCTTGTACCTTGCCCTCCCCCTGACTGGCCGCCGCCACCGACCGATGAACCAGAAATATCCCCGCTCACGCCGATGCTGGCAGCCGTATCGCGGCTCATGTTCACGTAGTTGACCCGGTAGCTCTTGAAGTAGGGCGTGTCGGGTACGACTAGAATGGTCCGGCCCTCGGTGCGGTAACGCAGGTTGGTCTGCTGGGCGATGCGTTCCAGGATGGCCGGCAATGTCTCGTCGATGGCGTTCAACGTAACCAGTCCTTGTATTCCAGGGTGCACGTCGATGTTCTGCTTGGTGTCGCGCGATAATGCGAACAGTAATTCCTTGACGGGTACTTCCTGCACTACCACGCTGTAGGTGGGGACCTTTAGCTGCGGCTTCGGCGGGGGCACGAATTCGCTGGCCGTGACCGGCGGCAGGAACTTCTCGTCAGGGGCCTTGGGCGGGAATTGTTCAGTGTTGATGTGACCCTGCGACGGCCGAACCGTGGGCTTGTAACTGCAGCCGATTGCCGTCATGGCTACAAGGATCAATGCCAGCGTCGAAAAGCCACAGGTCGGCACCATGTGACAGCTCGCGGCATCAGGACTGCGCCGCAGCTGCGTCGCCGTCTCGCGCATAGCGTGTTGCCCCCCCCTATGAACCATTTTCAACTCTCGAAGAAGTATTCCGAACCTTTGCTGAACCGGTATCAATGCCGCTCAGGCTTCAGGCTGTTCTGACCTGTGCCGGGCTATCTCAGAACGTACCCCCTGAATCGTGCGGTAATACGGCCGATTTGTTTTCAATTCTTCCGGCAGGCTTCCCAACGCCCGATTGACCTCGGCCCAGCCCTGGAAATTTCCGTAGAGGACAGTCAATGATGGGCGCCGATTTGCCACTGTACGGTACACATAAACCTTTTCAATTTCAAGATATTTAGCGATCGTTTTGAAATAATCTCTTAGGAGTTCAGGGTCGTTGGTGCCCAGCAATTGAATGCTGTATACGCCGCCGTTCTGTTCGACCAGCCATTGTTCGGTCGCACGCAAGCGCTGTTCCAGAATATCGGCCCCGGGCGAATCGCGATCGCCTGCTTCCGATCCCGACCCTAGCCCCAGTTGCGATGTTGACGTCGCCCCGGATTGCGCGCCTGCCGCGCCGGTGTTTTCCTGAACGGGGACGGCCGCCGCCGCGCTGGCACTTTGGGACGTCCACTCCGGTGAGCGGGATTCGGCAGTTGCCCGATTTATGGTCGCGCTTCTTTCATTACCCGGCTTGGCAACGGTCATTGGCGTGTTGTGTGGCGCACGGCCCGCCGGCGCAGCACCGCCTGTTGCCGGTGGCGTCGTGGCAGGCGCGTTGAAAGTTTGCGCCATCGGCATCGCCACATCCGGTTGCGTCGAGGCGATTGGAGCCGAAATTGGCGGCGCTGAAGCGAACAACGTCTGGTAAGCCGCAAATACCGCTACCCCTATCACCCCGCCAAGTGCCAGGCCGCCCAATGCGTAGGCCAAAGGTGCCACGTTGCGCTGCAGCGGCACGTCGCTGAATTCGCTGTCGCGTACGGCAGCCTTGACGTGGTTCAAGGTGACGTTGTGCGTGCCTTCGGCAAATGCAGCCAACAGCGCTTTGTCGGCAACCAAGTTGATGCGACGTGTTAGCCCGCCGCTTGCTCCGGTGAGGTAAGCGATCACTCGTTGGCTGAAAAGGTCCGGCCCGTGATAGCCAGCCGCCTGCAGTCGGAAGGTCAAATAGGCCCTGACATCCGTCTGATCCAGGGGCAAAAGCGTAAAGCTGTGAGTGATGCGCTCGCGCAATTGCCGAATCTGCGGCTGGCGCAGGTTCTCGTCCAACTCGGGCTGTCCGAACAGCACGATCTGCAGCAATTTATGCTGCTTGGTTTCGAGGTTGGAAAGCAGCCGGACCTCTTCCAAGGTTGGGATCGGCATCCCCTGGGATTCCTCCACGAACACCACGACTTGGCGCTGCTTGGCGTGACGCTCGAGCAGGTACGCGTTGAGAGCGTGCATAACCTCGAGGCGGCCGGCATCCTTGGCGATGGGCAATTGCAGCTCGAACGCAATCGCCTGCAGGATTTCCTCCGGCGACATGCTCGGATTGGCTAGATATACCGTCTCGACATTCTTTGGGAGCCGGGTCTGCAATACGCGGCACAGCATGGTCTTGCCGCTACCGACTTCGCCGGTGACTTTGATGATCCCTTCGCCGTTGGATATCGCGTAAATCAATGCCTCGAGAATGGCGCCGCGGTTTCCACCCTCGAAGAAGACGTCTGTGTCCGGAGTAATCTTGAAGGGCGCCTGATTCAGCCCAAAAAAGGCGTAATACATCTATTGCCCCCCCTCCCCAGCGGCGCCATAGCTCTGCATCCGGCTGTACAACGTCGTACGATGAATGCCCAGCAACTTTGCCGCCTGGCTCAGATTGCCGTGGGTGATGTCGAGCGCCGCCTCGACGTAGCTCTTTTCCAGTTCGCTGAGCGCATCGTCGAGATTGAAATTCTTGTGGACCTGCAGGTGTTTGCGGGCCGCCTCCACCGTGGATTTGAAGTCCTGCGCCTGCGTCACGCTGGGTTGGGTGACGGCAGGCTCTTCCCAGTCGAACTCCGCCAACAACTGTTCGCTGTTGACCGTCTGGCCGGCATACTTGGTGGTGAGGCGGATTACGATATTGCGAAGTTCGCGGACGTTACCCGGGTATCCATATTGCATCCATAGGTCCATCGACTTGGGGTCCAGCTGGAAAGGTTGCATCCCGCTCTGGAGCGCGTAAATCGCCGAGTAATGCTGCAGCAACCTGACCTTGTCCTCGCTCAACTCGCGCAATGGCGGCACGGCAATCGAGAACACCGACAGCCTGTGATAGAGGTCGGCGCGAAAGCGCCCGGCGCGCACTTCCTGGCGCAGGTCGCGATTGGTGGCGGCGATGACGCGCGCATTGGATGTCCTGCTTTGGGTTTCGCCGACGCGCTGGAACTCGCCGTTCTCCAGCACTCTGAGCAGCTTGGCCTGGAGCTCAAGGGGTAACTCGCCGATCTCATCCAGGAACAGCGTGCCCTCGTGGGCATCCTCGAAATAGCCCGATCGCGATGACGTGGCGCCGGTGAATGCGCCTTTAACATAGCCGAACAGTGTTGGCTCGACCAGTGTCGGCGATATCGCCGCGCAGTTGAGCGCAAGATAGGGTTTGCTGGTGCGCTGGCTCTGACGGTGCAGCGACTTTGCCACCAGTTCCTTGCCGCTGCCTGACTCGCCTTCGATCAAAACGGGAAAAGGCGCGGGAGCATATTGCAGGATCTGCTCATGCAGTTTCTTGATGGCAAAACCGCTGCCGACAATGCCGGTGTCTAGATCCGTGGAACTCTGTTCCACCTCGGCTATCCGCTGCGCTTTGGCGAGCAGAGCCTTGAGGACTTCCGGTTCGCAGGGCTTTGCTACGAACTCCACGGCACCGAGGGTGCGCGCGTAACGGGCATTGCCTTCGTCATCCTGACCCGATAGCACCAGAATCTTGATCGCGGGCGAGTAAGCGAGCAGTTCAGTGATCAGGCGGAAGCCTTCATCGGGACGGTGCGGCGTTGGGGGTAGTCCCAGATCGACGAGCGCCAGAGCCGGCGGCGCGTCGAGCTGGCGCAACAGACTTTTCACCTGAGTTCTGGAAGCCGCGACGCGCACGTTGTAATCCTTGCCCAACACGAAGTTCAGCGTGTCCGTGATGAGGGGGTCGTCGTCGACGATCAGCAGTTCGGGTTTTTTCGCGGTTTGGACGTCCATGTTTCCGAGGGATACGGCAGAATCCGGTTCATTCGTTTGATTGTGCCAGAAAAGTTAGACAGCTCATAGAGTTAGCCACCTCAACTTATTGGATGCAGGCTAGATAGGCCTGCTCCAGAGTAGCGGCGCCGAAGCGGGTACGCAGCTCTGAGGGTGTGCCGGAAAAACGCAGGTGTCCCTCGTGCAGTACCGCCATCCGGTCGCACAGTTCATCAACGTCAGCGAGCGCATGGGAGGTGAAGAACACGGTGCGTCCGGTTGCGTGCGCCGCCTTTAGCCGGCCTTTCAGCAACGCACGGGCCTTGGGGTCCAGCCCGCTGGTCGGTTCGTCCAGCACTAACAACTCGCGATCCGACAGCAGGCAGGCCGCGAGCCCGAGCTTTTGCGTCATTCCTTTGGAAAAGTTGCGCACCGGCTTGCTCAGCACAGACTCGGCGAGATCTAGTTGGGCAAGCATTTGCCGTACTTGTGCCGGATTGTAGCCGCATGAGTACAGTTTCATCATGTAACGCAGGAAATCCTCGCCGGTGAGGTAATAGGGAGGAACGAAGCGTTCCGGCAAGAACGCCAGCTGCGCACGGGCGCGGGTATCTTGGTTCGACAAACCGAAAATGCGAATCTCCCCGGTGTCGAAGTCGCAAAAATCCAGCAGGCACTTGATGAGCGTGGTCTTGCCCGCGCCGTTGATTCCGACCAGCCCAAAAGTGCCGCCGGCAGGGATGTCGAGTTCAAGTTCGCGCAAGACCGCCGCGTGTGCGTACGACTTGCTCAGTCCCCGAAAGCTGATCGCGGAGCCATCCGCCGCACCGGATATCGTCATGGAAGTGAACCGAACCTCTGATAGTTGCGCAAAAGTGCGCGCAATCGCACCAACATGCAAGCATTCTGCGGCGCGTAGCGCTCTCCGTTACAATGCTCGCCAGTTTCGATTCCGGACACCATGACACAATCCGACAACCTTGTAGAGATAAGCGGCCTGAATTTCTGGTACGACAAGCGCCGCCCGATCCTAAGCGGGATCAACATGGCTATCCCGCGGGGCAAGGTGGTGTCGATCATGGGCATCAGCGGTTCGGGGAAGACCACATTGTTGCGTCTGATCGGCGGCGCACTGAAACCGCGCCAGGGCGAGGTCAAGGTGGCTGGCAAAATCATGCACCAACTGGATCGCGACGGTCTGTATCAGATGCGGCGCCGAATGGGGATGCTTTTCCAGTTCGGCGCGCTGTTCACTGACCTTTCGGTATTCGACAACGTCGCGTTCCAGATGCGCGAGCATACGGATCTGCCGGAAGCCATGATTCGAGACATGGTGCTGATGAAACTGCACGCGGTAGGTCTGCGCGGCGCGCACCGGCTGTTACCCTCGGAACTGTCCGGTGGTATGGCGCGACGCGTGTCGCTGGCACGCGCAATCGCGCTTGACCCGATGTTAATCATGTACGACGAGCCGTTCGCAGGACTCGATCCGATTTCGTTGGGCGTCATTGGCAATCTCATCCGGCGGCTCAACGATGCGCTCGGCGCGACCTCGATCGTGGTGACCCACGATGTGCAGGAATCGCTGAAAATGGTCGATTACGTTTATTACCTGTCCGACGGTGTAATCGTCGCCAAAGGTACTCCCAAGGAGATGCAGGCATCGACCGAGCCTCTCGTCCATCAATTCGTCTATGGCGAACCCGACGGGCCGGTACCGTTTCAATACCCGAGTGCGGAGTATCGCGACGACCTGATGCTCAACCGCTAGCATGTCAACCATTCTGTGATCAACGTCAGGGCGGTCGGCCATCGCACCGTCGATATGCTGTGGCGGCTGGGTTACGCCAGCCGTTTTTTCGCGTTGATACTATTGCAGTCCGGAACCAGTTTCCGCCGTCTGCGCCTGATCATCCGAGAGCTCTACTTTACCGGCGTGCTTTCGCTGATCATCATTTTGGTGTCGGGTCTTTTCGTCGGCATGGTGCTCGGGCTGCAGGGCTACCAGACGCTGCAGACCTACGGCTCCGAGTCCGCTCTCGGCGTATTGGTCGCCCTGTCGCTGGTACGCGAACTGGGTCCGGTGGTATCGGCGCTGTTGTTTGCCAGCCGCGCCGGTTCTGCAATGACCGCCGAGATCGGTCTGATGAAGGCAACCGAGCAGCTTTCGGCGATGGAAATGATGGCCGTGGATCCGATCGCGCGCGTGGTGGCGCCGCGCTTCTGGGCCGGGGTGATTTCGATGCCGTTGCTGGCCGCTATGTTCAGCGCCATGGGCGTGTTCGGCGGTTATTTGGTTGGGGTCGTGTTGATCGGTGTTGACGAAGGCTCGTTCTGGTCGCAGATGCAGAACGCGGTTGATTTCCGCGAGGACATCGTCAATGGCGTGATCAAGAGCTTCGTGTTCGGGGTGGCCGTCACCTGGATCGCATTGTTCGAGGGTTATGATGCGCCACCGACCGCTGAAGGCGTGTCGGGTGCTACCACACGAACCGTTGTTACCTCGTCGCTGGCCATCCTGGGTCTCGATTTTGTATTGACTGCATTCATGTTTCGGGGGGTGTGATGGAACGCTCGATGCTCGACCTGTGGGTGGGACTTTTCGTTTGTGCCGGCATCGGCGCGTTGCTGGTATTGGCACTCAAAGTTGGAAATATGAGCGGGATCAGTGTTGCCGACACCTACAAGGTCTATGCTGAGTTCGACAATATCGGCGGGCTGAAGCCGCGCGCGCCGGTAAAAAGCGCGGGAGTCGTGGTCGGGCGCGTCGCTGACGTATCTTTCAACAACCAGAGCTTTCGCGCCCGTGTAACTTTGAATCTCGACAATCGTTACAAGTTCCCGAAGGACTCTTCGGCCTCAATCCTGACCGCCGGCCTGCTCGGCGAACAATACATCGGGATGGACGGTGGGGGTGAGGATCAAATGCTCAAGGATGGCGATCGCCTGTCGATCACCCAATCCGCGGTGGTCCTTGAGAAAATCATCGGGCAGTTCTTGTATGGCAAGGCGGCAGAGACCGGCGCGGACAAGGGAAAGTAGCGGGGCGACCCGGCATTCATGGAGCAAAAAATGAACACGCGATACGGCAACAAGGCAGGGCGACGGCTGATCGGATTGCTGTTGCTCGCGACTTTCGTGACGGCATGTGAAGTCGGCGCGCAGACGCCATCCCCGGACGTGCTGGTTCGCAATACGACCGAAGAAGTTCTCACGATCGTGCGCAACGACAAGGACATCAAGGCCGGCAAGGTCGATCGCATTGTCGATTTAATTGAAGAGAAGGTCGCGCCTCACTTCGATTTTGTGCGCATGACCCGTCTCGCGGTCGGGCGCGCGTGGCGCGACGCGACGCCGGCTCAGCGCGAGACTTTGATCAAGGAGTTTCGTAGCCTGCTGGTGCGCTCCTACTCGGCCGCATTCACCGCTTACACAGGGGTCAGTGTCGAGTATCGGCCGTTCAGATTCAATCCGGGCGAAACGGAGGCGACCGTGCAGACGATCATCAAGCTCCCCAAGGGCGCGGAGCCGGTTACCGTGGACTACGACATGGCACTCACTCCAAATGGCTGGAAGGTCTACGATGTCCGGGTCGCGGGTGCCAGTCTGATCATCAACTATCGCAATCTGTTTGCTCTGGACATCGATCGTGGCGGAATTGACGGCCTGATCAAGAGTCTGATCAACAAGAACAGTGCCAATGCCGATAAGGCGCCCGCCGGCAAGCAATGATCAGAAGACAGGGAGACCGCTACTTGATAGAAGGCCCGGTGACGCTGGCGAGCGTAAGTACGTTACTCGCCGAGGGCAGTCGCACTTTGGAAGGCAGTTCCGTGGTCGTCGACTTCTCGGGAGTAACGGAAGCCGACTCTGCGGCAATCAGCCTGATGCTGGAGTGGACACGGCGCATGCACGCCAGCAACCGCCAGGTGCGCTTTTCCAACCTCGGTGGAAGCCTGGTGAGCATAGCCAATCTGTACGGGGTCACAGACCTGATTCCTGTTGCGGCAAAGTAGCCGCCGATCCGGAAGATAACACTCCACAACCACGCCGTGGTCCCAGCCATCGAGATACGCGGTGTCTTCAAGAACTACGGAAACGTACGCGCACTTTGTGATATCGACCTGGAAATTCCTCAGGGAGAGTTCTTCGCGCTGCTCGGACCTAACGGTGCCGGCAAGACCACGCTGATCAGCATTCTGGCCGGGCTGGCGCGTGCCAACGGGGGTTGGCTCAAGGTGATGGGTCACGACGTGGTGGGCGACTACCGCCAGGCGCGTCGTGCGCTCGGCGTGGTGCCGCAGGAGTTGGTGTTCGATCCGTTCTTCTCGGTACGCGAGAGTTTGCGTTTCCAGTCTGGATATTTTGGTTTGCGCCGCAATGACGACTGGATCGATGAAGTGATGGCGCGCCTGGACCTAACCGATCGCGCCGATTCCAACATGCGCGCGCTATCCGGCGGGATGAAACGAAGGGTGCTGGTGGCTCAGGCGCTGGTGCACAAGCCCCCGGTGATCATTCTCGACGAGCCGACCGCCGGCGTGGACGTCGAGCTGCGCCAGGGCTTGTGGCAATTCGTCCGTCAGCTCAATGGCGACGGCCATACCATCGTTCTGACCACGCACTACCTCGAAGAAGCGGAGTCGTTGTGCAGCCGTGTGGGCATGCTCAAGCAAGGAAGGCTGGTCGCGCTGGATTCCACGCACAATCTCCTCAGAGGATTCTCGGGTATTCACCTTCGGCTGCGGCTCGCCAACGGTGTACTGCCGGAGAGTTTGCGGCCGATGCTTGCGGCGGCCCAGGTGAGCGGTGAATACATCCTCGCGCTGCATAGTTACGCCGATGTCGAATGCGCGCTGCGGACCATCCGTGAGAATGGCTTCGAGCTGGCCTCAATGGAATTAGAGCAGCCCGACTTGGAAGAGGTTTTCGTCGCCATCATGCACCGGGATTAAGATGACGATGACCGGTTTTTCTACGCTGTTCCACAAGGAGATCCTGCGCTTCTGGAAGGTAAGCTTTCAGACCATCCTGGCGCCCGTGCTCACCGCACTCCTGTACCTGTTGATCTTCTCGCACGTGCTGGAAGGGCATGTACAGGTTTATCCTGGGGTGCGCTATACCTCATTTCTGATACCCGGCCTGGCAATGATGTCGCTGCTGCAGAACGCTTTTGCCAACAGCTCGTCAAGCCTGATCCAGTCCAAGATCACCGGCAATATCGTATTCATACTGCTGCCACCGCTGTCGCACCTCGAATTCTTCGCTGCCTACGTGCTGGCATCCGCCGTGCGAGGTGTGGTGGTCGGACTGGGTGTGTTCGTGGTTACCGCGATGTTCGTCCCGGTGCCGGTCCAGAATCTGCTTTGGGTTCTCACCTTTGCGCTGTTCGGGTCCGCGATCCTGGGTACGCTCGGCATCATCGCGGGCATTTGGGCCGACAAGTTCGATCAGCTTGCCGCGTTCCAGAATTTCGTGATCATCCCGCTTACTTTCCTGTCGGGCGTGTTTTACTCGATTCACTCGCTGCCGCCGTTCTGGCAGAAGGTGTCGCACATGAATCCCTTCTTCTACATGATCGACGGCTTTCGCTATGGCTTCTTTGGCGTGTCGGACGTCCCGCCGCATCTCAGTCTCGCGATTGTGGGGGGCTCCCTTTTGGCTTTATCATTCGCCACTTTGTCGCTACTTTCGAGCGGTTACAAACTTCGCCACTGAGAGCCGTTGAAATGGTCACCCCCGAACAGGTCAGGTCTTATATCCAGGACAGCCTTCCGTGCGATCACGTCGAGGTGGTGGGAGACGGGCATCATTTCGAGGCCGTGATCGTGAGCGCGGAATTCCGCGGCAAGACGCGAGTGCAGCAACACCAAGTGGTCTACCGGGCGCTGGGGGATCGGATGCGCGAAGAAATACACGCGTTGTCGATGAGGACCGTCACGCCCGAAGATTGGGCTACCCGATAGCCTTCCGATAGGCTCCCGTGGACAAGCTGATCATCCAGGGCGGCGTGCCGCTTACCGGGGAGGTGCGCATTTCCGGGGCCAAGAATGCGGCCCTGCCGATCCTGTGCGCCGCAATCCTGACGCCGGAGACGCTGCGGGTGCAGAATCTTCCCCACCTGCGTGACGTCACCACGACCTTGAATCTACTGGCGCAAATGGGAGTCGAGGTTTCGCTGGATGAGAAAATGGGCGTGGGATTGACGGCGGCGAAACTGCACAACCTTGCCGCGCCTTATGAACTGGTCAAGACCATGCGCGCTTCGATCCTGGTACTGGGTCCAATGGTCGCGCGATTCGGCGAGGCCCGTGTGTCGCTGCCGGGCGGATGTGCCATCGGCCAGAGGCCGGTGGATCTGCACATCAAGGGGCTGCAGGCGATGGGTGCCCAGATCGAGATCGAACAGGGCTATATTCATGCCCGCGCCCATCGGCTGAAAGGGGCGCGCATAGTCATGGACCTGGTTACCGTGACCGGAACCGAGAACTTGATGATGGCGGCGACACTGGCGGACGGCATTACCTTTATCGAGAACGCCGCCCGCGAGCCGGAGGTGGTCGATCTTGCGGGATGTCTGAATGCGATGGGCGCCCGTATCTTCGCAGCGGGTTCGGACGTGATAATGATCGAAGGCGTGGATCGTCTCACGGGCGCGACCTACCGGGTGATGCCTGATCGAATCGAGACGGGCACGTTCCTGGTAGCTGCCGCTGCCAGCGGCGGGGAAATCAGGTTGAAGGGAACGCGCGCGGCAATTCTCGACTCGGTGCTGGGAAAGTTACGCGAGGCCGGTGCGCACATCGAGCACGATCAGGACTGGATTGCCCTTTCTACAAACGGCAAACTCAGGTCGGTAAACCTGCGCACAGCGCCGTATCCGGCGTTTCCGACCGACATGCAGGCCCAATTCATGGCGCTCAATACCGTTGCCGAAGGGACGGCGGTGGTGACCGAGACCATTTTCGAGAATCGCTTCATGCACGTGCAGGAACTGCAGCGGCTCGGGGCAAAGATCGAAGTGGAAGGCAACACCGCGGTGGTGCACGGCGTGCCGCAATTGCAGGGTGCGGGCGTGATGGCGACCGATTTGCGGGCCTCGGCCAGCCTGGTGCTGGCTGGGTTGGTGGCGCAGGGGGAAACGCGCGTGGACCGGGTGTATCACCTAGATCGCGGCTACGAATGTATCGAAGAGAAGTTGAGCCAGTTGGGCGCGCGCATAAAACGCGCGCACTGAATGCTCTGGCCGCTTTTGCCCGGGGTCGAGGACCCGTAGCATGAATATCAAAATCGCCTTGTCGAAGGGGCGCATTTTCGACGAAACGACGCCCTTGCTGAAGGCGGTGGGGATTGTCGCGTCCGAGGATCCGGAAATCTCGCGCAAGCTGGTCATCGGCACCAGCCGGCCGGAGGTCAGCATCATCATCGTGCGGGCTTCGGATGTGCCGACCTACGTTCAGTATGGCGCTGCCGAAGTGGGGATCGCTGGTAGGGATGTGCTGCTCGAGCACGGGGGAGGCGGGCTATATCAGCCGCTCGATCTGGGAATCGCAAGGTGCAAGATGATGGTGGCGGTGCAGAATGGCTTCGACTATGAGGGCGCCGTCCGCCGCGGCGCGCGACTGCGCGTGGCCACCAAGTACTTGAGCACGGCGCGCGCGCATTTCGCGGCCAAGGGCGTGCACGTTGACTTAATAGAACTCTACGGCTCGATGGAACTGGCGCCGCTAGTGGGCCTGGCAGACGCCATCGTGGACCTCGTCTCCAGCGGAAATACGCTACACGCCAACAATCTCAAGGCAGTGGAGGAGATCATGCCGATCAGCGCCCGGCTGATTGTCAATCAAGCGGCACTCAAGCTCAAGCGTCAGGCCATCCAGCCGATGCTGGATGCTTTTGCCGGGGCAGTGGCAAAGAGCGGAATATGATCGGGATAGCACGCCTGTCCACCCGCGACGCCGACTTTGATAACAGGCTGGCGGGATTGCTCGCATTTGAGAATACCCAGGACGAGCGCATCGAAGATACGGTGGCCGCGATTCTGCGCGAAGTCAAGGCGCGCGGCGACGACGCGGTGCTCGAGTACACACTTAAATTCGATCAGATTGAGGCCCGCTCGCTTGCGGAACTCGAAATCGGAAAAGCCGATTTGGAGCGCGCCCTTGCAACGTTGCCGGACGCGGCGCGCGATGCGCTGGAGCAGGCGACCGCACGTATCCGTGCCTACCATGAACGCCAGCCGCTAGCGTCCTGGCAATACACCGAGGCCGACGGCACGACACTTGGACAGAAAGTCACGCCGCTTGATCGCGTCGGCGTATACGTGCCGGGCGGCAAGGCAGCTTATCCGTCCACAGTGCTGATGAATACTTTGCCGGCCAAGGTGGCCGGGGTGAACGAGATCATCATGGTAGTGCCCGCGCCGCGCGGGGAGCGCAACAACTTGGTGCTTGCCGCTGCGTGCATTGCCGGCGTGGATCGCGTGTTCACCATTGGCGGCGCGCAGGCTGTGGCAGCACTGGCTTATGGCACCCGCACTGTTCCCCAAGTGGACAAGATCGTCGGGCCGGGCAACGCCTACGTTGCAGCCGCGAAGCGGCGCGTGTTCGGCGTCGTTGGAATCGATATGGTGGCTGGCCCATCGGAGATCCTGGTGATTTGCGATGGTGGCACCGATCCGGACTGGGTGGCGATGGACCTGTTCTCGCAGGCAGAACATGATGAGATGGCGCAGGCGATCCTGCTTTGCCCCGAGCGCGCATTCATCGACAAGGTGGCGGCGAGCATCGAACGGCATATGAAGGACATGCCGCGCGCCGGTGTGATTACCGCTGCTCTCGAGGGACGTGGCGCACTGATCGAGACCCGCGATCTCGATGAGGCCTGCGAGATCGCAAACCGGATCGCTCCGGAACACCTGGAGTTGTCGGTAGAAGACCCGCAGCGCTGGGCCAAGAAAATCAGGCATGCCGGCGCAATGTTCATGGGCCGTTACGCGTCGGAGGCGCTGGGAGACTACTGCGCGGGACCGAATCACGTGCTGCCGACTGCGCGTAGTGCGCGTTTCTCCTCGCCGCTCGGGGTATACGACTTCCAGAAACGCACCAGCCTGATCCAGGTTTCCGCGGACGGCGCACGCAAGCTCGGTGCGATTGCGGTCGCGCTCGCCACGGGCGAGGGTCTGCCGGCGCACGCGCTTGCCGCCCAGATGCGAATGCGCAAATGAGCCGTTATTGGAGCGCTCTGGTCCATGGCCTGACACCTTACGTACCGGGCGAGCAGCCCAGATTGCCTAATCTGGTCAAGCTCAATACCAACGAGAATCCATATGGTCCCAGCCCGCGAGTACTCGAGGCATTGGGGAGCGAGGTGGCGGATTCGCTGCGCCTGTATCCCGATCCCACGAGCGAGAAGCTGATTCAGGCTGTAGCCGCGCGGCACGCGGTTTCTACCAATCAGGTTTTTGTCGGTAATGGCTCGGACGAAATCCTTGCGCACACCTTCCAGGCGTTGCTCCGGCACGATCAGCCGGTGCTGTTTCCGGACGTCACCTACAGCTTTTATCCCGTGTTCTGCCGTTTATACGACATCGTTTATCGCGAGATACCATTGACGGATTCGTTCGAGATCGACGTCGATGACTATCTTGCGACGAGAAACGGCGGAATAGTTTTTCCCAATCCGAATGCACCAACCGGGCGCCTGCTGGATCTGTCCGAGATCGAGCGGCTTCTACAAGGAAATATGGCGTCCGTGGTCGTGATCGATGAGGCTTACGTGGATTTTGGCGGGATATCCGCAGTGTCGCTGGTACACCGGTACCCGCAGTTGCTAGTGACACACACGTTGTCCAAATCGCGCTCGCTGGCAGGCCTGCGAGTGGGCTATGCCATCGGGCATCCGGCATTGATCGAGGCTCTTATTCGGGTTAAAGACAGTTTCAACTCCTATCCGATGGACCGCTTCGCCCAAGCCGGCGCCGTGGCGGCGCTGGAGGATCAGAATTATTTCGAAGTGGGCTGCCGAACGGTGATCCGTAGCCGCGAACGCCTGATTGCCGGACTTCAGGCGTTGGACTTCGAAGCCCTGCCATCCGCGGCGAACTTCGTGTTCGCCCGTCATCCACGCTGGGAAGGCACAGCGTTGACGGCCAGGCTGCGCGAGCGAAGCATTCTTGTGCGACATTTTCGCAAACCGGCCCGCATAGACCAGTTCATGCGCATCACGGTGGGAACAGATGAACAGTGCGATGTACTGCTTGGTGCTTTGCGCGCGATTTTCCTCGACGCGGGCATCGCCTCGTCGGTCATGCCTTAATTGGGTTAGGATGAGGCAATTTTTGACGCCTATCGTATGCGCCAAGCCCAAGTCACCCGAAGTACGCTGGAAACCCAGATCAGCGTTAACCTCAATCTCGACGGCAGCGGCAATTCCAAGCTTGCCACCGGAATCGGATTCTTCGATCACATGCTCAATCAGATTGCGCGCCATGGCATGATCGATCTTGAAATCGAAGCCAAGGGTGACCTGCACATCGACGCCCATCACACCGTTGAGGATGTGGGGATCACGTTCGGCCAGGCATTCGCCAAGGCGATAGGGGACAAGAAAGGCGTGCGCCGCTATGGCCACGCGTATGTCCCGCTCGACGAAGCGTTGTCGCGGGTTGTGGTGGATCTTTCGGGCCGTCCCGGTCTTGAGTACGTGGTCGATTACGCGCGCGGACTGGTGGGCGAGTTCGACATCGACCTGGTCCATGAATTCTTTCAGGGTTTCGCCAACCACGCGTTGGTGACTCTGCACATCGACAATATCAAGGGCAGGAACGCGCACCACCAGGCCGAGACCATCTTCAAGGCGTTCGGGCGCGCATTGCGCATGGCCTCCGAGATGGATCCCCGGGCGGCCGATGCGTTGCCCTCGACCAAGGGAAGCCTCTAAGCGGTTTGACGGCCGCATATGTGTCGGCACGTTCTGTGAACAAGAACCACGAGTCACGGCCCATCCCAGCATGATCGATATTGCTGTCGTTGATTACGGAATGGGCAACCTGCGTTCGGTGGCGAAGGCCCTGGAGCATGTTGCCCCAGGGAAGGTCGTTGCCGTGACCAGCGATCCCGCGGTGCTACGTTCGGCCGCTAGGGTGGTTTTTCCAGGCCAGGGCGCGATGCCGGATTGCATGCGGGAGATGGACGCGCGCGGGCTGCGCGCGCCGTTGGTGGAGTCCGCGCGAAGCAAGCCGTTCCTCGGACTGTGCATCGGTTTGCAGATGTTGTTCGAGTCGAGCGAGGAGGGTGGCGTCGAGGGTCTGGGGATTCTGCCCGGGAAAGTCGTTCGCTTTCCGCCCAAACGCATGATGGGCGACCGCGGAGAGAAGCTGAAGGTGCCCCACATGGGCTGGAACCAGGTGCATCAGACCATGTCCCACCCAATGTGGGCAGGCGTTGCCGATCTCAGCCGCTTTTACTTCGTACACAGCTTCTTCGTGGACGCGCAGGAACAGGGTAACGTAGCGGGTACCGCGCGTTATCCTTTCAGCTTTACCTGCGCCGTTGCAAGGAATAACATTTTCGCTGTGCAGTTCCATCCGGAAAAAAGCCAGTCTGCCGGCTTGCGGCTGTTGTCAAATTTCGTCTCTTGGGACGGGACAAATCGCGCGTCCGACCAACGATGGGCGATCCCTACTGCGAGCGCCTAACCCCTTGTAACCCGTAAGGATCCCTTAGTCCTTCGCAACGGCCTCAACGGGCGCGCGCTTACGCCGCCTGAAGTGAGCGATATCCAACCCATGCTGATCATTCCCGCGATTGACCTCAAAGACGGACACTGCGTCCGTCTGAAGCAAGGCGCGATGGCTGACGCCACTGTCTTTTCCGAAGACCCCGGTGCCATGGCGCGCCAGTGGCTGAAACTGGGAGCCCGCCGCCTGCACCTTGTGGACCTGAACGGTGCCTTTGCCGGCAAGCCCAGGAACGAAGAGGCCGTGAAGGCGGTCCTCAAGGCCGTTGGTGCGGACATTCCGGTGCAACTTGGCGGCGGCATTCGCGACCTCGATACCATCGAACGGTATCTCGATGATGGCATTGCTTACATCATCATAGGCACCGCTGCGGTGAAGACCCCCGGATTTCTTCACGATGCCTGTTACGCCTTTCCCGGTCACATCATGGTCGGACTGGACGCGCGAGACGGCAAAGTTGCGGTGGACGGCTGGTCGAAGGTGACCGGACACGACGTCATCGACCTGGCCAAGAAGTTTCAGGAATACGGCGTCGAGGCCGTCATCCATACCGATATCGGCCGCGACGGCATGTTGACCGGCGTAAACATCAAGGCGACGGTCGAACTTGCACGCGAGTTGTCCGTCCCGGTGATCGCGAGCGGCGGGATTACCAACATACAGGACGTGAAGGCGCTGTGCGAAGTCGAAGCGGAAGGGATCATGGGAGCGATTACCGGCCGTGCAATTTACGAAGGCTCGCTGGACTTCAGCGAAGCGCAGAAAGTCGCCGACAAGATGGCGCAGAAGGCGGCCAAGACAAAGGAAAGCGAAGCATGAGGTGTGAGAGGTGAAACGAGAGTTGTCGATATGTGGTGCCCGGTCCGGTCGCGTGCTCGGTCGGCGCGACCTGCGTTGATGCGGCTTGCTTCGATAAGCCCCGGCCCGGTCGGGTTTGCACCGCACGGCATCACCTTTTTCGTTCTCCCTTGACTGCTCAAGCCCCACACCTATGGGCCTTGCCAAACGCCTTATCCCCTGCCTCGATGTCACCGAAGGGCGCGTGGTCAAGGGCGTCAATTTCGTAAAGCTGCGTGATGCCGGCGACCCTGTGGAGATTGCCCGCAGGTACGACGAGCAGGGCGCCGACGAACTGACTTTCCTGGATATCACCGCGAGTTCGGACAATCGCGGGCTCATCCTCGGCATCGTGGAACAGGTTGCGTCGCAGGTGTTCATCCCGCTCACGGTCGGCGGTGGCGTGCGCGAGATAAATGACGTACGCCGGCTGCTCAATGCCGGCGCCGACAAGGTCAGCATCAATACCGCGGCAGTGCAGAATCCGCGATTGGTCGAGGATGCGGCGGGCCGTTTTGGTTCTCAATGCATCGTTGTCGCGGTGGACGCCAAGCGCGTTCCGGACTCGAGCAGCGCACGGTGGGAAGTATTCACGCACGGCGGACGTCGCTCGACCGGTATTGACGCGCTCGAGTGGGGGAAAAAAATGCAGTCTGCCGGTGCCGGGGAGATCCTGCTCACCAGTATGGATCGCGATGGCACAAAGGCGGGATTCGATGTCGCGCTCACCTGCGCATTTTCCGAGACCCTCGATATTCCGGTGATCGCCAGCGGCGGCGTCGGCAGTCTGCAGCACCTCGTGGACGGAATTGTTCTCGGCAAAGCCGATGCAGTGCTCGCTGCCAGCGTGTTCCACTACGGAGAATTCACGGTGCAGCAAGCGAAGCAGTATATGGCGCGACACGACATCGAGGTGCGGCTGTGAACGACGCTTGGCTCGACGAGGTGGCCTGGGATGAGCGTGGGCTGGTTCCTGCGATAGCACAGGAGGAGGGCACCGGGAAGCTGCTAATGCTCGCGTGGATGAACCGGGAAGCACTTGCGGAGACTGTACGTTCGGGCCGGGCGGTATACTGGTCGCGTTCTCGAGACAAGCTCTGGCACAAGGGCGCGGAATCCGGACACATCCAGCATGTCAGGGAAATCAGGCTTGATTGCGATGGCGATGTCGTGGTGCTCGAGGTGCAACAAGTCGGGGGCATCGCCTGCCACACAGGCCGCGGCCGCTGTTTCTTTCGCAGGCTCGACAACGGCACATGGGTCGTCACCGAGCCGGTGATCAGCGATCCGAGGGAAATCTATAAGTCGAAGCCATGATGGACGCCGACATCCTGCGCCGGCTCGCGGAAATCATCGAGAGCCGCAAGCGGGACGATCCGGGCAACTCCTACGTTGCCAGCCTGTTTGCAAAAGGCCACGACGCCGTACTCAAGAAGGTCGGAGAGGAGGCGGCCGAGACGCTGCTCGCCGCCAAGGACGGTGATAGACTCCATATCGTTCGAGAAACCGCCGATCTCTGGTTTCACTGCCTGGTCATGCTTGCATGGCATGGTCTCGGGCCCGACGACGTACTTGCCGAGCTGCGGCGCCGGGAAGGTGTTTCAGGGATGGACGAGAAATCGTCCCGATCCATGTAACCCGGCAAGCAGCCTGGATCGTTATCGAAAGGCCCCCGGGCACTCAATCCAAAAATGGCCGCCGACAAGAACTGCATTTTCTGCAAGATCGTCAGGGGCGAAATCCCCAGCCGCAAAGTCTACGAGGACGAGGAGATCCTGGCCTTTCACGACATCAACCCGGTGGCGCCGGTGCATTTCATGCTGATCCCGAAAGAGCATGTGGCATCGCTCGCACAGGTCGAGGAACGACACCAACAAGTTCTGGGGAAGATGTTGTTGCTTACACACCGGCTGGCGAGCGAGCAGGGATCGCCGGACGGGTTTCGGACCGTCGTCAATACGGGGCGGGTAGGACGGCAGGACGTATCCCATGTGCACATGCATGTGCTCGGTGGCAGGGATCCGCTGCCTGGAATGATTCAGAAGTCAAAGTAAACATTTCGTATCGGGAGTGAAAAGATGGGTTCCTTCAGCATCTGGCATTGGCTAATCGTTCTTCTGGTGGTGCTGCTGATTTTCGGCACCAAGAAGCTTCGCAACATGGGTTCCGACCTGGGCGGCGCAGTACGCGGCTTCAAGGATGGGATGAAGACCACCGACGATGAGAAGGCGACCGCCAAAATCGACAGCGGCGGCGCCGGTCAGACCATCGAAGGCGAAGTCAAGGACAGGACCAAGAGCTAGCGGGAGACGGCCGCTTTTGGCTTGAGTCATGTTCGACATCGGATTCACCGAGATCTTCCTTATCGGGGTCGTTGCGCTGGTCGTAATCGGCCCGGAACGTCTGCCGCGTGTGGCGAAGACCGTCGGTCACCTGTTCGGCCGCATGCAACGCTACGTTGCCGAAGTCAAAGCGGACATTAACCGTGAAATCGACCTCGACGAACTGCGCAAGCTGCAGTCGACGATGCAGGACGCGGCGCGCTCCGTCGAGCAGTCGGTCAGTTCGCAAGTCAGTTTCATCGAATCCGAAGTCAAACAGGCCGGGACCGAAGTTCAGAAGCAGATGGAATCCGCGGTCGCTCCGATCTCCGGGATTCAATTGATGCCGACCGTCGCGCCGGCGAATGGTAGCGACTCGCCTGATGCCGCAGAACCCGCACACGAAGCACTTGTTCCCGAAGAGCCGCAGTCGCAGCTTGAACTGGGACTGAACAATCCCGCCCCGGACGACAAGCGCGCCTGATCCCGCGGCGTGCGCCGATCGTTTCTCCACCAAGGCAAACCAGCGGTCCACGATGATCGAGCCCGATTCCTTCATGTCGCATTTGGTAGAACTTCGCGACCGCCTGTTGAGGTGCGCGATTGCCCTCATCGCGGTGTTCGGGCTGTTGTTTTACTGGGCGCGCGACCTCTACGCCTTTCTTGCCCAGCCATTGCTTGCCAAATTGCCCGCGGGTGGGCAACTGATCGCGACTGAGGTTACGGCGCCTTTTTTTGTGCCGATCAAGGTGACGATGATGGCTGCGTTCGTCATCGCGTTACCCTACCTTCTCTATCAGATCTGGGCTTTTGTTGCGCCTGGGCTGTATGCCCACGAGAAGAAACTAGTGGTGCCACTCATTATTAGCAGTACGTTGCTGTTTCTCTGCGGCATGGCTTTCGCCTACTTCCTGGTGTTTCCGGTGGTGTTCACGTTCATTATTCAGGTCGCGCCAGAGGGCGTGGCGGTGATGACCGACATCAGCAAGTACCTGGACTTTGTCCTCACCCTCTTTCTCGCCTTCGGTGTGACCTTCGAAGTACCGGTGGCAGTGGTGATTCTGGTGCGGATGGGGATGGTAAGCGTAGCGAAATTGCGCGAAATCCGTCCCTACGTTATCGTCGGCGCATTCGTAATCGGCGCGATTTTTACGCCGCCCGACGTTGTGTCGCAGGTCATGCTTGCCGTGCCCTTGTGGGTCCTGTACGAGATCGGGATTTTCGTAGCGCAGTGGGTCGGGAAGTCCGCTGCCGCGGAAACTAAATCCGACCCGGTAGCCTGACCGGGAGATACCGGGGCGACTATTCGAGTTCACTGCGGCGATTGGGCTTTGGCCGCTTGCCGACGTTTACCTCGATCATCATTTCGGCGCGGTTGCGTAGAATTTTCAGCGTCGCCTGTTTCCCGGGTTCGAGGGCGGCGATCAGGTTGAGCATGGTGGTCGAGTCGACGACCGGGCTTGATTCCACCGCGACAAGTATGTCTCCGGGTTTGACGCCGGCACGGTCCGCCGGCCCGCCGCGCATCACACCGGCGATGAGCGTGCCATTGGTGCCGGTGAGGCGGAACGACTCGGCTAATTCCGCGGAAATATCCTGCACTTCCACGCCGATCCAGCCGCGCGTTACCGATCCAGTTCCGACGATCTGTTGCATTACCTGTTTGGCGAGATCCGCTGGAATGGCGAAGCCGATCCCGAGCGAACCGCCGCTTCGCGAATAGATCGCGCTGTTGATACCGACAAGGTTGCCCGCCGAATCCACAAGTGCGCCACCCGAATTGCCGGGATTGATTGCAGCATCGGTCTGAATGAAATTCTCGAAGGTACTAATGCCCAGGTGACTGCGGCCCAGTGCGCTGACGATGCCCATGGTCACCGTCTGACCAACACCGAAAGGGTTCCCGATCGCGAGCACCATGTCGCCGACCGAGAGTTTTTGTGGATTTCCGAAGGTCACAGCTGGAAGGTCTGCGATGTCGACTTTGAGCACCGCCAGGTCGGTTTCGGGATCGGTGCCGACGATTCGGGCGGGCGCCTTGCGGCCGTCAGCCAGCGCCAATTCGATCTCGTCTGCCGCCTCTATCACGTGATGGTTGGTCAGAATGTACCCTTCCGGTCCTACGATCACGCCGGAACCCAGGCTGGAACTGTGCTGGGTATCGCCGTCCAACTGGTCGCCGAAGAAGCGCCGGAACAACGGATCATCCATGAACGGGTGCCGCGGAACCTTCACGTCCTTGCTTGTGAATATATTCACCACCGAAGGCATGGCCTTCTTCGCCGCAGAGCTGAGTGAACTCATGCTGGCACGATTGCCGGACCCGTCTGCGGCTTCACGGACGGTGACAATGCTACCGTTGCGGGCGCTCCACGAGACCAGATCGGGCCGTAAGGTGACCACGACGAACAACGCCGCCAGGCTGATCGTCACTGCCTGGGAGAATGTAAGCCAAAACTTGCGCATGAAAGCGAACCTGGGACGTGGAAGAACTCAACGGCGGGCGGGCGCGTCCATGCATTATTCACCAAATGGTGTTGTCGTAGTAGCGTGCTGTCCGCCCTGAACCCAGCGCCAACGGTTGTTGGATTTGCTTCCCAGCAGTGCGCGGATGCGTCGCCATGTGGCCCGAATAAGGCTTAGAAATCCATAACTTGGGCTGAAAATTCGAGTTTGACAAGGGGCGCGCGGTTCCACTACACTACGCGGCTTTCGCTCGTGACCCCCCGCGGGATGACCGCCATGAAAACATTTTCAGCCAAGACGCATGAGGTGAAGCGCGATTGGTTCGTGATCGACGCCACCGATAGAGTGCTTGGCCGACTGGCCGCGGAGATCGCGAAACGCCTGCGCGGCAAGCACAAAGTTACGTTTACTCCGCATGTGGACACCGGTGATTACATCGTTGTCGTCAACGCAAAAAAACTGCGCGTCACCGGCAACAAGGCCGAACAGAAAATTTACTATCGCCATTCGACTTACCCGGGCGGCATTTACAGTAGCAGTTTCGCCAAACTGCATGGTCGATTCCCCGGCCGCGTGCTGGAAAAGGCCGTAAAAGGCATGTTGCCGAAAGGCACGCTTGGCTACGCAATGCTGAAAAAACTGAAGGTGTATCCAGACGGCGAGCACCCGCACACCGCCCAACAGCCGCAACCTTTGAATTTCTAGGACGATAAATGGCTACTCCGTACCACTATGGCACCGGACGCCGCAAGACGGCGGTCGCGCGCGTATTCATTAGGCCGGGCAAGGGCAGCATCGTCGTCAATGACAAGCCGGTGGACGAATTCTTTTCCCGTGAGACCGGCCGCATGGTGGTACGCCAACCACTCGAGCTGACCAACAACCTGACCACTTTCGATATCCTCATCAATGTGGACGGTGGCGGCGAATCCGGTCAAGCTGGCGCGGTCCGGCACGGCATCGCCCGAGCGCTGGTTAATTACGACGCCTCGCTCAAGCCGGTACTTAGCAAGGCGGGGTTGATCACCCGGGATGCTCGTGAGGTCGAACGGAAAAAGGTGGGCTTGCACAAGGCGCGCCGCCGCAAGCAGTTCTCGAAACGTTGAACCTTGCCGTGTTTGAAAAGCCGCCGAATAGGCGGCTTTTTTATTTGCGCCGGCATTGGGTAAGGCGATATTATCGAAGCATGATATAAGTCCTTGGTGAAAATGGTAAAAGTAGGCATTGTAGGTGGCACCGGCTATACCGGTGTTGAATTGTTGCGGATCCTGGCGACCCACCCTGGAGTCGAGTTCGCGGCTATTACTTCGCGAAAAGAAGCTGGCACGCCGGTGGCAGACCTGTTTCCGAGCTTGCGCAAGCGGGTAGCGCTGAAATTCTCGGATCCTGCGGCAGCACAACTGGAGAAATGCGACGTTGTATTCTTCGCCACTCCGAACGGGGTAGCGATGGAGCAGACGCCAGCGTTGCTCAAGACGGGCGCACGCGTGATCGACATCGCCGCGGATTTTCGCATCAAGGACGTCGCCGAATGGCAGAAGTGGTACGGCATGACGCACGCATGTCCGGAGGTTGTGGCCGAAGCGGTATACGGACTCCCCGAGGTGAACCGCGATCTGATCAAAAAGGCGCGCGTGGTTGCGAACCCGGGTTGTTATCCCACCTCCGTTCAACTTGGCTTTCTCCCGCTCGTCGAGGCGGGCGTAGTGGACATCGACTATCTGATCGCCGATGCGAAGTCAGGCGTCAGCGGTGCGGGCAGGAAGGCGGAGGTCTCCATCCTGTTCTCCGAGGCATCCGACAATTTCAAGGCGTACGGGGTACCGGGGCATCGTCACCTGCCGGAAATCGTTCAAGGTCTCAGCCGTGCTGCCGGCAAAAAGATCGGTCTGACGTTTGTGCCGCATCTGACTCCGGCGATCCGCGGAATTCATTCCACGCTGTACGGACGTATGATTGAGGAAGTCGACGTTCAGGCGCTTTATGAAAGGCGTTATGCAGCCGAGCCGTTCGTCGATGTGTTGCCACCCGGTAGCCATCCGGACACGCGTTCAGTCAGGGGTGCGAACGTCTGCCGCATCGCGGTGCATCGCCCGCGTGACGGAGATACCATCGTGGTGCTGTCGGTGATCGATAACCTCGTAAAAGGCGCGGCCGGTCAGGCGGTGCAGAACATGAACCTGATGTTCGGTCTGCCCGAGGCCACCGGAATCGAACACGTGGCTTTGCTGCCGTGACGCTCATACGAACCATCAAGCGCCGCTTTGGCATTGCCGCTCCACGGGTCGCGATTCACACTCACGTCCCATGGTATTGGCGTTGGCTTTCGATCATTGTGGTCTCGGGGCTGGCACTCGGCGTTGCCTGGCTGACCTACGATTTCGGCCGTCAGTATGCGGGCTTCGATCAGGGCGAGGCGCAGCGCGAAAAGGCGCGGCTCGAGAATCTCAATTCGAACCTGAAGAACGAGAACGCCGGCTTGCGCCGCGAAATCGCGGCCGCCGAACGCCAATTGCAGATCGAGTTGGCGACGCACGGCAATCTCTCCGCTCAGACTCGCACGCTTGCAGAAGAGAATGCGCTGCTGAAGGAGGACTTGGCGTTTTTCCAGACCCTCATGGCATCCGGGGGGGAGCCAGGCGGTGTCAGTGTAAATCGCTTTCGCGTCCTGCCAGATGCCCTACCGGGCGAGTATCGCTATCGGCTCCTGATCGTGCAATCGAAACAGCGAGTGCGGGAATTCCGTGGGCATATCCAGTTCATCGTAGACCTTGAAGACGGTGGCAAGGCAGATGTGATCAGCCTGCCACGCGAGGGCGAGGCCACGCAGGCGTATAATGTGGTCTTCAAGTTCTATCAGCGCGTCGAGGGTACGTTCATGGTTGCACCCGGCGCTGTCGTAAAAAAGGTGCAGGTGCGCGTGCTGGAGAACGGCAATCCGACGCCGGTATCCACACAGACCGTGGCCTTATTGTAAGCGGGGTACCTCAATGTTCGGAGCGAAACCCACCAAACCGCAGAATCGGATCGACAGCCTGGTCGGCTCCGGTACTGTCGTCGAGGGCAATATTTCCTTCACCGGCGGCCTTCGGGTGGATGGACGTGTGCGCGGCAACGTCGCCGCCACTGATGATCAGTCCAGCACGTTGGTTTTGAGCGAAAAGGCCCAAATTGAGGGGGAGATACGCGTTTCCCACGCGGTGATCAATGGAACCGTCATCGGCCCGGTGCATGGCACTGAATATGTCGAACTGCAGCCAAAATCGAATGTCACAGGAGATGTGCACTACAAGACTCTGGAAATTCAGCTGGGCGCAGTGGTGCAGGGCAGATTGGTGCACCAGGACGACGACAAGGCACAGAAAGTCGTATCGTTGAAGGGGTCTAGCGGTGATTGACCCCCCGGTGCTTGAGCCGGACAAGGATGTTTTGGACATCGTCAGTAGGAGAGCGAAATGAATGCAGTCACAGAGATGCCGTCGCCGTTGGTCTTCACGGATAGCGCGGTCACCAAGGTCAAGGAGCTGATCGACGAGGAAGGCAATCCCGACCTCAAACTGCGGGTTTTCGTAACCGGCGGCGGCTGTTCCGGCTTCCAATATGGATTCACCTTCGACGAAGCTGTCAACGAAGACGACACATCGATGAAAAAGAACGGTGTGATACTTTTGATCGACGCGATGAGCTTCCAGTATCTGGCGGGCGCCGAGATCGACTATCAGGAAGGCATTGAAGGCGCGCAGTTCGTGATCAAGAATCCGAACGCTACGTCAACCTGCGGCTGCGGTTCCTCTTTCTCCGCATAGCTCAGCCTCATTTAGAACGAAGGGCGGCACGTGATGCCGCCTTTTTTCTTCAGTTTGGGTAGACGGCCCCAAGTATCCGCGGCCCGCTTGCACCAGTTACAGCGGGTAGGTTCCCAGGCCGACGCTGCAGCGCCCGGTGCGCAAGCCACGCAAACGCACACGCTTCCACCCAATCGGCGCCGACACCGAGTTCGTCGGTGCGCGCGACGCGCGCCTCCGGCAACATCGCATTCATGACGGCACCCAGTGCACCATTCTGCGCTCCACCACCGCAAAGATAGACCTCTGTCGTCCCGGCGCAGTACGACTTGATGCTGCGGACGATGCTCGTCGCGGTAAGCGCCAACAGGGTCGCCTGAACATCTTCGGGCTTTTCGCGCCCGGTCAAATACTGCTCTACCCATCGGAGATGGAAGGTTTCACGTCCGGTGCTCTTGGGTGGCTTGCGCGAGAAAAATTCGTGCGCGAGCAGCGTGTTTAGCAGTTGGTCGTCCGGACGTCCGCTTTGCGCCCAGGTGCCGTCCTTGTCGAACGGTTTACCGAGATGACGCCGAATCCAGGCATCCATCAACGCGTTGCCCGGCCCCGTATCGAAGCCGTGCACGCCGGACGTCGGCGGAAGATCGCTCAGGTTGGCAATGCCGCCGATGTTGACGATGACGCGATGCACGGACGGATGGGAAAACACGGCAGCGTGGAATGCCGGCACCAACGGCGCGCCTTCACCGCCGGCGGCAATATCGCGACTGCGAAAATCGCACACGACCGAAATGCCGCTGAGTTCGGCAAGTAGCGCGCCATTACCCAGTTGTATGGTGTAGCCGGCGTCGGGACGGTGCCGGATTGTCTGCCCGTGGCAGCCGATCGCGACGATATCTTGCCGAACGATCCCGATCTTGCGAAGCAAATCCTGGACTGCTTGCGTGTACAACCGTGCCAGTTGATTTCCGACAACGGCAGCGTCGTGCAGTTCGCCGGCCTTTGGCTGGTGCAGGGTAAGCAGTTGTCCGCGCAGGCGGTCATCGTAAGGGTAGAAGGCGTCCCCGATGATCCGGTTTCTGTTGTCTGAGAAATCCATCAGGACGGCGTCGACTCCGTCCAAACTCGTTCCCGACATCAACCCGATGAAAAGCTCTTTACCGGCCATGATTGCCGAGTCTATCAGGGCAATAGGCCGCGGCTACAGGTTCGTATGCGGTTCAATCCAGGCGGGCGAGATTGGTGTCGCGCAGCATGTCGAGACGCGCGAACAGCGGCCGCGCTGCTTCCTCGAACTCGGGACGAAGCTGAGCTGTAATCGGCGGCCCCGGAGGCACCGCCAGCCGCATCGGATTCTGGTGGATGCCGTTGACGTGAAACTCATAGTGCAGGTGAGGGCCGGTGGCGAGCCCGGTGCTGCCGACGGATCCGACGACTTCACCCTGCGTTACCCTCCTGCCCTGGCGCACGCCCTGAGCGATTCCCGAAAGGTGCGCATACAAAGTGGTGTAGCCATTGGGATGACGCACGGTTACCACGTTTCCGTAACCGCCCTTGCGACCTGCGAACGTGACAAAACCATCGGCGGTTGCACGCACGCGCGTGCCGGTGGGCGCGCCATAGTCGATGCCTCTATGGGCGCGCCAGGTCTTCAATACCGGATGGAAGCGCGAATTCGAGAATCCCGAAGTCACACGCGAAAACTCGATCGGCGAACGCAGAAATGCTTTGCGCATATTGCGTCCGTCCGGCGTGTAGTAGCCGTTGCGGCCTCGAGCATCGCGGAAATAGGCCGCGCGGAACACGTTGCCCTGGTTGACGAACTCCGCCGATAGGACACGACCGAATCCGACGAACTCGCCGTCCGCTGCGAGCGCTTCATAAACTACCGAAAAGCGGTCGCCGCGCCGCAGATCTCGGTGAAAATCGACATCGCTGGAGAAAATTTCGGCAAGTTGAACTGCGACCATTTCGGGAACGCCAGCTACGTCAGTCGCGGCAAACAACGACGTCTCGATCTCGCCAGAGCTCTGCATCACCCACTGCTCGGTCGGCGGTACTTCCTCGGATGCAGAAAAACCGGATTCGCTGCGCTTTACGTGCAGGCGGCGGCCGTCAGTATTCAGATAGGAAAGCGATTCCAGGAGGCCCTCTTCGGTGGTGACCACGCGAATGCTGCGCCCTGGGATCAGCCTGTAGAGAGAACGGACATCCTTTGCCTGAAGAAGATATCCGACTGCGGCCGGGTCGTTCACATTCAGGCGTGCCAGAACGGAGGCCACGGTATCGCCGCTCTGTATGCGTTCCTCGCGCCAGAACCGGGAAAATTCATCAGAGACCGCTGAAGGCGACGAAGGCAGCGCGATGTCTTCAATGACATGCTGGAGTTCAATCGGCTCCGGGACAGTGTCCGGCGCGATACCGAAAGCGGCCACCACGCCGAAAAACGGCAAGGCGGCGACCACAAGCGGCCAATTCAGCCGTGGCTGGCGAACCAGTGGCCGATGCTTTTGCGCTAGAATCTCTTCTCTCTTCAATAACATGCGTTCACATTCTGGGTAAATTGTGGCGGAGCTTAGCAGAATCCTTCTCCGCGCGGAACTTACTAAGGGCAATTAGCGTTCCCGATCACGTTGTTGTGGGGTAATCGGTCCCGTTTCCGCCCGGTTTGGGTACCCGAGGCATTAATGCAAACTGACATGGAAATCAAAGAACAACTGGATATCATCAAACGCGGCAGCGACGAGCTGCTGGTCGAGGAAGAACTCGTCGATAAACTCAAGTCTGGTCGCCCTCTGCGGGTGAAGGCTGGGTTCGACCCCACCGCGCCCGATCTACACTTAGGTCACACGGTGCTCATCAACAAGATGCGGCAGTTGCAGGATCTCGACCATCACATTCTGTTCCTGATCGGCGATTTCACGGGAATGATAGGCGATCCCAGTGGTAAGAATGCAACCCGCCCGCCCCTTTCCCCCGAGCAGATAGCAAGAAATGCCGAGACCTATACCACGCAGGTGTTCAAGATCCTCGATCCCAAGAAGACTGAGGTCTGCTTCAATTCGCGTTGGATGGACAAGCTCAATGCGGCTGACATGATTAAGCTGGCTGCAACCCATACGGTGGCGCGCATGCTCGAGCGCGACGACTTCGGCACGCGCTACAAGAGCAACCAGCCGATTGCAATTCATGAATTCCTGTATCCGCTGGTGCAGGGCTACGACTCGGTGGCGATGCGTGCCGACCTGGAACTGGGTGGCACCGATCAGAAGTTCAACCTGCTTATGGGGCGTGAACTGCAGAAGCGATGGGGGCAGCCGCCGCAGTGTGTTCTCACCATGCCGTTGCTGGAAGGGTTGGACGGTATCAACAAGATGTCCAAGTCGCTCGGCAACTACATCGGCATTACCGAAAGTCCGGAGGAGATTTTCGGCAAAATCATGTCGATTTCGGACGAATTGATGTGGCGCTACATCGAACTGCTCTCCTTCGAATCGCTCGCGACCATCAGAAAATGGAAGGAAGAAGTCGAGGCGGGCCGGAATCCACGCGACGTCAAGGTGACGTTCGCCCGGGAAATCGTGACGCGTTTCCACGACCAGGCTACGGCGGACAAGGCGCTCGCCGACTTCGAGTCGCGCTTCAGGCAAGGAGAAACCCCGGAAAACCTCGAAGAGGTCAAGCTGACAACCGGTACCGAACCGATTCTCCTTTATCAGGTTCTCAAGCAGGCGGGCTTGACCACCAGCACTTCCGAGGCGATGCGCATGATCGAGCAGGGGGGGGTGAAAGTCGATGGCCAGAAAGTCAGCGATAAGACCGTCAAGTTGCAAGGAACGGGACCGTTTGTACTGCAAGTCGGCAAGCGTAAATTTGCCAAAGTCTCGCGTTCCTGAGGCGAATCATCAGAGTGATCCTTGGTCGGGCAGAACCGTCTGTTCCGACAGCAAAATTTCCTGAAAAGTGTTGACCAGCGGGTTCTGATCCGTATAATGCGCACCTTCGCCGGAAACGGCCGCCGGTAACGGCGTTGCTCTTTAAAAATTCGAACAGCCGATGCGTGTGGGTGCTTCGTGTATTGGGGCGCTTGCGTGGAGTTGGTGGGTTATCGCCCGGTCCATGAAGTCTTGAAGAGGCTTTGGGGATGCCCGATTCTGCGAAGGAAGTTTTGG
>DATENC010000030.1:0-32958 GCA_035275265.1 Burkholderiales bacterium | reverse complement strand
TTTGCGAAATGGTTCGTCGGGGGACTGACCAATCTCTGCCATAACGCGGTGGACCGGCACCTCAGGGACCGAGGAGACCAGACGGCGCTGGTGTGGATCTCGACCGAGGTCGACAAGACCGAGTCCTTTACCTACAAGCAGCTGCATGCAGAGGTGAATCGCGCCGCGGCGATGATGCGATCCCTCGGCCTTGGCAAGGGCGACAGGGTGATCATCTACATGCCCAACATGCCCGAGGCGGTGTTCGCGATCCTCGCTTGTGCCCGGCTGGGTGCTATTCACTCGGTGGTGTTCGGCGGGTTCGCGGCGGCCAGCTTGGCGGCGCGCATCGACGACGCGAAGCCCAGGCTAATGATGACCGCCGACGGCGGCAGTCGCATGGGCAAGGTCATTCCGTACAAGCCGCTGGTCGACGAGTCGATCCGGCTTGCGAAGCATCCCCCGTCGAAGGTGTTGATTTTCAACCGCGGCCTGGATCCGGAGATGCCGCGCGTTCCCGGGAGGGACGTGGATTGGAAAGATCTTTCCGCCAAGCAGAAGGAAGAAAACATCCCCTGCGTCTGGCTCGAATCGTCCGAGCCGTCGTACATTCTCTATACCTCGGGCACCACCGGCAAGCCGAAGGGCGTGCAGCGCGACGTCGGCGGGCACGCGGTGGCGATGGCCGCCTCGATGCAGTACATTTACTGCGGCGCCGCGGGCGAGACCATCTTTACCACCTCGGACATCGGTTGGGCGGTGGGGCATTCATACATCATCTACGCGCCGCTGATTGCGGGCCTGACCACCATCCTCTACGAGGGCGTGCCGGTGCGGCCCGACGCCGGCGTATGGTGGAAGATCGTGCAGGACTATAAGGTCGGCGTTATGTTCTCGGCGCCCACCGCGATCCGAGTGCTGAAAAAGCACGATCCGGCGTTGCTGAAGAAATACGACCTGTCTTCGTTGAAACACTTGTTCCTCGCGGGCGAGCCGCTGGACGAACCGACCCACGCGTGGATCTCGGAAGGTTTGGGCAAGCCGGTGATCGACCACTACTGGCAGACCGAAACCGGCTGGCCGGTGCTGACCGCGATGCACGGCATCGAGAAGACGCCGATCAAGTACGGCAGCCCCTCGTTTCCGGCCTATGGCTACGACCTAAAGCTGCTGCGCGAGTCGGATGCGAGCGAGGCGGGCGCTGACGAGAAAGCGGTGGTGGTGATCGAGCCGCCGCTGCCGCCTGGTTGCATGACCACCATCTGGGGCGACGACGAGCGCTTTGTCCGGACCTACTTCAACACGTTCAAGTCGAAAATGGTGTATTCCACCTTCGATTGGGGAATTCGCGACAAGGATGGCTACTACTTCATCCTCGGGCGCACCGACGACGTGATTAACGTCGCGGGGCACCGGCTCGGCACCCGCGAGATCGAGGAAGCGGTGCAGGCGCATCCGAACATCGCGGAAGTGGCGGTGGTGGGCGTGATCGATCAGTTGAAGGGGCAGATGCCGCTGGCGTTCGCCGTGGTAAAGGATGCAGCCACCATCGCCACACCAGAGCTGCGCGCGGCGCAGGAAAAGCAAGTGATGGCAACCGTGGATACCCAGATCGGCGCGATTGCCCGTCCGGCGCGCGTGCATTTCGTCACCATGCTGCCGAAAACGCGCTCCGGAAAACTGCTCCGGCGCAGCATCCAGGCACTGGCGGAAGGACGGGATCCGGGTGACCTGACCACGCTCGAGGACCCCACCGCACTGGAGCAGATCCGCGACGCGGTCGCTTCCGGATAGAGGTCAGTTCGTCGAGTAGAGCTTGCCTTCGAGGGTGAAGGTGTTGAGCCTGCCGTCCATCTCACCCATTCCGGGAGAATTGGCCGGCATTCCGGGCACGGCAATACCCCGTGTTTCGGGCCGTTCCTGCAGGAGCGTGCGGATCGCCTGGGCGGGTACATGGCCCTCGATGACATAACCGTCCACCAGCGCGGTGTGGCAGGCCGACATCGCTGCCGGGACGCCCGCCTGTTTCTTGATCGGCGCGAGGTCGTCTCGGTTCACTGCTTTGACATCGAAGCCTTCGCTTTGCAAGTACTCCACCCACTTCACACAGCAACCGCAGGTCGGGGTCTTGTAAACCGTGATCAGCGGCCCGGCAAGCGCAATCTGGCTGACGAGCAACGCACATAGAACGGCGAAAAATTTGGATAGGGGCCGCATGGATGACGTCTCCGTTTGTGATGGGGCTTGTTGGAGTCTATTCGCCGCAATCGAGTTCAAAAAAACGGGGCAGCGAAAGCTGCCCCGCGATGAATCTTTCGTTTCATCCGCTCAGTTGTTACGCGGGTCATCATCAGGATTGACGTATTCGATGGTCTTTGCGGATGATCCACCCGTGCCCATTTCCTGGATGATGACCTCGGTACGCGCCCAGGCAAAATGAGGGACATTGGCCTTGGTCGTGTAAAACGCGCCAGCCTCGAACTCTCTCATCACCATCGGGTTGTAGCGCTCGCCCACACCGGACCAGTAAATGCCTTTCAAAACCGTGACGATGCGTTCGTCCGGATGTTTGTGCGGCGGAAGCTTGTATCCGGAAGGCATTTTCGCGCGGAAAATGTAGGGTCCGGGTAGCGATGGGTCACCGAACAGCATCACCATCTGCATGCCGTTGGGCGCTGACTTATTCGGCGTCCATTTGATATTTTCAGGATCGGCGGTCACGAAATTGCCGTTCATGAGCACCGTCATTCCCTCGCCCTCTCCGTGGGCCACCGGCAACGTCATCAATCCCAGGGTCAATCCGGTGATCAGCGCAATTTTCTTGGCTAAGACTTGCATCCAGTTTCTCCTAAAAGTGCTTTGTCGAGACAATTTCGTACGCCTCTCCCTGCGGCGAATGTTAACACCATTTGCGCGTAATTTCGGAGTGCCCGTTCGCATTACTATCGTGCCACCGCAGGAACGGTCAGCTCGCGGCCGTGGCATGAAAGTACGTTGTTTCGAAATGCAATTCCCCACGAAAGACCGGCAACGTGCGGGTGTGAATTCGCACATTTCGTCGTTCCTATTACGTCGCGACATCAAGCTGGCAAATGACGTGGGAGCGGGCCGATAAAGTATCCTATTGAGCAAAGACCCACGGGACATGCTCGAAACGTGGCGTATCAACGCTCAGCATTTTGAAAAAACAGTGGCGACTGGCTTTAAAGATTGACAACTGCAACTCCCCAACTCGACTCGACGAAGGCACTGGAATGGCTCTGGTGAAATGCGGAAATCGCAATGCCCAATGGCTTGCCGGGCTCGCACTGGCTGCGGGGTTGCTCGTGCTACTGGTATTCTCGCGCCCGGTTTCAGCACAGAGCTCGCCCGCGCAATCCCAAAAGCTCACGCCGGAGGTACGCAAGTTCATCAACCACATGACCCGCACGCATCGTTTCGACGCACGCGACTTGCGCATCCTGTTCGAACAGACGCGTCGAAATGAGGACGTGGTGCGAGCGATCTCAGCCCCGACGACCAGCCGCCCGTGGTATCAGTTCAGGCCGCTATGCGTTGATGACGCACAAATCGCCGATGGCTTGCGCTTCTGGAACGAGAACGCCGGGGTGCTGGACCGCGCCCGGCGCGAATTCGGTGTCCCTGACGCGATCATCGTCGCCCTGATCGGGATCGAGAGTCGCTACGGGCGCCACGCTGGTGGCTTTCGTGTAATCGATAGCTTGTACACATTGACCTTCGAGGGGCTAAAGCGAGCCGATTACTTCCGTAGCGAGCTCGAGCAGTTCCTGGTGCTTGCGCGCGAACAGGGCTGGGATCCAGGTGAGGTGCAGGGTTCGTTCGCCGGCGCCGTGGGTTGGCCTCAGTTCATGCCGAGCAGCTACCGCCGCTACGCCATCGACTATGGTGGAGACGGCAGGATCGATTTGTGGACGGACATGGCCGACATCATCGGGAGCGTGGCCAGCTATCTGCGAGAGTTCGGCTGGAAGGAGGGTCAGCCCGTGACCACCCCCGCCCGCGTCGACGCGGCCGACCCGAAAGCGCTGCTCGAATTGGGACTCAAGCCGCAACTCAGCATTGCCCAATTGCGTGAACGCGGCGTACATGGCCCACCGGACACCAGCGAAGATTTGCCGGCGAGCCTGTTTACGCTGCAGCTTGCTGACGGTCTGGAGTATTGGTTCGGCTTCGACAACTTCTACGTCTTGTTGCGATACAACTACAGTCGCAATTATGCGATGGCCGTTTATCAATTGGCGGAGGAAATCAGGCAAGCACGGGAGCAGGTCGCGGTGGGCGGAGCTGAATAGCCTTCGAATGCAAGCCCGCGGCGCGGGGCGTATGACGTCCCGCTAGATTGTTGCGCCCGGGCCTCTTCGGGTATTTCAGCGGGTTTGACAGCGCGCCAACGACCACCGATGTCGTCCGCACCGTGTTTCATATTGACAGCAACGTTGGAGTTGTGCAGGCTGACAGTTCGGTCGCAAATTCTTCTTTATCAAGGCACTTAGCTCAGTCTGACGAGAATTTGAGAGTAGAGTGCGGCGCGGTACAGGCGCAATTCGACACGATGCATCGAAAACGATGCACATTGCGCAGAGAACCATCGTCGGTGGGGGGTGGCGAAGGTGGCAGGGGTTGCGGTAAGTCTCGATGCATTGCTCGGACCGGTGTCCGAGCAGGTCCCTTGTGGCCCAAACTTGGAGTATGACGCCGAGTTTCAGGCACTGGAGGTCGCGGCACGCGGCAAGCCCGAGCAAGTAATAGGGGATAAGCGCATCCAGGCTGTTCCGCCGGTTTGGCAGGATGTTCGGGAGTCGGCGCAGCGGCTTTTCGGCAGGACGAAAGACCTCCGCGTTGCAATATGGTGGACCCGTGCGGCGATTGCTCAGTCGGGTGTGGTAGGGCTCCGCGACGGGATAGGACTTATCCATCGCCTGTTGGAGTCCTATTGGGATGCGGTGCATCCGCAGATCGATCCCGTCGATAAGGATTCCGGCTTTCGCATGAACGTTCTTGCGGGGCTGGTCGACCCCGAAACGATCGTGCGCGAAGTCCGCCGCGCGACGATTGCAGATGTCCCGCGCAAGGGTCGCGTGACTGTATTGGATGTGCTGCTCGCGACCGGCAAGCTTCAGCCGGGCAGCGGGGAGTCCGCCAAGACCTCGACAGAGGTCCAGGGCCTGTTACGCGAAGCTGCATCCGAGCCCGCAACGTTGGAAGCAGTGGGCCAGGCGGCGAAATTGGTTGTCGACCTGCAGAAGCTGCTGGTTGAAAAGGTTGGGTCGGCAGGGGTGCCGGATTTGACGCCGCTGCGCGACCTCCTAACGCCCACTGCGGAGTTGTGCAGGACGGTGCTGGATGAAGCGGCTGGCAAAGCGACAGGGGAGGGGTCCATGGGCGAGCCCCAAGGAACTCCTGGAGCCCCGGCCGGCGCGTCAGGGGCAATTCGCACCAGAGAGGATGCCGTCCGCATGCTCGAGCGCGTGTGTGAGTACGTCGAGCGTAACGAGCCCGCCAACCCGGCGCCGCTACTGATTCGCCGGGCGCAGCGACTGATGACCAAGAACTTCGTTGAGATCATCGAGGACTTGACGCCAGACAGCGTGGCGGCAATCAAGGCATTGGGAGGTATCAAGGACTAAGTTGGAGTACGCTCACATGCCGTTAGTGCAGGCACGCGCGGCTGGCTTCCATGGCCCGCGGAGCGACAGTCAATCAAACGGAAGGAGGTTGTCGTGGCCAAGGAAAGCAGTCAGAAATTCATTGCGAGGAATCGCGCGCCCCGAGTGCAGATCGAGTACGACGTGGAACTATACGGGGCGGAGAAGAAGATCCAGCTTCCGTTCATTATGGGAGTGCTGGCCGATCTGTCTGGCAAGCCGGCCGAGGCTCTTCCCCCCGTGGCCGAGCGCAAGTTTCTGGACATCGACGTGGACAACTTCGACAGCCGCATGAAGGCCATGAAGCCGCGTACCGCGTTCCGTGTACCCAACACGCTGACCGGTGAAGGCGAAATGAGCGTGGAGCTTACTTTCGAGAGTATGGAAGACTTCTCGCCAGCGGCCGTGGCGCGAAAGGTGGACGCGCTGAACAAACTGCTTGAGGCACGCCAGCAACTAGCCAACCTGATCACCTATATGGACGGCAAGAGTGGCGCCGAGGAGCTGCTTACCAAGGTAATCCAGGACGAAGCCCTGCTCAAGTCCCTGGCTGTACAGCCCAAACCCGCAGGCGACACGCCGGCCCAGTGATGGGCCAGGATAGAACCTTGCTTCCGAATCGAGGACGCCATGGCTGAAACCCGACAAAAGGCAACTGCAGAGACCCAACCGCAAGCGATTGAGGCAGGAGACTTCTCGGCCCTGCTGCGGAAGGAATTCAAACCCAAAACGGACGAGGCGCGGGAAGCGGTCGAGCAAGCCGTAAAGACACTTGCTCAGCAGGCGCTTTCCCAGACCAAGCTGATTTCCGGAGACGTCGTCAAGTCCATCGAAGCGATCATTGCGGCGCTCGATCGCAAGCTGACGGAGCAGGTCAACGTCATCCTGCATCATGAAGACTTCCAGAAGCTGGAGGGAGCGTGGCGTGGCCTTCATCACCTGGTGAACAACACCGAAACCGATGAGATGCTCAAGATCCGCGTGATGAACATCACCAAGGCAGAGGTAGGCAAGACACTCAAGTGGTACAAGGGCACCAATTGGGACCAGAGCCCGATTTTCAAGCGCGTGTACGAGGAGGAATACGGCCAGTTCGGCGGCGAGCCATTCGGCTGCCTGGTCGGAGACTACCACTTCGACCACACGGCACCCGATGTGGAGTGGCTCAGCGAAATAGGGAAGGTCTGCGGCGCGGCCCATGTGCCGTTCATAGCAGGCGCCTCGCCTTTGGCGATGCAGATGGATACGTGGCAGGAGCTTGCGAATCCGCGTGACCTCACCAAGATTTTCACCACACCGGAGTACGCCGCATGGCGTTCACTGCGCGAATCGGACGATTCCCGCTATATCGGGCTGGCCATGCCTCGATTCCTGGCGCGGCTGCCCTATGGCGCGAAGTCCAGCCCGGTTGAGGAATTCGACTTCGAGGAGGACACCGGCGCGGCGGATCACCGCAAGTACACCTGGGCGAACTCCGCCTACGCGATGGCCGTGAACATCAACCGCTCCTTCAAGATGTACGGCTGGTGCTCTCGAATCCGTGGCATCGAATCCGGAGGCTCGGTGGAAGGGCTGCCGGCCCATACTTTTCCGACTGACGACGGCGGGGTGGACATGAAGTGCCCGACCGAGATCGCCATCAGCGACCGGCGTGAAGCGGAACTAGCCAAGAACGGTTTCATGCCGCTCGTGCACCGGAAGAACTCGGACTTCGCCGCGTTCATCGGTGCCCAATCGATGCAAAAGCCGTTCGAGTACGATGACCCAGACGCCACAGCGAACGCGAACCTGGCGGCCCGGCTACCGTACCTGTTTGCCTGCTGCCGCTTTGCTCATTACCTGAAATGTATCGTGCGCGACAAGATCGGGTCCTTCAAGGAGCGCGCCGAGATGCAGATCTGGCTGCAGAACTGGATCATGAACTATGTCGACGGTGATCCCGCGCATTCATCCGAAGAAACAAAGGCGCGCAAACCGCTCGCGGCGGCAGAAGTGGTGGTAGAGGAGGTGGAGGGAAACCCCGGCTACTACACGTCCAAGTTCTTCCTGCGACCGCATTACCAGTTGGAGGGGCTGACCGTTTCGCTGCGTCTGGTATCGAAACTGCCCTCGGCGAAGGCTGCGTAGGTGAGTGCCTGACAGCATTGACGGACTGAATGGAAACCGCGCGATGACAAGTTGCTTATACTTTTGGCATATAGTAATTTTGTCGTCCGCGATATCTCATAGTTCACAAGGCACCCAGCGGCTGGGTGCGCCACGCGCTCGTTAGTCGGGCGGTAGGGGTGAGACCCGTAGGCCGGAGTTCGAACACAACCGAGGGAGGTTGTCATGGCTGCTGATATGTTTCTGAAATTGGACGACTTGAAAGGGGAATCGAAGGATTCCAAGTACAAAGAAGCGATGGATGTGCTTGCCTGGAGTTGGGGCATGAGCCAATCCGGCTCAACCCACCTGGGAACCGGCGGTGGAGCCGGGAAGGTGAGCGTGAATGATATATCGCTGACCAAGTATATAGACAAGTCTTCTGCGAACCTGCTGAAGTTCTGCTGCAACGGGAAGCACTTCAAGGAAGCCGTCCTGACGGTGCGCAAGGCGGGCGAAAAACCCGTGGAGTACATCAAGATCACCATGAAGGAAGTGCTGATCACCTCTGTTTCCACGGGGGGCAGCGGCGGAGAGGATCGCCTGACGGAGAACGTGACACTGAACTTCGCAGAGTTCAAGTTTGAGTACACCCCGCAAAAAGATGACGGCTCGGCTGGCTCGGCAGTCGAGGCGCACTGGAACATCCCCGCGAATTCGGAGAAGGGTTAGCGGGCTGCAAGAGGAGCGTGCGGGCAGGCGCCGTGTTGCTGCTCGCAAGGAAAGCACGAGGGCGGGCCCTGCTCCAGCGGGTAACGGCCCGCCGTCGCCGCGGAGCGGGGTTTGCACGATGTCTCCGCGTTATGGACTATGCCCATCAGTGTGCCCCGCGCCTGACAGGGGGCGAAATGACGCGCGCACCGCAGTGATCGGTGTCCCGCTCAGGAGGCGAGCATGGGTCTAGGGGACATGTTCCTCAAGATCGAGGGCGCGAAGCAGGGCGTGATCAAGGGAGAATCCAAAGACACGTCCCACAAGGAAGAGGTCGACGTAGTGTCCTGGTCCTGGGGGATGCAGTCTCACGCCAGCATTCAGGCCGGCCTTCCCTCCGGCAAGACTTCGATCACCGAACTGGTCGTGACCAAGCGCGCAGACAAGGCCTCCACGGCGATAATGGGTTCCTTGCGCAACAATGAAGTGATCAAGAAGGCCACCTTGACGGTCCGCAAGTCCGGGCAGAGTCCCCTCGAGTACATGAAGATCGTGCTCGAGCAAGCACGCATTGTGTCCTTCTCCGTGACTGGCGGGACTGCGGAAGGTGGCCCGGAAGTCAAGGAGACAGTCGGTCTGGCGTTCAAGAAGATCTCGGTGCAGTACACCCCGCAAGGGGACGATGGCCAGGCCAGGGGCGTCACAAGCTTCGAGACGGAGCTCTAGCTTAGCGAGCGCATCGGCCGCGCCAAGCGCCGGGTCCAACAGCGGGAGGAAACGGAGATGGTCTCCAAAGGAGCTGCGGAGCACAGCCTTCGCGAGGGCAATCTCGTAACGGCGCTCAAGCAGCTTCAGGAGCAAGTGAGAGCCCAGCCTGCCGACGCGAAACTGCGCATTTTCCTGTTTCAGATGCTCGCTGCGATGGGGCAATGGGAGCGGGGGCTCGATCAGCTCAATGTTGCGGCCCAGCTCGATCCCGCTGCGCTCGCAATGGCGCAGATGTACCGAGAGGCGCTGCGATGTGAACTCTTGCGTGCGGAGGTCTTCGCCGGCAAGCGCTCGCCCATGGTGCTGGGGCAACCCGACCAGTGGCTGGCGCTGCTAATCGAATCCACGCGGCTGGCTGGCAGCGGTCAGGCTGCCCAAGCGGCAGAATTGCGCGCAAGCGCCTTCGACGCTGCCCCGACCTCGCCGGGCTCGCTCGATGGCGTCGCCTTCGACTGGATCGCAGACGCGGACATGCGCCTCGGGCCGGTACTTGAGGCGATTCTCAACGGACGATATTACTGGATTCCCTTCAGTCGCATCCGCCGCATAGATGTCGAAAAGCCGGAAGATCTGCGCGATCTGGTGTGGTTGCCCGCGCACTTCGAATTCACGAACGCGGGCGAAGCGGTCGGGGTCATTCCTACGCGCTATCCCGGCTCGGAGATGAGTGAGGACAGCGCCGTCTGCCTCGCCCGAAAGACGGTGTGGCAGGAGGTTTCTCTCGGGGTATTTCAAGGGCTGGGGCAGCGGCTATTCGCCACCAACCTGGGTGAGTATCCGGTGATGGATGTGCGCAGCATTCTACTGACAGCGTCCGATGCCACGGCCGATGCCGAGGGTGAGGCCGAACGTGGCTGAACTGTCTCCTCAGGAGCGGCTGCAACCGGCGCTGCTCGACCGACTCACGGACGACGAACCGGACAAGAACGTCGAAGCGACGGATAAGCGGGTGCTCAACAAGGCGCAGATGCGACAGGCTGTATTGCGCGACCTGGCCTGGCTGTTCAACACAACCGAACTCGGATCTGGAGAGGATCTTTCGGGCACCCCCCGAGTGCAAAGATCTGTTCTCAACTTCGGTCTACCGGCGCTGGCCGGCGAATCCGCTTCGGCGCTCGACCCAACCGATCTCGAGCGCGGCGTACGTGAGGCGATTCTCGCCTATGAGCCGCGCATTCTGCCGTCTTCCTTGCGGGTGCGGACTATCGTGACCGAGACCCAGCTGGACCAGCACAACGTGGTCAGCGTGGAGATCGAGGGGTTCCTTTGGGCACAACCCGTCCCGCTGGCACTGCTGTTGCGCACGGAATTGGATCTGGAGACCGGGCGGGTCGAAATCACGGACTTGGCGAAATCCCGGGCGTAGCGATGGACCCGCGGCTGCGCGAATACTATGAGCGAGAGCTCCAGCATCTGCACGAGATGGGTGCGGAGTTCGCCAACCAGCATCCCAAGATCGCCGCCCGCCTCGGCATGCGGGGCATCGAAGTGGCCGACCCCTACGTGGAGCGGCTTCTGGAAGGGGTGGGCTTCCTGGCGGCGCGGATTCAGCTCAAGCTGGACGCAGAGTTCCCGCGGTTCACGCAACGTTTGCTGGAGATGGTGTACCCGCACTACCTCGCTCCGACGCCGGCGATGTTGGTAGCCCAGATCAACCCGGAGCTGACCGAGACAAACCTTGCAACTGGCTTTGCCGTGCCGAGGGGCAGCTTGATGCACGGGATGATCGCAAAGGAGGACACGGCCTGCGATTTCAGAACCTCCCATGAGGTCACGCTGTGGCCCATCCAAGTCGCCGAAGCCAAGTACTTCTCGTTTGCGCCGGATCTTCCGCTAGGAGCGTTACCGGATCGGCAGCCGGTTAAGGGGGGCGTGCGGCTGAAGTTACGCACCACCGCAGGGTTGAAGTTCAACCAGATCGGCATCGACCGACTGCGACTGTACTTGTCAGGTGCAGACGAAGTGGCCCGCAAGCTCTACGAGCTTGCATTTGCCTCGCCGATGGGCGCCATGCTGGTTCCAACATCCAGGCCGGCACCGTGGTTTGAGGTCGTTCCCGCGAAACAAATCTATCCAGCAGGATTCGCGGACGACGAAGCATTGTTGCCCGTGAGCTGGAGGTCCTTCCAGGGCTACCGCCTGCTGCAGGAATACTTCTCGTTCCCCGAGCGCTTCCTGTTTGTGGATGTCGCCGGACTCAGAAGCAAGATCCAACGCTGCACCAGCGATGAGCTCGAGTTGGTGCTGTTGTTCGGGCGCGGCGACCCTGTGTTGGAAAAGGTCGTTGACGCCTCAAATTTCTCGTTGTTCTGCACGCCGGTCATCAATCTGTTTCCGAAGCGGGCGGACCGCGTCCCGGTCAGCGACACGACCCATGAGTTTCACGTCGTCCCCGACCGCACGAGGCCCATGGACTTCGAGGTGTACACAGTGACCGGTGTTACGGGATACGGCGTCGGAGCTGATAGCGAGCGCACCTTCCTGCCGTTCTATGCGCCCGGGCGCGACGCGGACGATCCTGATGCAGCCTACTTTACGCTGCGTCGTGAGCGCCGCCTGTATTCGGACCACCAGAAACGCAGCGGCAATCGCACGAGTTACATCGGCACGGAGATCTTCCTGTCGCTGGTCGATCCCAAGGAGGCGCCTTATTCTGCCGACCTGCGGCAACTAGCCGTAACCACGCTGTGCACCAACCGCGACCTCGCATTGATGATGCCCCTCGGACTGGGCAAGACCGACCTGGTCCTCGACGTGGCCGCGCCAGTGTCCAGCATCCGCGTGCTTAAAGGCCCGTCGCGACCCTACGCCCCCCTTGCCGAAGGCGCGACCGGGTGGCGGTTCGTGAGCCATCTCTCGCTCAACCACTTGTCGCTGGCTGACACTGATCCTGAACAAGGGGCTGCGGCGCTGAAGCAGATGCTGGAACTCTACGCGGCGCAAGGAGAAGGTCTTGCGGCGAAGCAACTGGAAGGCATCAAGTCGGTGCGTGCCCAGCCGATCACGCGGCGACTGCCGGTGCCTGGCCCGATCACCTTTGGTCGCGGCCTGCACGTTGCACTGCAGGTGGACGAGGTAGCCTTCGAAGCTGGTAGCGCCTTTCTGCTTGCGGCGGTTCTTGAGCAGTTCTTCGCGCGCCATGTGTCCATTAATTCCTTTACCGAGACCTCGCTGCGATCCGCCACGCGCGGTGAAGTCATGCGATGGTTACCACGATGGGGCGAGCGCCTGATTCTCTAGACTTTCTCGACGCCCTGAGTCGCGAACCTTGGGCGTTCGACTTCTTCCAGGTCATGCGCCGCCTGGAAGCACTTCACCCGGACATGCCACGGCTGGGAGAAGCGCTGCGTCCGGCCAACGAGCCGGTCCGACTTGGGCAGGAGCCCTCGCTGGCGTTTGCACCTGCCTCCCTTTCGAGATTTGAGAAGGGAGAGCACGGCAAACCCGACCGGCTTCTGGTGCATTTTTTCGGCTTGCTCGGTCCCAACGGGCCTCTCCCATTACATCTCACCGAATTCGCGCGCCAACGCTTGGGCCAGGGCGACACCACCTTCTCGCGCTTTCTGGACGTGTTTCACCACAGGTTCCTGATGTTGTTCTTCCGCGCGTGGGCGCAGGGCCAGCCGACGTTGAGTCTGGACAGGCCGCAGGACGACCGCTTCAGTCAGTACATGGCTGCCCTCGTCGGGTTGGGCCAGCCGACTCTGCGCAATCGCGATAGTGTCCCGGACTTCGCCAAGTTGCACTGGGCGGCGCTGCTGGGGCGGCAGGTGCGTAGCGCCGAGGGCTTGCAGGCCATCCTGTGCGGCTTCTTCCACGTGCCGATCCAGATCGAACACTTTGCCGGCCACTGGATGTTGCTACCCGAAACAGAGCGCAGCAGGCTCGGCATGAGCGGATGTGCGCTGGGCAAGGATGCCGTAGTCGGAGCGCAGGTGTACGATCGTCAGCACAAATTCCGCATCCACGCCGGTCCGCTTTCACTGGTTCAGTTCGAGAGTTTTTTGCCGGGCGGGCGGCATCTGCGCAAACTGGTCGATTGGATCCGATTTTATCTCGCGTTCGAACTCGCCTGGGACATCAAACTGGTTCTCGATCGCAGTGAGGTTCCGACAAGCCGGCTGGGCGGGTCGCAGCGCCTGGGGTGGAGTATGTGGCTTGGAAAGCGCCCGGCCGACGAAGATGCCGATGACCTTGCGCTGGATGCTGAGGCCGTGCTGGCGCGCTTTGAACAGCGTCCCGCCGCGGTCGGTGTGGTGAACTAAGGGGGGAAGCCGTGAGTGAGATCAAGCGCGTCGTATTATTCGGCAAGCTCAACCCGCTCGCCTATAAGGCGATCGAGGGAGCAACGGTGTTCTGCAAGTTGCGTGGCAATCCCTATGTGGAGCTCGAGCATTGGCTGCAGCAGATTCTGCAGACGCCGGATTCCGATCTGCATCGTATCGTCCGTCACTTCGAGGTGGATGGATCGAGGCTGGCGGCCGACCTGACCGCCGCACTGGATCGCCTGCCGCGCGGCGCGACTTCCATATCGGACCTTTCCACACTGGTAGAAAGCGCGGTCGAACGCGGCTGGGTGTTCGGCACGCTGATGTTCGGCGAGCAGCAGGTGCGCACCGGCCATCTTGTGGTGGGAATGCTCAAGTCGCCGTCGCTCCGCAACGCGTTGCTGGCCATTTCGCGCCAGTTCGAACGGGTCAACTCGGATCTGTTGACTGACGAGTTTGGCAAGATCGTGGCCGGTTCGCCGGAGGAAGGCCAGCGGACCACCGCGAGCGGCCAATTGACTGGCGGCTCGCCGGGTGAGGAAAGTTCAGCGATCGCGCCGGCTCAAATGGGCAAGCAGGAGGCCCTGCAGCGCTTCTCTATCGACCTCACGGAGAAGGCCCGCAAAGGGGAGCTCGATCCGATCGTCGGCCGCGACAATGAAATCCGGCAGATCGTCGACATCCTGATGCGCCGCCGGCAGAACAATCCCATCCTTACCGGTGAGGCCGGCGTCGGAAAAACGGCGGTGGTGGAGGGCTTCGCGCTGCGCCTCGCCAGCGGTGACGTCCCGCCCGCACTCAAAGAGGTCACGCTTCGCACTCTCGACATCGGGCTCCTGCAGGCGGGCGCCAGCATGAAGGGAGAGTTCGAGCAGCGGCTGCGGCAGGTTATCGAGGAGGTTCAGGCTTCGCCCAAGCCCATCGTGTTGTTCATCGACGAGGCGCACACCCTGATCGGAGCTGGCGGAGCTGCGGGCACGGGCGATGCGGCGAATCTGATGAAGCCGGCCCTGGCGCGTGGCACGCTGCGCACGATCGCTGCGACGACCTGGAGCGAGTATAAGAAGTACTTCGAGAAAGACCCCGCCCTGACGCGCCGGTTCCAGGTCATCCAGGTCGATGAGCCGAGCGAAGAGAAGACCATCCTCATGATGCGTGGGGTGGCCAGCGTCATGGAGAAACACCACCGTGTGCAACTGCTGGACGAGGCGCTGGAGGCGGCCGTCAAGCTCTCGCATCGCTACATTCCAGCGCGGCAGTTGCCGGACAAGGCTGTGAGCCTGCTCGACACCAGTTGCGCCCGCGTAGCGATCAGCCAGCATGCGGTGCCGGCGGAGGTGGAAGATAGCCGCCACCGTATCGATGCACTGAACATCGAGCTCGAGATCATCGCGCGCGAAAAAGTAGTCGGTATAGAAGTGGCGCAGCGGGAGGACGACGCCAAAACCAAACTCGAAGCGGAGAGGCAGCGACTGGCTCAGTTGGAGGCGCGCTGGGGAGCGGAGAAGGAGTTGGTAGACCAGATCCTCGCTGTCCGCGCGCAGCTACGGGCCGTCGTGGGCAAGGTGGAGGGAACCCAAACCGCACTCGAAAAAGCCGCCGATACTGCAGCCAAGTCGGTGCCAGTCGACGTCGGCCCCAGCTCCGGTGCGACCACGACCGAATCTCCCGATGAGCTGCGCACAAAACTGCAGACGCTTCAGGGAAAGCTGGCGGTCCTCCAAGGGGAACTCCCGCTTATCCTTCCCAGCGTCGACGCGCAAGCGGTGGCCTCGGTGGTGGCGGATTGGACTGGCATCCCGGTAGGCCGCATGGTCAAGAACGAAGTCGAGGCTGTACTCAAGCTGGGCGACACGCTAAACGAACGCGTGGTCGGCCAGCGCCATGCCCTGGACATGATCGCGCGCCGGGTTCAGACCTCGCGCGCGCGACTTGACAATCCCAGCAAGCCCGTCGGCGTGTTCATGCTGTGCGGCCCATCCGGCGTGGGCAAGACCGAGACCGGCTTGGCGTTGGCCGAGTCGCTATACGGAGGCGAGCAGAACATCATTACCATCAATATGAGTGAGTTCCAGGAGGCGCACACCGTCTCCACCCTGAAGGGTTCGCCACCCGGGTATATCGGTTACGGCGAAGGCGGCATCCTGACCGAGGCGGTTCGGCGCAAGCCTTACAGTGTGGTGCTGCTCGACGAGGTGGAAAAAGCCCACCCGGACGTGCATGAGATGTTCTTCCAGATTTTCGACAAGGGCTGGATGGAGGACGCCGAGGGCCGCTACATCGACTTCAAAAACACCCTGATCCTTCTCACCTCGAACGTGGGCACGGATCTCGTCATGGGTCTATGCAAGGACCCCGAACTGATGCCGGAGGTCGAAGCCATCGCAAAAGCGCTGCGCGAACCCTTGCTGAAGGTGTTTCCCCCGGCGCTACTCGGGCGCCTGGTCGTCATTCCCTACTATCCGCTCAGCGACGAAGTCTTGGGTTCGATCATCCGGTTGCAGCTTAAGCGCATCGGGAAGCGCATCGCCGAAAATCATCGTATCCCGTTCACCTACGACGACGAGGTGATCAAACTGATCGCCGGCCGTTGCACGGAAGTGGAAAGTGGTGCACGGGTGGTGGACGCCATCCTGACCAACACCATGCTGCCCCGCATAAGCCACGAATTTCTCGGCCGGATGATGGAGGGCAAGAAAGCCGAGCGGGTCAAGGTAAGCGTCGAAGGCGGTGAGTTCATGTACGGGTTCGACTGAACCGTACGAGAGGCTGGGCATGATCGTCGAACTCAACCCCCGAGACATGATCACTCCGATTCGCTTGCTGAACAAGGTCATGCTGTCGCACTGGCGTTTCGCCACCGAGTGCGCGGATCTCGGTGGAGGGCTCATGCCCGGTGCCGAGTTGAAAGTGGTCGAAGTCAACAAGGCGCCGGGTAAACTCTGGGTGCGGGTCGATTTGCCAGGGCGGCACCCGTCCGCCTTTCTCAAAGTGGCGGGCGAAGAATACGCGCTCAATTTCAAGCCGAAGAAATAGAGTCACTGCACCTGCTTCGACACCCTACCGGTGCGGAGCCGACATCTAACCGAGGGGCGTGCAGATCCTGGAGCCCCCAACTGCGTTCATGCGCAACATCGTTGAAATCCTCTCTCGAGGCGGCGAAGGGCGAATCGCACTGCTGCGCTACGCCGTGATGTCGATCACTCCAGAGCCGCTGTTCCTGTTCCTGGCCCAGGAGTACCGTCTGCGCCCCACGCACTTGTCCGCGCTGGCGCTGTACGACGTCTTTTGCGCGCCCGGCGCTGCCGCGCGTGTTCGCTCCCAGCTGGCGCTGCCGCCGCGAGACCTGCACCTGTCAGCAGCGATTGATTTGATCCGCAAGCAGCGGGCGGCGCTGCAGTCGCCGGAACAGCAAGAGGACGGCGTTCGCATTTCGACCACAGCTCCGCACCGTAACCTGTTCGACCACCTCGCTGCGGAACTGCAGCAGAACCCCGATGGCGCGCTCGCCCGGGTTGCGCGCCAATACGATCCGGGCCGCACGCCGCATCAGAATCTCCCCGACGGCAAGATGAACGCCGCTCAGAAGCATTTCGTAGACAAGGTGTGGCGGCCGGTCGCCAAGCCCATGCTGGTCGCCGCTGGATTCTGGCAGATCGCCACCATCGAGTAGCGGCGGACCATCCATCACTTCCAGAGGCCCGCGAGCGGACTGTGCCTGCATACCCTCGGATGCGTGCCGGTGTTATTCTGCTCCCACAGATGATGCCGCGCACTGACAACTTGCCGGAGTTCGAACCGAGTGCTTGGCTAGCCGGTGTGAGGTTGCATGATGGCTGACCTTCTGGTGAAGCTATACGATCTCCCCGCAATGGAGACGTCGGCACTGGGTGCGGTGACCGTGCGCCGCGCCATGGCCTACGAAAAGCAACATGTCATTGGATGGGTCGGGGCAAACTTCGGCGAAGCCTGGGCAAGCGAATGTGATGTGGCATTCAGCAACCGGCCGATCTCCTGCCACATCGCGGTCGGGCGGGGCGAAGTGATTGGTTTCGCCTGTTTTGACGCAACTTGCCGCGGCTTCTTCGGGCCGGTGGGTGTGGCGGTCGAGGCAAGACAAAAGGGAATCGGCCGCGCGTTGTTGCTCTCGACGCTGCACGCAATGTCGGCTGCTGGCTATGCCTACGCTGTCGTCGGCGGAGCGGGGGAACCCGGGTTCTATGCCGAGGCCGTGGGAGCAATCGAGATCCCCGATTCCACGCCGGGCATCTATCGCGACCGGTTAAAAGCTTTGAAGCCATGACAGTCGAGAACACGCCGGCCGTGTGCGACGCGGCCGACCATGACGTCGGGACTCCTTCTGAGTTGAGTCTGCCGGATGCGCTGTCGCTCGCGATCGTTCTGCATCGCTCGGAGAACTGGGACGATGCGCAACTTCTCTATCGCAAAATTCTCGAGGCCGCCCCCGATCAGCCGGATGCCATGCATTTCCTCGGTGTGTTATTGCATCAGCGCGGTCAGAGCGAGACTGCCATCGAACTCATCGAACGATCGATCGCGCTCGATCCGCTGCATGCCGATCGCTACAACAATCTGGGCAATGTCCTGGTGGAGAGCGGGCGTTTGGCGGAGGCAATCGCGGCATACCAGAAGGCCATCGACCTTCAGCCCGGCCATGCGGACGCCTACAACAACCTTGGCACGGTCCTGCGCGCTCAGAGTCGCTACGACGATGCGGCGGCAGCCTACAAGAAAGCGATCGAGGTCGACCCCGATCACGTCGATGCCTACAACAACTTCGGCAATCTGCTTTCGAGCCGGGGGATGGTGCGGGAGGCGGTCGCCTACTACTGCAAGGCCATTACACTGACTCCAAATCACCCAGAGGCGCGCAAGCTGCTGGGGATTGCCTACTACACCATCGGCAAGGTCGATGCAGCGGCGGAAGTGTTTCGCGATTGGCTCAAGGCGGAGCCGGACAATCCAATCGCGCGCCACATGCTTGCGGCATGCTCGGGCGAAGACGTGCCCCTGCGCGCGGCCGACGACTATGTGGAGCAGACCTTCGACGGGTTCGCGGGCAGCTTCGACGTCAAGCTGGAAAAACTCGCCTATCGGGCTCCCCAGCTAGTCGCCGAGGCCCTTGCTGCGGCGTGCGGTGCACCGGCCAAACGCTTGGTCGCCGTGGACGCAGGTTGCGGGACCGGGTTGTGCGGCCCGCTAATCGCGCCGTATGTCGTGCGTCTGACCGGCGTGGATCTCTCGGCGGGCATGCTGAACAAGGCGCGCGGGCGGAATATCTATGACGAGCTGTTCAAGGTCGAACTGACTCGCTATCTGGCCGACCACCGCGAGAAATTCGACCTGATCATCTCGGCCGATACGCTGGTCTATTTCGGCGCGCTGCAAGGCGCTTTCGATGCCTCGTTCCGCGCACTGAGGCAGGGAGGGCTGTTGATATTCACCGTGGAAGAGGCGGTCGAGGGACCCTCTGAGAATGGATACCGCATCAATCCGCACGGCCGCTACAGTCACAACCGTCCCTATGTGCAGAGCGCGTTGGCGCAGGCGGGGTTCGCGCCGCCGACGATGGAGGGCGCGGTCCTGCGAATGGAAGGCGGCAACCCGGTCGCCGGCGTGGTCATCACCGCCCGTAAGTGAGAACGCCGGGGTTGGCACCTTAGGTGCCCGCAGCATATGATAAATGGAAGACGGTCGGTGCCGGTCGCGAAGAATCCAGCCGGGGCCCGAACTTCGGTGCGGATGCCAGAGTCGCGCTTATCTGATCCGCTGGCTGGCACGCAACCGGGCAACTCATAAGGGGGATGAAGACATGGCAATGAAGCGCGTAATGGAAGTGGTCACCCCGCTGGGAGATGATCTTCTTTTTCAAAGGCTGCACGCGCGGGAGGAACTGAGTCGGCTCTCCGAGTTTGAGCTCGACTTGTTGAGCCCCAAGCGCGATATCAACCTCGACGAGGTGTTGGGCAAGACCTTTACGGTGAAGCTCGCTTTGCCCAACGACAAAAGCCGATACTTCAACGGCTACGTCACGCGCTTCGCGCAGATCGGCATGCAAGGACGTTACCATAGCTACCGCGCGACGCTCCGGCCTTGGCTCTGGTTCCTGACGCGTACCGCGGACTGCCGCATCTTTCAGGAGCAGACGGTTCCCGACATCATCAAGACCGTGTTCGCGGACCACAGCGCCGCGGACTTCAAGAACGATCTGACCGGCACCTATCGCAAGTGGAACTACTGCGTCCAGTACCGTGAGACGGACTTCAACTTCGTGAGCCGCCTCATGGAACAAGAAGGCATCTACTACTACTTCACCCACGCGGAGGGGCGCCATACCCTGGTGCTGGCGGACTCCCATGGCAAACACTCCCCGTTTCCGGGGTATGAGCAAATTCACTTCGTCACCTCGGACAAGTTGAAAGAGCCGGAACAGGACCACATCAGCGAGTGGAATTTCTCCCGCGAGATCCAGCCGGTGGTGTACGCGGTCGAAGACTACGACTTCGAGCGGCCGAGCGTAGACCTGGCCACCAAGCAGAAGGTGACCAACCGCAAGCACGATCACGCGGACAGTGAGGTGTATGACTACCCGGGTGAGTACATTCAAAAGGCCGACGGCGACCAGTATGCGCAGGCCCGTCTGGATGAGCTACAGACCCAGTTCGAGCTTGCGCACGGGACCTGCAACGCGCGCGGGCTGTGCGCGGGCCGTCTGTTCAAGCTCGTCGGACAGCCACGCGACGACCAGAATCGCGAGTACCTCGTATTGGCGGCAACCCACCAGCTCCAGTTCAGCGAGTACGAAGCGATGGAAGCGGGCGGCGCGAGTTATAGCTGTTCTTTCTCCGTGCTTTCAACCAAACAACAATACCGCCCGCAGCGCCTCACGCCCAAGCCCGTCGTGCAGGGCCCTCAAACTGCCGTCGTCGTAGGTCCGGATGGGGACGAGATCTACACCGATAAGTACGGCCGCGTGAAGGTGCAGTTCCACTGGGACCGCTATGGTAAGAAGAACGAGAATAGCTCGTGCTGGGTGCGAGTCTCGCACCCTTGGGCGGGCAAGAACTGGGGTTTGGTCGCCATCCCGCGCATCGGGCAGGAAGTCATCGTGGATTTCCTCGAAGGTGATCCCGACGAGCCCATCATCACCGGACGCGTCTACAACGCGGACCAGATGCCACCCTACGATCTCCCCGCGAACATGACGCAGACCGGTATCAAAAGCCGTTCCAGCAAAGATGGCACCGGCGCCAATTTCAACGAGATACGCTTCGAGGACAAGAAGGGATCCGAGCAGCTTTACATCCACGCCGAGCGCAACATGGACGCGATTGTCGAAAACGATGAAACGCGCGATGTGGGACACGACCGTACCACACACGTCAAGAATGACGAAATGCTCAATGTAGATGTGAACCGCACGACCCATGTGAAGGGCAACTTCAAGGAAACTGTCGATGGCACTGAGACGCGCACGGTGACCGGTAGCGTCACAGAAAAGGTCAACGGCGGCGAGACACGCACCATTAACGCCGGAGCGACAGAGACCATCAATGCCGGCGAAACTCGCACCGTAAACGGCGGGCTGAAAGAGACGATCAACGGCGGGGAAACACGAACCGTCACCGGTGGCCTCACCGAAACGATCACCGGGAGTTTCAGCCAGACCGCTTCGGGCGGAATCACGATCAACACATCGGGCTCGATGACGCTCATCGCGACAGGCGGTTACACCTTGGTGGCGCCGGGAGGGACCAAGATTGTCGACTTCCAACTGTCGCAACTGGGCGGCGCCTTGTTCGAAACCTATGGACAGAAAGTCAAATCCACGCCGATCAATATGGAGGTCAATGCCTTCAAGGCAGAGACACACGGGATCAAAGTGGACATGGGTGCGGTTTTCAACAAGCAGGCCGGAGTGCAGATGAAGAAGCTGGGTGCGAAGTTGTTGTCTTGCGATTCGGCGGTGCTCGAGCAGGCTGGCGTGCGGCTAGCGAAAGCCGGGGCATTCCTGATCGGCTGATGTGTTCTGCAGCGTTCCGTACCGATAGTTAGGGTGTCGATGGAGACGAAGACGCTTATCGGGACGGTCGTGCTGGTGGCAGCCATGATTCCTGCCGCGATGCGCATGTGGGAGCTGGCGTCGGACGAGATGCTGAGGCGTCGCGGTGTCTCCACGAATGCTTCGGTCGTGCAGATCAGCGACACGCGGCGACGATTCTATCTGCAACCGGAGGTCGAGGTGCTCGTGGAGTACAAAGTCGGGCCGCTGACCGTTCACGGAGCCTTTAGAGAAAAGATGTCTGCCGTCAACCTGGCGCGCCTGGAACCGGGTTCCGTCGTCAAGGTGATTTACGACCCTGAAGAACCGTCGCGCGTGGTCAGAGCGGAGCCCTGACCGTGCGCACGGTCAAGCCGAACTGCCTCAGCATTCTGCCCCGATGCGTCGAGCATAAGCGCGAGCATTTCCTTTGCGTATCGGTGTTTGGCATGGTTCCGCTACGCGATCCGCCACTGCTGTTTTCGGATCAGAACCTGTGGAAGCTCCTGCCCCTGGCCGCACCGGAGTTCGCCGAAGCCGGTATCCCGAAAACACGTAGCGAATTCCTTGTCGTCGGTGCCGCCTACCCGCCGCCGGGGCAAGTGGTTTCTTCAATCACCTTTGGCATCCGGTTTGCCGGCATCGAGAAGATTGCAAGAGCGCACGGTCGGCGCGTACTCAAAGGGACTTCGCTGATTGCTCAAGAGCAACTGCGGCGTGCGCCGCTGGAGTGGACCAACGCCTATGGCGGTCCGGCCTACGCGGCCAATCCTCGGGGTATCGGACACCCGTCCTCCGTCGACAAAGACGGCCTGCTGCTGTTGCCTGGGATCGAACTGCCAAAACATCCTTGGCACCTTGACCCGGACCGGAATCAGGCAGCCGCATTTGGGGTTCTAGACTTGACCCACCCGGGTCGCCAGGCCGGCGCGGGCACCTATGACGATGCTTGGCTCGAGAACGATTTTCCTGGACTCCCCCAGGACGTAGACTGGACCATGTTCAACATCGCGCCGACCGACCAGCGACGGGTTGATCCTTTTGTCGGTAACGAAGCTTATGACCTTGCGTATCTGACGGAGAAGCATGCGCGGGTGCAAGGTCAGCTTCCGGGTATCACGGCGAGGGCGTTCGTTCAGCGCAAGGCGACTCCCGACGCGATGGTTGACCTTGCGATGTCTCTGCGTACCGTGATCTTCATGCCGGATCACGATCGCGCTGTGCTGATCTGGCAGGGCCTCTGCAGAAGCAACAGCGACGATGGCAGTGACATCTCGGGAGTACTCGTCGGCGCCGAATACCTGGGCCAGCCCAAGCCAAAGTCCCACTACGCCGAGGTGCTCCGAGCCCGTACGGAGTCAGAAGATGCTGTTCTCGTCTCGTTACAAGATGATCAACTGACTCCATCGGAGTTTCCGTTCGAGGGGCTGATACCCCAGGATCTCGACTTGAACCAGCCTCCGGCGCCCGATAGCCTGGAAGCGCGGCTGCGCAGGCGAGGCGAGCGCCAAATGCAAGCCGCGCGGGACGAGGTACAACAACAGGGCCTGGATCCCGACAAGCATGGCCCCCCTGCGACGATGGGGCCACGTCCGATAATTCCACCGCCGCACAAACTCGGTGAGTTCATGCGCAAGGTGGACGACGAAGGGCGCGCGCGCATCAAAGAAGCCAAAGGGCAAACTGCAAAGATGCTCGACGATCTGGAGCGCGAGTTCGGGGAAAGAGGGCAGGACTTCGCCATCATACGGCGCGAACTGAGCGGCGAAGACAATCCTCCCGGGCCGCCTCGGCCGCTCAAGCCGCAGCATATCGAAACCTTGACCGCACTGAGCGAGGTGGCGCGTGCGCAGGGATCCCGAATTGCCGAGGTCGAGGAAATGCTGGGGGATACCGCGTTGCACGCTCGCTGGGAGCAGACTGACCAACAACTGCTCTCCAGCTACCGCGCCAATGCCCACTTGATGAATTCACCCCATGCTACTGGGGGGCGCTTCGCCAAGCGCCAGCAGGGGTGGGTAGCCGAGCGGCTATCGAAGGGGCAGGGTCTGGGCGGGCTCGATCTGACGGGGGCCGATCTTCGCTCGTTCAATCTGCGCGGCGTCAATTGCGATGGGGCGATGCTGGAAGGTGCCAACCTGAGCAGCATGGCTCTCGACGGAGCGAGCTTCCGGGCCGCGGTTATGGCGCACGCTAACCTGGCTGATGCGTTCGTTCGCAGCTGCGACTTTACTCTTGCCAATCTCGGTAGAGCCAATCTCGAACGGCTCAACGCGGTTGGGGGCATCTTCCAAGAAACAAACCTGTGGGAGGCGCGAGCAACGGGAGCAAGGATGCAAGGGGCGCGCTTTAGTCAAGCACAGCTCTACGGTGCCAAATTGGACGGCGTGGACTTCACGCACGCTTCACTGAAGGATGCGCAGTTTCTCGAGACGGAGCTGAGCGGTTCCGTTTTTGACTTGGCGCAGATTGACGAGGCTCAATTCATCGGGTGTAAGCTCGAGAATGCCCACTGGCGAGGATGTACCGGAGCCAATGTGGTGTTTTTGAACCTGCGCTGCCCTGCGGCAGACTTCTCCGACGCTGTCCTGCCACAGGCGCGTTTTGTCGGCATCGTCGAGTTGGCCGGCGCCAGTTTCGAACGGACCACCCTAACGCGCGCCTACTTCGCTCAAGGCAGTGTGCTGCGCGAAGCAAACTTCAGTTCTGCGTTTCTCCAGCGCACTGACTTCACGGACTGCGATTTCGGTGGGGCACGATTTCAACGTGCCGACCTTCGGGGCGCGAGCTTGCGTAAGGCGAGGCTGGATGGTGCGGATTTCACCGGTGCCAACCTGATGGACGCGTGCCTGATGAACGCAAACGCGTTCGGCACGCGTTTGATCGGTTGCAATCTTTTCGCCGCGGATCTTGCGCGTCTGCGGACCGATTCAGCTACGCGGTTCGACGAGTCGCTTAGAAAGAGAGCGCGCGTTCATCCCCGTTGGCAGTCGTCAAAGAACGCTTCATGAAGACGCTAACTCGGGAGGAGCTCATGGCGTTGATTGAAAACGCCGACACTGTTCAGGCGGTCTCGTTGCAAGGCGTAGATCTCACGCGGGCGAAATTGGGAGGCGCAGTGTTCGAGGGCGTCGACTTCCGCGGCTGCCGGCTCGAAGACGCATCGTTCGCCAATAGTACGTTGGTGAAATGCCAATTCGACGATGCGAAGCTATGTCGCGTAGACCTCAAGGGAGCAACCGCGCATCAATCGAGCGTCGCGAGCAGCGATCTCCGGGGCGCCATCGGCATCGAGTTCAATGCGATCGAAACTTCCCTGGATTCGTGCAATTTCGAGGGAGCGGATCTTACTGACGCCACATTCATCAAGTGCTCGCTACGGGGAGCACGATTGACCGGCGCGCGAAGCTTTCGTACGTCTTTGATCGAGGTGCTGACTGATGAAATCGACCTGAGCGGTTTCGCTTTCGTGGAGTCGGTAATGTTGGGTGCCGACCTTACCCGTGCCAAGTTGAACGATTGTCGTTTCGAGCAGTCGGTCCTCAACAAATCGAGGTTCTCCGGTCAGAATCTGGTAGGGATCGACCTGCGGCGTAGTCAGTTCATGGAAGCTGACCTCGAGGGCGCGGATCTATCGAAGGCACGCATGCAGCAATGCGGTTTCAAGGGAGCTAAACTGAACAAGGCGTCGTTGCGGCAGGCACAGGCCGCCAACACGCTATTCATCGAGGCCCAGGCTGATGACGCCGATTTCTCCGAGGCCGACCTGTTTCAAAGCCTTTGGGTAGACGCCACACTGCAGCGCGCCCGATTTGTCGGCTCACGCTTGGAACAGGCAATCCTTCATCGGGCAAAATGCATGCAGGCAACTTTTCAAGGAGCCAATCTTCGTTACGCTGATTTCTCGTATGCGGACCTCCGGAAAGCACGACTCGACGCGGCGCACTGGGAACGTACAAAGTTTCACGGCGCTAGCCGAGACGAAGTCCAATTGCCGGCAAGCGTTAGCATTCTGCTCGAAGATCCAGATCTACTCGAGGCCGAAAGATGGCGGCCTCCTGCATCGCTATCCGAGGGAGTCTCATGATGGATACAATACCTACGCATTCGAATCATGTTCCGGCCGTGGCCGACGCATCCCAGTGGCTGAACGGAACGGTGGCTGATATCGACGGCGAAACCTACTACGTCAGCCTGCTCGATCGCACCTACGAAGTAAGGCGCGCTGTCAGTTGCCTGGTCGTACCGGAGATCGGCGACGAGGTTTGCATCCTACGTACCTCGCACGACAAGCTTTACCTGATGCATATTCTTACCCGTACCTTGGGAAAGCCGCTGACAATAGGCTGCGCGACGGGCTTGGCATTGCATTCGCCAAAAATCTTGCTATCCGCAGAACAGTGTCTGCGCCTGGAAGGCGGGCAGCTTGAAGCGCGCTTCGAGGGGGCAGAATGGTTCGTCAAAATACTTCGATTCACCGGTATAGAGCTGATACTGCGTAGCAAGGTGGCGAAGCTTTTCTCACACGCGGCCGAGCTGCTCACTGGACGCATACAAGTAGGGGCCGATCGCAGCTACCGCAACATCGCTGAGGCGGAGCATGTTAGAACAGGCGTGTTTGATGTAAAAGCCGAACACGTCGCTCATATTCGCGCGCGAAATACAATTCTCACGGCCCGCGAACTCGTCAAGGTGGATGCGTCGCAAATTCACGTGGGGTAGGAGATCTTAATGTTCGCCAACACACAAATGGCGGGACAGGACATGGGCTTTCCTGATGTCTGCCTGACGCCAAGCCCGGCCGGTCCAGTGCCGGTTCCATATCCGAATATCGCAATGGGACCTACGGCAGTTGGCGCGGCTTATACCATCCTGATCAACGCAGCCCCAGCCCACAACATGAGCACCAATATCCCGCTCACTAACGGTGACAACGCTGGTGTCGCAAGCGGCGTTGCATCAGGTACGGTCATGGGACCGGGACGCCATCTAACGGCCTCGTTTACGGTGTTGATCGGTGGGATGCCAGGTACAAAGCTCAGCAGTATGTCGTTACAGAACAATACCAACTGCCCCGGCGCACGCATCGTGCCGAGCCAGACCAAGGTCTTGTTACTGGCCCCCTAGTTGCTGTGCAGCTCGGTAGCAGGAACGAGCATTAAGAGAACGTGCAGGCGGCTTACAGGGCAATTGGCGCGCCAGATCCAAATTCGGCAAATACCGGGGCTGCCAGGGTCATTCCCAAAGCGTTGCAACGCCTGAAAAGTGTCGGGTCACTCGAGCAGCGCGGGCAGTTCAGTTAGCTGAGACAGCACGGCAACCGGTTGATAGCCGAGGTGGTCGGGCGCCGCTCCGGTGCGGTTGATCCAGAAAGTTCGGAATCCGAATGACGTGGCGCCCGCCACATCCCAGAAGTTGGACGACACGAAACCGATTGACCCTGCCGGCACCTTTAATCGTTCCGCGGCATAGGCGTAAACGCTCGGGTGGGGCTTGAAGATCCTCAACGCGTCGACACTCAACACGGCGTCGAATAGTTGATGGAGCCCGGCATGGCGAACCACGGCCCCCAGCATCGCCGGTGACCCGTTGGAAAGAATAGCGAGCTTGAGTTTGCGTCCGTGGAGCCGGTTGAGCGTGTCCATAACGTCCGGGAATGCCTTCAATGCCAGGTATGCGTCCATCAGGCGTCTGGCGGCCGGGTCGCTCAGTTCCAGGCGCAGCACGTCGCAGGCGGTCGACAGCGCGCCACGGGTGATGGCCGAAAAGTCCTCGTAGCGACCCATCAGGCTCCGGAGCCATGTGTATTCGAGCTGTTTCCCGCGCCAGAGTTGAGAAAGCGACGCGCCTTTACCCGGAAACAGCGCTTCGCACTCGGTAATCACCGAATGCACGTCGAATAAAGTCCCGTACGCATCGAAGACCAGCGCTTTTTGCGAGGGAGCAAGACCCATTAGCTTGCTACGCCTCGCAGGTTCGCTGGCAACGCATCGGTGGAATCAGCGAACCGAGTAGCTAAAAGTACGGCCATCTGGAATGTCTTCATGCCTTTGCGAAACCCCTGGAAAGCAACTCTCGGCTGAATCTGCCAGTTTTGCAGTGGGCCGGCAACGTCGAGCAGCCAGATACTTCAATTCAACGGAATCCAAGCCGTTGAAACTGCCGGGTTAAAACCCAATCTATCCGGCAATACCTGAAACCAAGGACTTGTATGCGCTTCGACAAGCTAACGACCCGATTCCAACAGGCACTGGCCGATGCCCAGAGCATGGCGGTCGGACAGGACAATCCGTACATCGAGCCCCAGCATCTCGTACTCGCACTGATTGAGCAGGACGATGGCGGCACGGCGTCGCTCCTTGCCCGTGCCGGCGCCAACGTGCCGCCGCTCAAGGAAGCTCTCAGGGCCAGCATTGGCCGGCTTCCCAAAGTGGAAGGTCAGGGCGGAGACGTCAGCATTTCGCGTGAACTGACCAACCTCTTGAATCTTACCGACAAGGAAGCCCAAAAGCGCGGCGACCAGTTCATCGCTTCCGAGTTATTTCTTCTGGCGCTGGCGGATGACAAGGGCGAGACCGGCAGATTGCTGAAGACTCATGGGGTCAATCGCAAAGCGCTCGAACAGGCCATCAGCGCGGTGCGCGGCGGCGAGGGCGTGCAGAGCCAGGAGGCGGAAGGTCAGCGCGAAGCGCTCAAGAAATACACATTGGACCTGACCGAGCGAGCTCGTATCGGCAAACTCGATCCTGTGATCGGCCGCGACGACGAGATCCGCAGAGTCATCCAGATTCTCCAGCGCCGGACCAAGAACAACCCGGTGCTGATCGGCGAACCGGGAGTGGGAAAGACCGCGATCGTGGAAGGCCTGGCTCAGCGCATCATCAACGAAGAAGTGCCCGAGACCCTGAAAGGCAAACGCGTCCTCAGCCTGGACATGGCGGCGTTGCTGGCGGGAACCAAGTACCGCGGGGAATTCGAGGAACGGCTCAAGTCCGTGCTCAAGGAAATCTCGCTGGAAGAAGGCCGCGTCATCGTATTCATCGACGAACTCCACACCATGGTCGGCGCGGGCAAGGCCGAGGGCGCCATGGACGCGGGCAACATGCTCAAACCCGCGTTGGCGCGCGGCGAACTGCATTGCGTCGGCGCAACGACGCTCGACGAATACCGCAAGCACATCGAGAAGGACGCCGCGCTGGAACGCAGGTTCCAGAAGGTTCTGGTCGATGAGCCAAGCGTGGAAAGCACCATAGCCATCCTGCGCGGACTGCAGGAGAAGTACGAAGTCCATCACGGCGTCGAAATCACCGACCCGGCCATTGTTGCTGCGGCGGAACTGTCGCATCGCTACATCACCGACCGCTTCCTGCCGGACAAGGCCATCGACCTGATCGATGAAGCGGCAGCCCGCATCAAGATGGAAATCGATTCCAAGCCGGAACAGATGGACAAACTCGAACGCCGGATCATCCAGTTGAAGATCGAGCGCGAGGCGGTGAAGAGGGAGAAGGACGAAGCCTCGCGCAAACGCCTCAAGGCACTCGAGGAGGAGATCAAGCGGTTGGAGAAGGAATACTCGGACCTGGAGGAAATCTGGAAAGCGGAGAAAGCCCAGGTCCAGGGTTCGCAACATATCATGGAAGAATTGGAGCAGCTGAAGCTGGAAATGGAAGCTGCCAAACGCAAGGGCGACTGGCAGAAAGTCTCGGAGCTTCAGTACGGCAAGATTCCGCAGCTGGAATCGCAACTCAACAAGGCGGAAACCTCAGCCGATCAGCCGAAATTCAAGCTGCTGCGCACGCAAGTGGGCGCCGAGGAAATCGCCGAAGTGGTGTCGCGCGCAACCGGAATTCCGGTTTCCAAAATGCTGCAGGGCGAGCGCGAGAAACTGCTGCACATGGAACAACGGCTGCACGAGCGCGTCGTTGGGCAGGACGAGGCTGTGCGCATGGTATCGGACGCAATCCGGCGTTCCCGTGCGGGGCTATCCGATCCGAATCGTCCTTATGGTTCCTTCCTGTTCCTCGGCCCGACCGGCGTCGGCAAGACCGAACTGTGCAAGGCGCTCGCCGAGTTCCTGTTCGATTCGCAGGATCACTTGATCCGCATCGACATGTCCGAGTTCATGGAAAAGCACTCGGTGGCACGCCTGATCGGCGCGCCGCCCGGCTATGTCGGCTACGAGGAGGGCGGCTATCTGACCGAGGCGGTACGCCGCAAACCCTATTCTGTGATTCTGCTCGACGAAGTGGAGAAGGCGCATCCGGATGTGTTCAACGTTCTGTTGCAGGTGCTTGACGACGGTCGCATGACCGACGGACAGGGCCGCACAGTGGACTTCAAGAACACGGTGATCGTCATGACTTCGAATCTGGGCAGCCAGATGATCCAGCAGATGGCGGGCGACGACTACCAGGTGATCAAACTGGCGGTGATGGGCGAGGTGAAGGCCTATTTCCGGCCGGAGTTCATCAATCGCATCGACGAAGTGGTGGTATTCCACGCACTTGATGAGAAGCACATCAGGTCGATCGCGAAGATCCAGCTTGGACACCTGGAAAAACGCCTGGCGGCGATGGACATGAAGCTGGAAGTGGACGATGCAGTGTTGTCAGAACTTGCCCAGACCGGCTTCGATCCGGTGTTCGGCGCCCGTCCGTTGAAGCGCGCGATCCAATCGGCGATCGAGAATCCGCTGGCAAAGGAAATCCTCGAGGGGAGGTTCGGCCCGAAGGATGTGATTCGAGTTTCTTCTCAAGGTGGCAAGCTCCGCTTCGAAAAGGGAAAACAAACGGTTAGGGCAGCGAGCGCGAGCTGAAAATTGGTCGGCGGCTGGATAGGGGCGCGGTTTTGACCGATAATTCGTGCCTTGAAACGTGCCGGTCCTCTGCGCGCGGTTGCAGAGGATTATTCCGGCGGCGTCCCACCATACAAGAACATGACCGTCGAAACCTCCGCCGAACCGCTTGCCTTGTTTCGTGGCGAACCGGTGCACGAATTGCCCGGCGATCTCTACATTCCACCGGATGCGCTACGCGTTTTTCTCGAGACCTTCGAAGGTCCGCTGGACCTGCTGCTCTATCTGATCCGCAAGCACAACCTCGATGTGCTCGACATTCCCATGGCGAGTCTGACTCGTCAGTACATGGAGTATGTCGAAGTGATGCGGCAGCATCAGCTCGAGCTTGCGGCCGAGTACCTGCTAATGGCTGCGTTGTTGATCGAGATCAAGTCGCGCATGCTGCTGCCCCGGCCACCCCAGGTGGGCCCGGACGAGGAAGACCCTCGCGCCGAACTGGTGCGCCGATTGCTGGAATACGAGCGCATGAAGCTCGCGGGCCAGCAACTCAACGAGTTGCCGCAATCTGGTAGGGATTTCGCGCTGGTGCAGGTCTGGCTCGATCAGGAAGTCGAACAAAGGCTACCGGACATAAATCCCGAGGACTTGCGCAACGCGTGGCTGGGACTGATCGCCAGGGCGCGCATGATGCGCCACCACAGGATCACCCGCGAGCAGCTGTCGGTTCGTGAGCATATGAGCCGCATCCTGCGTAGCCTGCAGCACTTGCGATTTGTGCGTTTCGAGGATCTTTTCGATGAAACCGCAGGCGTGCCCGTCTTGGTGGTCAGTTTTCTTGCCATACTGGAATTGGCCCGCGAAAGTCTTGTGCAGGTCACCCAGCAGGGAGCGTATTCACCTATCTACGTAAAATTGAATCATGGAATTGCCTCCATCTGAACCGGTTCAGATCAAGCGCGCGCTGGAAGCCGCGTTACTGAGTAGCGCCGAACCCTTGCCGATTGCGGATCTCCGCAAGATGTTCGACGAGGACGTCGGTGCCGATGTCATTCGTCGCATGCTGGAAGAATTGCGTACTGAATGGGCCGAGAAAGGTGCAGAACTTGTGAATGTCGCCAGCGGGTGGCGCTTCCGGGTCCGGCCGGCCTATCAGAAGTTCCTGGACCGGCTGAATCCCCAGAAACCACCGAAGTATTCGAGGGCCGTGCTGGAGACGCTAGCGATCATCGCCTACCGGCAGCCCGTGACGCGTGGAGATATCGAGGACATTAGGGGCGTTACGGTATCCAGTGGAATACTCAAGGCGCTCGAGGCGCGAGGTTGGATCGACGAGATTGGTCACCGCGAAGTGCCAGGCCGCCCCGCGCTGTATTCAACCACTCGGACGTTTCTGGATGATCTGAACCTTCGCTCGCTGGACGAATTGCCGCCGTTGGAGGACCTCGGCTCGCTGGTAGAGACAGAGCAACCCGCTGCGCAGGTTCAAAAGTTTGAGGAACCTGCAGAAGGTACAGCCGGACCGGACCAAACTGACGAGAAGAAGTCCGCGGAAGCCCAAGCCAATCCGGCTTGAATGGCCGCCATCCAGCAGCGGTCAATGCCGGAGCCGTTCTGGAGAAGAACATGAAAGCCGTTCTTGTTGCCAATCCCAAAGGCGGATCCGGGAAGACAACACTTGCGACCAACCTTGCAGGATCTCTGGCAGCACGCGGGGAGAAAGTCTTTCTGTGGGATCTCGATCGACAGCAATCGTCGCTGAACTGGCTCACGATTCGTCCTTCGGATCGGCCCGCGATTCACAGGCTGGACGCGCGGGGTGACGACGAACCGTCCATGCCGCGTGGTTCAAGCTGGCTCATTCTCGACTCCGCGGCGGGACTGCACGGAAAGAATCTCGCGCACGCACTAAAGCTTGCGCAGAAAGTGCTGATTCCGGTCCAGCCGTCGGTTTTCGACATGGCCGCAACGGGTGCTTTCCTGCAAACCTTGATGGAAGAAAAGGCGATTCGAAAACACAGAACCTTTGTAGGCATCATTGGCATGCGCGTAGATCCACGGACAAAGGCGGCGGCGACTCTCGAAGCCTTTCTTACCCAATTCAAACTGCCCGTGTTGACCTATCTGCGCGACACGCAGGTCTATGTGAATGCGGCTTTCAACGGGCTCAGCGTGTTCGATCTGCCCGACTACATGAGCGCGCGAGACCGCGAGCAGTGGCAGCCGCTGCTGGATTGGTTAGAAGAGGACTGAAAAACCGGTACTGCGCGACCTGTATCAGAGACGCTATCGGCGGTAATGTCTCGAGACATTATCCTATCGGCGCTTTGGTTGACGCGCATCTCGTTACATTGCTATCATCCCGCGTCTTGGAATTCGATTTTTCGGATTTCAATCCGGTCGCGGGGTGGAGCAGTCTGGCAGCTCGTCGGGCTCATAACCCGAAGGTCGTAGGTTCAAATCCTGCCCCCGCAACCAACCTGCTCTTTAAAAATTCGAACAGCCGATGCGTGTGGGTGCTTCGTGTATTGGGGCGCTTGCGTGGAGTTGGTGGGTTATCGCCCGGTCCATGAAGTCTTGAAGAGGCTTTGGGGATGCCCGATTCTGCGAAGGAAGTTTTGG
>DATENC010000029.1:0-265633 GCA_035275265.1 Burkholderiales bacterium | reverse complement strand
CCGCAATCCGGCGCCCACCCTCCGCCATACTGCAAACCATGCTATCCCGGTTATTCCACTCTTCCACCGTGTTCAACAGCATTGAAACGAGGGCATCTGCGGACTTGAAATGTGCGACAAGCTGCGCGTCTTCCGAGGGCTCGCCAACGGGGTTCTCAATGCGCTTCGCGACCTTTGTGTTACCTTTCTTTGCAGCCATGTGCATTTACCTCCTATGGGTGATGCATTGGTTAGGGACGGGATCGGCCCCAAAGCCTTTCCTGTCCCGCTTTGCCTGAAGCCGTCAGGCAACGGTCAGAACTCATCCCAGCTTGCGCGCCAAATCCTCCGCTTTCGGGTGGTAGTACCTCATGAGCATGCTCGGGGTCTTGTGCCCGGTGACGCGCATCGCTTCGTGCATGGGTAACTTCTCGCAGATGCGCGACACGGCCTCATGGCGCAAATCGTGAAAATGCAAATTCTCAATGCCGGCGTTCTTGCACGCTTGGCGGAATGCGTGGCTCACGAAATCTTGCGTCAGGGGGAAAACCGGAGTGCCCAATGCAATCGGGCGCGGAAATGCCTTGAGGATTTCGAGCGCGCGTCTCGAAAGAGGGACATCCCGCCGCTCGGAGTTCTTGGTGTCGTGCAGTCGCGCAACCCCCGTCTGCAGGTTTATATCGGCCCAGGTTAGCGCGAGCAGTTCACCCCTACGCATGGCCGTCTCAATTGCCAGCGACGCAAGCGAGGCCATATACGGCCCGCCCAGATGGGTCAGGAGTGCTGTTTCCTCGTCGGGCGTCAACCGGCGTTCGCGTCTGTTCGAACCTGCCGGCATGGTGACATTCTTGATCGGGTTTCGAAGGCCCTCCATTTTCCATTCGCGGCGGGCGATCTCGAAAAGGTGGGAGATCAGGGCGAGTTCAATGCGTACCGTGTTCTCCGCCTTGCCCTCCGCGCGGCGTTGATCTCGGTATTCAGCGAAGTCGGCACCGCGCAGTTGCGCCAGAAAGCGAACGGAAAGCGGGTGCTGCTTCCAGGTGTTTATGCGCTCCTGCTCGCGACGCCGGCCTTTTTTCCTCGGAGTGACTTCGCGGCTGTAACGCTCGAACGCCTCACGCAGCGTTGTGCGCGCGGCCTCGTTGGACACGGCAGTCCCGCCACGGATCGCGGCCTCGATGTCCTGAATCCATTTTTTTGCGTCGGTTACGCGAGAGAAAGTTTTGCTGAGGTGCGGGAAGCCGCGCATGCGAACGCGCGCGCGGAAACTTATTGAGCCGTCATCGTTTGTTCGTTCCTCGATGCCGGGTGCTTTCTTGGCCATGATGCCTCATTGCGACGTGTTGAGGCTTATTGTCCCGCCACTGTCCCAACAAAGCAAGCGCGCCGGAAGGCCACTACATAACCTATTGTTTTTATGGTGCCGGGAGGGGGAATCGAACCCCCATGGTGTTGCCACCGCGGGATTTTGAGTCCCGTGCGTCTACCAGTTCCGCCATCCCGGCATTTGTCGTGCTAGTCGCCGCTTTCCGCGGGATCTTGGCGCCGGCCGGGCTGCGCCCTTACTTGCCGGAGCCAAGTTAGCCAGCGCCCCAACAATGCAACGGCGCATTGATACGGTCCCGTGCGTTTACCAGTTCCGCCATCCCGGCACGGGAGCGCAATTATCCTGTAATTCGGCGGCGCGGGGAACCAGAACCGTGGCTTTCGGCCGCATATAATGCGCGCAATGAGAACAGAGGAATTCGAGTACGAGCTTCCACAGGAATTGATCGCTCAGTTCCCCGCCGTGCAGCGCAGTGCCAGTCGCCTCTTGTACCTTGATGGCGCAACCGGAAGTTACAGCGACCATTCGTTTGTCGATTTGCCACTGCTCCTGCGCAACAGTGACCTGCTCGTCTTCAATGACACCAAAGTCATCAAGGCCAGACTGCTGGGCCTCAAGGAGTCGGGGGGGAAAGTGGAAGTTCTGATCGAACGCATCGTGAGCCCCCGCCGTACATTGGCGATGTTGAGGACGAGCCATGCGCCCCGGCCTGGACAGAGGATCCAGTTCGGTGATCGTACATATGCCACGATGATCGAGCGTCAGGAAGATTTCTTTCTGCTGGAGTTCGGTGACGATGTTGCCGGGGTTCTCGAGCGTCTCGGCGAAGTGCCACTCCCGCCGTACATCGAGCGCCACATTGAACGCGAAGACGAGGCGCGCTATCAGACTGTCTACGCGCGCGTGCCGGGAGCCGTGGCAGCACCCACTGCCGGGCTGCACTTCGACGAGCAAATGTTGGGTCGTCTTGAGGAAGCCGGTGTGAGATTCGCCTACGTCACGCTACACGTCGGTGCCGGCACCTTTCAGCCCGTTCGGGTGGACAATATCGACCAGCACGTAATGCATGGCGAACACTACGAGATTCCGCCTGAAACCGCACAGGTCGTGGCGGAAACGCGTGCGGACGGCGGGCGCATCACCGCGGTCGGGACCACCAGCCTGCGTGCGCTCGAGTCGGCCGCAAAGTCGGGCAAGTTGATTTCCGGAAGCGGGGAGACTCGACTTTTTATCCGGCCTGGCTACAGTTTCAAAGTCGTGGACCGCCTGCTCACCAACTTTCACCTTCCGCGGTCTACGCTGCTCATGCTGGTCTGTGCCTTCGCGGGGACCGACCATGTCCGGCGCGCATATCGCCACGCGGTCGATAGTCGCTATCGCTTCTTCAGCTACGGTGACGCGATGTTGATCGACGCAGCCGTGTCCTCGAGACCGTGACGATGCGATTCGAAATCGTCGCACGGGATGGGCCGGCGCGTCGTGGCCGACTCACGCTCAAGCACGGTACCGTGGAAACGCCGGTATTCATGCCAGTCGGCACTTATGGCTCGGTCAAGGCCATGAGTCCGGATGACCTGCGCTCTGTCGGGGCGCAAGTGGTTCTAGGCAACACCTTTCACCTCTGGCTGCGTCCCGGACTGGAGGTGATCGGGGCGCACAATGGACTGCATCGTTTCATGGGCTGGGACGGGCCGATTCTGACCGATTCCGGTGGCTTCCAAGTGTTCAGCCTCGGGGAAATGCGCAAGATCACCGAGGAGGGTGTCGGATTCCGCTCGCCTGTCAACGGCGATGCGTGTTTCCTGTCGCCCGAAGAATCGATGCGTATCCAGGGCGTGCTCGGCGCCGATATTGCGATGATTTTCGATGAGTGCACACCGTTTCCGGCCGACCGCAGTCACGCACGAGAGTCGATGCGTCTGAGTTTGCGCTGGGCAGAACGCAGCAGGCGCGCCCACCACGGGAACGGCAACGCACTATTTGGCATCGTTCAGGGAGGCATGTACGAGGACCTGCGCGACGCGTCGCTCGAAGGTTTGACGGACATTGGCTTCGACGGTTACGCGATCGGTGGGCTGTCGGTCGGTGAGCCCAAGGAAGACATGCAGCGCATACTGCGCCACACCGCACCGAGGTTGCCTGCGGGGGCGCCGCGATATCTCATGGGTGTGGGCACACCTGCAGACGTGCTCGACGCGGTTGCGAGCGGGATTGACATGTTCGATTGCGTTCTGCCTACGCGCAACGCCAGAAACGGCTGGATTTTCACGCGCAACGGCACCATCCGGCTGCGCAATGCCCGATACCGAGATGACACAAGCCCGCTGGATCCGGCATGCGAATGCTATACCTGCCGGAATTTCACGCGTGCGTACCTGCATCACCTGCAAAGGATCAACGAGATTCTCGGCGCGCATCTGAACACTCTGCACAATCTTTACTTCTATCAGGAATTGATGCGGGGACTACGGGAGGCCATCGGCGCGGGAAGGTTTTCCGAACATGTCGACGGCGTGCGTCGTGCGCAGGCACAGCCATGCTAAAATGCGCCACTTTTCAGGCCCCCGCGCCGGCCTTTGGCGGGGTGCAACGGACCACATGAACCTATACCGGACGACCGAACAAAGTGTCCGCCGACATATCGGTTCTAGACCTGTACCGGAGGAATTTTCGTGTTGATCGACAATGCATTTGCGCAGGCCGCGCCGGCCGCGGGGGGCATGGATTTGTTCGGACTCTTGCCCCTAGTCCTGATGTTCGTGCTGCTGTACTTCCTGATGATTCGCCCTCAGGCAAAGCGAGCCAAGGAGCATCGCGCCATGCTGGCCGGATTGCAGAAGGGGGACGAAGTGGTCACCGCGGGCGGCGCACTCGGGAAAATTACCAAGGTCGGCGATAACTTCGTAGCCGTGGAAATTGCCCCGAACATCGAGATCCAGGTTCAGAAACCCTCTATCACTACGCTGTTGCCCAAGGGGACCATCAAGACGGCCGTTCAAAGCTGAGGAGTGCCCGTTCATGAATCCTCATGCCTGACGTTGTGCACCCTACGGACCCTAGATGAATCGCTACCCGCTCTGGAAGTACATCATCATTGCCGTCGCCCTGGTCGGCGGTTCTATCTACACCTTGCCCAACTTCTTCGCGGAAGTCCCGGCCGTACAGATTTCACCCGGGAAGTCCACCGCAAAAGTGGACGAGGCGCTGCGAACGCGCGCGGAACAGGCGTTGGCGCAGGCAAACATTATTCCCGACGGCGTTTTCCTCGAAGGAAACAGCATCAAAGTGCGTCTGGGCAATACCGACACGCAGCTCAAGGCCAAGGACGTCCTGCAAACTGCGCTTGGCGAGAATTACGTCGTAGCGCTCAACCTGTTGTCGAGTTCGCCGCATTGGCTCACCCGGATAAATGCGCTGCCCATGTATTTGGGCCTCGATCTGCGTGGCGGCGTGCACTTCCTGCTGCAGGTCGACATGGCCGGCGCGCTGACCAAGGCCGCGGACCGTTATACGGCGGATATCCGTAGCACGCTGCGCGCCAAGGAGATTCGTTACAGCGGCATCTCACGGGAAGGGCAGTCGGTGCAGGTCAGATTCCGCGATGCCGAGGCGCGCGACAAGGCTGCCGCAGAAATCCAGCGCCAGAATCCCGATCTGCTTCTCAAACCTGAAGATTCCGTCAGCGAGTTTGTGGTCACGGCTTCCCTGAAACCGGAAGTGCGGAAACGGATCCAGGACTTCGCATTGCAACAGAACATCACGACCCTGCGCAATCGCGTCAACGAACTCGGTGTGGCCGAGCCGATCGTGCAACAGGCGGGATTGGATCGGGTAGTGGTGCAACTGCCGGGCGTGCAGGACACGGCAAAGGCCAAAGACATTCTCGGCCGCACCGCAACCCTGGAAGTGCGGATGGTGGATGAGGAGCACAGCGACAGCGCCTCGTTGCAGGCCGCGGTCGGCGGGCAGGTGCCGTTCGGAGACGAACTGCTTTACGACCGCGACGGGGTACCGTACCTGCTCAAGCGCGAAGTGATTCTCACCGGAGATCGTATTTCGGACGCACAGCCGGGATTCGACAATCAGACCGGCGAGCCGGCAGTGCACATCAATCTGGACGGCCGCGGCGCTACGATTTTCCAGCAAATAACGCGCGAGAGCGTAGGCAAACGTATGGCGATGGTGCTGGTGGAAAAGGGCAAGGGCGAGGTGGTCACGGCGCCGGTGATTCGCTCCGAGATTCCGGGCGGGCGCGTCCAGATCAGCGGCAGGATGACTACAACGGAGGCACGCGATGTGGCGCTGCTTCTGCGCGCCGGCGCTCTGGCGGCGCCGATGGAAATCGTCGAGGAACGCACGGTCGGTCCGAGCCTGGGTGCCGACAATATCAAGCGCGGTTTCGATTCCACGATGATCGGCTTTACCGCGATCGCAATCTTCATGATTGCGTACTACAACGTATTCGGCGTGATCTCGGTACTCGCGCTGTCAGCCAACCTGATGTTGCTGGTGGCGCTGTTGTCGATGCTACAGGCTACCTTGACCCTGCCGGGTATCGCGGCGATAGCGTTGACGCTGGGCATGGCAATCGACTCCAACGTCCTGATCAATGAGCGGATAAGGGAGGAATTGCGCAATGGCACCACGCCTCAGGCGGCCATATCGGCCGGGTATGAGCGCGCTTGGGCAACGATTCTCGATTCCAACATCACCACTTTGATTGCCGGCATTGCATTGTTCATGTTCGGCAGCGGGCCGGTGCGCGGCTTCGCGGTGGTGCACTGCCTTGGCATCCTTACTTCCATGTTCAGCGCGGTGGTAATTTCCCGCGGCATCGTTAACCTGGTTTTCGGTGCCCGCCGCAAGCTGGAAAAGCTGCCAATCGGAAACACCGATTGGTACAGGCGCCAGCCAGCCGCATGAAAAACATCCATCGGGCTTACACGCAGAGGATCGAATAGATGGAATTTTTCCGCATCCGCAAAGACATCCCGTTCATGCGCCATGCGCTGGTGTTCAACATAATCTCGTTGATCACTTTCATCCTGGCGGTGTTCTTCCTGGTAAGCAAGGGCCTGCATCTCGGGGTCGAGTTTACCGGCGGCACGGTGATGGAGGTGAACTACGGTCACGCCGCTGACGTCGCGAAAATTCGTGAGATCTTGAATCGCATTGACCTGAGCGACGCCACAGTGCAGAGCTTCGGCAGCTCCCAGACCGCTTTGATCCGGCTTCCGACCAAGCAGGGCGTGACCGGAGCACAACTGTCCGAGCGTGTCATCAAGTCGCTACGCCAGGAGGATCCTACAGTCGAACTCCGGCGGGTGGATTTCGTCGGGTCGCAGGTCGGCAAAGAGCTGATAGAAAACGGTGCGCTGGCGTTGCTGCTGGTGTCCATCGGCATCGTCTGCTATTTGTGGCTGCGCTTCGAGTGGAAATTCGGTGTCTCCGCGATCATTGCGAATCTGCACGACGTGATAATCATTCTGGGGTTCTTTGCGTTCTTCCAGTGGGAATTCTCGCTGCCGGTGTTGGCGGCGGTACTGGCTGTGCTGGGCTATTCGGTCAACGAGTCTGTCGTGGTTTTTGACCGCATCCGCGAAAACTTCCGCAAGATGCGCAAGGCGGACACCCCGGAAATTATCAACAACGCGATTACGCGTACCATGTCCCGCACCATCATCACCCACGGCAGTACCCAGTTGATGGTCACTTCCATCCTGATCTTCGGCGGCGAAACCTTGCATTACTTTGCTCTTGCGTTGACCATCGGGATCCTGTTCGGCATCTACTCATCCGTGCTAGTGGCGAGCCCGCTGGTGATGTGGCTGGGTGTCACGCGCGAAGATTTCATCAGACCCGAGAAGAAGAAAGAGGAAGCCGTCGTTTAGCTCGACGGATCCGCGATGGATCTGATTGCAGGCTTCCTCGATCTCGTTGTTCATCTCGACCAGCATTTGCGCGCGCTGGCGCAGAACTACGGCAACTGGATCTATGCCGTGCTGTTTCTTATCGTTTTCCTCGAGACCGGGCTGGTTGTCACCCCTTTCCTGCCGGGAGATTCGCTGTTGTTCGTTGCCGGGACAATCGCGGCAGGCGGCGAACTCCACGTGCATGCGCTGGTGTTGCTGCTGATTTGTGCGGCGGTTGTCGGCGATTCGGTTAACTATGCCGTTGGCCGTTATATCGGCCCAAAGGTGTTTCGCTTCGAGGATTCGCGTTTCTTCAAACGTGCTTATCTGAATCGCACCCACGCGTTTTTTGAACGGCATGGCGGGAAGACAATCATCATTGCCCGCTTCGTTCCGATCATCCGTACGTACGCGCCCTTTGTTGCCGGGATCGGCGCCATGAGCTACCGGCATTTCCTCGCCTTCAACGTGATTGGAGCGATTTTGTGGGTGGTGTTGCTGACGTACGCGGGCTACTTCTTCGGCAACCTGCCGGTCGTGAAGGACAATCTCACCCTTGTGGTTGTCGGCATCATCGTGCTTTCGATCATGCCAGGGATTGTCGAGTTCTGGCGAGCGCGTCGCGCGTCGTAGGCGCGGACAGTCAAATGCGTTTTGCCAGCTGCGCGGCAAGCCCGGTATAGGTTGCCGGAGTCAGCTTGAGCAGGCGCTCTTTCTCGGACTCGGGAATGGCGAGAGTCCGGATGAACTGGTGCAAGGTATCGCGCGTGATGCCGTCCTTGCCGCGGGTAAGTGCCTTCAATTGCTCGTAGGCGTCCTCGATTCCGTGGCGTTTCATGACTGTCTGGATTGGTTCGGCAAGTACGTCCCAATTCGCTTCCAGATCGGCACCGATGCGCTTGGGGTCCGGCTCGAGCTTGTTCAAACCTCTGAGACAGCTGTCATAGGCAAGTAAGCTGTATCCGAGCGCAACTCCCAGGTTGCGCAATACCGTTGAGTCGGTGAGGTCGCGCTGCCAACGCGAGACCGGCAGCTTGGATGCCAGATGGACGAGCAGGGCGTTAGCCAGACCGATATTGCCTTCCGAGTTCTCGAAATCGATCGGATTTACCTTGTGCGGCATTGTGGACGATCCGACTTCGCCTTCTTTGATTCTCTGCTTGAAATAGCCGATGGAGATGTATCCCCACATGTCGCGGTCGAGGTCGAGCAGCACTGTGTTGATCCCCGCATAGGCATCCAGCAGTTCAGCGATGCAGTCGTGCGGCTCGATCTGGGTGGTATAGGGGTTGAATCCGAAGCCCTGTTTCTCGACCAGGGTGCGGCACAATTGCTCCCAGTCGAAATCCGGATAGGCCGCGAAATGCGCATTGTAGTTGCCGACAGCGCCGTTGATCTTGGCGGTGAGTGCGACGCCGGCGACCCGATCGCGTTGGCGCCGCAGACGATGAACGATGTTCGCCAGTTCCTTGCCCATTGTGGTCGGCGTGGCCGGTTGGCCGTGTGTGCGCGAAAGCATGGGCAGCGCGGCATTGACGTGTGCGAGGCTGACCAGTTTATCCACCAAGGCGTCGATAGCCGGCAGCAATACCTGCGTACGCGAGTCCGTCAGCAGGAGCGCATAACAGAGGTTATTGACGTCCTCGGAAGTGCAGGCAAAGTGGATGAACTGCGTGATGCCCGCGACTTCACTGTTGCCGGAGAGTTTCTCGCGCAGCCAGTATTCGACGGCTTTGACGTCGTGGTTGGTGCGGGCTTCTATGGTTTTGACCGCTTCGCCGTCGGCAATCGAGAAATTTGCGACCAATTCGTCGAGTTGCGTGATTGTTGCCGGCGAAAGCGGGTGTATCTCGGGAAGTCCCTCGGCAGCGGACAACGCCTTCAGCCACTCGATTTCGAAGAACACGCGGCAGCGGATCAGGCCGTATTCGCTGAAATAACGGGCAAGTCCGGCAACCTTGTCCCGATAACGGCCGTCAAGCGGGCACAAGGCGCTGAGAGGTGTGGAGTGAGTCATCCAAGTGACTAATCAGTATGAACAATTTTAACACGACGATTGCTACGACCGGAGTCTTTCAATGGTCCTCAAGGCCGCTGGAGGGCCGCCCAGTGGGCGCCGGTGTTGCTGAAAAAGGTGCGCGCTTTCCGTGTACGTGAAGCGCATCTGCCGTTCGGTCACCGGCCGGTACTGCTCGCGGCGGTAACTGCGCAGTTGTCTGGGGCTCGACGCTTTTGCGATCAACGCCACATCGCCATCATCCCGGCCGCGATCCGTTGCCTGGGCACCGGTCGTGGCGGTGAATTGCCGCCGCAACCCGGAGTGCGCGCCGTTGTGGCATCAGCAATCACTTGCCTAGCATCGTCGCACTTTCTATGATTCCTCCGCCGAGGCACACGTTCGATTCGTAGGCCACGACGGACTGCCCGGGTGTGATCGCCAACTGAGGTTCCGCGAACTTGATCTCGCAGCACTCCACATCGACGCGCTCGACCTCGCAAGGAGCATCCTTCTGCCGGTAGCGCGTTTTTGCACCGTAAACCCAGTGACAATGCGGTTGGGTAGCGCTTATCCAGTTCAGATCGGTCGCTCGCAGAGAATCTGCCAACAGCGCCGGATGGTTGTGGCCCTGCACCACGATAAGCGTGTTTGCCGGCATGTCCTTCGCGGCTACGTACCACGGTTCACCTTCGCCATCTTTGCGCCCGCCGATTCCCAGCCCCTGGCGCTGGCCAATGGTGTAGTACATCAAACCCATATGCCTGCCGACGCTCTTGCCCTCGATCGTCACCATATCGCCGGGTTGGATCGGCAGATAGCGAGCAAGAAATTCCCGGAAGGGCCTTTCGCCGATAAAACAGATGCCGGTCGAATCCTTCTTGTCGTGATTCGGCAGCCCGAGTTTTTTCGCCAGTTCGCGCACGTCGCGCTTGTACATGGCACCCAACGGAAACAGCGTCTTCGAAAGCTGCGCCTGATCGAGCCGGTAGAGGAAATAACTTTGATCCTTGGTGCCGTCTTCGGCCTTTAGCAATTGAAACAGGCCGTCAACCTCCCGCACTTGCGCGTAGTGGCCGGTGGCAATCCGTTCGGCGCCAAGCTGCAGCGCGTGGTCGAGGAAGGCCTTGAACTTGATCTCAGCGTTGCATAGCACGTCCGGATTGGGTGTGCGTCCCGATTGGTACTCTGCGAGAAAGTTGCTGAAGACCCGGTCCTTGTACTCGGCGGAAAAATTGACCGCTTCGATATCGATGCCGATCAGATCGGCAACCGATACCGCATCAATCAAGTCCTGACGCGATGTGCAGAACTCGTCGTCGTCATCGTCCTCCCAGTTTTTCATGAATAGGCCGATGACATCGAAGCCCTGTTCCTTGAGCAGCCAGGCGGCGACTGACGAATCTACTCCGCCGGACATGCCCACCACGACGCGTCTTTTTGGCATTTGCCGATTCAGCTCAGTCGAGATGCACGAGCAAGTCAAGCGGCACACGCGCACCGCGTTGGTAATCATCCATGCAGCGAACCACCATTGGGCTGCGATGACGGCCGCGACTGGCGCGGACCTCGGCCGCAGTCAGCCATAGTGCCCGCACGATTCCCGTATCCAGGGCGCGATCGGGGTAGTGCGTGCCCAACATTCCGGCAAAAGCGAAGCGCAAGAAAGTGACATTGCGGCTGGGATGACGCCAACGATAGATGCCGACCAGGTACTGCGGGGTGAAATCGTAGGCTGTTTCCTCCAGCGTTTCACGCGCCGCGCCTTCGAACAGGGACTCGTTGGCCTCGAGATGACCCGCCGGTTGATTGAGCATCAGCCCGTCGTCGGTTTCCTCCTCGACCAGCAGAAATCGTCCTTCGCGCTCGACTATCGCGGCGACGGTCACGTTCGGCTTCCACACCTTTGTAGTCATTCAGGTCAGTTTTGGGAACAGTTCGATGAGTCCGCGGTAAACGTACTCGACCGCGATCGCCGCGATGATCAGGCCCATTACCCGGGTGATGATGTTCATGCCGGTCTTGCCGAGGCGTTTTGAAATCCGGGTGGCAGCGATCAGCGTCGTCCACACGACGATGGCGATTGCCAATGCCGGGATCAGCAACTTGACGTGATAAGTGAAACTCGGCGACTGGTGGGTCGCAATGATCATAGTGCTGATTGCCCCCGGACCGGCTAGCAGCGGAATGCCCAGGGGCACCACCGCTACCGCGTGTCTTTCCGCCGCCTCCTCGGCTTCGTCCGGCGTCTGCCGGATCCTGCTTTCCTTTGCCTGCAGCATCGAAATTGCCATCATCATCAGCACGATACCGCCGCCAATCAGGAAGGAAGGGATGCTGATTCCGAAGAAATTCAGAATTTGCGTGCCGACCAACGCGGCTGTGCCGAGCACGCAGAACACCGTGATCGCCACGACCCGGGCAATGCGTGCCCGCTGCACGTTCGATTCGCCATCAGTAGTGCTCAGAAACACCGGTATGCTGGCAATCGGATCGACGATAGCCAGCAGCGTGACGGTCAACTTCAGGATGTCGGTCCATTCGATCATTCGAAGTTCAGTGCCGGTCCTGGGTTGAGGAAAATGAAAAAAGGCGGGGACTCCGCCCCTGCCTTTCTCTGCGGGGACGCGCCGCCGTTATTTCACCGTTTCCTTTCCGCCCTCGTGTCGCCCTTTCTTGTCCTTGAGTGGTGCTTTCGCGGGCGCGGCTTTGACACCGCATAAGCTCATCGAGGATTCCCCGGATTCGATGCGACGCCGGCAAGCGCCGACGCAGGCGGCACTGCGATCGCAAGCGACAGGGCGAAGAAGGTGAAGCATTTCATGGTGAATCCAATTGCGCTGGCTGTCGAGTTCGACTTAGCTTGACCTGCTCGCTACTCAACAAAACCGCCGCAAAGATTAGGGATATTTTGCGGTGACGTCAAACAGCGGAAGGCACAAAAAAAGGCAGGCCCCGTGGCCTGCCTTGGGTTGCGTCTCAGCCTACTTTCTTTACTTCTTGGCGGGTGCGGCCGGATCTTCGACCTTTTTCGCCGACTTCTTTTGATGTTTCTTGGCGGATTTCGCGGGTTTGGAAGAATCAGCCGGGTTGGTTGCTGTATCGGCAGCAACCGCCGAGAACGTTACTGCGGCAAACAGCGCTGCGATGAGGACGGCAAATAGTCTCTTCATGTTGGTGCTCTCCATGGTTTGGGATTGGCGGGGGTTATAGACGCCCGCAAGGCGTCACTTGAAGTAACGCCGCCCGTTTGGTGCGGTTGACACAATCTGTTACAACCGGTCAAACCTGGAATCGCGGTGGGTCGATCAGACGGAACTGGCCCGGCAGGATGCCATCCAGTGTCCATTGTCCGATGCGAGAACGGATCAGGCGCAGTGTCGGATAACCTGTCGCCGCCGTCATCCGCCTGATCTGCCGGTTTTTGCCTTCGCACAGCTCGATTTCGATCCAACTGGTCGGAATCTTCTTGCGAACGCGGATCGGGGGAATCCTTTCCCATAGCGCGGCCGGCTGGTCAATGCGCCGTGCATGTGCCGGACGTGTGACGAAATCGCCGAGATCGACACCGGTGCGCAATCGCCGCAACGCCGCTTCGTCGGGCTCCCCGTCGACCTGTATCAAATAGGTCTTTGACAGCTTCATTTTCGGATGGCTTATGGCCTGTTGGAACCTTCCGTCGTCTGTCAGTATGACCAAACCTTCGCTGTCGGCATCGAGGCGCCCGGCCGGGTAGACGTCGGGAATCGGGATGAAGTCCTTGAGCGTGCGCTTGCCCGCGCTCGGACTGAACTGGCAGAGAACGCCACAGGGCTTGTTGAAGAGGACGACCCTCGGCATGGAATGGGCCCGCGGGAAGCCGACGTTGCGATTCAGCGGTGTTCGTGCGCGACGAGGTAGTCGTACGCCGGCAAAGTGAGGAAGTCGACAAAGTCTTCGGTAAGAGTCAATTCCTCGAACATCCTTGCACCCTCCTGGTACTTCCCGGCTGCGTAGCTCCTGTCGCCAAGCAATAGCCGAACTTTTTCGAGTTCCTGTGGCACGAGTTCGCGGAATAATTCCTTCGTGACTTTGCGTCCGTCGTCCAACGTTCCCAGGGGACTGCGGATCCAGTGCCAGATCTGCGCTCGCGAAATTTCCGCCGTGGCGGCATCTTCCATGAGGTTGAAGATCGGCACACAACCTGTGCCGGCAAGCCACGCCCCCAGGTACTGAATGCCGATATTGATGTTGGTACGCAACCCGAGTTCTGTGACGGGGTTCTTGGGCTGGAAAGTGAGCAATTCCTTGGCGCTGACGTTGACGTCGTCGCGTTTCTTGTGGATTTGGTTCGGGGATTTCATGACCTTGTCGAAGGCTTCCTTCGCGATCGCTACCAGTCCGGGGTGCGCAACCCAGGTTCCGTCGTGGCCGTCGTTGGCTTCGCGATCCTTGTCGGCGCGCACTTTCGCCAGCGCCGCCTCGTTCGCGGCGGGATCGTTCTTTATCGGAATTTGTGCGGCCATGCCGCCCATCGCGAAAGCTCCACGCTTGTGGCATGTCTTGATCAGCAGCAGGGAATAAGAGCGCATGAAGGGGCTCACCATGGTGACCAGATGCCGGTCGGCGAGAATGAAATCCTTCTGATTCCGAAATTTCTTGATACAGCTGAAGATGTAGTCCCAACGTCCGCAGTTAAGTCCCGCCGAGTGTTCGCGCAATTCGTACAGGATCTCTTCCATTTCAAAAGTCGCGAGAATGGTCTCGATCAACACCGTGGCCTTGACGGTGCCTTGCGGAACGGCGAGTTCTTTTTGCGCGAACACGAATGCGTCGTTCCACAGCCTTGCCTCGAGGTGTGATTCCATTTTCGGCAAGTAGAGATACACGCCCGAGCCCTGCTTGATACGGGTCTTGGCGTTGTGAAAGAAGTACAGGCCGAAGTCGAACAGCGATCCCGACATCGGCTGGTCGTCGACGAGCACATGCTTCTCGCCGAGGTGCCAGCCGCGCGGGCGCACCAGCAAAGTAGCAGTCTTGTCGGCCGGCCGGTATTGCTTGCCTTCGGGGCTGGTGAAGGAGATGCTGCGATTGACCGCGTCGCGCATGTTGATCTGGCCGTGCAACTGGTTGTCCCAGGTCGGGGTCGAAGAATCCTCGAAATCCGCCATGAACATGCTGGCGCCGGAATTGAGCGCGTTAATCACCATTTTGCGGTCGGTTGGCCCGGTAATCTCGACACGCCGATCCTGGAGATCCCGCGGTACCGATGCGACCTGCCAGTCAGCCTCACGCACGTGCTTCGTTTCGGGCAGGAAATCGGGCAGTTCTCCCGCATCGAGTTCCTTCTGGCGCTGCGCGCGCCGCGCGAGCAGGTCGAGACGGCGCGCGTTGAAGTTTCGATGCAGTTTGCCGAGAAAGGCCAACGCGTCGCTCGTCAGAATCTGTGCAAAGTCGGGTGTTATGCGTCCTAGTACTTGCATGCCGGCGGGGATGTTCGGCTGGATCATTTGAGGCTTCCGGTTGGTTTCCGTTTATGCATTGTGAAAAATGAGCCGCAGAATGATAAAAGTGAAAGGCCGCGGCGGCAAGCACAGCTTGCCATACCGCGGCCTTGTGGGAGGTGGTGAGTGTTTAGACGAACTGTTCTTCTTCGGTCGAACCGGTAAGCGCGGTGACCGACGAGCGTCCTGCCTGCACCGTCTGGGTTACATCGTCAAAGTAACCCGTTCCGACTTCGCGCTGATGTTTGGTCGCGGTGTAACCCCGCGCTTCGGCCGCAAATTCCGCCTGCTGAAGCCGGACGTAGGCGCTCATATTTTCGGTGGCATAGCCGCTCGCCAGTTCGAACATGCTGTAGTTCAGCGAGTGGAAACCGGCCAGCGTAATGAACTGGAATTTGTAGCCCATCGCACCCAGTTCGCGCTGAAACTTTGCGATCGAGGCGTCGTCCAGGTTCTTCTTCCAGTTGAACGACGGCGAGCAGTTGTACGCAAGCAGTTTGCCCGGATACTGTCTGTGGATGGCCTCGGCAAATTGCCTGGCAAACGCGAGGTCTGGTTTGCCGGTCTCGCACCAGATCAGGTCAGCAACGCGCGAGTAGGCAAGGCCCCTTGAGATCGCTTGCTGGATGCCGTTAATCACCCGGTAATAGCCTTCGGCAGTTCGCTCGCCCGTACAGAATGGCTTGTCGTTCTCGTCGAAATCCGATGTCAACAGGTTCGCCGCTTCGGCATCCGTGCGCGCGAACAGCACCGTCGGTACGCCCAAGATGTCGGCGGCCAGACGGGCGGCGGCGAGTTTTTGCACGGCCTCCTGCGTCGGAATCAGCACCTTGCCGCCCATGTGGCCGCACTTCTTCGCCGAGGCCAGTTGATCTTCGAAATGCACGCCGCCGGCGCCGGCTTCGATCATCGATTTCATCAGTTCGAATGCGTTCAGCACGCCGCCGAATCCGGCTTCGGCATCCGCAACGATCGGGGCGAACCAATCGATGTCGTCCTTACCTTCGGCATGATGTATCTGGTCGGCGCGCACAAAGGTGTTATTTATGCGGCGGACCACCGCGGGGACGCTGTTCGCTGGATAAAGCGACTGGTCGGGATACATCTCGCCGGAAAGATTGGCATCCGCGGCCACCTGCCAGCCGGAGAGATAAACCGCCTTGAGCCCTGCCTTGACCTGCTGCAATGCCTGATTGCCGGTGAGCGCACCAAGCGCATTGACGAATGGCTCCTGCGTTAGCAATTGCCAAAGTTTTTCGGCTCCGCGGCGGGCGAGTGTGTACTCGATGGCAAGCGTCCCCCGCAACCGGTAGACGTCCTCTGCGGCGTAGGGACGTTCGACGCCTTTCCAGCGCGGATGATCGGACCAATCCTGCTTGATTCTTGCGATTTCCAGATGGCGTGTCATTGAGTTCTCTCCATTACGTATATACGAGTGTGCTTGTTCGCAGGCAATCGGGCCGCACGCCGGGCTTTGTACCGCGGGTCACGCGAAACAACGTGGATCCAGGAACGTTGCTGTCCGAGTCGCGACAGCGCGGTTCTCAAGCATGGGATCTTGCCTAGCACAGAGGCATGTAGCGTTGCGCTTGAATTCAACCGCGCCTTTCCTTGCACGAGGGGCAGAGGCAATGATGGTGCCAACGACAGTACATCAGGATTTTCATGCGCCGCAACAAGACAATTGTGGCATAGTTTACTCAAAATAAATAATGAGTTATTCGTTCACAAGTAAAGCGATTTCGCAATGCGAAATTTGGTTTTAAGGCCGCTGTCGATTCGTATTCGACGGCGCGCTCTATGGACGTGGCCGATTCCGTAGCGACACCGATAAATGGAGCCTTGGTGCCCGTTAGCGTTCTCGATGGTCGAGCAAATCGTCGGAAGCCATCGTGAACGTGCTTTGCTTGCGTTGCGGTGGGCCGCGAGCAGACGTTGCCTTACAATTGGCGCCACAGGAACCGAATTACTACTTGCAATTCAACTACATCCATCCACACTTCGAATCGAGGCCGTTTCATGTACCAGCACATCAAGATTCCGTCCGTGGGACAGAAAATCACCGTAAACAAGGACTACACGCTGAACGTTCCCGTTAATCCGATCATTCCATTCATTGAGGGTGACGGTACCGGTATAGACATTACGCCCGTGATGCGCAAAGTCGTGGACTCGGCGGTCCAAGTGGCCTATTCGGGCAAACGCAAGATTGTATGGATGGAGATGTACGCTGGCGAGAAATCCTGCAAGGTTTACGGCGAAAACGTGTGGCTACCGGAAGAAACGCTACAGGCCAGTAAAGAGTTCGTGGTCTCGATCAAGGGACCGCTCACAACTCCGGTGGGCGGCGGAATCCGCTCGATCAACGTCGCATTGCGCCAGGAGCTCGACCTGTACGTGTGCCTGCGCCCCGTGCGTTACTTCAAGGGCGTGCCCAGCCCGCTAAAGCAGCCCGAAAAAACCGACATGGTGATCTTCCGGGAGAATTCCGAGGACATCTATGCGGGAATTGAGTGGGCCGCGGAATCCGACGGGTCCCGCAAACTAATCGATTTCCTGATCAAGGAAATGGGGGTGAAAAAAATCCGCTTTCCGCAGACTTCGGGAATAGGGATCAAGCCGGTCTCACGGGATGGCACCGAACGTTTGGTGCGCAAGGCATTTCAGTATGCAATCGCGAACAAACGCAGGTCTATTACCCTGGTGCACAAGGGCAATATCATGAAATTCACCGAGGGCGCTTTCAGGGACTGGGGTTACGCGCTCGCCAAGCGTGAGTTTGGCGCGGAGCTGCTTGACGGCGGGCCCTGGATGAAACTCCCGAACGGGACGGTGGTGAAGGATGCAATCGCCGACGCTTTCCTGCAACAGATCCTGCTGCGTCCGGATGAATATGACGTCATCGCCACGCTCAACCTCAACGGTGATTACATTTCCGACGCTCTCGCAGCCCAGGTGGGTGGCATCGGCATCGCACCAGGGGCCAACATCAGCGACTCGGTCGCGATGTTCGAGGCGACCCACGGAACCGCGCCGAAGTATGCCGGCAAGGACTACGTCAACCCTGGTTCGCTGATACTTTCGGCAGAGATGATGCTTCGTCACATGGGTTGGACGGAATCGGCCGATCTCATCGTCAGTTCCATGGAGGCAGCAATCCGCGACAAGGTCGTGACCTATGATTTTGCGCGTCTGATGACCGGGGCGACGCAGGCATCCTGCTCCGGGTTCGGCAATGCCATGATAGAGCGCATGCATTGAGCGATTCCAAAAAACAAAAAGCCCGCAACGGGGTCGCGGGCTTCGAATGTTCTGAATCTGCCGGCGGAGTCGATTGCGCCGTCCGGCAGCCTTTAGGCGGCCTGGATGTTGGAGGCCTGTTTCCCCTTTGGTCCCTGGGTGACTTCGAAACTCACCTTCTGGCCCTCCTTGAGCGTCTTGAACCCGTTCATCTGAATCGCCGAAAAATGGGCAAACAGATCTTCACTGCCGTCGTCGGGCGTGATGAAACCATAGCCCTTCGCATCGTTGAACCACTTTACGGTACCAGTTGCCATACTCCCCTTCCCCTGATGAAAAACGCGGGCTGCAAACCCGCCGATTGTTTGAGTTTCAAGTCCGCGTTATCGGCAAAACCGGTACTGCAGTATCCTTGAAGCCAAACACCTATCCACTTTTTAGGTCATTTATTTTGGGAAGTCAAGTACGCCAAAACCTTCGCAAGCATTTGTTGCAACGCGGATTTAGGGAAACTGCCAATTCTCCGGCCGCTGCCGGATTCTGCACTTGTAATTTCGCCGGTTATCAGCAAAATTAGGTCTTGGTGCGGGCAGTGGAAGCGAGACAGCAGGTTATGGCAACGGGAACTCGCGACAATACGCTTCTGGAGGTGGAAAAGAGCAAGGTCAAGCCCCCGCCCCTGTTCAAAGTGCTGCTGTTGAACGACGATTACACACCCATGGACTTCGTGGTCTCCGTTCTGCAAACGTTTTTTTCGATGACGCGAGAACAGGCGACGCAGATAATGCTCAAAGTACACAGGGAGGGCATGGGCGTCTGTGGGGTGTATCCTAAGGATGTGGCAGCCACCAAGGTCGAGCAGGTCATCGCTTTTTCGAGGCAGCATCAGCATCCGCTGCAGTGCGTGATGGAGGAAACATGATTGCGCAGGAGTTGGAAGTCAGTCTGCACATGGCGTTCATGGAAGCGAGGCAGAAGCGCCACGAGTTCATCACCGTGGAGCACCTGCTGCTCGCCATGCTGGACAACCCGTCTGCTGCGGAGGTCCTGCGCGCGTGCGCTGCCAATGTCGAAGAACTGCGAAAACTTCTGAATGACTTCATCAACGAACACACACCGGTTGTGAGTGGTGAAGAAGTCGACACCCAGCCTACGCTTGGATTCCAGCGGGTGATCCAGCGCGCGATTCTGCATGTGCAATCTTCGGGCAAGAAAGAGGTCACTGGGGCAAACGTGCTGGTGGCGATCTTTGGCGAAAAAGACTCGCACGCGGTGTACTTCCTGCACCAGAAGGGGGTAACGCGCCTGGACGTGGTGAACTTTATTTCCCATGGCATCACCAAGGTGCCGCAGGCGGCGCCCGCCAAGCAACAGCCGGAAGCGGACGCAGATTCCGAGCAGGAGCAGTCGTCGGGAGGCGCGCTCGAGAGTTACACGATGAACCTGAACGCGCTTGCAATCTCCGGCAAGATCGACCCGTTGATCGGCCGTGAACGCGAACTCGAGCGCGTGATCCAGACACTGTGCCGCCGGCGCAAGAACAATCCACTTTTGGTTGGCGAGGCCGGGGTAGGAAAGACCGCGATCGCCGAGGGATTGGCGCGCCGCATCATCGAGGGTAGCGTGCCCGAGATCTTGTCGCGTTGCCAGGTCTATGCGCTCGACATGGGTGCATTGCTTGCCGGCACCAAATACCGCGGCGACTTCGAGCAACGGTTGAAAGCGGTACTCAAGCAACTTACCGACAATCCAAACGCAATCCTGTTCATCGACGAAATCCACACCCTGATAGGTGCCGGTGCAGCCTCTGGCGGGACGCTGGATGCCTCCAACCTGCTTAAGCCTGCGCTGTCCTCCGGAGCCCTGAAGTGCATCGGCGCCACCACGTACACTGAGTTCCGCGGAATATTCGAAAAAGACCACGCGTTGTCGCGACGCTTCCAGAAGATTGACGTGACCGAGCCTTCGGTTGCGGAGACCGTAGAAATTCTGCGTGGCTTGAAGACCCGTTTCGAGGCGCATCACGGAGTCAAGTACACCGCCTCTGCGCTAACCTCGGCGGCGGAACTGTCCGCGCGCTTCATCAATGATCGCCATTTACCCGACAAAGCAATCGATGTGATTGACGAGGCCGGCGCGGCGCAGCGCATCCTGCCCAAATCCAAGCAGAAGCGCGTCATCAGCAAGCATGAAATCGAGGAGATCATCGCTAAAATTGCGCGCGTGCCCGCGCAGAGCGTGTCTTCCACCGATCGCAGCAAGTTGCAGAACCTCGACCGCGACTTGAAAGCGGTCGTATTCGGCCAGGAAAAAGCGATCGACGCGCTGGCGGCTTCGATCAAGATGTCAAGAAGCGGCCTGGGCAATCCGCAGAAACCTATTGGCTGCTTCCTGTTCAGCGGTCCCACTGGCGTGGGCAAGACCGAAGTCGCGCGCCAACTCGCCTATACGATGGGTGTGGAACTGATCCGCTTCGACATGTCCGAGTACATGGAACGCCATGCCGTGTCGCGCTTGATTGGCGCTCCGCCCGGATACGTTGGTTTCGACCAAGGCGGCCTGCTTACCGAGGCGATTACCAAGCATCCGTACTCGGTGCTGCTGCTCGACGAGATAGAAAAAGCGCATCCGGACATTTTCAACATCCTGCTGCAGGTGATGGACCACGGCACGCTTACCGACAACAATGGCCGCAAGGCGGACTTTCGCAATATTGTGATTGTCATGACGACCAACGCAGGCGCTTCGGAGCTGTCGAAGACATCGATGGGATTCACTCAGCAGGCGGTTGCAGGAGACGAGATGGCGGAGATCAAGCGCATGTTCACGCCGGAATTCCGCAACCGGCTGGATGCTGCCATTTCCTTTTCGGCGCTGTCCCACGATATCATCATCAAGGTGGTGGATAAGTTTCTCATGCAACTCGAGGAGCAATTGCATGAGAAGAAAGTGGAAGTGGCCTTCACCGATGCGCTCAAGGCCTATCTCGCCAAGAACGGGTTTGATCCGCTGATGGGCGCGCGGCCCATGTCGCGGCTGATTCAGGACACGATACGCACTGCGCTGGCCGACGAGCTTTTGTTCGGACGCCTCGCAAGCGGTGGCAAGGTTACCGTCGACGTGGATGCCGAAGGCAAGACCAGGCTACTTTTCGACGAAGCCAAGGCCAAGGAAGAAAGCATCGCCTGAAGGAACGCATTGGCGCATCGCGAGCCGGACCGAAGAGGTCCGGCTTTTTTTCGTGGCTGCGGGACCACACTCGGGCGTCCCGGCAGGGTTGCGTCGCCTTTCGGCCGCGAGTAACGTGTATGCGAGTTGACTGCACACGGCTTGTAGCCACCCGTTAGTCAGAGGAGAACGGCAATGATAAGGGCAGAAATAGTATTCGCGGCGTTACTGCTCACCGGAACGAGCGTCCCCGCGTTCGCGGCAGACAACAGCAAGATCCAGGGGCGCAATTTGGCCGCGACCTGCACCGGCTGTCATGGGACCAACGGCTATAGCGAGGGCGGGATGCCCTTGCTGGCAGGACTAGACAAGGCCTACATCGTCAATGCGATGAAGGAGTTCAAGGCCGGAACAAGGCCGGCAACCGTCATGCATCAGCATGCCAAGGGCTATTCCGACGAGCAGGTCGAGCGAATCGCGGAGTTCTTCTCTGCGCAATCGTTGAAGTAAAGCCCCGAGACCGAGGAGAGGGAAAATGGCTTTGACACGTCGCGAATTCGTAAAGTGGTTGTCGGCTTCGGCTGCGTTGTCCGGAAGCATCGGTTGCGCCACCGCCACCACTTCCAGGACGGTGGGCCGGGTCGTGGTAATTGGAGGTGGTTACGCCGGTGCGACAGCGGCCAAGTATGTGCGCATGTGGGGGCCGGATATCGAGGTCCTTCTGGTCGAGCGGGATGCCGAGTTCGTTTCCTGCCCGCTTTCGAACCGCGTGCTTGCCGGCGTCATCCAGTTGAAGGACCTCACCCGCGACTATGGAAAGCTTCAGGCCAAGTATGGAGTGAAGTTGATCCGCGACGAGGCAACCGCGATCGATCCGGTTGCACAGGAAGTGCAATTGGGGAAAGGCAGTACCCTTAAATACGATCGCCTGATTGTGGCGCCGGGAGTCGACATTCTCTACAACGAGGTGCCCGGTTTGGATTCGCCTCAGGCGCAAGGGCGGGTGCTGCACGCCTGGAAGGCCGGTGCGCAGACAGTGGCGCTGCGGAAACAACTGGAGGCCATGACGGACGGCGGCGTGTACGCGATGACGATTCCGAAGGCCCCATACCGCTGCCCGCCGGGACCGTATGAACGCGCCTGCCAGGTCGCGTGGTACTTCAAAACCAGGAAGCCCAAATCCAAGGTTCTCATCCTCGACGCCAATGAGGACGTGGTGTCGAAGAAGGCGCTGTTCCTGAAGGCGTGGAGCGAGCGCTACGCCGGGATCATCGAGTACCGACCGAACAGCGAACTTGCGGGGGTGGATGCGGCCACCCTGACGGCTAAACTTACATTCGAAGACGTTAAAGCCGACGTGTTGAACGTTGTCCCGCCCCAGCGTGCCGGGAAGATTGCGTTGGACTCCGGGTTGATTACCGTGAACAACAGGTGGTGCGGTATCGATTTTCTGACGTATGAATCATCGGCCGTGAAGAACGTTCATGTGCTCGGTGATGCCATCATGGCTGCACCGCAGATGCCCAAATCCGGGCACATGGCGAATCAGCACGCGAAGGTCTGCGCCGCAGCAGTGGTTGCGCTGCTGCAAGGTGAAGCGGTCAATACTCAGCCGCTACTCACCAATACCTGCTACAGCTTTGTGAGCGACAAGGAGGTCATTCACGTTGCCTCCGTGCATGCGTATGTCCCGGAGAAGAAAACCATGGAGATCGTCCCGGGAGGCGGCGTGTCGGCAGCAGCGAGCGAACTGGAGGGCCAGTATGCGGAAGCCTGGGGGAAGAATATCTGGTCCGACATGCTCGGCTGACGCAGGTTCATCGAGTTACCAGAACGGGCGGCCATGCCCCCGTTTGAATTTCCTGGTACGTTCGCAACGCGGGGGAACAATGCGGGCCAACCGCGTTGACGTAGCACGACGTCGGCGGGTGAGGACCTCTTAACTGGTCACCGGGCGCGTCGGATCGGCGATCCACTCGCTCCACGAACCAGGATATAGCCGACTGCCCTTGATGCCGGCGATTTCCATTGCCAGCAAATTGTGGCAGGCGGACACACCCGAACCACACTGATGCACCACGCGTTCAGGGGATGCATCGCTGACCAGCGATTTGAAATCGGCGCGCAAGTCCTCGGGCGACTTGAAGAAACCCTGGGCGTTCAGGTTATCCTTGAAGAAACGGTTAAGCGCGCCCGGAATGTGCCCAGCGACCGGATCGATGGTCTCGTTGCGGCCATGGAATCGGTCACTGCTGCGCGCGTCGATCAGCACCATTTCATTCGAACTAAGGCGGTCGGCAACGGTTGCGGAATCCACCCAGGAACGGTCAGGCTTGCCGTTGAACTTTACCCGCGCGGGCGTCGGCAGTTCCTTGGTAACAGGAAGCCCGGCCGCGATCCATGCCTGCCATCCCCCGTTGACAACTGCCACCTTCTGATGTCCGACCCAACGCAACATCCACCACAGGCGCGCGGCATAGGTGCCGCCAGCATGATCGTAGCCGACGACCTGACTGCCGTTGGCGACACCCATGCGCCCGAGCCAGGCAATAAACACGTTCGGGTCCGGCAGTGGATGGCGGCCGTTTCTGCCGGTGAGCGGTCCCGCAAGATCTCTGTCCACATGCGCGAAACGGGCGCCGGGAACATGCGATGCGGCGTACGCGTTCGGTCCGAATTCGGGATTGGTCAATTCGTGCCGGCAGTCGAAGATCACGAAAGCCGCATCGCCGAGGTGCGTTGCCAGATCTGCGACGGAGATCAACGTTGTGTAGTGCATGCAGGCGGCGTGAGGGATAAGGCGAAAGACTCGAGAGTCAGATGCTTCGGCGCGGCCTGCGGCCGCGTAGTACGTTCGCTCGTTTCGCGGTCTTTGCGCGGGCCTAAAGGTGCGGCTCGATCCGGTTACGCAGGAATTCGTGGAAGTGGATCATTCCGTCTTCCATTGGCGATTGATACGGTCCAAATTCATTGCGGCCTTGCTGATAGAGCGCGCGGCGGCCTTCGGTCATGCGCGCACAAATTTCCTCGTCTTCCCTGGCCGTCTCGATGTAGGCCTGTTGCTCGGCTTCGACAAACTCGCGCTCGAACAGAACAATGCCCTCGGGGTAATAGAATTCGACCACGTTACTGCAGTTTTCCGGTCCGCGTGGCACGATGGTGCTGACGACGAGCACGTTGGGATACCATTCCACCATGACGTTCGGATAGTAGGTCAGCCAGATTGCGCCCTGCTTGGGCATCTCGCCGTTGTTGTAATGAAGCACGGCCTCGTGCCATTTCTGATATGCGGCAGTCCCAGGTTTGCCGAGCGCCTGATTGATCCCTACTGTCTGCACGCTGTACCACTCGCCGAATTCCCACTTCAGATCATCGGCATTGACGAACTGGCCCAGTCCCGGATGGAATGGGCCTATGTGATAGTCCTCCAGATACACTTCGATGAATGTCTTCCAGTTGACCGGATATTCTTCGATCGTCACCCGGTCGAGCATATAGCCGGAAAAATCCAGGTCGGCGAGCACACCCAGTTTCGACAAGTCCAGATTTGGATCGCGCGGCCCGGCGAAAAGCAGGCCATTCCACTGCGTCAAAGGGGTTTTTGCCAGGTCCAAGCAGGGGTTGCCGGGGAAGTGTGGCGCGCCGAGCAGGCGGCCCGACATGTCGTAGGTCCAGCGGTGGAGCGGGCAGACGATGTTTTGCGTGTGTCCATGTCCCTTCAGGATGATGGACTGGCGGTGACGACAGACGTTGGACAGCAGTTCCACTCCGTTCTGATTATGTACCAGCGCCTTGGCGTGCCCCATCCATTCAAGGGTGCGATAGTCGCCGACCTCGGGAACCATTAGTTTGTGGCCCACATAGCCTGGTCCCTGCTGGAACAGCACTTTCTGCTCGATACTGGCGATGCGCGGATCGAGATACCACTTGACGGGCGGCTGTGCCGGCGTCCGGGTCAATGCAGAAACATTTGCCAGATCTGTCATAACCGGATGTCCCCCGGGGCAAAACAGTAATAAAAAAACCGCCCCGGCTCTACGCACAGATTGGGCGGATTCCAGGAAATATTGTCCCTTAAAACCCTACATGGTGCAACGTCTTTGACCCATTGCAGGCTCATCCGTCCAACGCCATCCGACCCCATTCGTTGACCCGGGTTCCGAGGATAGGCTATTTTTACGCTCTTTCCCCCAACATCTGTCCTCCGTGGCTAAACTCGAAACTCAGAAGCCTCAAACATTCGAGCAGGCGCTCGCCGAGATCGAGAGCATCGTCGCCACCATGGAGGCTGGACAGCTTCCGCTCGAGCAATCGCTTGCGGCTTACAAACGTGGCGCGGAGCTTCTCCAATTCTGCCAAGCGCAGTTGCGGGAAGCCCAACAACAGGTCAAGGTACTCGAGGCCGGCACTCTGCAGAATTTTTCCGGTGACGACGGTAACGAATGATTTTCAGGGGTGGATGCTGGACCGTCAGGACCGCGTCGAGAAAACCCTGAACGCCCTGTTGCCCGCACCGGAGGTTGCGCCCGCCCGGCTGCACGCAGCAATGCGGTACGCCGTGTTGGGTGGAGGCAAGCGCATCCGGCCGCTGCTCGCTTACGGAGCCGGCGAACTTTCCGGCGCCGATCTGCGACGAGTGGATCGCGCGGCCGCTGCAGTGGAAATGATCCATGCGTATTCGCTCGTGCACGATGATTTGCCCAGCATGGACGACGATGTGCTGCGCAGGGGTAAGCCCACGGTTCATGTGGAATTCGACGAAGCTACCGCACTGCTTGTCGGTGACAGCTTGCAGAGTCTTGCCTTTCAGGTCATTTCCGAGCAAGAAATTGCCAACGACATGCAGCGACATATGCAGATGATCGAAGTTCTTGCACGGGCCTGTGGTTCGCGCGGTATGGCGGGCGGACAGTCGATCGACTTGGAATCCACCGGCAAGACACTCGCGGTGACCGAGCTGGAATTCATGCACGTCCACAAGACTGGTGCGCTGATCCGGGCTTCCGTGGGGCTTGGAGCGCGTTGCGGCGCTGCGTTGTCAGATGCCCAGTCCGGCGAATTGGATCGCTTTGGCAAGTTCATTGGACTGGCCTTCCAGGTGGTCGACGACATACTGGATGCACAGTCCAGCTCCGCGACGCTGGGCAAGACTGCGGGCAAGGATGCAAAAAACAACAAGCCGACTTATGTGAGCGCACTCGGTTTGGAAGGGGCGCGCAAATTCGCGGCGGAATTGCGCGACGACGCATTGCGTGCACTGGATGAGCTTCCTCGGAATGGCGGCCGACTTCGCCAACTCGCAGATTTCATCGTGGTACGGCGGTTCTGAATTCGGACAGTGAAATGTACGAACTTCTCGAGAAGATCAGCGGTCCGTCCGACCTGCGCGCACTCGAACGCAAGCAGCTTGCGGACCTCGCAAGGGAGCTGCGTGACTACCTGATTCATTCGGTTGCGAACACCGGCGGCCATCTGTCGTCCAACCTCGGCACCGTCGAGCTCACGGTGGCCCTGCACTATGTATTCAACACCCCGCAGGATCGCCTGGTCTGGGATGTCGGCCACCAGACTTACGCCCATAAGATTCTTACTGGACGGCGAGAGCGGATGTCGACGTTGCGCCAGTACGGCGGAACAGCCGGCTTTCCGCGGCGCATCGAAAGCGAGTACGACACGTTCGGCACCGCGCATTCCAGCACCTCGATCAGTGCCGCACTCGGCATGGCGGTGGCGGCGCGCATGAAAGGCGAGGACAGGCGGGTGGTGGCGATCATCGGCGACGGCGCGATGACCGCCGGTATGGCGTTCGAAGCGCTGAACAATGCGGGAGCGATGGACGCCAATCTCCTGGTCGTTCTCAACGACAATGACATGTCGATCTCGGAAAACGTCGGGGCGCTCAACAATTATCTGGCGAAATTGATGTCCGGGCGTTTCTACGCTGCGGCACGCAAGACCAGCGAAAAAGTTCTCGGTGTAGTGCCGCCGATGCTGGAACTGGCCAAGCGCGCCGAAGAACACGTCAAGGGCATGGTCACTCCCGGCACCCTGTTCGAGGAGTTCGGCTTCAACTACATCGGCCCGATAGACGGCCACAACCTCGAGGCGCTGGTGTCGACCCTCAGCAACTTGAGGAAACTCGATGGACCACAGTTCCTGCACGTCGTCACCCGCAAAGGCAAAGGCTACGAGCCAGCGGAAAAAGACCCGATCCTGTATCACGGGGTAACCAAATTCGACCCGGACGCCGGCATCACGCCCAAGCCCAGCGCAAAGCCGACCTACACCCAGATTTTTGGCGACTGGCTTTGCGACATGGCGGCGCTGGATTCTCGGCTGATCGGAATCACTCCGGCGATGCGCGAAGGCTCGGGGTTGGTACGTTTCTCCCAGGAATATCCGGATCGGTATTTCGACGTCGGTATCGCCGAGCAACACGCACTCACTTTCGCCGCCGGTTTGGCGTGCGAGGGCCTGAAGCCCGTGGTGGCAATCTATTCGACATTCTTGCAACGTGCTTACGATCAATTGATCCACGACATCTGCATCCAGAACCTGCCGGTTTTGTTCGGAATCGATCGTGCGGGGCTGGTCGGCGCTGATGGGCCGACGCACGCCGGCAGCTTCGACTTAAGCTACCTGCGCTGCCTGCCGAACATGGTAGTGATGGCCCCGAGCGATGAGAACGAATGCCGCCAAATGCTCTATACCGGCTTCCAGATCGATGGCCCGGCAGCTGTGCGCTACCCACGCGGCAGCGGGCCGGGCGTGCCAGTCCAAAAGGAACTGGCCGCGCTGGCGATCGGCAAGGGTGAGGTTCGCCGACGCGGCCAGCGCGGCGCTATCCTGTCTTTCGGCGCGCTTCTCAAGCCTTGCATGGAAGCTGCGGACAAACTCAACTTGACGGTTGCCGACATGCGTTTCGTGAAACCACTGGACGAAGAACTCGTGCGGGAACTGGCGACTTCACACGAATGGCTGGTCACCGTCGAAGAGAATACTGTCCTCGGTGGTGCCGGGAGCGCCATCCTGGAAATTCTCGAAAAAGAAGAAATTCAGACGAAAGTGCTGCAACTTGGGTTGCCTGATCGCTTTGTCGATCACGGCGACCCGGTGCGACTACTCAAGGAATGCGGTCTGGATTCGGAGGGTATCCACGCGTCGATTGCGGCGAAATTTGCCGAGTAGTTTACTCAACTATTCGCGGCGTCTATAATCGGGCGCATGCATTACAAGCAAGGGATCCAGTGATGAATTTCCCTGAAGGCTTCTCGATTCCCGACGTTCAGAGTTCGGCGGACACTCGCCGGCTCGCCATCGACAAGGTTGGAATCAAGGCCATCCGCCATCCGGTGCGGGTGGCGGACCGGAGCGACGGCGTCCAGCACACTATCGCCACGTTCAATATGTACGTAGGGCTCCCGCACAACTTCAAGGGCACTCACATGTCGCGTTTCGTCGAGATCCTGAACTCGCACGAACGCGAAATCTCGGTGGAATCCTTCGAGGCGATGCTGCGCGACATGGTCAAGAGGCTGGAGGCCGACTTCGGCCACATCGAAATGACCTTCCCATACTTTGTCAACAAGGCGGCACCGGTGTCCGGCGTCAAGAGCCTGATGGACTACGAGGTAACCTTCGCTGGCGAGGTTTCCGGGGGTCAGTACGTTTTCAATATGAAAGTGGTCGTTCCGGTCACCAGCCTGTGCCCGTGCTCGAAGAAGATCTCCGAATACGGTGCGCACAATCAGCGCTCGCATGTGACCATCAGCGCGCGCACCAACACGCACGTGTGGATCGAGGACCTTGTGCGTATTGCCGAAGATCAGGCATCCTGCGAACTCTACGGCCTGCTCAAGCGCCCGGACGAAAAGTATGTGACCGAGCGCGCTTACGATAATCCCATGTTCGTTGAAGACATGGTGCGCGAAATCGCAACAGTGCTGGATCAGGACAAACGGATCGATGCGTATGTAGTGGAGAGTGAAAACTTCGAATCAATCCACAATCACTCCGCGTATGCATTGATCGAGAAGAATAAGACCAGGCCCGCATCCAAGGCTTGATAGGATTGATTCGAAGTTTCAGTGAAGGCTAAAGCGCGTAGCGCGCTACGCCGGAACGAAAATTTCGAAACCTTCCACATTGTCCTCCGCGAGTTCGCGGCGACGCGTTCAGGAATTCGGGCGTCGATACCAATCCAGCGTCTGCCGGATTGCCTCGTCCAACGGCGTTGCCCGGGTGCCGAAAGTCTTCTCGAAGCGGCTCGAGTCCATGACGAAATCTCTTTCGAACTGGTACAGCATTTCCTTCAGCTCCTTCGCGTTCGCGTCGAAGAGTCCTGCAAAGGCGATTGCAAGTCGTGGCGCAATGTTCATCTTGACCGGGTTGCCGAGCATGCGATAGACCGCTTCGACGAACTGGCGGGTCGTCACCGCAGCCGGACTGGGCACGTGCCAGGCTCTGCCGAGCGCCTCTTCGCGCTCCCCCAGCGTGACCAGCGCCTTGCCGAAATCGTCGATAAAAGTGTAGGTATGGAGGCGATCCGGGTCGCCGACCACCTGGGCTGATCTTCCAGCCAGGGCGCGGCCGAAGACACGGCGGCCCATCATCGCCGCGTCGGTAGCGAACGGTCCGAAAAAATCCGACCCGCGTCCTATTGCCACCCGTACCTTGCCCGCGTGGTGCGCATCAAGCAAGGCGCGCGCGATCGCCGCGCGAATTCGCCCTTTGGTCGTCGTCGCAACGTAAGGCTGTTCCTCGGTCATTGCGCCGTCGACTGCGCCGTACATGTAGAGATTGTCGCCGTACACCAGTTTTGCGCCCGCAGCGGCGGCACCTTCGATAACTCCGGCGAAGATCGCCGGAAATTCCGGCCAGCGCGGGTAGGGTAGGCCGATACAGTGATAAACGACTGACGCACCATCGCACACTTCCCGAGCCTGCGCCGGATCGGCGGCGTTGGCACCGCCGACTTCGGTCTTCGGGTCCTTTGCGAACTTGACCTGACTCGAGCGGTTGATCATGCGTACCCTCCGGCCGCACCGACGCAGCTCGCGCATCACCGCCATACCAAGGGGCCCAGTGCCAAAGACGACGTGCAGGTCGCTCACAACGTGCGTACGGTCACCAGCTTGCCGGATTCCTTGGCCGGGCCAAGCGTATTGCGCAATGGTCTGCCGAACTGCGGCGAGCCGATTTCGAAGACGTCTCCGATCCTGGTTTCGATTTTCTTGGTGAAGCTGCCGGTGGCGGCGCCGAAGAAATGCACGTGCACGTCGCCGGGCTGGCGGAAGTCTCGGTATTTGAAATGATGATGTTCGAGATTGGCAATCGAATGGCACATGTTGTCTTCGCCGGAAAGCCAGTCCTCGGCCCATATTTCCCTGCCGTCGCGCACCAACCGCGCGCGGCCAGAGACGGACTTCGGCAACTCGCCAACCAGCAACTCCGGGCCGTAGCTGCACTGGCGCAATTTGGAATGCGCCAGGTAGAGATAATTCTGGCGCTCCATCACGTGATCCGCGTATTCGTTGCCGAGGGCAAATCCGAGCCGCAGCACCCCGCCCTTGTCCCCCACGATGTACAGACCCACGACTTCCACTTCCTCACCACCGTCGAGCGCGTACGACGGCAACTCCATCGGTTCCTCCGGTGCGACCACGCAGCGGCCGTCACCCTTGAAGAACCACTCCGGGGCAACGCCGATTTGTCCGGGCGACGGCTTGCCGCCGTCCACGCCCCACTTGAACATCTTCATCGAATCGGTCATTTCGACTTCCGCCTGCTTTAGCTTGACGTGCATGGAGTCGCGCGCGGCCGCGCTGCCCAAGTGCGACAACCCCGTGCCCGAGATCAGGCAATGGTAGGGATCGGCGTGGTCGAGTGGCGGCAACAAACGGTGGTTGTCGATTACTTCGTCGTAGTTTGCCGTTTCCGATCCGAATTTTGCGTTTGCGGCGGCTTCGAGTGTGGTTTTGCTGCGCGCGGCCGAAAGAGCCAGGTCGTAAGTGCGTGTCACGCCGGCGATCACGCGCAATGTCCTGCTGTCCTCGGACACCACGGCGACCTTGCGAACGCCGGAACGGTCTTTGAATTGAACGAGTCTCAAGATTCCCCCATTGGTCCTGTTTTGTGATTGCTTTGCCCGCGATGCGAATGTTACGACGAATCTGCCGCTGCCGCGTCCGCGCGTCGTTGAACGCCCGCACGTGCCGACTTATACTGCAACGGGAATACGGGAGGCGACATGAAGGTCACCAGCAACGGCATCGAGATCAGTTACACCATCGAAGGCAAGGGGCCGTGGGTCGTTCTCAGCCATTCTCTCGCATGCAACCTTTCGATGTGGGACGAACAGGCGGACGCGTTGAAGCGACACTATCGAGTGTTGCGTTACGACACTCGCGGCCACGGCAGCAGCGACGCACCGGATGGTGCCTACACCTTGGATATGCTGGCCGAAGACCTGCTGGGCATCCTGGATGGCCTCGGTATCGAGGAAACGCATTTCGTCGGACTCTCGATGGGCGGAATGATTGGCATGACATTCGCGCTCGCACATCCGGGACGTTTTCGCAGCCTGGCGCTGTGCGATACCTCGAGCAGGATTCCAGCCGAAGCCGCCTTGGTTTGGGAGGGACGCATCAAGACCGCCGCCGAGCAGGGGATGAAACCGCTGGTTGAACCGACGCTGCAGCGCTGGTTCACGGAAGCCTTCTACAAGAGCAACAAGTCGATGATGAAGCGCGTGGGACAGATGATCCACACGACCAGGCCGGCTGGTTACATCGGCTGCTGCCACGCCATCCCCAAGATCAACCTGACCGCCAGGCTCGGCGCAATCTCGTGCCCGGTGCAGATCATTGTCGGCGAGCAAGACGTCGGCACACCGGTTGCGATGTCGCGCGCGATCCACGATGCGATCCCTGGATCGAAACTGGCGATCATCCCTTCTGCCTCACATCTGTCGAACCTGGAGCAACCGGAACCTTTCAACAACGCGCTGCTCGGCTTTCTATCCAAGCACAGTTAGTCGCCATCGATCCATGGTTGGCAGCCGGACAGCATTCATATGCTGATTCGCGGTTGCACTTCACTCCTCACGTCTCACGCTTTCCGGCAGGTGCACGATCTCGACATTGCGGGGCCTGGACTTGAAGTAGCGGGTGAGGATCGTGTAGATGTCGGAATCGAACGAAGGCTCGATCCGGGACTCCAACACGTCGCAAAAGTCCGTCTGCGAGTCGAACGTGCCCAGGTAACGCCAGCAGTCCAGTACGTGAAGTTCGGTGCGCCCGCTGTGCGGATCGTGCTCTCGTATGCCGATCCGGGCGGGAAACGGCCAGGCCCGAATGCGCAGCGAATACAGCGCCTGCGTTGCGCGAATCGAGTGGGACAAGGCGCTTTCCTTGCCGACGCAGGCACCACGGCAACGCTTGAGTTGGTAGGCAAGACAAGAACCCGTGCCCTTTTCCAGCCCGATGCCGATGTGACATAACCCGTGTTCATCGGCGATTTCCCGGAGCGCGTTCTGCGCTACTCGGCGTGAGCGGAACATGCCGTAGAGATTGTCCAGTTCAGAGAAATCGATCTCGGTGGCGCTCACCAACTGTGGCGTCTTCGGCCCGTTCACGGGCTCCCAACGGAACGCGCACATGTCGTTGTCGCGCCGTAACCGCCGGTTGTGAACCGGCGTGAGCCGCTTGACGAGCTGCGCCTCTTTGATCAACGCACCCAGTTCCCCCGCGGTTTCTATCCACTCGACACGCATGATTTCCTGTGAGATACGCATGTCCCTTGCGACGCGATGATCGCCGTGGAAATGCGACGTCACACTCGAACGCAGATCCATGCTCTTGCCAACATACAGCGCAACATCGTTGTCGCCGTAGAACGCATACACACCCGGGCCTTCAGGAATTTCGTCGAGCATGTTGGCCGGCAGTCGCGGAGGCAGCACCGGCTTCTTCAACAAATCTTCGACTGCCACGCGGATCGCTTCGGACCCGACGTCGAGATGGATATGGCGCGTGAAGTCCCACAGCACGCGCGCATCGGCGAGAGCGCGATGGCGGCTGTCGCAGGAAAGGCCGTGCCGTTCAATCAGGCTGTCGAGGTTGTGGCGGCGGTGTTGCGGATACAACCGGCGTGATAGCTTGACGGTGCACAACACATTCGGCCGATAGCGCAACCCGAGACGGCGGAACTCGTTCCTGAGGAAGCCATAGTCGAAGCGGGCGTTGTGGGCCACCAGCACCTTTCCCTCGAGACGGTCATGAAGCGACTTTGCGAGGTCCGCGAAAGTGGGCGCATTGGCCACCATGGCGTCGGTGATGCCAGTGAGCGTCTGAATCGAAAGGGGAATACTCATCTCCGGGTTTACCAGGGAACTCCACTCGCCGGCATGGTGCCCACAATCCACCTCCACCAGACCGATTTCTGTGATGCGGTCATGGTGCGCCGTTGCGCCGGTGGTTTCGAGATCGAGGAATACCAGAGGGCGATCAAGCATATCTGCTGCCACAGGCGACACTCAAGCCTTTGAAAAGTCTTGATTTCAGACAGTTCACTCGGTCTTAGGGACTTGCCGGCTGGACATATGGGCTAACGGCGGTGCCCGGGATAAGGAAGTTGTTCATTCAGGCGTCGCAATTCTAAGGGGTGTTCATGAGTCTCGCTTCGAGGTTCCGTTTTCGGGGTCCGTGGGTCACCCGCGAGCGCGCCTGGCCAACACCGGTCTCTTAAGTTGCCCGGTTCTTGTGTTGCGTCTGGACGAAATACGCTGAACTGTATAATCCCAACGCACAAGAACAAGGAGGCGAACGTGTTGTTTCGTGTTGTCTGGTTCTGTCTGTGTCTCGCCGCTGCCCAAGCTCTGGCGCATTCGGAAAGCAAAGGCACCGGCCCCGCATTGCTGGACTGCGAAAATCCCCCCGAATCTCTGGCATCGGCGCTGCCGGAACAGGTAGCCAGGGTGGCAAGTATCGAGTGCAACCCTTCGGCACAAACCATCGTGGCCCGCGAAGGATGGAGCTGGCGTTATCCAGGCAGTTTCTTTGACCGGCCGATCATTCCCGCCTATGCGCCCATGGATTCTCGCCAGTTGGGAGGCCCACGTTATTTCACCGAGTTCAAGGCGACCGAACTCAGTGCGACCGAGGCCATGAGGCGCCATGAAAGATTCGCGAAGGATCTGCCGACCTACCGGGAAAAGGTGCCGCCAATACGCCTTGTTAAACTGGTAGCACACAACGATCTCGGCCATGAGTTGGATGCCTACTTTGGCTTCCGCTCCGATCGCGAAGGCTGGGTGGTGCTGTGCGTCCCTGAATGCGCGTCCGAGTACTTGTTTCTGATGCACGAGATTGACTAAAGGGAGAGGCAAGCGCATGGATCTCACGGCAGCACAGATTCTTCCGGTAGATACAGAGCGGTCAACGCTGATCGGCCGCGCCTGGGTGCCGGGACGCGTGGCAGGGCCAAGCCCGGTCGTCATCTCCGGCGCCACGGCTTACGATCTGGCGCGCGTCGCGCCAACCGTTAGCGAACTGCTCAACAGCCGTGACCCGGTTCGAATGGCACGGGAAGCGGTGAAAGCGGGATGGGCCCGCGCAATCGGTGAGGTTGCCGATCTGATTTCCAATTCGGATGCCGATCGGCGCGATCCAAAAAAACCCTACCTGCTGACGCCCTGCGATCTGCAGGCATTGCGTGCCTGCGGCGTGACCTTCATCGCCAGCATGCTCGAACGCGTGATTGAGGAACATGCGAAGGGCGACCCTCTAAAAGCCGAGGAGATACGCCGCAGCATCGGCGCGGAAATCGGCGCCGAACTGAAATCGGTCAAGCCCGGCTCAGAGCAAGCAATGCGCCTCAAGGAATCGCTGATCAGACGCAACCTGTGGTCGCAGTACCTCGAGGTCGGAATCGGCCCTGACGCCGAAGTGTTTAACAAATCGCAGCCCTTATCGGCCGTTGGCGTAGGCGCAGAAATCGGCATCCGCGCCGATTCGTCATGGAACAATCCCGAGCCGGAAGTGGTGCTCGCGATCAACCGTGCCGGAACAGTAATCGGGGCGGCGCTCGGCAACGACGTCAATCTGCGCGACTTTGAGGGGCGCAGTGCCTTACTGCTCGGCAAGGCCAAGGACAACAATGCCAGTTGCGCCATCGGGCCTTTCATTCGCCTTTTCGACGAACGCTACGGAATCGACGACCTGCGCAAGACCCACATCGCTATCGAAGTGCTGGGTACCGACGGTTACCGGCTCAGCGGCGAAAGCCATCTCGCCAGCATCAGCCGCGATCCGCTGGACCTCGCGTCCCAGGCGGTGAACCGGACGCATCAGTATCCGGACGGCGCGATGCTGTTTCTCGGCACCCAGTTCGCGCCGACCAAGGACCGCGGGGAGAAGGGCAAGGGATTCACGCACAAGCTCGGTGATATCGTAAGCATCCGCGCCGATGGGCTCGGCATGCTGGTGAACCGCGTCAACCATAGCGACAAGGTTGTGCCCTGGACCTTCGGCATCAACGAACTGATGCGCAATTTGGCAGCGAGGGGCCTGTTATAGGGCGAGGGATGGTGGAGAGGGACGAGGGACTAGGAAGGGCCTCTCCGGCTTTTAGAGCTTGTTCATGAATTCCACCATCCGTCTGCGCGTTGCTGCATCGGGCAGTCGCCCCACGCCCGCCATCATGTTGTCCACCAAGTGATTGGGTTTGCTGGTGGCGGGGATGACGCAATTCACCGCTGGATGGCCGAGGATGTACTTCAAGAAAAACTGGCCCCACGACTTGCAGTCGAACTCTGCCGCCCACGCCGGCAAGTCCTTGCCGCGCACGCGCGAGAACAGGCTGGCCTGCGCGAACGGCCGGTTGACGATCACCGCGGTGCCAGTTTCCTGAGCCAGCGGCAGGATGCGCTCCTCGGCCTCGCGCTCCGCCATCGAGTAGTTGAACTGCACGAAGTCGAATTCCCCTGTGTTCATGAGGCGCTCAAGATCCCCGTATGCGCCGGAGTGGTAATGCGTGATGCCGGCATAACGAATGCGCCCCGATGCCTTCCACTCCTGCAGCGTTTTGAGATGCGTGCGCCAATCCACCAGGTTGTGAATCTGCATAAGGTCCATGCGCGTGACCTTCATGCGGCGCATCGATTCCTCCATCTGGCGTATGCCAGCCTCTCGCCCGGTGGTCCACACTTTGGTTGCCATGAACAGCCGGCCGGTGATTCCCGAGTCCGCCACAAGGTCGCCGACCACCGACTCCGAAGAGCCGTACATCGGTGAACTGTCCACAAGTGCGCCACCGTGCAGCACAAATAGGCGCAGCACTTCCTTGAGCGATTCGCGTTTGTCGGCGTCATTGCCCACGTCGAAGCTCTGGTAGGTACCCAACCCAGCCACCGGCAGCAGTTCGCCGGAACGCACTATCGGGCGTTTGTTCACGGTGATCGTGGCAGCGTCAGCGAACGACAGGTTGCCCATCGCCACCCACGCCCCCGATACCGCCAGTGCCCCCAGGGCCCTGCGGCGTGACAGCCTGGTCGGTTTCCTGTGCATCGGTTCGCCTCCTCCACTCCTGTGTCTTGCGCATTTCCTCCTGGGTACGACCGAGCATCCATCCGGTGCCCGCCCACAGCAGAGCTATCGGCACGCCAACAAACGCAATACCCGAGAATCCCAGGCCCAGGATGCGCAGGCCCTCGAACATCCAGCCACCCACCGCATCGCCGCTTCGGAACACGACGGTGTCGATGAAATTCTTGGATTTGTACTTTTCTTCGCGGTTCAGAACTGTGAAAAGAATCTCGCGTGCCGGCCGTGCGATCGCGTACTCGCCCGCGCGGCGCAGCACCTGGAACGCGACCAGGATCATCAGTGTCGGCGCGAGCCCGATCAGCACAAAGCCCACGACCGAGATCACCGGAAGCACCATCAGTGTGATGCCGATCCCGAAACGGCTGATCAGTCGGTTCACGACGAACAATTGGCAGCCCAGGGTCAAGGCATTAACGGCAAGATCGATCTGTGCGAACAAGGCCGTACGATTGCCCGAATCGGCGATCGTCATCGAAACAATATAGGCCTGATGAAAATAGAGGAATGTACTGAGTACCGTGCCCAGTACGACGTACACGCCGATCCCGATAAGATAGGGGGACTTGAACGCAAGCGTGACGCCGGCAAAGATGCTGCCACCGATCGGCTGCTCGGTCGCCCGGCGGCCTATTTCGACCAGATCACTGGGACTGCGCGCAACGCGGCCCGCCAGACGATAAATGCAAAGCACGGCCATCAGCAGCAAGCATGCGGACAGCGGCAGCAAGTGCGCGGGACCCGTGACAGGGGCAAGCAATGCGGTGACGGTCGGCCCGGCCAGGGCGCCAAGACTGCCGCCAGCGGAAATGAATCCAAATAACCGGCGTGCCTGCTCGTTGCGATACAGGTCGGCCATGAAACTCCAGAATACCGACACCACGAACAAATTGAACACACTGACCCAAATAAAAAATGCCTGCGCAGTGAACGTCGGAGCGATTTGGAATTGGAGCAGGGTGTAAAAGATGAGCAGGTTGGCAACGAAGAACAGATAGACGATGGGCAAGAGTTTGCGGCGCGGATAGCGGGAGGAAACCCAGCCAAAGAGCGGTACCGCCGCAAGCATGGTCACGAATGTTCCGGTGAACAACCATTGCAGATTTTCAACGCCGCCCTGGATGCCCATTTCATCGCGAACCGGCCGGAGGATGTAGTAGCCGCACAAGAGGAAAAAGAAATACGCAAATGACCACAGCATGGCCGTAGCCTCGCCTTGCCGGACCTCAACCAAGCGGCCAAGCAGGGCGGTGGGAGTCAGTTTCGTCATCACGTTAGCCACATTCTAACCAACCTCGGGAAACCGCTGCGAAGGACCGCCGTGCTCCTTGAAATAAACCGCACTTTCCGGCACCTTTGGCGTATCATGCGCGCGTGTTGCGTGGCCTCGCGCCCGGTTCGGTTGCGGTGCGGCCTTGAGTGAAAGTGTTCGGTATCGGTTCTGCCATACGCGGTTCACCTGTAACTCCAACATCGGGTGGACCCCGTTTTGCAAACTTTATCCGAGGAAATATCATGGCAACTGGTACCGTCAAGTGGTTCAACGACTCGAAGGGCTACGGCTTCATCACTCCGGATGACGGCGGTGACGATTTGTTCGCACACTTCTCCGCGATCAACATGCAGGGCTTTAAGACCCTCAAGGAAGGCCAGAAAGTCAGTTTCGAAGTTACCACCGGCCCGAAGGGCAAGCAGGCGTCGAACATCCAGAACGCCTGAACGGCTTCGGCTCAGAACAGAAGACCCGCTTCGGCGGGTTTTTTGTTGCCCGCAACAAATGCCTCGATTACAGTTGCCTTCAACCGCCTCGATCCATCCGAGAATGCCGGTTTCTTTCCAGGACGTGCGCAGCGCCGCGGCGGCTATTACCGGAGCCGTGGTCGCTACGCCTTGTCTGCATTCACGTACGCTCTCCGGCATTGCCGGAGCGCAGGTCTACCTGAAGTTCGAGAACCACCAATTCACAGCCTCGTTCAAGGAACGCGGTGCACTGGCAAAGCTGCTTTCCCTGACCGCAGCGCAGCGCGCGGCCGGCGTGATCGCCGTATCCGCCGGCAACCATGCGCAAGGAGTCGCCTACCACGCCAGGCGCCTGGGCATCCCGGCTGTAATCGTCATGCCGCGGTTTACGCCACACGTGAAAGTCGAGCATACCCGGGCCTTCGGCGCGGAAATCATCCTGCACGGCGAGAACTTCGATGTCGCCAAGTCGTTTGCGTTGGACATTATGGTGCAAAGGCACCTGACACTGGTCCATCCCTATGACGACGAAAAGGTGATCGCGGGACAAGGGACCATCGCGCTGGAAATGCTTGCTGCGGAGCCGGGTCTCGATGCGTTGCTGGTGCCGGTGGGAGGCGGAGGCATGATCTCCGGAATGGCGGTTGCCGCCAAGTCGGCCAAGACCGGTATCGAAGTTGTAGGCGTGGAAACCCTGCGCTTTCCCTCGATGTACTGCGCTCTGAAGGGGGTGAAACCCGAGTTTGGCACTGAGACCATCGCCGATGGAATTGCGGTCAGGGAGCCTGGGAAAATTGCTCTGGAGATCGTTCGCAGGCAGGTCGACGACCTGATCCTGGTTGATGAGGGCGACATCGAAGAAGCGATGCTGCTGCTTCTGGAAATCGAGAAGACGGTCGTCGAAGGGGCCGGTGCAGTGGGGCTTGCGGGACTATTGAAAAACCGTGACCGTTTTGCCGGCAAGAAAGTCGGGCTGGTCCTGTGCGGTGGCAACATCGATCCACTCACGCTCGCCGAAATCATCGAACGCGGCATGGTACGCAGCGGACGGCTGACCCGGTTGCGGGTCCAACTGCGAGACTTGCCGGGGTCGCTTGCCAAGGTGACCGCCTGTCTGGCCGAGGCCAATGCCAACATCGGGGAAGTGCATCACGAGCGCGCATTCACCCGCCTGCCGGTGCAGACTGCGGAAGTGGATTTCGTTCTGGAAACGCGCGGTCATGATCATGTTCAGCAGATCATTGCGGTACTCGAAAAGGCGGGATTCACGGCGAAATTGCACAATGAGGGGTGAAAAACGAGGAAGGAGGGAAGAGGGGCGAGGGTTGAAAAAGCCTGGAGCAGCAACGCACGCGCGTAGATCATGATCCGTCTGCCTGGATGCATTCGCAGCCATAAAGGCCTTGGGGATTTCCCTCGGCCCTCGTTCCTCGCCCCTCGTCCCTATTTCTCGAGCGCGCGATCCAGGAACTCGAGCCTGTCCTGACCCCAGAATAATTGCTTTTTGTAGACATACGTAGGAGCGCCAAACACCTGCAATTCAATTGCTTCGCCGGTGAACTCGTCGTAGCGAGCCTGCGATTCGTCCGACTTTGCCGCAACCATGAGATCGCGCGGCTCCAGTGCCTGTTCACGGACCACCGCGGCTAGTTCACTCTCATCCGCCATGTTTCTCTCTTCCACCCAGCATGCCTTGAGAATGGCGCCGGCGAGCCGAAGCCCAGCATCTGACGCGCGATTGTCGGCAACGACGATCAGCCGGGAAGCCAAGTTCGATTCGTAAGGAAAGAATTTCGGTTGTATGGTAAGCGGAACCCCGAGGTAGTCGCGCCAGCGCGCCAATTCCGCCAGTCGATACGCTTGGCGCTGCGGCGCGCGCTTGGAGAGCGGCAGCCCGCCAGACACTGGAAAGATCTTGCCGTAGTCCACCGGTTTCACGGTGATCGTCGCGCCATGCCGCTTTGCAATATCGGCGAAGCGGGCATGACCGAGGTAGGTCCACGGTGACATCGGGGAAAAATAGTAGTCGATGGACTTCATGTTTTTGTCTGCATTGTGGTGGAAGACGGACGGCCGAAAGTCTAACATCGCGGGCAGCGGGACCGACGTTCATGGAGGAGAACAACAAGAATGGATCTTTCCGTTGTTTCGCTGCTTGCTCTGCTCGCCGTCGTCGTGGCAGGCAGTTTCCTGCCCGTCAACGTCGGTGTGCTCGCGATCGCGGTTGCATTTCTGATCGGCGTGCCGCTCGCCGGCTTGAAAGTCTCGGCGGTCGCTTCCGGATTTCCCGCGGGATTGTTCCTCACTCTGGTCGGTGTCACGCTATTGTTTTCGCAGGCACGGATAAATGGCACGCTCGACAGGATCTCGGCGCTCGCGGTGAGCCACGCTCGCGGGAGGGCCGGCGTCATCCCGATCATTTTCTTCTTCCTTGCACTTGTATTCGCTTCTATCGGACCAGGCAACATCGCTTCGACGGCATTGCTTGCGCCGGTGGCAATGGCAGCCGCGGGACGCGCCGGTATCCCGGCTTTCCTGATGGCCGTGATGGTGTGCTGTGGCGCCAATGCGGGCGCGCTGTCGCCGTTCGCGCCGACCGGCATCATCGCCAATGGTCTCATGGCGAAGATCGGCATCGAGGGCGCGCAGTGGAGCAACTACCTGAGCCTGCTGCTGTCCCAGGCATTCGTCGGCTTCGCCGGCTATTTCCTGCTCGGTGGAACGCGGCTGCTGCGCGAGGGAAGGGGAACCGTTGCGCTGGAGGAGAATGCTTCAGGCGACCAGCTCCTGGACTGGCAACAGAAGCTTACGCTGGCGGTGATCGCCGCGCTGATCGTTGCAGTCCTCGCCTTCAAAGTGGATATCACCATCGGCGCGTTCGCCGGTGCGGCCGTGTTGTCGCTGGCCCGCGCCGCCGACGAAAAGCGTGCGCTCAAGGACATGCCGTGGGGGGTTACGCTGATGGTCTGCGGCGTGACAGTTCTGATCGGCGTGGCGGAAAAAACCGGCGGTATGGACCTGCTGACTTCAATGCTGTCATCTTTCTCGACCCAGAAAAGCATCACCGCCGTAATCGCGCTGGTCACCGGCGTGATCTCGGTTTACAGCAGTTCTTCGGGCGTCGTGCTGCCGGCCTTCCTGCCGACGATCCCGGGTCTCATCGAGAAACTTGGAGGCGGCAATCCGTTCGCCATTGCATCATCGATCAATGTCGGTTCACATCTGGTGGACATATCGCCGCTCTCCACGCTCGGGGCGCTGTGTATTTCCAACGCCGCGCCCGACGTGGACCGCAAGAGGTTGTTTAACCAGATGCTGGTGTGGGGACTGTCGATGTGCATCGTGGGCGCCATCGTGTGCTACATCTTCTTCGGTTTGTTGCTGCCCCCGCGATAGCCCGGCCACAGTTCATGCGGCCGGACGAGGGCGCAGTGCTCAGCGTTGCCGGGTGAATTTCTGGACGCGCTTGCCGGTATCAACTTCACCGCTGAACACATTGCCATAGGAATCGATGGCGATCGCATGCACCCAATGGAATTCGCCGGCGTAGCGGCCCTGCCGGCCGAACGATCCGACTGTTTTTCCGCTGTTGCGCAGCAGGATATGGACTTCATTGTTGGTCCCGTCGGCTACAAACAAGTATTTCTGCTCCGCGTCTTCGGATAGCGCAATGTCCCAGACCGAGCCGGCGAAGCGCGTGTTCGGCTCCAGCACGTATTCCGCCACGAACGAGGCGTCCTTGCGGAATACTTGGTAGCGGTCGTTGACGCGGTCGCAGACGTAAACCATCCCGTCGCGCGCGATGCGCACGCAATGAACCGGGTTGCGAAATTGCTTCGCGATCGGTGCAGCGGGATCGTATTTGCCGGCGTCGGAATCATCCGGTTTCGCGCCGTAAGCGCCCCAATGGCGCCGGTACTCTCCGGTGCGCGCGTCGAACACGACGATGCGCTTGTTGCCGTAACCGTCGGCGACGTACAACTCGTACGCAGTTTCATCCACGACTGCGAGGGCGGGCCGGCCGAGAAAGCGCGTGCTGTTGCTGCCTTCGGACTTGCCGGATTCACCAATCTGCTTGATGAATTTTCCATCACGGGTGAATTCGAGAATCTGGTGGTCGTCCTTCTCGTTGCCACCGATCCAGACGTGATCGCGAGCATCGACGAAAATGCCGTGTTCCCGTAGCGGCCACTCGAATCCGCTTCCCGGTCCACCCCATGCTTGCAGCAGGTTTCCGGATTGATCGAATTCGAGTACCGGCGGGGCCGGCAGGCAGCATTTCGATATCGGCGGCGTAAGCGCGGCGCCTTGTTCATCTTCCTTCAGGGATCTGGGACGCTGCAGGACCCAGACATGATCGTGCCGGTCCACCGCGATGCCACCAATCTCTCCGAAAATCCAGTTGTTCGGCAGCGGCTTGGGCCAGAACGGATCCACCCGGAAGGCCGGGACGTCTTCCGCCAAGGAGAAGCGTGGACTCGCCATCCACATTATCGTCAGAACACCGAACCAGATCGCGCGCCCGATGGTTTTCATTCTCTGTCTCCCGGCTCAATCCTGCTTGTTTCGTTTTCCGAGGTGAGAGTCTTTTTTCTCACGCTGCTGAAGGGAAGCAGGCGGGGCCGATCGGCTCGAAGCTCTTGTAGGTGAGAATGAATTCCTGGTGGCCGAGGTCTTCCGATTTGGTCTGCTCGCCGTTGGAAACGCGCATGATCAGGTCGTAGATTTCGCGGCCGACCTCATCGAGCGTGGCGCGGCCTTCCAGTATCCGCCCAGCGTCTACATCCATGTCGTCGGACATGCGCTTGAACGTGTGGGGATTGGCGCACACCTTGATCACCGGCGAAATCGCCGAGCCCACCACCGAGCCGCGACCGGTGGAAAACAGGATTACGTGGCTGCCGCAGGCGATTAGTTCAGCAATCTCGGCGTTGTCGCTGATGTTCGGAAAACCGAATCGTGGTTCGCCGTCCGGCACCACGTCCAGCAGATAGAGCCCGCCGCGGATCGGGACATCTCCGGGCTTGATGATTCCAGAGATCGGTGATTGTCCGGATTTCGCGTACGCGCCCAGTGATTTCTCCTCGATCGTCGTGAGACCGCCGTCGGCGTTGCCCGGGCCGATGCTTGCGTGGCCGTAGGCGGCGTAGTAATTCGCGGCCTTGGCGACGGTTTTCACTATTTCCTCGCCCAGTTCGGGATTTTCCGCGCGCTTGGCCATCCAGTGCTCCATGCCGATCAGTTCGCCCGTCTCCTCGAAAATGCAGGTCGCGTCCTTTTCCACAAGAAAATCGAAAGCGCGGCCCATGGCCGGGTTCGCGGTCAGGCCGCTGGTGGCGTCCGATCCGCCGCAAATCGTGCCGACGATCAGCTCGTCGATGCTCATCGGTGTGCGCGGCGTGTCGTCGAGTTGTTTCAGTGTTTGTTCGATCCATGCCTTGCCTTCGGCGATGGTCTTGCGCGTGCCCCCAGTGCCCTGGATTTCGATCAGTTTCACCGGGCGGCCCGACTTGCGGATGGTTTCCTGCAGCTTGCCCTTGTTGAAACCTTCACAGCCCAGCGAAACCAGCAGCGCGGCGCCCACGTTCGGGTGAGTGCAAAGGCGTTCCATCATCCTGTGCGAATACACGTTCGGAAAGCAGCCCGGGAAGCCGATCAGGTGTACACCCCGTTCGCGATAGGCAAATGCGATTTCGCGCGACACGTGGTGTGCGCATTCGACCAGGTAGGCCACGACGATGGTGTTGCGGATGCCTTTGCGGCCGTCCGGGCGGAGATAGGCGTTGAGCATGGCTAATGCGCCTCCTTGAAAAATTCATGACCCTCGTCGAGCGTGTAAGTGGGAATGTAATCGCTGGTAACGTTGTGGATATGCATGTAGTCGCCGGGCAAGATGTCCTCGGTGGCCACGCCGATCGGCGCACCGTACTTCACCAGCCTTTCGCCTTTCGCGACTCGCGTGAATGCGAATTTGTGACCGACTTCGACGCGGCTCTTGAGCGTCACGGACTGGCCCATCACCGTCAGGGTCGTTTCCGAAGCGATGTCCGACTTGGCCACCGCGACGTTGTCACCAGGCGCCAGGACCAGCACCCGCGGGTCGGTTCTCAGATCTTTCTGCTCATTCCTCACGCCTCATGCCTCACGTTTTTCCGATTTTGCTAACCCTGCGAATGACATCCTTGCGTTTCAGCACCGAGGCTTGCAGCTTGGTGCCCAGGCCGGGCCCTTTGGGCGCGGTGATATACCCATCCGTCACGGGCGGCAACTGGGTAACCAGATTGCCGTACCAGTCATAATAAAACGCCCGCACCATTTCCTGTACCAGCGTATTCGGGCAGTTCAGCGACAGGTGCACGGAAGCGGTAAGCACGATCGGCCCGGTGCAGTCGTGAGGTGCGACCGGCAACGCGTAGGCTTCCGCCATGGTTGCAATCTTCTTCGATTCGGATAAACCCCCGGTCCAGCCCACGTCCAGCATGCATACCGAAACGGCCTGCTTCTCAAACAACTCGCGGAAGCCCCAGCGCGTGCCCAGCGTCTCCGAAGCGGTAACCCAGACGTTAGTGCGGTGCGCATAATCCGCAACCGCGTCGATGTTATTCATCTTGATCGGATCTTCGTACCAGAACGGATCGAACTGTTCCAACGCTTCGGCGATACGAATCGCGGTGGGAAGATTCCACATCGAGTGGAACTCGACGTGGATGTCCATCTTGTCGCCTACCGCTTTCCTGATTTGCTCGAATGGCTTCATTGCCTTCTTCAAGTCGGCATTGGAGATGTAGCTGCCATTCGAGGCTTCGCCCGCTTCGTCGAACGGCCATATCTTCATGCCGGTGATACCCATATCCAGCAGGGACTTGGCCAGTTCACCTGCGTCGGTCTTGAATGCCAGCAGGTCTTCGTAAGGGCGATTCTTCTTGTCTACTTTCGCCGGCAGGCCGAAGTTCTCTGTTCCCTGGGTAGGCTTGGCGCGCACGTACTGGTAACCTGCGCAGGTGTTGTAAACGCGCACCTTGTCGCGAGACGCGCCGCCCAGGAGCTGGTAGATCGGCTGGCCGGTAAACTGGCCGAACAGGTCCCACAATGCGATGTCGATCGCGGAAGCGGCACGCATCTCCACGCCGACGCTGTTGAAACCGAGATAGGTATTGAGGAACTGGCGGCTGTGCCGGTCGATCTCGAGCGGGTTCTTCCCCAACAGGTAGGGTGCACAGGTCTGATGGATGTGCTCGGCCACCGGAGTCACCGCATAGAAGGTTTCGCCCAGTCCGACGATGCCTTCATCGGTTTGGATGTGCACCCAGAGAAGGTTCGGGAATTCCTCGAGACCGATGGTCTCGACGGCGGTAATTTTCATGCGGCTGGCCCCTCCGGCATTGTTTGGTTTTGCAGCCATGGAGACGGCTGGTAGAGACAGGAGTTTACCGCTAGCATGCGCACTTTTCAGCAGCAAACATGGAAAATTGCCCCATGAATCCGATCGAGCGAGCGATCCGGCCACGCCGCAGCCTGCTTTTCGTGCCTGGGCTGCGGCCGGATCGTTTTACCAAGGCGCTCGAAAGCGGAGCCGACATTGTTTGCGTTGATATGGAGGATGCGGTCACGCGCAGCCGCAAAGACGAGGGCCGTGCGCTCACCTTGCCGCTGTTCGAGAAAAACTCCCACCCGCATGTCGAACAGATGGTGCGCATCAACGGTCTCTCGACGCCGGACGGGCTCAAGGACCTGACTGCGATCATCGAAAGCAAAGCACCGCCCCCGGCCATCATGATCCCGAAGATCAAGTCTGCCGAGGAAGTGCAGGTGATCGAGACGCTGCTTTCCACGGGGCCCGCCCGCAACATTCGCTTCTGCGTGATCATCGAGACCAACCAGGGGCTCGAGCGCGTCATGGAGATCACCCGCGCATCCTCACGCATCGACTCGGTGATTCTGGGAGCGGTGGACATGTCCGCCGACCTGCGTTGCGAGAAATCCTGGGAGCCGCTGCTCTACGCCCGCTCGCGGCTGGTGCATGCGGCCGCCGCCGCGGGTATCGACCTTCTGGATGTGCCGTTCCTTAACCTCGAGGATCAGGAAGGGTTACGACAGGAAGCGGTGGCCTGCGCCCGGCTGGGTTTTACCGGCAAGGCCTCGATTCATCCCAACCAGGTCCGCATCATCCACGAAGCTTTCACGCCGGACGAGAAGACCATCGCGAAGGCGCGAAAGGTCTGCGCAGCTTTCGAACAAGACAAGACCGGTTTGGTTGTGGTGGACGGAGAACTGATCGAACTACCGGCGGTGCGTTCGATGTACAGGGTGCTGGCAATCGCCAGTCGAGTTGCGGGAGAGGCGTGAGGCGGGAAGGAAATGCGTTGAAAAGAACTCGCGACCTTTTACGCTACACGGTCGCGAGCATCGTTACAGGACGGTCTTCGCCTCCAGATTCGACTCGTCCGTCCAGCCGACAAGGACGTAGCGATTGATCAACCGGTGCAGAAACTCGACCCTCTCGCGAAACGTGACGATGAACTGCACTTGCACTTTGGTTCCGTCTCGCTGCAGCACGACGGCGAAGGGCGCCATGATGTTGTCTGCCATTTTGGGGTCGACGAACATGCATTGCTGGCTTTCGCTCAGTTCCTTCTTCAAGGGCTCGAGATCCCGGCTGTTCAGCCCCCGGACGCGCACCATCGCGTCATCGTAGGCCTGGGGCGAGATACACACGAAGATGTTCTCCTTCAGCGTGCTGTACGTCCCGCCCGCCTGCACCGGCGCAACCGCTGCGATGCTTACCAGCGCTGCCACCAGAAAGTGCCATTTCTTGACTCGGTTCATTTCCAGTTCGCTCCTTCCACAGCCAGCGTCTCCAGGTAAGCGCCCAACTTGTTTATGGTGTCGTCGTCCATGAAATCCTTCCAGGGCGGCATCTGCTTTCCCGGCCGGCCGTTCTTGACGGTGTTTACGAACTCCGGATAGCCGCGCCAGAACTTCGTCAGATTGCCGGCGTACTTGCCGAAACGCGGCGAATCACCGTCGGCCTTTACGCCGTGGCACTGGACGCACCAGTTGAAGTACAACTGCTTGCCCAAATCGATGGCTTCGGGATCTCCCGACAACGGATTGGAAGATGCGACCTTGACAGGCTTGTTCTCCGCCTGGGCTGTCTGGACTGCGGGGAGCTTGGGTTCGAGTTTTCCTTGTTCCATTGCCGCGAGCAGTCCTGCGTAGGACACGCCGAGCGCAACCACGGACACGGATAGGATGGACGCAATGCGCATGTTAAGTTTGATACTCCATTGAAAATAAAGTTCGCAATGCCGCCATCCGGGCGGAGACTGCGAAAGGTGACGGACAGTACCACAATTTTTGCTGCCGGACTGCGAGAGGACGGAGCAGAAAAATGCCGGGGGCGGCACGGGAGTAACCCCGTCCGTCCCCGGCAGGATAGAGCCTATGGAAGTGCGAATACGACCAATGCCATGCTCTCATTCATGGTTCCGAGCTTTTCCTTGTTCAGGGCCTTGATTGCCCCGCCCACGTACGTGCCGTGCCCGGAAGCAACTGCAATGTACTGCTTGCCGCCGACCGAGTAGGAGATGATGCCGCCATGCACACCTGAGCCGACGTTGTACCGCCACAGAACGTTGCCGTTCTTGGCGTCCAGCGCTTCGACGAAGCCGTCAGATGTGCCGAGGAACAGCAGATCGCTGCCCGTGGACATCAGGGTCGAATGCGGGATCAGGTCATAGCGTTTTTCCCAGGCGAGCTTCCCGGTGATCGGATCACGCGCGGTAAGGCGCCCATGACTCTTGTCGCCGGGCGGATCGGTACCGATCCATTCGGCGCTCATGAACGCCTGGGCGAACGGCTGCAGGGTCCGGGTCTCGGCGCCCGCCGAGATCGTGGTTCCGCCTGTCTTCGGTTGCGCGGTCAGGTACATGCACCATTCCTGCGCGACGCGATAGAACAGTTTGGTCTTGGGGCTGTAGGACCCAGCCTGCCAGCTATGCCCACCGTCGATCGCCGGGCAAACCAGGGTCTTCTCGCCGGGCTGTGGCCACAGCATGTTTTCCCATTCACCCTTGGCGATGTTGTAGCCCGTCGTCCAGTTGAAACTCTTCATGTCTGGATAAACGGCCAAGACTTTTCCGCCTTTGGTCTGGTGCACATGGTTGAAGCCGTTCTTGCCCGGATGCAACACCTTGTCTCCAATAATGACGTACTCGCCCGGTGCGGCGTCGTAGTCGTACGGATCGGCGTGCGCTTCCTGGAAATACCAGTTGAGCTTGCCGGTGTTCAGATCCAGCGCCACTGTGGACGAGGTGTACAGCGCGTCACCCGAGCGCCAGCCGTCGGCATTCGGATCCCGGCAGTTGCTGCCGCAGTAGTCATAGTCCGGGTTCGGGTTCCCGGTGCCCATGATGATCTGATTGTTTGCGTAGTCCACCGTGCCTGGCTGCCACGATCCGCCGCCGCCGTACTGCCAAGAATCCCCCTTCCAGGTTGCCAGCGCTTTGGGATCGTCACGTCCGGTGGTATGGAAAGTCCATTTGATATCGCCCGACTTCGGGTCGATCCCGAAGATTTTGCCTTCGATCGGGTACTCGCCGCCGTTCTGGCCGACGACCATCAGATCGGAACTGACAAATGTTGCGGCACCACTGAACCCGACCGTGTCTTTCGTGGAGTTTATGATCTGCTTTTCCCACACCGGCTTGCCGGATTTCTCGTCGAGTGCGACGATCTTGCCATCGGCTTGGCCCATATAGACCTTGCCGTCGCCGATAGCGAGGCCACGGGTGTGCGCGAAGAACGAGCGGGCGACCACTGCCTCCTCCATCTTCGGCTCATGAACCCACAAACGCTCGCCGGTCTTGCCGTCCAGTTTCCAAACGGTCGAGGGGTTCACCGATACGTACACGTTCCCGTCGATTGCCAGCGGTGTTGCGTGCATGCCCATACGCACGTTGCCGGGTTGGAAGATCCATGCCGGACGAAGGTTCTTGACGTTGCCGGCGTTGATCTGGGTCAACGGGGTGTGGCGGTATGACGTATCCACGGTACGGTGATAAAAGCACCAATTCTCGGGCGCGCAGTTTCGGATGTCCTTCGCCGACGATCCGGCCGCCTGCACGCCCGGCGCCCATGCCGCCGCGACGGCGAGCGGTAGCGCCAAGGTCAGGAAATGCCGTAAAGACGTTCTCATCTGGTCCTCCTCCTAAATTTTAGTTTGACTATCGGACGCCGGCGACAAGCGGTTGAATCTTAGGGGTAAACGGGAATTCGGGACGCCTTCCGCAGCACAGCCTCCTGCCAAATGGCATCAGGGGGTGCACAGCCTGAACCTTGCTCGATCTGTGGCGCAAACCCGATTTTGGAAGCTGCTCCCTCCCTCGGACATTGACCAGCGTGCTTGAGGCGTGAGCCGGGAAAAATTCCCAGCGCAGTGCATGCTAATTGCGGTATTGAATCGGTGTCAAGGCGAGAGTCTTGGCGAAGCCGCAATAAGGCTATCCGACCGCGTTTCGGCAAGACGCCGCGATAGTGCGCGGGGTGTGTTGGCCTATAGTCGTTAGCGGATGCGTCGCTACCTGCGCCTCATCGAAGCGCTCGACGCAGGGGCCAGGGCGCACGCCGCACCAGGATATCCAGCAGAAATAGAAGCAGGGCGGCGCCGGCGCAATACGGCCACAGTGCGGTGGTTTCAACACCGCCATCCCCGCGTGGCGTGAATATCTCCTCCGCCCGAGGCGCGAACACTCCACCGGTCTGCTCACTTAAGGTACGCAGAAGCGGTAGGTTCGCCGGCAGAAGGCGATACTCGTCCGGATAGGAATAGAACAACCTACGACCACCGGCCCGCGCGATATCGGCCGCAGTCAATCCCGCACTGGGAAGCAACTCGAAGCGCCAGGGCAAGTTACCCGCGGCTGCGACGGGAATTTGCGCGCGATATTGGCCTGGCGCGATCAGGCGTAGCGGAGCAACCGAGCCTTGTCCGCTTGGCGTCATGATGCGAACCTCGGGCCAGAGGCCGTTCAGAAAACTGCCGTCTCGGCTGCGTGCGGTGAGATGAATGAACGCTTCGCGCCCTTCGCGCGTCACTTCCCAGCGCACGCCTTCTCCGGTGTCGCGCCGGGCGGTGTCGCGCACGACCTGAGCCCATAGCGTTGAGTAGCCCGGCCAGTCGAGCCAGTCCGTGGCCCAACGATTCTTCACATCCGACAGGAACGCAACCGTCTTGCCCAGCCCGTAGTGCGTCTCGGCCAGAAGTGGCAGATCCTTCTTGGCCTCCAGCAGCACATCCGAAAAACGCTTCGGTTTGGTCGTCACGTAGCCCTTGAGTTCGGGGCCGCTCGCAAAGTCCACTCCAGCGAGCGTCGGGCTCCAGGCCTTTACCCGCGGGCGGAACTTTCCCTCGACGATTGAATCGTTCAGGAACCGCCGCGTCTCGGCCGCGAACAAGGTAGGGACCTCGGCATCGCTTCTGGTGACGTAGCTCTTGCCGCCGCCCCATTTTGCGAGGTTTGCCATCAGTTCTACATCAGGCTTCTCGCCGATCGCCACGGTCGACATCGTGACCTTCGATTCCACGAACTCTTCCATGATGCCCGGGAAACCACGAGGCGATGCCGTTGCTTGCTGCGTCCGCGTCGAATCGACCGCCCCGCCTCGCTGACGGGCTTCGGCCTCCTGCACAGCGCGCAGGCGTTGCTCGATCTCGGTGGGATAAAAGGGGGTCGCAGAGCCGCCCGGTGGCGGCGAAGTCAGTCCATCGGAGAGCAGGATGATGTGCTTGGTCTTGGCCTTCGACGCCGCGAGCATTGCCTGCGCACGCAACAGAGCGTTGTAGATGTTGGTCTGGCCGCTCGAAGTCATGCGTGAGATGAGGTCCTCAGCCTCGCGCTTGTCTCCCACCGTCGCCAGTGGCACGACGTCGTGCGGTTGCGCGTCGAATGCCACGACTGCCAGCCGGTGCTCCGGGTCCAGCAGATCGAGCGTGGCCAGCGCGGCGGACTTCGAGACCTCGATCTTCTGACCGCGCATGCTCGAAGAGCGATCGACCAGCAGGACCAGATCCAGATCCTCGTGCTTGCGCTTGGCTTCGAATGTGACCGGCAGCAGACGCTCGACCTCGCTCTTGGCAAAGCCTTCCTGTCCGTACGTATTCTGTCCGGCCGCGAAGATCAGGCCGCCGCCACCGTCGCGTACAAACGCGCCCAAACGCTGAACCACATCCTTTCCCAAATTGTCGGCACGCACGTCGCTGAGAATCACGACGTCCTTGCCGTTCAGCATTCGCGTATCGTCCGAGAGGTCTTGCGCAGTGGCGAACGTCACGCGAATGCCTTGCGCGGTGAGGGCGTCGGCGAGGTAACGCGCGCCTTGTTCACCGCCTTCTACATATAGCGCATGGGGGCGCGGCGCTACCCTCACGGCCTCGGTGAGCGTGTCGTTACGTGGCAGCTGGTCGCCTTCGGCGCTCACTCTCGCAGTGACGTATTGGGCACCCGCCTGCGGAAAGCGCACGACGAAGGAAACGCGGTTGTCCCCCGCTGAGAGCGTCACGCTGCGCACCGCGGGACTGCGTTCGCCGATGGCAAGCTCGACTCGCGCGGGAACGGAGCGGCGGGAGAACACGCGGACCTCGACGTCCACTGCCCCGCGCTCATGCGCGGCGGACGGCACGGTGATCCGATCGATCCAGGCGTCGCTCTCGGCGGCCACCGGCGCGGGAACGGCGAACACCCTCGCCCCCACGGCCTGCAGTCGCAGCATCGCCTGCCAGGCGTCTCCTTCGGTCTGATTGCCGTCGCTCAGCAAAACGACACGCTTGGCCAGGCCGGGCGCGAAACCGGGTAGAGCGGCGAGCAGACCCTCTTCCAGGTCGGAAGCATTCTGATTGATGGCGTTCTCAGGCCCCGTCCCATCGGTCACCGCGAGGGTCCGCACGGCCTCAATCGAATCGACCAGCTCAGCATGATCGGCGAACGCCACGACGCGCGACTGTGCAGGCCGGAAACGGGTGTTGACCTGCGCGATCCAATCGAGTGCTTCGCCGAGAAAGCGCGGTGCGACGCTTGAGGAGACATCCAGTACGTAAACGACGGATACGTCCTCGCTGTCGCGGTGGAGCGTGGGCTTGAGCAGTGCGACGACGATTGCAATCAGGGCGACGGAGCGCAGCACTGTCGCGCTGACCACGCGGGCGCGCCCGACACTCGCGCGGTTACGCCATGTGAGCAACCAGATGAGCGGCAACGCCGTAAGCAATGCGAGCGGCCACAGGCTGGCCACGGTAACCGTCGGCATGGAACTACACCGCGCGAGGCCGGGTGAACACGGCCCACTCGAACAGCAGGAACGCGGCTCCGAGCAGAAGCAGCAGCACCCACAATTCCGCGCTCCAGAAACGGGCCGGTGCGCCGCGTTGGAGCGCCGTCACGTCATCGCTCAGGTGGCTGAGATTGATCTGCGCGTAACGCGGATCTGAAACATTGGCCACAACCTGCGTCTCCCCGTTCGGTGCTCTCACAGTGTAGACGTCAGGTCGCGACGCCTCGAAGACGACGCCCTTCGCAGTGACCGACGCCGCGACTGAATTGCCGCTGCCATCGCGCACCTGGGCCCCGGGTAATTCCACCTCGACGCTACCTAGTCCGCGCCGGAGCACCGGGATCGGCGCATTCAACCAGTTCAAGGCGTTGCCAAGAAACACCGGAAAGTCCGATTGCAACGGAAAGTTGGAGTCATGCAGCGCAAAACCGACCTGAATCCATCGCGCTTTTGAAAAACCCGCAGTTACCACCGCCGCCGAAGTGGACCCGTTTGCCAGCACGAGTGCGTCAGCGTCCATGTTCATTGCATCGCTTAGCGACACGTGCGCGAGCCTCAGGTTGCGCCATGCAATCCCGCCCGTGACCGCATGGTCTTCGTTCCAGCTGGTGATGCGTGTGCGGACCGGCGCGGGCGACTGGCCTGCGAGCCATTTGCGTGCTGTGGGCTGAAACAGGAGGGCTCCGGCCGCCGGTGGCTCGATCGGCGCGAACCGGTCGAACACGGCGGCATCGTGCGCGCCCGCGCGTGGATAAGCGTCGGGTGGGACGACTGCGAGGCGCAATCCGGGCAGGCTGCGCAGCGCATCTTCCAAGGGCGGATTGCCTGGCGTCACAAGCAGCACGCGCCGGGGTCCGTGCGGCGGCACGACAGCGTAGGCGAAGTCGTCGAGGGCAAGGGCGTCGGTCTCCAGGATCCCCGCCGCGCCGAGCACGCCGCCTTCGAAGTCGGAAACATCGAAGGTTGCGTTGACGACTTCGCCCGCGCGCATGTCGAGGTCCTGCACAATCGAGAACCGCTCGCCTCCGGTGATCAGCACCCGCGCGCGCAGATCGCGGGGAGAGGCGTTGAGCACCTGCACCAACGCTTCGTAACGCGTCGGATCCTGTGCAGGGGGACGGGCCTCGAAAGCGGTTATCGCGATGTTGTCGGCCGGCTCGTACACCCGGTGCACGATGGCCCGTTCTGGTATGTCGTCCAGTGCGACGCCATCGGTGAACAGATGTACCTGTGCGCCTGCGAGGAGCGAGGCTGTTGGCCATTGCGCTTGCCCCCACGTGGCGGCTGGGATGTGGGCGAGCACCGCGATCGCGGCATCGCGTTCGACGAAACCATGCACGCCAAGACGCCCGACCGTGTCCAGCAATCTTACTTCGCTAGCGGCGCGCGACTGTTCGAGCAGCGTGCGTGCCTGATCTATCGCATGCTCCCAACGACTCCGCCCGTCGGTCATGCGCGCGGCCATGGACGGCGAGTTGTCGAGCACCAGCACCAGGCGATGCATGCTGGCGTCGAGAGCACCGATTTCCGGGCGCGTCAACGCGAGAGCAAGACTGAGGCCGGCTCCAAGCGCAAGTAACAGCGACACCAGTCGGCGCGTGTCAGGCCGCTTCCGGTCACGAACTACGCGCGCCCAAAGTACCAGGGACGGAACCACTATCCGCCGCGGCGGGGGCCTCAGAAGGTGTAGTAGCAGGATGCCAAGCGCCACTGCGGCGAGTAGGGCGTAGGCGGCGATCGGGGAAAATGCAAGAAATCTCACGGCGCTACGTTCCCGGAGGACGCCCTTGGGCGCTTACTTGTCCTGGGCATGCTGGCTCAGGAAGTACTGCTTCACCGCTTCTCGATACGACAGCGGCGTGCCGCCCGCCGCAACGACCGCTTCGCGCTGTGCCCGCCACAGTGCGGTGATGCTCTCGTACCCTACCTGCGATGCCTGGCGCTGGGTAGCGGCATAGAATTCTTCCTCGGTTTCCTGCTGCTTCGAGTCCTCGTTGCGCTCACCGCTCATCTTTTCCAGATGCGCGAACAGACGCTCGGTCCGTTCACCCAGTACCGGCTCGTCGTCTCCGGCACCGGTTGGGCTGTTGTTGGGACTTTCGCCCTCGCTGCCGCCGGCCTGGCTCCTGCCCGTGCTGTCGCCTGAGGCCGCACCCGACACGCTGGTTCGGGAGCCGCCCTCTGCTGCCTCCCCCTCGCCGTATGCGACCTCGCGCATGCCAACACCCGAACGCGAGCGGGCACGCAGCCGGCTGTTGAGCCTGACGTCGCCTTGCGCGGGTGTTCCGGTAATCTTGCGCCGCTCTTCCTTTACCTGCTCCCGCAGCCGCGTTGCGGTGCGGATGGTCGGCGTGACTTCAGACTTCGTTGGCGGCTCTGGCGGCGGGTTGATCTCGTTGTTCGGAAGTCCCTGTAAAGCCTCCAGAAGCTGTTGGGTCGTGTCTGTCGACTTCAATTCACGCTTAGGGCGAGCGGCGGGATTTCGCGGCACTGCCGCTGCCCGGTTGCGTTCCGAGGCGTGCAGGAGTTGCGCGGCGAGACGAGCGTCGCGCGCAGCGACAGCCCGCTCGATCTGGCCTTCTTCGGCACCGGCGGGCAGTTCCCTCGCCAGTCGTTCGAGCTGCGACCACGCCGCCGTCAGGTCGTCTTTTTTCGCGGCATTCGGGGATGCAGTCTGTGCCACAAACTTTCCAAGCTCGTCCTCACCCACGGCGGCTGCAGGCGTCCGCCCGGCCGCTGGCGAAGCAGGGCTCGAAACCGGTTCCCGCGTGATGGGCAGCGCGATGCGCGGAGAGAACCAGGTCAGAGCGCCGGTGACGATCGCCAGCGACAATGCGATCAGGATGCTGCGCGGTAACGCAATCGGGAAAAGTCGGCGGGCATCCAGCGTCTGCGCGGTGCGCGCGGCGCGTGCCAGCAGGAGGTCGATGAACGCGTCTCGCGCACTGAGATGTGCAAACCAATGGGCGCTTTTGAGTTCGTCCTTCAACCCAGCGCGGGTGTCGGCCGCTCCCGCCGCTTGGGCCAGCGTCGTGGAGCGGGCGAGCCGCCATGCGAACAGCGCCACGATCGCCACCGCGACGATGAGGAACAGCGAAGCGAACACGGAAAAATCCCGCGCGGGGACACCGAAAATTTCAAGAACTTCGGCTAGAAAGCACAGCGCAACAAGCGCGCAGGCGAGTTGGCCCAGGTCGCGCATGCGCTGGAGGCGGCGCATGCGCGCCGCAGCTGTCGCAAGCCAGCGAAGAAGGATCTCGTGGTGGGACATTGCGTAGGTGGACTATGGAAGCGATTCGAGTACTGTGAAAGTGAGCGCGCGGTGCTCGCCGGCACCTCTCAAAGTCGGTAGACATCGTACCATAGGCCGCCTGCGGCACCGGCATGCAGGGGCGTTACAATCCGCTCCGGCCTACGAGCGAGCACAAGCATGAATGCGCCAGATATCAAACCCATCCGACTTACCGAGCTTGCCCACGGCGGCGGCTGCGGCTGCAAACTCGCCCCGGCGGTGCTGGAAAGCATCATCGCCAAGTCGGGCGTAGCGTTGCTGCCGAAGCAACTGCTTGTCGGCATCGAGACCAGCGACGACGCGGCGGTTTATCAAATCAACGAGTCGCAGGCAATCGTCGCCACAACCGATTTTTTTATGCCGGTGGTGGACGATCCTTTCGACTTCGGCGCGATCGCAGCGACCAACGCGATCTCCGACGTGTATGCGATGGGCGGCCGGCCGCTGTTCGCGCTCGCCCTGGTCGGCATGCCTGTCAATCGACTGCCGGTGGAAACCATCCGCAGGATCCTCGAGGGCGGCGAATCGGTATGCGTGAAAGCAGGTATCCCGATAGCGGGCGGCCACAGCATCGATTCCGTGGAGCCGATCTACGGTCTGGTGGTGATTGGCCTGGTGGATCCGCGCAAAGTCAAACGCAATGCGGATGCCAAACCGGGCGACAGGGTCATCCTTGGCAAGGCGCTCGGCGTCGGAATCTGTAGCGCTGCGATCAAAAACGGGAAGCTCGACGCCGCGGGGTACGCGGCAATGCTGGCGAGCACCACACAACTCAATACGCCGGGCCTCAGACTTGCGGAACTGGAAGGCGTCCACGCGCTGACCGACGTTACCGGTTTCGGTTTGGCTGGACATTTGTTCGAGGTCTGCAAAGGCTCCGGCGTGGCGGCGACGCTGCACTGGGATCAGGTGCCGCTGCTCCCCGGCGTGCTCGATCTGACAAGAGCCGGAGCCAAGACCGGCGCGTCGACCCGAAACTGGCAGGGCTACGGCAAGAACATCGACCTGGGCAGTTACGGTGAGATCGAGAAGACTCTGTTGACCGATCCGCAGACCAGTGGCGGGCTGCTGGCGACCTGCGCGCCGGACGTGGTGGAGCGCGTGCTCGATGTGTTTCGCAGCGAAGGTTTTGGCCGCGCCGCGCTGATCGGCGAAATCCAGGCCGGCACGCCATCCGTGAAAGTTTTGTAAACCAACGACACACCCACCTCACCCCGGCCCTCTCCCCCTCAGGGGGGAGAGGGAGTGAGAAAATCACTAGTGCCTTAGGCCCGCGCAGCGCACCTTCTCCGCTACGGGGAGAAGGCGGGGGATGAGGTGGTTGAGGGGGAGAATACATGTCGCAAGCTTCGTCTTTACGTGCGGTGCTGTACGCGCTCGGTGCCAATAGCGGAATCCTGATAGCCAAAGGCGCGGCGGCGGCGGTGACCGGTTCGAGTGCGATGCTGGCGGAAGCCATCCACTCGGCAGCCGATTGCGGCAACCAGGTGCTGCTGCTGTTCGGAATGAAGGACGCGAAGCGCGTTGCCGATGCCAAGCATCCTCTGGGTTACGGCAGGGCTGTGTACTTCTGGGCGTTCCTGGTCGCGGTGCTGTTATTCACGCTCGGTGGCTTGTTTTCGATCTACGAAGGCTGGCACAAACTGCATCAGACGGAGCCGATCACGAACCCCGGCATCGCGATCGGGGTTCTAGTGATTGCAATCGTGCTCGAGGCTTTCTCGCTTGCCGGATGCATTCGCGAAATCCGCAAGGTGTCAGGAACCAGGACGCTCTGGCGGTTCTTCCGTACCTCCCGCAACAGCGAACTCATTGTCATCCTCGGGGAAGACATTGCCGCACTTGCCGGCCTGGTTCTCGCTCTGGTCGCGGTGGTCCTCGCGTTTGCCAGCGGCAATCCGGTCTACGATGCGCTCGGCAGTATGGCAGTCGGCATATTGCTGGTGGTGGTTGCGGTACTTCTCGCGGCGGAGATCAAGGCGATGATCACCGGCGAGAGCGCGGAAGAGGAAACCGAACACGCGATCCGCGCCTTTATCCGGGCGAGACCCGAGGTGGCGGAGATCTATAGTTTGCTGACGTTGCAGCTCGGTGAAGGGATCATGCTGGCGGTCAAGGCGAGGATGGTGGAAACCGCAAGGGCCGGCGCACTGATCGATGCCATCAATCGGGTTGAAGCCGATCTGCGCGCCGCTTTCCCCGCTGTGCAATGGTGCTTTTTTGAGCCGGACGATAAGAATTAGGGGAGAGGGAAGAGGGGAGAGGGAAGAGGGGACAGTAAAGGCACTAGATTGCTCTTGATTTTCCCTCTACCCTCTTCCCTCTCCCCTCTTCCCTCTTCCCTTGGCGCCTCACGCCACGGGCTTGACGCGCCAAGCGAGCGCAATCGCGAGCAACGTCGCGCCCACCGCGATGAATCCCACCAGCCAGTAACGGGTCAGCGTGCCACCGGCACCGTGCCCGATGATCGTCCCCGCGAGTAGGGATGCCGCGCCCAAGCCAAGCTGCTGTATCGCCGAGTTGATGCTCATGAAGCCGCCGCGCAGCCGAGGTTCCACGCTGGAAATGACCAGTGCCATGGCCGGCACGAACCTTCCGGAAACGAACACCATGAAGATGACCGACGCAACGATCGCAACCCATACCGGCACTGGGGGCAGATTGGTGGTGATCAGCAGCGGCGCGATCGAGATCAGGCCGATCGTCGTAAATATCTGCCGCTTGCCGTGCCGGTCCGCCAGTTTGCCGATGTAGCGCGAAGAGAACGCAGTGGCGATACCGCCGAAAAAGTACAGGTAGGGCAGGTCGGTCTCCTTCAATCCGACATTCGCCACCATGTACGGGCTGATGAACGGAATCACCGAAAACCCGGCGAACATCAGCGCGAACATGAAAACAAAAGCGCGCAGGTGATTGGCAGTGCCCAGCACCGCTTTCATCTGATCGAGCGGGCGATGCGACTGCCCTTCGACGATATGGCTGCGCATCGGGGGGAGGATTCTCCAGGTGAGAATCAGGACAAGCGTCGAGACGACAACGAGGAACAAGAACGGCGCGCGCCAGGAGAAATGGGCGGCAAGAAACAATCCGATCGGCACGCCAATGATGGAAGACAGCGCGAAGGCGGACATGATCATGCCGGTTGCTGCGCCGCGACGCTGTTCGGGAATCGCATCGCCGATGATGGAGTGTACGGTCGCACCCGCTACGCCGCCGAAGGCGCCGGCGACGGCGCGGGCGGCCAGCAACGTGCCGTAACCTGGAGCGATGCCGCACAGCAAAGTCGATATAACAAAGCCAGCATAGAGGACCAGCAGCGCTTTCCGGCGATCGAACCGGTCGGTGTAGAACGCCACCGCCAGCGCTGCGACCGCTGCCGTGAGGGTGTAGGCGGAAACCAAAAGCCCGAATTGCTGCGGCGAAATCAGCATCACCCGCATCAATTGCGGACCGAGCGGCATCATGATCATGAAATCCATGATGTGTGTGAATTGAACGGCGGCCAGAACGAATAGGAGCGCCACCTCACCCCGGCCCTCTCCCCCAGAGGCGGAGAGGGTGAAAAAGCGCCGCAGTGATGACGACATGCTACGTATCCCGGTTCATGACTCCCTCTCCGCCCGGTTGCGGGGGGAGAGGGCGGGGGTGAGGTGGGAGCGGCGCTGGGCAGCGAGCCAGAGAATGGCAATCGTGGTGATGGTCAATAGGGGTAGTGAGCAATAGTTGAGCGTATTCCACCCGTGTTTGTACAGGATGGCGCCGGAGCTTACCGACGTCGTGCCCATGGTGACGTAGATCAGCAGGTCATGGATGCCCTGCGTTTTGGCTTTCTCGGCCGGCGAATAACACTCGGTCAGCAGCGTGGTGCCGCCGACAAACAGAAAGCACCAGGCGACCCCCACCAGCACCATCGCTGTCCAGAATGCGCTGACTGAGATGCTCGAAACCGCAACCGCGACCGCCGCAATCATCAGCAGCACACCGATGAACATGATCCGCAGGACGCCGAAACGGGCGACCAGCCAGCCGGTTACAAAGGCAGGCGCGAACATGGCGATGATGTGCCACTCGATCACCAGCACTGCGGCGTTGTATGGATGCGCGCAGAACTGCATCGCCAACGGTGCCGCCGCCATCAGCAGATTCATCACTCCATAGGCGGTAATGCTGCCGAGCACTGCGACGATGAACACGGGCTGGCGCATGATCGAGGCAAGGGGACGCGCTTGTCCGTGGCGCTCCTCGTGCGACGGCATCGGCAGGTCCAGGCGCAGCAGTATCAGGATTGCCAGAAAGGCAAGCACGATCAACGACAGGAACGAGCCGAGAAAAGTAACGTCGAGCAGATCCTTGGTGACTTTGGTGCTTTCGGGCCCGAATACGCCCCCAACGATGCCGCCGGCGAGCACCAGCGAAATTGCCTTGCTGCGGAAATCCGCACTCACGGTATCGGCTGCAGCGAAGCGGTAGAAGCCGCCGGAGCCGGTATACACTCCGGCGACCAGCGAGGCCACGCACAACAACCCGAAACTATGAAGAGCCATGGCTGCCGCGGCCAGCGCTCCGCCCACCATGCCGAACAGGCAGCCCAGGATGAAGCCGGCACGGCGTCCGTAGCGCTTCATCAGAAATGAAACCGGCAGCGTCGCCAATCCGCCGCCAATGATGTATGCGGTGGCGGGAACGGTGACGAGAAATTTATTCTTGGCAAGCGTATCGGCTGCCAGCGTGCCGATGGAGATCATCATCACGTTGTTCGTGACTAGCAGAGACTGGCACGCCGCCAGCGCGAACACGTTCTTCCGGCTTGTGTCCATGCGGTAGCCGCCTACTTGATGCGGATATCCACCCCGTGGAACACGTTACTGCCGGTGTTGGTGAGTTTCACCGTCTGTTGCAGCTTGCGCCATTTGAACGCCGCACGGTCCATGGCGATTTTCTCCGTGGCGTCAGGGGTATCGAATGCGACGTTGCCGCCGGATACCGATACCAGCATGCCGCAAGGTGCGTAGAGTTCGGTGGATTCACCGGGATGCAAGATCACTCGGGTGACGAACACGCGTTCGTTGTCGACGAGCAACGTCTGATTCGGACCCTCGCGTGCCGCATCCATCCCGCCGCAGGAACTCATGATCTCCGCATCGGTGACGCGATACATTCCGGGGCCGGGGTTGGTGACCCGGTGTGCCTTCGGCTTGGCTGCGTAACCGATAAAGTAGACTTCCCCGATGGCGCGGCCTCCGCGCGCTACTGGCTCGGCACCCCAATCCTGTGCAATGGTCGGAGAGGAAGCGATGTTCACGAACACACCGTCGTTGTGGTGCCAGTGAGACAGAGACTCGTAACCGGGCTCGAGCTGCACGTCGAAGAAGCGCACGTGAGCGTTCTCGAACTTCAAAAGGTGGCGCGGCTCCTGCTCGATCAGTACTGGCTCATCCGCAGCACGCGCGATCGGCAGGAATGCGGCGACGAGCGCAAGCGCAGTCAGGCAGCGACGAAACATCAAATCCTCCTGCTGGTGAAGTGTGCCTGAAGAGGCGGGTCGAACGGTGGCCGTTATTTTGCCAGAAAGGCTGGCAGCTCATTTCGTCGCGAACGAAAAAGTGTTTGCGGGTCAGTCATTTCGCAAACGTGGTGCCGCGCCGGGGAACTCCGTTGGGATTGGGGCATCCCTTACGATGGTGGCCCTCTTTTTCCGGCGACAAGAACCCGTTTGCGCGAAGGCTAAACGCCCCGGGCCGGCGAAAGCCCACGAAAAATAAGAACTGGAGCGCAGGTGAAAACACGGGCAGTTCGTTCCTGCTTTCTTGTCATCGGAAGTTTTCTCGCCGTATCTGCAGGCATCCTGCGGGCCGACGTCGTGACGCTTGTCAACGGCGATCGCCTGACCGGAACCATCGTGCGGAAGGAGGACGATACGCTGATATTCCAGACTTCCTACGGCGGCGAGCTGAATATCCGCTGGATCGAGGTGACCGGTATTTCGAGCGATAAACCGCAACGAATCTATCTCGACGACGGCCGTCGTCTGACGGGAAAGCCGGTCCCTCGCGGAGAAGGCGAGATCACGGTCGAGGCCGAAGGCGAACCACCGTCGGGGCCGGTGCAGGTGTCCCGGGTGCGCTGGATCAATCCCTCACCGCAAGTCTCCGGTGAGGGAGTCAAATTCACCGGCCGGTTCAATTTGGGCGCGGCCACCACGTCCGGCAATACTGACACCGACAAGGTTCACATCGATGCCGAAGTCATCGCGCGCGCAGTCAAGAACCGTTACACGGCGGGCATCGCAGTCAATCAAGGCCAGACTTCGGGCGTGAAGACCGAATCGGACTCGCTTGCCTATCTCAAATACGACCACTTCTTGACGCCCAAGTGGTATGCATACCTCAACGGCAGTGCAGAGCGGGACCGGTTCAAAGATATCGATTTGCGCACGACGGCCGGCGCCGGTTCAGGTTATCAGTTCATCGACACCGGCCTAACCAACCTGTCGCTCGAAGGCGGTCTGAGCCATGTTCGAACCGAGTTCGACGCCGCGCCCCACGAAGACTACGCAGCCCTGCGCTGGGCATTGAAGTTCGAGCACTTTCTGTTCAGGTCGAAGGTGCAGTTTTTTCATCAGCACGAGGCGCTCTTGAGCATCGATGACCCGGAGAAAGTGTTGGTGAAATCGATGACCGGGCTGAGGATGCCGATCGTGGACACAATCCGCACGTCGCTCCAATACAACCTGGACTGGGAAAACGAGCCCGCACCGGGCCGGGTGAAGACCGACCGGGCCGTGCTGTTGACGCTTGGCTATGAGTTTTGAAGCAAATCGGGGCAACGATGTGCCCGCTCAATAGTATTCGTAGCTCTTCTTCGGCACTTCGGCGGCTTCCAGCGCCGCGTTTTCCTTATGGTCCTGCGGCCGGTCCCACCAGGTGGCGCGGGCTTTCTCCTGTTTCGCGACCACCTCGGGGTTCCTGGCAAGAAACTCCCGGATGAACTGGGTGACCTCCGACTCGTAGCCCTTCATACTGTTTCCCGTTTCTTTGATCGAACCGCAATTGTAGTGGCTGCCGTGCCATGGTCCTACGGATTTCGGACGGCAGGTGTCATTCGTCTGCGTCGTTCCAGGAGCGTTCAAAATGCCCCGAATTGCCATTCGCGTTCCACCCACAGCCAAGCGCGTACCGAAGGTGACGGTCGTGCACGGGGAGCGTCGCGTGGACGATTACCACTGGCTGCGAAACAAGCCCAACCCTTCCGTGCGCGCCTACCTGCGTTCCGAGAACGCGTACACCGCGGCGATGATGAAGCCCTCGGAGGGCCTGCAGAAGAAGCTTTACAAGGAGATGCTGGCGCGCATCAAGGAAACTGACTCTGACGTCCCGTACCGCGAGGGTGCGTACTACTACTACTCCCGCACCGAAAAAGGCAAGCAATACCGCATTTTCTGCCGCAGGCACGCCCGCCCCGACGCGGCGGAGGCAGTGATCCTGGACGTCAACCGTCTCGCGCAGGGCCACAAGTTCTACTCCGTCGGCGCGGTCGAGATCAGCCCCGACGGCCATCTGCTCGCATTTTCGGCGGATACCAGCGGCTTCCGCGAATACACACTGCATCTGAAGGACCTGCGCAATGGCAAGGTGCTTCATGACCGCATCGAGAAGGTGCGGTCGGTCGCCTGGGCGAGCGACAACCGCACGCTGTTCTACGTAAGGGAAGACGGCGCCAAGCGTGCTTACCGCCTTTATCGCCACCTGTTGGGCAGCAGGGAAGACCAGCTCATTTACGAGGAAACCGATGCGCGCTTCTCGCTATCGGTGGCGCGCTCACGCAGCCGTGCCTACCTGTTTCTGACTTCACACAGCGCTACGACGTCCGAAGTGCGCTTTCTGCCGTCCGATGCGCCTGCAAATGCCTGGAACCTGGTGGCGGCCCGAAAGCCGGACCACGAGTACTACCTGGACCATGGGCACGGACTGTTCTACATCGTCACCAACGACAAGGGGCGCAACTTCCGCCTGGTCACGGCGCCCGCGGACAATCCGTCAACAACGAGTTGGCAGGAAAAGATCCCGCACCGGGTGGAAGTGATGCTGGAAGGCGTCGACGTGTTCGCACGGCACCTGGTAGTGCACGAACGCGCGGGCGGCTTTCCCAAACTGCGCGTGATGCGCCTGGCGGACGGCGAGTCGCACGAGATTGACATGCCCGAGCCGGTGTACTCGGTTGGCGGCGGAGCGAATTTCGAGTTCGATACCGAGGTATTCCGCTTTCATTACGACTCGTACGTCACGCCCGATAGCGAGTACGACTATCACTTCGAACGCCGCGAACGCAAGATGCTCAAGCAACGCGAGGTTCGCGGTTACGAGCCGGCGAAATATCGCTCGGAATTGCACTACGCCGTGGCGGCAGACGGCACGCGTGTCCCGATTTCGCTGGTGTATCGCATCGACCGTCGCGCCCACGCCGCACAACCGCTGTTGCTCTATGGCTACGGCGCTTATGGCTATCCGCTGGACGTGGATTTCAGTTCGGCGCGGTTGTCTCTGCTCGATCGCGGCGTGATCTTCGCGGTAGCGCACGTGCGCGGGGGCGGCGAAATGGGAAAGCGCTGGCACGACGAAGGGCGAATGCTCAACAAGAAAAATACGTTCGGCGATTTCATCGCATGTGCTGAGCACCTGATCGGCGAACATTACACCGATCCGGGCAAACTTGTGATCCAGGGAGGGAGCGCCGGCGGGCTGCTGATGGGAGCCGTAGCCAACTTGCGCCCCGATCTTTTTCACGCGGTGGTGGCTGAAGTGCCATTCGTGGATGTGATCAACACGATGCTCGATGAGCGGTTACCGCTCACCACCGGCGAATACGAGGAGTGGGGCAATCCGAAGGACAAGGGGTACTACGATTATTTGAAGTCGTATTCACCCTACGACAATCTGGCAGCGAAAGACTATCCGGCGATGCTGGTGGAGACTTCGCTCAACGACAGCCAGGTGATGTACTGGGAACCGGCCAAGTACGTGGCCAAGCTGCGGCGGCTCAAGACCGATCGCAACCCGCTGCTGCTGCGAACCAATATGGACGCCGGGCACGGAGGTGCCTCCGGGCGCTACGAATTCCTCAGGGAGATCTCGTTTACGTATGCTTTCATACTCGGAACTATGAATATCATACGATAACAGCCCGCAATAGGACGATGTTGACAGGGCATCGGGAGTGGCAGATAGTTTGCGCGGCGCAGAATCGTGAAGTCTCTTCTTGGGAGGGTGAGATGAAATTGTCAATAAAGCTGCTGGTGGCGTCCGCTGCGAGCCTCGTCGCAGTTGCCGCTACCGCCGATACCACCGGCGTCAAGACGCAGTCCCGGGTACTTGTGAAAAAGATGGGTGCCCATTGCGTGGACGACTCCAACTGTTTCAATCGCTATCACCCGGCGATCAAGCCGGTGATGACCGCCAAGACCGGCCAGTTGGTCACGTTCGAGACCCGCGATGCGCTCGACTCCGATCTCAATGTCAACTCGGTGCCGAAGGATCTCGGCGCGGTAGACCTGAACCTGGTCCATCCGCTGACCGGCCCTGTGAGTATCGAAGGGGCCAAGCGCGGCGATGTGCTGGCGGTGACGCTCGTGGATATCGACCCGGACGAATACGGCTACACCACGGTGGTGCCGGGCTTTGGTTTCCTGCGCGACCGCTTCACCGAGCCCTACATTGCCAATTGGAAGTTGAACCGCATGGAAGCGATGTCGGACCAGCTTCCGGGGGTTCGCATTCCGTTCAATGGCTTCATGGGCACGGTGGGGGTGCTTCCCGGCTTGCCGGAAGTCGACGCCTGGGAGGCGCGCGAGACGCAACTGGGCAAAGCCGGAGGTGTTGCGCTGCCGCCGCAGCCTACGGGTGCTCTGCCGGCGGCCGTCTGCGGCCCGAATGGCAGCCACAAGGACAAGTGCCTGCGCACCATTCCGCCACGTGAAAACGGCGGCAACATGGACATCAAGCAGATGGTGGTCGGCACTACGCTGCTGTTGCCGTGTTATGTCGACGGCTGTGGCCTGTTCATCGGTGACGTGCACTACGCCCAGGGTGATGGCGAGGTGGCTGGCACGGCGATAGAGATGGGCGCCACCGTTACGGTCCGCACCGAAATTCGCAAAGGTGCGGCTTCGCTGATGAAGTCGGGCCCGCATTTCGAAGGCGGCTCGCAGTTGAAGAAACTTGAACCGGACCGCTTCCATGCGACCGTGGCCTATCCGATCAAGAAAGCCGGTGAGATTCCGCCGCAACACAAGTACCTCGGTGGCGACAAGATCGGACCGTTGATCAATCTGTCCGAGGATCTCACCGTGGCTGCGCGCGGTTCGCTCAATGAAATGATCGACTGGCTGGCCAAGGCCTACGGCTGGACGCCGGTCCAAGCCTATGTGTATGCCAGTGTGGCTTGCGACCTGCGCATCGGCAATGTCGTGGACGTACCCAACTATGCCGTTTCCACGATCTGCCCGCTCGAGCACATCAGCAAGTAATGCCACCTCACCCCGGCCCTCTCCCCCCTCTGGGCGGAGAGGGAGTGTGAAAATCAAAATCAATTCCAGCCCGTGTAGCGCACCTTCTCCGCCCCGGGGAGAAGGCGGGGGATGAGGTGGTGAGGTGGGTATGAATCGCCGGCACTTCCTGACCCTCGCGGCCGCGTCGGCCGGCAGCGTTCTGCTTTGCGGGCATTCGCCCTACCGGCAGTGGATGGTGTATCGCGAGACCCACCTGGTGATCCTTACCAGTCGTGACGATCTCGGGGGCGATGATCTCGGAGAAAAGATCGCTGCCATAGTGCGTGAAGCATTACCCGACAGCAAGGCCGTGGTCGGGCGAGGCCCGCGTGTGCAGCGCATAGCCAGCCTGATCTCGACCCGCCAGGCCGAGGTCGGGATCGTATCGCGGCAGAATGCGCTGGCGATGTTTCGTGGCGACGAGCCCTTCCGCCAGTACGGCGCCATCCCGCTGCGTGTTCTGGTCCAGAACGACGCGTATCGGCTGGTCTGCCGCGACGACTTCCTGCCGCAGCATGGTTTTCTTCTCGGCGAGGCCCTGATGGAGAATGGCAGGGATCTTGGCCTTTCCATTCCCGGACGTGACGCCGTTGATGCCGGCGATATTCCTGCCCACGTGGGTGCATTGGCTTTCGCAGAAGGACGGCCACTCGATCTGCCCGACGCGCAGTAAACCTCGTCCCGCCGCACTGCGCTTGCGGGCAGGTCGTCAACGCGAACCAAGTCGATGATGCGAACCCTGGTTGCCTGTTTGCTGGCAAGCCTGTGCATGGATGGGATGGCGCACGATCTCATCACCGCAGAATCCGCGCAAACCTATCTCGCCGCTGTTGCGGAGTTCCAAAAGACCATTGCATCGAAGGAGTCCGCGGACAATCGCGCCCGGGCGCATCTCGATCTTGGAAAAACTCTGGACGAAATCCGCGAGCTGCTCAATCGCGACATGGCTGCGCACGGCCGGGTGCAGGGTCTGCCTTCCAACTTCCTCATGGGCGAACTCAAGGCACGCAATGCGGAACTCGCGTTTTCTGCGGAGAGGAATCGCTTTCTGGCCAACGTTCGCCACTACCGCGAAGCGTTGAGGCTGGAACCATCGGGGCCGGTTGCCGCCGACGCGGCGTTCCGGCTTTTGCAGGGGACCTTCTACGACAGCTTCGACACCGACCCGCTGCAGCCCGGCACGCAGACTCGTACACAACTGGCCGAGCAGATCAGACTGGGTGAAACGCTGTTGAAGGCGCATCTGCACCATGGCGAGCGCGAAGAGACGGAATTCATCCTCGCGATCCATTACGTGCAGGCGGCACGTGCAGGCAGGGATGCACAGGAGCGGGCAGCTTATTCGAAAAAGGCACGCGCGCTCGCGGGGGATTTTCTCGATACGTATCCGGAAAGCTTGCGCGCGGCCACGTTGCCGCACCTTTTGGAAAGCCTGCCGGGCAACAGATAACTGGTACTTACCGGCCCTCGAAGGGAATGTAGCCCCGCAGCGCCTTGCACTTCGCGGGCATCCGGCCAGCGATGGCGCTGCGAGTCAGCGCAAACGCATTCAGAAGGATCGTGGTCGGGAGATCGACGGTCTTGTTTTCGACCAGGCGCTCGCCGGGGGATCTGAAATCGCCTTCCAGCACGTCGCCGTCGTTCGGCCGCGGCCCGTCCACCCATTCGAAAATGCCGTAGCCCGACTTCATCTGCACAATGAAGTGGCCGCATTCATGATTTTTCCAGATCACCATGCCTTGCTCCGCAAACGCATGGGAGGCGAACTGGGCATAAAGAACAATTGCGGCCGCCGCTTGCGTCCCCGCGCGGCGAAACCTTGCGTCGCGTGCGAGCAAGCGGATCGCGTTGGAAGAGATCATCCAGCCAGCGCCTCGAACTCCTTGCGCTTCTTGCAGAACTTCGGGATCCTTTTTTCCATCTGCGACTTCGACAGATCGTAGACTTCAGAGTACACCATGGTCGGCTTGCCTTCGGTCGTGTTTTCGATCCGCCGCGATCCGAATCCGGTGAGATTGCCTTCGAAGAAATGTCCCACCATGGGGCTCGGTCCCCCGAGAAACTCGAACAGTGCGTAGTGCTCGTCCACTTTGAGAACAAAGAAAAAGCAGGTCGGATCGCGCCAGATCAACTCGCCCTTCTGAGTGACCTGCGTGTTTTCTGTCTGCGCCGCCAGCGGGGCGACACAGAACAGGCACAGCGACAGTGCCTGAATGGTTTTGCGCAACATCGGAGATCCTTGCGAGACGTGATGAGTGACCCGAGCGGCGCGGACTCGCCAGAGCGCCGGGCGGGAATTTGAGGCCAGATGATAACTCGCCGCTATAAGCGCGGGCAAACAAAGGCATAGTCGCTGGTGTAACATCCTGTTTTGCACAAGAAACCACCCGCGCGAGAACCCGGGTGCCGTCCGCAGTTCAGGAGTACTCCCATGAAAGTCATCGACCTGCGTAGCGATACCGTGACCAAGCCAACGCCGGAAATGCGTGCCGCCATGGCTGCCGCCGACGTCGGCGACGACGTTTACGGCGAAGATCCGACGGTCAATCGCCTCGAGGCGATGGCTGCCGCGCTGCTCGGCAAGGAATCCGCGATCTTCGTTTGCAGCGGCACCCAAAGCAACCTGCTGGCGCTGCTTTCGCATTGCGAGCGCGGCGACGAATACATCGTCGGGCAGCAGGGACATACGTACAAATACGAAGGTGGCGGCGCCGCGGTGCTCGGAAGCATCCAGCCTCAGCCGCTCGATTACGAACCTGACGGCTCACTCGACCTTGAACGCGTCCAGGCTGCGATCAAACCCGACGATTCGCATTTCGCCAGGACGCGCTTGCTGTGCCTGGAAAATACCCAGGGCGGCAAGGTGCTTTCGCTCGACTACCTCAGGCGCGCGCGCGAGTTCACGCTGAGCCATGGCCTCGGCCTGCACCTGGACGGCGCGCGCATCTTCAACGCGGCGGTTCATCTCGGCGTGCCGGTGAGGGAAATCAGCAAGCAGGTGGACTCCGTGTCCGTATGTCTGTCCAAGGGACTGGGCGCACCGGTGGGATCGGTTTTGTGCGGATCGAAAACTCTGATCGCCAGGGCACGGCGCTGGCGCAAGGTGGTCGGCGGCGGCATGCGCCAGGCGGGATTGCTCGCTGCCGCCGGTATTTATGCGCTTCAGCATAACGTCGAGCGCCTGGCGCGGGACCATGAGAACGCGCGCAGCCTGGCTGAAGGCCTTGCACAGATAGGCGCCGTGAAAGTTGCGCCCGGCGGGGCCCAGACAAACATGGTGTACGTTTCGGTCGAACCGCATCGTTCATTGACCATGCGCGGGTATCTGAAAGAGCGCGGCATGCTGATCAGCGGGCAGGGCAATATCCGTCTGGTGACGCATCTGGATGTCGACCTCCCGGACATCGACCGCTTCGTCAAGACGGTCAGGGAATTCTTTGCAAAGGCAGCGTGAGTATGAAAATAGGGGCGAGGGAAGAGGGGAGAGGGACGAGAGAACATCAAACTCGATTTCGCGCCTCTTTATCCCCTCGTCCCTCGTCCCCCGCCCCTCTACCCTGAACTTCCTTTCACCATTCACTTTTCACGGGTTCCCGATGAGCACACAGAATGACGAACGCAACATGGCCGTGTTCTGCGATTTCGAGAACATCGCGTTAGGCGTGCGCGAAGCGAAGTACGAAAAGTTCGACATGAAAAAAGTACTCGAGCGCCTGCTGGTCAAAGGCAGCATCGTAGTCAAGAAAGCCTACTGCGACTGGGACCGGTACAAGGAATTCAAGGCGCCGATGCACGAGGCCGCCTTCGAGATGATCGAGATTCCGCACGTGCGCCAGTCCGGCAAGAACTCTGCCGACATCCGTATGGTCGTGGATGCGCTGGACCTGTGCTACACCAAGGCGCACGTGGATACTTTCGTCGTCATCAGCGGCGATTCCGATTTTTCCCCGTTGGTTTCCAAGCTGCGCGAGAACAACAAGGAAGTGATCGGCGTGGGGGTCAAGCACTCGACTTCCGATCTGCTGATCGCCAACTGCGACGAGTTCATCTTCTACGACGACCTGGTGCGGGAAAAGAACCAGTCGCGTCGCGGCAGCGGCGGGCGCAAGAAGCCAACGGCCAAACCGGTGGCGGCGCCAAGGATTCCCGTTGTCGAACCGGCCGAGGCCGAAGAAACAGCCTCGCACGACAAGACACAGAAGGCGATCGACCTGGTGGTCAACACCTTCGAAGCCCTGGTTTCGGAACGGGGCGGGGACGACAAAATCTGGGGCTCGATGGTCAAGCAGGCGCTCAAGCGCCGCAACCCCGGCTTCAATGAGGCCTATCACGGATTCAAAAGCTTCAACAGCCTGCTCGAAGAGGCTGCGATCAGGGGGCACCTCAACCTCGAGCATGACGAGAAATCCGGCGGCTACATCGTGCGCGCGCCTTCCGCCGAGCGGAACGAAGCGGCGGCCTGATCCAGCGGGCCGCGAACGCCCCCTGGATAGGCTGTGTTCGAGTTCCGATGCGCAGCCGACGGAATCAGATCTCTAACTGGCCAATGAACCCGACCGTCCAACAGAAGCGCTTCGCCTGCTATTGTCCGGCGGGTTATCGGCAACGTTGGGCCCCGTACGCAACTTGAACCATTCCGGAGAAGCGCATAGAGCTGGATTCGACGTGATGAAATTGCTTCGCTTCATTCTCGTTGCCGGAATGCTTACGGCGGTTCCGCTTGCTGCTCCGGATGAAGGCAAGAAGCTGCCCACTGTAGGACTGGCCATTCCCGTCGATCGGGTCACCGACGCCCCGTTCCAAAAGGCGTTGCGAGAGGGGTTGGAAGCCGCCGGATATGTCGACGGAAAGAACGTAAGGTTGATCTTGCGCTATGCCGACGGCGATCCAAAGAAGTTGAGCGAGCACATTCGGGAACTTGTCCGACTCAAGGTTGACGTGCTTGTGGGTGATGCTTTCCAGCTAAAGGGGGTGACGACGACGATTCCGATCGTCTCCCACACAATGAGCGACCCGGTAAGGACCGGCTTGGTTGCGAGTCTCGCGCGACCTGGGGGCAACATCACGGGACTATCGAGTCAACGCTATGACATCGATCCGAAGCTACTGGAACTGGCAACCGAGTTGCTGCCGAAACTCAGCCGCCTTTGCGTGCTGTTTGACGACGCTCGCGAACCAAACCTCGAGGCATACGCCGAGAAGGAATTCGGATCGATGGCGCGTGAACGCGGCATCAGTATCTGTACTATCCCAGCGCGCACCGTGAGAGACATCCAGGCTGTCCCGAAGGCTATAGCATCCGAGCGACCACAGGCTGCACTGGTCTGGGCCTCCGCATTCATATTTCAGGAGCGCCGGATGCTCATCGGCCCCATCGCCCAGCGAGTACCCGTGATTGGGGAGGGACAGGAGTTGGCGGAAGCCGGCGCCGTGGTCAGCTACTCGGTCGATTGGCCTGATATGTTCAGGCGGAGCGGGGCCTACATAGCGAAGATTCTGAATGGAGCCAAGCCGGCTGACCTGCCTATTGAGCAACCCAGGAAGTTCAAACTCGTTGTGAATCTTAAGGCGGCCAAACAGTTGAACGTCAAGGTTTCTGAGTCGATTCTTGTCCGCGCAGACGAGATTATTCGGTGACGGCGGGGAAACGTCATGGCTACCGGGGATGGAGGATTATCGCCATGAAGATTGACGGAGGATGTCACTGCGGCTACCTCACTTATGAGGCGACCATCGACTCCGAATACATCGGCATTTGTCACTGTACCGACTGTCAAACGTTCTCGGGGTCGGCCTTCCGCACAGGTGTGCTTGCCTCAAAGGATGACTTTCGACTCCTTACAGGGAAACCAAAGATCTACGTGAAGACCGCCCAGAGTGGTGCCAAGCGCGCCCAGGCGTTCTGTCCGGAGTGCGGCACGCACGTCTATTCTTCCGCCCCAGACGATCCAAAGGTCTTCTCAATTCGTACCGGAACGGCCCGTCAACGAGACCAGCTTATTCCCAGTGCGCAAATCTGGTACCGTTCTGCGCAAGCTTGGGCCATGAACCTCGGCCAGATGAAGCAGTTTCCCGAACAACCGCCAACGCGGCCGTAGATGGCGCAAGGGAATCGGGCCACTGACGTGCGCGTAGTGACCTCCAACAAAGGTCATCAACCTGGGCGCGCAACTGTCCGCTCCGCGCTGCGCGCGACGGCGCCCGACTATGCCCGGCGTTGAGGCTCGAGGAGACTCTCGGTGAACCCTAGCAAGTCCGCCTGTGTTGGGTCGGTCTGCCTGGCACTCGCGCTCGTCGTTTTCGGATCGTCCGCCCCGGCCGAGACACAGCAAGCCGGGAAGTCCTACCGCATCGGCTTCTTGACACCATTTGCGGTGCCACCAACAGAGAGTCGGTTCAGTCCCGAGTACAAGATCTTTGAAGAGACGCTGCGCGAGCGGGGGTATGTGGTAGGGCAGAACCTCTCGATCGAGTATCGAACTAGCGAAGGACACGACGAACGCCTGCCTGGTCTGGTAGAAGAGTTGCTGCGCCTCAAGGTCGATGTGTTGATGACGCTTGGCACGTCACCGACACGGGCCGCGCAACAGGCCACCAAGATCACCCCAATCGTGATGGTCACTGTTCTCGACCCCGTTTCTGCGGGCTTCGTGAGCAGTCTGTCGCATCCTGGTGCGAATATCACGGGATCGTCCGAACTGGCTGAAGAACTGGTTGCGAAACGCCTAGAGCTAATCAAAGAGTTGCTCCCGAAAGCCGCTCTGGTTGCAGTACTGTGGGATCCGACTCACCCGACCAACGCGTTGGACCTACGCCGGACAGAGGTCGCTGCGCGCACCCTCGGTTTGAGGGTGCGAGGAGTTGGGGCACATGATCTCTCCGAGATTGAGAAAGCCTTCGTGGACATGCGCCGCTGGCATCCTAACGCGCTTGTCGTATTGACATCCGGCTTAGCCATCCTTCATGCGCCACGGATTGTTGATCTGGCAAACAGGAGCAAGCTGCCGACTATCTATGGGGCATCGCAGGTAATAACGAGCGGCGCGCTATTGGGTTACGGCCCCGACTTACTGGATCAATCCAGACACGCCGCACTCTTTGTGGACGCCATCCTTAAGGGCGCGAAGCCGGCCGATTTGCCGGTTCGGCAGCCCACCAAATTCCGGCTCGGCATCAATCTATCTACCGCGAAGGCACTCGGCCTTACGATTCCACAATCGCTTGTGCTCAGGGCAGATGACATCATTGAATGAAGGCAAATACGAATACTCATTTCCAGATAGAGCGATGCGATTCAGGGGTCGAGCCTCAACCCCGCGCTGAACCAGACGCCCAAACAGCAGCGCTGCGCTTGGTGTTTTGGACGGCCTACAGCGGGCTTCGCCCGCTTCCGTCCGCGGGTGAACTCAAACGTTATGCGTCTTAAGAGAGGAGAGAGTTGTGATTGAGGCCCTCATTGGCGCAGCGGTTGGTGTTCTTACCATTGTGTCCGCACGATTCATTCGTGGAGAACGTTGGTTGTATTCATTGGGCCTGCTTACTCTGCCTAGCATCTACGCGTTCTTCGCTCTGCAAGCAGGCGAGCAGGCCGCGGGCGTCAAGGAAATGATCTACGGTGTTCCATTCGTTGTTGCCGGCCTTGTCTTCGCATTTGTTAGCGTCCGACAGTCAGCAGTGGTGGTCGGTATATTTTGGCTGCTGCACGGGCTGTACGACTTGGTGCATAGTCAGTTCATCACAAACACTGGCGTTCCCGGTTGGTATCCCATTTTCTGTTTTGTGGTTGACGCTGTTATCGGCTCGTATCTTCTGTGGTTATCCCGGCGTGTTCCCGCTGCAAATCTTCGCCAAGCTTAAGTCGAAGCGTTGCCGGCCGTAGGAAGTTTGCAGAAACAGGTCAACGCCTTGAGTCCAAGCAGACACATAATCATTCCATCAAGCCAACATCCAAAAAGCTGCGCTTTTGTCTGCCGCTCATGTCAAACATTGGGCGTCATGAATTACCACACCACTTTTCTCCGTGAGGGAATTTGAGTCATGAAGAAGACCTATATCTATAGGAGATCTGTTTAATGAGCTTCGGAAAGACAACGCCCATTCTTCGAATCTTCGACGAGGTTAAGGCAAAAGAATTCTACATCGAATTTCTTGGCTTCAAGGTTGATTGGGAGCATCGCTTTGAAGAAGGGCTTCCGCTATACATGCAGATCTCCAAGGATGGTTGTGTCATCCATCTCTCGGAGCATCCTGGAGACTGCAGCCCCGGCGCTGCAATGAGAATTGAAACGAATGAACTGGAAACGTTCCAAACGCAACTCAAGGAGAAGAAATACAAATATGCTCGCCCGGGCATACAGGAGATGCCCTGGGGCAGCAGGGATATGTCGGTCGGTGACCCCTTCGGCAACCGGTTGACTTTCACCAGTGCTATCAGCACCTAACCATGTGCTTCGGGCGACGCCTTGCGGCGCGCCTGAGCAGAGTCGTTAGCGCTTGGAAGACTGCCGCGCGTTTTCGACCCGTTGGAGCAATGAAAGTGCCTAAGCATCGTATTTTCAATACGGAGTTCTCCAAGGTATATCCGCTGTACGTTCAAAAAGCAGAGCGTAAGAATCGCACGAAGGACGAAGTTGACCAGATCATCCGTTGGTTGACTGGCTATAGCCAGGCGGGACTGGAGAAGCAAATCAAGCAACGGAGCGACTTTGAGACCTTCTTTGCTCACGCTCCCGCTATCCATCCAAATACCTCGCTTATCAAGGGCGTAGTGTGTGGCGTTCGCGTGGAAGAAATAGAAGATCCGCTGATGCAAAAAATACGATATCTAGACAAGTTGATTGACGAGCTTGCGAAAGGAAAAGCAATGGAGAAGATTTTGCGGTGATGATCGGCGCTAACAATTCATTCAAGCCGACGCCGCTCCGCCGCGCGGCTCAATTCAGGCGTTAGGCAGCATGGGCGCCGCAACTCTGGCCCCAACATCCATGAACACCCTCCTTGCCGCGATAGTTGATGATGACCTTACCCGTGTTACCGAACTGCTTGCTGGCAACGCTGCCCTCGCGAGGCGCCTCGTTGACGAGGAAAGGTTGTACGAACGCGGGATCTACCATTGGATATACGTCGGCGATACGGCACTTCATCTTGCGGCCGCTGGCTATCGCGTCAAAATTGTTCAGCTATTGATAGCAGCAGGAGCCGATCCAAATTCAGTCAGGAACCGCCGCCGGAGCAGCCCGTTGCACTACGCTGCTGATGGCTTCCTAACGGGCTCCGCCTGGGACCCCGGAAGGCAGGTCACGACCCTTCAGACCTTGCTCGACGCGGGAGCCGATCTCCATGCTCAAGATCAGAACGGCGCCACCGCGCTGCACCGGGCCGTAAGAACTCGATGCGCGGCTGCCGCGATCCATCTTCTTTCGGCAGGTAGTGACCCGTCAAGACGCAACAAAGCCGGATCAACCCCCTTTCATTTGGCTGTGCAGAATACTGGACGAGGTGGCTCGGGTGAGGAGATAGCGAGAGAAGCCCAACGGCAGATTGTCGATGGTTTCATTTCATTCGGAGTTAGCCCGCACCTCAAAGATGGCAAAGGGCGTTCGGTGATGGATTGTGCGCAGAGCGTCTGGCTGCGAAACCTTCTGGTTCGGAATGCTGACTAACTGTGCAATGAACCCGACCGTCCAACAGCAGCGGTTCGCCTGCCGTTGTCCAGCGGGTTATCGCGATCGTTAGACGCGTGCATCGACAAAGAGGAGCATCATGCAACCAAATCATGGTCTGAGTCGTTGGACATTGCGGCTCGACGGGATCTTTCTGGCTTTTGCCGGAGGTGCCGCAATGATCACGGAGACCGTCGGACACTTTCTTGGTATCGGTCCCATGGCGGCGACGCTCAGATCACCATATACCATTGGCGGCTTCGAGGCTCATGGTCTCGCGATAATCGTTGCCGTGTTGCTGCTGCGCGCATCCGCGCTCGCCGATCGGCGGCTATGGCATGTCGTGGGTTTGAGTGTTCACCTGCTACTAGGGTCGGCCAATATCCTGTTCTGGACTTCTTTCGTCCAACTGGGCCTGCTTGAGGTGGGCTTTGTCACCACGGCGCTGCACATCATCTTTGCTGTTGCTCAGGCTGCTTGCTTGGGTGGCTCCCCCGAAGAGCCCAGAGCCATGCGGGATAACCGTGAGCGGCATAGGCGACATGGTGTTGAGGCAATCGAGGACTGAGTCCGGCTCGTCCATCTCACAATTTCATTCAAGCCGGCGCCGCTTTCGCAGCGTAGCTCAATTTCAGGCGTTAGGTGGCTTTGATACTTCGAGGTGACGCTTATGTGTAGAAACATCAAGACGCTGTTCAACTTCGAACCACCCGTGACGGACGACGAAATTCGTGCGGCTGCACTACAATTTGTGAGAAAGGTGAGCGGCTTCAACAAGCCATCGAAAGCCAACGAGGCCGCGTTTCTCGCGGCTGTTGACGAGGTAGCAGCAGTTTCCAGAAACCTTCTGAGCTCGCTCGAGACGAATGCACCACCCCGGAGCCGTGAAGAAGAAGTCGCCAAGGCGCGAGCGCGCGCCGCTCAAAGGTTCTCCGCCTGAAGCACCGCCTAACCGTGGGTTGCGCGCCGTCACTAGGGAAAGCGGTCATTTCCAGTAAGCTCCGGGTTGAGCCAGCGTTTCCAGATAGGCGCCAATCTTGTTCACGGCTTCGTCGTCCAGCACATCCTTCCAGGGCGGCATCTGCTTCTGCACCCGGCCGTTCTTCACGGTCAGCAAGAATTCCTTATAACCGCGGAAAAAGATCGTCAGGTTGGCACCGTATTTACCGCCAGTGGCGTCAGTCGCATGGCACTGCGCGCACCACGTGCCAAAGAGCTGTTTGCCTAGTTCGATTGACTCGGGTTTGCCGGAAAGGGGATTGGAAGAAGGAGGGGTCTGCTCCGCTTTTCGCTCGCCGCTCGCGTCAGCGGCAGTGACATTGGAGACCCAGCCAACAAGACCGAAGATCGCGGCGGAGATCACGATAGCGCTGGCGGTCAAACGTAATATGCGGTTCATGTCGAATTCGTGCACTTTGATACTCAACTCCACCCTATCATAGGTTGCCGACTGTGAGCGACAAGGCGTCTGGTGCCATGGCGAAAGAAATCCAACTGGAGCGCGTTCGTACCTCCGTGCTTGAAGTCGCATACGAACACAGCGGATCGCCGGACGCGTTTCCGGTCGTGCTCTTGCACGGTTTCCCATACGATTTGCGTAGTTTCGATGAGGTTGTTCGCATCATTACCGCGCGGGGTTTTCGTGCGATCGTTCCGTACCTTCGGGGCTATGGCAGTACGCGGTTCTTGTCGCCTGACACGATGCGCTCCGGGCAGCAAGCGGCCATCGGATTCGATCTCCTGGAGTTACTCGATGCGCTCAAGTTGAAACAAGCGGTGCTGGCGGGTTTCGACTGGGGGGCGCGAGCGGCCTGCGTCGTTTCAGCTCTATACCCAGAGCGGGTGCGTGCGCTCGTGACCTGCTGCGGTTACCAGATCCAGGATATCGCTCAATCGCTAAAACCTGCCGATCCGGACCAGGAGCGGCGCTTTTGGTATCAGTATTACTTCCACACCGAGCGAGGCCGTGCGGCTCTTACGACAAAACGCAATGACCTGTGTCGCCTGCTTTGGGAACTTTGGTCACCGACCTGGACGTTTGATGACGCCACATACGACCGGACCGCCAATTCGTTCCAGAACCCCGACTTTGTGGATGTGGTCATCCACTCGTATCGTCACCGCCTGGGCAACGCCACCGGCGACCCTCGCTATGCGGCGCTCGAGCACCGGTTGGCGGTTCTGCCCAGGATCACTGTCCCGACTATCATTATTCATGGTGCGGTCGATGGTGTGAACCCGCCCGAGCAATCGAAGGATCATGCGAAATACTTTGCTGGCGGATATGAACGGCGGCTGTTGGAGAACGTCGGTCACAATCCGGCTCAAGAGGTCCCGGAACTCTTTGCACAGGCAATTCTCGACCTCTGCAGTCGTTGACGTTGCTACTATTGTGACGGTACTCATGCATCGAAACCGTATGTTCATAAGATTCCTCAAATTCAAAGCGTGTGTGGAACTGACGGCGGAACCGCAACAGTGGGAATCAAACTAGGCAAGATGTTGCACGAGGCGATCCACGACGCCTACGTCGTCGAAGCGACAGGTTGGGCTGTGGAGCAAGTCACACGCGTGGCAAATCGCCTGCAAGCGGATGTGGAAGAGCGCGAGCGCCTGCTCGTTGAAGTGCCGTGGATCGAGCGCTCTACAGCATTCGCCGCTCCGGGCCGGTACATCTATGTGTCGCGCCGATTGCTGGAGATATGCCGTACCGATGAAGCAGTCGCGTTCGTGATAGCGCATGAACTGGCACATCACCGTCTTGGGCACCTGGAAACCTTGCCTGACTGGATGGCCGACATTCCTGGCTCACAGATCCCCTTCCTATTGCAGGGGCTGTACCGCAACATCGAAGCGAGGCTGTACGGTCCGGAAGCTGAAGTCGAGGCAGATCTACTGGCGATAGACCTGTGCATCAAGGCTGGATATGACGCGAAGAAGTGCCTCGAGATCTTCGATACTCTGGAGAGAATAGCGCTCGACATGCGCGACGTGGATATCGTTTTCGGACCGGACGAGGCCGATGACGAACTGGATAAGGACGCCTCTCTTTCTACCAAGCTGCGGATATGGTTATGGCAGCGCACGCGAGGCTACTTGCCTCTGCGAGATCGGAGGCACGAGATTCTGAGACACCTTGAAGAGGGGACCGCCGCATGACCCTGCAATCGACCACGACGCCCGACGGCTACACTATTTTGGGTTCCCGTCGCGCTGTGCGCGCCGGCGCCCGGTCATCGCGAACGTTAGGCGGTGCTTGAGGTTTGAGGGTAGATGCTCGAGCGTTGTGGTGCAGCTTCGGAGCGTAACAGCTATGAATCGGCTTCTGCGTTTTCATGGTTCGGTCAAGCGGGATCCGGCCATCGAAGCTTGGATGAACGAGCATCGCGGTGAACTGGGGGCGATCGCGCGGTACTGGTTTGGGGTCATACGCGACCGCGGAAGCGACGTTCGAGAGTTATTGCATGACGGCCATCCCACCGCTTGCATAGCTGACGCAGCATTCGCCTACGTCAACGCGTTCAAAACTCACGTGAACGTCGGGTTCTTCCGCGGCGCCGATCTTTCCGATCCGAACGGCCTGTTGGAAGGCACCGGCAAGTTCATGCGCCATGTGAAGCTCAGACCCGAAAGTGACATCAACGCCACGGCTCTGTTGAAGTTAGTCGACACTGCATACACAGACATGAAGCGGCGTCTCAAGGCGGATTAAACCCTGCAGGCTTTCGATCGATTCGAGTTCTCGGACGGCGCCGCGTGACAAGGCGCTGAACCTGGACGCAAGAGCGCGCGCGCCGGCTAGCTTTGGCGTCGGGTTGTACATTTTGGTGTGGCGTTGCGGTGGAAGTCTCTCTAAAACCTAGCTGGAGTCACGGCATGACTATTACTGAATACCTTATATCCTGGGCTCCCCTGTTCTTGGTGTTTGTCATAATGCTCATTCTTATTCGCAAGACAGGTGCTTTGCAGCAACGTGATCACCGCAAAAAGGTGGAGCAGCTGCTGGAACGTATTGCGACCGCGGTGGAAAAAAACGCACGTAGCTAGCTTTTTCTTGAACTATGAGTAGCAGCACGACCATCCTGCACGGTTGCGGTTCCCCCGTCGCCTTACTATGGCTGGTATCCGTGATAGCAGGTTGCGGCAGCAACTATGTCGACGTCCCTCCAGGCATCGACCTTGCGGGATCTTGGTACGAAGCCGAGAACTACCCGGACTCAGGTACGTTGCGGCTGGAACTAGCCGGCGGAGAATGGATCGGAACCTATGTGAAGGTGGGCAAGATCCAGCGTGAAGAGTACAACTTCCGCCCTGGTGAAACGGTTATTCGTGGCAGAGTCATCGATGGGGCATTTGCGGGCGAAGTTCTCATCAAGTATCCACCCTCTCTTATGCGGCAATGCCCGAACGCAACAGAAAAATGGACGGAGATACGAATGCGCTTTCGACCCGGTCTGTCTGAAATGACAGGCGGTTGGCGGCAGTTTTCGATTGATCCCAAGGATCAGTGTGAGCGCTACGATCACGGGATACAGACCTACACCTTACGCCGCACTGATGCCAGGTCGTGAGGGGCGCTGTAGAAGCCTGAAACTCAAACTGACCAACGTTCCCCAGAAATGAACTGAATGCTGGTGCTTGCAGCGGATGCTTTTGCGAAACTTTATTTTTCAGGAGCGGGAGACACGGATGTTCGAATGGATTGCAAGCCCGGAAGCATGGATCGCGCTAGGCACTCTTGCCGCACTGGAGATCGTGCTGGGGATCGACAATATCATCTTCATTTCCATCTTGGTGGGGCGCCTGCCGGAGCAGCAGCGCGCCTTCGCACGGCGCATGGGGCTCAGCCTGGCAATGATCGCCCGTTTGGGGCTGCTGTTCTCCATATCCTTGGTCATGGGGCTGACCGAGCCGTTGTTCACCCTGTTCTTGTTGGGACAAGAGATCTCCGGCCGCGACTTGATCCTGATCGGCGGCGGCCTGTTCCTGCTGGCCAAGGCGACACACGAGATCCACAACAGCCTGGAGGGCGTCGAGGATTCCGGCCACGCGGTGGTCGCCGCGAGCCTGGGGATGACGCTGGTCCAGATTGCGGTGCTGGACATCGTGTTCTCGCTGGATTCCGTGATTACTGCGGTCGGTCTGGTCGATCACGTTTCCATCATGGCGATCGCCATCGTCGTGGCGGTCGGGGTCATGCTGGTGGCCGCGGAGCCAATCGGCATTTTCGTCGATCGGCATCCCACCATCAAGATTCTGGCGCTGTCTTTCCTGATCCTGGTGGGCGTGACATTGATGGTCGAGGGCTTCGACGTGCACACGCCGAAGGGTTACATCTACTTCGCAATGGCCTTCTCGGTGGCGGTGGAGATGCTCAACATCCGCATGCGGCGAAAGAAAACCGAGCCGGTCAGACTGCACAAGCCGCTGCGCGAAACCGAATAAAGCGGATGACTGCTTTACTCCTCCAGCACCAGCAGCACGGGTTGATGATCCGACGCCTGAGTCTGCGTATCCACGTTGACTGCGCTAACGCGTGATGCCAGATCGTCAGTCACGAAAATGAAATCGCAGCAATAGGGGTGTTCTGCCCAGCCGTTCTCGTACAGTCCGACCGTATGTGCGTGCTGCTGTTTCGGGTGCGCGATCTTCCAGGCGTCCGTGAGGCCCGGGGCGGCTGCGCCCGATGCCGAGGTCAGGCGCCGGTGTTCAGGCCCATCCGGCTTGAAATTGAAATCACCGGTGAGGATGGCAGATGCGGGGCGTGGCAGCGCCGCAAAAGGTTCGCCCGGATCACCGGAAGGTCGCGGAAACGCGGCGTGCCCGCAGGCTTCCTCGTGCAACCGCCGCAACGCCTCGACCTGCGCCATCCGCTGTAGCGCCGAGTAATACTCCAGGTGTGTGGTCGTCACCCGCAACGGACCCCACCGGGCCTGTACAACCACCTCAATCGCAATGCGCTGCATGCTGGGCGCATCGGGGTCGGCCGGCCAAGGCAGCAGGTGACGATAAACCTGGATCACCGGCAGTCTCGTCAAGATCAAATTGCCGAACTGGCTGCGGTGGCCGCGCCCGTCATCGACATCAGTGGCGATACCGTAGTGGGCGCCAAAGCCGGCCAGCGCACGCGATAGTTCCTCGACCTGGTTTTCGCCTTGGCTTCCTGCAAGACCCGGGAAATTCACCGCTACTTCCTGCAGGCACAGCACGTCGAAGTCGCCAATCTCCCGGGCGTCGCGCGCAATCCTGCTCAGATCGACTTTGAGGTCGATGCCGCGGCCCCACTGGATGTTCCAGGTGATGAGTTTCATATGTTTTGTAGCATATTGCTATAACAAAGTAGTAGCGCTCAAAATCCTATGCGATACCGTCAACAATACCGACAGAGGCGGGGAAAATGGCGCGAGCGGGACCACAGGCTGTAGGCAAATGATGAGCTCATCGGGACCTGGCAGGCGCGGGCGGTGGGGAGCGTTCCTTCACACCGGCATGCTAGGATTCCTTCCGTTTAGCCTCAGGGGGAACGATGGCTAGAATGCTCGCAAGTGCGGATATGATTCGCCACGTCATGCAGCTTTTAATCTGGAACAGCAAAGCTGTGGACGGACACTGTGCTGGCTGCACCGCGCCAACACCCGTCCGGCTTCCAGCGCCGGGCGCCGACGGCTGCAATTGGACGATCACCGTTCTACCGTCGTTAAGCCCCGGCTGCCGGGACTTCCTGACTTTCGTTGTTCGCCACACGATGAAGGAGTACAACCTGAAGGATTGATTTGCCCTACTCGAAGTGCCTGAATCTCCCGTGCATCGCCCACTCGGGCAAGGGCGAATCGTCGTCGACAACGTCATAGGAGAACATTACTTCAGCAGGTAAATCATTGCCGGCGTCGTCCACTACTGTGATGACCTCGGTGCCGATGTCGTTCCAGATCTGGTAGCCGAAGGTTCCGACCATCGGGTGCCTGAACATGGCCCGCTGCGTCTGGTGGGCGGCCGCGGTCTCATCATCGATGATCGGCTGGCGGTGGGCATTGATATTGACGAGCTCAGTTGTGATCGCGGCGAACTCCAATCCCAGCGCCTCACTGTCCGCTTTACTTCGCTGCTCCTGCACACGCGCGGCCGCGCGTTGCAAAACGTCCTCACGCAATGCCCAGTCATTGAGCCGTCTTTGAAGCGCAGCCGAGCGAGGGGTCCTATGCTTGTCGCCCCAGGCAGTGAACCTGATCTTGACTAGTTTCACTAGGCACGTCGAATAGTTGTGGGGAAAATTCCCACGCATCCTATTCGCATTTCTGCGATGGGTATGTGCGATACATCACATATGAATGTGCGATAGATCGCACATGAACGAGAAGCCGGGGCGCCTTCGTCGTCACCCGATTCGTCGCTGGATCCGCTACGTTAGTGCCCGAACTTTCCGTCCTTTGCCCACGGTGGCTGCGGCGGATCCTCATCGATCACTTCGTAGGTGTACTGCGCCTTTGCGGGCAGATAGTTTCCGGCTTCGTCCACGGTCATGGCGATGTAGGTTTCGGCTTTGTTGAAGATCTGGTAGCCGAAGGTGCCAACTCTTTCGTTCTCGTCCTCAGCACGCACGGCAGCCTTGAATTCGGCCTCTTCAGCAGAAAGCAGCGACGTTCGCGTGGCGCCAATCTTATCCAGCTCGTCGATGATTCTGGCGAGTGACTTTTGCAGCATTTTGCTGTCTGCATGAGCCTGCTCCTCCCGGATTCGCGCAGCCGCACCTGACAGTACGCTGATGCGGGCGCTGCAGGTATTGATCTGCTCCTGTAACGCAGGCGAGCGAGGTAAGGGGGTAGGGCCACGCCACGAAGTGAAGCGAATCTTGATCGTTTTCACGGCCCCCTCTTTTGAGGTAGTTTTCCACAGTTTGCCACGCTCGAACGGGGGTCGCCTAGGTTCTCTGGTGTCCTCAAGGTGTGAATTTCGCACACTTTGGATGCGTAATAGGTCAGTTCGCAATGGACCCCCTCCCAGTACAGTGTCTCCATCACGAATCAATTGAGGGAGACCCTGACCATGACCAAGATTCTGACCACCTTGCTGATTGCAGCGGTGATGTCCTGCTCCGTTGTCTTCGCTCAAGACAATCTCCGCACCAGCAAGGATAACGGCCAAAAGCGCGTCGAATTTGCCCTGCATGGCAAAACCGCTTGTGTGATGGTGGACGACAGCAGGATCTTTTGCGCTCCAGGTATCATCCGCGCCCCGATCAAAGTGGCTTCTAGCGTCTCTGGCTTCTAGTGTCTCTAACTAATTCCCGGCCTCTCCGTGGACTTTGCCCGAACCAGGAATAGCCGCACCATGAGTCGCGTCCTGCATAGATCGCGTCATTGATTGGGCAATGCCAGCCGCGATGCCGCGATCGCACCGGCAAAGGTTTCATGGAAATTGTCCCGCCCTACCAGTTCGAGGATGCCGGCTCGGCTGAGCTTGCTTTTCACGCGGTCATTTGCGCCCGAAAGCATCACGCGCAAGTTGCGCTTGTGCAATTCGACGATTGCGCCTTCCAGCGCCTGTAGTCCGGTGATGTCGATGAAAGGCACCCAGCGCAGGCGGATGATGATAGTGCCTGGACCGGATGGCGCCGATTGCAGGGCGCGTTCGAAATTTTCCACGGCGCCGAAGAAAAACGGACCATCGACAGAATAGACGGCGACGTTCGATGCCGGCGGTTCGGCACCCTGATGGGCAAGTTCCTGTCGTAACTCGTCTTCGCTACCGCGACGCACCTCGACACTGGAAGCCATGCGTCGCAGGAAATGCAGGATAGCAAGGATGACGCCGATATTCACTGCAACGACGAGGTCGGCGAAGACCGTCAGGACGAAAGTTACGAGCAAGATGACGACGTCCGCCGGCGGCGCACGCCCCACCATCTTGCGGACGTGACCGGCGCCGCTCATGTTCCATGCGACCACGAACAGGATCGCCGCGAGCACGGCAAGTGGCACGTGAACGGCCAGTGGCGCACACAAGAGAATGACCAGCACGAGCACGAGGGAATGGACGATTCCCGACACGGGGCTCGTCGCGCCGTTGCGCATGTTCGTCGCAGTGCGGGCGAGTGCCCCGGTGACCGCGAAACCGCCGAACAGGGGAGAGACCACGTTGGCCATGCCCTGGCCGATCAGTTCCTGGTTGGAGTCATGGCGCGTCCCCGTCGCCCGGTCGATGATGACCGCCGAGAGCAGCGATTCGATGGACCCGAGCATGGCGATCGCAAAGGCCGGGGCGATGAGTTCGATTACGCGTGTCACGGACAGCGCGGGCCAGTGCAGGGCAGGAAGGCTTTGTGGGATGCCGCCGAAGGTGCTGCCGATGGTGGCGACGCCATCGAATCCGAACGCGGCTTGCAGTACGGTCGCCAAGAGGAGGGCAGTCAGGGGACCAGGCACGCGTTTTAATCCCGGCAGGCGCGCCGAATAGAGCACGATCAGCAGCGAGAGCAGCGACAGCGAAGTTGTTGCCGCATGGAATTCGGGTAGCGCCAGCGCGAGCTGCCAGAGGCGCTCATGGAAGTGGGTGCCGTGAATTGCCGGCAGGCCGAAGAAATCGCGCCATTCTCCGACCCAGATGATGACGCCTATACCGGCCGTGAACCCGACGATGACCGGGTCGGGTATGAATTTGATGACGCTTCCCATGCGTGCAACGCCGAGCAGGATCAGCATCAGACCGGCCATCAGCGTGGCGATTTGCAGGCCGTCGATGCCATGCTTTGCAGTAATGCCAGCGAGGATGGCAACGAACGCGCCGGTAGGGCCGGCGATCTGCAGCCTGGAACCACCAAAGGTCGAAACCACGAGCCCGGCGACGATGGCCGAGTACAAGCCTTGCTCTGGCTTGGCGCCGGAGGCAATGGCGAAAGCCAAGGCCAGCGGCAGCGCAACGACACCGACGATGACGCCGGAAACGATGTTTGCCGGCAGATGCTGCGGGCGCAGCAAACCCGCACGCTTCGCTTCGAGGATAGCGATCATGGCGGTACTGCTATTCCCGATTCGAGGGGGCAGTGCCCGGCGGAGGCTCTACACCCCCGCAATCGATAGTTCAATGTGGAAAACATACCGGCCTCTGCTCGCATACTCTTACTCCTGACGAACCATACTGATTTGAAGATTCATCCGCTGCAATTGGTATGCATTTCCTCAACAACACTCCTGACGACAGTGCAAGTCAGGCGGTAACGCCAAGGTGCTGGATTGCACTGAAAAGGACGTCAGAGACTACAGGTGATGAGTTTCATGATTCCGCGGCCCTGCCGGATTATCCCATCGGATTAACGTACGGGAACACGGGTGGGAAAACAAAAACCCCGCTTGCGCGGGGTTTTGCAAATCGAAAGTCGCTCGGAAGAATTTCAGACGGGCAGGGGGTCTTCCTCGTATTCCGGCCGCCCTTGCGGTTTTGTTTCCGCCGGCTTCACCTTTGCCTTTTCAGCCTCTCTTTTTTGCCTTTCTTCTTCCGCCAGTTTTGCCCAGTACAGGGCTTCGAACTCGAAGCACATGGTGCACCTCCTTCGTCGGAGTTGAGGGTCACGCAGTTCCCGGTGCTTTTCTTCTTGGAAGAATGCTAGCGCCAAAGGCCGAACCGAATCAACTTTAATCTGACAGCCTATTGCGGCGCCGCAGCAAGCTCTTCCTGCGCTTTCTCCATTACGTCGAGGATAGCCTCCGGCGGTTGCGCACCGGAGACCGCATAGCGCCGGTTGAAAATGAAAAAAGGCACACCCTCGACGCCGAGTGACCGCGCATGCTGATCCTGATCCTCGATGAGAGCCTTGTCTTCGTCGCGGGCGAGATAAGCGCCGATCTCGTCGCGGTCGAAGCCGGCGCGCGCGGCGACGTCGGCGAGGTTGTCGTCGCGCGAAAGATCGACGCCTTCGAAGAAATAGGCGCGGAATAAGGCCTCCGCCATCGCATCCTGCCTGCTGCCGGAACCCGCATGGTGAATCAGCCGATGCGCATTCAACGTGTTGGGCTGTACCGTAATCCGGTCAAAGTCGAAGACAAGGCCCGCACGGGCGCCTGCGTTGGCGACCCTGGCGTAGATCTCCTTCGCCCGCTGCGGGCCGCCGAACTTGTTCGCGATGTAATCGACGCGCGGCACGCCGCTGCGGGGCAATTGAGGATTGAGCTGGAAGGGGTGCCAGCGCACTTGCGGTTGTTCTTCGGCCGGATGATCCTTGCGCCATGCGGCGAGTGCAGATTCGAGATGGCGCTTTCCGATGAAACACCACGGGCATACCACATCGGAAATTACATCAATCTGCATAGCCCCTCACCCCAGCCCTCTCCCCTCAAGGGGAGAGGGAGTTCGGTACTTGTGAGCCTCAATTGTAGCTCGCGGTTGCGAAATAAGAGCGGCTTGGATTGTCGCCAAGACCACCGATCGTTGCCGATAGATTTCAATGTTACGAAATCTTAATACTGTGAAACCATTCGACTCGAGAAATCTTGTACGCGTTTCGTCATAAGTATAACGCTTGTCATGGAGTCGCCCATCCAATTCGATGACCAGTTTTGGATTCAGGCAGGCAAAATCGGCTATGTATGGACCGATCGGATGCTGCCGGCGAAATTTGAACCCAGAGAGTTGCCGATTCCGCAGCTGCTGCCAAAGCAGTTGTTCCGGCTCGGTGAGCTTACGGCGCAACTGATTATGCAATAGGCTCATTCCAACACCATAGGCCCGCGCAGCGCACCTTCTCCGCTGCGGGGAGAAGGCGGGGGATGAGGTGTCTAGTTGCACACATTTCGTTTCACGGCGTTACCTTCGCGCCCATAGGACACACGTCGATCGATCACCACGTTGCAACCGTTCACTCCCGGCGGTAGCACCGTCACCAGGTTCGCGGTAGTGCGTTCATACGTGCACATGAGATGAAAATTGCGCCGGCTTTCCGGAAGACGCCAGGAGATGCGCAATTCGCCTTGCTTGCTGATAGCGGAATAGGGCTTGACCTTGCGGTTCTGCGAAGGCGGGCCGTCGAAGACGGTCACGCCCGTTAGCCGCAGCGGCGCCTCGCTGTACGTTACCGTCCAGTCCTCCGAGGGCGTGACGGCCTGCTGTTGGACGTCGAGTGAATCGGGACACATAACCTCGGCTTGGACGTTCTGGGCGAAGAGAGCGGCCGCAACAACAAGAACGAGACGCATGGTGGTTCCCTCAATCGTTAGAGTGATGCTAGAAAAGCAAGCAGCGCCTCGCGCTCTTCCTTCGGCATGTTGCGGAAGGCGTCGCGCGCCGCCGCGGCTTCGCCCCCGTGCCATAGAATCGCTTCGGAAAAGTTGCGCGCGCGGCCATCATGCAATAGCAGCGCGTTGCCGTTCACTTTCTCGTTCAGGCCGATTCCCCACAGTGGCGGTGTGCGCCAGTCGCGCGGCCCGGCGCGATAATCGGGACGGCCGTCGGCAAGTCCTTCCCCCATGTCGTGCAGCAGCAGGTCGGAGTAGGGGCGGATCACCTGGCGGGCGATCTGCGGCAAGGCTGGATAGTCGCCCGTGTGCAATTCCGGGACATGGCACACCACGCACTGCGCCCGCCCGAATAGTTTCTCGCCTTGCGCCACCTTGGCATCGTCGAGATGGCGCCGCGCCGGCACCGCGAGTGCGCGCATGTAGAAATTCAGCGCCTCGAACGGCCGGTCGGTCTGCTCCGGAACGCCAACTCCGGGACTATTGGTGCAGGCCCTTTGCACCGGCGGGCAGTTGGCTTGCGAGAATACGCGGGTCGTGACGCCCATGTCGTTCAGGAATGCTGCGGCGGTCTGCTGTCTGAGTGTGGGCTGCCCGGCTTTCCAGCCGAAGCGCCCCAGCGCCAGCACACGTTTCTCGGCGTCCCACACGTAGTTCGGATGTCCGTTGAAACCCAGCACGGCCTGATGCCGCGCAATTTCGGTCAGGGTTTCCTCGGGCACAGCCTCGAGCAAACCCATGCCGAAGACCGGTGGGGCCACTCGGGGCGAAATCAGGATATCGGTTCCGAGCGGACCGTAGGCGAGCCGGCTGAAGCGCACCACCGGGGAACGCAGACGCATCGTGTCACCGCCTGCGAGTTCGACTTCGTGCTCGCGCCACGCCACCTCGACCCGGCCTTCCGGCGGCACCTTTCCGAGTACGCCCTGTTGCTGGAGCTGGTCGCCGTAGTGCGGATGCGGCCTCGGTCCCCCGTGTTCGTCCTCACCGGGCAACGATAGCCTGACCAGCATCGAGACCGATTCATCGTCTTCGTGTTCCGGTGGCCGGCCACGACCGTTGCCTGCATGGCAGTCGGTGCAAACTTCGCCATTCGATGTCGGGCCGCGGCCCCAATTGCCGCCGATGTCGACCGGCACCACCCAGCGTTGCTGGAACTCCGACCTGCCGTTGGCGAACTGTTGAAGTTGCTCGGCGCTGAGCGTGGGACCCGGAGCCGAATACGCCTGCTCGGATTGGTCCGGCACGGTGAATGAGCCGCCCGAGAGCGCCGCCAATCGCAAATCGCCCGCCACAGCCAGCCAGCAAGCGGTGGCCAGCAGCACAGCGCCGGCGATGCCGATGCAGGCTCGGGAACCCGGCATTAGGCTCGCGTCGCGGCTTCTACACGAACGCAAATTTCAACTCACCGAGCTTTTCTATCCCGCAACTTATGCGATCTCCCGGCTTGAGCCACACCCGCTTGCCCTCGGGCATCCCCGCGATCACGCCTTCGGGGGTACCGGTGTAGATGATGTCGCCGGGCTCGAGCGTCATGTGCTGCGAGGCATAGCTCACCAGTTGCGCGCAATTGAAGACCATGTCGGCGGTGTTCGACGATTGACGACGCTCGCCGTTGACGTCGCACCAGATGTCGAGGCTGTTCGGATTAGAAATCTGGTCAGCGGTGACCAGCCACGGTCCTAGCGGCGCGAAGTCATCAGGAGTCTTGCCAAGCATGAATTGGCTGGATTTGCGCTGCAGGTCGCGCGCACTGACATCGTTGCCGCTGCAGTAGCCCGCGACGTACGACAGCGCGTCGCCTTCGCTTACATCCCGGGCGGTCCTGCCTATGACAATCACGAGTTCCACTTCGTAGTCGAACTCTTTGGCGACCTTGGTGGGCAGCCGCACCGTGCGGCTGTGGCCCTGGAGTGCGTTGTTGTACTTGTTGAAGAGAATCGGCAACTCGGGAATCTTTGCCTTCATCTCTGCGGCATGGCGGCGGTAGTTGAGACCGACCATGATAATTTTTTCCGGTTCCGTGACGGCCGGTCCGAAGATGACATCGTCTTCTTTCAGGAAAAGCCGCTGGCCGCCCTTTGCCGACAAGGCCCTTTGCACGACGTCCTGGACTACATTGCCACCGCCTTCTCGAAGCAGCTCGTCGATGGTCTCGGGCACATCGTCGATGTCGAAGTGGTCCGACGCGGCTTCGATGTCAAGGATGCCGCGTTCCGTCTTTACGCCCAGACCCCATTCGCCGCCACGTCGCATGGTGCATAGCGACAGCCCTTTGGGCAAATCCATTTCATCGCGGGTGCGGCCCTCTTTTGCGTCGGCTTTCTCGGCGCGTGCAGTGTTCGCCGCCAGTAGCGCCGGCGCGGCGGCAAGAGCTCCGCCGAGACCGGCGGTCTTCAGAAAATCTCTGCGTCCGTTGCCCATATTCCATCCTCCTCAGGATATTGTGCTCACATGCATGAGTATAGCGCCCGATTCTGGCATCGTTTCGAAGTCAGCGCGTAAGCATCAGGCCGATCCGGAACTCGGGACGGCCCTTCTCGTTGTAGTCGATCAGGTTTTCGCCGTAGCCGTCGAAAAACTGCAGATGCAGGTAGCCGCCCAGGTTGCCGAGCCACGGCGTCTTCAATGGGTATGACGCATCCAACTGGATGCTGTACGCCTCCGGGCGGGTGCCCTTGCGAAGAGTCGAGGCGAGTTGAAATCCGTCCTTTTCGCCGACTTTCAAAAGAAAATCCATGTACCCGCGGTACTCGGCGATATCCGGATTTTCTTCCTTCTCGAAGTAGCCATATATCTTTGGCGACACCGCAATGAAATAGTTACTCCGTAGCGGAAAGGTGAGCGTGGGCCGGACGAAGGCGATGTTGAGCGAACGCGACTCTGTGCCCTCCTTGCCGTTCGATTCGTGTTCCAATCCGGCCTGGATTCCCAGAGTCGTTTGTTTGAAACTCCATTGCGTTATCGTGTCGTCGAGGAAGAACAGGCTCGGCCGGTAGCTGGAATCGCGGAACGACTTGGAGACCGAACTGAGATCCCAGATCGCGGACTGCGAGTAGCCGAAGTAAATCTTTTCCAGAAACGGCGTCTTGGTATTCTCATTGAAGAAGCGGAACTTGAAACTGACCTGAAAACGCGCATTTGTGGGTCCGCTCGAACCGGCAGCGAAATAGTTCGGCTCGTAAGGCGAAAATGCGGAAGCAAACCTGGTTGCGTCGGGATCGGGTCCGGTATCCTCGGGCGTTTCCGGAGCGGGTGCGCCTTGTTCTCCTGAACGCGCAGCTTCCGGCGTGCCGATGAAGAACACCAGGGGCGGGCCTTTGAAGTCCACAGGCTCCAGCACCGTCTGGCCGACCGGGCCCGCAGGCAGCGTACCGGCATAGCGCGCACGATGGAACGCGCCGGGCGTGAGCCGTACTTGGGGCTGTTGCGGTTCTGTCGCTTCAAGCACCAACACCGGGGAGTCTGTTTTGCCGCGAGGCCGTAGCGTCAGGCGCGTCGGTAGGTCGAAACTGCGTTCCTCCGCAGAATCGTTGTGCAGAAACAAGGTCACCTCGATCCGGCCCCCCGGGGCCGCCGTCGGGCTTTCAGGTGCGAGCAGAAAATCGCCGCGAGCAAATCCCGCCGCGGACCAGACAATCAGGAACAGGAATAGTGAACAGCGCACATCGGCCTCGTCGGGTTTCCCGTCAGCAATGGGAGTCTGGTGGCTGGTGCAGGAATTTCGTTACGGTAGCTCACACAGTGTTGCCAGTGCGTGAGCGGCGAAGCCGATCAGCACAAGTCCGGACAAACGATTGATTGCGGCCATGACTGGCGGCTTCATGAGCGCCGCCGACTTGGTGACCAGCGTGGTGAGGATAATCCACCACAGCATCGAGCCCGCAAATACGCCGGCAGAAAAAACGACGGACTGCGAGGCCGTGGCCAGCGAAGCGACCGAGGCAAAGATGCCAGCGAAAAACAATATGGTCGGAGGATTGGCAAGCGTCAGCGCATAGGCCGTCCCAAATACATGCAACCCGGACCCCTCAACGGACTTACGCGAGTCGAGAGCCGGCCTGGAAACGGTAATTCTGACCCCAAGCACAATCAGCAAAAGCGATCCAATCAACTTGATCCAGAAGGTTGCAGCCAGCAACAGCCAAGAGACCGCGGTAATGCCGAACGCTGCGATTGCCGCGTAGGTAAGGTCAGCGGCCGCGATGCCGGCACCGAATGTCAGACCGGCACGCTGTCCATGGTCCAGCGTACGATGAATGCACAGCAGGCTCATCGGACCGACCGGAGCGGCAACCGCGATACCGATAGAGATGGATTTCCAGAAAAGCCACGCGTCCATGTCTTGTTCTTGTCGTGACGGAAGCGAGGAATTGCCACTACTCCGTCCACTTCGTTGCCCGAACTACGGTTCGATGATCTTGATCCCGGGAGGGACTTTGAAAAGGTTCATGTCCGGTTTCTGATTGGGATCGTACTTGAGAAAGCGTACCGCGTACTTCACATCGGTGCCTTGCACTTCGATCTGCAGCGGCGAATTGTCAGACTTCATGAATAGCGTCACTTTCCGGTCGTCGAATTCGAGACGATAAACTTTGCACTTGATCCCGTCCACGGCCTGCGAAGCCAGTTCCTTGGCGCCATGCTCCTGGAAAAAATTGAACTCCGATCCGAATTCGAGTTGTTTCAGTTTAGCGGACTGCTCGCGTGGAAAGATCGGGAAATGGACCGCGTATTGCGGACCAGGGTCCAGTGCATGCTGTCCTTGCTTCTTGTTGCGGTCGATTATCCAGATGTTCGGTTCGTCCACGATGATCAGTGCGAGCGTTTTCGTTTCCGGGTTTATCACGTCCTCAAAGCGTAACAACGTTTTCCCCAAGCGCCAGATCTTCCTCGGTTGGAGCTCAGGACTCGACGCGGGCAGAGTTGCCGATACGACGCGATACTCGGCAAAAAACATCTTGTCGTCGGCGCCCTGCGCGGGAAGGACGCCGAAAATCAGCAGCAGCGTTGCGACGAAGCGGAGTATGAATCGCATGATTGATTTCCTGAGGGATAACCCGAGTCTACAACGGCGCCCTGTTTTGTGCCTTGGAAATACGCGATGGGGCGTCAGGGTGCTTGCCGCCACGGATACTGGAGGGCGACAGCGTTTGAGCTTGCTCGTCGGGCAGATCGCCGGGGAGCAATGGCCGCTCCGGAAGCACATATTCCACCTGGCGCGTTCGGCCCTCTCGGAACAGGGTCAGTTTCACGGCGCTGCCGACTTTCAGCGAACGCATGATCGGGGCTAGTTTTTCGGGATCGGCGGTGGGTGCATCGTTGATATGGGTCACGATATCGCCGCCCAGCAGCAGCGAGATCGTCCCGAGCGTGAACTCGATCTTTCCGCCGCGAATGCCGGCCGCCTCCGCCGGACTGCCCGGTTCCACCACTTCGACGAGCAGCCCTTCGGTCAGTGGCAGGTTGAGGACTTTGCGCACGTCCGGCTCCACCATGGAACCATGGAAGCCTATCCATGGCCGGACTACGCGGCCGTCCCGCATAAGGGCCGATGCGACCGACTTCAGCAGATTGGACGGGATCGCGAATCCGATGTTCTGCGCGTTGGGAATGATTGCGGAATTTATGCCGATCACTTGGCCGCACCGGTCAAGCAGTGGACCACCGGAATTGCCGGGGTTAATCGGTGCGTCGGTCTGGATCAGCGGCTCGCTGAGCGACAAGGGTGTTTCCGGGAGGATCCTGTTGAGTCCGCTTACGATCCCGCGAGTTACGGTCTGGTCCAGTCCGAGTGGATTGCCGATCGCGATGACTTCCTCGCCGATCCGGACCTTGTCGGAATCGCCCAGGATGGCCGTCGACAGCGTGCCGTGCGCGGGTTTGGGAATCTCGATCACGGCGATGTCGAAGATCGGATCGGCGCCGATCAATTTCGCGGGCAGTACCGTACCGTCGTCCATGGTCACGTACAGGGTCTGGCGCCCGAAAGCGACGTGAGAATTGGTGAGGATCAGCCCTTCGCGGTCGAAAATGAATCCGGACCCGACCACGCGGCTGACCCTGTCCTGAAGCTTGTAGGGGTTGATCGACTGTCCGGAAATCATGACGACCGCCGGCGATACTCTATCGTAGAGAGTGGGGATGTCTTCCTTGCAGTCTTTGGGCGCGGCAAGCGCGCAACCGCCGATGTGCCCCACGAGAAAGGAACCGAAGAACAGTTTCGTGATGAAGTCGAGCGAGCGGCTGCGGCCGGTTATGCCACATCTGGACATGATGTCTCCGTGCAATTGGCTGAATTGACGACGCGTGAATGGGGATCGCTGCCGGGTGCCGGCGACGAGTCCAGTCAGGCCTAAACGCGGGCAGGGGCTATGCGTTGACCGTACGCAACTGAGCGCATCAGCCCCCACTCAAGAGCGCGCATCTCCCGCAGACACGAGCCCCAGAGGACAAGTTTGCGGATGAAGGGGCCATGGATCGACCGGGTCGTTACAAGTCAATCGGCCAGTTGATTCCCGCTGTCACGCCTCCGTCTACGCGGATCGTCTGCCCACTGACGAATACGGCAGCGGGTGAGGCCAGAAAAATCGCCGCACCGACCAATTCCTTCACATCGCCGAGCCTGCCCAGCGGCGTGACCGTCTTGCCCCATGCGCCCATTTTCTCCTGCGCCCACAGTTTCTTCGACAGGTCGGTCGGGAAAAATCCCGGAGCAATGGAGTTGACGCGCACGCCGTGCTTGCCCCACTCGTTCGCGAGCGCGCGGGTCATCATCAGCACGCCGGCTTTGCTGATCGCGTAGGGCGTAACGCCAGCAAGCGGAGCATAAGTGTTGAGCGAGTCGATGTTGATGATGCTGCCGCCTTTGCGGGCGATCATGTGCCGGCCGACCACCTGGGCAATGGCGAATGCGCCGCGCAGGTTGATGTTGACGATGTGGTCGTATTCGTCGAGCGTGTAGTCTTCAGCCTTCATTCGCTTGTTCACACCGGCCACGCTGAGCAGCGTGTCGATGCGGCCGGATTTCTTCAGAACGCTGCCAACCACTTTTTCCACGTCCTCGGGCTTGGCGACGTCGCACACCTCAAACGCGACCGGATGCTTGCCTCTGGAAATATCCTTTGCAGTTTGCCTGAGAGTATCCGCCTCCCGGCCGGCGATGATCACCTGCGCGTCACGCTCGGCGAATCCTTCAGCCAGTGCGCGCCCGATGCCTCGGCTTCCGCCGGACACCAGGACCACCTGATCTGCAACGTTGAATAGCTTGTCCTGCATTTTCCTGGCCTCCTGGTGATCGTTACATTTGCCTGCTAGCGGGCGACGGGAGCGACGCGGACGCCGCTGTCGGCAAGTGCCCGGCGGATCCGGCGGGCGAATTCTACCGCGGTCGGTTCGTCGCCATGGATGCAGAGCGTGTCGGCAGTGACTTCCACATCGGCGCCCCGAACGCTCTTGACCTTGCCTTCGCTGACCATTCGACTGACCTGCGCGATCGAAACTTCGACGTCGTGGATCAGCGCATTTGGCTGGCTCCGCGGCGTAAGGCTGCCGTCCGATTGATACGTGCGGTCGGCAAATACTTCGTTGGCGACCTTGAGGCCGGTTTCGTGACCGGCGCGGATCAGTTCGCTACCCGCCAACCCGAACAGCAACAGTCTCGGATCGAAATCCTTTACGGCCATGGCGATTGCGCGCGCCAGAGCGCTGTCCTTTGCCGCCATGTTGTATAGCGCGCCATGCGGTTTCACGTGTGAAAGCCGACCGCCCGCTGAACGAGCGAATCCGGCCACCGCGCCAATCTGATACAGAACCATGTCGTAGGCCTCGCCGGGGGTGACTGCGATTGAGCGGCGTCCGAAGCCTTGCAGGTCTGGCAACGATGGATGCGCGCCGACCGCCACACCCTTCTCGATCGCCAGTTTCACAGTGCGATGAATAGTGCCGGGATCTCCGGCATGGAAGCCGCAGGCAATATTCGCCGAGGTGACGTGGTCCAGCAGCGCGGCATCCTCGCCCATTACCCAGGCGCCGAAGCCTTCGCCCATGTCGCAATTGAGGTCGAGTGTTTTCATTCCTATGTATGCGAGCCAGCGCAGAGGGCGCTCATGTGTGCAGGTGCCTTTCGACCGCTTCCTGTATTGCCATGATTTCGCGCTCGCGCGCGAGCCAGAGGGCGTGCGCACGCGCCAGAGACACCAGCTTGAAACGTAGCCGGTCGCCAGGCTTGAGTTGCGCGAGCAAGTGCAAGTCCACGCTCGCCGCTTCGGCGATCTTGGGATATCCGCCGACAGTTGGCCGGTCCGCCATAAGCACGATTGGCTTTCCTCCGTGAGGAATCTGGATTGTGCCAAAGGTCACGGCTTCCGAAAGGGTCCCGAGCGGTCTATCCGGATCGATTTTCGCTCCATCAAGACGAAAGCCCATTCGGTTTGAATCGGCGGCGACGCGGAATTCCGTCCCGGTGAGCGCCTCGCGTGAAATTGCCGGGAACGCTTCCCAGTGGCGCCCGCGAATGATTCGCACCATCTGAGGCATGCGGTCGAATTTCTCGATGTGCTGATTGACTGCCCAGTTCGGAAAGGCGCACGCGAGCCTGGAATGGGCCAATTCCGTGTCGAGAACGGGGTAGATATCCCCGGCGGCTTCTCCGATGGGTAGCTGATCATCTTTTCTGAGTGCGCGGCCTTGCATACCGCCGAGTTGCGCGATTTCGTATGTACTGCGGCTGCCCATCACACGCGGTACGTCGAAGCCACCGCGCACCGCGAGATAGGCGCGGCAGCCCGTGCGACAGGCGCCGAAATCGAGCACGCTGCCGGCGCGCACCCGGACCGCCTTGCCTTGCGGTACCTCGGTGCTCCCGATCGCGGGAGACAGATAGCCGCCGCAAATCGCGATCAAGGTGTCCTCGTCGAATTCGAGGGATGGTCCCTTCAGCGTCATTTCGAGTGTGGCTTCGTCCCCTCGGTTGCCTACGAGCATGTTGGCAACCCGGTGGGAGAAGAGATCCATCGCGCCTGCGACCGGCACGCCATAGTGTTGGTAGCCGGTGCGGCCTGTATCCTGCAGCGTAGTGAGCATGCCGGGCTTGAGGACGCGGACTCTCAAGGGTGGATTCCCGACAAGGTATCGAAATCTGCGCGCGAGATCGCCACGAAGCGCACTCTGTCGCCCGCGCGGAGCAGACAAGGTGGCTCGGAATCCGGGGTGAACATTTGCAACGGCGTGCGGCCGATGAGTTGCCAGCCCCCCGGGGTTTCCAGCGGATACACGCCGGTCTGGGCGCCGCCGATTGCCACAGTGCCGGCCGGCACGCGCGGGCGCGGCGCATCCCGGCGTGACGTGGCAATGCGTGGATCCAAATCGCCGAGATAGGCGAAGCCCGGCACGAAACCCAGCATGTACACGTGGTATTCCTTGCCGGCGTGGATCGTCGCGACTTCCTCGGGCGTGAGTCCATGCTGGCGGGCGACCTCATCCAGGTCTTCGCCAAAACTTCCGCCGTAGCACACCGGAATCTCCACGAGGCGTCCTTGCGGCAACTTTGCTTCGGCCTGCTCGTGCAGCCACATTTCGATTTTTTGGATCAGTGCCTCGTAGGGAGTGGTGCCGACGCCGATGAGTACCGGGTCGTAGTGCAACGCCAGAGTGGTGGAGGCGGGCACAACGTCCAGCACACCCGGCGGCGGCGATGCACGCATATGCTGCGCGGCGGCTGCAATGCGCGCGCTCAGTTCGGGATCGGGCCGGTCGCCGAATTCGATGACCAGTGCACGGTCTCCCATTGGAATCAAGCGTGGATTGGACAGCATGTTTCGAACCAACTGCCGTTCGGTCAGTACCGGCCTGCTGCGGCTGTGGTCCAGATGTGGAGTCTGCGTCTTGTCTCGATGCGCGGCACGGTTGCACGCTTCACCAGCTCTTCATAAATCGTCAGTGGGTTCATTTTGAAGATGGCGTCCACGTCCAGCGGCAGCGTGAACCAGCCGCCCCGCTCGATTTCGAACTCCAGCTGGCCTTGCGCCCAGCCAGCGTAGCCGGCAAAGAAACGCTGTTCGCTGGCATTCTCCGGATGCTTGAGCAATTCATCGAGAATTTCGCTGAACCCGCTGATGTAGATGTCGCTGGTGACGGCCAGGCCTTTTGACGGTTTTTCCGCGGAGCGGAAGGCGAACAGCAGTGCATCGGGTTGCACCGGGCCGCCGAAAAACACGAGATCATCGCGACCGGTCAGTTCCGTGCGATCCGGATACAGCTCGCGCAACATCAAATTGGTGGGACGGTTGAGGATGACGCCGAGCGGCCCACTGTCTTCCGGGCGCGTGACCAGCACCACCGTGCGCGAGAAATTCGGATCGACCATGCCCGGCTGGGCGACCAGCAGAAAAGTACGCGCAGCTTCAGCCTGCGCTAGCACCGCGGCAGGCGCGAGCAACAAGACGGCTGTGAGGGCAAGTAAAACGCGGAAGGATCTTTGCATCTCCGTAGTTGTACACCCTCTCCACGGTTTCGGGGAGAGGAAAATCCACGCTCCGACAGTCCAACCGTGTGCCCGAATCCCGCGCGCTATTTGATGACAGCCTGATACACCAGGTTGCGCAGCAGCGCGCGATAGTGCGGCCGGCGCACAGGTTCCTGCGACATCAACACTGGCACCAAATTCTCTAGCGGATCCACCCAGAAGTAGGTTCCGGCGTAGCCCCCCCAGTAGTAGTCTCCGGGCGTGCCCGGGGATTCCGACTGTCCGGTCTCGAGCCGCGTGCCAAAGCCGAGTCCGAAGCCGTAGCCGGGCCCGGGCAGGAAGGTCGGGCCGAGACTGATGTTTGGGTTCAAATGGTTGGCGCTCATGTGCTGCACTGTTTTCGGACCCAGGATGCGCACGCCCTCAAGTTCACCACCGTTCTCGAGCATCTGTGCGAAGCGCAGGTAGTCACCCGCGGTGGAAACCAGCCCGTGGCCACCGGCGAAGAACGTCGCGGGCTGGGTGACGTCGAGCAGTTCCGGGGTCTTACCGGTGTACACGTCAGGCGCGGGCTGCGCGAGCCGGTTGAGTTTGTCCGCAGGCACGTGAAAACCGGTATCCACCATTTTGAGCGGCTTGAGAATGCGCTCGGCGAGGAACACGTCCAGAGTCTGGCCGGAGACGACTTCGACGACTCGCCCGAGCACGTCGGTGGAATGGCTGTATTCCCACGTGGTGCCAGGTTCGAAGGCGAGCGGCAGCTTGGCGAGCGCCTTGGCGAATTCCTCAAGCACCCACTTCTGCGAAAAAATCCCGGCGTCGCGGTACATCTTCTTGATCGGTGTGTCCTGCCCGAGGACGCCGTATGTTAGGCCGGAGGTATGGCGCAACAAGTCCTGTACAGTGATCTGCCGCTTCGCATTTACCAGTGACAGCGTGGATGCGCCGGAAGCCGCATCCTTGACCTCGACTCCAACCTGCATTTCCTTGAACTCGGGTATGAACTTGGAGACCGGTTCGTGCAATCCGAGCCGGCCTTCCTCGACCAGGATCATCGCTGCGACGCTGACGATGGGTTTGGTCATCGAGTAGATGCGGAAAATCGAGTCGTTGCGCATCGGAACTTTTTTCTCGCGGTCCTGCCAGCCGAAGCTCTTGGCATAGGCGAGCCGGCCGTTGCGCGCGATCAGAATGACCACCCCAGGCAGTTCGCCCGAATCCACCGCTTTTTGCATGGTGGTGTCGAGCCGCGCTAGACGCTGCGAGGACAGGCCGACGTCCTCCGGTTTCGCTTCCGGCAGCACCGCGGCGTGCGAGCTGAACGCAGCGCCGGCCAGAATGCACGCGGCAACCGATCGAATGAGCCTGTTCATTTGAACTTCCCCCGAATGAATGGGCCGCTGGGCCCGTGTTGTTTGTATGCGCATCTTAGCGCAGGTCGATCTTGCGCCATGCCCCGGAACGCCAGCGCAGGTAGAGCAGGCTGCCGAGAATGCAGGTGTAAACCAACGCAACTGCCCAGCCGCCGACTGTGCCGTAGCCGAATTGCGGCAGGAAATCCACCCAGCCCTGTCCAGGTGCGAACGTGAACATGTGGGTGAAGGGTACGAAGCCGAACCACGATAGGAAGATGATCGCGACAGTCGGCACGCGCATGTCGCCTGCGCCACGCAGGCAGAAGCCGGCGCCGAGGTTAAGGCCGTCGAAGATCTGGTAGCCGGCGGCGAACCACAGCAGCGTATGCCCCAGAGCTATGACCGCGGAAGCGTTGGGGTCGTGAGGGTTGACGAACAGCGGAATCAACCAGGGCCCGATCACTGCCAGGAACACGGTCACCAGCCCCATGTACGCTACCGCAAGCTTGATGGTTGAGTTGCCCACCCGCGCAGCCCAGTCCTTGTCCCCGGCGCCGATGCTCTGGCCGACCAGCGTGGTTCCGGCGAGCGCGAAGCCCATGGTCGGCAGGTACGCGAGCGAGGTGAGCATCATGACGATCTGGGTCGCTGCCCCGCCGACCGCGCCGGCCGCCACTTGCATGGCTTGGAACATCGCCAGGCCGCCCACGTCGATCGCCGGAAACAAGCCCATCGGGATGCCGACGCGGAACAGCTTGCCAATATCGGCAGTGTTGGGGCGCCAGGTTCGGCGCGAGTGATACTCACGGTCGATGGCGTGGCTGGTGAACAAGGCAGCAGCTAGCAGCAATCCACCGAACAATGCCGCGGTGGTGGCCCACGCGGAGCCTGAAATTCCCCAGCCCAATTCGAATATGAATATCTGGTTCAGGACAGCATTGAGCACGGCCACGAAGGTCATAACCGCCAATGTCACGCGGGTGCGGCCAATGCCGTTGAAGAACCCGGTGGTGCTCCAGATACCAACTGCGAGCATCCCGCCGAGCATGCGCGGAAACCAGTACTCTGCGGCAAGTTGCGCCACATTCGCCTCGAGCCCGAGCCAGCCGATGATGGTCGGCCCGCAGAACGCGATCGCAACGAAAGCCGGTGCCACCGCCAGCATGCCCCACACGCCCGCCCATACCGCGCGCGCGGCCGAACGGTTGTCGCCTGCGCCATAGGCCTGCGCGGCCAGGGTCTGCACCGCCAAGCCTGCGCCGCCGAACAGCAGGATCGCGACGATCAGGAACCAGTACGAAGCGCCGACCGCGGCGGTGGCATCTGTGGACAATCGGCCGATGAACCACGTGTCGGTGAGGTTGAGCAGCGCCTGGATGCTGCTATTGACGAAGAGTGGGACCGCTAGCCCGATGACCGCGCGCAAGTTGACCTTGCGATTGCCGTTCGTGTCGACCTTGACCGCGGGTAGCCGTCGTACCTGCGCCTGACTTTCTGGAGCGGAACTCATGAGGAAGAATCACGCGCAGCACGTTGGCTACCGGGACGGCAGCGAGCCGCGCACTCTACCAAAGAACAACGCGCCCGGGACAAGCCCGGGCGCATGATTTCGGAACTGTGTTACGCGTTCACTCCTTCACCTATTCACCCTCACATGCACCCGGAGGGGTGTTATGGCCGAAGGCCGGTATCCCCTTGCGGGGCACGCCTTCACTGCCTTTCAATGCAAATGCTTTCTGCCCGGTGGCATCGGCACCACTTCTGAAGAGCCGCTGCCAGCCTGAGCCGCGGTCGTGCCGCCCTTCCAGTTGCGCTCGAACAACTGGTTGATGAGTGCGGATACCTGAGCGACCTCCGGTTCGGTGAACTGGCGCGACAGCAGATTCTGCACATCTTCGATCATGCGCCGGCGTTGCGCTTCATAGATCGTTTCGGGCGTCGGACCGACGAAAACCATGCTGAATTCGTCCTGACCGTCCTCCAGGTAGTAGCTGACTTCGAAGGCCGCCGCTTCTTCGCTGAACGCGTTGAGGGAAGCCAGCGCTTCGGAGACGACCTGATGGAAACTGCGTCCCACGTCTCCGGTCCAGCAGACTTCGAGGACGCGCCGCCGCTTGTCGAACACAACTCCCGGTTCATCCGGGTGCACGCTCTTCGCATCGGCCAGATTGTCCTCGTCGATGTAGTCAAGCCACGAACGCAGTGCTTCCTCGATCTGCGAGTTGGTCGTGCCGGCCCTCAACAGGACGGTTCCGTGTACGTGCACTTCCATGCGCATTTCTGCAGACTCCTGGAACTGAATGAATAGGGGCTGGCCACGTATGATACGGCTTTTCTGCACAACGAAACCTGCCGAACAGGGAGAAAACCACATGCGCTTGCTTACCGACGAGGAACTCGCCGGGCTCGCTCCGGCGGAAACCGATGCCTTCCCCGGTCCCATTCCGACTCAGATCGTAGCCAGCGAGGAATTTGCACCCACTGCCCAGACGCCGGCCCAGCGCGAAGTCGAGGCGCGGCTCAAAGCGCTCGGTGACGAACTGGCACGGCATCAGGGCATCAGCCGGAGGCAGTTCTTCAAGACCGCGGCTGGAATGGCGGCGGCGTTTGCCGCCATGAACGAGGTCTACGGTCCGCTGTTCAGCGTGTCGCCCGCGGAAGCCGCTACACCCGAGCTGGCGCAGGAACGAGCGCGCGCGCTATCCGGACAGTTCATCTTCGACGGCCATACCCATTTCCTGCGCGACGATACCCGCATCGAGACCTTTGTGCGCATGCGCGAAGCGGTCGGCAAATCAGGCTGGAATCCCGCGCTCGCCGGACGGCCGCAGACGATCAAAGATCTGAAGTACGGCAACTACGTCAAGGAAGTCTTCTTCGACAGTGACACCAAGGTGGCGCTAATCAGCAGCGCGCCTTCCGACGTTCTGCAAGACTGGTTTCTCACCAATTCCATGACTGCGGCCGCGCGCGCGCGCCTGAATGCCGAGGCGGGCTCGAGGCGCATGCTTTCGCACGCGATTTTCACGCCGGGACAACCCGGTTGGCTGGAGGAGATCGACCGTGCCATCGCCGAGGATCGGCCGGATTCCTTCAAGGGTTACACGATCGGCGACAACACCCACAAGGACCTCAGCCGCTACCCGTGGCGGCTCGACGACGAGAAGCTGGTGTACCCGGCCTATGAAAAATTCGCCAAGGCTGGACTCGTCAACGTATGCGTCCACAAGGGTTTGTTTCCACCTTCGGTGGAGAAACAGTTTCCGCATTTGCGGCCTTACGTCGACGTGAGCGATGTGGCGCGCGCGGCCAAGGACTGGCCGCAGCTCAACTTCATCGTCTACCATTCCGGTTACCGGTTCCCGGGCGGCGGCACGCCGGAGGAGGCGCTGGCGTTGTTCGAGCAAACCGGCCGCGTTGACTGGGTTACCGACCTGGCAGAATTACCGGGGAAGCACGGGGTTGCCAATGTCTACGCCGATCTTGGCCAGGTTTTCGCGATGACCGCCGTCAGCCAGCCTCGCCTGTCCGCGGCGATCATGGGACAACTGGTGAAAGGCCTGGGTGCCAATCGCGTCGTCTGGGGCTCGGATGCGGTATGGACCGGTGCGCCGCAATGGCAGATCGAAGGGCTCCGCCGTCTCGAAATTCCCGAGGAAATGCAGAAGAAGTACCGTTTTCTGCCGCTTGGTCCGGCCGACGGCCCAGTCAAGAATGCGATCTTCGGCACGAACTCTGCGCGCCTTTACAAGTTCGACATGACTGCGCACAGCTGGGAGTCCGACCGGATCGCCTTGCGCAAGACGGAGTATGCGTTGACCGGCCCCGGCCGCAGCAACCTGCGCTACGGCTATGTCCTCAACGCCTAGCGTCGCCGCGGCCGTGCGGTTCGGCTAGAATGCGCAGCTTCCCGTATTGGCCGCGTAGTCCTTCTTGATCAATTCCGCTGTCTCGCGATTCCGGACATTTCGTCCCAGCACTCGCGCAATTCTCTACATGATGGTCATGGTCCTGTGTTTTTCAGTGCTGGAGACCACGGCCAAGTATCTCAGCAGTTTCTATCCGGTCCCGATGCTGGTGTGGAGCAGGTACACCGTGCATACGGTGCTCATGCTGTTGTTGTTTGCACCGAAATTCGGCGTGGCCTTGTTGAGGACAACACAACCAGGCGGCCAGATTTTGCGGGCAGCGCTGTTGATGGGTTCGACGGCTTGCTATTTCGGTGCGCTCAGCTTCCTGCCGATGGCGGAAGTCAAGGCCGTAAGTTTCGTTTCCCCGTTGCTGGTGACGATGTTGGCGGTATGGTGGTTGCGCGAGCAGGTGAGCGTCTCGCGATGGCTTGCAGTGGTGGCCGGGTTCCTCGGTGTGCTGTTCATCGTCCGCCCGGGCAGTGCCATGCTCCAGTGGCCGGCGCTGCTGGCGGTGGGCGCCGCATTTTGCTATAGCCTCTACCAGATCATGACCCGCAAGTTCAGCGAGACCGAAAATGTGTTCACCACGCTTTTCTATACCGCGCTCGTGGGCTGCGTCCTGATGAGTTGCGTCGTACCGCTGTACTGGAAGGCGCCGGAATTGCGGCATATACCGCTTCTGATATTGCTGGGTTTGGTGGCGGCCTTCGGTCACTTCATGCTGATCAAGGCACTGGAACTGGAGAACGCATCTTTCCTGTCGCCGCTCGGGTATGTCCAGTTGCTGTGGGTGATCCTGTTCGGCTTCCTCGTCTTCGGCGATCTGCCGGATGTGTATTCGCTGATTGGCATGGCCATCGTCGTGGGCAGCGGGCTATATGTCGCCCTCGGCCATCGATTCAAACCGCGGGAAGAGCCGGAGACGGCGATAGAGTAGGGCGAGGAGAGAGGGACGAGGGAAGAAGAGGTAAACGGCTGGATCAACCCTGTGGGAGAAATGCATTATGGCGAAGACCGCGTTAATCACCGGCGCAACGTCCGGTTTCGGAGCAGCATCCGTACGTCGATTCGTGAAAGCCGGCTGGCGCGTCATCGCCACCGGACGTCGCGCAGACCGCCTGGGGTCGCTGGCGAAGGAGCTCGGTCCCCACAACGTGCATGTCGCCTCCTTCGACATGCGTAAGCCGGAAGGGATTGAAGCGGCCCTGGCTGCGCTGCCGGCGCCGCTCCGTGACATCGACCTGTTGATCAACAACGCCGGCCTGGCCCTCGGTACAGCGCCTGCGCAGAACGCGAGCCTCGATCAATGGAACCAGATGATCGAAACAAACATCACTGGCCTGGTGACCCTGACGCATAAGCTGGTCGCGACGCTGATCGCCCGCAAAGGGGCAATCATCAATATCAGTTCGGTGGCCGCCTCCTATCCGTATCCGGGCGGCAATGTGTATGGGGGGACCAAAGCGTTCGTCTCGCAATTCTCGCTCGGGCTTCGTTCGGACCTGCATGGCACTGGGGTGCGGGTGACGTCGGTCGAGCCGGGAATGGCGGAAACCGAATTCACGCTAGTTCGCACCAGCGGCAACCGGGAAGCATCCGACAAGATGTACAAGGGGGCCAATCCGATGACGGCAGAGGATATCGCCGAAACGCTTTACTGGATCGCCAGCCTGCCGCCGCACGTGAACATCAACCGCATCGAACTCATGCCGGTCAACCAGTCGTTCTCGCCATTCCAGGTTTATCGCGGAGCATCGACCTGACGTCCACCGATGACCGCAGGGGATCCACGGTTCGCTCGAACGACATGTCAGGGGTGCTTCTTTCCCAGGTCCTCTTCGAGCTTCCTGAGCAATACCTCTTTCTCGGTCTGCGTCATTTGTGAAACGTAGCGTGTCGCAAGGCGTTTGCTGAGTTTCGAAAGTGCTGCTATAGCGGGCGATGATTCAAAGCCACATCGCCCAAATTCGGTCAGCAGTTCCTCCCAGTGGCGGAGTTCGGCTGCGGATGCTTCCCCGGGCCTGACGAGTGTGGCATCAACGGCAGCCACAGCTTTAGCCGCGTAGATGCCGACAACGTTTCGTGCTATTTGCCGCTCGGATCCAGCGGCTTCCGCAATCCCGGATAGTAACGAAAGTGCTTCAGACAGCTTTGTCGCAGCGCTCGGGGATGTCATTTCGCCTTCGAACTCGGACAGCAACCTTCGTGCTGAAGTCAGTTCGCGAGATTCGTGCAGCTTCATATCGCACACCTAGCCTTTAGATATCCGGCCTCACTGCAGGATGACAAGGCGCGGTTGGGATAACGGAGCCGGGTCGTTGGGATAACACTGGAAGACACGCTATCGACTGCGCTTGCCCGGTTGCCCATAGCTATTGTGGTACTGCTTTCCTTCCTTGGGAAATGTGAACTTGATAGCAGACCAAGTAGGGTTAATGCTTATTGTCTTGCTCTCAACAAGACCGTGGCCGTATCCAATTTCAATGACCTTCTTCAGTGTCAGGTCAGTCCCGAGTGCTTTCGCCTTTGGCCAGGATACCCACAGCATGCCGCCTTCAAGCAAATGACGCTTCAGGTTTGGAAACTTGGCGTCCAAGACATCCTGGTTCGTCACGAACACGTGGATGTATCCAAATGCTCCCGCGAGGCTCGTTGCGCCCCCATCACTCGACAGCCCTATGGCCTTAGCTACTCTAGCTGGGGCATCGATAAGGATCGACCGAGTCCCTTGCTTGACACCTATCTTCCTACGCAAGGGGTTGGTCATAGTGAGTGCGCCGCTTCGAGCGCCGGACTTGAAATCGCTGGGGATAACACGCATGACAGGGCATACGTCATTTTGCCTTCATCCGGCACGGCCCAGTCCAATGGCCGGTATCCGCCAAAAGCGGACCCTTATTGCCTCCACCAATTGATCCCAGAATGCATGAGGCACTCGCCGCTTCGGCGTTGATAAACCCTCATTCGTGTGCTCCAGTCCTACGGCAGCGCATCGCTTTTTAGATTTGAAGCCTCTGCCGATTCGGCACTTTTGGCTTCCTAGATCCTTTCTTTTCCTGCGAAGCAGCTTGCCCGCATTTATCTCTTCGGACTATGGATGCCTTTCGGACTAGGAGCAATGTCGGTAAACGCACGGAGCCTTTTTGGGACATGCAGAAGACTTATCAATCCTCACACATTGATCCTGCACGACCGGCAGTCAGGTAGACAACGCGTCCGGTGCGCCATTGCGCTTCAATTATGAACAACAAATTCGGGTTGATCGGTGTTTCCTTGTTGGTCGCTCTCGCGACCCTCGCTTCGTGCGGTGGTAATGGAGACGAAGGCACAGCCGGCACGCCGCCCGCCAATAACGGTAATGGAGGAGGGAATCTCCCAGCGCGGCCCAACAACGTGGCGGGTTTCGTCTATGTAACGAATCAGCTCTCTTCTAACATCTCCGCCTATAGCATCGAGACTGCGAGCGGGACATTTTCATCAACGCGCGGACTGACGGGGGGGTCGTGGACAATCGATTTGGCTCTGACGTCGTCCAATGGGAGCCGGATGACCGTTGCCGAGCATTACGAATTCCCCAGCGGCTTTATAGCCACTGAAGCATGTCGCCAGACGGCCGAAGCATTCTCTAGGGCTGTGCAGAATCTAATCGGGAAAACCGTGCAATCGGCCGAGTTTGCTGGTCTTATCCGCTAGGCGGAAGGTGAAATGCCGCCGAACCACGCCTTGCAGCCGACCGCCGCAAGCGTCGCTTGCGGTTCCCTCGGGCCGCTGGCCCGACGCGGCGGCTGAAGGCAAACGTTAAGGCTGTCGAGAAGCGCTCGAATTGCGATCGGCACGAACGTCCGCTTTGGGTCGGAAGCAGCCGGTGGCGTTTGCAAAAACCGGACACTGGTTGTCAGATCAAGTCGCGAAACTACACTTAGGTTTTGTTGTGGCTGTTAGTCCCCGACGTTTCTTCCCCTCGCCCCTCATCCCTCATCCCCTGACCTATCTCACATCGCTCGGGCTGAACACCGGCGAGCCCTTGCCCGAGGGCTTTCCGCTATCGCTCTCAGTGTCGGACTGAAGCAGGCTTTCCAGTTCCTGCACCGCGTCCTTGCTGCTCTGAATCAATTTGGTCTCGTCGTGGTACACGGCGTGCTGGCTCGCCAGGAATTGTTCGTCATGGCTACGGAAGGTGGCGACCGCATCCTGTGACTCCCACTCCCTCAATCCCAACCCGCGCAACACCTCTTGCGTGAGCTCGAGAGACGAACCGTAGGTCTCGCGCATCAGGTAGTCCACGCCGACGTCCATCAGCCGGTGCGCATGGAAACGATTGCGCGCCCGGGCGTATATGCGCAGTTTGGGAAAGTGTTTTTTCGCCGTCTCCGCAGTGCGCAGCGAGGACTCGATGTCATCGATCGCCAGCACCAGAATTTCCGCCTTGTCCGCCTTTGCAGCCAACAACATGTCGAGCCGTGAGGCATCGCCGTAGTAGGCGCGGCTGCCGAAGCGGCGCACCGTTTCGACCTGTTCCGCGCTCTTGTCCAGCGCGGTGAACGGAATTCTCTTCGCGCGCAGCAGCCGTCCGACAATCTGGCCGACACGCCCGAATCCGGCGATGATGACCCGACTTTCGCCGGCGTCAATTTCGTCGAACTTCTCCTCGACCGCTTTTCTGAGCCACCTTGCGATCACGACATCGTTCAGAACGAAGGCCAGCGGCGTTAGCGCCATCGACAGAGTCACCACGATCACCAGCGAGTCGTTCAGCGTGCGGTCCATGATGCCGGTCTGCGCCGCCAAGCCGAACAGCACGAAAGCGAACTCGCCGCCCTGGCACAAGGCAACGGCCAGTCCACGCGACGACGGCCAGTTGTGTCCGGAGATCCGGCCAATGCCGAGCAGGATCGCTGCCTTGACCGCCATCAGCGCGGCGGTGGCGCCAACGATGGCGAACGGATGGGAAACAATCAGCCCGAGATCCGCGGACATTCCCACCGAAATGAAAAATAGCCCGAGCAGTAATCCCTTGAACGGCTCGATGTCCGCTTCCAGTTCGTGTCGGTACTCCGAATCGGCCAACAGCACGCCGGCAAGAAAAGCACCCAGCGACATGGAGAGTCCCACCGAAGTCATGAGCAGCGAAGTGCCGATCACTACCAGCAGTGTCGCAGCGGTGAAGATCTCGCGGATGCCGCTGGCCGCAATCACATGCAGAATCGGCCGCAGCAGGTAACGCCCGCCGACGACCACTGCGACGATCACTCCGATCGCGGTCAGCGCGGCCAGCCATATGCTGCGGCCGGTGAGATTCACGTCGCCGGCGCCGAGCAGGGGAATCAATGCCAGCAGCGGAATGACGGCCAGATCCTGGAACAGCAGGATGGCGAACGACGAGCGTCCGTGCCGCGCAGTGAGCTGGCCTTTTTCGGCAAGGATTTGCAGCACGAATGCGGTTGACGACATCGCCAGTCCCAGCCCGACCACGACCGCGCTCTGGACCGTCGTCCCGATCGCGAGTGCGATCGCTCCCAATACCGTGCCAGTAATAAGAACCTGGGCGCCACCCAGGCCGAATACCGAGCGGCGCAGCACCCACAGCCTCGAGGGTTGCAACTCCAGCCCGATGACGAACAGCAGCAGTGCGACACCCAGCTCGGCGAAGTGCAGGATGTTCTCGACCTCGGTGACGAATTTCAGGCACCAGGGACCGATGATGACGCCGGCCGCGAGGTAACCCAGCACCGCACCCAGCCGAAACCGGCGGAACAGCGGCACCGCGACCACTGCGGCGGCGAGAAAAATAGCGGTTTCGGCGAGAATTGTCATGGAGCCGGGTGGGAGATATCCTGAATTCTACGGCAGTGCGCAGCCTTGCCGTCGCCCGGCCCAGCGGACCTAGAACAGTTTCATGAATTCGAGGTAAAGCGACGGCACGATGAAGACGGTGATCACAACAGAAGCAAACCAGAGAAGCGCCATCATCCAGGCGGGCACCTTGAGATCAGCGTGAAGGTGTCGTTTGGCGAGGTACACGGTCCCGAAGGCGACGATCGGCAGAAGCGCAGCCTGCCCAATCCCGGTCCAGACCACGAGTGTGACCGGTGCCTGTCCGAACACGAAATAGAGCGATACGGAAAGCACCGTGATCAGGAAGATGAAGATGTCGCGCCACCGTGTCCTGCGTCGATAGTCGTCATGCTCGAAGATGCCGAGCACCTGGCAGAAATCGGCGAGCATGCGGGAATTGCCGGCCGTGACTGCGAACACTGTGCCGTACAGGATCATCACCGCACCGAGATAGAACAGCCAAAGCGACCAGGGCCCGAGGGTCTCGGTGTAAATGTTCGACAGCGCCGAGATCATTTCCTTGCCGGCCGGCACCTGTCCCATTCCGTGTAATACGCCGGCGCCCAGCAGATAGAACGCGATCGTGGCGAGCGTGTATACGATCATGGAGACCACCACGTCAACGTGCATGACCCGCGTCCACCCATGTGCACGCCGGCGCCAGGCGTCCGTGTCCTCCCGCGGGCCTGTGAAACGGGCGTAGCCCTTCTCGATGCACCAGTAGGGATAGATGCAAAGCTCGCCCGAAGCCACGCCGGTGATCCCGAAAACCGCGATCGCCACCGCCAATCCATCACCCTCGGGCATCCTGAACTTCAGTCCATCCAGCACGTCGCCCCAGGAAAAGTACTGCGGCATGTTCATCAGGATCACGGCCGACAGGCAGGTGATCATGGTGAACAATGCAACCTTGACCAGAGCGATCTTTTCGATACGGGAATAGGCGCCGCCGAGCAGCAATACCAGCGTGAGCACGAAGAAGATCATCACCCATGCGGTCACCGATACCGCAGGAAAGAGGCCGTTCAGCACCTGCGAGACGCCTATGTACATCCCGGTCAGCGCGAACAGAACGGAAACCGCCGCGGCAAACCACGCCCAGACCACCCAGTTCACCCCGACCCGCGGACCGGGAATCCGGGAAAAAGCAATCAGCGTTGTTTCGCCTGTAGCGATCACGTATCGGCCGAGCACGGCCTGGACCACGGCCTTGATCAGGCAGCTGATGATAATGAGCCACATCATCGTGTACCCGAGTTTTGCACCCAGGGTCGTCGTAGCGATCAACTCTCCCGAGCCGACGATCGCCGCAGACAGCACCAGGCCGGGTCCGATTCGACGCAAGATCGGGCCGGTCCCGACGGGCGGCTCCACGACGTTGCGTGCATCGAGTTTGTACGGATCGAAGTGCTCGTCGCCGGTCAGTGGCGGCCGCGCGGCAACCGTTGTTGTGGTCATGGATTTCTCCTATTGCCTCATCCCCACCTTCTCCCCGGAGCGGAGAAGGTACGCTGCGGGCTCATGGTACTGCTGAAATGTTTTGAGTTCTCATTACGCCTTCAGGCGGACCACCACTTTCCTTTGCGTTGTTGACTCCCAAGTTCCCTCTCCGCCTTCAGGGGGAGAGGGCTAGGGTGAGGTGATGGGCGTTCTCATTTGGCCGCTATGACTCTGATTTCCACTCTGTACTGGGGCGACGCCAGTTTGGACTCGATGCAGGCGCGTGCCGGGGTGTTGCCTTTCGGCACCCACTGATCCCACACCGAATTCATCTCTGCAAAGTCCTTGATATTGGCGAGCCAGATGGTTGCGGTCAGGATCCGGGTCTTGTCGGTTCCGGCTTCCTTGAGGTACCGGTCGATCTTGTCGAGGATCTGACCGGTCTGTCCGGCGACGTCAGCATTGGTATCGTCGGCAACGATGCCGGCGGTGTATACCGTGTCCCCGTGGATGGCGACCTGCGAAAGGCGCGGGCCGACGTGAAGGCGTTGAATGGCCATTATGGTTTGCTCCTCTTCGGATTGCGCTACATGAACCACCTGCGGAACTCGCTTATCAGCACAAACGCCGTGATCACCGTGGCGCCGAGCCACAGTAGTGCAGTCATCCAGGCTGGAGCATTGAGCTCCTTGGGCAGATATCGCTGAATCAGATAAACGGTTCCGAAGGAAATGATGGGAAGCGTCCATGCCTGCGACAGGCCGCCCCAGGTCACCATGGCCACCGGCTGCTCGCCGAAGATGAAGTACATCACCACCGGTATGACGGTGAGCACGACGATGAAAATATCGCGCCAGCGGGTGCGTGCCTTGTAGTCGTCGTGCTGGAAGACGCCCTGCAGGCGCATGAAGTCGGCAAGCATGCGCGAATGGCCTGCAGTAGCGGCGAAAATCGTGCCGTACAGAATAATGATGGCACCCACGTAGAACACGTACTTGGCCCAGGGGCCGAGGGTCTGGGTATAAATGTTGGATAGGATCGGGATCATGTCGCTGGTGGCAGGGACCAGACCCATGCCGTGCAAAATTCCCGCCCCGAGCAGATAGAACGCGACCGTGGCGACGGTGTAGATGATCATCGAGAAAATGACATCCACGTTCATGACGTGTACCCAGCCCTTGGCACGCCGCCGCCAGGCTTCCGAATTCTCGTGCGGGCCAGTGTAGCGCGCGTAACCTTTTTCGACGCACCAGTAGGTGTACATGTAGAGTTCGGTGGCGCCCACACCGGTTATGCCGAACGTGGCGAGCGCGATGGCCACTCCAGCGGCCGGCAGTTCAAATTTGAAACCCATCGCCACATCCGCCCACGAGAAGTATTCGGGCATGCGCGTCAGCACCACAGCGGCGAGCAGCGTGATCAGCGTGAACAAGCCGACCTTGATCATCGCCAGCCGCTCGATGCGGTGATAGGCGCCGCCGAGGAGCAGGATCAACGTCAAAACAAAGAATGCGATAACCCACCACATCACCGCGATGTCGGTGATGAGCTTCATGACTTGCGATACGCCGATGAACATCGCACTGATCTGGAACAGGGTCGTGAAAACCATTGCAATCCAGGCCCAAAGTACCCAGTTCACCTTGCCTATTTTTCCTGGAATGCGATTGAAAGCTTCCAACCCGGTTTCACCCATTGCGATGGTGTAGCGGCCGAGAAAGGCTTGCACCACAGCCTTGATCAGACAGCTCAGGATGATCAGCCACATCACCGTGTAGCCAACTTTGGCGCCAAGCGTGGTGGTTGCAATCAATTCACCGGAGCCGACGATCGACGCCGAAAGCACAATCCCCGGGCCGATTTTTTTCAGGATATTGCCGAGGGTCGTGGGCGGTTCGAGTACGTCGACGGGATTCAGTGCATAGGGATCGAAATGACCTTTCTCGACTGCCTTTTCAACCGGTGCGGATGCCGTGGCCATGTTGTTCTCCTCCGTTATCTATGATTCTTATCGCGTCTCTCTGGACGCTATGACATTCGGGACGGGCGCCCCGGTTATGCGGACTGGCGGGACGTAAGGTAACACAGGGCTGAGGCCAGGGGCGAGAGGGGTGAGGCGAGGGAGGAAGGGCGTGGGGAGAGGGAAGAGGGAGGAACGAAGGAGCATTAAGCATTCTTTCCCCTCACCCCTCTATCCTCGTCCCTCGTCCCTAAGCGGCCGCGGGACGCGATCCGCGCAACGTCACCAGCTCTTCTGCAACCGTCGGGTGAATTGCGACGGTATCGTCCAGGTCGCGTTTGGTCGCTCCCATTCGTACCGCAACCGCGAAGCCCTGCAGCAATTCGTCGGCGCCGGGCCCGAAGATGTGCAGGCCGACGACCTTTTCTTCCGGGCCGGCGACGACCAATTTCATCGCGCACTTCACCTTGCGATGGGTAAAGGCGTGAACCATCGGGGTAAAGCCCGCTTCGTATACCTTGACCGCCGCGGCTCCGAACCTCCGCGTCGCACCTTCTTCGCTTAAACCGACGGTACCGATCGGTGGATGGCTGAACAGGACCGTGGGAATATTTTCGTAGTCGAGCCGGCGCTCTTTCATTCCCCCGAATAAACGGTCCGCCAGTCTGCGGCCGGCTGCGATGGCGACCGGAGTAAGTTCGAAGTGGCCGGTAATGTCCCCGATGGCATAGATGCCCTCGACATTGGTGTTCTGATACGCGTCGGTAGCGACGTCACCGGACACGGTGACTTTGATGCCGGTCTTGTCCAAGTCGAGGTTGTCGGCATTGGAGCGGCGGCCCACTGCCCATATCAGCGTGTCCACGCCTTCCACAGCCTGGCCGTTGTCGCATTCGACGCGCAGTCCTGCTGGGCTTTTCTCGATGCGCCTCACATGAGTACGTGTAAGCATTCGTATCCCATCGGCCTTCAGGTGCGCCATCAGGCTGTCTCGCAGCAACGCGTCGAAACTGTGCAGTACGTGATCGCGGCGCAAAATCATGGTCACGTTGGCGCCCAGTGCGCGCAGCACCCCCACGAATTCCACAGACACGTAACCTGCGCCCACGATCACAACGTTGTTCGGGCGAGATTCCAGTTCGAAAAATCCGTCCGAGGTGATGCCAAGATCCGATCCGGGAACGTCTAGCATGATCGGCCGGCCACCCACTGCGATGACAATGTGCTCAGCCTTGAGGATGTCCCCGTTTACCTCGACGGCCTTGGGCCCGACGAAGCGGGCGGTCCCGCGCAGGATCTCCACACTGTTTCTGATGAGCGTGCGTTCGTAGTGGCCGTTCATGTCCAGTATGTACTGGTCGCGGTTGCGTTTCAGCTGCGCCCAGTCGAATTTCACCGGCCCCACCGAAAATCCGTAGTCCGCAGAGTCTTCGATCGCATGCGCCAGGTTCGCGCCGTTCCACATGATCTTCTTGGGCACGCAGCCGACATTGACGCAAGTGCCGCCGAGTCGTCCGGCCTCGATCAGCGCACACTTGGCGCCGTAGCTTGCTGCGCGATTGGAAATGGCGACGCCGCCGCTGCCGCCGCCAATTGTGAGAAGGTCAAAGTGTCTGGTCATTGTGTCAATATGCGTGTTGATCCGAAAGAAAACTACCGGCGAGTATAACGGACGCCATCAACAAGTCATGGCATCGAGAAGAGCACTGATTGCGGGAGCGACGGGAGTCGTCGGGCGCTATCTACTGAAGCACCTGGTCGAGACCGGAGGTTGGGACATCGTGGCGGTGTCGCGTCGCAAGCCCGACATTATGGGCGGCTACGAGCGCATCGCCGCAGACCTGACCGATCCGGCGGATTGCAAGACGAAGTTCGCACACCTCAATGACTTGACCCACGTGTTCTACGCGGCGTACCTGGACAAGCCAAGCCAGCCCGAATCGGTTGCGGCCAACCTGGGGATGCTTACAAACATGGTAGATGCGATCGAGCCAATCGCGACAAATCTCGAACACATCAATCTGGTGGAGGGTACCAAGTGGTACGGCAGTCATCTTGGGCCATTCAAGACCCCGGCGAAAGAATCGGATCCGCGGTTGGCGCAGACCCTGTTCTACTATGATCAGCAGGATTTTCTCGAGGCGCGTCAGACGGGCAAGCGCTGGAACTGGTCTGCGATTCGCCCCCATACGATTTGCGGCTTTTCGCTCGGCAGCCCGATGAATCTGACCACGGTGATCGCGGTGTATGCGGTAATCTGCAAGGCACTCGGGCTGCCGCTGTCGCACCCCGGCAAGCCTCTCAACTACCGCATTCTCTATCAAGCCACTGATTCGGCGTTGGTGGCGCGGGCGATGACGTGGATGGCGACCACGCCACAGTGCGCCAACCAGGCCTTCAACATCACCAACGGCGATTTGTTTCGCTGGGACAGCCTGTGGCCGAAGGTCGCGCACTTCTTCGACATGAAAGTTGGGCCGCAGAAGAACATCAACCTGCAGCAGTTCATGGCGGACAAAGGGCCGGTGTGGGACCGGATCGTGAAACAATACGGCCTCAAGCCTTACAAGTTCGAAGAAATCGCCGCCTGGAAGTTCGGCGACTTCGTCTTCTCCGCAGAGTGGGACGTCATCTCCGATACGGGCAAGGCGCGCCGTACCGGCTGGAGCGAAGCGCTGGATAGCGAGGATATGTTCCTGCGGCTACTCGAGGAGTTCCGCCGGGAGAGGATTATTCCCTGATCCCTTTACCCTTCATTTGTTCACCCTTCACAACCTTCAAATGATCGACCTCTACTATTGGCCCACACCCAACGGCCACAAGATCACCATCTTCCTGGAAGAAACCGGCACGCCTTACAAGATCATTCCAGTCAACATCGGCGCTGGCGACCAGTTCCGGCCGGAGTTCCTGAAGATTTCACCCAACAACCGGATGCCGGCGATCGTAGATCATGCGCCCGCGGATTCCGGTCCGGTCATATCGGTATTCGAGTCGGGAGCAATCCTGGTGTATCTCGCAGAGAAAACGGGCCAGTATCTGCCGGCGGATGTGCGCGGTCGCTTCGAGGTGCTGCAGTGGCTTTTCTGGCAGATGGCCGGTCTGGGACCCATGGCGGGCCAGAACCATCATTTCACTCAGTACGCGCCGGAGAAACTTCCGTACGCGATCGATCGCTATGTCAGGGAGACTTCGCGTCTTTATGCAGTTCTGGACAAACAGCTTTCGGCTCGCGCGTTTCTTGCAAACGACTATTCGATCGCCGACATGGCAGCCTATCCTTGGGTGGTACCGCATCAACGCCAGCAACAGAACCTGGACGACTTTCCTGACCTGAAACGCTGGTTCGAAAGCATGCGGTCCCGGCCAGCGGTAGTGCGTGCGTACGAACGGGGCAAGGCAATCAGCAGCCAGCCCGTAGTCGACGAGAAATCGCGCGCCATCCTGTTTGGACAAAGCGCCGCGACCGTCAAAGGCACCTCACCCCCCGCCCTCCCCACCTCATCCCAGCCTTCTCCCCCCAAATGGGCGGAGAAGGAGTGAAAAAACGGGCGACCTTTTGGTTGCCCGTTTTCTTTTGAACTTCACCGTTCCCTCTCTCCTCTGCGGGAGAGGGCAGGGAGAGGGGCTTATCCGCCCCAGTTGCGCACCAGGTCGTCGTACGTCTGTTCCGTGGTGCGAGTGTGCAGGGCACGCTTTTCCTGTGTCGCGATGTCTGCTTTGGCCGGGCCATTCCAGTCGCGGACCAGATCGGACTGCATTTCCGCCGCGGTGCGCTGGCGCACAAGGCCGCCGTTTGCACCGGTTGCGCGGTAGCTCCAGTCACGAACCAGGTCGGCATGCGCCGCATCCGGGCTGCGTACGTAGATGGTGCCTTCTGCCATTGCGCCGGCAGCGAAAAACACAGAGATAACCGCACCACCAAGCAAGAATTTGGAAACTGATTTCATGATTCCTCCAGAAGAAAGTAGACTTCTGTTCGGACAAATCACCCGCTCACCTTCGCGTGAACGATTGCCCGAACTGCGGAGCGAAGCATGACGCAGCCAACGTGCATTCCTCTTGCAAACTCTTGCGGAGTTTTTGTAGGTTACTGCCTGAAGTGGAAGTATATTGCTGTGTTCTTGTACGTTCTTGCGGCCTCTCCCCCCGCCCTCTCCAGTGAATGGAGAGGGTGCCAAAAAACCGGCGAGCATTTGGTCGTCGGTTGTGCTTTAGAGCGTCAGAGTTCCCTCTCCCCTTCGCGGGAGAGGGTAGGGAGAGGGGGGTGAGAGCGGTATTCAATCTATGGCCTTGTACTCCACTGACAGGATATCCAGGATTTCGTCGCCGGCAGGTGTTTTGACTGTAACCCTGTCCCCCTCACGGGCTTTGATCAGCGCTTTGGCGAGCGGAGAAATCCATGAAATGCGTCCGCGCGACACATCCGCCTCATCGATGCCGACGATGCTGTATGTCTTCTCTTCACCGGCGTTGTCCGCCAACGTGATGGTGGCGCCGAAAAAAACCTGATCACTGGTCTCGCGGTTTGCCGGATCCACGACAATCGCCGCGTCGAGCCGCTTGGTGAGGAAACGGATGCGGCGGTCGATTTCGCGCAGGCGGCGCTTGCCGTAAATGTAATCGGCGTTCTCGGAACGGTCGCCGTTCGAAGCCGCCCACTGGACGACTTTCACCAACTCCGGACGTTCCTTGTCGAGCAGGTTCAGCGCCTCGTCCTTGAGGCGTTTGTATCCGGCCGGCGTGATGTAGTTCTTGACCCCTGCCGGTCCCGCGGACGATTTCCCCAAGGCAGCGGGGCGTGTCGGCGTGGCGGTGTCCCGGTCTTCGTCGTCGTGGTCGGATTCCTTGGTGAAGGTCTTATTCATCCCAGTCATATGCCCGCCAACGCGGTTGTACAATTGAATTGTAGTTCGTCAGCATCGTCCGGCGAAGGTCCCTACCATTTCCGCGAGACTCAGAGATACTTTCGGAGTTGTCGTTAACCTTCTTCCTTCATCGTCTCTATGACAAAGGAAACGCGCCTCGAAACACCCCCTCACGAGCTAGCCAAGGCATCTGTTACTGCTGCCGTGCCTACGCCCGTGAGTGTACGCAACGGCTGGATCGTACTTCTCGCGGTACTCGCAGCACTGTACGCCCTGCATTGGACCTCCCCGGTCCTGATCCCCGTCATGCTGGGGGTGATGATCAGCTATGCGCTCTCCCCTCTGGTGGACGCGATGGAAAAATGGCACATCCACCGCGTGATCGGTGCAGCGGTACTGTTGATCTCCCTCGTCGCAGGAGCCGGCTGGCTGGGTTTTTCGCTGAGCGACGAAGCGGCCGGGATCATAGAGACGCTGCCAGACGCGGCGCAGAAAGTGCGTCAGGCAGTGCGCGCCAAGCGCGACAACGGACAGAGCGCGATCGAAAAGGTGCAGAAGGCTGCGACGGAAATTGAAAAGGCGGCTAGCCATAGCGGCGGCGGTCCCGCTGCCCCGCGCGGCGTGACACGGGTGCAGATCGAGGAACCCTTGGTGAATATCCGCAATTTTCTTTGGAGCGGCACGCTCGGCGCGCTGACGTTCATCGGGCAGTTGATCACGGTATTCTTTTTCGCCTACTTCCTGATGGTGGCGGGGGACAAGTTTCGCCGCAAGCTGATCAAGATCAACCGCCCGCGACTCAGCGGGAAAAAGGTCACTGAAAAGGCGCTGGATGAGATCAATAAACAGATCCAGCGTTATCTTCTGGTGCAGCTGTTTACGAGCACGCTGGTAGGCGTGGTGAGCTGGCTGGCGTTCGCCGCGATCGGCCTGGAGCATGCAGCGATCTGGGGCATTGCCGCCGGCGTGCTGAATTCGGTACCTTATTTCGGCCCGGTTGTCGTTTCCTGCGGCATTGCTCTGGTCGCCTTCGTCCAGTTTGGCACTTTTGCAATGGCGCTATTGGCCGCGGGCATCGCGTTGGTCATCACCACCCTCGAAGGCTTCCTGCTTACCCCATGGCTCATCGGCCGAAGCAGCGGCATAAACGCCGTGTTCGTGTTCGCCAGCGTGATTGTGGGTGGCTGGCTATGGGGACCGGTGGGTCTGCTGCTGGGCGTTCCTATCCTGATGATCATCAAAACAGTCTGCGACCATGTGGAAGATTTCCGGCCCGTGGGCGAATTGCTCGGCGATTAGGCCCTCGAAGGCAAACGCGCAAACGATGCCTCGTGGCGCTTGAGACATGAGCAACGAAAAAACGGCCGCTTCAAGAGAGACTTGTTTAAGAAGGCGATGGATTCCACTTTTGGCGCGCTCTTGTCGTTTCTAAACGCCGGTCAATTTCTTTTGCAACTCCGACAATAGTGCCGCAATGCGCTGCGAGAAGCGTGTATCAATGAACCCTGTGCCGATCTCGATCCATTCGTGAGGAATGCCTTCAGTGGAAACATGAATCTCTCCAAGCGAAATCCTTAAGGTATGTTCTTGGTAGGTTCCGGGAACGCGACCAACATCAAACGCAGGCATAAGCGTGCCTTTGTTCCACCCGCGCCTGGCGGCCACGGTATGGATGTATTCCAGCCCGTGGCGCAATGACTTTTCATACAAGTTATCTATTGGCATGGTTGCGCAGTGGTCAGCAGCAGGACCTGAAGGCGACGCCCGAAAGAGTCTTATGAAGAATTGACCCAGGGCCAGTCAGGTCGGTCCACCGTTTCCAACTGACATGCGGCCAAGAAACAGGACCAGTGTTATCCGCAGAAACTATCTCTGTGAAAGACTGGTCCTTTCTGACTATGCGACCCTTCGAACGTTGTCAGCGTCGCTTGTCCGCGGCCTGTTCTGCGCGCGCTGCACCGATGGCAGTCTTAACATCCTTGCGTTCCTCGGGTGGGGGCAGGACCGCCTTCATTCCCAAAGACTGGATCCAGAGTTCGCGACACCAGCCTTTGGAGTGATAGAGATGCTCATCTTCCTGGTCCTCGATTTCCTCGTAGGCGTCTTTCAGCGCCCTACCCATTTCGCCGCGAAGCTTCTCCGCGCACTTGCCGATCAGTTCCCAGTCGAGATGGTCTTTTGTTTCCGCGAATACCACGCACTCACAGGCCACAAGTTGCGCAGCTTCGGGGGGGCCCGCCTTGAGTGCGTCGTTCATGGCCGCGACCAGTGAAGCGCCCATTTTTTTTACGATCGATCGGCCCGCAGAAGGCTGCTCCGGATCCAGACCGCTTTGCTCGCAGACGTCCGTCAGCACTTGGACATGGTTACGGGTTTCGTCGAGATATTTGTCCCATTCTTCGCGGAGGTCTTCGTTGATGACGCATTTGAGAGCGGTTTCATAAACTTGGACCCCACCCTTTTCGTGCTCAAGGGATTGCAGCAGCAGTTCGGTCACCTGTTCTTCGTTCATGGTTTCTCCTGTTGACAGAAATACTTCGTTACACAGAACAGGCCGCACCGTCAGCTTGGCTCGGGGAGAGAGTTCGTCCCGGGTCCAAGTCGAAGTGCCAACGCGCGGCCTGGTGTCATCAGAAACGCTTCGAGCGCCCAAGTTCAAACCTATGACCGTGCGGTAGTAGTCCATTTGGCGCAAGCCGGTAGTTGACTATCTTGGCAAAAGCATGAACGCAGCTTTTCATTCGGAGCCTTACATTTGTCGGGCCGCAGACGGACAGCTATCGGTGCATCCATCCAGTCGCATTGATGCAAAATCTCTAATGAATTCAGATGGATTACAATTGAGAATCGAGTTGTCTCAATTCAATCAGAATCCGGAGGAAATCAAGATGGCGATCAAGGTTGGGGACAAACTTCCCGGCGGTACTTTGTGGGAACTCATCGAGGAAGAGACGCCGGGCTGCACCATCGGGCCGAACGCATTCAAGGTCGAGGACATCGCCGGTAAAAAACGCATTGCGATTTTCGGGCTGCCGGGCGCATTCACCCCGACCTGCTCGGCCAAGCATCTGCCGGGCTTCCTGCAGCTGGCAAACCGGTTCAAGGAGAAGAAGGTCGACGAAATTTGGTGCGTGTCGGTTAACGACGCGTTCGTGATGGGCGCGTGGGGCAAACAGCAGGGCGCCAAAGGCAAGGTGCGCATGCTTGCCGACGGCAGTGGCCTCTATACCAAGGCGTTGGGACTGGAAATGGACCTGACCCAGCGCGGCATGGGCGTGCGCTCGCAGCGCTTTTCGATGCTGGTGGCAGACGGCGTGGTGAAGGCTCTCAATGTCGAACAACCGGGCAAGTTCGAAATCAGCGACGCCGAGACACTGCTCAAGCAGGCCGAGAAAGTGACGCAGTTCATTCCCTGAACCTGCTCGCCGCCGGACAACGACGGGCGCGTTCAGGGCCGCCCGTTTCTTGTCGCGCTAGCGGATTTTCACGCGAGCGAACAGCATGTACAGAGTCGGGTCGGATCCGTAGAGGCTTTCGAGTTCGCCGGGCAAGAATAGACTGCTTGCGAGACCGCCGATGCCGAACTTGAAACGGCCTTCGTTCGGGAAATCGTAGACGTAGCCCACGCTGACCTTGCCGACCCGGAAGGTTTCATCCGCCAGTGGAGAACCGTGCACGAACAGTTCATCCTTGTCACCACGTTCGAATCGGCCGAAAACAGTATGCGTCTTGGACAGCGTAACGGCGGATTCCAGCAAGTACGAATCGGTTGTCGTACCGGTGCTGGCTGCATTGCGGCCCCACGCCAGCGTGGTCTGCCAGTTGCTGACATCCCCTGATCGGTTGTACATGACCGAAGCCGTGGTCCGGTTCACATTTACTTCGGGTTCCAGCGCTTCCGGGCTTTCGATGTGGCCGCGACTCACTTGCATCGACCAGTCCGGGGTGGGGTTGTACGTCAGGCGCACCGATGCCGAGTCGAGTTTGCCGGTTTCGATGTCGTAGCGGTATTGATCCGGCTCGCGGCCGCGGAATGCTGATCCTTCGAGTTTGAATCCACCGGCAATGTAGCCCAGCGTCACCACTCCAAAAGTGATGTGCGAGGAATCCAGCCAATGATGGGAGATTGGCGCCTCGGGATTGTCCGCACCCGAGAAGCGGTGCATGAACGCGGGCGGACCCAGGGCCGGTTCACCAGGCAATCCCGCGTAGATGAATGCGGAACTGTTGGCGGAAATCGGCTGGCTGTAGCTCGCTGCAAGTTCCACGAACAGGTCATGGGGATGTTGCCGGTCGATCAGCGGCGTGTGACCGTCGGCCGTCTCGCCGGTTTGCAGCAGCAACGGATAACCGCCTTTTCCCATCAGCGGGTCGGCCGACAACATGCCGCGCAATCCCAGCGTGCCTTCTCCCAGGTGACGCTGTCCCATCATCATCAGCATGCTGGAGCTGAAAGTCTTGGTATCGCCCCTCGGTCCGCCTTGATGATCGTAGATCAGATTGACGAACCCGTGAATCATCGTCATCCACTCGCCGCGCATCGCCATGATGCCTTCGTGCGGCGACGATTCCGGTTGCCAGCTCGTGCCGGACGTCTCACGGGTCATGGAGTAGGAGCCGTACATGCCCTGCATCGGATGGCCCATGTGGGAATGATCCATGACATCGTCCAAACCTTCCGCGTGGACGTGTCCCGCCGCAAGGGGCAGTGCCAGAGCTAGGAAGTAAACACCAAAGATGCAGTCTTCAGGCAAAGAAGGCAATCAAGTTGTCCAGAACGTCGTCGGGTTGTTCAGCCATCAGCGCATGCCCGGCGCCTTCCAATGCCACGGTACGCACGTTCCGAATTGTTGTCGCGAGAGCTTTTGCCGCTTTCATCGGCGCCATCTGGTCGCGTTTCCCAAGGATCAACAGGGCCGGGCATTCGACTTGCGCCGCGGCCTCGAGTCCGTTGCCATACGCGTTGCAGGCGGAAAAGTCGGCGTGGAGCACGCCGGCGCCCGAGCGCTCCATCAGCCGCATCGCGGAACCCGTCATCCAGATTCCAGGTACGCGATTACCGCCGATTTGCGCTGCGTTGCTATGTGAGAACACGTTGATCATCTCGTAGGCGACGTGATCGTTAGCCTTGGAGGCATTGAGCAATGCCTCGGATACCGGCATCGGCACGGCCGAGCCTACCAGTGCCAGTTTCGCTACGCGGGTGGGATGACGCGCCGCGGTTTCGAGGGCGACCAGCGACCCCATGCTGTGTCCGACCAATGAAGCCGTGCTTGCGCCGGCCGCGTCCAGCACGCGCACCACCCAGTCGGCGATGTCACCGATGCGGTCGAGTGCCATGCCTTCCGATTTTCCATGACCCGGAAGATCCATAGCGAGGGCATTCCAGCCGTGGAATGCGAAATATCGGCTCTGCAACGCCCAAACGCTATGGTCGTGGGCTGCTCCGTGAATGAAGGCCATTGTCGGCTTCACCGCGTCGAACGGATGATTGGCCGTGTATGCGTAGACCTTCTTGCTGTCGACTTTCAGAAACACTCTGCAAACCTCAATCGGGGCTTGCGAATGCGATGCCGGCGTGTTGTCGCGGAAGCCGCAGTCACGATATTCACGCCATCACTGCATTCACGGCCTGTCCTACGGCAGCAGCCCGCGAATCAACATGTGCCGATCGCTTGTCTGGATGACATCGAGAGCGAGGCCGGATTGCCTGATCTGTGAGCGCACCTCTTCGACGGTGAACGCCGCGCATAGCGAATTGTAGAAGTCTTCCTTGAGAATCGGATGTTCGTTTCCGGCAACGGTCTGTACGATTGAGCGTGCGGCCTCCGACGAGGCGGGCCTGAACAGGTCCATCACATAGACCGCCGCGCCGCGCCTGCCCAGGCGTCTGGCTTCGCTCCACAACACCATCGGGTCCGGAAGGTGATGCAGCAGGTCCTTCGACAGGACCGCGTCGAAGCTGTGTTCGTCGAAAGGCAATCCTGGAACATAGCCTTGCACCGTGGCAATGCGGTTCTGCAGACCGGCACCCGCGACCGCTTTGCGCGCATGCGCGAGCATGGCCGTGGAGCCGTCTATGGCCGTAATGCGTATCGTCGAATGGGCGCGGCCAAGTCTTACCGGCACGTCGGCCGGTCCGCAACCAATGTCAAGAACATTGCCCAGGTTCTTGGGAAAGTCGGCGACAAGATGATCCACGTACCACTGATTGGATGTGGAGAAATCCGCTTTCGCGTAGGCAAGAGCCTGTTCTGCGTCCTCCATTATTTCGGGCTCAAGTATTCTTTCCATAGTACTCAACAGTTCAAGTTTGTCAGCCCGCAGAGGATTCCTCTCAATACCCCCTTGAGGGGTACATCGGGGACGGAGACAACAGCATCAATTCGGATTCGGGGAGACATTGCAGCGCTAGTCGGTGACCGCCGAGTACACGAGTTGCTTGAACAGCTTCCGGTAGTAGGAGCGAATCGGGCTCGGCGCCTGGGTCATGTACACGGCGACGAGCTGCTCTTTCGGGTCCACCCAAAAATAGGTCCCGGCGTAACCGCCCCACATGAACTCGCCCGCTGAGCCCGGCACCCCGGCTACGCCCGCTGCCTGCCGCACCGCGAACCCGAGACCGAACGTATAGCCCTGCGTGCTTAGCAGGACCTCGCCTGGTGTCATCGGCGATTGCGCCTGGATGCGCGCCCCAAGGTGATCGGAAGTCATCAATTCGACGTAGGTCCGGCTGAGGTACCGCTTGCCGTCCAGCTGACCACCGTTCGCCATCATTTGTGCGAAACGCAAGTAATCCGATGCAGTCGACACGCCGCCTGCGCCACCCGAATCGTTGTTTGGTATGGCCGTCACATCGTAGAGCTTGTTGGGCTTGCCGGTATAAGCGTCCACCGGCAGCGCCTCGGCGAGGCGCCCCAGCTTGTCCTTGGCCACAAAGAATGCGGTGTCGGTCATGCCAAGGGGTTTGAACAGACGCTCGTCGAGAAAGTCGGCAAGCCGCTTGCCGGATGCGGCCTCGACCACACGGCCCAGCATGTCAGTCGCGAGACTGTATTCCCAGTATGTTCCGGGATGGTGCGCAAGCGGCGCTTTGGAGAACCGCTCGAGTTCCTCTGCCGGCGACAGCCCTCTCACGTCCTCGTCGATGCCGCCTTTTGCATAGGCTTCCTTGACCGCGGCATTCTGCGTGAGGTTGGCGTAGGCCAGCCCCGACGTATGCCTGAGCAGATCCTGCACCGTCATTTCTCGGTCGGCCGGGATGAGCGAATACGTCGTCCTGGCGAACTCGGGATCCGCTTTCGCGACACTGACCTGCAATCCCTTCATGGCTGGCAGGAACTTCGATACCGCGTCGGTCAACTCCATCCTGCCATCCTCGACCAGCATCATCGCAGCCACCGACACCAGCGGTTTGGTCATCGAGTAAATGCGGAATATCGCGTCCTTCCGCATCGGCTTACCGGCTTCCTTTTCCTGGAAGCCGACCGCTTCGGAATACACCAGGCGACCCTTGCGAGCGACCAGGACGACCACCCCTGGAAGGTTTCCTTTTTCGATCTCCTGCTTGAAGACCTCGCTGATACGGGCAAGCCGTTGCGCCGACATGCCGACCGATTCCGGTGTGGCAGTCGGTAATCCCTGCGCCGAAAGAACGTGGGCCAAGCATACGGCCGTCAGGGCGAAAGCAAAGGTTGCGATGCGTTTCAGACTCACGGTAGTCCTCCGCATATTACGAGTTGGTCTTCGTTGCTGGAAAGGCAAGCACGGTCGGGGGGTCTCATTCGAGCGGCGTGGGTGGCGCGACCGAAACGCCGCGAACGCCGTTTTTGGCGATCGATCGTGCCACGAAGCCCGACGCTTTCAGGTCTTCCACGAATTCGCGCAGATACTTTGCGCCGGCGTCGCGGCCTTTGGGCGTGCCAATCGACTGCTTGACAGAGGTGCACTGGCCCTCGAGCACACGCGATCCGGGAAGCCTTTCGGCGTCGCTAACCAGCCGCAGCTTGAGTCCGGCGAGAGCTTCAAGCTTCTCCTCGACGAAAAGCTGGTACGAGCCTTCGATTCCGTCTGCGCGCACCAGTTGTGCATGCTCGAGGTTGCGGGTGAGAAAGAGATCGTAAGCGCTTTTCTCCGCCACCGCGACGCGCACGCCTTCGCGGTCCACGTCGGCCACCGCATCGATGGACGATCCCGCCGGAACGAGATAGGTGACGGGAATCTCCAGATAGGCGCCGGTAAAGGCAATCTCATTCGCGCGCTGCGGCTCATTACCGAGGAACGCCACGTCCCACGCCCCAGCCTTTCCCGCATCGGCCAGTTTCCCGGCGGAGTCGAACACTACGAACTCGATGGGCACGCCGAGCCGCCGGCCCAGTTCGCGACCGAGATCGGGCGCGACACCGCGGGGCTCGGCGCCCGGCACGTAGTTCGTCACCAGAAGAAAATTCCCGTGGTTGATGCCAACCCGCAGCCTGGCCGCTGGGGCCAGTTCGGATCGCGCTGAAGAAGAGACCGGATGCGTCATCGCGCAGGACGTTATCACGAAGACGCCGACGGACGCCAATATCAACCGGTGCATTCTCAACCTTTGACCGCCCCGGCTGTCAGGCCGGCCACCAGGTACTTTTGTGCCACGATGAACATGACCAACGCAGGCAGGATCGTGAGCGTCACAAAGGCCAGGACCAGTTGCCAGTCGGTCGAATATTCGCCCTGGTAAGCCATCATGCCAAGCGGCCAGGGGTAGATGTTGTCGCGGTTGAGGACGACCAGAGGCAGAAGGTAATTGTTCCAGCTATGCACGAAAACGATGACTCCCACGACGGCGAGAATCGGGCGTGAGAGCGGCAACGTGACGTAGCGGAAGAAGCGGACGTAACCGCAACCATCGACCAGGGCAGCGTCGAAAAGCTCGCTCGGGAGTTGCCGGAAGAAATTGCGAAATAGCAGGATACTCATGCCGAGTCCGAATGCGACCTGCGGCAGCACCAAGCCCCAGTAGGTATCCAGCAGCCCGAGGTCGCGGATCTTGATGAAAAGCGGAAGAATCGCCGTGGCCGCGGGGAACATGAGTCCGAGGAGCAGGTACTGAAGAAGAAACTTCGATCCGAAGAAGCGAACGTGTGCGAATACGAACGCGGCCATCGACGCGGCCGCGAGTGTGAGCACGACGGTAAGCACCGAGATAACGAGGGAATTCAGGAGAAGCTGCCAATAGCGCGGTCCCGACAAAATGGACCAGTAGTTGCCCCATTCCCACTGCGCCGGCAGCCCGAATGGATTCACCCGCAGATCTCCGAGCGATTTGAAGCCGCCGAGCACCGTTGCCAGCAGCGGGATCAACACCAGGCCCGCGACCAGGAACAGGATTGCATAGCGCAGGAATGGCGCGATGCTTACCGGAGTGTCGTAGCTGACGGAATTACTCATCGCGCATCTTGATGCGGTTGTACCCAAACGCAAAGGCAACGCAGATGACGAACAGCACGACACCGACGGCACTGCCGAAGCCGATGCGCATGCGCGTAACGCCGTAGGTATAGAGGTAGGTCACTATCGTTTGCGTGCTGTCCGAAGGTCCACCCTTGGTGAGCGGCATGATCAGGTCGAAGAACTGGATGGACCCCAGCACCGCGAAGAACACCGACAGCATGATGGTCGGACGGAGCAGCGGCAATGTCACGCGCCAAAGCACCTGCCGGCCCGTCGCGCCGTCGATGTGGGCGGCCTCGTAGAGGTTCGGGTCTATCTGCTGGAGACCGGCGATGTAGATCATCATGTGGAAGCCGAAGTACTTCCAGACGATGACCACCAGGATTGCATGCATCGCCAGATCCCGATCCGCGAGTACATAGGGTGCCGCGAAGCCAAGGATGGTCGCAATCTTGGCAACCAACCCGTAGTCTCCGTCGTAGACAAAGCGCCAGATCAGGCCGGCGGCGACTTCGGCGAGGATGTAGGGAACGAAGAAGATCATCCGGAACATCGCGGCGCCGCGGAAGCGGTCCGCAAGCAGGATCGCCATCGCCAGCGCGAGCGGGAGCTGTATCGCCAGCGAGACGGCGATGATGAGCAGGTTGTTGACGAGCGCGGTTCGGAATGCACGATCCTGGAACAGGAGCTCGTAGTTCTTCAGGCCGACGAAATTTTCCGGTGTGCCGTAGCCGTTCCAGTTGAAGATGCTGTACCAGGCGGCTTCGCCCATCGGCAGAGCGACGAACAGCGTGAACAGCAACAGTGCCGGCGGCAGGAAGAGCAGGACGACTGCGAGCTTCCCGTTCAACGGGGAGCCCTAGTTGGCGAGCTGCCAGGCCTGCTGCACCGCCCGCGCCGCTTCCTTCGGTGTGATGACCTTTGCCGCGATATCCGCTGACACGTCATTGACGACCGCGCCGACGGAAGGTCCGAGCATCTGATCGTAGAAGATCTGATGATATCTGGAGCGCTCGATGTTCGCGGCGATGCCGCGCAGGATAGGATTGGTGATAGCGTCCTGTGTGCCTTTGGCGACCGGAATATAGAACCCGCGCGCGGCCGCCTCGCGTTGAAACTCGGGATTTGAGAAGAACTTCAGGAAATCGACGGCCTGAATCGGCGAGCCCTTGGTCACCAGCCATCCATTGAGGCCGCCGAGCGTGTCGCTGGCGTCCCCCTTGCCGCCGGCCGTCGTCGGGAAAGGGAACCAGCCGAGTTTTTCGTCCGGGATCCCTTTTTTGTCGGCCGAGTTTGCCCGCATGCTGTTAAGCATGAAGTTGCCCTGAAGCACCATTGCCCCTTTCCCATCGCCGAATTGTCCGGAGGATTGCGGAAAGGTGGCGCCAAGGAAGCCAGGCTGGAAGGGATCGAGGTCGACCAGTTGTTTGAGCTGTTCGCCCGCCTTCACGAAGGGCACGGCGGCGAAGCCTTCGCCCTCGCTGCGAAGTGCCGCCTCGAACGCACTCTTGCCGCCGTTTCGTATTGCAAGATGCGTCCAGTAGAAATGTATTGGCCACTTGTCGCCGCCGCCCGCGATGATCGGTGTCACACCCGCAGATTTCAGTTTCTTCACCGCGGCGAGCAGGTCGTCCCAGGTCTTGATCGAAGCCGCATCGACGCCGGCCTTCGCGAACAAATCCCGGTTGTAGAAGAAGCCGACCTGTGAAACCTGCATCGGTACGCCGTAGACCTTGCCGTTCAAGGTGTAGGCCTGGATAGCCGCGGGACTGAACCGTTCCCGCCAGACGCCAGTCATTGCCGAGGATAGATCTTCGATCACGCCGGCCTTGACCTGTTCCCGCAGAACCCCTCCACCCCAACTGTAGATAATGTTCGGGCGATCCGGAGACTGCAGCAGCGTCGTCATCTTCTTCTTGTAAGACTCGTTTTCCAGGTACTGAATGTCGATGCTGGCGCCCGGATGCTCCGCCGCGTAGCGGCGCGCGACCTCTTTGAGAAAGGCGCTCGCCTGCGGATTCTGCTCGACATGGAGCAGCTTCACTCTCACGTCGGCGGCGACTGCGGCAGAAATCCCTGCGGCAAGGAAGAAACCGATTGCGATGATTGGTCTGAACGCCATGGCGCGTAAGTCCAGTGCTGGGTGGGGCAGAGATCGCCGAGACTTTCTGCACTTGCGGATAGAATGTGACCGTGACCAATGCCGCCTGTCAAGCACGCTGCCAAGGCCAATGACTCAAGCGGATTTCGCGGCGTTGACTAAATCGTCGGGCAAACACAAGAATTCGCATAACACGGGTGCAAAGCATGGAACGCGTAGGCGTCGGCATCATCGGCTGCGGAAATATCAGCGAAGCCTATCTGAAGGCTGCGGGAACGTTCCCGATACTCGACGTCCGCTGTGTCGCCGACCTGCGCCCCGAAGCCGCCCGCGCTAGCGCCGACGCATTCGGTCTCACCGCCAAGACGGTCGAAGGGCTCCTCGCCGATCCGTCGATCGAAATCGTTGTCAACCTGACCGTCCCGGCGGCCCATGTCGAGGTGGGGCTTCGCGCCATCGAAGCCGGCAAGCACGTCCATTCGGAGAAACCTCTCGGACTTGGAACGAAGGAAGCCCGCACCCTGCTGGATTGTGCGGCTGATCGAGGCCTGCGCGTAGGATGCGCGCCTGATACTTTTCTGGGTGGGGCGCACCAGACTTGCCGCAAGCTGGTCGACGAGGGCGCGATTGGCCGCCCCGTCGCCGCAACCGCTTTTTTCATGTGTCCGGGTCACGAACGCTGGCATCCGAATCCGGCATTCTTCTATGCGGCAGGGGGCGGGCCGATGCTCGACATGGGCCCCTACTACATTACTGATCTGGTAAACCTGCTAGGGCCCGTCGAGCAGGTGGCAGGGATGACCGCCCGTTCACGCCACCGGCGCGAGATCACCAGCCAGCCGCTCGCCGGGCAGATGATCGAGGTCGGCGTTGCAACCCATATTGCCGGCACGCTCCGCTTCGTTTCCGGCGCTGTGGCCACGATCGCGATGAGCTTCGACGTGCCCCAGCACCGGCACGCTCCGATTGAACTCTATGGGACGGAGGCGACACTTTTGGTACCCGACCCGAACCGGTTCGGCGGCGCGATCGAGATCGGGCGGAACAAGACCTGGTCCGAGCTGAGCGTCGAACACATCTATGCAGACGGCAACTACCGGATCATTGGCGTGGCCGACCTCGCCCATGCGATCCGGTCGGGCCGTCCCCACCGCGCCTCCGGAGAACTGGCTTACCACGTACTCGAGGTGATGGAGGCTTTCCAGACGTCGTCCGAGAACGGAGCACACGTTACGATCGACAGCCGACCGGAGCGCCCGGCGATGCTGCCGACGGATCTAGCTCGTGGCGAACTGAACTGATGAGGAGAGGAATGCAATGCGCGAAGCGCTGATCGTCTGGGGCGGATGGAACGGTCATGAACCGGAGCGCTGTGCCGGAATTGTCGCCGGAATGCTCGAGGAAGAAGGATTCAAGGTCCACGTGGAGAATACGACCGGGGCTTTCGCCACCCCGGGACTCGCCGACATGAGCCTCGTCGTGCCGATCGTAACCATGTCAAAAATCGAGAAGAAAGAGGTCGAAAATCTGACCAAGGCGGTGCGCGGCGGCGTCGGATTGGCTGGGTTCCACGGCGGCATGTGCGATGCCTTCCGCGACGCAGTCGAGTATCAGTTCATGTGCGGAGGCCAGTGGGTCGCCCACCCGGGCAACATCATCGACTACCGCGTGAACATTCTGCAGCGGAACGACCCTGTCATGCAGGGCATCGAGGATTTCGACTACCGCTCCGAACAGTATTACATGCACGTGGACCCCTCGAACCAGGTGCTCGCTACTACCACGTTTTCCGGGATGCACGCTTCCTGGATCGATGGTGTCGTCATGCCGGTGGTCTGGAAGCGTCGTCACGGCGAGGGACGCGTGTTTTACAGCTCGCTCGGGCACGTTGCAGCCGAGTTTGAGGTTCCGCAGATGCGCGCTATCCTGCGGCGCGGGATGATCTGGGCGGCCCGTTAGCTAATACGACTTGGCCGAACGACCATCCTCCGCCGACTTTTGTATCCTTCAAAAGTCGAAACTTACTCCGGCAAGAATCCCGCTGCCCCCGACCTTTACCTCCTTGCCGCTGCTCCCGGTGGTGGCGTCAAGATATTTGTATTGAACATTGAGGCCGATCCGGTTGAAGCGGAATTCCAAGCCCGCCATGGCCTGAAGTGCCAGACCGCTTGCCGTCCCTGTCAAGCCCTGGCTATAAGAAGCATTGGCAATGCCGATACCGGCGCCCGCGTAAGGATAAAACCAATCTGCCAGACGGAAGTAATACTTTCCATTCGCCATGATCGCGAAGACTTCCTGCTCAGCATTAGGAGTTGCGCCCGGCGAAACAAGATCATTGTTGTAGTGGAACACCTCCCCACCCACTGCAAATCCGGATTTGCTGCGCCACTCTGCCTCAACACCGTATACCGACGTGGATGTTGTGTCGAAGGCACTTGGAAGGGCAGCGACCACCTGATTGTCATTGGCCAATTCGAACGAACCCACTCTCGCTATGAGTACGAAGTTCCAGTCGTGGTCGGCCTTGCTGGGGGTGGATGTCTCCCGTGCAGCGGGCGCTTGTGTTGCAGCAGGCGAGGGCGAGGGCTTGGGAGGCGGAGCGGTGGTTACCGGTGCTGGTGAGGGCTTCGGCGGCGGCGCAGTGGTTACCGGTGCTGGTGAGGGCTTCGAAGGCGGAGCAGCAGTCACCGGCGCCGGCGATGGCTTCGGCGGCGGTGTGATGGCCGCCGGGGCAACCCCGGCAGAACGACTTTGCGCGAGCAAGCGGCGGCCCTCGGTTTCGTTCAACACAGTCATTTCCGTTCGCACCGACGGCGGCTGACCGGTGGCTCTTATCTGCAGGAAATAGCTTTGATTCGGCGCCACGTCGAGCGTGCTCGGCGCCCCGTCGCCGATACGCAGATAATTCTTTCCTGGACCGACGGTCGCGGCGACGAAGGTGCCATTCGCAAGTTCGCCGACGAGTACCGAGTTCATGATTACCGGTACCTGCGCGGCTACCGGCACACGGTCCACGCGAGACACGAACACCAGCGCCTTGCCAGGCGGAGGCGTAGCGCGCCGGGCATCCTCCTCGGCGTGCGCGGGCGGGACCGAGAACACACCACACAGGGCGGTGAGCACGAGAATGAGAATGCCTCTCATAGAGCGGCATGCGCACAACTGATTCATGGGCGGGTCTCCTTCTTGTTTTTTCGAAGTTCGCGCTTCGGAATTTCTCGTTGTTGTGTTTCCGCGTCCCCAGAGCGGTCCGCGTCGAGCACTTTAACTTTTCCCGGAAGCATACAAGGCCCGACCCAGATCCTCGATCAGATCGTACGCATCTTCCAGGCCGATGGAAAGCCGCACGGTGCCCTCCGTGATGCCCGCTGCGCGCAGCGCGGCTGCGTCCATGCGGTAGTGCGTGGTGGAGGCCGGGTGGATCACCAACGACTTGGCATCGCCGACGTTGGCCAGGTGCGAGAACACCTTTAGCGACTCGATGAAGTGCTTGCCGGAGGCGCGGCCGCCCTTGAGGCTGAAGCTGAAAACCGCGCCGCAGCCGCGCGGAAGGATTTTCTTTGCCAGTTCTTGATCGGGGTGCGACGGCAACTCGGGGTAGGAAACCGATTCGATCGCTGCGTGAGTGCTAAGGAAGGCCACGACTTTGCGGGTGTTCTCGATATGCTTTTGCATGCGCAGGCTCAGCGTTTCGATACCTTGCAGGATCTGGAAGGCATTCATCGGGCTCATGCAGGCCCCGAAGTCGCGCAGGCCTTCGCGGCGCGCGCGCAGTGAAAACGCCCCTGTGGTGGATTCCTCGGTGAACACCATGCCGTGGAATCCTTCATAGGGCTCGGTCAGCGTCGGAAACCTGCCGGACCTGTCCCAGTCGAACTTGCCGCCATCCACCAGCAACCCGCCGATTGCCACGCCGTGGCCACCGAGAAACTTGGTCGCAGAATGGAAAATCAGGTCGGCGCCCAGGTCGAATGGGCACATCAGGTAGGGAGTTGTGAACGTGGAATCCACCAGCAGCGGCAGGCCGGCCTCGTGCGCAACTTCCGAAACCTTCGGAATGTCGAGAACGTCAAGCCCGGGGTTGCCCAGCGTTTCTCCGAAGATCAACCGTGTGTTGGGCCGGATCGCCTTGCGAAAAGCATCCACGTCGCGGGCGCTCACGAAAGTGGTATCGATACCGAAGCGCGGCAGCGTGTACTGCAACAGGTTGTGCGAACCGCCGTAGAGCGACCGCGAGGCGACGATGTGAGAGCCGGCGCCCATAAGTGTCGCGATCGCGAGATGCATGGCAGCCTGACCGCTGGCAGTGGCGATCGCGCCGACCCCGCCCTCAAGCGCCGATATGCGCTCCTCCAGCACTGCGTTGGTGGGATTGGAGATGCGCGTGTAAACGTGCCCGGCGCGCTCCATGTTGAACAGCGCCGCGGCCTGGTCGGTGTCTTTGAAAACGTAGGACGTGGTGAAATACACGGGCTGGGCGCGCGCCCCGAATTGCGGATCGGGCTGCTGCCCGGCGTGCAGGCTCAGCGTGTCGAATTGATAGGTCTTCGGTCCCGGCATATGGGTTTCGTGACGGACGTAACGAGCCTGACGTCGATAGATTAGTAAAAAGCGCCGCGAGCGGTGACGGGCCAGACCGACTCGACGTTGTCGCCGCGCACGCCCACAATCCAGTCGTAGAGATTCACTGTCGGATCGCAGTGACCGGGTATCAGGCGAATCTTTTCGCCTACCTTCAGTTTCGTTCCCGCTGGCAGGCGCAGCACTCCGTGTTCGTCCGAAGCCCGGACAAATTCCACACCCGGCAGGCCCGCGACGAGGGGCATCCCGGAATCAACGGACAACGCCTTCAATCCGGCGTCAACGACCGCCCGCTCGGGAACCGCGTGGCTCATGATCGTCGCCCATACGAACAGGCTTTGCTCGAAGTAGCGCAGCGGTTTGCCGTCCTCGTCGAGATTGCGGTTGTAGTCAGCGTCCATGAATATGTAGGAGCCGGGCTGGATCTCATTGTAGATGCCGCTGCCGGACTCGTGCAGATACGTCCCGGTACCTGCGCCGGTGATGATTTCGGGTTTTATACCGTGTTCATGCAGCAGCTCAACGGTCATGCGCACCTGTTGCACGGCCTTGGAGATCGCGCTGCGCCTTTCCGCGGCGGTGCGCGCGTGCTGCGCGGCCCCCTGGTAGGCCTGCAGACCGGCGAAGCGCAGGTTCTTCAATGCGGTTATCCGGTTCGCCAGTTCGATCACCGGCTGTCCCGGATTGACACCGCAACGGTTCGAACCGACATTGACTTCGATCAGCACGTCGAGGGTCGCACCGGCGGTGCGCGCTGCCGCGTCGAGGTCGGCGACGTTCTGTGCATCGTCAACGCAAACACTCACCCTGGCGCGTTTTCCCAGTGCCGCCAGGCGCGAGATCTTGCTGGCGCCTACGACTTCGTTGCTGACCATGACGTTCATCACGCCGCCCTCGACCATGGTTTCGGCTTCGGAAACCTTCTGGCAGCAGACACCGACGGCGCCGTGCGCCATCTGCCGAAGGGCGATTTCCGGGCACTTGTGCGATTTGGAGTGCGGGCGTACGCGCACCTTGGACCCGGCGAGGGATTGATCGAGGCGGTCCAGATTGCCCTCGAATGCCTCCAGGTCCAGCAGCAGCGCCGGCGTGTCCACTTCGACAAGCCGCATGCCGGTCCGTGCCGGCGGGGGCAGTCGCGTCACTCAGCGCCCCGTCATGCAATCCGTGCGCATGACATTGCCAGCCGATTCCACGGACCAATTGCGTCCATACGGACCAAAGACCAAGTCCACGATGGCAGTGAGGTTCTTCTTTTCCACGGGATCGTTGTAAGTGCGTTTTTCCAGCGCAGCAAGTGCCTGTTCCCGCGTTTGCCCTTCCTTGCGCCAGGACATGGCTTCCGAGGCGAACTTTGCGATGTCCTCACAGGTCATCGATCCAAGCGGATACGCAGCCTGAACGCCGGTAGCGACTGCGAGCAGGGCGGGCAGCAAAAATCTCAATATGGAGCAGCTATCCAAGAAGTCGGGGGGTAGAATTTGGTGTCAGGCGCATCGGATGCGATGTGAATGCGCCATTTTAGGGTTTTGGCCCGGGGATTGCCATGCCGAGTCTTTGCAATAGCTCAGGCAGGGTTGCGATGCTACGCAACTTTGCCTTCATCTTGCTGACGACGCTTGCGGCTGCCGGTCAGGCCCTCGCGCAGGAACCCGAAGGGATGTCGAGGCAACGTGCACTCGCGGACCTGCAACAAAAGGATGCGCAAGCCCGAGCGGGCGCTTGTGCGGTACTCGCCGAACTGGGAACGCCAGCCGATTTGCCGCAATTGATGGCTGCACTGTCCGATCCGGATGCGAGGGTGCGGCAAGCTGCGGAAGGTGCGATCTGGCAGGTATGGAGCCGATCGGGAGACCAAGCCACTGACCAGTTGTTCGAGCGCGGGCTGACCCAGATGCGACGTGGAGAGTTACCGGCCGCCGTTGAAACGTTCAGCCAGGTGATCGGAATGAAGCCGGAGTTCACCGAAGGTTGGAACAAGCGGGCGACGGTTTACTTCCTGCTTGGCGATGATGACATGTCACTGAAGGATTGCGCCGAAGTGCTGAAGAGGAATCCACGGCATTTCGGCGTACTCTCCGGCTATGGGCAGATCTACGTGCGCAAGGGCAACCTGGAACGCGCGCTCGACTACTATCGACGTGCGCTTGCCATCAATCCGAACATGGACGGCGTACGCAGTTCGATCGGTCTGATCGAGAAAATTCTGGTTGAACGCCGCCGCAAATTCATTTAGGGGAGAAGTCCGTTGCCGATTGCCATGCGCGTGTCCGCACTGTTGCTGGCCGCCTATCTTTGCTCCGCTGCTCCGGCTGCCGAGTGGGGGCCGCTTTCGCGCGCACAAGCACTCGCGCAGGCCAAGAGCGGCCAGATCGACAAGCGCCGCCTTGCATACGGACGACTGGCGGAAGTCGGCACCCAGGATGACGTGCCCGTGCTGCTTGCCGCGCTCTGGGACGACGAGGAACTGATTCGTGGGATGGCCGAACAGGCCGTATGGGGAATTTGGATGCGCTCAGACGATCCGGCTGCCGATCCGATGTTCCAGACCGGAATTCAACTGCTGATCGAGGAAAAGCCGGGGCAGGCACTGGAAAAATTCAACCAGGTGATCGCACTCAAACCGGAATTCGCCGAAGTGTGGAACCGCCGCGGCGATACCTACCAGTTCATGGGCGATGAGGAGCGGGCGCTGTCCGACTACGAGCACGTCATGCAACTCAATCCTTACCACTTCGGAACGCTGGAAAGCTGCGGCCAGATCTGGCTGGAACGCGGCAACTACCGAAAGGCGGCCGAGTACTTCCGGCGAGCGCTGGAAATCAACCCCAACCTCTGGAGCGCAGCGGAAATACTCCAGCGGCTGGAGAAGTCTCTGGAGAATGATCGCATCTGAAAGATGCCGTGAGGACGTGACTGCGTGACTGTCGTAAGTCCTCTGTTCTTGCGGTAGTCACGTGTTCGTCCGTCACGGTAGTCACGATGGTTACGGCTTTTTTGCTTTTTTCTTTCCCGGCAGTTTGATTCCGGACAGCGCCTGGTACACCTTCACCACCGCGGAGTCGTCCTCGTAGCCTAGCCCGGCGCCAGCCGCGCCGAGGAACATCTGATGCGCGGCGGCGGTGAGTGGCAGGGGAAAGGTCATCTTCTTCGCCGAATCCAGCACGATGCCCAGATCCTTGACGAATATATTCACGGCCGACAGCGGCGTGTAGTCGCCAGCGATGATGTGCGGCACGCGGTTCTGGAACATCCATGAAGAACCTGCGCTGTTGGAAATGACGTCGTAGAGCACTTGCGGATCGGCACCGGTGCGAATCCCGAGCGCCATCGCTTCCGCCGACGCCGCGATGTGCACACCGGCGAGCAGCTGGTTGATCATCTTCACCTTGGAGCCCATGCCCGGCGTGTCGCCAAGCCGGTAGACCTTGGCGGAGATCGCGCCCAGAACAGCATCGGCTTTCTTGAAGGCGTCGTTAGTGCCCGAAGCCATGATCGAAAGCTCGCCCTTGGCGGCGCGCACGGCGCCGCCGGATACCGGCGCGTCGATCATGAGAATATCTTTCGCCCGCAGTCGCTCGCCGAGATCGGTGGCAAATTCCGGCGCGACCGTGCTGCTGGCGACGACCACCGAGCCGCTGGCCAGCGTGCCTGCGGCGCCGTCCCTGCCGAACAGCACGTCGCTGGTCTGGTCCGCATTCACCACGAGGATGATGACGACTTCGGTACGTCGGCCGACCGCGGCCGGGGTAGCTGCGGCAACGCCGCCTTCAGCGGCGAAGGCCTTCGACACTTCCGGCCGAACGTCGCACGCGTGTACTTCGAAACCCTTCTTGAGCAATGTGCGGGCGACGCCGATGCCCATCGATCCCAAACCAATCACGCCCACCGGCTGTTTTTTTCTGGCCGCCATTTGCCCACTCCCATGTCGAGTATGTTGTTTCGCTGCTAAACTTGCGCGGGTTCCCGGTACCGAATGGAACGATGAGATCAAATATCGTTTGCTATGCCGTTTGTGCGTTGGTGATTTCCGCTTGTCACAGCAACCCGCATTATAATCTGATGAAAACCCACCACACTCCGGACGGATTTCGCAACAACTACCCGCATAGCCCCAAGCAGGGCTTCTGGAAATGGCAATGGCAACGCTGGACCAAAGGTGTACCTGAAAATCCCGAAGCGGGCTACGGCTTTCCCTTGCTCAAGCCTGACGCTGCGTATCTGGCGGCGAACCGGACGCAGCCGACGCTGACCTGGATCGGCCACGCTACTTTTCTGTTGCAGTTGGGTGGGGTCAACGTACTTACCGATCCGCATCTCACGCAACGCGCCTCACCCCTGTCTTTTGCCGGTCCCAAGCGTCACGTTGCGCCGGGTCTCGACTTCGAGAGCCTGCCGCACGTGGATATCGTGGTCATTTCGCATAACCACTACGATCACCTCGATCGCGATACGGTGAGGCGCCTGAACCGCCAGCCTGCCGGACCGCCGATGTTTTTCGTGCCTTTGGCACTCAGGGCCTGGTTCCTGGAGCAGGGCATAACCAATGTCACGGAGATGGATTGGTGGGACAGCCGCGTTCACATGGGTTTGACATTTCACTTGGCGCCGGTGCAGCACTGGAGCCAGCGCAAACCGTGGGACCGCGATCGCACGTTGTGGGGCGCGTGGGTGATCGAGCACCCGCAGATGCGCCTGCTGTTCGGCGGCGACTTCGGCTACTCGCGGGACATTGCCGACATCGGCAAGCGCTTCGGCTCTTTTGACCTTGCGGCTCTGCCGATCGGCGCTTACGAACCGCGCTGGTTCATGAGCATCATGCACATCAATCCGGAAGAGGCGGTGCGTGCACACCGAGACTTGAATGCGCGCTACTCTGTAGGCATGCACTGGGGAACATTCCGTCTCACCGATGAGCGCCTCGACGAGCCGCCGCGGAAGCTCAGCGAGGCGTTGTCTGCTGCCGGCATCCCGCCAGAGCGCTTCTTCCTGATGAAGCATGGCGAGACCCGCGGGCTGGATTTTCTTCTCGCCGAATCCGGTAATGGGACCGCCAAGCCAAAACGGGCTTCAGCCCGCTGAACCGGAGGGGAGCGCCGCGTTCGATCTCGGCGTGCTCGCGGCCCGTATCCGTGGATGGGGCAGTGAGCTGGGGTTTCAGCAGGTCGGCATTGCCGACTGCGAAATCGGTGAGGCCGAGGCCCGTCTGATGGAATGGCTGGCGCGCGGCTGGCACGGCGACATGGATTACATGGCTGCACACGGCACCCGCCGTACCCGGCCAGGCGAACTGGTGCCCGGCACCTTGCGGGTCATCTCGCTGCGCATGAATTATTTCCCGCAAGAGGCTCGCGATTCCTGGGAGGTCATCGACAACGGCAGCAGTGCCTATGTGGCGCGCTATGCGGTCGGGCGTGATTACCACAAAGTGTTGCGAGGCCGTCTGCAGAAACTTTGCGACCGAATCGCCGATTATCTGAAGCCCGCGGACACGGCGTCCACGGGGAAGCGTTTCTCCTATCGCGTCTTTACCGACAGCGCGCCGGTCATGGAAGTCGAACTGGCAGCCAAGGCCGGGATTGGTTGGCGCGGCAAGCACACGCTGCTGCTCAACCGCGACGCCGGCTCGTGGTTTTTTCTCGGCGAGATCTACACAGACCTGTTGTTGCCGGTGGATGAACCGCAACCGGATCACTGCGGTACCTGCCGTCGTTGCATCGACGTATGTCCTACTGGAGCGATCGTCGCTCCCTATCAGCTCGACGCGCGCCGCTGCATTTCCTATCTCACCATTGAACACAAGGGCGAAATCCCAGAAGAGCTGCGCCCGCTGATGGGCAACCGCATTTACGGCTGCGACGACTGTCAACTGGTCTGTCCGTGGAACCGGTATGCGCAGAAGGCGGACGGCGAAGATTTTTCGGTACGCAATGGTCTCGATGCGCCGGCCCTGACCGCACTGTTTGCGTGGAGCGAAGAAGAATTCGAGCGGCGGCTTGAAGGCAGCGCCATTCGCAGGATCGGACACGAGCGCTGGCTGCGGAATCTGGCGGTGGGTCTGGGCAACGCCCCGACGTCCCCCGCTGTTTTGGCAGCGCTCGAATCTCGGCGCGATCATCCCTCAGCTCTGGTACGAAGCCACGTCGCCTGGGCCCTTTCCCGGCACAAGTCTGTGGTGGCGCAATAATTTGTTTCACGATGTCCCCATTGACGGGGGAGAGTCGGGGAGAGGGTGTTGAGATTGCCGCCGACTTCGTCTATAAAGTGGCCCTCACGCAAGCATGGCGTGCGTCGCAAGAAACCTAAGGAGTGAAAGCTAAATTGCCCGGCTATAAAAAGTATGCGGTTTTCGAAGGGAGAATGCTTATCGTCGGTTTCGGGTCAGTAGGCCAGGGCTCGCTGCCGCTGATCCTGCGCCATATCGACATCAAGCCCGAGCAGATCACAATCATCACTGCCAATGCTTTCGGCCGCGAGATTGCTGGCACGCTAGGCGTCAAGTTTATCGTCGAGCCGATCAAGCGCGAGTCCTATGTCGCCCAGTACGACAAGTATCTGGGGCCCGGCGACTTTCTGGTCAACGCTTCCTATGACGTCAACAGTCTCGACACTATCGAGTACTGCCGGCGCCGTGGGATCCTCTACATCGATGCTTGCATCGAGCCTTGGCCCGGCGGGCACAACAACACCAGCGTCCCCGCGGACCGGCGCTCCAACTATGCCTACCGCGAGGCGGCGCTGGATTTGCGCAGGAAACACCCCAAGGGCCCGGCCTGTGTGTTGATGCATGGCGCCAACCCCGGTCTGGTCTCGCATATGCTCAAGCAGGCGCTTCTGAACATCGCCAAGGATGTCGGGGAGAAGGCGCTGGTGCCGAAAACGCGCGAGCAGTGGGCGCAGCTCGCGCAACGGCTCGACATCAAGGTCATCCATATCGCCGAGCGCGACAGCCAGGTGAGTTCGCGCCGCAAGCAGCGCGACGAGTTCGTCAACACGTGGTCGAGCGAAGCCTTTGCCGGCGAATCTCTACAGCCGGCAGAGCTTGGCTGGGGTACCCACGAGAAGAACTGGCCGCACGACGCTCACAAGTTCGACTTCGGCTGCGGTGCTGCCGTCTACCTGGCGCGCACCGGCGCATCCACGCGGGTGCGTACTTGGACGCCACTTGAAGGCCCGATGCTCGGGTTCCTCATCTCCCACGGCGAATCCACCACGATTCCCGACTACTTTACGGTGCATAGGAAGGGCAAGGCCGTGTACCGGCCGACCTGCCACTACTCGTATCATCCCTGCGACGATGCGGTGCTGTCGATGCACGAATACATCGGCAACAACTACCGGTTTCCGCCGCGTTACCGGTTGCTGCGGGATGAGATTTCCGAAGGCATGGACGAACTCGGCGTGTTGTTGATGGGCCACAGCAAGGGCGCCTATTGGTACGGTTCGCAGCTCACCATCGAGGACGCGCGCAAGCTCTGCCCGTACAACAACGCTACCAGCCTTCAGGTCAACATCGGCTATGCCTCGGCGATCATCTGGGCCATCAATAATCCCGACGCAGGCATCGTCGAGCCGGACGAGTTGCCGTACAAGACAATGATGCAGATCTGCAAGCCTTATCTTGGCCGGGTAGTGGGCGTGTACACCGACTGGACTCCGCTGGAAGGACGCGGCGTACTTTTTCCGGAAGACGTGGATGCGTCCGACCCGTGGCAGTTCAAGAATTTCAGGGTGGTGTGAAATATCGGGGTAAGGGACGAGAGGGTTAAAACGATTCTTGAGAATTGGACTTTCACTCGTACCCCACCTCTCGTACCTTGGCTCTGAAGTTTTCTCATGAACCACAAGCCGGCCATGCAAGAAACAAGACCTGAGCTGTCCCGTGCCCCCTCCCGTGCGACACGGAAATTGAGACCATCGGTTGAACCTATTTGCAATACAGCTTCAGTGTTTCGCTTGAATCGATCGTGTAATCACACCGATAAACCCTGTTGGAAAGCTTCACGTCCAATGCCTGTCCATCGGCATATTTGCACCGAATCGTAACGACTCGCCCCGCGTCATATATGTAGCCAAGCTGCCAGTATCCGGACCGCTCCTTTGCCGTATCTGGTACCAACGTTGCCAACTCTTCGGGAGCGCCGTCGAAGACGTCAACAAAACGCAACGCCTGCTCGTGCCGGGACGGGCAAACCTCTTCCCCGACGACAGGGTGAATCGAGCAGCCCGAGAGCGATGCAAGCAGTACGGCGACGATCTTCTTATTCCACGACATAGAAGTTGTCTCCGTTGTTGGAGTTGCCACGTGCGCCCCAGCGCAAGAGTCTGGGTCCAAAGGCCTTCGGAGTTGGCGGCGTGACGTACTGGTCGTATACGCTGACGCCTTCCGCGCTTTGACTGACGTAGATGGCGGCATGGCCTTCGTACCTACCAGACGAATCAAACGTCGCAATGACGGTTCCGGGCAAGATGTTCTTATTATCTTTGAGAGGCGATCCCTACTTCCACATGCTCGTAACAGGCAGAGTTGGACAGACTTGCTTGACATAAGAGACGCACTGACCACATAGGTCAGTGCGTTTAGTCTTGTCGCCAGTCGGCACCTCCGTGAATGGTGCGAGTCTAGATGATGGCGCGCACGTCCATTTTCCGACCGGCGCCTTCGGATTGTTCATGTAGTTGGTAGATACGTAGGCCACAAACACCTCTATGACTACCGATACGGCAGCACCGAACGGAGCTCAACCGGAAGTAGCAGACCGCGCCCAAGACCGCCGGCTCGACAAAAAGCCTACTCTTGCGTTGCATGCGAAACAGGTTCGGCCCTGAGGAAAAGTCAAGTGAGAGGGAACTGTTAGATCAAGAACCGGTAGGCCTGCGCAGCGCACCCTCTCCGCCTTTGGGGGGAGAGGGCGGGGGGTGACGTGGCGGCTGATGTAGAATCTTTCCGCCGTCATCCAGAGGAGGAATGTATGAAACGCTTTGCCGTTGTGCTGTTGTTCGGTGCCTGTACGACCTTGTTCGCCAATGCCGCAGTGGCTCAGAAACCCGAGGACGCCATTAAATACCGGCAAGGCGTGTATCGGGTGATCGGCTGGAATTTCGGGCCGATGGCGGCGATGGCGAAGGGCGAGAAGCCCTATGACGCGGCCGCGTTTGCGCGCCACGCGGAGATCGTCGCCTTCATGAGTAAACTTCCGCTGGAAGGTTTTGTGCCCGGGTCGGACACCGGCGAAACCAAGGCGAAGCCGGAGATCTGGCTCGACATGGACGACTTCAAGGCAAAGCTGGAGAAGATGCAGGCCGAGGCGACAAAGCTCGCTGAAGTCGCCAAGGCCGGCGATCTCAACACCAGCAAGGCGCAACTCGGAGAGACAGGCAAGGCCTGCAAGGCGTGTCACGATAAATACCGAAATAAATGAGGGGAGAGGGGAGAGGGACGAGTAAATGCAACCGTTCCAGATCTCTAGTTGTTCTTTTTCGCGCCTCGCTCCTCCGCGCTCGATCCTGATTTACTTGTCCCTCCCTCGCCCCTCGTCCCTCGCCCCTCGCCCCTCTTATGTCTGATCTACTTTCCAGCCGTACAAAGCTCGACCGCTATCCGGCGCGCGGCAGCCACGATTTCGCAACCATCGCGGCGATACTCGATGAGGGTTTCTTTTGCCACGTCGGCTTCGTCGTGAACGGCCAGCCCTACGTCATTCCCACGGGGTTTGGGCGTGACGGACATAAGCTTTACATCCATGGATCGGCGGCCAGCCGCATGTTGAAAGAGGCAGGGATGGGGATTGCGATGAGCGTGACGGTGACTCTGGTTGATGGGCTGGTGCTGGCACGGTCGGCCTTCCACTCGTCGGTGAATTACCGGTCCGTAGTTATCCTCGGCACTGCCGAGCCAGTGCCGGCCAACGAAAAACCGCATGCCCTGAAAACGATTTCAGATCACATCGTCCCGGGACGCTGGGAGACCCTGCGCCCGGTCAAGCCGCAGGAACTCGACCAGACCGCCGTGTTGCGAATGGAAATTGTCGAGGCTTCGGCGAAGGTGCGCAGCGGCCCGCCCTTGGACGACGAGGAGGACTATGGCTTGCCGATCTGGGCGGGGACGCTGGATTTTGCCCCGCTTTCTGCTGCGCCAAAGCCCGATCCGCGCCTTGCATCGCGAATCCCGGTCCCGGAGCACGCGCAGCGCTACCGGCGCGCTAAGAAGTAACGACGAAGTAAACGACCATTGAGGACATGCCGAGCAGCAGTGCGGCGAGCCAGGGGTTGCCTGTCCTGGGTGGGCGTGCATCCGCCAGTTCGATCGGTTTCCGGCCTGTGAACATCGGCAACACCAGGTTCTGTTTCCTGCGCAACAGATAGAAAAGCACGGCAAGAATGTGGAGCGAGATCAGCGTGAGCAGAATGCGGGCATTGATGTCGTGGATAGCCGTGAACACTGCGCTCGCATCTTCCGACACATGTTTCGCCAGTGGTCCCTCCATCATTACGTCGTCGTTGGCGAACAGTCCAGTCATTGCCTGCAAAAGCAGCGACGCCAGCATAAGCACAACACTCCAGCCGCCCAGTGGGTTGTGGCCGCGATGAGCTGCGGCAGTGTCCTTTACAAGCATGCCTGCGTAACGCGCCACCTTCACCGGCCCGCGCAGGAAGTCGTCGAAACGCGCATGCGTTCCACCGGCAAATCCCCACATGATGCGAAACAGCACCAGCGTCAGAATCGCATAGCCGCCGAGCGCGTGGTATTCCATCGCATTGCCGCCAATAGACACAGTAACGATCTGCGAGACAACGAGAAACACCAACGCCCAGTGGAAGATGCGCAGCGGCAGGTCCCAGACCACGATTGTGGCGCGGGTTTCCAATAGCCTGCTCGAGCCCTGTGGTTTCATCGACGAGATTTACGCGCCTAGTTGCGACGCGAGGTCGTTGAAGTCGTCGGCATTAAAATCGAAGGAGCGATCCGACGACATGTCGGTCTTCGTACCCGGTCCACGTTCCATTGGCCGGCGCACGAAAGCGGTACGCAAGCCGCAACGTTTTGCTGCCTGAAGGTCGTCCTTGTGCGCGGCCACCATCAACACTTCCGAAGCCTGGAGGCCGAGGAGCGCAGCGGCGCCGAGATACGCTTCAGGATCGGGTTTGTAATGCTTGAACAATTCCGCCGAAAGGACACAGTCCCACGGCAACCCGGCGTTCCGGGCCATGTCCACGAGCAGCGACATATTGCCGTTTGACAGCGTGGCGAGCACGTAGCGTTTTTTCAGGCGCTTCAACCCTGGGCGCGCATCGGGCCACGGGCGCAGCCGGTGCCACGCGTGATTGAGATGATTCTTGTCTTCCGGCGAGAGGCCGTCGATACGCAACTTCGCCACCACGTCGTCGAGGATCATCCCATGCAATTGATCTATGGTCATCCACGGCAATTGTCGTTTGCGGACCCGGTCCATCGCCGGTTTGTAGCCGTCGCGCCATGCGTCCGCGACAGCGGGCCAATCGACCTTCAGGGTCTTTTGCTTTCCGAGCGCGCGTCCTTCACGGATGATGCTGCCGCGCCAGTCGACCACGGTACCGAACACGTCGAAAGTCAGCGCGCGAATTGAAGAGGGGGTCATTGTCGATTCTTCTCCATTAACTTGTGTCGCAATCTATCGCGACCTGCGAATAATGGGATTATAAATGGCGCGAGCCGGGGGCGAAAAAAGGCCCGCCCGGATAGCAGGCGGGCACCGAATCGGGTGTATCTGGTTATTTGTTGCGGACAATATCCCCAGCGTGTTTGCCGGGTTAATCCTGGCGTTCGGCGTGGGCTTTACGCTATATCTCTTGAGCGGGGCTCACTTTCGGACCGGCTTGCCAAAGTCGTATTTGACCCCGACCCAGATTCCGCGTGGCGCGCCGGTCGAACGAAACTGTTCAGTGCTGACGCTTCCCGCATCAAAGGTTCGGCTTGGGCCATTGAAGAAATTTTCTCCCAGCACACCCAGCGTTTCGTACTCCTCATCGAACAAATTGGTTACGCGGCCAAAAAACATGAGTTGCTTGGTGAGCTGGTAACGTGCATCCAGATTGACTACGGTATAGCCGGGAATTTTTCCGTTGATGTCCTGATTGTTTTCGTCGCCGCGCGCGTACTGGGACGAGAAATACATGATGTTGGTGCCCACCGAGACAGCGTTCGTGAAGGCGTATTCCAAGCGCAGTTTCAGCGAGTGTTCGGGAATGCCCGGCACCTTGTTACCGGGTGAAACCTGTATGTCTCCGGAGGGATCCGCCGAAGAATTGACGGGGCTATTGATTGTCAGCGCTGATTCGAACGTGGCGTCGATAAAACCGTAATTCGCCGCGACATTCAGCTTGCCGGTATGGCCGTGCATACCGAGTTCCAGACCTTGCCGGCGAGTCTTGCCCGCATTCTGGAAAAAACCCGCATTCACCGCGCCGCCACTGGAAATGAAGATGATGTCGTCGTCTAGATCGGTGCGATAGAGCGCCACGTTCCATCCCAGCGCCTCTGACCAGCGGCCGCGTGCACCCGCTTCCATTGTCTTCGAGACGACTTTCTCGAGCGGCGGGTCGGCCAGAAAGTTGTTGGGCAGGCGGCACGGGGCGGCGGGATCTGCACAAGTAAGCTCGACGGGAGTCGGTGCGCGCATGCCTTCGCTGTACGCCACGAAGGTCGAAAGCGCGGGTGTCGGGTTGAAGTTCAGACCCACTGCCGGATTAAAGCGTTTGAACGTGTGGTCGCCATTGAGCCCCGGCTCTAACCCGGTCTTGTCCTCGATGGTCACATTCGCCCAGTTGTAACGGCCCGACAAAGTCAGGTGCCACTGCTCGTCGAAGGAGTAGGTGTCGGTGAGATAAAGGCCGTAGTAGTTGGTGGTTGACTCTACATCGGTCTCAAGGGACAAAACGCCCGTCCCGACCGTCCCGCGGTCGGCGGTAAAGTCCGCGTCCTCTTCCGATTGGGAAAAGTCTGTCTTGCCGAGATCGACGCTGGCGCCAATTGTGAAATTGTTCTTCTTCTTTCCGAGATCGCCAAGGAGTGTCAACTGCACCGAACCGCCGTAGCCGGTGGTCTTGATTTCGCTGGTGTCGTTGATGGCTTGTGGTTCACCCGAAGGAATGCCCCCGGCGCAAAGGCCAGGGTTCGCCAACGGATCCTCGCAATCGTCGTTGACGTTGCTGCTGAAGTTGTCGTTGGTGTAGTGCCGATAGTAAATGTTCCCGGCGAGCAACTTGTCATCGCTTAAGAACTGGCTGGCGCGAGCGTTCAGGAACACAAGCTGATTTTCATTGCGATCGGGCCAGGTGTAAGCCTGTTCGCGAGTATCCAGCCAGCCCAGCGGCAACGCTTGTGTTCCCTCAAGTTTGTTGTCGGCGAGCATCAACGACAGATCGAAGTCAGTATCCTCGCGCTCCCAGCCGACCTTGCTGAACAGCGTCTGTATCCGGCTCGGCGAATGGTCACGCCAACCGTCCTCGTCGATGAAGTTGCCAGCGAGGAAGAAGTCCACGTCCTCCCCGTGCGTGCCATATTCGACTTCCACCCCCTTTCTTCCCCAGGAGCCGCCGTAAATCGAAGCCGATGCGCCGGGATACTGGAAGCCGGACTTGGTGTTGACCGAGAGGGAAGCGCCCAGTGTATTCAAGCCAAACACCGGATTTGAGCCCGGGTTAAGTATTATCGTGGATATCGCGTTCTGCGGAATCAGATCCCAGTTCACCACGTCGCCGAATGGTTCGTTTACCCGCACGCCGTCCATGAAGACTGACAGTCCCTGGGGCGTGCCCAGCAGCGGCGAAGCCGAGAACCCGCGAAAATTGACATCGGGCTGGAACGGGTTGTTCTGCCCATGATTGAGCGTGACGCTTCCGAGGTTGTTGTCCAGGAATTCGGAAAGGTCCAGAGTTCTCTGTTTCTGGATTTCGGCGCCGGTAGTGGCTTGCACGTTCGCCGGCACCTGGTTGACCGGTACCCCGATCCCGGGTAGCGGGGTGGTGCCGATGACTTCTACGGTCGGTGCTTCCAGCGCGGCCGCAGGATTCTCCTCTGCGCTGTGGGCGACACCGCCCGATAGTCCCAAGCTGACGGCACAGGCGAGGTACGCCCGTGAGATTGGGGGCAGTCGAGCGACCATCTGTATTCCTTTCAGTTCTTCTAGTTGATTGTGGAGCGGGCACAAACCCACTCTCCTCCCTTGGGAGCCAGCCGTGCGCGGCAGTTCCCGTGCACGGCCCGCCCCAGGAGGGGGAATCTAGAGCGTGGGTTGGACCGGTTTCCAGGGACTGACTCCCAACCGCATTGGGAAAAATTCCCAATCTTCGGGCTGTCCTGCGGATTTCCCGGCGAGACTTGCGCAGTATCGGGTTCCCAGGAAAATTTCCCTTTCCGGGTTGGGCGCGTTCCGTTATATAGATTCCTTACTTATCCCATCCCCCCGCCAGCTGCAACTCCCATGAATACACTTGCCCGGCCCTTTCATGCGGCACCCGTCAATTTCATCAGACCCTCTGTGCACAGGGACCTGATGGTGGTCGGTGTGGTTACCATATCGACTTTCGTTCTATCTAGCCTGTTCGAACTCAACGAGTGGATCGCACTGCTGACGGTGCCCCACGAACGCTACCAGATAGACGAACTGCCGTTAACGATACTGGCCATGGCAATGGCTTTGGCGTGGTTTTCGTGGCGACGTTCCAGGCAGGCTATGGAGCAGGTGACCCTGCGCCTTGCTGCGCAGCAGGCGCTCATGGACAGTGAAGAGCAATACCGCACACTGTTTATGGAGAACCTGTCCGGCAACGTGTTGGCGACCACGACCGGACAGGTCAAACTGGCCAATCCGACGGCTGCGCGACTGCTTGCCTTTGAGACAGCGGATGGCCTCAACGGGCACCACTTGGGCGAGTTCTATGCCGAGAGTGATCAGTGGGAGGCGCATCGCGACCGGTTACTGCGCGGCGAGAAGATCGAACTGCCAGTGCTCCGGCTCAAGAACCGCGACGGCGTGCCGGTTCAAGTCGTGGCAAAACTGAGCGCGCGCTTGTCGCCTTCCCGCGAGCCGGAGTTACACGTCTACGTCACCGACATCACCGATGTCACGCTAATGCAGGCCGAACTGGCCCGCGCGCTGGAGGAAAACCGCCGCCTGTCGCAGCGTTCTATGCAAGTGCAGGAGGAGGAGCGGCGTAGCCTGGCGCGCGAGTTGCACGACGAATTGGGACAGAGCCTGAACGCGATCAAAGTGGACGCGGTCAGCATCCGCGACAACAGCGCGGCACTTCCCGAGATACATCGGGACGCACTTTCCATCATCGAAGTATCGAGCCAGGTCTACGACGTGGTGCGCGGCCTGATGCAACGGCTGCGCCCGGTGGCACTGGACGAACTCGGGCTGCGCTCCGCCGTCCAGTACGGCGTCGAGCAGTGGCAGCGCCGACATGCTAGCGTGCGGTGCACGTTCGTCGCAGAGGGAGAGCTTGACGATCTCGACGAGCAGACCAACATCACGCTTTACCGGCTGGTCCAGGAGTGCTTGACCAATGTTGCCAAGCACGCGGATGCGACACGGGTCGCGGTATCCATGACCCGCGCGGCGCGCGAGGTGCACTTCAGTTTCAGGGACAACGGCAAGGGCTTCGATCCGTCGCAGAGGCGCCGCGGACTGGGGCTGGTAGGCCTGCGCGAGAGAGTGGAGGGGGTCGCCGGCCATTTTGAACTCGACAGCATGCCCGGCAGGGGTGTGCATGTTAAAGCGGTGATACCGGCAAAGGAAAAGAAATGAACGAAGGACGGGCAAGCCAGGTGGTGCGGGTGGTGCTGGTCGATGACCATGCCGTGGTGCGCGAAGGCTACCGCCGGTTGCTTGAGCGCACCGCGGACATCTCAGTGATTGCCGAGGTTGCCAGCGGCGAGGAAGCTTACCGCGTGGTGTGCGAACTGCAGCCCGACGTCACTGTGATGGATATCAATCTGCCCGGGCTCGGCGGCATCGAAGCGGTGCGGCGCATCGTCGCGCGCTTGCCGGAGGCAAAGGTCCTGATGTTCAGCATGCACGAGGACACGGTGTTCTCCTCGCGTGCACTACAAGCCGGTGCGCGTGGCTACGTTACCAAATCAGCGGCGCCGGAGGTGCTGGTGGAGGCCGTACGTCTGGTCGCTGCAGGCAAGCTCTACATTAGCCACGAAATGGCGCAGGAGTTGGCGTTACAGATGCTGCCCGGGCGCGACAATCCGATCGATGCGCTGTCCGCTCGGGAATTCGAAGTGTTCAGGCTGCTGGTTGCCGGACACTCGCTGCAAGAGATTTCCCGGATTCTGTGCCTGTCCTACAAGACGGTCGCCAACTACCAGTCCAACATCAAGCACAAGCTCGACGTGAGCAATACCGCGCAAGTGGTACGCATCGCCTTGAGCCACGGATTGATCGCGGCCGGCGGCGAAATCGAAGAGAACCATTCCGAAGCTGGCTGAACCGCGGTTGGGAAAATTTCCCAACCGGTTCGGGCAAACTTCCCTGTGGACGCAACCTGCGGGCTGCTAGCTTTCCGACCGCAATCCTTTGTTGTTGATGTTTTGAAGTTGAGTACCTCTCTTATGCCGGGCCACCAGCCCGGCATTTTTTTGAACCTCGCACTTGTCATCGATGTCCGGGGGCACGGCGTTATGCGACACGTCGAAAGTCGATACCTCATGCGCATGCCGCCAGTGACGTTGTAGGGACAGGCTCAATCGAGAATGCTCGCATGTCGTTCCGGCGGGATTGCGCCCTACTTGCGGACGACGTCGTCTCGTTTCGTTCCCGCCGTGGCAGTGCGTGATGGTGATAGCATGACGCCTGGTTAACAGCGGGACGGTCCGAGCCCCGCCAGATTCCGGCAAAATTTCCAAGAACTTTTTGGCACCGTTGCAGTTCCAAACAGCGTCAGTAGGTTGTGCCTCTACTTGACGCGTGCGTTGACAATCTGATCCAACAATCGGGGAAAACCAGGATGAACAGCAAATATCTCCAGGCCGCAGCAGCGTTTCTGCTGACTACGGCAACAGCGGCATGTGCGGCGCCTTTTGCGTACGTGGCCAACGAGGAAAGCGGGACGCTCAGCGTCATCGACACGGCTACAGACCAGGTGGTCCGGGAAATTCCGGCAGGCAAGAAGCCGCGCGGAATGGCGGTTGCGAAGGACGGCAAACACATTTACGTGAGTGACCAGCCCAACAATGCACTCGACATCATCGACATCGATAAGGGTGAGATGGTCGGCAAGGTGGCGCTCGGTGAATCCCCGGAGGGTGTCGGCATTTCGCCGGACGGCATGTGGGTGGTCGCCGCAGTGGAAGTGAGCAACTCGATCGCCTTCATAAATACAAAGACCAACCAGCGCGAGTTCCTTGTGAAGGTGAATGGCGAGAATCCTGAGCATGCGGTATTCAGTCCCGACGGCAAATGGGTGTATTCCAGCGCCGAGGAAGCCTCGCAGATCGATGTCATCGACGTCGCGCAACGCAAACAGGTCGCCGAAATTCCAGTGGGCAAACGTCCGCGTGGCATCGCCTTCCTGCCTGGCGGCAAGGTGGCGTATACCGCAGCCGAATACGCCAGCACCGTCCATGCACTCGACGTAACCAAACATGCGCCTATCGCCACCATCCCGGGCGGGCAATTTTCCAATGGGGTAACGGTCCATCCCAACGGCAGCCGCGTGTACATTTCCAATGGCAAGGACGCCACGGTTTCGGTAATCGACACTGCAACCAACAAGGTCATCGCTACCATTGAGGTAGGCAAGCGCCCCTGGAACATGGCAATCACACCGGACGGAAGCAAGCTTTATGTCGCCAACGGCCGCTCCGACTCGGTGTCCGTGATCGACACGAAGACCAACAAGAAAATCAAGGATATCCCGGTAGGCATTCGTCCCTGGGGGGTTGTGATCCAGTAGCAGCCGCGTAACATACGCGCGTTGACGACGCGCGTATGCAGGTTCCCAGGGGAGGGTTTTCGTCCATGAATAACAAAGAGGTTCAGCGCTATTCCACGCCCGCGATTGCGCTGCACTGGATCGTCGCGATTCTCGTTTTGGTGATGATTGGGCTCGGTCTGTACATGACCGACATCCCGCGCGGCACGCCGGAACGCACTTTCTTTTACAACCTGCACAAGTCGATCGGCGTGACGGTTGCGATGCTGGTACTGATCCGTTTGTGGTGGCGTTTCAGGAATCCTCCGCCGGCGCTGCCGTCGAGCATGCCTGCGTGGCAGGTCCAGGCATCGAAGGTGAGCCATGCACTGCTGTACCTGTGCCTGATTCTGATGCCATTGTCCGGCTTTTCAGCGTCCCAGTTCACCAAGTACGGGGTGACGTACTTCGGGCTATTCAAGATCCCGCCGTTGGGGTGGGAGAACAAGGTCATCTACGATCTCCTGCAAGGCATCCACGGTGTAACTGCGGTGTTTCTGATCACACTGGTGGTGATTCACGTCGCGGCGGCGCTGAAGCATCTCCTGTTCGATCGAGATGGCGTGTTCCTGCGCATGTTGCCCGGAAAGTAGGAGCCGTCTGTGGTGCAAACGCCGGCGCAAGGCGGGGCTTCTATTTTTGGAATGCGACGACGTGGCCGGTCTCCAGCCGTATCCCCACGAATTCGCCGACTGCGTGATTGTGATGACTAGGTACCAGCGACAAGACGCGGGCGCCGCTAGCAAGCCTTAGGGTATAAAGGATTTCGGCGCCGCGAAACGCCTTATGCAGAACCTGCGCCTTGGTCGGGCTCGAATCGTCGTGCACCACATCGTTCGGTCGCAGCAGGACTTCAAGATCGGGTCCCGGCGTCTGGTCCCCCGAGGCGAGCGCTGTTACCCGGATCTCTCCGTCGAGCACGCCAAGCTCGATCTCGATTTTGCCGCCGCCGTTTACCCGCCCCTGTAGAAAAACCCCCTGGCCGACGAAATCGGCGACGAAGCGGTTGCAGGGCCGATGATAGATGTTGTGCGCGCTGTCCCACTGCTGGACCCGGCCGTTAGCCATGATGCCGATCTCATCAGCCATCGCGAACGCCTCGTACTGGTCGTGGGTCACCATGATGGCGGTCGAGCCCTGGGCCTTGAGGATATCGCGCACTTCAAGGCTCAACCGTTCGCGCAGATCCACGTCCAGGTTGGAAAACGGTTCGTCGAGCAGGAGGAGATCGGGCTGCGGCGCGAGTGCGCGCGCGAGGGCCACGCGTTGTTGCTGTCCACCCGAGAGTTCGTGCGGATAACGCCCGGCCATGCTTCGCAGGCCGGTTACTTCGAGCAGCTGCGATACGCGCTCCCGCCGTTCCGAAGCTCTCCGGCGGTGCAGGCCGAAGGCAACGTTGGCTTGCACGTTCAGATGGGGGAAAAGCGCGTAGTCCTGGAATACGATGCCAACCCGGCGTTTCTCGGTGGGCACATGCAAAGTTGTTGTGCTTACCGGTATACCGTTCATGCGGATTTCGCCGGCCCGGATCCGCTCGAATCCGGCGATGCAGCGCAGCACCGTGGTTTTGCCGCACCCGCTCGGCCCGAGCAGGCAGCCGATGCTGCCCTTGGCGAGCGACAGCGATAGTCCGTCGACGACCACGTGATCTCCATAGGCATGATGGACTTCCAGGAGTTCGATAACGGTGGTCATTACGTCAGGCCGAAGCGTTCCATTTGGAGGCACGGGTGAGTTGGATTACCGGCAGCATGCCGGCCAGCACCAATACCAATGCCGGCAACGCGGCGAGCTCCCATTGCCCTTCGGAAGTCAACTCGAAAATTCGAATCGCGAGGGTATCCCAGCCAAAGGGCCGCGTCATCAACGTGATCGGCATTTCCTTCAGGACATCCACGAACACCAGCACGGCGGCAGTAGCAAGCCCGCCGCGCAGCAATGGCAGGTGCACCCGGTAGAGCAGCCGAACGCCGCCCTGGCCCAGTGCGGTCGCCGCCTCGTCGATGCTGCGGGTAACGCGATGCAGGGCGCTTTCCAACGGAGCGAAACCCACTGCCAGAAACCGGATCATGTACGCAACCAGCATCGCTGCAACTGAACCTTGCAGCAGTGCGCCGGACGTGATCCCTAGGAAATCCCGCAGCGATGACGGTATGGCCCGATCCAACCAGGCAAAAGCAACGAAGATCCCGACCGCCAACACTGCGCCGGGCACCGCATAGCCGATATTGGCGAGTTTGAGCGTGATTCTCGTAATCCGATCGGGTTGGCGTCGCCCCGCATAGTTCAGAAGCAACGCGGTCGTGGTTACGCACAGCGCCGCCAGCGCGCCCAGTGCCAGGGAGTGCCAAACGTATTCGAGGTAGCGGCTATCGAAGTCGGTGGAAGCCGCCTCGATTACCCACAAAGAAAGTTGAGCGGCTGGACCGACAAAGCCAATACCGAAAACCATCGTGCAGGCGGCGAGCGCTCCGAATCTGTGCCTGCCGGCCAATACGATGCGCGGCGTCTCGCCGCCGGCGGGCACGGAGGAAAAACGCATGCGCAATCGAGTTTGCTGTTCGACCAACAGCACTGCGAGCGCAATCAGTATGAGTATCGAGGCAACCTGCGAAGCTGCCGTGATCGAAAATAGCCCGTACCAGGCCTTGTAGACTCCCGTAGTCAACGTATCGTAGTTGAATACCGCTACTGTTCCGAAATCGGCCAGCGTTTCCATGACTACCAACATCACGCCGGCTGCTACCCATGGCCGCGCCATTGGAAGAGCCACACGAAGGAATGCCTCGTAGGAGGTCAGTCCGAGGGCGCGGCCGGCTTCCAGCATGCGTTTCCCTTGGGTGTGGAAGGCATTGCGCGCAAGCAGGAAGACATAAGGATAAAGCGCCAGCGTCATGACCAGAGCCACCCCCCCGCGGCTGCGGATTGGCGGAAACCACGGCAGACCGGAGCCGGTGAGCGATCTCAACCCGGATTGCAGCGGACCGGTAAAATCCAGCAGTGCGATCGCGACAAAACCGATGACATACGCCGGTATAGCGAGAGGCAACAGCAGTGCCCACGAAAAAAATCTCCGGCCCGGGAAATCGCACACCGCCGTGAGCCATCCCAGACCGACGCCCAGCACCGCCGTGCCTGCGGCGACAGCGAGCGCGAGTATCAACGTGTTGATGATGAGCTCGTCGAGAATTGTCGCAGCGAAATGGTGCCAGACATCGTCGGCCGGTGTCAGGAACGATGAGAAGATCACCGCGATTGGCGCCAGCACCAGCGCGGCGACCAGCACCGGGAACAGGCGCGCGGCACTCACCGTGCGAGCGCCATTGCAGAGCCGGGTGTCCGATCAGTGATAGCCTGCGCGGTCCATGAGGCGCACCGCGGCAGCTTGCAGTTCGCCGGCTTTGGCGACATTGATATTGTTCTGTTTGAAATTGCCCCAGCTGGTAACGGCCGGGTGGGGTTTGACCGCTGGATTGACCGGGTACTCCATATTGGCGTCGGCATAGAGGCTTTGCGCGACAACTGAAGACAGCCATTCCAGCAGCTTGGCCGCGCCGTGGGGATTCTTTGCGTACTTGGTGACGCCGGCACCGGAAATGTTAACGTGTACCCCGGAACCGGACTGATTCGGCCAGAACAGCGCGAGCGGCTGGTCTGGCGACTTTTCGAGCAAGCGTCCGAAGTAATAGGTGTTGGTTATTCCAACATCGCATTGCCCGCCGGCGATGGCTTCCATCATCTTGGTGTCGTCGGGGAACACGGGCACGGCGAGATTGCCGATCCAGCCGCGCACGATCTGCTCGGTTTTCGCTTCACCGTGCTCGGCGAGCATCATCGCTACCAGCGACTGGTTGTAGACCTTCTTCGATGTCCGCAGACACAATCGGCCTTTCCATTTCGCGCTGCCAAGGTCCTCATAAGTGCTGAGCTCGGCAGGTTTTACTTTGCTGGTGTTGTAGACGACGGTACGTGCCCGCACCGAAAGACCGAACCATCGTCCTTCAGGGTCGCGCAAATGAGCGGGAATGTTCGCTTCCAACGTCTTCGATTGCACCGGTTGCAGTAACTCCAACTGAGTCGCCTGCCACAGGTTGCCGGCGTCCACGGTAAGCAGCACGTCTGCCGGTGTATTCGATCCTTCCGCCTTCAGCCGTTCCATCAGCGGACCTTCCCTGTCGGTGACGAATTTCACGGTAACACCGGTATCCCGGGTGTACGCGTCGAACAGCGGCCGGATAAGCTGCTCAATGCGCGCGGAGTAAACCACCACCTCTTCGCCAGTGACTGGGGTCGCAACTGCGATGCACGCTGCGGCCAGAGCGATTCTAAAATAAGACAAAGCAAACCTCCTCGATTCACTCATGATCGTGAACTGCGGTTGTCACCGGCGCGGCTGTAAAGAAAACTGGCGACGATCAAGACTACAAGCAGCACCTGCAACGCCAGGCCCTGAATGTTTGGATAAATGCCCAGCGATGGGATGCCGGAGATCGCAAGCGCATCTGCTGGCAACTTCCCGGCCGCTTGGAGCGCCGCCACTCCCTTGCCGGCGAAGATCACCGCCAGCGCTGCCAGAAACAGCGAGCTGAGGTTGAAAAACAGCTTCAGGGGCAGCCTGGCGCTGTAACGGGAGATCACCCAGGCCAGAATGGCGAGCACGACGCCGGCAGCGGCTACGCCGGCAACCAATCCGCTGCGCGATGCGGCCTCGGCCTGTACCCAAAGCGCCTGCATGAACAATACGGTCTCGAATGCCTCGCGATACACCGCCAGAAACGAAATCAAAGCAATTCCGAACAATGTGCGTCGCGACAATGCGTTGCTGACCTGTCCACCAATGAACGATTGCCAGCGGGATGCATGCGATCGGCTGTGCAGCCAGTAGCCTGCATACAGCAGAACGGCGGCGGCAAGCAGTGCGGTCAGGCCTTCGGTAATTTCCCTCTGTGCACCACTGATCTCGAGCAGTGTCGAGGAAACGATCCAGGTGGCGATGCCGACCAGAAGCGCCACGATCCACCCGGCGTGAAGGTGTTTGAGGCCATCCCGGCGCCCTGACTTGATCAGGAATGCCGCAATTGCCGCAAGCACGAGAATTGCCTCCAGGCCCTCGCGCGCTACGATAATGAACGCAGAGCTAAAGGCGCCCGCCGCGGACAGTTTGTCGTCACCGCTGAGCGTGCCAGCCCCTTCGAGGGACTTGACAAGCGCGAGGCCTTTTTGCTCGACGACCTCCACGGGCACTTTGGTCTTGATCAGATTACGGTAGGCCATCATGTCCTGTTCTATGCGGTTGCGCAGGCCGCTGTCGACCCGGTCGAGGCTCGCTTCCGCCAGCTCGAAGCCTTCCAGGTATGCACTGATCGCGGCCTGATGCGCAGCCTCGTGCTTTCCCTGCCGGTACAGATCGAGGCTTTCGCGGATTTTCGCAATCGCAACTGAGAGCGGTGACGCGCTGTCTTGCGTGGGTATCACGTCTGGATGCGCGCGTAGGTATGCAAGCACCTGATAGGCCGAGTCGCCCACGCGCAACGTTTCCGCGGGTGTGGTTCCGACCAGATCCGATAGCCGCGGAAACAGCGCTTGCATGCCGGGGCGCTGCCACAGCTGCTTTCCTTGGTTGCGTTCGTCTTCCGTGGAGACGAACTGACTTACGTAAAACGCAAGCGCCCAGCGTTCTTCCGGGCGCAGGTTGCCGAATGCCGGCATCGAGGTGCCCTCTACGCCGAGACTGATGGTGTTGTACAGGCCGTAGACGCTGCGCTGAAGCTGGCGGGCATGATCCTGAAAATTCGTTGGCCGTGGTTCGAGTGCAGCGGCTTGCGGCCCGTTGCCGTCGCCCGCAGCGCCGTGACAGGCAACGCAGTTCGACTGGTACAAACCAGACGCACCGCTCAGGTCCGGTGCGCGCGCCGGTGCGATTTGAATCCTGTAAGCCTTGATCAAGCCGCGTTGCAAGTCTCGTGCGCGTTGGACGACCTTGCCGCTATCCCCTTTGTCGGCGATCAGCTTGACCAGGATCGCAGCCGATGCCACCAGCGCGTCCTTTTCCGGGTGTGGCGCAAAATTCCCGATGGCATCTGCGACCTGAGCGGAGAACTCGACTTGCTCCGCGTACTCGTCGGCGTTGACGATTCTGCCGGCTTTGACGAACTGGGGGTACTCGACGGAAATGTAGTCGAGCAGGTGCAGGACCATCTGACCCTGAGCGGGACCCGCATCCGTGGTTTGCGCCGCGACGGCAAGCGGAATCGTCAGAAGAAGGGCGACAGACACACAGCGCAATCTGGAAAACATCATGGGGATGGCAATTCCTCGGGGCATTAGAACCGGTCTTTCGCGCGCAACCCGGAGCACTGGTTCGCGTGTTTGGAGGGTACTCAATACAAATGAGAATTGTATTTATTTGGACTATTCAGTCAAGCGAGGCGCCCGCTGTTTGCACTCCTAGCATCCAATAATTCCTTTCTGACCAATCAGTTGAAAGTTTGACAAATCTAATGCGAATCATTATCATTTACATCACGCTGTATCGCCGTATTGGCACCCAAAGTGTTTGTCAGCAAATTCAATATGATACGTAGGAGGAAAGAATGAACGCTGTAGTCGTTGGGGCAGACCGTCTGGGCAACATTCCAGACTCCTTGGCAGACCTCGGAATCCACATTGAACGCCATATCACGGGGCGGGCATCGGCCCATCAGCGCTCGCTGGCTGCGCTCCCCAAGGATACCCAACTACTGATTCTATTGACGGATTTTCTCAATCACAACGCCATGAAAAGCTATCGTAACCAGGCGCAAATGCAGGGCATTCCGGTGATCGCCTGCAGACGCTCATCGAGCTGCCTCATGCAGGCAGTGAAGCGTTTTCTGGGATTAGGGGGATCGTGTGCAGAATGTCCGGATTCAAGGACGAACTAGATCTGCGTTTTCAGCTTCATTATTGACAATCATTCTCATTGTGATTTAGTATTTAATCTCGCTAGCCCACTCTATCGTCCACAGTCCAGCCATGTACGTTTGCCTCTGCAATGGCATCACCGAAAGCCAGATCCGCGAGGCAGTGGATGGCGGTGCCCGTTCGTTGAGCGAACTGCATTTGTGTCTGGGTGTGGCGAGCTGCTGCGGCAGGTGCGCCGATTGTGCCGAAGAGGTGCTTCACCAAACCTTGTCCTCCGTTGAAACACCGCGCCAGCAATTGAGCGCGGCGTAATTCCTCTCATTTCGTTTTCCGTTTTTTTGTTTCGGGCTGCGTGTCGCGCAACCTATAATGCGTGGTCGTTGAGACCAACGCACATCAGGGGGCGCGCATGAAGGGCGACAAGCAGGTCCTGAAATACCTCAACCAGGTTCTCACCAACGAACTGACTGCCATCAACCAGTATTTTCTTCATGCCCGCATGTTCAAGAACTGGGGCCTGAAGAAACTCGACGAGCACGAATTCAAGGAGTCGGTGGACGAGATGAAGCACGCCGACAAGTTGATCGAGCGCATCCTGTTCCTCGAGGGACTACCGAATCTCCAGGATCTGGGCAAACTGTTGATCGGCGAGAATGTGCAGGAATGCCTGAAATGCGACCTGCAACTCGAGATGGATGCGCATCCGGCACTGCGCGAGGCGATTGCGTATTGCGAAAGTTCCAATGACTACGTATCCCGCGAACTTTTCGAAAAAATCCTGGAGAGCGAGGAAGAGCATATCGACTGGCTCGAAATCCAACTCGATCTGATCCAGAAAATCGGAATTCAGAATTTCATTCAGTCCCAGATTTCGGGGAGCTGAAATTGCCTTCTTGAGAGAAGGCACGCTGACCGCCGTTCCGCCTTCTGCCTGTTTCGCGGCATGAATCCCAACCGATGTCATATAGAATCGCGCTGATATCTCTGGCGCTTGCGACGTTTGCTGGTTGTGCGGTCACGCCCTCGCCGCCGGTCTTCAAGCCCGTCCAAGAGGAAATCACTTCACCGGAGGTGAAGCCGCCAAAGATCGCCCTCGTGCTAGGTGGCGGGGCTGCCAAGGGTTTTGCCCATATCGGTGTCATCAAAGCGCTCGAATCGCATGCGATCGTGCCCGACATCATCGTTGGTACCAGTGCCGGCAGCGTGGTTGGGGCACTTTATGCCGGCGGTTACAACGGATTCGACCTCCAGCGTATGGCGCTGTCAATGGACGAGGGAACGGTAAGCGACTGGGTCTTGCCGAACCGCGGATTCATCAAAGGTGAATCCCTGCAGAATTTTGTCAACAACGCGGTTCAGAATCGGCCCATCGAGAAGCTCAACCGCACCCTGGCTATTGTGGCAACAGACTTGCAGTCCGGCGAACTCGTTGTTTTCGAGCGCGGCGATACTGGTTTGGCGGTGCGCGCTTCTAGCAGCGTGCCCGGCATTTTTCAGCCGGTCAAATTCAATGGCCGGGAGTACATAGATGGCGGCCTGGTGAGCCCTGTACCGGTCAAGACGGCTCGCGACCTCGGAGCCGACATCGTTATCGCCGTAGACATTTTGGACCGGCCGAAGCTTGCCAGACTTCGGGATACGATCGACGTACTGATGCAAACCTTCGTCATCATGGAACGGAGCATCGCCAGCCAGGAACTCACGCACGCCGATATCGTAGTGGTTCCCGACATCACCAACCTGAATTCGACCAACTTCGACTCGCGCAACTATGCCATCATCGAGGGCGAAAGGGCGGGGCTTGCAGCAGTCCCGAAACTACAGGAAAAAGTGGCGGCGCATTATGAGAACAAGCAAGCGGCCGCACGTCAGCAGTAGAGTGTGTTACCGCGCTTCAAGGACTTCTGATCGCATGCGGCTAGGACTGCTGCAGCGTTAACTGGTGATCGGCGTCCAACCCGATGACCTCCACAGATCAACCGCAACTCACAAATTGAAAAGCCGGCGCACTCGGCCGGCTTTTCAATTTGGTGGAGGCGGCGGGAATCGAACCCGCGTCCGCAAGCCCTCTACAGGCAGTCCTACATACTTAGTCAGGTCATTTGATCTAACCACTTCCACGCCGGCCGACAGGCTGGGAAGCGGCGAGTCACCTTGGATTTAATGCTGCAATAAGTGACCCACAGCAGCACGATCTCACGTATATGGCTCCGCTGCTGGTTGCCCAGCCCGGCCCGTGAGAGAACCGGTGCGGAGTCCAGCCGGGTTTAGGCGGCTAGAGCGTAACGTTCGTCGTTAGCGACTATACGTTTTCCAGCTGTATTAACAAGGTAACTGGGCCTTGGTATGCACTGCGCTGCTTCGCGACCCACGTCGAGACCAGGTCGCCCCCATATGAACCATAGATAGTGACGGCTCCGGAATGTTTCAAGCGGAGCGTGATCTATTCTATCAGATAGGTCGTACGACTCCACCGAAGAGAACATCCAGCAGGTCCGCGGGGGAGTCAACGAAGCCGTCCGCACCCCATTCCTCCGGGGGTGCTCCATTGCCGAGATAACCGTAGCGCGCAACCACCACAGGCATTCCCGCCGCGTGACCAGCTTGTACATCCCGCACATCGTCGCCGACATAAATGCATTGCGGCGCTGGAATACCGAGCTTTTTCGCCGCTGCAAGCAGAGGCGCCGGATGGGGTTTCGGATTCGGTGTCGTATCGCCGCAGATGACGCATGCAGCGCGCTCGATCAGGGCCAGCGCACGCAGCAGGGGGAAAGTGAATCGTTCCGACTTGTTGGTGACAATGCCCCAGCGCAATCCACGCTGTTCGATTTGTTCCAGAAGCGCGGAGATACCCGGAAACAATCGGCTGTTGCGTGCCAGATTTTCTTCGTAAATGTCCAAGAATTCGTCGCGCAAGACTTCGTAGCCGCTTTGACCCGGTTCGATGCCGAAGCCGATTTTCAACAGCCCTCGCGCGCCGGAAGAAGCCAGCGACCTCACCGCCTCTATTGGCAATTCAGGCATGTCGCGGGCGAGGCGTTGTTGATTCAGCGCATAACCCAGGTCCGGAGCGGTATCCGCCAGCGTGCCGTCGAGGTCGAAAAGCACGCCACGTCCCGGCGCGTTCACAGATACCGACATCAAATTTTCCGAATCCTATTTGGCGAGCAGTTCCAGCAACTGATCGTCGGCCAGCATGTCTTCCAGAGCCTGCGAAACTGCCGTGTTCACCAGCAAGTTGCTGTCCTTTTCGAAGGGTGGTGCCGCGCCATCCCTACGGGTTCGGACGTTGAACTGGCGGTCATAATATTCGGGACCGTTTGCCGCGTGGGCGCCTAGTGCCGCCCGCAATTCGGTTTCGAAAGTGAATGGTGTCTTTACGGACTTCAATTCGAGACTTCGAATCTGCACCTGCAACGTGCGTTCCGTCGCATCGCTGTGCGGAGCCACCGAGAAACCGAGTTTGCCGAGGGCCTCCTGCAGGCGTTCATATACCGCCGGGCTCGGGTCCTCTTCCACCGAGACATCCACCATCTTGGTGTTCGGATCGCCGACTTCGCCAAGCTTCTTGTCCGTACGCGCGTCGGATACCTCGAGACCGATGATCTTGCTGTTGCCGATGGCGGATTCAGTCACTTTCACCGGTGGATCTATGCGCAGATTCTGCGGCTGGAGCGCGCACCCCAGAATCGTGGCCACCACCCCGAATACCGCCACTACGTACCAGAGTCTTGTCTTCATCATTCAATCCTCCTTGGGTATCATTCAAACAGCAAGTCACTAAACTACCGGCGACGCAGCACGAGCGTATTTTGTGGCGGCGTCAGACCGCCTGCGCGCTGAGGAAGTAATTCACCGAACTGTCCGTGCCGAGCGAATAGACCCGGGTGAACGGGTTGTAGATCATTCCGGTCACGCGTTGTGGTGTGAGTCTCGCGCCGCGGCAAAATCGGCCCAGTTCTGCCGGGGTGATAAACCGGGAATAGTCGTGTGTGCCTCGCGGCAGCAATTTCAGGATGTACTCCGCGCCGACGATCGCGAACAGGTACGCCTTCGGATTGCGATTGATAGTGGAAAAAAAGCACCAGCCGCCTGGCGCCAGCAGGCCCGCGCATGCAGTTACGGTACTCGCGGGGTCGGGCACGTGTTCCAGCATCTCCATGCAGGTGACCACGTCATAGTGGTGCGGCTGATCCCTGGCAAGCTGCTCGACCTCCACCTTGCGGTATTCCACTTCGAGCTTGCTCTCCAAGAGGTGCAGTTGCGCCACTTTCAAGGGTTGGTCGCCCATGTCGATGCCGGTCACCTTTGCTCCCCGCGCCGCCATCGCTTCCGACAGCAGACCTCCGCCGCAGCCTACATCGAGGACTTTCTTTCCCCGCAGATTCGCGATCCGATCGAGGTATTCCAGCCGCAACGGGTTGATGTCGTGCAGTGGCTTGAACTCGCTGGTTGGATCCCACCAGCGATGGGCGAGCTGGCTGAACTTTTCGAGTTCGAATGGATCGACGTTGATCATCCCGGCTGATGTCCCATTCAGTTTGGCGCCGCTATACGCGACCGCCATTCGCTTGCCTTGCGCGCAATGGCGTTCTCGTCAACTTGCAGCAGACGGCCTTCCTCGACCAGCAGCTTGCCGCCTACCCACACGTGGCTGACATGCTCCCTGCCGGCGGCGTAAACCAGATGCGAGACCGGATCATAGCAAGGAGACAACTCGAGCGACGCCAAGTTCACCGCGCACAAATCCGCGCACTTGCCTGTCTCCACGGACCCGATCTTCCGTTCCAGGCCCAGCGCGGTGGCTGCGTTGAGTGTAGCCATTCGCAACGCGACATGAGCGGGCAGCATTTCCGCGTCATCGCCCGCTGCCTTGGCCAGCAGCGCCGCAAGCCGCATTTCGGAGAGCACGTCGAGCCGGTTGTTGCTTGCCGCGCTGTCGGTTCCGAGGCCGGCATTAATACCCGCCGCGAGCATGGCGCCTACCGGCGCTATGCCGCTGGCAAGCTTGAGGTTGGAAGACGGGCAGTGCGCAACCGAGGCGCCAAGCTGCGCCAGCATAGCAATCTCCGCCGGGTCGAGGTGGACGGCATGAACGGCGATGAAGCTGGGGCTTATCAAACCCAACTTCACCAGCCGGCCAATTGGCCGCATTCCGAACTTCTTCACACTTTCGTGGATTTCGTCGCGCGTTTCGTGCAGGTGCGTGTTGATAGGGATCTGAAGCTGCTCCGAAAGCGTTAGGATTTGCTCAAAGCTTCTGTCACTGACCGTGTAAGGGGCATGCGGCGCCATGCAGAACGACAACAAGGGCTCGCTCTTGAGTTCGTCACGCATCGCCAGTCCCTTGCGCAGGTAATCCTGCGCGTCGCTGGCGTACGCTGTCGGAAATTCGATAAGCACGATCCCCAGAACGCCACGGATGCCGGCATCCAATGCAGCACGTCCGGCCATCTCCGGAAAAAAATACATGTCGTTAAAGCAAGTGACGCCGCCGCGCAGCATCTCGGCACAGGCAAGCAAGGTTCCGTCGTACACGAACTGCGCCGATACGTGCCGGCCCTCTGCAGGCCAGATGTGTTTTTCCAACCAATCCATCAGTCGCTGATCATCGGCCAGTCCACGCATCAGCGTCATTGCCGCGTGCGTATGAAGATTCACCAGCCCCGGAATCAGCGCGTGCGTGGAAAGATCAAGGGTACGGTTCGCCTTGCATAACTTGCGCATTTCCGCGCGCGGCAATACCGCGGCAATGCGGTCGCCGGTGATCGCCACGGCATGGTCGTCGAGGACGACGCCGCGCGGCTCCACCGGGATGATCCAGTGCGCCTCGATCACTGTGTCAGCAGAAAAGGAAGTGTTCATTTGCGCCATGGACGCTCCAAAAAAAAGCCCTGCATTCGCAGGGCTTTCACTCGCTTGTAAGCAATCCGCCTTGTCAGTTGGCTGGCTTGGTCGCAGTGACGCTGACATCCACCCGGCGGTCCGGCTCCAGGCACGCAATCAACGCCTTGCCACGCTGGCCGCTGCAGTTATCGCCCGTTACCGGCTCCGATTCGCCCCGACCCTCGGCATTGATCTTGCCGGCGGGGATGCCCTGACGCACCAGATAGGCTTTCACGGCATTGGCGCGGCGTTGTGACAGATTCGAATTGTATGTCGTGGAGCCAATGCGGTCGGCGTGCCCGAAGACATCGATCGAGTCGTATTTCGTTCCCTTCAGGCTGGCGACAAATTCGTCGAGCTTGCTGCGCTGGTCGCCGCGAATAATGGCCTTGTCGAAACTGAACAGAGGTTCTGCTTCGAAGCTGACTCTCACCGGGGCCTTGGCCACAGGCACAGGCGCACGCTCTGGGGCCGGCGCAGCTACGGGCGCTGGCGCGGTCACAGGCTCGTCGGCGTATTGTGTCGGCTCCCCGATCACCTTGTCGGCAGCGGCGAGTTGCTGCTCGGGGTAAGTCACAGTCCCCGACTCGTCGGGCTGCGGCCCCAGATCGGCGACTTCCTCTTCTGGTTCTTCGGCCACCTCCGTCGGTTCACCAACCATACTTTCCCTGGCGACGAGGTCTTCCTCCGGGGACTCCATCGTGCCGGACTCGTCCTCTTGGGGGCCGAGGTCGGCTACTTCTTCTTCCTCTTCATCGAGAACCTCGGTCGGCTCGCTCACCACACTGTCCTTGGCGGCGAGGTCCTCTTCCGGGTACTGTTCCGTGCCGGACTCGTCCTCTTGGGGGCCAAGGTCGGCTACTTCTTCTTCCTCTTCGTCGCCAACCTCAGTCGGTTCGCCTATCACACTTTCCTTGGCGGCGAGGTCTTCTTCGGCGTACTGCTCAGTGCCCGACTCGTCCGGTTGCGTACCGAGGTCTCCCACTTCTTCTTCGGGCTCGACTTCATAGGTGGTTATCGGAAAATCTGGAAGGGGTTGTTCGGGCGCTTTTGCAACGGGCGGCGGAGGCGGAGGCGGTGTTTCCTCTAGCGGCCGATCCACGATCTGGACACTTTCGCCCTTCGGTTCATACGCTGGCTCCGGGATCGGAGCTGGCGCCGGTGCCTGCGCTTGCTCCGCGCCGCCGCCAGAACTGCTGCGCTCGGTCTGGCTGGCGCAGCCCGCAAGCATTGCGCCGATTAGCACCATCAACAGTCGATTGGTCTTGGGTCGCATTTCGGGTTCTCCTGATCATGCTGGTCAAGGTCGCGTGCATTATTGCCCATTCCCGGGTCCCTTAACAACGCCTAGCGAAGCTTTGCATAAGTCCCGCGCGCGCGGCCGAGGCATATGCATCACCCCATTGCCATAAGGCGGATAGTCCCCCGAGCGTCATACAAAAAGGCGCGACGGACAATGTCTCGGAGAGAAGCGCCATGATAAAATGCACGGCTTCCGCTGGACCGAATCAAGGCCTTCCCGGCGAGCCATCCCGCCAAAATGTCCCGGCAAGTCTATCGGGTCGAGCGGGACAGGTGCGTGACTGTTTGCAACAAGAAAACTGACCTTTCCTGATGGATCAATTCGCCAAAGAAACGCTTCCCATCAGCCTCGAAGAGGAGATGCGCCGCTCCTATCTCGACTACGCAATGAGCGTGATCGTGGGGCGCGCGCTACCAGATGTAAGAGACGGCCTCAAACCGGTGCACCGTCGCATTCTGTTCGCGATGCACGAGGCCAACAACGTCTGGAACCGACCCTATGTGAAATGCGCGCGCGTGGTCGGCGATGTCCTCGGCAAGTATCACCCACACGGCGATAGCGCAACCTACGAAGCATTGGTGCGCATGGCGCAGGACTTCTCGATGCGTTACACCCTGGTGGACGGACAGGGCAACTTCGGATCAGTCGATGGCGATTCGGCGGCGGCTTACCGCTATACCGAGTGCCGCCTCGAGAAGATCGCCTCCGAACTGTTGGCCGACATAGACAAAGAAACCGTCGATTTCGTTCCGAACTACGACGGCAAGGAGCAGGAACCCAGCGTCCTTCCCACCCGGATTCCCAACCTGCTGATCAACGGCTCTGCGGGTATCGCGGTGGGAATGGCCACCAACGTTCCACCCCACAGCCTGCGCGAGGTCGCCGATGCCTGCCAGGCAATCCTGGATCGGCCGGAAATCAGCATCGACGAGCTAATGGAGATCATACCGGGACCGGATTTTCCGACTCGTGGAATTATTTATGGCACCGCGGGGGTCAAGGAAGGTTACCGCACCGGCCGCGGCCGCGTGGTAATCCGCGCACGCACGCACATCGAGGAACTGGAAAAGGGCAATCGTCAAGCCATTGTCATCGATGAGCTGCCATATCAGGTCAACAAATCGGCGCTGCTGATCAAGATCGGCGAGCTGGTGCGCGACAAGCGCCTCGATGGACTGTCCGAGATCCGCGACGAATCCGACAAATCCGGCATGCGCGTGGTGCTGGAACTCAAGCGTGGCGAAGTCCACGAAGTCATCCTGAACAACCTGTACAAAGAAACGCAGATGCAGGACACGTTCTGGATGAATATGGTGGCGCTTGTCGACGGCCAGCCCCGCCTGCTCGATCTGAAGGGCATCCTCGAGTCCTTTCTGCGCCACCGTCGCGAAGTGGTCACCCGCCGCACGGTGTTCGAATTGCGCAAGGCGCGCGAACGCGGCCACATCTTGGAGGGGCTGGCAGTGGCCCTTTCCAACGTCGATGAGATCATCGCGCTCATCAAGGCCGCGCCCGCGCCGGCTGAAGCCAAGCGCGAGTTGATGTCACGCGTTTGGCGCTCGCAACTGGTGGAGGACATGCTGGCAGGCGTAGAGGTCTCCGCTTCCCGCCCGGAAGGGATGGGACGCGACTATGGTTTGCAGTCCAACGGCTACCGCCTCTCCGAGCTGCAGGCGCAGCGAATCCTGGAAATGCAGTTGCAACGCCTCACCGGACTGGAGCGGGAGAAGATCGCCAACGAGTACAGGGAGGTCATGGACAACATTGCCGACCTGATCGACATCCTTGCCAAACCAGAGCGCATCACCAGGATCATCGCCGACGAGCTCGCACAAACCCGGAGCCAGTTCGGAGACGAACGCCGCAGCGAGATCGTGATGGATGCCCAGGATCTGAGCATGGAGGACCTGATCGCGGCGGAGGACGTGGTGGTGACGTTGTCTCACACAGGCTACGTGAAAGCCCAGCCGCTCGCAGACTACCGGGCGCAGAAGCGTGGCGGCCGTGGCAAGCAGGCCACGGCGACCAAGGAAGACGATTTCATCGACAACCTTTTCATTGCCAATACCCACGACTACGTGCTGTGTTTCTCCAATCGCGGGCGACTGTACTGGATCAAGGTCTACAACGTGCCGCAGGGCGGACGCACCAGCAGGGGGAAACCGATCGTCAACCTGCTGCCGCTAGTCGACGGCGAAAAGATAACGGCGATCCTGCCGGTCAAGGAGTTCGACGAGCACAAGTATGTTTTCATGGCCACGTCCAACGGCACGGTCAAGAAGACGCCGCTTTCTGATTTTTCGCGTCCGCGCCCGTCCGGAATCATCGCAGTGGATCTGGAAGAGGGGGACTACCTGATCGGCGTTGCACTCACGGAAGGCCGGCACGACATCATGTTGTTCTCCGACGCCGGCAAGGCTGTGCGTTTCGACGAGCAGGACGTGCGGCCGATGGGGCGCGTGGCACGCGGTGTGCGCGGAATGAAGCTGTCGGGCGGCCAGAAAGTCATCTCACTGCTGGTTGCAGACAACGAGACCGTGTCGGTGTTCACCGCCACGGAGAACGGCTACGGCAAGCGCACCCCGATCGCGGAGTACACCCGCCACGGCCGCGGCACGCAAGGGATGATTGCGATTCAGACCAGCGCCCGCAACGGCAACGTGGTGGCGGCCACGCTGGTCGAGGAAAGTGACGAGATCATGCTTATTACCACCGGTGGCGTTCTGATCCGCACCAGGGTCAAGGAAATACGCGAAATGAGCCGCTCCACGCAGGGCGTGACACTTATCAACCTAGGTCCGGAAGAAAAACTCGCCGGCCTGCAGAAAATCGTCGACAAGGATGACGATATTGGACCCGAACAGGACTCGAATCCGGACGCGGAACCTGGCTCCGACCCTGGCTCCGAACCCTCCACAAATGCGAACGCCGATCCGGACGGGAATGACTCAGAACGGCCTGCGGACCCGGGTGAGGACGAGACGCGTTGAAGCAATCTGCGGTCAATTGGAATTCATAGGGCGAAGGAGAAACGTGGGTAGAGTTTTCAACTTCAGTCCGGGCCCGGCGGTCCTGCCGCAGGTGGTCCTGGAGCAGGTGCGGGACGAATTGCTCGACTGGCATGGCACCGGTATGTCGGTCATGGAAATGAGCCATCGCAGCAAGGAATTCATCGCCATCGCGGAAGCGGCGGAAACCGATCTGCGCGGATTGCTTTCCATACCGGCGAACTACAAAGTCTTGTTCCTGCAGGGTGGGGCAACTGGGCAGTTCGCCATGGTGCCGATGAATCTGTTGCGCGAAAAAAAGTCAGCCGACTATGTTCACACCGGCGAATGGGCCAAAAAGGCGATCGCCGAGGCCGGGAAATTCTGTGGCGTCAACGTAGCGGCGAGTTCGGCAGACAGGAATTTCAGCTATGTGCCTAAACAGGTCCAGTGGAAACTCAATCCGGATTCCGCGTATGTGCATATCACCTCGAATGAAACCATCGGCGGCATCGAGTATCACTGGCTACCCGATACCGGCGGCGTGCCGCTGGTTGCGGACATGTCTTCGCACATACTGGCACGGCCGCTGGAGGTGTCACGGTTCGGTCTGATCTATGCGGGCGCGCAGAAGAACATCGGACCCGCCGGACTGACCATCGTAGTCGTGCGCGAAGACCTTATCGGACAGGCGTCGCCGGGCACCCCGGCGATGCTCGACTACAAGATCCACGCCGACCATGATTCGATGTATAACACGCCGCCCACCTATGCGCTCTATGTCGCCGGACTGGTGTTCCAGTGGCTCAAGAAAATGGGTGGGCTGGACGCGATGGTAAAAGTCAACCTTCTCAAGGCGGGCTTGATTTATCAGTTTCTCGACGGCAGCGGGTTCTTCAGCAGTCCAGTGGCGAAAGAGGATCGCTCGATCATGAACATCCCGTTCCGCCTCAAGGACGACGCATTGGACGAAGAGTTCCTGAAACAGGCCAAGGCGCGCGGACTGACCCAACTCAAGGGTCACCGATCGGTTGGCGGCATGCGCGCTTCCATTTACAACGCGATGCCGGTGGAGGGCGTCCGGGCATTGCTTCAGTTCATGCGCGAGTTCGAAGCTAGACATGGCTGACCCGCTTCGCATCCTGACGCTCAATTCGATTTCACCGCTCGGATTGAAACGGTTCCCGGGAGAGCGTTTCTCCGTGGGCGCGAACATACAGTTGCCCGACGCGATCCTGGTGCGTTCGCAGGACATGCACGCGATGGATATTGCGCAGTCGGTGAAAGCAATCGGCCGCGCCGGTGCCGGTACCAACAACATCCCGGTGGCGGCGATGAGCAAGCGCGGTGTACCGGTGTTCAATGCTCCGGGTGCCAATGCGAATGCCGTAAAGGAACTGGTTCTTGCAGGCATGTTGATTGCAGCGCGCAATCTGCTGCCGGCTATCCGCTTCGTCGACGAGCTTTCGGGCGCCGATGATGAGATCAACAAGAAGGTCGAGGAAGGCAAGAAGCGCTTCACCGGTGTCGAGCTGCCGCACCACGTGCTCGGCATCGTTGGATTGGGCAGGATCGGCAGCCTTGTAGCCGACTCCGCGATCAAGCTGGGCATGAACGTGCACGGCTTCGATCCTGAAATCACGGTGGACGCAGCCTGGAGCCTGCCGTCCCAGGTCAGGAAGGCGCACAGTATCGACGAAGTGATGCGTAACAGCGACTTCGTAACCATTCATGTGCCGCTGGTGGACGAAACCCGCAATCTGATCGAGGCTAAACGCATCGGCCTCATGAAGCACGGCGGTGTGCTACTCAATTTTTCGCGGGAAGGCATCGTCGACAATGCTGCGGTGATGCAGGCCCTGGATACAAAGCGCCTCAAGGCCTATGTCTGCGATTTTCCACACGGCAGCTTTCGCGGGCATTCAGGCGTGATCGCGCTGCCACATCTTGGCGCTTCCACCCGTGAGGCCGAGGACAACTGTGCGGTGATGGTGGCGGAGCAGGTGCGCGAGTATCTTGAAAACGGCAACGTCCGCAACGCGGTGAATTTTCCAGACGTGACCATGGTGCGCGAATCCCCGTACCGGCTCGGAATCGCCAATGCAAATGTGCCCAACATGGTGGGACAGATCTCTACCGCGGTCGCGCAGGCCGGCCTTAATATTCACAACATGCTCAACAAATCCAAGAAAGACATGGCTTACACGCTGGTGGATGTGGACAGTCTGGTACCGTCGAAAGTCATCGACAGGATTGCCGCGATCGAAGGCGTGCTCGCGGTGCGATACCTCCCCTCGGAGACGTCGTAATGCAGGACGAGCTCAAACAACTGCGCAGTCGCATCGATGCTCTGGACCAGGAGATCCTGAAGCTGATCAGCGAGCGTGCGGCGGCTGCGAATGCCATTGGCAGGCTCAAGGCCGATGGCCCGGTTTATCGGCCCGAACGCGAGGCGCAGGTGTTGAGACAACTTACAGGGCGCAACCCCGGCCCCTTGCCGGACCAGGCGGTGACGCATTTGTTCACCGAAATCATCTCCGCGTGCCGGGCCCTGGAAGACGTGTTTTCCGTTGCCTGCCTCGGGCCAAAAGGTACGTTCAGCGAGGATGCGGTGGTGAAGCACTTCGGGGGTCAGGCTCCGGCGACGCTGTTCGGTTCGATAGACGAAGTTTTTCGTGCAGTCGAGGCGGGCAGTGTCGGATACGGTGTCGTGCCGGTTGAAAATTCCACCGAGGGAGCGGTGGGACGCACACTCGACAATCTGTTGTCCACGCCGCTAGGGATCTGTGGGGAAGTGGTGCTGCCCGTCCATCAGAATCTGTTGTCCAAGGCGGTGAAAATAGCTGCAGTCAAGCGGATCTACTCGCACGCGCAAAGCCTCGCACAATGCGTCCGCTGGCTGAGCCAGAATTGTCCGCGCACAGAACGGGTGCCGGTGGCGAGCAACGCCGAAGCCGCACGCATGGCGGCAGCGGAGGCCGATGCCGCGGCCATCGCCGGGCGCTCTGCAGCCGAACACTATGGCCTGCAAGTGCTGGCCGCCAACATCGAGGACGAACCGAACAACACCACGCGGTTTGCCGTGATCTCCAGGCAGGAAGTGCCGCCGTCCGGAAACGACAAGACTTCGCTGGTGATGTCCACCCGCAACATCCCGGGTGCAATTCACGAGCTGTTGACTCCCTTGGCGCGCTGCGGAGTGAGCATGACGCGCCTGGAATCGCGGCCGTCGCGCACCGGCCTGTGGGAATACGTGTTTTTCGTGGACCTTGAGGGGCACCAGACGGAAGACAAGGTTGCCGGCGCGCTGGAAGAAATGCGAGGTCTCGCGGCTTTTCTGAAGATCCTTGGGTCGTACCCCGTGGCGGCGCAATGACCATCGTTTCGTCGCTGCACCGCTTCGTCGACGTTTGCGAGCGTTCGCCGGCGTATGTTCGAGCCATTGCACCTTATCAGCCGGGCAAACCCATATCGGAGCTGGCGCGGGAGATGGGATTGAAGGAGGCGAATATCGTCAAACTGGCCTCGAACGAGAACCCGCTGGGCGCAAGCCCGAAAGCGCTGGCGGCGATGCGTGTCGCGCTCGATGACGTTTCGCGTTATCCAGACGGCAACGGTTTTGAACTGCGGATGGCGCTGGCGAAAAAGTATGGCATCGCGGCGGAGAGCATTGTGCTTGGCAACGGTTCCAACGACGTGCTCGAAATGGTTGCGCACGCCTGTCTCGCGCCGGGCGCGTCGGCAATTTACTCGCAGCATGCGTTCGCCGTGTATCCATTGGTGACCCAGGCCACCGGCGCCACGGGGATCGAAGTGCCTGCCCGCGATTTCGGCCACGATCTGGACGCCATGGCGCGAGCTGTCCGAGGCGACACGCGCGTCGTTTTTGTCGCCAATCCGAATAACCCGACCGGAACATGGCTCGCACCGGACGCGCTCCATTCTTTCCTGCGCAGGTTGCCGGCGGACGTGCTGCTGGTGCTGGACGAGGCCTACTACGAATACCTCGATCCAGGGCTGCGCGGCGACAGTCTGAAATGGCTCGAGCAGTTTCCCAACCTGGTCATCTCGCGCACCTTTTCGAAGGCTTACGGACTCGCCGGACTTCGCGTCGGCTTCGCGTTCGCCCATCCGCAAGTTGCCGATCTGATGAACCGCGTCAGACAACCGTTCAATGTCAGCAGCATTGCACAGGCAGCTGCCGTAGCGGCGCTGGCCGATCAGGAGTTCGTGCAGGAAAGCCGCTCGCTCAACGGTCAAGGCATGCTGGCGCTGACCACCGGTTTCAGGCGACTAGGACTGTCCTGGATTCCGTCCTACGCCAATTTCATCAGCTTCAAGGTGCCGATGGCCGCAGACGTTTTCCAGCGATTGCTCAGGCACGGCGTGATCGTGCGCCCTATTGCTGGCTATGGCATGCCCGACTATCTGCGGGTGACGATCGGAACCGCGGCGGAAAACGTACGCTTTCAAGCTGCACTTGAAGCAGTATTGACGGAACTGCCGTAGGGTTCCGGCAACGTGCATCGAAAATCTCGTTGAGCAATTTTCATAGTGACAAGCTGGTCGTCATCGGGGTCGGCCTGATCGGCGGATCGGTGGCGTCGGCGCTCAGGCGTGCCGGAAAGGTGCGCCGCGTGGCTGGCGTCGGCCGTGGCCACGCCAATGTAGCCCGGGCGCTCGAACTCGGCGTGATCGACGAGGTGGTCGAGGACATTGCGGCTGCGGTGAAGGGAGCCGATGCAGTTCTGATCGCGGTGCCGGTACAGCAGAACCCGCATGTGCTGGGTGCGCTCGCCGACACGCTGGCACCCGGAACACTCGTTACCGACGCGGGCAGCACGAAACAGGATTTCGTCGCGGCAGTGCGACGCATGGCCTCCCGGCACCTTTCGTCCGTTGTACCGGGGCACCCGATTGCCGGAGCGGAATTGACTGGCGTGGATGCCGCCAACGCAGGCCTGTTCGAGGGCAGAAACGTGGTGCTCACGCCTCTGGATGAAAACGAAGCCGCCGCAGTCGATCGCGTCGAAGCGATGTGGAAAGCCTGCGGCGCCCGGGTAACCCGAATGACCCCGGAACGTCACGACCGTATCTTCTCCGCAGTGAGCCACCTGCCGCACGTGCTTGCATACACCCTGGTACACATGATCGCGTCGCGGCCGGACGCGGAAGCGCTTTTCGGCTTCGCTGCGAGCGGCTTCCGCGACTTCACCCGAATTGCCGGCAGCTCTCCGGAAATGTGGCGCGATATCGCGCTTGCCAACCGGGAAACCTTGCTGACCGACATCGGGGCGTATCAGCAGCAGCTCGCCGAACTGGCGCAGTGCCTGCGCGACGCCGATGGCGCGGAAATCGAGCGCTTATTCGAAGCCGCGCGCGGCGCTCGCAATGCCTGGATCCGCAACGGATCGTGAGGTATGGCCGCGTACCCTGAGTTCCTGGAGCTTGGACCGTTCGACAGGGCGGAGGGCGAGTTGCGCCTGCCGGGCTCGAAAAGCATTTCCAACCGCGTCCTACTGCTGGCCGCGCTCGCCCGCGGGACCACGGATGTTCACGATTTGCTAGCGGCGGACGACGTCGACCGCATGCTCGAAGCACTCGAAAGGCTCGGGATACAGTCGCAAAAACGGGAGCCGGGACGCCTGGCCGTCAGCGGTTGCGGCGGTCCGTTTCCGGTGAAAAGTGCAGAATTGTTTATGGGCAATGCTGGCACCGCATTGCGACCTCTAACGGCGGCGCTGGCGCTTTGCGGCGGGCACTATCGGCTTTCTGGTGTACCGAGAATGCACGAGCGCCCGATCGGCGATCTGGTCGACGCGTTGCGCCAACTCGGCGCCGACGTGCGCTACTTGGGCAAGGAGGGATTCCCGCCATTGGAAATCCGGCCCGGAAAAATCCGCGATCAGGGCACGGTACGGTTGAATGGTGAGGTTTCCAGCCAGTTCCTGACCGCAATGCTGATGGCACTGCCGCTGACCGGCAATCAATCGACGATTGAAGTCGTCGGCGATCTGATTTCCAAACCCTACGTCGAGATTACCCTCAACTTGATGGCGCGGTTCGGCGTGCAGGTCAGTCGAGCAGGCTGGAAATCGTTCACGATTCCTGCTGACAGCCGCTTTCACAGTCCCGGTGAAATGTTCGTCGAAGGCGACGCGACAGGAGCGTCGTATTTTCTCGCGGCCGGTGCGATCGGCGGCGGGCCGGTTCGGGTGCAAGGCGTGGGCCGCAATAGCATCCAGGGTGACGTGAATTTTGCGACAGCGTTGGCGGGGATGGGTGCACGCATCGAAATGGGTGAGAACTGGATCGAAGTGCGCGCACCGGAAAAGGGTCGGCTGCGACCTTTCGACCTGGATCTCAATCACATCCCCGACGCGGCGATGACGCTGGCTATGACGGCATTGTTTGCCGACGGCAGCAGCCGGCTTCGAAACATCGCGAGTTGGCGAGTGAAAGAAACGGATCGTATCGCGGCGATGGCCGCCGAACTGCGTAAGGTCGGGGCGACGGTGCAGGAGGGAGCGGACTATCTGGTCGTTGTCCCACCGCACGCATCACGGCTTACGCCTCACGCGTCAATCGAGACGTACGACGATCACCGCATTGCGATGTGCTTCGCGCTGGTCGCGCTCGCCGGCGTTGCGGTCCGCATCAACGATCCGAAGTGCGTGGCCAAGACCTTTCCGGATTTTTTCGATCGCTTTGCCGCGATCGCGGCCGGCACGTCGGCGCCGGTCATAGCCATCGACGGGCCGTCGGCCTCGGGAAAAGGCACGGTAGCGCGGCTCGTGGCGCAACGACTCGGATTCCATTATCTCGACAGCGGCGCGCTGTACCGACTGGTGGCGCTGGCGGCAATGCGGCAAGCAATCCCGATGGACGACGTGCAGGCGCTCGGGCGGTTAGCGCACTCCTTGCCTGCGAAATTTCAGGACCACGACATTCTTCTGGGCGATGAGGACGTTTCCGCGGCCATTCGCGCTGAGGAAGTTTCCGCGGCAGCTTCCCAAGTAGCAGCGATTCCTGAAGTACGTCAAGGGCTTATGCGACGGCAGCAGGCGTTTCGCCGCGCGCCAGGGCTGGTTTCCGACGGTCGTGACATGGGCACGGTGGTGTTTCCCGATGCGTTGCTCAAGGTGTTCCTCACCGCATCCGCCGAGGAGCGTGCGCTGCGGCGCTATAAACAGTTGATAGACAAAGGTTTCGATGCTAATCTAGCCACCCTTTTGCAGGAAATCAGTCAACGCGACGCCCGCGATAGCGCGCGCAGCGTGGCCCCTCTGCAGAGGAGCGCAGACGCGCAAGTTCTTGACACCACTGGGCTTTCAATAAAAGAGGCAGTCGTCCAAGTTGTCCAGTGGTTCGAAACTGTGCAGCGCCGGGCCCCGTCCCGCTGAATCAGACCTGCAAACTGCCGGCAGTTGCACGCCCAGGAGGGTCTTTTTTCCGCCGCTGACGGGTTCATTGACTAACCCCGTTTCGTGCAACGGATATTTTTTGATTTCTTATGACAACCCAAACCCAAACCCCTAACGCGGCTACCTCCGAGAATAACTTTGCCGCGATGTTCGAAGAAAGCCTGTCGCGTAAAGAGATGCGTGCAGGTGAAGTCATCACGGCCGAAGTGGTACGTGTGGATCCCAATTTCGTCGTGGTGAACGCCGGCCTGAAGTCGGAAAGTTTCATTTCGGCAGACGAGTTCAAGAATGACCGCGGCGAACTCGAGGTCAAGCCCGGTGACTATGTGACCGTAGCGATCGAAGCGCTCGAGGATGGCTATGGGGAAACACGCCTGTCGCGTGAAAAGGCCAAGCGTCTAGCCGCGTGGCACGATCTTGAGAAGGCGATGGAACAAGGAACCCTGGTGCAGGGCCTGGTCAACGGCAAGGTCAAGGGCGGGCTCACAGTTATGGTGAACGGCATTCGCGCTTTCCTTCCCGGTTCGCTGGTGGATATCCGCCCGGTGAAGGACACCAATCCCTACGAAGGCAAGAATCTCGAATTCAAGGTCATCAAGCTCGACCGCAAGCGGAACAACGTGGTGGTATCGCGTCGCGCGGTGCTCGAAGCAAGTCAGGGCGCGGAACGTGAAGCGCTGCTCGCCAGCCTGCAAGAAGGCGCCACCGTCAAGGGTATCGTAAAGAACATCACGGATTACGGCGCGTTCGTTGACCTGGGTGGAATCGACGGCCTGCTTCACATCACCGACCTGGCGTGGCGCCGCGTCAAACATCCCTCAGAGGTTCTCAATGTTGGTGATGAAGTCACCGCCAAGATCCTCAAATTCGATCAGGAAAAAAACCGCGTTTCACTGGGCCTGAAACAGCTCGGTGAAGATCCGTGGGTCGGCCTGTCGCGCCGTTATCCTCCTGGCACGCGATTGTTCGGCAAGGTTTCCAATCTTACCGACTACGGTGCGTTCGTCGAGATCGAGCAGGGCATCGAGGGGCTGGTGCACGTGTCCGAAATGGACTGGACCAACAAGAACGTTCACCCGTCGCGCGTAGTTCAGCTTGGCGACGAGGTCGAGGTGATGATTCTCGAGATCGACGAGGACCGCCGCCGGATTTCGCTGGGCATGAAGCAGTGCAAGCCCAATCCCTGGGAAGAGTTCTCCGCCAATTTCAAGAAGGGCGACAAGGTTCGCGGCCAGATCAAATCTATTACTGACTTCGGAATCTTCATAGGCTTGCCGGGCGGCATAGACGGCCTGGTGCATCTGTCTGATCTCTCGTGGAGCATTCCGGGCGAAGAGGCGGTGCGCAACTACAAGAAGGGTGACGAAGTCGAGGCGATGGTCATTTCCATCGATGTCGAGCGCGAGCGCATTTCTCTCGGCATCAAACAACTCGAGGGCGACCCGTTCACCAATTTCGTCGCCGCGCATGACAAGGGTGCGATAGTGGATGGCATTGTCAAGACCATCGATCCCAAGGGTGCCGTAGTTCAGCTCGACAGCGACGTCGAAGGTTACCTGCGTGCCTCGGAGATCGCGCGCGACCGCGTCGAAGACATTCGCACGCATCTGAAGGAAGGCGACAAGGTGAATGCAATGATCATCAATATCGATCGCAAGAACCGCAACATCAACCTTTCGATCAAGGCCAAGGATGCGGCCGACGAATCAGAGGCCATGCAGAAGCACGCGGCCGATACCTCGTCGAACGCCGGCACGACCAACCTCGGGGCTTTGCTCAAGGCCAAGCTGGATAACAAGAACTCTGCGCAATAGGACGCGCCATGACCAAGTCGGAGCTGATAGCCAAGCTGGCGGCGCACTTTCCCCAGTTGGTCGCGAGCGACGCCGAGCTTGCGGTGAAGATGATCCTGGACGCAATGGCCAAAAGCCTTGCGCAGGGACATCGCATCGAAATTCGCGGATTCGGCAGTTTTGGTTTGAATTACCGTCCCCCGCGCGTGGGCCGCAATCCGAAATCGGGCGACAAGGTTCATGTGCCGGCCAAGTATGTGCCGCATTTCAAGGCGGGCAAGGAACTGCGCGAACGCGTGGATTTCAAGAGCCCATAGGCGGCGGCGTGTTCGACCTGCGCCACGAGGCAAGCGGCATTGTCGCAGGATCGTGCCGTTTTTTTTCGTCTGACACTCGCCACCTGCTTTCCCGGGACAGTTGATGCGCTATTTCTCCTGGGCTTTGCGGATCTTTCTGTTCCTGCTGCTCTTTGGGTTTGCGCTGAAGAACACCGACCCGGTGAAGGTGCGTTTTTATCTTGGCAGCCAGTGGGAAGCACCGTTGGCGATGGTGGTACTGGTTTTTTTCGCCGTCGGTGCGGTGGCAGGTGTGATTGCCTGTCTGACTCATGTCTACAGGCAGCGTCGCGAAATTCTCCAGTTGCGCAAAGAGGCGCGGGCGAAGCCGGCTACACCAGAAGACGTCCGTTAGCCGAATGCCGACCCCCAGTTTTCCGACCCCTATCTCTTGCATGCGACGCAATACGCCTTCAAGCGAGTGTGCAGCACCCCCGATGTCCGCGATCACCGGCATCGACGCTTTGGGCTGACCTGGACCATGGAATTTGAGCTCTGGTGGCTGCTTGGATTTCCGCTGTTCTTCGCGCTCGGCTGGATGGCGGCGCGGATTGACATCAAGCAGTTGGTGTCCGAATCGCGCGCGCTCCCCCTTTCCTACTTCAAGGGCCTGAACTTCCTTCTCAACGAGCAGCCGGACAAGGCGATCGAAGCCTTTATCGAAGTCGTGAAGGTGGATCCGCAGACCATCGAACTGCATTTTGCGCTGGGCAGCCTGTTCCGGCGGCGCGGCGAAGTCGAGAGAGCGATCCGCATGCACGAGAACCTGCTCGGCAGGCCCGATCTGGCGCCGGAACAGAAGCTCACTGCGCTTTACGAACTGGCGCAGGACTTTCTGAAAGCCGGTTTGTTGGATCGCGCCGAAGAACTGTTCGGAAAGTTGCATGGCACGCAGTACGAACAGCAAGGATTGAAATTCCTGCTCGAGATCTTCGAGCAGGAGAAGGACTGGAAAAAAGCGATCGAGGCGTCGCGCAGGATGGATGCGGTTGTCGGCCAGTCCAGCGCCGTGGATATCGCCAATTTCTATTGTGAGCTCGCGGTCGTGGAGATGACCCATTCACGCTGGGACGCCGCGCGCGAATATCTGCGAGAGGCGCTCAACGTCAACCGCAAGTGCGCCCGCGTAAACATCCTGCTGGGCGACATCGAGCTGAGCCAGCATAGTCACGATCGTGCGATCGAAGCCTGGAAACGCATCGAGGGGCAGAATCCCGCTTATCTCTCTTTGGTCGCCGACAAGCTGTTGCTTGCCTATCGCAGCCTAGGCCGGGAAGACGAAGGACTACAATTGCTGCGCGGATACCTTGGCAGTTACCCTTCTCTTGATATGCTCAACGCCATCTTTCAGGGCGAGCTGGAGCACCGCGGCGCGGATTCGGCTTACCGCTTGGTACGCGACGAACTGGCGCGCAATCCCACGTTGTTGGGGCTGGACAAACTGCTCGAAGCCCAACTTCTGGAGGTGCCCGTCGAGCGCCGCCAGGATCTGCAGCTGATCAAGAATCTGGTGCACCAGCACACCCGAAGTCTCGCGCTCTATCGCTGTGATACCTGCGGTTTCAAGGCGCGACAGTTTTACTGGCACTGCCCGGCCTGCAACGGTTGGGAGACTTACTCACCGAGACGCACCGAGGAGCGGGAGCTGGCTTCGTGACAACCGGTTCCCGGATCATCGTCGCGCTCGACTATCCGGACGCGAGATCTGCAACGACTTTGGTGGATCGCCTCGAGCCCTCCGCCTGCCGGCTGAAGGTCGGCAAGGAGCTGTTCACTGCGGCAGGGCCGGAGTTCGTTGAAATGCTTGCGAAACGCGGCTTCGATATCTTCCTCGACCTGAAATTTCATGACATTCCGAACACCGTGGCGCAGGCATGCAAGGCGGCGGCCAGTCTGGGCATATGGATGCTGAACGTGCACGCGCTCGGTGGGCGCGCGATGATGCAGGCGGCGCGCGATGCGGTCGGGACCGCGCCCGGGCGGCCGCGGTTGGTCGCCGTGACCGTATTGACCAGCATGGCGGAGAAGGATTTGCACGAGGTGGGGATCGATGCCACGCCGCTCGACCAGGCGCTGCGTCTTGCCGCCCTGGCAAGAGCGTGCGGCCTCGATGGGACGGTGTGTGCCGCACACGAAGCTGGCGCCATCCGCGAGCAACTGGGCGAGGCATTCCTGCGCGTTACGCCAGGAATCCGCCTGCCTGAAGACTCCGCGGGAGACCAGAAGCGAGTCATGACTCCGCGCCAGGCGCTCGAGGGTGGTTCGAGTTATCTGGTCATCGGGCGGCCTGTGACCCGGGCCGCGCAGCCGCTTGAAGTGCTGACACGCATCAACTCGGAAACGGCCACAGTGGAGAACGGCAAATGAAGATCACCATCATCGGCAGCGGATACGTCGGGCTCGTGTCGGGCGCCTGTTTTGCCGATCTTGGCAACGACGTAGTCTGTCTCGACCTCGACGAGCACAAGGTCGCGACGCTCAACGCCGGCGGCATTCCGATCTACGAGCCTGGATTGGAGCAACTGGTCAGACACAACGCCGCGGCCGGTCGGTTGCGCTTTACCACCGATGTAAACGAAAGCGTCGCGCACGGCACCCTGCAGTTCATTGCCGTGGGCACGCCGGCCGACCAGGACGGCTCGGCCGACCTGAGCTACGTGCTTGGCGCCGCCCGTAGCATCGGCCGCTTCATGGACGGCTACCGCGTGGTGGTGAACAAGTCCACGGTACCGGTGGGTACCGCGGAGAGAGTTCGTGCGGTGATCGAGGAGGAATTGAAGACCCGCGGCATCAAGCTACCGTTCGGAGTGGTGTCCAACCCCGAGTTCCTCAAGGAAGGTGCGGCAGTCAGCGATTTCATGCGTCCGGACCGCATCGTGGTCGGCAGTAGCGAAGAGCGCGCGACGCAGATCATGCGACAGCTTTACGCACCGATCCTGCGCAATCACGACCGGCTAATGGTCATGGACCCGAGGTCGGCGGAACTGGTCAAGTACGCTGCCAACGCAATGCTCGCCACCCGCATTTCCTTCATGAACGAGTTGGCCAATCTTGCGGAAAAGCTCGGCGCAAACATCGAGGCGGTGCGCCACGGGATCGGCTCCGACCAGCGAATCGGTTATCACTTCCTCTATGCCGGGGTGGGCTACGGGGGATCGTGCTTCCCCAAGGACATCCAGGCGCTGCAACACACCGCCGGCGAGTACGGCATGCAAATGACCATCGTGGATGCGGTGGAAAAGGTGAACCGCACGCAAAAGCAGCGCATTCTCGAGAAGGTGCGCCTGCGTTTCGGCGAACATCTGGATGGCCGCAGATTCGCCCTGTGGGGGCTGTCTTTCAAGCCGAACACCGATGATATGCGCGAAGCACCAAGCCGCGTGGTGATCAATGGCCTGCTCGCCCGCGGCGCGAGCGTTAGCGTCTATGATCCGGTCGCGCTGAAGGAGGCGAAAAAGGTCTTTACAAAGGAAGCGGCAGTTCATTTCGCGCCGTCCACGACGGCGGCGCTCGATGGTGCGGACGCCCTGATCATCGTCACCGAATGGAAGGAATTTCGCAGCCCTGACTTCGACGACATGAAGCAGCGCCTCAAGGCCCCAATTATTTTTGACGGACGCAATCTGTACGATCCGGACCTGATTCGGGAAGCGGGATTCGAGTATTTCTCCGTAGGTAGACCATAGACGAAGGCGCGAGGCGTGAGGCGAGAGGCGTTAACGAAAGCGCGGGTACTGGTGGTCGGGGATGTGATGCTCGACCGCTACTGGTTCGGAGAAGTGAGCCGGATCTCACCAGAGGCGCCGGTGCCGGTGGTGAAAGTGGGGCACACCGAAGAGCGCCTTGGCGGCGCAGCCAACGTTGCGCGCAACATTGTTGCAGTCGGCGGGCAGGCGTCGCTACTTTCGGTGGTCGGCCAGGACGAAGCCGGCGAATGTCTTCAACGCCTGCTCGAGTCCGAGGGCATTACCGCGCAGATGCATCGCGATCCCGGGCTCGCTACCACAATCAAGTTGCGCGTCATAGGGCGCCAGCAGCAATTGCTGCGCGTCGATTTCGAAACCGAACCCGGGCATGAAGTGCTGATGTCCAAGCTCGCCGATTTTGAGGCGCGGCTGCCGAAGGCGGACGTTGTGATCCTCTCCGATTATGGCAAAGGCGGGCTCAAGCACATCGAGAGAATGATCGAAATGGCGCGTGCCGCTGGAAAGCCGGTGCTGGTCGATCCGAAGGGTGACGATTACACGCGTTATCGCGGTGCAACGCTGCTCACGCCCAACCGTTCAGAATTCCGCGAAGTGGCGGGACGCTGGAAAAGCGAAGACGATCTCACAGAACGAGCGCAGAAAATGCGTCGCGACCTGGGGCTGGATGCGCTGTTGGTCACCCGCAGCGAGGAAGGTATGAGCCTGTATCGCGATCAGCAGAGGCTGCATGTGCCTGCGTTGGCGCGCGAAGTGTACGATGTAAGCGGCGCTGGAGATACCGTCATTGCCGTTCTCGGCGTGATGCTTGCGGCCGGCGCCGGATTCGCGGAGGCCGTGCAGTTCGCGAACAGGGCCGCCGGAATCGTCGTGGGCAAGCTCGGAACGGCGGTGGTACACCCGGAAGAATTATTCGAAGACCAGGAATGAAGGCGACGGACAAAAGGATGAACTGCGTGGATTCCGCGGGCGTCGCCGGACTCTTGGAGTGCCTTGCTCATTCTTCATGGCGCATCCTTGGCATATTGGGATTGTTTGCATGCAGATCGTTGTAACTGGAGCAGCTGGTTTTATCGGCTCGAATATTGTCAAGGCGCTGAACGCGCGCGGCGAGACCGGCATTCTCGCGGTGGACAACCTCACGCGTGCTGACAAGGTCGGCAACCTTGTAGATTGCGAGATCGCCGACTACCTGGACAAAGAGCACTTCCGTACGGCGCTCGATGCCGGATCCTTTGACGGGGATATTGCGGCCATCCTGCATCAGGGTGCTTGTTCGGACACGATGCAGACCGACGGACGCTACATGATGGAGAACAATTTCCGTTATTCGGCGGACTTGCTCGCGTACTGTCACGCCGAATCCGTGCCGCTGATTTATGCTTCGTCGGCATCCGTTTACGGATTGGGACCGGTATTCAAGGAAGGCAAGGAAAATGAAAGGCCGCTGAACGTATACGGCTATTCCAAGTTTCTGTTTGACCAGATGGTGCGTCGGCGCTGGGAAGACAATACGGCGCAGGTGGTTGGGCTGCGCTACTTCAACGTCTATGGCCCTCGGGAAGCGCACAAGGAACGCATGGCTTCCGTCGCATTCCATTGCTTCAACCAGTTCCGGGAAACCGGAAAGGTGAAACTGTTCGAGGGAAGTGGCGGGTACGCGGCAGGCGAGCAGCGGCGCGATTTCATCTCGGTCGAGGACGTGGTGAAGATAAATCTGTACTTCCTCGACCACCCCAAAAAGACGGGGATTTTCAATTGCGGTAGCGGCGCTTCGCAGACGTTTAACGAGGTCGCGGTCGCGACCATCAACGCGGTGCGTCTTGCTGAAAACAAAGACCCGCTCGGTCTTGCAGAACTCAGGTCGCAGGGAATGATCGAGTACGTATCCTTTCCCGCCGGCCTCAGGGAAAAATACCAGAGCTACACCCAGGCGGACCTCGCGCAACTGCGCGGCTCCGGATACGCCGCACCGTTTTTTGACGTCGAAACGGGTGTCACGCGCTACGTCGAGTGGTTGCTCGACGCCGCGCGCTAGAGATATCAAGCGGTCGTCACGGACTTCTCCGCTACCGCGGCCGCGCGAGTATCATATTTCCATGGATCGCAATCCCGTCAGTACCTATCAAACCCTCGATGACTTCGTGGGCAACACGCCGCTGGTACGCCTGAAGCGCATCCCCGGCAAGACCAGCAACGTCGTGCTCGCAAAGCTCGAGGGCAACAATCCCGCCGGATCGGTTAAGGATCGTCCCGCGCTTTCCATGATCCGGCGCGCGGAAGAACGCGGGCAGATCAAGCCGGGTGACACGTTGATCGAACCGACCAGCGGCAACACTGGCATTGCGCTGGCAATGGTTGCGGCGATGCGCGGTTACCGCATGGTTTTGGTCATGCCTGAGCATCTCTCGGTGGAACGGCGGCAGACCATGGCCGCGTTTGGCGCCAGGTTCGTGCTGACTCCGAGGGAAGGGGGGATGGAAACGGCTCGCGACGTTGCCGAGCAGATGCAGGTGCGCGGCGAAGGCGTGATCCTGGATCAATTCGCCAATCCCGACAATCCGCTGTCGCACTACGAGGCCACGGGCCCGGAAATCTGGCGCGACACCCGCGGCCAGATCACCCATTTCGTCAGCAGCATGGGCACGACCGGCACGATCATGGGCTGTTCGCGCTTCTTCAAGGAAAAGAATCCGGCGATCCTGATTGTGGGCTGCCAGCCGACCGAGGGTTCGCAGATTCCCGGTATCCGTAAGTGGCCGGAGGCTTACTTGCCGAAAATATACGATCGCAATCGCGTGGACCGCGTCATCGAAGTCAGCCAGGCGGACTCGGAAGAGATGACGCGGCGGCTGGCAAGGGAGGAAGGGATATTCGCCGGGATTTCCTCGGGCGGCGCATTGTGGGCTGCGTTACAGGTATCCCGCGAAGTGCAGAATGCGACCATCGTGACCGTCGTCTGCGATCGCGGTGACCGCTACCTCTCGACCGGCGTGTTCCCGACCGAGTAGGGCGCCTCAGGTTCCGGAGTGCGACGCGGGGGCCGGCACGGTCCAGCGCGCTGGAGCGCGCTGCAGGCGGGCAAGCAGCAATTCGCGTTTCTCGGCGAGTTCCTTCGGCAGGCGATCCTGTATGTTGTCGAAGAGTTGTTCGTGCAGTCGCAACTCTTCGGTCCAGGCTTCGCGGTCCAGCGACATCAATTCACCGAATGCCTCGTTCGAGATGCCCAGTCCGTCCCACACCAGGTCCTGTCTGCGCGGCATCCAGCCCAGAGGGCTTTCGGTCGCCCCGATTCGCCCCTGGCAACGACCTACGATCCAGTTCAACACCCGCATGTTCTCGCCGTATCCTGGCCAGAGAAACCTGCCGTTGCCGTCCTTCCTGAACCAGTTGACGCAGAAGATCCGGGGCGGATGTTTCAGCGCGCGACCGAATCCTAGCCAATGGTCGAAGTAATCACCAATGTGATAACCGCAGAACGGCAGCATGGCCATTGGATCACGGCGCACCTCGCCGACCTTCGCGGTGGCAGCCGCTGTGGTCTCCGAGCCGAGCGTGGCGGCCATGTATACGCCTTCCGTCCAATCGAAGCTTTCGGTGATCAGCGGGACGGTAGTGCCGCGGCGGCCGCCGAAGATGAACGCGGAAATCGGCACGCCTTCCGGATTCTCCCACGCGGGATCCATCGACGGACACTGTGATGCCGGCACGGTGAAGCGCGCGTTCGGATGGGCGGCCTTGCGTCCGCACCCCGGCGTCCAGGAACGGCCCTGCCAGTCTGTCAATTGCGCCGGAGGCTCGTCTGTCATGCCCTCCCACCAGACGTCGCCCTCCGGGGTCATCGCCACGTTGGTGAAGATGCAGTTACGGGTCAGCGTCGTCATCGCATTCGGATTGGATTTCTCCGACGTGCCGGGCGCGACCCCGAAGAAACCGTATTCTGGATTGATGGCATACAGCCTTCCGTCCGCGCCCGGCTTGATCCAGGCGATGTCGTCGCCCACAGTGGTCACTTTCCAGCCGTTGAATGCCGCCGGAGGAATCATCATCGCGAAGTTGGTCTTGCCGCATGCGCTTGGAAACGCCGCCGCCACGTAACTCTTTTCGCCCTCGGGCGACTCTACCCCGAGGATCAGCATGTGCTCGGCCAGCCAACCCTGTTTGCGGCCCATGAACGAGGCAATGCGCAGTGCGAAGCACTTCTTGCCGAGCAGGGCATTGCCTCCGTAGCCGCTGCCATACGACACGATCGATTGTTCCTCGGGAAAATGCACGATGTACTTGTGGTCCTTGTTGCAAGGCCAGCGAGCGTCTTCCTGCCCTGCGGCAAGCGGCATGCCGACGGAATGCAGGCATGCTACGAAATTCCCCTCGGGCCCAAGGGCTTCGATCGTTTCGCGGCCCATTCGAGTCATGATGCGCATGCTGACCGCCACGTACGCGGAATCGGTTAGCTGCACGCCGATGTGCGAGATCGGTGAACCGAGCGGACCCATCGAGAACGGCACAACATAGAGGGTCCGTCCGCGCATGCTGCCGTCAAATAGCGCGAGCAACCTTTGCTTCATATCGCCAGGGTCCATCCAGTTGTTGGTCGGGCCGGCGCCTTCCCGGCGGGCGGTGCAGATAAACGTGCGGTCCTCGACTCTGGCGACATCTGAAGGATCGGAAAGCGCCAGATAGCTGTTTGGACGCTTTTTCGGATTGAGTTTTTGAAATGTGCCGGCGGCGACCAACTGGCGACACAAGGCGTCGTACTCTGCCTGAGAGCCGTCGCACCAGTGAATGCGGTCCGGGCGGGTGAGCTGGGCGATTTTGCCGACCCATTCAAGCAGGTTCCGGTTCCTGACGTAGTCAGGACCATTCGCGACGTTGTGCGATACCGGAACCTGGCCTGCCAGCGACCTCACGAGCTCTCCTCTGCCTGATGATTTCGTTGTGACAGCAAGTCTAACACCTGAGTTTCACGGATGTTCGACTCCAGTCCGGGCGCCGCGCTGGCCAGCGGCGGGCCACGATGACGGGCGGTTCGCGCGCTTGCTTCAAAGGTGGCACGTAGAGAGATTGCTGCGCTTTCCGGTATCCTGACCCGTTTCTGTGACATGCGGAGCCGGGAGGTGTTGATTCCGGTAAGCCAATTAGCCTTGGGACCCTTATGATCGGCCGGCATGACTCCTGTTCTGGCGTTTGACATCGAAACCATCCCCGACATCGAGGGGTTGCGGCGCATGTACGGCCATGGTCCGCAAGACAGCGATGCCGAAGTGGCGCAGGCGGCATTCGATCGCAGACGCGAAGTGACCGGCAGCGATTTCCTGCCGCTGCATCTGCATCGGGTGGTGGCGATATCCTGCGCGTTGCGCGATCGTGACACCTTCCGCGTCTGGTCGTTGGGCGAAGCGGACGAACCGGAACATGAATTGATCCGGCGTTTCTTCGATGGCGTCGAGAAGTACACCCCTCAGTTGGTGTCCTGGAACGGCAGCGGCTTCGATTTGCCGGTACTGAATTACCGGGCACTCATCCACGGTGTGCGTGCCGCGCGCTTCTGGGACATGGGCGAGGATGACCGCGATTTCAAGTGGAACAACTATATCAGCCGCTATCACAGCCGCCATCTCGACCTAATGGACGTGCTGGGGATGTATCAGGGCCGTGGCAATGCACCGCTCGACCAGATTGCACAGCTGCTAGGCCTTCCCGGAAAACTCGGCATGGACGGCTCGAAAGTGTGGGATGCCTACCAAGCAGGCGGGATCGAGGCGATCAGGCACTACTGCGAAACCGACGTCGCAAACACTTACCTCGTTTTCCAGCGTTTCCAGTTGATACGCGGGGTGCTCGACGAAACGCAATACCGTCATGAGTGCGATCTTGTGCGCTCGACACTGTCGAGATCCACGGAAGCGCACTGGCGCGAATTCCTGGAAAGCTGGCGGGTGTAGCGTGAAACGCGAGTCAGTCGGACCTGCGGTGCTGGTCGAGTCCCTCGACCAGGAAGGGCGGGGCGTAGCGCATACGGACGGCAAGGTGATCTTCATCGAGGGCGCGCTCCCCGGCGAAGTGGTCGAGTTCGCATCCCACACGCGCAAGCCGACCTATGAATTCGCCGAGGCTACGAGAATCGTACGCGCGTCGGCCTCTCGCGTTGTCCCCCGGTGCAATTTTTTCGGCGTCTGTGGCGGTTGCAGCATGCAGCACTTGGAGCCGCGTGCGCAGGTGGCGGCGAAGCAGCGCGTGCTCGAGGAAAGTCTGGCTCGTATCGGCAAAGTGACCGCCGAGACCATGCTTTCTCCGATTCATGGTCCTACCTGGGAATATCGCTACCGTGCACGCTTTTCGGCGCGTTTTGTCACCAGGAAAGGCACGCTAGTAGGCTTTCGCGAACGTCGCAGCAGTTTCGTTACGGACATGAAGACCTGCGAGGTGGTGCCAGCCCGCATCTCCGCATTGCTGGTACCGCTGCGGCATCTGATCGCCTCGCTTTCCATTCGCGAGCGTCTGCCGCAGGTGGAGCTTGCCATCGGAGATGCAGTGGACGTCCTGGTGTTACGTGTGCTGGAGCCGCCCGATGTCTCCGATCAGGACAAGCTCAGGCAGTTCGCTGCACGGCATCGGGTACAGCTTTTCCTGCAACCCCAGGGTCCGGACTCAACCTATCCGTTCCATCCGTTGGATGCGCCACCGCTGCAGTACCGGATTCCGGATTTCGATCTGACTTTTCCATTCAATCCAACCGATTTCACGCAGGTGAATCATGCAGTCAACCGGATGCTGGTGCGGCGAGCGATCACGCTGCTGGACCCGCAGCCGGGTGATCGCATTGGTGATTTTTTCTGCGGCCTGGGAAATTTCTCGCTGGCAATCGCCAAGACGGGAGCACACGTTACCGGTGTCGAGGGCAATGCCGGCCTCCTGCGGCGCGCCCGGGAAAACGCCGCGCGCAATGGCCTGGAGGCAAGATGCCAGTTCGTCGAGCGCGACCTTTTTGCGATCAGTGGAAACAATTGGGGCGGCCTCTCCCCATTTGACCGGGCTTTGATAGATCCGCCACGTGACGGAGCCATGGAGTTGGTAAAGTCGATTGGTGAATCGGCGCCTGCCCGCATCGTCTACGTATCTTGCAATCCGGCCACTCTGGCGCGCGACGCGGCGGTCCTGGTGCACTCACGCGGTTATCGCCTCGCTGCGGCAGGCGTGGTGAACATGTTCCCGCATACCTCGCACGTGGAATCGGTTGCTCAATTCGAGTTGGATTGAACCGGAAATCGGAAAGAAAAAGGGCAACCCGATGGGTTGCCCTTCCTTGCGGCGCTCCAGAATCAGTCGCGTTCGCCGGAAAATGCCATGAGCAATTGCAGCAAGTTGGCGAATATGTTGAACAGGCTCATGTACACGCCCGTTGCCGCCATTATGTAGTTGGTCTCGCCGCCATTGACGATGCGGCTGACGTCGTGCAACAGGAAAAGCGAGAACACCACGATGACCAGTGCAGAAATCGTCAGAGCCAGCGCCGGAATCTGGAAGAACATGTTGGCAATCATTGCGAGCAGCAGCACGATCATGCCCACGAACAGGAATTTTCCCATAAAGCTGAAGTCTTTTTTCGTGGTGGTCGCAATTGCGCTCATGACCAGCAGAATGCCGCCGGTGCCTGCGGCGGCCATGCCGATCAGTTGCGGACCATTCCTGAACGACAGCGCGATGTTGAGCAGGGGTCCGAGCCACCAGCCGAGGATGAATGTCATCCCGAGCAGCAGCACCACGCCAAGGCCGCTGTTGCGATTTGCGGCGATGGCGAATTGCAAACCGATGACACCCGCGATCATCACCAGCGACATCATGATCGGGTGTTGCATGATGATCCCGCCGGTCGCCATTCCGACCAGGGCCCCAATTACAGTCGGAACCATAGTCAGTGAAAGCAACATGTAGGTGTTGCGCAGGACCTTGCTCTGGCTTTCTACCAGCTGCCCGGTCTGTGCGCCGTACTGGATTTGCGGTTGCATATAGTTACAGTCTCCTGGTTGAAGGAACTCCGGCCATAAGACTACGCAATCGGGATCAAAGTTTCAATGGTCCGGGTGTGACAGAGCACGACCCATGCGGGTATCATTTGCCGCCTTCGGCGGGTTGGCAGGGCGGTTGAATGCACTGGCCTTGGTGCCTGCGAAGCCGGCGCTAGTGCAGGGTAATCTTCAGGTTACGTCGAGGCTAAAACCGGCAGAGTTGTGGCAGCGGAGGGTTGGCAGAGCGGTTGAATGCACTGGTCTTGAAAACCAGCGTACCCGCAAGGGTATCGGGGGTTCGAATCCCTCACCCTCCGCCACAAGCAAAAGGCCCCGCACCAGGCGGGGCCTTTCACGTCCCACTATCGGGTTGGTTTACAGAAGCGTCTTCGCGAACGCCATGGCCGCCGGCATGTCGGGTAGTTGGGTGACTTCCGGCACGACCTGGATATAACGCACCACGTTGTTCTTGTCCGTGACGATCACGGCACGCGCCAGCAGGTGCAGCGGCTCGATCATCAAGCCGTTGTTCTGCCCGAACTCCCCGGACTTGTAATCCGAGTAGAACGTGACGTTCTTGATTTTTGCTTCTTTTGCGAAACGCTGCTGCGCGAACGGCAGGTCCATGCTCACGGTCACCATTTCTACCTGATCAGCGAGCTTGCGGTCCTTCTCGCTGAGCAGGTGGGTCTGCGCTTCGCAAGTCGGCGTGTCGACCGAAGGCACGACGCTGATGATGCGCACCTTGCCGGTTCCATCGGCCATATTGACCGGTGCCAGGTTGGCGCCGGTAACTACCGCTGCAGGCAGGGGCTCGCCCACCTTGACTGCGTTACCGCGTAACGGCAGCGGGTTGCCTTTCATTAGAATGGTGTTGCCGTCGCCGGCAGCGCCGTTTCCTTTGTTGACCTTGATGCCCTGGACTTCCTCGCCGGCAGCGGACGCAACGCCTGCGCTCAGTCCAATCAGACTCGCCAATGCGAGTGATGCGACAAATGAATTTTTCATTGCAGTTCCCTCCAAAATTATTGTGCTCCTCGGTTTGAGGTTTGACGTTTGGTGCAGCCTTGCAATTCTGGTGCTCGGGAGCGCGTGGCCACAGACGCAATCGCTTATTTCACGCTCATGATAATCATGATCCGCGATCAATCGCGAGGTCCCCGTTCGACCCAATCACAGCTTTCAGACCGGTGTTGCGCTTCCGGAACGCACGTCGGATCAGGCCGTGGCGAGGAAGGTCTCTGTTCCGGCGTAGAAATTTCTTAACCAGCACGGGCAGGGTCTCGATAGTGCAATATGGGAGACACCACGTGACAGCAGCCGGTGGGGAACCCTTGAAGGCAGAGTTATACGCCTTCTGAGGCACCAGAAGTTCCGTAAGTTACGAATTCTAATAAGTAACCCGAAACTGACTGGGCCTCACGAGTCGTTGCAATTACACATGTCCAAATCACGACGCGACCGCTTGACAGTCGCCGACCACGACCGCGGGAGCGCGGGCTTGACCTACGTGTACCCGGTGGTGTCGCGGCGCGCGGGTGGTGTTTCCGTGGGCATCAATCTAAACGTCAACAATGCCTGCAATTGGCGTTGTATCTACTGTCAGGTTCCGGAACTCCGCCGTGGCGCGCCACCGCCGGTGGATCTGGGCAAGCTCGAGAAAGAACTCTCCGGATTTTTGCAAGATGTGTTGCACGGCGATTTCCTTACCGCGCGCGTGCCGATCGAGGCGCGACGACTGAGCGATATTGCGCTTTCCGGGAACGGAGAGCCTACCAGTGCGAAGGAATTCGAGCGTGTGATAGACCTGATCGGGGAGGTGCGGCGACAAACCGGGGTGCCCGCATACGTCAAGACGGTACTGATCACCAATGGCAGCCTGATGCAGCGCCCTGGTGTTCAGGCTGGCGTAAGGAAGCTGGAAGCGCTCAACGGAGAGGTGTGGTTCAAGGTAGATCGTGCCAGCACCTCGGGCTTGCGGAAGGTCAACAGTATCCGCACCGATAGCGCCAGGATGCGCGCAAACCTGGAAATTGCGGTTGGACTGTGCCCGACCTGGATCCAGACCTGCGTGTTTGCGGTCGACGGCTTGCCACCCGAAGAGGCCGAGCAGCGGACCTACCTCGACTTTCTGCGCGAGCGTATTACCGACCGATTGCCGCTACGGGGCGTGCTGCTATACAGCCTGGCGCGGCAATCGTTTCAGCCGGAAGCCAAGCGCTTGAGTGCACTCCCGTTTGCGTGGCTGGAGGCGTTTGCGGAAAAAATCCGCGTGCTCGGCCTCGAGGTAAAAGTTACACCCTGAGGTTCAGCGACGAGCGCGGCGCCGCAAGATGTGGCCGGATGCTACGGTCTTGAGGCGACGGTAGAGCGCCGGCTCCGCGCTCTTCAGATAGTAGAGTACGGCTACGTCGCTCTTGTTGAGTTTCTTCAGATCTATCTGGTCCACGTGCACGACGCGCAGCAGTTCCTGCACCGGCTTCGGCATGTTGCGGCCACTTTCGTAGCGCGAGCCACCGCTCTGGGTTACGCCGATGCGTCCCCAGAATTCCTGTTGATTCATGCCGAGGCGCCGGCGGATACCGCGGGGGTTGTGAATTTTCGCAAGCATTCTGATCTCCAAATGGCCGCAAGGTTCTCTGGAAACCGGTTGCGGACCGGGGTTATCGACATGCGTTTGTCCCGCGCAACAACCACAAAGTTCCGCATGGGACCGTTCATGACAAGCGCCTAGCGGCGCCTGATGGAAAACGTCAACGCCCCGCATGGGCGGGGCGTTGACGTGTCGGGATGAGGCGACAACCGGGCAGCTGGCTATTTAGTTCCGCCGCACGTAACTTGACCACTTCGCTGAAAGCAAATGGCAAAGTTACTTCGCCACTTGCTTTTCTCTCAACTCGTCGAGGGTTTTGCAGTCTATGCAGAGGGTGGCGGTCGGCCTAGCTTCCAAGCGCTTCAGGCCGATCTCGATGCCGCAGCTTTCGCAGTAGCCATATTCGCCGGCGTCAATCTTCGCGATCGTTTCGTCGATTTTCTTGATCAGTTTGCGCTCGCGGTCGCGATTGCGCAGTTCCAGCGCCATATCCGACTCCTGGCTGGCGCGATCATTTGGATCGGCGAATACAGTTGCTTCGTCCTGCATCGTATGCACGGTGCGGTCGATGTCCTGCGATAGTTCGATCTTCAGTTGATTGAGAATCCTTCTGAAGTGCTCGAGCTGCTTCGGACTCATGTACGCCTCGCCCTTCTTCGGCACATAGGGCTTGAAATTCGTGTGAAATTCGGTGGCCATTCGCAAGTATTCGGTCCGAAAAAAAATCGCTTTAATAGCAGAAATAGCAGGGGGCTGCAAGCTTAGATTCAGTGCCGCGAAAAGGCAATGGCTTTGGGCCTTCAAATTGACCTTTAACCCCCTGATGGGTATAGTTGCGACCCTCCGGGGTGTAACGCAGCCTGGTAGCGTGCCTGCTTTGGGAGCAGGATGTCGGGAGTTCAAATCTCTCCACCCCGACCAGATAGCGAGAGTCGTGCCCGGTTCAGAGTCGTGCCCGTAGCTCAACCGGATAGAGCACCAGCCTTCTAAGCTGGGGGTTACAGGTTCGATTCCTGTCGGGCACGCCAGTGCACCGCTCGCGGCAAGTGTTTCAGTGGTGGCTGTAGCTCAGTTGGTAGAGTCCCGGATTGTGATTCCGGTTGTCGTGGGTTCGAGTCCCATCAGCCACCCCATCGGCGTTTCCTCCCGTATCAAACTCTGGCAGCAAGTCATGATCGTTTTGCGCGACCTGCAACTTCGCCGCGGCATCAAGGTACTCTTCGAAGGCGCGAGTCTTACCTTCAATCGCGGCCAGAAGGTCGGCGTCACCGGCGCCAACGGCAGTGGCAAGTCCAGTCTGTTCGCACTGCTTCTCGATGAAATTCACCAGGACGCAGGTGAATTCGAGATTCAACCGGGTCTGGTGCTCGCGCACGTTGCGCAGGAAACCCCCGCCACCGACCAGGCCGCGATCGAGTACGTGCTCGACGGGGACGCGGAACTGCGGGAACTCGAACGCGACCTGCTGGCGGCGGAGCAGGCGCACAACGGCACGCGCATCGCAGAATTGCATGAAGACATGGGACGCGTCGGCGCTTACTCGGCGCGTGCCCGCGCAGCGCAACTCATGCATGGCCTCGGGTTCGCGTACCCCGAGGTCGAAAGGCCGGTCGCGCAGTTCTCCGGCGGCTGGCGCGTGCGCCTGAACCTGGCACGCGCGCTAATGTGCCGCTCGGACATTCTGCTGCTCGACGAGCCCACCAATCACCTCGATCTCGACGCGATCGTCTGGCTCGAGCAGTGGCTTTCCGGCTACCCTGGGACGCTGCTCCTGATCTCGCACGACCGCGATTTTCTCGATGCGATAGCCGATGCTATCTGCAATATCGAAGGTCAGCGCTTGCGACTGTATGCGGGAAACTATTCCGCGTTTGAGACTCAGCGCGCCGCGCAATTGGCTCAGCAGCAGGCAACCTACGAAAAGCAGCAGCGCGAAATTGCCCACCTGCAGTCCTTCGTCGACCGTTTCAAGGCAAAGGCCACGAAGGCGCGCCAGGCGCAGAGCCGCATCAAGGCGCTCGCCCGCATGGAGAGAATCGCCGCCGCGCACGTAGATACGCCGTTCGAGTTCGCGTTCCGGCCGCCGGTGGTACAGCCCGACCCGGTGCTGACGCTGGACGGAGTAGACGCCGGATACGGCGAGGCAACCGTCCTGCGCGAAATCCGCATGACGTTGCGGGCCGGCACCCGGCTGGGCCTGCTCGGCCGCAACGGCGCCGGCAAGTCGACGATGATGAAGTTGCTGGCGGGCGCGCTGGCGCCGCTAACGGGAGAGCGGGTCCTGGGCAAGGGCCTGCAGATTGGTTACTTCGCGCAGCATCAGTTGGAACAGTTGCGTCCCGAGGAGAGCCCGCTGTGGCATCTCACGCGACTCTCGCCCAGGACCCGCGAGCAGGAGCTTCGGAATTTTCTTGGCGGTTTCGATTTCCACGGCGACCAGGTGATCGAGCCGGTGGCCCCAATGTCAGGAGGCGAAAAGTCCCGGCTGGCACTGGCGCTGATCGTATGGCAACGGCCCAACCTTCTGCTGCTTGACGAGCCCACCAACCATTTGGACCTGGAAATGCGCCATGCGCTGACCCTTGGGCTGCAGGATTACGAAGGTGCGCTGGTGCTGGTGTCGCACGACCGCAATCTGCTGCGCGCGACGTCCGACGAACTTTGGCTGGTGGAGAGTGGCACGGTCGAACCCTTCGACGGCGACCTGGAAGACTACGCCAGACGGTTGCGCGCAAGGGAACAAACTGAGAGCGCCGACGCAGAGCCGGCGGTCGGCCGCAAGGAGCAGAAGCGGATTGAAGCCGAGGAACGCAATCGACGCTTTGCCCGGCGCAAACCGCTGGAAGCGCGGGTTAAATCGGCGGAGCGGGAAATCGAGAGGCTGGGCACTGAAAGGACGCGTCTTGAAAAGCTGATCGCCTCCCCCGATATTTACGCAGATGGCCGCAAAGAGGATCTGAAGCGCTGCCTGCTAGAGCAGACGGAGGTAATGGCAAGGCTGCGCGAGGCGGAGGAGCGTTGGCTGGCGCTTTTCGCCGAGCTCGAGCAATTGGCCGCCGGCGGATAGAGGCTGTCATGCGGAACCGGAAATTCGGTTCCACATTCGGGGAACCATTTACATCTGGAAAGGGATGCTTGTGATCAAACGTGTCGTACTGTTCCTGATTACCAACCTAGCGGTCGTTTTTGTCCTGAGCATCACTATGCGGTTGCTCGGGGTGGACCGGATCCTCGCCGAATCCGGCGGTGGACTCGATTTGAACGCGCTGCTGGTGTTCGCAGCCGTGATCGGGTTTGGCGGGGCGTTCGTCTCACTTGCGATGTCCAAGTGGTCGGCCAAGATGATGACCGGAGCCAAGGTCATCGACAGCCCGCGCAGCGAAGCCGAACAGTGGTTGGTGCAGACGGTGCAGCGCCAGGCGCGGCAGGCGGGCATCGGAGTGCCCGAAGTGGCGGTCTACAACGCGCCGGAGATCAACGCTTTTGCTACAGGCATGAACAAGAACAATGCGCTGGTCGCAGTAAGCGGCGGATTGCTAAGCAGCATGAGCCGCGACGAGGCTGAAGCCGTGCTCGGCCACGAGATTACCCACGTCGCTAACGGCGACATGGTAACGCTCGCGCTAATTCAGGGCGTGGTGAACACGTTTGTGATCTTTCTGTCGCGCATCATCGGCAACATCGTCGACAAGACCGTTTTCAAGACCGAGCGCGGCCACGGTCCGGCTTTCTGGGTGACCTCGATCATCGCCGAGCTCGTGCTCGGCATCCTGGCCAGCATCATCGTGATGTGGTTTAGTCGTCGGCGCGAGTTCCGAGCAGATGCCGGTGGTGCGGCGCTGGCGGGCCGCGAAAAGATGATCGCCGCCCTGCAGCGGCTGAAGCAGGCGCACATGCCTTCGCAACTGCCGGACCAGATAAAGGCTTTCGGCATCAATGGCGGCGAAGGTTGGGGCATCAAGCGCCTGTTCATGTCGCACCCGCCCCTGGATGAGCGCATCGAGGTATTGCGCGCCCAGCGCTAAACGTACTCAAGGAAACGCCCGTGCGAGCGGGCGTTCTCATTTGCCTTCGGACGAAGGGTTCAGCAGGGCGTTATTGATACGCCGAGTGTATTGCCCGCAGTACCCTCAATCAGTACCTCCGTCCCGCGGACGCCGGCGAGTGCCGCCAACAGCGGAAGGCTGCGTGCTGCCGGGTTGTCGCGACGCAATCGCTCCAGATTACCGTCCTGCATCCGCGATGGGCCGCCGGCACTGCCGTTGCGAAGCTCGCAGGCGGCCACTGAACGTGCGCTGCGCGCGCGTGCGATCAGCAGGGCGCTCGCGAACGGATGACGGATCGGACGCACACCCCGCAACGGCTCTGGATAGGGTAGATCGTAGGCAATCAGCAGCACCGATTCGTGATCGGTGCTGGCCTGCGTCGCCGCTTCCAGCAGGCCTGCGCTAAAGCTCCATTCGAACGCACACAGACTCGTGGACGGTGAGTGCGAACCGGTGGCGATACCCCAGTAACCGGAAGGCGCGTTGTGTACGGAATTGTGGAATCGCGTCGGCGAGATCAGGCGGTCGCTGCCTGCGAGCATCGAGCAGATCTCGTTGATGACGTCGCCGTCGCCAGTGGACGAAGTGAATACGGTTGGCACAGCATCGCACGCTTCGCCGGCCTGCTCGAGCGCCTGCAGTCCCACCGAGATCGACAGCTTGACCACGGGCCCGACGCGCCGGCGCTCCGCTGCTGGGAGCGCCTCTAAACGCGGCAACACCAGGTCGGCGGGAACGTAGCGAGCCGAGCCCGCCAGGATTGGCCGGGCAGCTTCCCAGCCAGCAAGTCCGGGGCCGAGGACTGCGGCGGCATCGACGAAGAATTTCAGCTTCATGCGCGTCCAAGCACCAGGCTGCAGTTCGTTCCGCCAAATCCAAAAGCGTTGCTCATCACACGATTCGCCGACGCGGATTCGTTCTCGAGCAGGTAACGCAGTCTCATCGCGGGATCGACGTTGCTGGTATTAACACTGCCGGGAAGGAAGTCGTTTTCAATTGCCAGCGCCGAGATGATCGCCTCGATCGCGCCGCATGCCCCAAGGGTATGCCCGGTCCATCCCTTGGTCGAACTGCAACAGGTTTCCCTACCGAACAGATCGACCACCGCCTTATCCTCCATCGCGTCGTTGGCCGGCGTCCCGGTGCCGTGCAGGTTGATGTAATCGATTGCGCGTGGCGCGAGCCCGGCATCCCGCAACGCGCTTTCCATTGCCAGCCTTGCACCCAAACCATCGGGATGCGGCGAGGACATGTGATAAGCGTCGCTGCTCTCGCCGACGCCGAGCAGGGCGACCGCGTCCAGGGCACACTTCGGGGCAGGTTTTTCCAGCAGGATGAATCCGGCACCCTCGCCGATCGATATTCCGTCGCGCCCGCTGTCGAAAGGGCGGCAATAGCCAGCCGAAAGCAGGCCGAGCGAGCCAAAGCCGTAAAGCGTTGTCAGGCAGAGGCTGTCGACGCCTCCGACCACGGCCGCGTCGCACAGGCCCGCTGCGATCATGCGCGCCGCTGTGCCGAATACCTTCGCGCTTGAAGAACACGCGGTCGAAACCACCAGAGACGGTCCACAAAGGCCGAGATAAGACTGCACGAACCAGGCTACCGAATAAGTGTTGTGCGTGGCGCCATAGTGAAAATCCGCTGGCAGTGCGCCGCTGCCTTCGTCACGGCGGCGATAGGCCAATTCGGTGGAATGGATCCCCGAAGTGCTGGTGCCCAGGAAAACGCCGATGCGCGCGGCGCCGTACCGTTCCCGCGCTTCCAGCACGGCTTCCTCGAAGCCATCCTGAGCGAGCCCAAGTTGCGCCAGACGGTTATTGCGGCAGTCGAATTCCGCGAGGTCCGCGCGTACCGGCAGCAGGTGGGCATCCGGCACCTGACCGACGCAGGTTTGGAGTCGCACAGTCTCGAATGCGCACGGGGCCAGTCCGGTGCGGCGTCCGCGCAGCGCGTTGACGGTCGCGTCGATGCCGACCGCAGCGCTGCTGGCAATGGCAATGCGGCTGAATACGAGTGGATGCAATACGAGGGTTCCTGTTCGCCCCGTCTCCGGCGCGCGGTCTGATTTCACAGTGGCACGGATTGAGGACGAGGTTACGTGCCCGTACAGGGTGCGTCAACGCCGGAATCGGGTGTGCTCCGGGGGTTTCACGGCGCGGCCTGAGGTTATAATCGCAGCTCAGCCAAGGACAGCATGGATACCGGGAGCAAACCAAGGCATGGAAGCCCTGAAGAAAATGGATGATCATGAGAGCGAACTGGCCCAGTTGATTGTTGCTGCTCTGAACCTCGAGATTGACGCCGTGGAGATCGATCCTGAGGCGGCGCTCTACCGCGAAGGACTTGGCCTGGATTCGATCGACATCCTGGAAATTGCGCTGGCGGTTTCGAAGAAGTACGGCTTCCAGCTTCGTTCCGACGACAGCGACAACATCAGGATCTTCAGTTCCCTGCGCAACCTCAGCGAGCATGTCCAGCGTCATCGAACCAGTTGAGAACAGGCTGCGTTTCCAATGGCACAAGGGCCTGATAGTGCTCACGGCGCTGGTTGGCTACCAGATCCTGCTGCACTGGGTGATTTCCAGCGATTCCGGCAGCGGCCTTGGCGAGTTCCTTACTGTCGTGCCGCTTGCGGTGGCGCTGATCTGGTTCATGGGGCGTTCTTGGCGTGGCTGGCTCGGTCTGAGCGCGCTTATGCTTGCGTCCGTCGGCGGCTGGGTCGCATGGCGGGCCGCGGGGGCGAATCCGGCCTTGGTGTATTTGCTGCCCCATGTCGGCGCCTACGTCTTCATGCTGTGGCTCTTCGGGCACACGCTGATGTCAGGCCGGGAGGCACTCATCACTCGCCTGGCCCGCACTGTCCACGGAACGCTGCCGCAGGAGGTCGAGCGCTACACCCGTCAAGTAACCACGGCCTGGTGCCTGTTTTTCGCAAGCATGGCGCTGACTTCGTTGTTGCTGTTCTTCCTTGCGCCACTTGCCATATGGTCGGTTTTCGCGAACTTGCTCAGCTTGCCGCTGGTGGTTGCCATGTTCCTGGCCGAGTACCTCTATCGCATCCTGCGCTATCCCAATTTTTCGCACGCTTCGATCCGCTCCACCATCCAGGTGTTTCTGAAGCACGGCGGGTCGGGCCAGGAGCCCGAACGCTGACGCCATTGTGTTTGCCGGCGTGCCGGCGTTTTCCATGGCAGCCATTGCTTTCCTGAGCCATCACGGTCCTGACGAAGTGGTCGCCTTTCGAGGCCGGCGCATCGTCCGGGTGTGGGAATTCATTTCCGATGTCCGACGCGTAGCGGCGAATCTGCCGGAGCGTCCCCACCTGGTCAATTTCTGCAACGACCGCTATCGATTCGCGGTCGGGCTGGGTGCTGCGTTGGTTCGCGGACAGGTGAGTCTGCTGCCGCCGACACAAACTGCGGAGATACTCTCGCAGATGCAGCAGGCTTACCCCGGGCTGTACGCACTGACCGATGCGCCGCAGGCGGCGTACGGCATCGAGCAGGTACACTATCCAGACTCGGAAGGTGCCTCGGCGGTGCCCGGCCCGGTTCCCGAATTTGCGCCGGAACAGGTCGCCGTCATTGCTTTCACCTCCGGTTCTACCGGCCGCCCAACACCGCATCCGAAGACTTGGGGCGCGATCGCTCGTGGTGCGGCGAGCGAGGCGCTGCGCTTTGGATTCTGCGGATCCGATCGATTGCCAACCACGGACAAATCGGGCACGGCGTTGGTCGGAACCGTCCCGCCGCAACACATGTTCGGGCTGGAATCCACCGTGCTGATGCCGTTGCGAAACGGCCTGGCGCTGCACGCGGCGCGCCCGTTCTACCCCGCAGACGTTCGCGACGCCCTTGAGGACCTTCCCAGCGGGCGGGTGCTGGTGACCACGCCGGTGCACCTGCGAGCGCTGCTTGCCGATTCGGTCGAACTTCCCACGCTGGATTTGATCGTCTGCGCCACTGCGCCGTTGTCTGCGGAAGTGGCAGCACAGGCGGAAGCGCGTTTCAGAGCGCCGCTTCAAGAGGTTTACGGTTTCACGGAAGCCGGAATGGTCGCGACCCGGCGCACGATCGACGGTCCATTGTGGCACACGCTGTCCGGGGTCAGACTGTGGGAGCAGGGCGATACGGTGCGCGTGCACGGCGGGCACGTGCAGGACGAAGTGGCCTTCTCCGACGTCGTCGAAGTGCGTGATGCCGAAACTTTCGTGTTGAATGGGCGCAACGCGGATATGGTCAACATCGCTGGAAAACGCAGCTCTCTGGCCTACTTGAACCACCAGCTGAACAGCATCGAAGGTGTGGAGGATGGCGTGTTTTTCATGCCCGACGAAACCGAAGCGAGGGTGACCCGGCTCACGGCGTTCGTGGTAGCCCGCGGGATTTCGCGCCAGACGCTGATCGAATCGCTGCGCGCGCGTGTCGATCCGGTTTATCTGCCTCGGCCGCTTTACTTCGTCGAGTCGCTTCCGCGCAACGCCACCGGAAAACTGCCGCGTGAGATCCTGCTGCGCTTCGCTTCAGATTGCGCGCGGCGCAAGAGCTCCGCGACGGAGGAACTGGATTGAGCCAAGACTGGCTCAGGCAGCGTGAGCGGGCAAATGCCGGCAGTCTGCACTTTTTGGTCCGGCTCGCGCTGTGGCTGGGAAGGCCTGCCGGGCGGATGCTTCTTTTCCCCCCGTGCCTTTATTTCCTCATTTTCTCGGTGCGTGCGCGAGCAGCCTCCCGTCAGTATCTGCGCAAGGTGCTCGGACGTCCGCCTGGGATGTCTGACCTTTTCCGCCACTATTACAGCTTCGCCACCGTCGCCCTGGATCGGATGTACCTGCTGCGCAGCCGATTCAAGCAGTTCGAGATCCGGGTGCGTGGCGAAGACGTGCTGGCAGAAGCGCAGGCGCGCGGCGAAAACTGCTTCCTGCTCGGGGCACACCTCGGCAGCTTCGAGGCACTGCACGCCTATGGCGAAGCGAACGGCATCAGAGTGACGATGATGATGTTCGAACACGGCAGCAGCAACATGAACGCGCTGGCCAGGGCAATCAATCCCGACCTGGAGCGCGCGGTGATCGGCATGGGTTCACTCGATTCGATGATGAGGCTCCGCGACCGGCTCGAATCCGGAGAATGGATCGGCATGCTTGGCGACCGCGGCCTGTTCGATGGCGGGCACGTCCAGGTACCTTTTTTCGGCGAACTGGCGGCTTTCCCGACAGCGCCGTTCCGGATCGCCGCTATGTTCGGGCGTCCCGTGGTGTTGATGCTCGCACTCTATCGCGGAGGGAATCGCTACGATCTGCATTTCGAGCGCCTGGTGGAGTGCTCCGCCATCGATAGCCCCGGCTCCAATCAAAGCGGCACCAGCCGGGCAGGCCGCGACGCGGTGATCCGTGAATGGGCTATGCGCTACGCGGAGCGCCTCGAGCATCATTGCCGTGAGGCGCCTTACAACTGGTTCAACTTCTATGACTTCTGGGCCCGCACCGCGACGTCGCGCTGAACGCTTGCTGCCGGCCCTTGTGATTGTTCTGGCGTTTTGTGCAGGCACGCATGTCGCTGGACGGGAGCCTGGAGCGCAACAGAATGCAGCGGGCTGGGACGTGCAGCAGCTCATGCGCGAACTGGGTGCGGTCAAACGTTCACAGGCGCGCTTCGTCGAGCGCAAGTACCTCAAGGTCCTGAAGGCGCCGCTCGAACTGCGCGGAACGCTCACCTATGTGGCACCCGGAAACCTGGAAAAACGCACCCTGAGCCCGAAACCGGAAACACTGATGATCGACGGTGATCTGCTCACCATAGAAAGTGCTGCCCGGAATGAACGTCGCACCCTGCGGCTGCAGGACTATCCGGTGCTCTGGGCCTTCGTGGAGAGTATTCGCTCGACGCTCAGCGGCGACATCGCGGCGCTGGAGCGCTTCTATCGCGTCGAACTCGAAGGCAATCGCGCACGCTGGCGCCTTTACCTTGTGCCGCGAGATGCCGAAATGCGTGCGGTCATCAACCTCATCAATATCAGCGGTAGTCGCGACAAGCTTGAGCGCATCGAGGTCCAGGAAGCCAAGGGCGATCGCTCGGTGACGACCATTGTCGAGGAGTCGCGTTGAAAGGTGCGCGGCTGCCGGTCGCAATCTGGCTGGGCCTGGTCGCCGTCTGCGCGTTGATCGTTTCCCGCACCGAGATCAGCACCGATCTTGCGGCTTTTCTGCCCAGTTCTCCCACGCCGACGCAGCAGATCCTGGTGGACGAACTGCGCGAAGGTGTGGTGTCGCGGCTGATCCTGATCGGCGTCGAGGGCGCGCCGCAGGACGCGCTCGCCGCGGTGAGTCGCGGCCTGGCCACTCGCCTCGAGCACGATGCGCATTTTGCCTACGTGGCCAACGGCGAACAGGATCGTCTGCGCGCCAACGGTGAATTCCTGCTGCGCCATCGTTATCTGCTGAGCGATGCCGTTACGCCCGAGCGCTTCAGCGTGGCCGGCCTGCGCGCCGCGCTCGAACGACAGCTCGACCTGCTCGGTTCCCCTGCGAGCGTTTTGCTGGGGCCGATGTTGCCGCGCGATCCGACTGGCGAGTTCCTCCATCTGCTCGAGCAGTTGCGCGAGGAAGGCGGACCGGACAAGCGCGGCGAAGTCTGGTTTTCGCGCGACGGTAGCCGTGCGCTGCTGGTCGCGCAGACGCGCGCCCCGGGATTCGACCTCGACGCACAGGAGCAGGCGCATGCGGCAATCCGCGCCGCTTTCGAGCAAGCGGCACGTGAAAACCATGCCGACGGCGCGCGCGTGTTTTTCAGCGGGCCCGGCGTCTTTGCGGTGAGTTCGCGCGCGGGTATCAAGCAGGATGCACTGCGTTTTTCCGTGATTGCCACCGTCCTGGTGTCCGCGATACTGCTGATCGCGTATCGCTCGGTGCGTGTCCTCGGGCTGACGCTCGCACCGGTCGCCAGCGGAGTGCTGGCCGGCATTGCTGCGGTAGGGGTGGGTTTCGGCTCAGTGCACGGTGTGACGCTCGGCTTCGGCGCGACGTTGATCGGCGAGGCGGTGGACTACGCGATTTACCTGTTTACCAACACCGCACCGGACAGCCCGCCGCAGACAGCGCTTAAGCGCATCTGGCCGACGCTACGGCTGGGCGTGCTGACTTCGGTGTTAGGCTGCGCCGCGATGCTGTTCTCCGGATTTCCTGGGCTGGCGCAGCTCGGACTCTTCACAATCGCCGGACTGACGACGGCGGCGGCGGTAACGCGGTGGGTACTACCGGAATTGGTGCCGAGTGGCTATAACGTCAGGGCCGTGAACGCGCTGGCGCCGGTGTTGCTGAGCATGATTGCGCGCGGTCGCACATTGCGAATCCCCTTGCTGGTCACTGTCCTTGTACTGGCCGTCTGGCTGGCGGCGCAGGGCGCAACACCGTGGAACGATGAACTGTCTGGACTAAGTCCGGTGTCGATGTCCGATCAACGCCTGGACGAATCATTGCGCAAGGATCTTGGTGCACCGGACGCGCGCCATCTGGTCGTGGTGGCGAGCGCTTCCGAACAAGCGGCGCTGCAAACGGCCGAGCACGTCGGCGTCGCGCTGTCCGCACTGCAGTCCCGCGGCGTGCTGGCGGGCCACGATTCTCCGGCGCGCTATCTGCCGAGCGTCGCCGCACAGGATGCCCGCCAGCGGGCGATACCGGAGCCCATAAAACTGCGCCGCGACCTGGCCAGTGCAGCGGAAGGCCTGCCGTTTCGTGCCGGAACATTTGTGCCCTTCATTGCAGAAACGCAGGCGGCAAAAAAGCAGCCCGCGCTGATGCGTTCGGATTTGCAAGGCACGGCGCTGGCGTTGAAGCTGGAGGCGCTGCTGGCGCATCGGCGCGGCCAGTGGTTTGCGATGTTGCCGCTACGCGGCGTGACCGACGCCGCCGCGCTCCAGCAGGAGATGGCGCGCTTCGGTCCGCAAGGCGTGGTATTGCTCGACCTCAAACGCGAATCCGACACGCTGTACCACGGATATCGGGCGCGGGTGCTGAAGTTCGCGATGCTTGGTGCGGGCGCGATTGCGGTGCTGCTGGTGGTGGCGCTGCGATCCTTGCGCCGCGTCTGGGAAGTGCTGGCGCCGCTGGTCGCTGCCCTGATCATCGCCGTCGCCATCCTGGCTGCTGGTGGTGACCGGCTCAACATCTTCCATGTGGTCGCGCTGCTATTGGTGGTCGGGGTGGGTTCCAACTACACGCTGTTTTTCGAGCGCCGTAACATGGCCAACGGCACCCCGGAGCGCACAGTGACTTCGTTGTTTCTGTGCAATCTTTCCACCGTTATCGGCTTCGGCGTCATCGGCTTCGCCGGCACGCCCGTGCTCTCCGCAATCGGCAGCACGGTTGCGATCGGCGCTTTTCTCAGCCTTGTCTTCGCCGCCATTCTCACCGCCGAGCTGCCGCCTGAAAAGCGCTAGCCACCGAGGGCGATAGGGAATGCATTCGCACGCTCGGTGGGATGTGTCAAGCGGCAAGGTAGGTGCCGACAGTACCTTGGACGAGATGCGAACCTTCGAGAGAGACGTCGAAACGGTAATGCGAGAGCGGAGGGGAGACGGCTTGGAGCCGCACTGAAACGAATAGTGGCTGGTCCGCAGGGATGCTGTCGGTGAAGAAGGTTATGTCGCGCATGGCGACCAGATAACCGACCCGCGGCGCGCCCTCGCCGTGCTGGTGCCAGCGTTGCAGCGCTTCCCACACGGCCGCCGCCTGGGCGGCAGCCTCGATCGCGGCCAGGACGGGGGCACCGTCAACAACCAGCGCGCATCGGGCCGGTACGCGGGCGACGCAGTCAAGACCCTCCGCGCTCTGCTGCAGGATCGACTCGACGAAGCGCATCGGCGGGCGGTGCGGCAACAGCGTGTCCAGCGAGGGGAAGTTGCCGGCAGGAGAATTTCCGCGGAGGCTGGTTCGGGTCCTTCGGTCCGGACTTGCATCGGACTGCGACAGCGGTGCCCCGACCATGAATTCCCCGTTGGCCACCAGCACGCCGTCGCGCTGAAGTTCGAAGCGCAGCCGCTCCGGTTCGCCGTCTGCGCCGGCACTTTGGCGGGCCGACAATTCCAGCCGGTCTCCGGGTAGCACCAGATGGCGCAGGCGCGCGAAGACGATGCCCCGCAGTGGCAGCGGTTTCCCGGTTTCGTGCCTGAGCGCCGCGATGGCGAACGCCAGTTCCGCCACGCCTGGAAGTATCGGCTTCCCGGGGAAATGACCTTCGAACCACGGGCCCGCGGCGGGAATACAAATCCCCGCCTTCAGCTCTGCCGTGTTCACCACAGGCATCTTCACGAGCGCCGCGCCGAAATCGCCGCGATCACGCAGCTTGGATAGGCGTCGCGTATCGCCGTGATGTCGGGATAGACCAGTACGTCCCGAAAGCCGTTCGCTTCCAGCGCCGCGGTCCATTGCTCCGGAGTAAGGAAGCCGCCATTCGGGCGCCAGTGCGGTACCAACAGCGCATCGCGGAAAGACGCCAAAAGATTGAACACCAGTTCCAGGTGCACCGGAGTGTTCGCGAACGGGCGGATGCACTCGGTCATGACCAGCAAACCGCGATCGCGCAACGAGCCGCGCAGTTCCGCCAGGGTATTGCCCAAATCCCGTGCGACATGCAGCACGTTGACGCCGTACACCATTGACACACTACCTGGCGCGATTCCCGCGGCGGCGAGCGGTTGGTCGATATCAAGTGCGGCGAACCGCAGTGCGCCGCACGGGCTGCGGGCGGCGAGATTGCGCTGCGCCCGCTTGAGGAACAGCGGGGAGATTTCGGTCACGACATAGGAGCCGATCTGCGCGGTGCGGCCGATACTGTCAAAATGGTCGAGCAGCGCAATTGTGCCGCTTCCGAGGCCTCCGCCGATTTCAAGGATTACTTCGGTGTCCGCTGCCGTCGACTGCGCCGCCGCTATCGCCCCGATCGTGTTGCTAATGGCGTACAGCGGGTTGTCGTTGGAAAAGTACTTCACCCACGGGATGATGCCCGCTTCGCCGAATAGGGCCTGTTCTCCGTTGATCCGCCCGCCCAAAACGTCCGGGTAGTGCGCGGCAGCAAGTGCCGCGATATCGTACGCCGGCAGGCAGCGTGAATCATGCGCCTGCTGCGCCGCACGCAGTTCCTCCGGGTCCAGAACCGGCAAGGCACCTTCAAGCCGGTAGCGCGTCTGCCCGTCCGCCCCGGTTTCGCGGACGATCCAGTCCCGCGAGGCGAGCAACGCCAAGATCCATGAAGCCGGCAAGTTGGCCGCTTCCGGCACCAGTCCCGCGCGGCCGACCGCTTCGCTTGCGCTGACTGCATCGTGGCAGGCCGCTTCAAGCCCGGTGGTTCGGAATACGGCCAGCGCCAGCCGCGATACGTACTCCTCGTAAAAATCGAAGGAAGCAACCATGTCGTCATCGAAATGCTCCAGCAGTTCCTGCGGAAACAGTGCCGCACGCTCGTCCTTGCCACTACGCTTGGATAGGATCGACATGAATCCCGCAATGCTCTAGGGTTCCTGGCGCCCTTGATTAGAGAGTCTCAGGCTTCTTGCCAGCAACAGCGGCAGGCGCAGCAGAAATCCAAAAAACAGGCGCAGATGCATCCAGCTGAGCAGCGCGTTGTCGCGCACGTATTTGAAATGCGACACGCCGCCTTCTTCGGGGCGAAAGTAGCGGACCGGCGCTGGCAGGTTGACCGGACGCGCGCCGCCCCACACCAGCCTCACCGCGGCTTCGACGTCGAAATCGAAGCGCCGCATCCAGCGTTGCGATTCCATCACCTGCAGTAGCGCTGCTGCCGGATAGACGCGCATTCCGAACAGCGAGTCGCCGATGCCCTCCCATAGCGTTTCCAGGTTCGCCCACCAGTTGGAAATACGCCGGCCGACGACGCGCACTCTCGGTGCGGTAGCGTCAAATATGGGCGTTCCCAGCACCAGCGCGTCGGGCTGTTGCGCCGATATTTGCATGAATGCCGGGATATGCTCGGCCGCGTGCTGGCCATCGGCGTCCATGGTCAGCACATGCGTGTAACCTTGCACGACGGCTGCGCGCAGTCCGTGCAGTACCGCAGCCCCCTTACCCTGGTTGCGTGGAAGCACGAAAACCCGTGTTCCTGCATCGGCGCGTGCGACCGCCTGCAAGCGCTCCGCAGTACCGTCGGTACTCCCGTCGACGACGACCCACACCGGTTCCCAGAAACGCCGCGCATCTCGGACCGTTTCCAGAACTTTGTCGCCGGTGTCATAGCTGGGAATCAGAACCAGATGTGTCTGGGAGCGATCAGGCATGGCGAATCGGATATTGTTGGAGTTGTCTTTCCGCGTCCTGCGGGTTGCCCGATTCGCCATTCTAAACTGCAATGCATGGCGCGAAACACTGGCATGTTGGTGCGGCCTCATCCCAGCAAGACCGCGCCGCCTCCACCGTCCCACCGGGCGCTTGTGACAACACCGGTATTGCCCCCGACCCGAATCGTCTCGCTCGCGGATTTGGGGCTGGATCAGAGTTTCCCTAAAGCATGGACCGCGGCTTGTCGGGCTGGCGCAAATTGCAAGCGGGCGGCGGCTCGACCTGGACCGGCGCAGAGAGTTCCTCGTGATAGTAATTTTCCAGTTTCGACACGAAGGCTTTCACGTCGCCTTGGGTAGTAAGGCGCATACCCAGGCGCGCGCGATAGAATATCGGGAATTCCGGTTTTTTAAGCAGCGGCCAGCCCTTGCACAAGAACGCACTGTTGGTTTCGATGAATACCGCCTGCACTGCCGCGCCCGATTTTTTCGCCATCAGAGCAAATCCGCCTTTGAAGGCATTGACTGGCGCGGCGCGGGTGCGCGTGCCCTCCGGAAATACCAGCAACTGATGTCCGGCTTGCAGTTCGTCCACCGACTGCCGCACCAGGCTTATGGGCGCGTCGTTACGAATGTAACCCGAGAGCCGCGCGCCTCCGCCGAGAAAAAAACTGTCCCAGATGTCGGCTTTCATGATGCAGGCGGTTTGCGGCAGGCGGGAGATGATGAACACCGCGTCCAGCAGCGAAGGATGGTTGGGCGCGATGATGATTGAGCGCTCGCCGCGAAGTTGATCGAGTGCGGCCAGATCGATGTGCACCAGCCCGCTCGACCTCAGAAATGCCAGAAGGCCACGAAAGTGCATGCCTGTCATCCATCGTCCGAGCGGGGCGCCGAAACGGGTAGGAAGCAACGCGTGCAACACCAGACTGATCAGCGAAACCAGGGCACACCCGGTGCCGAAGTACAGGTAGCCGAAATAGAAAACGAAGTATTCATATACCAGGCGTAGGTGAGGCGAGCGCCCCGGTCCGCGGTCTGGCGATCCTTGCGGCATCGTCAAATCTTGCCCTGCAGTGCCTGGTTGCTGGCGCTGCCGCGGCGAGGATTTATTCATCATGCGGAGCAAACGTATTCACTCTTCCGCCTCGACCATCTTTTGCGAACTCCCAAGTATCCACGCGATCGCGAAGCCTGCAGCAAATGATCCATTCTGCCGGATCAGGGGACTGTCTTCGAACACGGCGCCCGCGAGCGTGTCCAGCCGCACGAACCCGCCCACCCAAAAGGAACGAAAGCGCTTGCTCGCGGCACCGAGGACTTGGCTGCCGGCGTAGCCGCCCGGCGCATTGTAGGCGGGGCGCTGCGGCGTGGCGAAATCCTGGGGTACTCCATAGAAGTAGTTGTGATAGCGGCGATCGCCGAATAGTGGGCCGGCGGCAAGTCCCAGTTTCCAGCCTTCCCCGAGCCAGGTATCGCGAAAGTCGACGTTGATTTCCGGCTGAAACACCCAACCGATGTTTTTCGAATGCGAGAAGTCTGCAGCTATTACGGTACGCGCCGGCAGCCCAATGGTCACTTCGATGCCGCGATCGGCATCGCGCAGGAGTTTGATATCGAACCTCGCGCCGATTTCCAGCGTCGGATCCAGGTCCGGCATGCCGCGGCGCGTGGCATTGTCGGAACTGTCCACTGGGATCGAGCCATTTACACTCAAGTGCAGATCTACCCGATCGTTCCTGAAGAACTCCCCGCGTAACCCTCCGCGGTCCGCCTTCAACAACTCGCCGCGATAGACGAGATAGGGGATCGGGAGCGCAATCACGCGGCGCTCGTCCGATCCGCGATAATCCGGAAAGTCAATCACTGCCGCGCCGACCCCGGCTTCCCAGAGAGGAAACTCGCCGCCACGGGCACCACACGGCGCAACGGCGATCAGGACTAGCAACACGCTGGCGTGACGGGAAGCGCTCATCGGTGCCGGGTGCCGGGATTCAGTCCGGTGACCTCAACGAACAAACCACTTCGATCTCCACAACAGTTCCCGGCGGCAGATGTCGGCCTGCAAATAGACGATCGACGATTCCGGTCCAAAGGCCTTGCGCAGCCCCGCTTCCACATCATCTCATCGGCCTTCAATTTCCCGCGACCGCTGCTGCGCCGGCGCGGGCGCACCCGAACCGAGCCATGCGCGCAAAGCAGGCGTGGTTACGATGGTGCTCACGACCGCCATGATCACCAGCATGGTGAATACGCTCGGCGGGATCACGCCCAGATCGAGGCCGACGTTGATTACGATAAGCTCCATCAGTGCCCGCGTGTTCATCATTATCCCGATTGCCTTCGACTCCCGGCCGTCCAGCCCGGAACGCCGCGCGGCGACGTAGCAGGCGAGGAATTTGCCGATGGTCGCAAGTGCCAGCAACAACAGGCACCAGGCCCACAGCGCTAGAGTGTCGAGTGAATTGATGTCGGTGCGCAGGCCGGTATAGGTGAAAAAGATCGGCAGGAAGAACACCAACACGAACTGGCCCACCTTCTCGCGCCAGGCCTGCACGAACAGCGGTTGGTCGTGCAGTAATACACCCATCATGAAGCCGCCGAATATGGCAAAAATACCCAGGTGATAGGTTGCCATGCCGGAGATGAAGATGGCGCCGAGGATGATTCCGAGCAAATTGGGCGAAGGGTTCTGCGCGGTCGGTTTGGAGCGCCACATCAGGCGCAGTAGCAGCGGACGCACCGCCCACCAGCAAAACGCCACATAGGTCGCGATCAGTACAATCTTGACGGTGAATCCTGCCGGCGAGAATTGGGAGACCGTCAATGCGGTCACCACGGCCAGCATAAGCCAGCCCACCACATCGTTGATCACCGCGGAACTGATAGCAATTACGCCCACGCGCGTGCGAGTGAGACCGAGTTCCATCAGGATTCGGCCCAGGGTCGGCAATGCAGTGATCGAGAACGCGGTGGCGACGAACAGGCAGAAGCCCAGCCGATTGATTTCGGGCGCCAGATGCGGCGCGGAGACCCAGCCGAACAACAGTCCCAGTAAAAAGGGCGCCGCAAGCCCGGCGGCGGAAATTCGCAGGACCGCGTTGCGGTTGTGATGGGCGCTCAAGTGGCTGAAATCGAATTCCAGACCGATCTGGAACATCAGCAGAATCAGTCCGACCTGGCTGAGAATGGTCATCGGCTCCGAGGGCACCGAGCGGAATACGAAGCCGAAGACCTCCGGAAAGAGTAACCCGAACAGCGACGGTCCGAGCACCAGTCCCGCGATAATTTCTCCCACTGCCCGCGATTGGGAAATGCGCACCGCGACCTCGCCTGCCAGCCGCGCGGCCAGGACGATCACCACCAGTTGCAACAGGGTAAAGAACAGCAGGGCTTCGGTTTGGTGGACAGAGGTTTGCATGAGATCATCCAGCTATTGAGATGAACTATCCCTTGGCGCTGGCCGCCGGCGCACGCGCGAAGCATAACATTGCGCGGGGAAACGATTCTGCGCGAGAAATGGAGATGAATTGAAGCGGGCATTGGTTACCGGCGCTAGCGGCGTAATCGGCGCTGCGATTGCGCGTGAATTGGCGCGCCAGGGCCTGCACGTTCTGGTGCACGCCAGCAGCAACGCTTTCGCCGCGGAACAGGTGGTCGAACAGATCCGCGCCAAGGGCGGAAGCGCGGTGGCCATCGCGTTCGACGTGACCGACCGTGCAGCGACGACACAGGCGCTGGAGGGGCTTGCCGATCAGTCACCGGTCCAGGTACTGGTCAACAATGCAGGCGTGCATGATGATGTGCCGCTTGCCGGAATGCAGGGCGAGCAATGGGACCGCGTCATTGGCGTCTCTCTGACCGGTTTCTACAACGTTACCCAGCCGTTGCTGTTGCCGATGATTCGCACCCGATGGGGCCGCATTATCAACATTTCCTCTGTGGCCGGCGTGATCGGCAACCGCGGGCAGGTCAACTATGCCGCGGCAAAGGCGGGGCTGCACGGCGCCACCAAATCGCTCGCGCTCGAACTTGCCGCCCGTGGAATCACCGTCAATGCAATCGCGCCGGGCATCATCGCCTCGCCGGCGACTGACAAGGTTTTTCCGAAGGAAACGGTCGAAACTCTCGTGCCGATGAAGCGCGCCGGCGAACCCGAAGAAGTAGCGGCCCTGGTGGCGTTTCTGGTTTCCGACCAGGCTGCCTACATTTCCGGCCAGGTCATTTCGATCAACGGGGGAATGGCCTAGCAGGGGCGAGGGACGAGGGTGAGCGTCAAGACCGGATCACTGAAGCCGTTTGCCAATTTGATTGTAAGAACATTGGAACGAATGCTTGGGTTGTGATTTTCCCTCGTCCCTCGCCCCTCATCCCTCGCCCCTGAACTCATGCGCTGGGATATTTTCTGCAATGTCGTTGACAATCTTGGCGACATCGGCGTGAGTTGGCGGCTGGCGCGCCAGCTTGCCGCCGAACACCGCGCATTGGTGCGGCTGTGGGTCGATGATCTGGTTGCTTTCAGGCGCCTGTCCCCGGTGCTCGATGCCGGGGCCGATGTGCAGTCGCTGGACGGTGTCGAGGTGCGGTGCTGGGTCATGCCGTTTCCGGCGGTGGAGCCTGCCGACGTGGTCGTGGAGACATTTGGTTGCGAATTGCCGGCTTCGTACCTCGAGGCCATGGCGGTGCGTGTGCGACCGCCCGTGTGGATCAATCTTGAGTACCTGAGCGCGGAGCCTTGGGTCGCAGGTTGTCACGGCTTGCCGTCACCCCATCCGCGGCTGCCATTGACGAAGTACTTTTTCTTCCCCGGATTCGCGCCCGGTACCGGCGGCGTGCTGTTCGAGAATGGATTGCGTGGACATCGGCTGGCATTCCAATCCAAAGCGAACGGCATGGCACAGTTTCTGGCCTCGCTCGGTGTTCCGCCGCGGACACCGGGCGAACAGTTGGTATCCCTGTTCTGTTATCCGCAGGCACCGGTCGCTGCGTTTCTGGATGTCTGGGCCGCGGGCGCATGTCCGGTGCGCGCGCTTGCGTTTGCCGGCACCGCGGCGGCGGATGTACTCGCGGAGCGCGACCTGGCGGCAAGCGGGGGCAAGGGTTCGCTCGTTGTGCAAATTCTGCCCTTCCTTTCGCACGAAAAATACGACCGCCTGCTGTGGTCCTGCGATTGGAATTTCGTGCGCGGCGAGGATTCCTTCGTGCGTGCGCAGTTGGCGGCGCGACCATTCGTCTGGCAGGCCTATCCGCAGGCCGGCGAAACTCACCGGCTGAAGGTCGAGGCTTTCCTCGCCCGCTACCTCGAAGACGCCGGCCCCGGCGCCAATCTGAGCACGCTATGGGGGATCTGGAACGGCTTCGCCAGTGTCGAAGGACTGGCGGCGGTTTGGGCAGCATGCACCGGGCCGCAAAATTGCGAATTGGCGCAGCGCTGGGAAAAATTCCTTGCCGGATCCGGCGATCTGGCTGGGAATCTGGCTAAATTTTGTGCGGAAAGGCTATAATTCAGCGTTTTTTTGGCCAACTTTTTTCGGGAAATACTGATGAGACAGGCACAGGAAGTGCGCGCCGGCAACGTGATCATGGTCGGCAAGAATCCGATGGTCGTGCAGCGCGCCGAATACAATAAGGGCGGCCGCAACTCGGCCGTCATGAAAATGAAGCTGAAGAACCTCCTGACCGGCGGCGTCAGCGAGGTGGTCTACAAGGCCGACGAAAAGCTCGAGAACCTGGTGCTGGACCGTAGGGAGCTGACGTACTCGTATTTCGCCGACCCCTCGTACGTGTTCATGGATTCCGAGTACAACCAGATCGAGGTGGACAAGGAAAACATGGGCGACGCGCTCAACTACCTCGAGGAAGGCCTACCCTGCCAGGTTGTCTTCTATGACGACAAGGCGATCTCGGTGGAACTCCCCAACAATGTGGTGCGGGAAATCATTTATACAGAGCCCGCCGTGCGCGGCGATACCTCGGGCAAAGTTCTAAAGCCCGCCAAGCTCGTGACCGGCTTCGAGGTGCGCGTACCACTGTTTTGTTCAATTGGCGACAAGATCGAAATCGACACCCGCACCGGCGAGTACCTGCGCAGGATCACGGGGTAAGGCAAGTCAGACTCGCTGCTGAGTGCTGGGTGCGGTGCGCAGTGCTCAGTGAGGGGACAAATCCGGGTCGGGTGCGCATCGCGCGACCGGATATGAAACAAAGAAAAAGGCGTGAAGCGTGTCAGTTCGGACACCCTCACGTCTTTCGCATTTCTCCAGGCACTCGACGCAGAGCACTAGGCGCCGCGCACGACGAAAAATGAAGGGACATCTATTCTGGATCGTGGTCTGGATCGGCCTCGTGATCGCAGGTTATCTCGTCACTGAGCGCATGATGGCGCGGCCGCCGATGGTGCGTTCGCTGGGCGATGGAAGGCAGGAGCTGGTGATCCCGGTCTCGCGCGACGGCCACTACTACCTCGACGGCGCGATCAACGGCTTGCCTCTGCGATTCATGATCGACACCGGCGCCAGCTACGTAGCGGTGGGCGCGGAGTTTGCCCGCGCCGCGGGATTGCCTGATGGGATCCCCGGCTATTTCAGCACTGCCAACGGCACGGTCGAGGGTCCGGTGGTGAGAAGCCAGACCGTAAAGGCCGGCGTATTCGAGCTTTCGGGCCTTACGGTTGCGGTGATGCCGGCACACGACGGGGAAGGTCTGCTTGGCCAGAACTTCCTGCGTCACTTCGACGTGTCGCAGGCAGGCGGTGCAATGCGCCTGCGCATGCGTGAACAGTCGTCTCGTCGCGGCCTTACCGCGATTCGCGACAACGAAGTTTATCCGGCCCATCTTCCAGCAACATTGAGTTAGCGTGCCGTCAAGGCCGCGGCAATCAAGGCGCCCAGATGATCTCCGGCGCTGCGTGCCGTGCGCAGCAATGCGTCCTTGGCCTGGTCGGGTTTGCGAAACTCGACCGCGGTCACAGTCACCGTGGCCGGTGCCGTCTGCACAACGCGGCCGCGCGCATCCATCGATACCGGAACCACCGGCAGGATCGGGTAGTGCTCCCAGTATTTGTCCAGAAAATAGTGCAATGCCTCGGTTTGAGATTTCAATCGCATCGCCAGCAATACCGGTTCGAACACGGTCTCCAGTTTGCCGAGGTTACCCTGCCGCCAGACGGCGTCGAGCCGCAGGCCTATTGCCAGGTTGCGCTCGGTTCCCGCGGCGACGTACAACCGCAGCGGACGCACCTGGACGTAGTCGCCGCTGTCCCCGAGCCTCAACTGTCCGACGAAGTCGAATGCCGGCGCATCGTCGTCGCGATTGACGAAGCGGGTGAAGCGGAAACAACGCCACGCCGGTTCAAGGTTTCTTCGTTCCGGATCAGCGTAGAACGGCCGGCGCGCGTCCTGCGCGGTCACACGCGCATAGCTTTGCATCGCCTCTTCCACTTTCGCATCCGCAAGGGCGGGACGCCAAAGAATATGCTGGTTCCCGGAAGGAACAAGCACCGCGGTGAGGGATTCCGTGCCGTTGCCTTTGCGTTCGCGCGCATCGCACGCATCCCGTACCGCAGTCTCGTCGGTGCTCCATAGAGACAAGATGACCGGCACGCGCTCGGAGAGGGCGCGGAAAGCGAAAGCGGGATTGTCGGTTGGGATGAGCGTCAGCGCAGACAATCCGGACGTGGGCAATGTTTCATCCGGCAGGGCGACAACCTGTTCGTGCCATGAGGAAGTACAGGCTGCAAAAAAAATCGCCGCGGAAACAGCAAGGAATAGTTTTCGCACAAGAATGCGCTGGACGGGCCAGCAGTCGTATCAATGAATGGGCTCTGCGGCTGCGAAAGTAGGGTACCGGAAACTGGAGTCAGGCGTGAGCGCTGAAGAAAAGGAAACCCGGGGTCGGGTCGCCACTGTTTCCCAATAAGTTATTGTTTCATCAGACACCTGAAGGGATTTCTCAGCACGTTCATTGTCATTTCCAATTCCCGGCACCAAAATATGCGGCGGAGCAGGAGAGCGGGTATGGTACGCAAAGCCGGTCCGCCAAAGGAAGGGCGACGCATGGATACCTTCCAGGCAGAGGAAAGTGCGTTCGCAGCCTGAACCGTTGTCATCTCACACACAACTTCTCGATCGGATATAGTCAGTATCGAAGCAGATCGGAGCATCCGCTGCATTTGCACGGCGTGCGGACGGAAGGAACGACCGGAGGGCGAAATCTCGCATGGATGACATGAAAGCGGATATTTTGATGGTCGACGACGAGCCCAAGAACCTGCTGGCGCTCGAAGGCCTTCTGGAACCGCTGGGGCAGAATCTGCTGCGCGCGCAGTCAGGCGAAGAGGCGTTGCGCTTCGTGCTCAAGCACAACCTTGCAGTAATTCTTCTGGATGTGCGAATGCCGGGAATGGACGGCTTCGAAACCGCCCGCACGATCCGCCGGCGCGAGCGGTCACGGCACACGCCGATAATCTTTCTTACCGGGGTGTCCACGGAAATGGAATTCGCGTTCCGCGGCTACGAAGTCGGCGCCGTGGATTACCTAATAAAGCCGCTGGTGGCCGAGGTGCTGCGTTCGAAAGTGTCGGTATTTGTCGATCTGCACAAGAAGAACGCGGCGCTGACCAACGAAATCAAAGAGCGAAAAGTTGCGGAGACGCAGTTGCGCGAGTCCGAAGTGAAGTTGCGGGCGCTGACCGCGCGCCTTATATCCATACGCGAAGAAGAGCGTGCCCGAATTGCCCGCGAGATACACGACGAGCTTGGGCAGGTGCTGACCGGCCTCAAGATGGATGTGACATGGCTGGCCAAACGGCTTGCGGGGTCCGAGAAGCAGTTTGTGGAAAAGGCCGAAGGCATGAGCCAACTCATCGATTCTACGATGCATCTCATTCGAAGGATCTCGACCGGCCTGAGGCCCGAGATTCTGGACGACATGGGGCTGGTGGCGGCCATCGGCTGGCAGGCAAAGGAGTTCCAGAAACGCATGGGAATGCGATGTCGGCTCAAGCTTCCTGAGGACCAGGCAGTTCTGGACAATGAACTATCAACCGCTGTATTCCGGATATTTCAGGAAATTCTGACGAACATCGCACGCCACGCAAAGGCGAGCAGCGTCAACGTGGACATGAGTATTTCCCACGAACTTCTGGAGCTCAAGGTTGCGGATGACGGCATCGGAATATCCGAAAGTCAGATTGGCGGCCACGGGGCGCTCGGTCTGTTGGGGATGCAGGAACGTGCCCAACTCTTCGGCGGCAGGGTAAATATTCAGGGCGCGGCCGGCCGCGGCACGACCGTCTCCGTTTCAATCCCGATGTCGCATCCCCAGAAGTAACCAGGATGATTGACATGATAGCCCGGCAACGCGCTGTTCCCGTGTCACCGCACGTGTCGCTCGGCACGGCACCGACAGGCTGTAGACAGACTGCTACAAAGACGCACGATCTTTCTACACAACAATCAGACCAACACCGGTTGTAAGGGATTACTCGATCCTCCGCGAGCGGGCCAAACCAGGATCACGATTTCCCGTTGTTAGTTGTGCTGGTTGGAGCAACATTTGTACGAAGAACAAGCGGGTCGTCGTGCAGCGCCCTTCTAGTGCTCATAGTCGCAAACGCGGAGTGTCTGGCGACTTCCTTGCGAGTAAGTGGGCAGACGCACAGATCCTCGTGGGGCGGAGGGGTACAGTCTTCAGAGTTCCGGATACGCTGTGGGTTGCGCCGGCGATGTCCCGCAAGCCGAGGGCACTGCTGTGCGAGTTCCCGTACCTCGTCTTGCTCGACTGGTATTGCCAAGCATTCCGGGGCGTCCGTTCACGCCCCGGTCGCCGCGATCAACGTACCAGGGACATGTAACCGATCCGGAGCATCCTAGTTGCTGCTCGCCGATCGACGTTTTGCGCCCGCCGGTCAACGGCGGGCTGTAGACAGCCTGCTACAAAGAGCCACGATCCCGCTACCGAAAAATCAGGTTTGCGCCGAATGGTGGACCCCTGGACGAGCCACTACCATTAGTACGTCGACCGCACCAAGAATGGCGACGGACCGCACGAACGTTTGACATGCAAAACGGATGTGCGCAACGAGCTTCCGAGGATCGGTCAATCAACCAAGGAGACGGCAATGGACGGTTCCATCCTCGTAGTCGAAGACGAGGCACCTGCTCGCCAGTTGCTTGCGGCCAATCTTCAGAGTTCCGGATACGAGGTGCGTTGCGCCGGCGATGTCCCGCAAGCGGAGGCACTGGTGCGCGAGTTCCGACCCGACCTGATTCTGCTCGACTGGGTATTGCCGGGAATTCCGGGTCTACCTTTCACGCGCCGGCTTCGCAGTGATCAACGCACCAGGGACATCTCGATCGTCCTGCTGAGCGACCGATCGGAAGAACAGGACAAGGTGGCGGCGTTGGAAGGCGGAGCGGACGACTATGTGACGAAGCCGTATTCCGGGCGCGAGTTGCTTGCGCGCATCAAGGCGGTGATGCGCCGGCGCACCCCGCAACTCGCCGACGACGTGGTCGAGATTTCGGGGCTTTCGCTGGACCCTGCGGCGCGGCGCATAACTGCCGGCGACGCCGAAATCGATTTGTGGACCACCGAATTCCGTTTGTTGCATTTCTTCATGACCCATGTCGGCCGTATTTTCAGCCGCGCCAAGCTCCTCGATGAAATCTGGGGCCACGACGCATTCGTCGAAGAACGTACCGTTGACGTTCACATCCGCAGGCTTCGCCAGGGACTGGCGCCGACCGGACATGACAAGGCAATCGAGACAGTACGCGGACTCGGATACCGCTTTAGAAGCGAAGCGGACGCCGAAAATCCGAATCGAGCCGGACTTAGAAATACTTTCCCCACGCAGCGTGATACATCAGGCGTAATTGCGCAGTTCGTTTGATTTCACGGATTGCAGTCCGGGCGCTGCTCTTGGCGCGCGAGCCTACTCTACGGCACGGACTTGGTCAGATTCCCCGGCTTGTCGACGTTGTTGCCGCGGAGCAAGGCCGCATGGTAGGCGAGCAACTGAAGCGGTATGGCATGCACGATCGGGGATAGCACGGCAGTGTGCTCGCAAATCCGGATGACGTGCATGCCTTCGTCGCTATCGCTGAAGCGGGTGGTTTGATCACCCAGAATATGCAATTCCGCACCCCGGGCGCGCACTTCCTGCAGGTTCGACTTCAGCTCGTCAAGAAGTTCATCGTTCGGCGCAATAGCGACGACCGGCACGTGCGTGTCTGCCAGTGCTAGAGGCCCGTGTTTGAGTTTGCCGGCCGTGTAGGCCTCGGCATGGATATGGGAGACCTCCTTCAGCTTGAACGCTCCCTCCATCGCTATAGGATAGTGGATGCCGCGGGCGATGAACAAGACGTGCTCGCATTGCGTGAATGTTTCCGCCCATGTCCTGATCTGCGGCTCGGAACCAAGCGCGCCGTACACGGCAGCGGGCAGGTTTCGCAGCGCATCCAGCAGTTCTTCCTCGCGCTCCACCGAAATGCGGTTTCGAAGCCGGGCGAGCACAATGGCAAGCAGCAGCAGCGTGGCGAGCTGTGTGGTGAAGGTCTTGGTTGACGCGACCCCGATCTCGGGACCGGCGTGCGTGAGAAATCCGAGTTCCGATGCTCGCATCAGTGCCGATTCGGGCACGTTGCAGATCGACAGGATGTAGCGGTGGCCAAGCGACCTCGCATGATGAAGTGCGGCCAGCGTGTCCGCGGTCTCACCCGATTGGGAGATCACGATGACCAGCGCCCGGGGGTTGGAAACCGGTTTGCGATACCGATACTCGCTGGCGATCTCGACGGTGGCGGGAAGCCCCGCGAGGCATTCCAGCCAGTATCGTCCCACCATGCCCGCGTGGTAACTGGTTCCGCAAGCCAGGATCAAAGCCGCGTCCACATTTGCAAACGCGGGTCCGGCTGCCGGACCGAATACGTTCGGCGAGACGCGGTGCGCGTTGATTGCCGTATTGAGCGCGCTTTCGATCGCCGCTGGCTGCTCGAAGATCTCCTTTTGCATGAAATGGCTGTAGGACCCGAGGGCGATTGATTTTCGGGCAGGCCGACTCACCTGTAGTGGACGCTCGACCACGTTGCCCTTGGCGTCCACGATATGCACGCCTGTAAGGCCGACCTGCGCGCAGTCGCCTTCTTCGAGCTGGATTATGCGTTGCGTGATCTGAAGCAGGGCGGACGTGTCCGAGGCTGTGAAGTTTTCGCCGTCACCCAGACCAAGGAGAAGTGGGGCACCCGCGCGGGCCACCACCAGCCTTACCGGGTCCGCCGCGGCGATCACGACGATCGCGTAGGATCCGACCAACTCCTTTACGCTTCGACGCACCGCGTCGAGCAGGCCGCGGCGAGTGGACAGGTGGGAGTGAACCAGATGGACGATTACTTCCGTATCGGTTTCGGACTCGAACTTGTACCCCTTTGCCATCAGTTTCCGTCGCACTTCCTCGTGATTCTCAATAATGCCGTTATGTACCACCGACACACTCCCCGATACGTGAGGGTGCGCGTTCCTCTCGGACGGGGTCCCCAGAATTGCGCGACGCGTATGTGCGATCCCGATGTTTCCCATCAGGCCGCGTTCCGCCGTCAGTTGTACAAGGTTTTCCACTCGGCCGGCGCTGCGCAGCCGCTGCAACGTCCCATTGATCACCGCGACGCCGGCAGAATCGTAGTCGCGGTATTCCAGGCGGCCCAGGCCTTCGAGCAATATCGGCACGACGTTACGCTGGGCGACCGCCCCGACGATGCCGCACAGGGCGTTGTCGCCTTTCATCCCATCAGTCCCGGATTGAACGGAGCGCGCGGCGGTTTGGACCCGGTCGTCGCAAAGTCACCATGGTAGGCCGGGCCCCGCTGATCAATAGGCATTGTGCTTTCTTAGCACGACGAAGATCGTCTTCAGCACGATCTGCAGATCGAGCAACAACGACCATCTCCGGAGGTACGTAAGATCGTACGTGATGCGCTCCCGCATCCTGTCGAGGGAACTGGTTTCACCGCGCAGGCCGTTGACTTGCGCCAGGCCGGTGATGCCGGGTTTCACCTTGTGGCGGATCATGTAGCCGCGAATGAGTTTGCGATACATCTCGTTGTGCGCTACGGCATGAGGACGCGGCCCAACGACGCTCATGCGTCCTTGCAGCACATTGATGAATTGCGGCAACTCGTCGAGGGAGGTTGCTCGCAGGAACGCGCCGAAAGGGGTGACGCGTGGGTCATCGCGTGTAGCCTGCCTGATGACGTTTCCATCCTCGAGTACGCGCATCGACCGAAACTTGTAGACCACGATTTCTCTGCCGTCCAGGCCATAACGGCGCTGTTTGAACAGTGCCGGACCCGGCGAACCCAGTTTCACGCCGATTGCGATGGCAAGCATGAGCGGCAACACCAGGGCCAGGATCGCGGACGCGAGGACGATGTCGCTAACGCGCTTGATAAGCGCGCTCGCCCCGTAGAATGGCGACTCGCACACCGCGACCACGGGCAAGCCTCCAATGGTGTCCACCCGCGCTTGAATCAGGTCGATCAAATAAACGTCCGGAGCAAAGTAGACCGAAGCGGTCGTATCGTGCAGTTCTTCCAGCAGCCGGAGAATCCGCGGCTGCGAAGCCATCGGCAACGCGATATAGATGAGGTCTATCCGGTGTGTCTTCACGTACTGCGCAAGCCGGCTCAGAGAGCCCAGGGCTACCCCGCCGCTGATAGCCTCAAGCCGGTCGGTGCCGCGGTCGTCAAAAAAACCGGCGACGCGGATGCCGAGCAACGGACTGGCACCGATACGTTCGGCGAGCCTGCACCCGGTTTCGTTTGCGCCTGCAATGACGGCCGTCCGTTGCAGTCCTTCGGCGGCGAGCAACCGCGGCAGTATCACAGGGATAAGGCGGTGGGCCGTAAACAGCAACAGTGGGGTTGCGATAAACCACGTCAGGATGGCTCGCTGGTCGAATGAGCCCAGCGTTCCCGATACCCACCCGATCAACGTGAGCAGCACGACTATTGCCAGCCAGCCCGTGACGACGTCGCGCATCAGCGCGCCGGAATCGGAGGCATCGCGCGCCAGACTGTTCGGATATGTCATCGAAAACAAGAGTAGTGCGAGAATCAGGTAAGAGCCATCGAAACGTCCATCGAACCACAGGACCGATATCACCAGGGTGCCGATGGCTACCACCGGATCGATCGCGGCGCGCACCAGCGCAGCCGGGCCAAGTTGACTGAGTGACAGGCGTGGTTGAGTGTTGTGGAAGGCAGGCAAGGTGGAATCGGCAAAGCCGCTTGTTAACGATGCGAATGAAGGATAGGCCAGGGGGCGTTCTACGACGACGTGGGAGGAGCGCAGTCGCGATAGCCCTATCGGACTACTCTGGAATGTCCCTTGGTTTTCCAACGCCGAATTCCTTGCCCGTGGCATTGCAGAGCCGAACGGGCCATATCCGGCTGCGTACTGCCGGGTCCGGCACTCGAATGTCAATCCATGAGCGATGACGACGCGCAATGATATCCATGGAAATAACAGGTTGCGGTTCATGACGCAGACCGGCCTATGTCTGGTTTTTGTGTCATCTCCATGTAATACGCGACCAACTATATTCCTCACTCTACTTTTGATGGTGAACGCGCGATGCAACTGATCACACCAGAAATGCCGCAGCGCTATGAACCTGACGCCGGACTAACTGCACAGTTCGATGCGAAAGATCTCGCGACCGGTACTCTCGAGACTTTGGGCGCCGGCGAACAGGAGTCCCTGATGCTCAACCTGGATACCTCATTGAGGGTGTACGCGCGGCCGCACTTCTTCAGTTGGACGCAGGGGCTTCTTCAAAGCCTGATCAGGCATGAAGTGTTGATTTGCGCGCTGCGCAACGGCGAACCGATGTCCTTTTCTGCGGACAGTTTTGCGGTGAACGCTCCGGATCCCACGATCTTCAGCGAAGCTTTCCTGCGGGATGCGCCGGTCGCGCCAAGCCTCATAAAGGTCTGGGAGGAGCGCCGTTTCCGCCCTGTGGTATGCGACGTCGGTGACCTGAGCGCGTTGGCCGGAGGCGCCTTCGCGCGGGAACTGGAGAGGATTGGGGCGACGAACCTGGTCGCGCACGGGACCCACGATTCCGATGGCCTCGCGGATAGTTTTTTCACCTTTGCCTGCGCACCGCGACCGGACGCGTACAGGCAGGCCTACCTCGCGCAACTGGTGGTGCCGTTCCTGCACTCGGCGTGGATGCGCACCCGAATGAACGGACGCACCCGGGGCAATGATGCCCCGAAGCCCACGAAAACAAGCACCATCACGACCAGGGAACAGGAAATTCTGAGGTGGATCTATCTCGGCAAGAGCAATTTCGAGATTGGTGCCATCCTCAACATCAGCCCTCTGACGGTCAAGAATCATGTGCAGAAAATATTGCGCAAGCTGAACGTGGTCAACCGCGCGCAGGCAGTCGGCAAGGCTCTGGAGTTGCGTATTCTGAGCCTCTGAAATCCGCGCTCCAACCAAGAACAAGAAGCTCTGATAAGGTACCGTACAAGGCCAGCCCGATTCGGGTCGAAGGCAATAACGCGCGTTGCGGGCCTGGGTCAGTTCAGCCGCCATCACTGCCGCCATCACGAACGATCGCGTCTGAAGCACGACAAGCGGGCTCATCAAACCTGTGACGTGCCTTCGATTCCAATCATGACAACAGACGTAAATTCAATGGCCGACCGTTGCCCACGAAGTGCGATTCGCTGGATTGCCCGTCTCAACATTTGGATGTCCACCGCATGATAGGGTCCATGGCTGCCGGGACCCGGCGCGAGGGGCAAGGGACCAATTACGTTTTCCGCCGGTACCACTACGGGGCGTCAATTTGGCAATGCGGCTTAAAGGCGGCGCTCATCGTGGCCGGCGTTCTGGCCCCGGTCTCGGACGCGGAGGCGCTGTGGAAAGACAAGTTCGAGGTATTCGTTGGCGGCGCCGTCACTCACGACGATAACGTCTTTCGCCTTTCCGACGCCAGCGATCCGTCGACAGTTCTGGGTTCGTCCTCGAAAGGGGACACCTATACGACTACTTCGCTGGGATTTCGCCTGGATTTACCCGTGCACCGGCAGCGATTCCTCGCCGGCGTGAGGTGGGACCAGCATCGTTACGACCGCTACAACGTTCTGGATTTCACCGACCACGACGGGCACGCAATCTGGAAATGGCAGGCCGGAAACGACCTTGCCGGCGAGTTGGGGTATACGGAGACGCTTGAATTGGCGTCATTGGCAAATATTCAAGGCAATGTTCAACTCAGTAGGCCCAACCCCCTCAAAATTCAACGGGAATTCCTGAATGCCGGATATATCCTGACACCGCGCTGGCGGATGCGGGGCGAGGTGAGCAGAGAAAAACAATCGAACGAAGTGTTCACGGAAAACAACATCGGTATCAATGGCGCCGACCTCACGGCAGGCTACTTTACGCCCGCCGACAATCAGGTTGGCATCAATCTGCGTCTCGCGGACGGCAACTTTCCGAACGGCCAGACGGTGGGGACAGAAGTCTTCGACAACGATTATCGCCAGCGGACCATCGCAGGCGTCCTCGACTGGAACCTCACGGGCCATTCACGTATGAGCGCGCGAGCGGGGTGGATCAATCGGAACTACGAACAATTGTCGGAGCGCGACTTCGATGGTCCGATGTACCGCGTGGCCTATGTATGGACCCCGACCGGCAAATTCATCTTGACCGCGATTGCTCAACGCGACATAAGCACGGATGAGCAGGTCAACACCAGCTTCGCGTACGTCAGGAGCGTTACGCTTTATCCGACGCTGCAATTGACCGAGAAGTTCGGTTTATCAGGGGAGTTTGAATGGGGAAACAGAGATTATCTCGGTGATCCGGCATTGCTATTGACGGGTACCACCCGTGTCGACCAGGTACGCATTTCGGCGCTGACGGCTACCTACAAGCCGATTCGGCCTGTGACGCTGGAGATGAGATTGCGGCGCGAATCGCGCTCTTCGACCCTGGCTTTCGGCAGCTATGAGTACACCACGGTAGGCGTTCATGCCGGGGTCAGTTTCTAGCGTGGCGCTGCGGGAGTTCTGCAAACCGGCGCTGCACAGGACAGGCTAGTCCGATCGGGGCATACGCCAATGCCGCGGGGACCTACGCGTGTAACAGGGGGTGGATAACCTGTGCCGACGTGATCGATTGCCGCGGTTCAACAGTACTCCGCGAATCGACACATCTCGACGATGGATGGAAAGGGCGGCGGAACTTGCGTGAAAGCTGGCCCGTTTCATCTTGTGACGCCGTAGGAGGAAGCATGAAACTGCTGAACAAGCGGCTGTTGGCGATAGCAGCCATGACTATCCTGTCAGGATCTGCATTCGCAAAAACAGTCGACCAAGATACCAATTCGCGCAAATTGTCCCGCGACGTCTCTGATTCCTATGTTCTTTTCCGAGAGTCAAGTCTGCATTCATTTACGGACATCATAGACCTGGGGATCGGCGCAGATAAGCGAACGGCGACGGGGGTGGTGCAGACGGCCAGCCGGGCGTCCGACGAATCTTCCGCTCAATCGGCTGGTATCTATGATTTGCTGCTGGCACTATCGGATGAGCCCGAAGTCACCGAAGCGGTGTTGAGCGCGGATTCTTCCCCGGAGGGCACAGTAATCGACCTGCCAGCCATCCTCATTCCAGACGCGCACGCGGCGCGTGTGCCGGGAACCGCAGACCGGCAAGCGGGTGACGGGGTTCTGTTTTCGGTCGCAACAATACCCCAGCCCGGCGACTGGATGACGCTGCTCTGTGGATTCGTGGCAGTGGCATTCATAGCACGTCGCAAGACAAGCGCGTTTGCTGACTGATCGGGCCGCGCATGGGCGCGGCGCGGGGCCATGGCTACGCGTGTGATTCCGATCGGGTCCGATAGATAGGAACACTCCGACCCTCCCGCCGCACTAGAGCGCGTGAGCGATGGAGGGAAACCACCCACGGAGTGCCCCCGTTGGCGCTCTGAAAACGCCATCGCGCTGCCTTCCCTGTTGGTCTCGACCACCATCCATGTCATCAGCGACCCGTGCGCGACGGGACGTCATGGTCCGAAAAGACCTCCTGAAAGTGAACTGGCGAAATGTGAGGCGCATACCTTGTGCCTATATGCGGAAAAAGGCGGATTACCATGGAAAACAACCTCACTATGCTAGGCGCAGTCTCCCTTAACGCAACCCGACGACTGTTCGGGATGGTACGCGACCATCGCGATTGTCTTGCCGGACTCGGTATCGTCGTCGCCTATGTCGTCGCCCAAGTCTGGGGTATCGCATCCTGAAGGCGCCAGTCACGTTCATCCCTTGCGCAAGGCAATCCCTGGTGAAGCCCACAAGAAGAAAGATCCGACCGTGCTGAGAATGGGCTTGCTGGTCGACGGGGCGGAACTGTCCCGGCTCGATGCGGAGTTGATTCGGAAGATTCGCGCCGCGAAGGTCGCGGAAGTCATGCTCGTAATCCAGCAGGAGCTTCCAGAGAGGTCACTCCTGGAGAGGATTATGCGCGCCCTCAAGAGGGGCAGATTGCTTCGAACCGTCGCCTTTCACATGGCGGTCTGGATCGAACGCCGCCTCCTCGCGGTCCGCAGGCCGGAAATCAACGACCTGTTCACCACGATTGCGATCGAGGAAGTTTGCGACGCCGAACGGTTGCGCGTCAAGCCGATCGTTTCGCCCTCAGGCCACGTTCACAGGTTCGCGAACGACGATGTGACGGCAATCAAATCCAGAAATCTGGACCTCCTCTTGAGACTGGGATCGGGAATATTGAGAGGAGACATCCTGAATGCCGCTTCGAATGGAATCATCTCGTTTCATCACGGTGACAATCGGACCAATCGCGGAGGACCGCCCGGTTACTGGGAAGTGTTCGAGAGACGCGACTTCACCGGTTATATCATCCAGAGGTTGACGGAGGAACTCGACGCGGGCGAAGTCCTGATGAGAGGTGAGGTGGCGACCCGGTTTACCTACCTGCTCAATCAGCACCATCTGTACAAATGCTCGGCCACAACCATGGTCGATCTGCTGGCGCGCATGGGTCGGGAACGAACAAGCGCGCGCAAGCCGGGAATCGAGCCCATAAACTGGTATTCGAACGTGTTGTACACGACGCCTTCCATCGCCAGTTCTCTGAGGTATTTCGCGGCATTCAGCTGGTCTCTCTGTGTAAAGGTTATGCACGCCGTGCTGGTGAGACGCGGCGTGTGGGAATTGCGGCTGCTCAAGGGCGATTGGCGCAAACTCGTGTTATCGAAAGCCCAGCGTCTCCAACCTCCGCGCGGCAAGCTGTGGGCGGACCCGTTTATCGTCAGCCGCTCGCACGAGAATGTGGTCTTTTTTGAGGAATTCGAATTTGCGCGCGGCAAGGGGCATATCGCAGCTCTCGTGGGAAAAGGAGACGGCTCATTCTCTTATGCGGGACCGGTCCTCAAGATGCCCTATCACCTGAGTTTTCCATACGTATTCCAATACCAGGGCGACTACTACATGTGCCCCGAAACGCTGGGGGCGAGAGCAATTCAGTTATGGCGCTGCACGTCCTGGCCGTTGAAGTGGACATATCACAAGTCCCTTCTGACCGATATCAATGCCGTGGACAGCATGATTTTCGAGCGAGACGGGCGTTGGTGGCTCTTCACAAATCTTGATCGGGATGGATCTGGCGACGACCCCTGCCGCGAATTGCACGTTTACCATTCCGAATCGCCTCTGTCCGAAATCTGGACTCCACTTCCCTCCAATCCCGTCGTCACCGGAGCCAGTCAGGCAAGAAATGCGGGAGTTCTGTTTCGGGACGGAAAGATCTATCGCCTCGCCCAAACGCAGGCGTTCGACCTGTACGGCCGGTCGATCAAGCTATTCGAGATCACGGCGCTTTCGGAACAGGGGTACAGTGAGAAACTGGTTGCGGAGCTTCTGCCCAATCACGATCTTGGTAGCCTCGGGTTGCATCATCTGTCCGCGTGCGAGGATGCGGTTGTCTTCGATGCATACCGGCTGCGTTCTTTCTGGACACAGTTATTCTCCCCGCGATTTTCACAATGGCGGTTTTGGAGCCCCAAACCGCATTTGAGCGACCGCCGTTAGCGGGCGCTGCAAAACCCTCTCCCTGGGCCGACTTGACCCGGGTTTCTCAGAATACTACCGCGCGGTTCTGTGGCCTCGGCTAGTCCGAACGGCATCACCATGACCGCCCCGCGCGGTAATTTCTGTCATCCACCGCCGCTAACGTGATTGCAAGCTCTCGACTGAGCGGCCCGTATTCGGTCGCGCAACGCAGGTCGACACTTTGTAACCGAGGCATCCGGCAAGACGCACACAAAACCCCCTTGCGCGGAAACCGTCTCTGACAGTGTTCTGGCCATGTCGCACGAGGAAGAAAGCATGAACATACGGAAAAAGCTGTTGATGGTCTTGACGGCGATGGCCGTCTTGGCATCTGTACCAGTCGAGATAGGCGCCCAGGCCGACATCTCGAATGTTGTCGCCAATTCAACAGCCACGCAATCCGAGGACGCGAATACCGCGGGATCCATGCCGGACGCAGGCCCGACCTTGAAGGATCCCGTCGACGATGTGTCGGGCGCCCTGGATCCGGACGACGTTTCCAAACCCCAATCGGGGGCCTCGAGCTGGCCTGCCGACACGGGATTCCTATTCTCCATCACTGACGTGCCCGAACCCGCCGACTGGATGACGCTGCTCTGCGGATTCGTGGTAGTGGCTTTCATGGCCCGTCGCAAGACAAGCGCGTTTGCTGACTGAGAGCGTCGCGACGGACGCGGCCGGGGAGACACCTTCCCGACCGGACGCGGGAACGCTTGACGGTGTTGCACATGATCCGTTCGGATCATGGTCGAAGTTCACCGATAAACATCGCATATCTATATTGGGTCGCAAGCGAGACTGGGCTCCATCGAACGGAATCTAACCACCGGCCAGATCGTACGATATGCATGATGCAATGCCGTCAGCCCTGATCAAGAAAATCCTCGTCCTGTCGCTATCCATTTTCGCGGGGCCAAGGTAGGCCTCCCCCATGGAAGGAACCAAATGTTTGCCGTATTGATACCTGCCTGGAAGATACCGCAATGGCTCGCCGCGCTGGCCGGCGCCGCGTTGTTGACATTCGCGATTCTGGCCGGCGCCGCTTCGCGCGAGACTCTCGGAGCCGGTGACACCATACGTGTGACGGTATTCCAGAATCCGGATCTCACCACCGAGGCACGAATCTCGGAGCGAGGAACGATCGTATTTCCGCTGATCGGCGAAACCGCGCTCGGGGGGCAGACTCCCCAGGGCGCCGGTGCTCGAATCGCCGCGCAACTCAAGCAGGGGAACTTCATGAAGGACCCCCAAGTTAGCGTTTCGGTACTCCAGGTGCGCAGCCGGCAGGTATCGGTGCTTGGAAATGTCATTCGTCCCGGGCGTTACGCGCTGGACGATACCAACTTGACCCTCACCGATCTCTTGGCCCTCGCCGGCGGCATCAGCCCAGGCGGCGCCGATACGGTCACCGTGATGACCAACCGTAGTGGCGCAGAGAAGAAAATGGAGATCAACGTTTCGGAGATGATTGCCAAGGGCAGCATGTCGGCGAATTTCGAAATCCAGAATGGCGACATGATTTTTGTTCAACGTGCTCCCGTTTTCTACATCTATGGAGAAGTCCAACGCGCCGGCGTCTACCGGCTGGAGCCCGCAATGGTCGTTATGCATGCACTTTCCGTGGGTGGCGGATTGACGCCGCGCGGTAGTGAGCGCGGACTGGTCATTCACCGTCGCATGCCCGACGGGGCGGTGCGCAAGATCGAAGCAAAGCTCTTCGAACCGGTGCGGCCCGACGACGTGATCTACGTCAAGGAAAGCCTGTTCTAGGGGACCGCCCAACCATCCTCGCCAAAAGCATCCGCAGACATCCTATGAACCTATATCAGTTTCTCTCCGCGTTGCGCGCCCGTTTCGGCGTATTTGCACTCCTGCTGACGGTCACCGTCCTCGCCGCAGCAACGATCAGTTTTCTGCTGCCCAAGACCTATACGGCGACTGTATCGCTGCTGCTGGACGCCAAGGAAGAACAGTCCCTCAGCAATGTTCTGCGTCCGATCCTCGTTGGTTCCCAGGAGAGGGCAAGCTACATGCAGACACAGCTGGATATCATCAAGAGCGAGAAAGTAGCGCGCAAGGTGGTGCAAGAACTGAAGCTCGCGCAAAGTCCGATGGCCCAGAAGTTGGTCCAGGATGCAGCGCAAAACGGACGCTCGATCGAAGACAGTCTGGTCGAAAGACTGCTTGAAGACCTCGAGGTGGACACTACGCAGAGCAGCGTTATCCAGGTCAGCTATTCATCCCGCAATCCCGGTTACTCCGCGGATGTCGCCAACGGATTTGGTAAGGCCTATATCGATACGATGCTGGAATTGCGTGTTGAGCCGACGCAAAAGGCCGCAGCGTGGTTCGACGAACAACTGAAGGGACTGCGAGCCAACCTCGAAGATGCCCAGGCGCGGCTGACCGACTATCACCAGCGGCGCGGGATAGTTTCGGCCGACGAAAACGTCGATGTCGAGAACACCAGGTTGGCGGTTCTGTCGGACCAAGTGGGCAAGGCGCAGGAACAGACATTCGAATGGAAATCCCGCGAGCAACAGGCGCGGACTTTCATGCAGAAAGGCGGGTCCCCGGACAAGATGCCGGAGGTTCTCGACAATCCATTCATCCAGAGGCTGAAGGAGGACGTGCTGCACGGTGAGGCGAAACTCCAGGAAATAGCGACGCACTACGGACCGAACTACCCGCAGTACCAGCGCCAAGTCTCCGAGAACCAGAGCCTGCGCGAGAAACTCGACGCCGAAATGAAGAAGATCGTGGCGGGCATCGAGAGTTCGGCGCGGCAGAGCCGCCAGCGCGAGGCGGATTCCCGCAAAGCAATGTTGGCGCAGCGGGAGCGCGTGCTCGAACTCAAGGAAGGTCGCAACGAGCTTACGGTGCTCAGACGCAATGTAGAGTCCGCCGAACGCGCCTACGACACGGCCATGCAGCGCTCGGTGGTCAGCCAGGTCGATAGCCGCGCCAATCAGACCAACGTCATGATACTCAACCCGGCAGCCGAGCCGCGCAAGCACTCACGGCCAAAAATCATGCTCAATATAGCGCTATCGATTGTTGTCGGATCGATCTTTGGAATCGTGATGGTGATGTTGCTGGAAGTGCTCGACCGCCGCGTGCGTTCACGCAGCGATCTGGAACTGGATGTACCGCTGCTTGCCGTGCTGAACGAGCGCCGCCCAACCGGGCGACGCTTGCTAGGTTGGTCCGGCAGTAACCGACCCGCTTTGCCGAATCCTGGCTGAGGAAAAACCATGAATGCTCAGGAAAACGTCCTGCCGATTGAAGGTTCGAGCCGCGTTATAGGGCGAGGTGACCGAAGGATCGGCAGCATCCTCGCGGAAGAGGGCAAGCTCGGCGGAGATGACATTGAACGGGTGATGGCCTTGCAGCACGCGGAAGGGTTGAGGTTCGGTGACGCGGCGCTTCGCCTGGGCATGATCAAAGTGACCGATCTGCATCGTGCGATCGCGAAGCAATATGACCTTCCGCATCTGTTACCCGGAAACGACAGCATCAGTGACGAACTCGTCATTGCGCAGGATCCGTTTAACCCTCGGGCCGAAGAGTTCCGCGGACTGCGGACCCAGTTGCTCATCCGTTGGTCAAAGGCGGGCGTCAAGCGCCGGGTGCTGGCAATCGTCAGTCCGGGTTCCGGAGAGGGACGCAGTTATGTGGCCGCGAACCTGGCTGTAGCTTTCTCGCAGCTTGGAGAACGCACACTTTTGATCGACGCAGACCTGCGCAAACCGCGGCAGCACCTGATATTCAATATATCAGACCGGATTGGCCTTTCGGCGCTCCTCTCCGGGCGCGCTGATCGCAGTGCGGTGGCGCCGATTCCGGAGTTCGGGGCGCTGTCCCTGTTGCCCGCTGGCGCGAGACCACCCAACCCTCAGGAACTGCTGTCAGGTCTCGGGCTTGCCGTGCTGCTGCACGAGTTGCGGACCGAGTTCGACGTCATCCTCCTCGATACTGCTCCGGCGCAGCCCTACGCGGATGCGCAAGCGGTGGCTTTTCGCGCGGGAAGTGCGTTGGTGGTGGCCCGCAAAGACGGCACCCGGCTTGCAGATACCAAAGGTGTAATCCGGGAGTTGGGCGACATGGGCGCTCAAATCGTCGGTACCGTATTCAACGCTTGTTGAACCCGGTTGGTCGGCTCGTGTGGCCGTGATGGTATGAGGCTTGCCTCCCGCCGGTAGTTGGGAGGCTGGCGATCGAATGAATTGCGGTCAACGCGCCAAAAGGCCGGCGATTGAAATGTTTACCGAGCGCGGCCTTGAGCGATGTCATGCTGCGAGCAATTTTCGTCACGGTTTCGTTGTATCCGGCGGGTGCCGAACGGCACGCGGTCAGCGTCCTGAATGGACTGGTGGCGCGCGGGCATGAATGCCACGTCGTCCATGTCAAGGACGAGAACCCCAGCCTGATCGATCTCCTTCGGTTGGGCAAAAAGGGGACCGTTCGTTGCCTCAATGCCACGCGCTACCTGGACCGCCGCGCCTTGACCGATTTCGCTGCGCACATTGCACGTGTCGGCCCGTCGGTGATTGTCGCAGCCAATCCGTATTCGCTGATGTATTCGTGGCTCGCGTTGCGCATTTCGCGCCGGCGGGTGCCGCTGGTTGTGACCTATCACTCGAACCGACTGCTCGGAGCAAAAGAGCAGGTGCAGATGTGTCTGTATCGCTGGTTCTTCTGGGCCGCGGATTGTGCGGTCTTCGTCTGCAAAAAGCAGAGGCGACGCTGGCTTCGCCGCGCAGTGTTCTCGCGCCGCAACGAGGTGATCTACAACGGCGTGGACACTGACGCGTTTTGCGAGCAATCGAATCCCGTGGAGCGCGCGCGGCTGCGCAGCGCGTTGCACTTTTCCGAAGATGACTACGTGATCGGCATATCTGCGCGTCTGCGCCCGGAAAAAAACCACGTGCAATTGGTCGAAGCGGTTGCCATGTTGCGCAACGCAGGCATTCCAGCCCGTGTCCTGATGATAGGCGATGGCGACTTGCGCGAAGTAATCGAATCGCGTGCGCGTGAACTCGAGGTCGAGGACGACGTAGTGATCACTGGATTTCAGCAGGACGTCCGCCCCTATATCGCGGTCTGCGATGTCATGGTGTTGTGCAGCCATACCGAGGCATTCTCGCTGGCCGCGATCGAGGCAATGGCTATGTGCAAGCCGGTAGTCCATTCCGATGTCGGCGGCGCTGCGGAGATGATTCGGCCAGGTGAAGACGGCTTTCTATTCCCGGTCGGCGATACCAGTGCTCTGGTCGACAAACTGGCAATCCTCGCGGACCGCGTAGTTTCCACAAGGATGGGGCGTGCTGCGCGCGCGGCGGTTGAACTCCGTTTTTCGGAGACGAAGATGCTAGACCGTTATGAGCGCTTGCTGCTGGACCTCGGTCGGAACCGCTTTGGTGCGGAGGGAAGCAGTGAATTATTGCGTGCGGATCGCGGCAACACCGGTGCGTCATAAGGCGGCGACAGTCCATCCGGACCATGCCTGCCGAGTTGTAGATACACGCTGAAATCCGACAATCCAGGAACCAAGGCAAGGAGCGCCTAAGGCATGACGAGATACGAAGATGTGCAGAAAGGCCTGAGGACCCATGCACGCACCTGGCTGGTGACGGGCGCGGCGGGATTCATCGGCTCCAATCTGCTCGAGGCCCTGCTCAAGCTCGAACAGCGGGTGGTCGGGCTCGACAATTTTTCCTCGGGAAATCCGGGCAACCTGGCGCAAGTCAAGGACGCGGTCAGGCAAGCCCAATGGAAAAACTTTCGGTTTATCGAAGGAGATATTCGCACGCCCGGAACCTGTGGACTGGCCTGCCGTTCGGTGGAGGTCGTGCTCCATCAGGCTGCGATTGGCAGTGTGCCTCAAACCATTGCCGATCCGGTCTCGGCCCACGAAGCTAATGTGACCGGGTTTCTCAACATGCTGATGGCGGCGCGCGACGCTGGTGTATTGCGTTTTGTTTACGCCAGCTCAAGCGCGGCCTACGGCGATGATCCGGGACTGCCGCAGGTGGAGTCCCAGATCGGCAGGCCGCTGTCGCCCTACGGATTGACCAAACACGTGAACGAGCTGTACGCGGGGATCTTCGCGCGTTGCTATGGACTCGGGTCGATCGGGCTGCGTTATTTCAACGTGTTCGGTCCGCGTCAGGACCCCAACGGTGCGTACGCAGCCGTGATTCCAAAGTGGGTCGCGGACATGATCCGTAACGACCCCGTCTTCATCAACGGTGACGGCGAAACAGTTCGCGATTTCTGCCACGTCGACAACGTGGTTCAGGCCAACCTGCTGGCGGCTACGGTCGATGACTCGGCTGCCATCGACCAAGTTTACAACATTGCGCTTGGCGAAAGAATTACGCTCAATCAGCTGTTCGAGACCATCCGTTCGCTGCTCGAGCTGCGCTATCCCCACCTGCACGATCTCCATCCGACATATCGCGAGTTTCGCGCGGGTGACGTGCGGCTGTCACAGGCTGACATCGGCAAGGCAGGTCGGCTTCTGGGTTACCGGCCGGTTCAGCCGGTGAGCGAGGGTCTGGCGTGCGCACTAGACTGGTATGTCGCGAAGCTCGCGCCGCGCCGTTCGGTCCAGAACGAATTACCGCGGGCCGAGGCCGCACTCAGTGAGTCCTAGTCGCCACGGTCCGTCGCGATACGGGCATTTTCTTGGCTGTCACGAAGTGTGGCGAGTCGCAACGTTGCTGCTCGTGGGCACGCTGGTATCTTGCGGCGGCACCAGCGGCGGCGACGGCAGCGGCGGTGGTTTCCCCACCCCGTCCACAGAGGGGCGCTTCGAGGAAACAAGCGCATCGGTGAACTTTGGCCCCGGCTGGACGCAGAGCCCTCCCGATTGGTTTGCGTGGAGCGGAGGAACCGCCATGCAATCCACTGTACCGGGGGCGCAAGCCACGTTCGCCTTCACCGGGACCTCGGTTACATGGATCGGGTACCGGAGTGTCAGCGGCGGAATCGCGCGCGTCTCCGTGGACGGGGTTTTCGTCTCCGAGGTGGATCTGTTCGCGCGGCCGGAAGAAATCCACACACCCGCCTTCACGGTGAACGGCCTGAATCCCGGAAGCCACACGCTGACGATCGAGGTCGCGAACCACACAAACCCCGAGGCCCAGTCAAATATCGTCCTGGTGGATGCCTTCGACACTCCGGCGCCGGTGGTCTCGCACTTGCAGGAGACGGATCCGGACGTAGCCTTCACCTCCGGTTGGGTTCAGGCGGATTCCAGCATCGCGTGGAGCGGTGGAGGGGTCTTCACCGCCCCCGCGCCGCCGGTGGGAGGCGCGAGGGCCTCGGGGACCGCGGGCGCGAAAGCCACGTTGACGTTCCGGGGAACGGCGGTCAGCTGGAGCGGGCAGCGTGGCCCCGACAGGGGCATCGCCATGGTATCGCTGGATGGAGGCGTTGCGACCGAGGTCGACACGTATTCTCCGAAGAACAGAATCCAGGACGTCGTGTTCACGGCAACGGGGCTTTCCGACACGATCCATACGTTGACTGTCGAGGCGACGGGCCGCAGAAACGCCTCGTCGACGGGGCGCCAGATCGTGGTCGACGCCTTTGACGTGACGACGCCGGGAAGACGCTATCAGGAAGAAGATCCGGCAGTCGTCTACAGCCCCGGCAACTGGGTTTTCCGCAACCAAAACAGAACCTGGAGCGAGGGAACTGTCGCCGAGTCCCCTGTGGCCGGGGCAAAAGTCACGTTCACTTTCACCGGGACCTCGGTCAGCTGGATCGGTTGCCGCAAGCTCAGCACGGGCGGCGCCGACATATTCATCGATGGAAATCTCGTGGATCACGTCGAAACCTTTCTGGCGCCGGCGCCGCCGGGCACTCTGGCCGAGGGGACCGAGGCCTACCAAACCACCATCTTCAGAAAGGATGGGCTTTCCCCGGGTGCGCATACGTTGGAAATCGTGGTTACGAGCGACGGCTCCTACTCCGTGGTGGATGCTTTCGATGTCCGCCCATAACGACGTGTCGATTCGGATAGGCCGCGAAATTAGTCGCGTCGCTGCCCTGTTGCTTGCGGGCATGCTGGTTTCATGCGGCGGCGGCAAGAGCGAGGATAGCGGCGGCAACGGAAGCACCGGCAACAACGGTGGCAATACCGCACCGCCGACGGTTGCAATCGTCACTCCCGCGTCCGGGAGCACGGTCTCCGGAAGCGTCAACGTGACGGCAACGGCCGCTGCCAACGGCGGAGTCGCGGGCGTCCAGTTCCAGTTGGACGGCGCGAACATCGGCGCGGAAGATACCGCGGACCCCTTCTCGGCCACGCTGGATACCACTATCGCGAGCGACGGCACGCATACACTGACGGCCATCGCGCGCGACGGCGCAGGCAATCTGATCACTTCGGCGCCGGTGACCGTCATGATGGCGAATACCCCACTGCCACCAGACCCCCCCCCGCCCCCGGTGGCCGGGCGCGCCGAAGAAACGGACACTGCCGTGACGTTGAGTCCGGGCTGGACACAAGCCGTCCCTGATTGGTATGCGCGAAGCGGGGGAAGTGCCGTTCAATCCGCGGTGCCCTCGGCGACAGCGACATACACCTTCACCGGCACCTCGGTCACGTGGATCGGGCAACGCAGCAACATCAGCGGAATCGCGCTTGTCAGTGTCGACGGTGGCGCCGGCGTATTGGTGGATCTATTTGCACATAACTTCGAAACCAACTCCCCTGTCTATACGGTGAACGGCCTGAGTCCCGGCACCCATACGTTGACGATCCAGGTAACGGGTACCCATAACAGGCTGTCGCAGGGAAACGCCGTAGTGGTGGATGCGTTCGCCATACCGGCATCGGTGGTCTCGCACTTGCAGGAGACCGATCCGGACGTGGCGTTCACCGGCGTTTGGGCGCAGGCGGATAACAACGATGGATGGAGCGGTGGTGGAGTTAGAACAGTCCCACTTGACCCGGTGGGGGGCGCGCGGGTCACCGAGACGAGCGGCTCGAAAGTCACGTTGACATTCAGAGGGACGGCAGTCAGCTGGATTGGCTTTCGCGGCCGCGACGGCGGCAGGGCCAGCGTTACCGTGGATGGAGGCGCGCCCACCGTAGTCGACACCTATTCTTCGTCGTTCCAGATGCAGGCTACTGTATTCACGGCGACAGGGCTGGATGACGTGCCTCATACATTGACTATCGAGGCCTTGGGAACCCACAACAGTCTTTCGACGGCTTCCAAGATCATAGTGGACGCCTTCGACGTGACCACGCCGGGAAGGCGCTATGAGGAAGAAGATCCCGCCGTCGTCTACAGCCCGGGCAACTGGATTTTCCGCAACGTCAACAGAACGTGGAGCGAAGGAAGCGTATCCGAATCCCCCGTTGCCGGCGCGTTCGTCGAGTTCACGTTCACGGGCACCTCCGTGAGCTGGATCGGTTGCCGCAAGCTCAGCACCGGGGAGGCCGACATATACCTGGACGGGATTCTCGTGCAACACCTCTCGACCTGGCTGGCGCCGGCGCCGCCGGGCACTCTGGCCGTGGGGACCGAAGCCTACCAGACCACCATTTACAGGATCGACAACCTGCTCCTCGCTTCGCATACGCTGAAGATCGTGCATACGAGCGACACGGGTTCGTACACCGTGATTGATGCGTTCGATGTCCGCCCGTAGAGAGAAATCGATGAACTGGACGAAGGTGCCTGCATGAAGCAAGTACGCCACTACCTGCGCAACGGCGCCCTCGATATCGGCGAAGTGCCCATGCCGGCGATCGGTCCCGCCGACGTTCTGGTGCGAAACCACTACTCATTCGTGAGCGTGGGCACCGAGAAGATGAAGGTCTCCCAGGCGCGCATGAGCCTGGTCGAAAAGGCGAAGGAGCGGCCTGATCAGGTCAACGTAGTTCTCAACACGCTCCGCGAGCAGGGCCTCATACCGACTTTGCGCAAGGTGCAGGAACGCTTCAAGGCGCCGACCACCCTTGGCTACAGCTGCGCCGGAACCGTGGTGAACGTGGGCTCACAGGCGGAGGAGTTTCGCGTGGGCGACCGCGTCGCGTGCATCGGCGAAGGCATGGCCACCCATGCCGAATACAACTCCGTGCCGCGCAATCTGGTGGTGCGTGTTCCGGACAGCGTGAGCCTGGAGGCTGCGAGCGCGAGCGCTGTCGGCGCGATTGCGCTGCAGTCGATACGCCAGGCCGGACTCGAACTCGGTGAAAGCGTAGCAATCATCGGCCTGGGATTGCTCGGACAGTTTCTTGTGCAACTGTGCCGCGCAAACGGATGCCGTGTCATCGGCGTTGATCTCGATCCCGGAAAATGCGCGCTGGCGGCGCAGAACGGCGCTGATGCGGCCTGCGGTCCCGAAGCGGACGAGGCCTTGCGCCATGCATTGCAAATCAGCGGCGGGCTTGGCGTCGACGCAGTATTGCTTACCGTGTCGACCAGGGATCTCGGGCCGATTGAATTGGCCGCGGCGATGGTGCGGGATCGCGGCCGCGTCGTTTGCCTTGGCAATACCGCAATCCAGCTGGAGTGGCGCACGTGGTTCGGCAAGGAAATCGATTTCCGCTTCAGCCGCGCGATGGGCGCCGGCATTAGCGAACCCGACTACTTTGTGCGCGGCAAGGACTACCCGGTCGGCTACGTCCGCTGGACGGCAAACCGGAACATGCAGGCGTTCCTGGACCTGATTGCACAGGGCAGGCTGGCCGTGCCCCAGTTGATTACCCACCGCTTCCCGTTCTTGGACGCGATCTCCGTTTTCGACAGAATCGCCGCCGGCGAACTCGGACACGCAATCGGCATTGTCTTCGAATATCCGGAGCCCGAGCCGGGCGTGATCGAATTGCAGCCGCGCACGCTTACGTTCGGCGGCGAGCGGTCGCGCGGCATTGTGCGGCTTGGTCAGATCGGCGCTGGCAACTACGCCAAGTCGATGCTCATGCCGTATTTCCCGTCGATCGAGGGCCTGAGTCTGGAGAGCATTTGCACGACCAGGGGTGCCAACGCCGAGTCGCTGGCGGGACGCTATGGATTTCACAAGGCAACGACCGATCCCGCCGAACTGCTTCGCGATCCGGAAGTGAATGCGATCATGGTGGTCACGCGGCACGACAGCCACGCCCGCTACGCCGCGTCCGTACTGGAAGCAGGCAAGCACGCCTATGTCGAAAAACCGCTCGCCCTGAGCGAGGAGCAACTCGCGCCCGTAATCGCGGCGCTCGGAAAGCGCGCCGCCGATGGCCCCACGCTATGGCTTGGCCATAACCGACGCTTCAGCGCGCTCAGCCAGCGCGCGCTGGCTCATTTCAGCGGCATCGACGTGCGACAAGTCACGTGCGTGGCACGCGCGGGGGGCGTGCCCGGCGACAGTTGGTACCAGGACGGCGTCGAGGGCGGCGGAATGCTGTTCGGCGATGTCTGCCATCACATCGACCTTGCAATCTTCTTTGCCCAGAGCGTGCCGGTCGAGGTGAGTGCATTCGCAACGCCCGACCTCGCGCACCGCGAGGAAAGCTGGGCCATCACGATGCGTTTCGCGAACGGAGGCATTGGCGTGGTGCACTACACCTGCGGCAGCCAGAAAGGGCTGGAGGGCGAATCCATCGATATCCTCGGCGGCGGACGCTCGGCGCAGATCACCGGTTTTCGCCGGCTCGTCCTTCGCGGCGATTCAGGCGGCGGCATGCGACGGTTCCAGCCCGACCGCGGTCAGAAGGCGATGTTGCAGGCAATGGTCGCGCAGTTTTCCGGCGCGCCGGGCGCCACGGACTACACCGAGAGTTTCCTCGTCTCCGCGCAAGCCTTGCTTGCCGCGCAGCGTTCCATCGTGCAGCGGCGCATCGTGACGATCGAGCCGCGCTTCCCGTACAGCATCACCTGACTGCCATGCTCATGCGCACCTTACAAGCCTCGTCCTCGCCAGGCGGATCGCACGCGCGTACTGCTCCCGATACGACGGGCGTCCTGACACGACATCGCCTCCTCGTCACCGGTCCGCTGCCGCCGCCGCTCGGTGGCGTGCAGTTGGTTATCGACATGCAGCGCCGTTCTTTGCTTGCGCAGGAGTTCGATCTGCATGTCGTGGACACGTCTAAGCGGCAATTGCGCTGGGCCGTCGAAAATCCCACCTGGAAAACGCCGCTCTACATGATCCGCGACTTCTCACGGCTGTTGCGGGCACTCATACGTGTGCGGCCGCACGTCGTGCTGGTCCACGCTGCGCCCAGTCTGTCGTTCCTGCGCGACTGGATGTTCATGGTCGCCGCCCGCCTGGCCGGCGCCAAGGTCATCTGCCATTACCACGGTACCCTGCATACGCGCTTCCCCTCGGGCGAGACTCGCAGTGGCCGCCTTATCGGACGGTTTCTTATGGCGGCGGCGCACCGCGTGATCGTACTTGGCCCCACCTACCAGCGGGAGATGGGGAAAGCGTGGCGGCGCGACGATGTCACTTGGGCACCTAACATGGCCGACATAGCGCTTTTTCGCGACATGCCCGCCGATACGCCAGCGCCGTGGCTCGCGCGCGGCGACAAGGCGGTGCTGTTCGTCGGACGATTGTCTGCGCCCAAGGGCATCTATGATCTGTTCGACGCCATCCCGCGGGTTCTCGAACGTCATCCCGAAGCCAACTTCGTCCTGGTGGGCGTCGCCGAGCGTGACGCACTGGAGTCCGTCATTCGCGCCGACGCCGAGCGTCGCGGCATCGCGCCGCGCCTCACATTTCTGGGTTCCCTCGAAGGCCGCGAAAAGGCCGCTGCATTCGTGACATCGCGGATGATTGTGGTGCCTTCCTGGACCGAAGCGTTTCCTCTCGTCATCCCCGAAGCCATGGCCGCCGGACTGCCCGTTATTGCCACGACGGTCGGCGCAATCCCCGATTTCGTGAAGGACGGAGAAGACGGCTTTCTGATCGCTCCGAAGAACCCCCAGATGCTGGCGCACAGCATCTGCCGCTTGCTGGACGACGAAGGCTTGCGCCAGCGCATCAGCAAACACGTGCGAGAGCGCGCACCACGGGAGTTCGCGATCGAGATCGGGTGCGGCAAGGTCGCGAAGGTGGCGAAGGACATGCTGGTGCGCGTGCATTCCGCGAAGTTCAATCCCGATTTTCGCGGACGACGCTAAACGCGTTGCCCGTGCATAGAGCTCCCAATGAATAGAGGTCTTGCTCAAGAGCGTGTCCGGGAATACTGGAACGACAAACCTTGCGAGTCGGAACTCAGCGATCGAGACCCGCTGTCGCGAGAGTATTTTCTGGATATCGAGCGCCAGCGCTATGAACTTCAGCCGCATATTCTCGACGTCCTGTCAAAAATAGATTGGTCTGGAAAGCGGGTACTCGAGATCGGCGCCGGCGTAGGAACGGATGCCCGCAGGATCATCGCCCGGGGAGGTCTCTACACGGGCATCAATGTAGATCGGGGATCGACCCTAATGGCCTCGGAAGCCTTGCGTCTTTTCTCCCTTCCCGGCGCCGTACTGCAAGGCAGCGCGACGGCGCTCGATTTCCCGGACGACACATTCGACGTGGTCTATTCGTTCGGGGTGCTCCACCATATCCCCGAAGTTGCAAGAGCCGTCGCCGAAATAAAAAGGGTTCTCAAGCCAGGGGGCGAACTGCTCGTGATGCTCTACAACCGCAGCTCGATCAACTATGTCGTCGAAATCATGTTCCTGCGCAAACTCGGGTTGCGAATCTTGTCGGTGCCGGGGGCACTTGCGTTCCTTCCCCGGCTGGGAATCCCTCGCGACAAACTGAAGCGTCACCTGGAGCTTCGCAGGCAGGTGGGGCGAATGACCGACGAGGAGTGGCTGAGTCGCAATACGGACGGCCCGGACAATCCTTATTCGCGGGTGTACGACGCGAAAGAGGCGGCGCAGCTTCTTGAGGCGTTCCAGATCGAGAAAAACGAAGTGTTTTTCTTCGATCACCGCCACCGGACCATGCCGGGTCATCTGTTGCCGAAAGTCGTGCGCAGGGCACTGGGAAGGAATTGGGGTTGGCATCGTGTCATCTACGCGAAGAAACCTTAAGCGCGTGCACCGCTCCGAAACGCATCAAGGCGCTGACAAATTGCTGACCGCAATCATCAGTCGAGAATCATAATGTGCGGAATTGCAGGTTGGGTGGCGAAGCCGGAGCGCATGCTCTCGACGGAAACGCTCGAGTCCATGCTGCAGTCTATCGCCCATCGCGGCCCGGACGGCCAAGGCGCCTGCTCCTTTCTCGGCGGCAGCACCGGGCACCATGTTTTTCTGGGACACCGGCGGCTGGCGATCATCGATGTGGAAGGCGCGCCGCAGCCGATGTGCGACGCCGATGCCGGTGTCGCGCTGATTTTCAACGGCGAGATCTACAATTTCCGCGAACTGCGCGCGGAGCTGAGCTTGCTCGGACATGCCTTCAAGCGCGATTCCGACACCGAAGTGCTGCTGCGGGCGTACCAGCACTGGGGAAACGACGTGGTGCGCCACTTGCGCGGCATGTTTGCGTTCGCGGTCTGGGATTCGCGCAACGAGCGCCTGTTCCTGGCGCGCGATCGGTTCGGCGAAAAGCCGCTGTATCTGTACGAAGACAACTGCGGACTGTACTTTGCATCCGAGATCAAGGCGCTGCTTCGCATTCCCGGTGTCAAGACCACCGTGGACCTGCAGTCCGTGTGGGACTATCTGGCTTATCGCTACGTGCCAGGCCCCAAGACCTTGTTCGGCGGCATCCGCAAATTGATGCCGGGAACGTTCGCTGTCTGGGAACGCGGAAAGCTCAAGGAGGAGCGCTACTGGTCTGCTCCGGACCGCACTCTGCGTGCCTTCACGCAACCGCAACCCGATGCTGTCGAAAATTTCCTGTCCCGCCTGGACGGAGCCGTCAAAATGCAGATGGTGAGCGACGTGCCGTTCGGCGCGTTCCTGTCCGGCGGGCTCGACTCTTCCACCATCGTGGCGCTGATGAGCCGCCACAATACTTGCGTCAAGACGTTCTCGGTGGGCTTCGCCGAGGACAGCTACAGTGAACTCGGCTACGCCGCCGAGGTGGCGCAGCATTTCGGGACCGACCACCACGAGCTGATCGTGAGCGAGCGCGACCTCATGGACAAGCTTCCCAGGTTGGTCTCGTTCCGCGATGCGCCCGTGGCGGAACCCTCTGACATACCCATCTACATGCTGGCGTGCGAAGCGGCGCGCAGTGTCAAGATGGTGCTCACCGGCGAGGGCAGCGACGAAATACTCGGCGGCTATCCGAAACATGTCTTCGAGCGCTTTGCGCAAAGCTACCAGGTGCTGCCGGGTTATGTCCGTCATCGCCTGATCGCGCCGCTCGCCCGGGCGCTGCCCTATGAGTTCCGCCGCCTGAAGACGGCCGTCACGAACCTGAACATCGAGGACTGGCGCGAACGCTATGTGCGCTGGTTCGGAGCCCTGAACCGCAGGGAGCGCGAGCATCTCTCGGTCCTGCGCCTGAACGGATATGACGTGGGTGACGTGCCGCCATTCGACGCAGATCCGAAAAGTAGTGCGCTGAGGCGCATCCTCTATTTCGACCAAACCAGCTGGCTGCCGGACAATCTGCTCGAGCGGGGAGACCGGATGAGTATGGCGGCGTCGATCGAGTCACGCGTCCCCTTCCTTGATCACGAACTGGCCGAATTCGCGTCGTCGCTGCCGGATCATTACCGCGTGCGGGGAAAGTGTTCCAAATGGATACTGCGCGAGTCCGGAAAACGGCTTCTTCCCGAACGGATCCTGACGCGGCCAAAGGTGGGGTTCCGGGTGCCGGTGAACCGCTGGTTCCGCGGAGAAATGCGCGATTACCTTCTCGATCACCTTCAGGGCGCATCCTCGATGACCCGGGATTACTTCAATCCGCAGGCCCTGGATCATGTTCTGTCCGAACACGTCAACGGCAAGCAGAATCACGAGAAATTGCTGTGGGCCCTTCTCAATCTCGAGATATGGCACCGGCAATATGCCTGACCATATGGGGCCCGCGCACTCTCGACAATGCAAGGATCGGCGCTGGTCCGATCAGACTACCAGCGATCGAGCACCCATTCTACGGACGCAACAACCCCTACTTATGCTGAGGATCAACGTTTTTTGACATTCGACAATTGCGCATGCGGATGGCGAGCGGCATTCGTCGCACAACGAGTCGATCCAATGCAAACTTGGGGAGGTCCATGAATCTTTGCGTCCTGGGTCTCGGCCATTCCGGGGCCAATCCGGTGGGCTTCGCTGTTCAACCCAGCGAATGCACATGAGCCATTCGCAGGACATCGGCGACAACAGCGGCGGCACGCTCGGGTACGCTGCCCGGACCGCGGGTCTGAAGGAACGGTTTCGATGGTATCTGAATCGCCTGCGATGCATGACGCCTTCGGAGATTTCCCGTCGCGTCCTTCGCACGCTGGCGATGCATGCGGAGCACGCCGGGCTGCTTGGCTCGCAAAAGGTGCCGCCTGCCGACCTCGCACCGAACCCTCATCACTGGATACATGCCGCGGCGAGAGTCGATCCCTCCCCATACCTTGCCGCCGCCGACCGCATTGCGGCCGGCAAGCTGGACGTGTTTGCGCTTCGCGACGCCGATCTGGGCTCGCCGCCACGCTGGAACCGCGATCCCAAGACCGGTGTTGAAGCGCCGCTGAGCTTCGGCAAGTGGCTCGACTACCGCAACCCGCTACTGGTGGGAGATATCAAATACCTCTGGGAACCCAATCGCCACCTGCATCTCGTGACCCTGGCGCAGGCTCACGCGCTCAGCGGCGATGCGCGGTATTTCGAGGTGCTCCGCCGGCACCTCGATAGTTGGTTCGATTCGTGTCCGTATCCCATGGGCCCAAACTGGACGAGCGCGCTCGAGGCCGGCATCAGGCTGATCAACTGGTCTGTCGCGTGGCAACTTCTCGGCGGAGCGCGCGCGACTGTGTTCCAAAGTGCCGACGGTGTGCGCCTCCGGCAGCGCTGGCTCGAATCCGTGTACCGGCACATGCAGTTCGTGTCCGGCCATTTCTCGCTCGATTCTTCTGCCAACAATCACCTGATCGGCGAGGCAGCGGGCCTGTTCATCGCCGCTCTCACCTGGCCCCATTGGCCGGCCACGCGCGAATGGCTGACAACAGCGAAGGCCATTCTGGAAAGAGAGACGCTGTTGCAGAACGCTCCCGACGGCGTCAACCGGGAGCAGGCCGTGTCCTACCAGAAGTTTGTGCTCGATCTGCTGCTGCTAACCTTGCTCGCCGGCAAGGCGAATGGACAATGGTTCTCGGTCGCCTATGAATCGCGCGTTGAGGTGATGCTCGAGTATCTCGCCTCGATAATGGATGCGGGCGGCAACGTTCCCATGCTCGGCGATTCCGACGATGCGTTGGCCGTCAGACTTGCCGAAGGCGGTGACTCCTCGCCGTATCGATCGCTGCTTGCCACAGCCGCAATTCTGTTTGGTCGCGGCGACTTCAAGCTTAAGGCCAGTGTCCTCGATGACAAGACGCGCTGGCTTATGGGCGAGCAGGCGGATGCGTTGTTCGATGGGCAATGCACGGCGGAGGTACGGCTGCCGATGCGGCAGGCGTTTACCGAGGGCGGCTATTACGTACTCGGCTGTAACTTTGAGACTGATGACGAAATCCGCCTCATCGTCGACGCGGGCCCATTGGGCTATCAAACCATCGCCGCGCACGGACATGCCGACGCGCTCGCATTTACATTGTCGGTGGGCGGCCTGGAGTTCCTGATCGATCCGGGAACATTTGCCTATCACACCGACGCCCCCTGGCGGCGGTACTTTCGGGGTACGGCCGCCCACAACACTCTGTGTGTAGACGGACAGGACCAATCCCAGTCCGGCGGCAGTTTCATGTGGCTGAGGAAGGCGCGCGCAGGCTGCAGTCTGTGGTCTTGTACGACGGAAAAAGACTTATTCGAGGGCTGGCATGACGGATTCATGCGGCTAGCCGATCCGGTGATGCACCAACGGCGCATTGTTCTCGACAAGATGCTACGGCGGCTGGTGATCGAAGACACGCTGCAGATGGCCGGCGAACATGAGATCAATATCTTTTTCCACTGTAGCGAACGATGTCAGGTCGACCCCGCACCGAATGGCTTTACGCTTCGCCAGGGCAGAAGGACGGTTTCGCTGAAGCTCCCGCAAGCCGACGGCTCCTCTGCGCGGGTTTATCACGGAAGCGTGGCGCCTATCATGGGTTGGGTATCCCGAGGTTTCGACCAGAAGCTGCCGGCCCCGACAATCGCCTGGCAGGCGCGCCTCAAGCGCAACGTCGTTTTGCGCACCGAAATCCAGTGCTGATCCGATCGGACTACATGCCTTTCCACACCTACAGCAACAGTGGCACAAGCGTTTTCTATGCTGGGCCGGTGCGTGTGTTGGATGGAGAAACGCATGGGGCAGTCAACGATTCGACTCGGCCTTTCCGCGACGCTCTACCGCGCAGGTCAATTTGTTTCATCAGCGAGGGGCAATCATGAGAATTTGCGTCCTGGGTCTCGGCTACGTCGGGACTGTATCGGCGGGCTGCCTCGCCCAGGAGGGCCATGACGTCGTCGGGGTCGATCCGGAACCCAGGAAAGTCGATCTGATCAATGCCGGCAAGACGCCGATCATCGAGAAGGACATCGGTCCGATCATACAAAGGCAGGTCGCAGCCGGGCGTTTGCGTGCGACCACGGATGTTGCTGCCGCAGTCGGACAGGCCGACCTTTCGCTGGTGTGTGTGGGAACGCCCAGCCGCCCCAACGGCGACATCGAATTGAAGTTCGTGCGTCGCGTGTGCGATGAGATTGGCGCGGCATTGCGCCACAATGACGGCGCACCAGCCGTCGTGATTCGCAGCACCATGCTGCCCGGGACCATGCGTGATGTGGTGATCCCTGCGCTTGAAGCGTCGTCGGGCCGGAGCGCCGGTGTGGAGTTCGGCGTTTGCATCAACCCCGAGTTCCTGCGGGAAGGGACCGCGGTACACGATTACTTCAATCCACCCAAGACCGTGATTGGGGAATTCAACCGGGCGAGCGGGAATCTGTTGGCAAGTCTATACGCACGCATTGAGGCGCCGCTCATCCGCACCGACATCGAAACTGCCGAAATGGTCAAGTACGCGGATAACGCGTGGCATGCCCTCAAAGTCGGTTTCGCCAACGAGATCGGCAACCTGTGCAAGGGGCTCGAGGTGGACAGCCATCGCGTGATGGACATTTTCTGCCAGGACACCAAACTCAATCTCTCGCCGTACTACCTGAAACCCGGATTCGCGTTCGGCGGCTCGTGCCTCCCCAAGGATCTGCGCGCTCTCCTGTACAAGGCCAAGACGCTCGATGTTTCACTTCCCATCCTGTCGGCGATCCTGCCGAGCAACGAGCAACAGATTGAGCGCGGGGTGCGTGCCGTGGTCGATATGGAAAGCAAAAAGGTTGGAATCCTCGGGTTTAGTTTCAAGGCGGGTACTGACGATCTGCGCGAAAGTCCGGTGGTGGATCTGACCGAGCGCCTGATCGGCAAGGGGTATGACCTCAGAATCTACGACCGGAACGTCAGCCTTGCGAGGATCCACGGCGCCAACCGCGATTACATTCTCAACCACATCCCGCATATCTCGCGGCTTATGGTCTCCAGTATCGATGAGGTTCTCGATCACGCCCGCACCATCGTCATCGGCAATGCCGCAGCGGAGTTCCGCGACGTGCCCAAGCGCCTTGGGGACGGACAGACCATCATAGACTTCGTACGCATTACCGATTCACGCAGTGTCACGGGCGTCTACGAAGGAATCTGCTGGTAAGGGACGGCCCCATGCACGAGAGCATGCAAGCCCATTCGCTCCAGATCGCCGACGGGCATCCGGCCGCTTCGGCCGATGTGAACGTTGCCGACCCCGGAAGGACTGCATTGGTCGAAGTTGGGAACGACAATTCATCGAGTTCAATGGCAATGCTTGAAGCCAGCGCGAAGGCGGCCGCGGTCCGCCCCAGGCGCGTCCTGATCCTCGTCGAAAATCTGCCGAGTCCGTTCGACCGTCGCGTCTGGCAGGAGGCCTGCGCGCTGCGCGATGCCGGCTACGTCGTATCGATCATTTGCCCGACCGGGCGCGGTCACGAAAGCAAGTTCGAAGTGATCGGCGGCATCCACATTTACCGTTACAACCTGCCGGTGGAGGCATCGGGCGCGGTCGGCTATGCCGTAGAGTACGGAGTCGCGCTCGGCTCGACATTCGGACTAGCGTTACGGATTTTCTTCAGCCGCGGATTCGACGTCATCCACGCCTGCAATCCGCCCGACCTATTTTTCCTCATCGGCGGATTCTTCAAGCTGTTCGGCAAAAAATTCCTGTTCGATCACCACGACCTCAATCCGGAACTCTACGAGGCGAAGTTTGGACGGCGCGACTTCCTCCATCGCCTGATGCTTGCCCTTGAGTACTGGACTTTCCGAACCGCCGACGTTTCGATCGCCACTAACGAATCTTACAAGCGCATCGCGACCGATCGCGGCGGGATGCCGTCCGGACGTGTTTTTGTGGTGCGCAGCGGACCGTGCCTGGAGCGGCTGAAGATCCTGCCCCCCGAGGAAAAACTCAAGCAAGGCCGCCGATTCCTGGTTGGTTACGTCGGGGTGATGGGTAAACAGGAGGGTATCGACTATCTGCTGCGCGCCGCGCACCACATCGTCCACGAACTCGGACGCAGCGACGTCCAGTTCGGCCTGGTCGGGGGCGGCACTTCTCTCGACGAGATGAAGGCCTATGCCGTCGAACTGGGCGTCGCCGACTTTGTGACCTTCACCGGACGCGTGCCGGACAGCGAGTTGCTGGCGATGCTCAACACTGCCGACGTCTGCGTCAATCCCGACATCGCCAACGATATGAACGACAAGTCCACCATGAACAAGATCATGGAATACATGGCTCTTGGCAAGCCGATCGTGCAGTTCGATCTCACTGAAGGGCGTTACTCGGCCCAGTTGGCATCGTTGTACGCGAGAAAGAACGATGCGGTGGATCTTGCGGAAAAAATCATCGAATTGCTGGACGATCCGGCGCGGCGCGCAGAGATGGGCAGATTCGGACGCAGGCGCGTAACGAATGAACTCGAATGGCGCTACGAGGTGACAAAGCTGCTGGCTGCCTATGATGCACTGTGGCCGTCTGCGCTCGATACGGTTCCGAGGCCACGCGCGATCACCGATGACGATATCGTTCCCGGCGGCATGCATGGAGCAGAACGTGATTCCTCGCCGACAGGATTGGGGATCACCGGAAGAGGGACGCCCGTATGAAACTTCTACCCTTGGATAACCCGGAAATAGTCGAACTGGTGGCGCACTGGCTCGGCGAGAAGGAAAACCACCAGTGGCTGGACTTCGGGAACGGGAGACAGATCGTCACGCCGGCGCTACTCAAGATCATGGTGCAGCGGCCAACCCATTTCATGAGGGCGTATACCTCTAATGTGGACGATGTCCCCATCGGAATCTGCTGTCTGAACAGCGTCGATCGCAACTTCAGGAGCGCGACGCTGTGGGGGGCGCAGGGCGACAAATCTTTTCGACACCGAGGTCTTGGGACCCTGGCTGCAGCGAAGGTCCTTACCCTTGCGTTTCGGGATCTCGGTCTTCACACGATCAATACCTGGGTCGTGGAGGGCAACCCGTCGATTCGTCTAATACAACGCCTCAACTTCCGTTTCGTCGGTCGGCAGCGGCAATGTCACTTCATCGACGGCCAAGCGCACGACCGGCTGCTATTCGATCTTCTGGCCAGCGAGCACAGCGATATCGAGGGCGAGCGACGGCCGCGCAGCCAGAGATTGCTTGAGGAAACGGTTCGAGGAAACCACGAAGAGCATCGCGGATCCGGACCACAAGTGCAGAACAGGCTGACTCTGCGGCGGGAAATGGTAACCGCCGAAGCGGGCGCGGTTCGAGAGGTTCAGTCGGGTTGACGGGCGTGGACAAGAAAGTCAGACAGAAGACGCTTCGGATGCTGTCCAACGGCGTCTATGTGCTGACCTCGCGCAGTGAGGATCGTTATGGCGCGGCGACGGTCACATGGGTTTCGCAGGTGTCCTTCAAGCCGCCGTTGATCATGGCCGCGGTGCGCCGAGAAAGCAATGTGTTCAAGTGCCTGTCCGTCAGCCGTACTGCGGTACTTCATATCGTTGGGGACCAGCAGCAGGATATCGCGCAGACGTTCTTCTACCCGACGCGCGCGGAGCCCGGGACGATAAACGGGGAAGCATTCGCAGAGGGCAAGACCACCGCCCCCGTGCTCGCCAGCCTCCCCGCGCACGTCGAATGCAGTGTGGAACGGATACTGGATGCCGTGGGCGATCATGCGATGGTGATTCTGGGCGTGGTGGAGGCTGAATGCGGGGAACGGATGCGGCCGCTAACCGTCGCGGACGCGCCGTGGGAATACGGCGGATAAGGAAGTTGCGTCGCTCTTGCGAGCATTTGGCGTCACCGCCTGAGTTCGCGGGGGCTCGCCTCCGCGGAACAGTCGATGAATCCTGCTGGCCGCCCCATAGAAGAGGTATTTCAGAAAATCGTGGCGGGGATGCTTGCCGGCAGGGGCAGGCGACAGGCCGCGCCGGCGCAGGAAGGCGTTGCAGATATGAACCATTCGCCGCCGCTTTAGATCCGGCGTACGAAAGGTGATGCTGAAGGAAACGGATACCTCAGGGCCGTTTCTCACATAGTGAGGGGCGGTCACCGGAAAATGCAGGCCGAAGCCCGGCCTCAAGTCAAAAGTCCAGCCCGTCCCCTCGCAATTGTTCCGATATGTCAGGTTGCGGTGAGCCCCACCGTAGAACTGCTCGAGTTCCTCTTCGGTGAGTATGGAGCGATCACGCCCGTCAAAGATGTGAATCCGCTTGCTGCCGCGTAGTTGCAACAGAAAGTTGTGCTCGGGGTCCATGTGATAAGGGGTCACCGACCCTGGCGAGCTGATGAAGATGAATCCCTGCGCGAGGAACATGCCTGGCCGGAGTAGCTCGGAATGCCTTGCGACCTCCGCCAGGCAGCGATGCAAGAGGGCGCGATATTGCGGATCCTGCTCGACGTATTTGAGGACCAGCCACGATTTGCATTCGGCAATACGGCGGATCGTCTCCTCGGCGCTGAGCCCGTTGCCCGGCGTCTTTTCCGAGTCCACGCTGATCGGTATGTTTCCCGCGTTGTACTCAACGCTAGTTTCCGGAAGCGTCCGGCACAACTGCATCAGACGAGATATCTCGAACAACGGATGATTCGTCAAGTCATGGCCTATCTGGAACGGTCCGCGATCAAAACATTCCCGAAACGTCACCGCATCGATGTCGAGCACGCCGTCTGCCGGTTCCGTTCCCGATGAGGACATGGGCATCCAGTTCGAGCTCAGTTCAAGGCAGCGCATGAAGCAACTTTCCGCGACGGCTGCTTGGGGGTAAAGGTGCGGATTCGCCGCGTCAGCCATTGACACGCAGGATTAACCGATACCGCCAGGTCGCCGAGCCAAGTTCCCGTCGAGACCAATACGGATTCGATGACCCTTTGATCCTTCCACAAGCGATTGATCATCGGATGATTTGGCTCCGCGCAAGAATCCATCCAGGCATGGCGTGAATCGCCATGCAGGCAACCGAGGACCTCCAGCATGACCTGCACCCCCGGGGAAAACTTTGCAAACTCCTCGTCGTAGGCGATCTTGAACGTAAAGCCTCCAGTGCCGGCCAGAAAACTCAAGAGCATGGCCACAGGCTGGCCATCGAGAAAAAGCCCTTGCAGAAGCATCTGCCTGCGAGCAAACCCTTCCCGCGCCGCTTCGCGCAGATAGGTACGCTCGTTGGAATTGACCCCCAGCGCCGTTCCTTCGCGCGCTTTCCAGCCGCTCGCTTCCAGGTGCAGGAATTGTTCCAGCCAGTCGTCCACGTCGCCGTGCTGCTGCAAAGTGCGAAACTCCAGTCGGCCCAGTTCACCGAGGCGTTTTCGTTGCCGGCGATACTCCTTGCGTACGCCGGTCGACAAAGTATTCTGTAGATAGTCTCCAAGCGCCTGCCCTTGTTTCCACAGGGCCCGGGGAAATCTGTTCCTGACACATTGCAAGGCCCCCGTTTCGTCGGCGTGCTCCATGAGCAGATCGTGAAAGGGGCCGTCGCCGCGCACGTGAGAAAAGTCCACCAGGTGGGCACCGCCGGCCGCACTTGCCCATTGCAACAGCGCCGTCAGAGTTTCCCGGGCACGCTCGGGCCGGATCAACGGTGTGCAAAGGAAACAGTGCAAGTGTTTCCACAGGCGCCAGACCGGAATCGGCAGATTGCCAACTCGTAAGACCGTTTCCAAAGGGAAAAAACCGCACAAGCGCGAAACCCCGGAAGTTTCTGGTGAACCCGTCTCGTAGATGAAAACGAAGCGCGACGGCGTTCCTTGCTTCAGGGTTCTCAGCGCCGGTCTCAAGAGCCAGGGTTCATAGAAGACATTGGCTTCGATCGCGTGATCCGCTAGATCCTGCCAGGCGGGCACGTGGCTGCAAAGCTCCTCTTCATTTTCAATGACCACAACCTTCAGGGGGTGGGCATTCGCGGGGCGATTTGAACGCTGGTCGCGCGCGACATGCGATAGATCGGTGCGAAACTGCTCGAAAATCTTGAGGTCTGCAGTGATGCGAAGTAGGTGACGGAGGATGTCGACACCGGGAAGTGCGTAGCACGTGCCTTTTACTGGCTTGCGACCGGGCTCGGCAACACTCCGAAGCCGCGCAATGGCCGCAATGACATGACGTTTCATTCCAAGTCCTCCCACCGGGAACGCGTTGGGAACGCATTTGGCACCCTAGCAGTCGTCCATTAAAGCGAGGCGGATGGTCGCGGACATGCCCCTGATCCTTTCGGACCATCCTGCTCAACAGGATCGGATTGAGCTGCATCTTCATGTCATATTCGGAATCTGCGATGAGCTGCGCACGTCCGAACGAACGACAGGATGCTGCGAAGTTCTACGAATCATCCGCCCTGGAATCGCAGCCACCACTCACCCTCCAGGCGGCTGAGGCAGGCATCTCCTCGGTGAATCGCGGTGGTGATGTCTGCATGGCGGGAATGGACCAGAGTCCACGTTCCCTCGCGTCGGAACCAGGAATGCCGGGTCGAGAGTTCCTGAGCAAAGTGCGGGTCGAGGCGCCCACGAACCGCGGCCGAGCCGTGGTGCCAGGCGTCGGCAAGAAGCCGGCGCAACACGCTGTCGAATGACCCATCGGCGGCAGCAACTTGTACAATTTCGCTGACCCCGCCGGCATTCAAGAAGTAAAGATACCACCCGATGAACCGCCGCTCGCTGTCGAACACTGCTCGCGAGCGCAGGGCTCCGTGACGCGTCTTGCGGCCGATTTGTTCGAGCAGCCACGCCAGCGAACCGGCGTCGTAAACCGGCTGCAATGCCTTGCCGCCCATGACCTCCGGCAGATGCGACAGCATCGTAGCCGGATCGAGGTTGTCCTCTGCGAGATCGTGGTCTTCCCGAAAAAATCGATTCGGGGGCATTCGGGCGGAAAGCGCGTCGGCCAAGGCAGCCACAGGCCGTGCCGCAAATGTCAAAGCAGCAGGTAGCGCGGCGTGCTCTTCCAGAAGCGAGAGGGCATAGCGGGCCGGGCGCAGCGGCCGGGTCCAGTGAAGGCTGTAGAGCAGAGGTGCTATCCCCCCGAGGCTGATCCACAAGTGCCGAGCCTGGTTGCTTGCGCCATCGGCAAGCGAAAGATCCTGCGGTCCCGAGAGATACGCCTTGATCAGCTGCAACGCGGTGAGGCTGCGGCGCTTGTCCGGGTCAACCATGAACTGGCAGCTTACGGCGACGCGGAGCGGGCGCCCTTGGAAACGCATGGGCCGGGGCATTACGGTTTGTACACCGACGATGCTCCCGTCCTGCTCGGCGACCCAAGACGGCAGCTCGGGGTCGCACCAAGGGTTGCCGAAGAGCATCTCGCGGAAATAGGCTTCGCACGCTGCCTGTGAATGCCACCGATATTGCGGATAGACGCGCGCGAACAGTGCGGCCGTCGCGGGAACGTCGTCCTCGGCGAGGACGCGAATCTCTGACATGCCCGGATGCGTTGGCTGGCGGTTCGCCGTTACCAATGGCTGGAGTGCCGCGGATTCTCCTTGCGCTCCCGTTTCTGCTCTTGCCTCCCCGTTCGATCCGGCGTTCTGCGCGTCGGTTCCGGAACTACGGAGCGCTGCACCTGGCATCCCTTCGCCTTGATTAATTGGCAGCGCCCGATGCCGGAGCGGGCAGGGGACTGGTGGCGGCGGCGCCATTGGCTTCCACCAGTCGGGCGATCCGCTCCAGGGTTCGCAGGTCTTCGAGGTCGATGTCGTCGATACTGACGCGCAGGCCGAAGTGCTGCTCGAGCTGAAACAGCAACTCAACGAACTGGAAGGAATCCAGAATACCGGTCTCGAGCAGATCGGTATCCGCGGAGGGTACCTCGATGTGGAAGCGCTCGGTGAACAGTGCGCCGAGGCGCTCGGTGATGATGGTGGTAGTGGTCAAAATCAATTTCCCAATTCAGGTGCGTGCCGAAGCCGGGCTAACCATGCGTTCGGTCCCGTGAACGTATTCATGAGCGGGCGCGTCCGCAGTTTGCAAGTTCTCCACGCGCGCCTCATCGCCGGCGAATTGATTCCTCAAACGCGGGCGGTCGATTTTCCCGTTGTCGTTCTTGGGCAGGACATCAAAGCGCATCCAGCGCGCCGGAAGCATGTAGCCGGGCACGAGTCTGGCTAAACCCTCCCGCAGGTTGGTGACTGAAACGTCGCCGTCCGCCGCCGGCACATAGGCGCAGCAGATCAGCCAGCCTTCGAAACCTTCGGACTTGATCGCCACCACGGCGCTTTCCTGCAGGTCTGGGAGCGCATGCAACGCCGCCTCGATCTCGCCCAACTCGATGCGGTAGCCACGACTCTTGATCTGCGTATCGGCACGACCGGCAAAATAGTAGAGGCCGTCGGCGCCGCGGCGCGCCAGGTCGCCGGTCTTGTAGATGCGGTCTTGCGGCCCGGCTTCGCTGGAATATGGGAGGAATGCCTGACGAGTTTTCTCAGGGTCGCGCCAATAGCCCGGACTCAGGCCCACACCTTGGATATAGAGGTCACCGATTTCGCCGGTAACCACGGGCCGCAACTGCTCGTCCAAAATGAGCAGTTGCTCGCCTGCGCATGCGGTGCCCATTGGAATTTGCTCGCGCTCGTCGGCCGGGCATCGAGGCACCGTGTAATAACTGCTTACGATGGTGGTTTCGGTGGGGCCGTACATGTTGGTAAAACGCGCGTGCGGCAGCTTGCGCATCCAGTGCATCAGCGTAGGCGTCGGCAACACTTCGCCGGCAAACAACACCCGGCGAAGCGCAGGAAAGTCGTCCTGGCGCACGACATCGAAATTTGCCAACAGGTTGAGAACGGAAGGCACCGAGAACCACTGTGTGAGCCCGGCGTCGCGAATGAATTGCGCCAGCTTGTGCGGCAACAGGTTGAGCTCGGGAGGAACCAGATGCAACTCGGCCCCGGACCAGAGCGTGCCGAAAATGTCGAACGTGGAAACGTCGAAACGTAACGGCGGGTGCTGGGAAATGCGGTCCGTGGAAGCGATGCCGAAGTACGCTCGCGCCCATTGGATGAGGTGTACCACGGCTCCGTGCGTGATCATCACGCCCTTCGGCAATCCAGTGGAACCCGATGTGAAGAGGATGTGCGCGATGTCGTCGCCGCTATTGGAATAAAGAGGTCGAGTCGCCGGATAGCCGCCCAGGTCGCCAAATGAGAATGCCGGTGCAGGATCGATCGCCGGTGGCACGTTTTCGTCCAACCAGCCGATTGTGGGCAGTTGCCGCAGCGTCGCGGCTGCAAGCGCTTCGCGCAGACCTTTGCCGACCGGGCCGGCCGCCAGAATACAGCGGCAATCAGCGATTTCCAGTACCCGTGCTTGGCGTGCCGCAGGACTGGCCGGATCCATTGGTACGTAGATCGCGTCGGCTTTGAGAACGCCGAGCATGGCCACGATCGCCGTGGGCATCTTCGGCATCAGCAAACCGACCCGGTCTCCCCGTCGGCAACCTGCGTCTTTCAACAGATGGGCGAGACGGTTGGCTTGCTCCTCGATCGAGCCGTAACTCAGGCGCGTACCATTGAACACCAGCGCCGTAGCTTCCGGACGCGTCTGTGCCTGCTCGGTTACCCCTTGCTGCAGCAACGGGGAGATCATGCTGGGCAGCGCGCCACGGCGCGTTCGAACACGGTTCCGATGTGGCGCATCTCCTCCACACTTGCGGGCACATCGAGAATGAAGGTGCGGTAGCCGAAGTCCACATAGCGTGCGACCTCGTCCGCAACCCGGTCGTAGCTCCCTACCAAAAAGGGACAGATGGCCTTGTAGTTCTGGAACGGCACCAGCCAGTACGGGTTTTCTTCTGCCGAGTGGGCATTGCCCAGTTCGGACAGCTGGCGGTGCCAGGAAGAATCCGACACCTTCATTGCCAGCTGGTGGGTGAGCTGGCCCTTGCGGTCTTCCGGATAGCGCGCACGCGCCACCGTCCAGGCCTCGGCCTCTTGCGGGCGAGCGATGATGCCGATGCGGATGCCGCTCGATGCGGCCTGGTTGGCGGGCAGGGCCGCGTACTCGGCTGGGGGCTTCGGATACTCGACGGCCGTTGCCCCCAACTGGCGGGCCGCTTGCATGCCTGCTTCGGAAGACCCCGAGACCAGCAGGCCGGGCATCAGGCTGGCCGGCAGCGGCGGGGTGAGCTTCAGGTTGCTCACCTTGTAGTAGCGGCCTTCGAAGCTCACCGCATCGGCGCTTCGCACCAGACCCTGGATGATGCTGGTGTACTCCACCAGCCGCAGATAACGGTCATCGTGGGGTGTGAGATCGTTGAGCGCCGCCAGATCGTTCTTGAATCCTCCTGCCACCATGTTCAGATACACGCGCCGGCCGTACAGGAACGCCAACGAGGTGATCATCTTGGCCACGCTGTAGGGATGCATGTACACCGGCTGGATCGCGACCAGCGGACATAGATGATCGGTGGCCTCGATGATGATTTGAGAGACCAGCCAGGGATCCAGTTGCGCATTGTCCGTGAAGACCAGAATGCCTTCGCAGCCCGCCTCTTCGCTGGCGCGTGCCATCTCCTCCAGTTCGCGAAAACAACTCCCGGGTTGCGACACCAGTGAAGTGGGGCAGGTGGTGAAGATTTTCAGGCCATGATCTGGCGTGGCGGTTGGCATCATGAACACTCGCGTAAAGAAGGAATCGAACTGCAACACGATGCGGGCACCGCGGCGCCAAAGCGCCGCTACCCGAGGTCGAACTCGCGTTGCCCGCAACGGCGCAGGCTTGCATACCTGCCAAGCCTTGCCGCATCGCCAAATCTACTCGACAGAGCATGCATGTCACACTCGCCGAACTGCGCCTCGGATAATCCGTTCGGACCATGCGACCGCAACCAGCGACGAAAACCTGTATCGGTACCCTACAAATGCTTCTTGTGGATCGGCCCATCCGCGGACCGATCACACTTCGCAAAGGTCCACACATACGTGAATACAGCCGGTTTGCCCATCTCGCATTGCCGGTGGGCTGTCCATGCGAGCAAGTATTTGAAAGGATCGACCTAGGATGAAGGACTCAGCGCGGGCCCTCTTGAACGGCTTCGGTACCTATCGCCCCGGGAGCATCAGTGATACGGATACACAGGAAACGGAAGCACTGGCGTTGACATATCGCACGACGCCAGTCCGTACGATACGAGTGCAACGCTGGGAAGCTCTCCCGGGTTTGGAAGCGGCATGGGCGAACCTTCTGAAACGCTGCCCGGCCTCCAGTGTGTTCCAGACGTTTCATTGGCATGTCTCCTGGTGGAAGGCGTTTGGCGGTCCCCATGAACTGTTTGTGGTCCTTGCCTACATGGGGGCCGACCTGGTTGGAATTGCGCCAATGATGATTACCCGGGAGAACGGGCACGTGAGCCAGGGGCGCAGCCAACTTCGATTCATCGGAAGCATCAACAATGCGTCTGACTACTGTGATTTCATAACGGATGCCGACGCTCCGAAGGCGTTGCCCGCGCTGCTGGAGCACATTCGCGCAGGTTCAACAGAATGCGATCGAATCGAACTCTCCAACTTCCCAAGCCATTCTCCGCATCGGACCCAAACCCTTGAGTATTTCGAAAGCCGCGACGCCAGAATCATGATTGAATTTCAGTCGGAAGCACCAGTGCGGATTTTGGGCGATCGAAAGGCGGACATGCAGGCGGCAAACAAATCCAGCCTGAAGAGGCATACCAAGTACTTCGAGAAATCGGGGGACCTTCGCTTTCATCAGTGCGAAAGCGAAGACGAAATTCTGGGATACCTGGACAGTTTTTTTGACCAGCACAAGTCGAGGCGAGCGCAAACGGGCTCACCGAGTCAGTTCTTCGATCCGGCCCAGCAGGTTTTCTACAAGGAATTGGTCAGGCAAGCTTTCCGCCATGGCTGGCTCAGATTCGACGTTGTTCTGTTCAACGGGGCTCCACTGGCTTTTCATTTTGGCTTCGAATACCAGCGTCGTTTTATCTGGTACAAACCCACCTTCGACGTTGAGTTCGCCTCCAAATCCCCGGGAGAAGTATTGATTAAATTTCTTCTGGAAGATGCAATCAGGAAAGAACTGGAGGAGTTTGACTTCACGGTTGGATCCGAACCTTTCAAGTATCGGTTTGCCAATCGGATTCGTTCCAACGAGCGGATAATCGTCTTTCGTTCCCTCGGCGATTATTGGATTTACCAGGCAATCGGGCAGGGAAAATCGATGCTGAAGAAGTTTCTCAAGCGCGACGAGAAATCAAAAAGCTACGCAGAATCCAGTCAATAGCATCGTTCCAATTCCTACTGAAACCGGAAACTGACAGTGCCGGCATCCCGCAGGGAGCCGTAGTCCGAGGTCGCGCTCATACCAAATGCGATAAATCGGATCTGTCGTTCACTCACGTTCGTCACTTGTATGTGATCAAGCGAGATTCCTTGCCAAGGTAGCGGTGCATCAGAAATTTCACCTGGCCCGACATATTCGAGAACTTGCCCAACACCACAAATACCGCATGCCACCAATTCTCTCGGAAGGAACGCCCGCCACGCACAGCAAGGCGGACAAGCTGCAGGGGATAAAGCAACAACAAGGCCAATGACCACCCGCCCCACCACGGGAAGAACCCAATGACGGCGAGCGGGATGCCTGCGCCCCAGAACCAGGCGCTGACCCATTCGCGCAGCGTGTGGTACTCAGGCCGCGCGCCTTGCAGATCAAGATTCTGTGCCGCCCCGTAGCCGCTGCGCAGCTGGCGCTTCCACCATTGACCGAAGCGTGTCATCGCCGAATCGTGCAACGTCATTGGCTCCTGCAGAAACCAGACTCGCCAGCCGGCTGCGCGCAGGCGAATGCACAGTTCCGGCTCTTCACCTGCCATCAGGTCGGTGCGATAACCGTTCGTCGCCGCAACGGCGTTGACTCGCATCAACGCGTCGCCGCCGCAGGCCCTGGCCTCGCCGAGCGGGTGCGAGTCCCACTCAATGTCCATAAGCATGTTGTAGACGGATTGTTCCGGATACCGCTCACGTCGCCGGCCGCAGACGACCGCCACGTCCGGATGCGCGTCAAGAAATGCGGCTCCTTTCTCGATCCAGCCTGTTTGGACTTCACAGTCTCCATCGACGAACTGCAGGTAGGTCAGATCCGGCGCAAGTTCGCGGCAGCGTCGGAATCCTTCGTTGCGTGCTCGTCCAGCCCTGAAAGGAATGCGCATGTCCAACTCGACTACAGCGACGCCCATCGCGCGCGCCATTTCCACTGAACCGTCCGTGGAACCCGAATCGACATATACAACCTGCCGAACGACTCCGACCACGGAGCGAAGGCATTGCTTCAGCCGTTCTCCTTCATTGCGGCCAATGGCAACGACTCCGACATTCGACAGCGGTCGGCCTTGCCTGAACGTGGCCGCAATGCCATCGGCTTCGGTGTCCCGACGTCGGGATTGCGGAATGCGGACCATCGCGCCCCCGAGCTCCATTTCATGCTTCAAATAGCACGCTCCTTCCTCTCCTGGTCCGTAATCGCAAAAATCTTGGCCATGACTATCAGCGACGGATCGGCCTATTGTTCGGCCGCGGACAGCTTGCGCACTTTGTCCCGCAGTGCTCTCACCATGCCGTTTTTCTCGGCGTCGCTCAGAAAATACATCCAACCGGCGACTCCGTAGGCTAGAACGAAGCCGCCGATGCCCAAAGCGATACTCCAAAATGCCGAAAGGGCAAATTGCGCCACCATTAAATCGCTGCCCCATCCGAGACCAATTCCTGCTGCTGTGATGGCGAAGATATCAACACCGAAAGGGAACACTCCTATTGAACGGCGAACGAACAGCAGCCTTACTAGATTTACAACTGTTATTGAACAACATGTCGCTATCGCCGCACCGAGCTGGCCAAGAGCGGGCACTGCGACCAGGCAGAACAGTGCGGAAAGCACCAGACCGGCGATCAGGATTTTCACCTCGAGAACGTGCCTGCCAGTCATGGAAAGAGCCCAGCCGGCGGGTCCAAAGATCATCAATACGAACTGACCAGTGGCAAGCCAGCTTACGACGGCTTGCGACACCGAGAATGACGAGCCAAAGAGCAGCGCGATTTCCGCTCCCCAGAACAGAAAAATTGCAAATATCGGTAGCGTGACCAGGGTAACCAGTCGGGCAGTCACAGACATTACTTGCACTACACCAGCTGGATCACCTCGGAAATGTCGTTCGGCGACCAATGTGCCGAGGCCGCTGGTAAAGGCCACTCCGAATACCCCCATCAGAACCAGCAGCATCTTTACCAGCGAATACTGTCCCAAATCTTGGGCGGTTGCGAAGCTACCCAGGATCAGCATGTCCATGCTGCCTGTCAACGTGGTAGCGAGCACCGCCACTGCCAGGATGCTCGAGTAGCGCACCACGCGCAGGGCATTGGTCCACGAGTCCTGCGGCGCCGGCGCGCGTGCCCGGAAGTCATCTCTGGCGCGAATAGCGATAAACACAGAAGCCAGGATGGACGCCGCCGTGGTCCCCGCAACCACAGCCCAGAGACGCCATCCGGCAGCAAAAAGAATCAGAATTAACGCCAGGCGAACGGTCGGCATCAAAACGCACTCCGTCATTACCGGTGGAGACAGTTTCAGAATGCCGCGGTATGCACCTCCGAGAACGGCAATATCGGTAAAAAATGGAAGGGCGAGCGCCAGACAGAGCAGAATTTCCGCAAACTGCGAGTAGTGATAGACGTTCGCCTCGAGGACCCGGCCCAGGCCGAGCGCAACCGCAGCGACCGTCAGCAGCGACAACGCGCTGGCAAACAGACGCACCCGCCGGAGCACTACGATGCGAAACGCATGGTCTTGCGCCGCGCTGGTCTCGCCAAAGTACCGTTGCAGTCCTATGTCGAGTCCCAATCGCGTCACGATCGCAGTCAGGTCGACCAGATTGCGGGCGAGATTGAAGATTCCGTACTCTGATGCCCCAATGACACGGGCCACGATCAGTGCAGCTAGAAAAGAAATGCCCTGCTGGTACACCGTTCCCGCAGCCACGATCGAGGCGCGACCGATCATCCTGTGCGGTCCGGCTTCGTCTATTACGGTCTCCATTTCAGTGCCCTTACGCCTTCTGCGCTGTCTGCGTAAGCTGCAGCGAGCGATGCAGGATTACGGCGAGAAAGAATGAAAAAAGCGCCGCTATTCTGGGGTCGCTCAGGGTATACAGGGTTACGAACGTTGTAGCGAAGGTGAGGATGCCTGCCAGCGCGGCGATAGCCTCCGTTCGGGCGTCTGCGGTCGCATTCTTGCTGACGATCAGAGTGATCGCTCGTCTCAGCGCATCACCGGCCACCAGCAGTGCCGCAATCGACCCGAGAATGCCACCTTCGTAAAAGATTTTGAGATAGCCGCTTTCCGGTTGATCCGGAATGTAGACAACTCCCGCCAGGGCGCCAAGACCGTAGTGGTCCAAAACTGTCGGCTGTGTTTCGATGAGATATGGCCTGAAGCTGCCCACGCCGATTCCAGTCAGTGGGTGACCGGAAAACATATCCCAAGTATCCAACCAGATCTTGCGTCGGATTTCGAAATCCTCATGCAGATTTACAAAACGCTTGGCAACCGTGGTGGGAAGAATGTTCAACCATGTTTCCACGGGCGTCAGCGCTACAGAAACTGCAACGACCACAGCGCCTCCCGCAATTATCAGCTTGGCAACAGCGTTCCACTTGTTGAATAGAAAAAGAGTAAGCGCAGATACCGACAGGCACGCCAGTATTGCGCTCCGGGAAATCGTCGTAACCACTGCGCCCAAGCTGAAGGCAATCGCGGCCCAGACCAGATAACGCATCTTCATGCCCCGGAACCGGCCGCGAATGGAGAGGAGAAGCAGAAATGTGACCATGCACGCCAGATATGTACCGGCCTTCTGCGGGTCCTGAAAAAATCCCCCGGCTCGGTATATCCGCGTTCCGGATTCGGACAAAGTCGACTGGTTCAGATTGCTGCCCCGCAAACTCAGGTTCATGTGCAGGAAGTGATCGATAAAGAGGCCGATGCCCATGACGAGCAATCCGATCGACAGGAGCAGAACAAGGCGTTCGAACCCTCTCTCCCGTTTCAACTGGTCCAGCGCGAATAACAGAAAAATGTAGACGAGAAAATTCTCGGAGGTGAAGACCTGCAGAGACCACAGCGGATACTGGGAAAACGCCACGCAGGGAATGATGAACAGGGTCGCTAACCATAGCGACCTTGTCGGGAAGAGTGACTCGAATACCGTGGACGAACCAGACAGCTTTTTGCCGATCAGCCCGATCGTGAGTGCGGCCATGGCAGCGTGAAAGACTGTCAAATTCAGACGTCCCGGCGGGATTTGCGCCGACGCAATTGGGAAGCAGACGATCAGCGCCAGAAAGGCAAAGCTCAACGGATCCTTCCGTGTAAGCGTGACCAGACCGCCGATGACAAATAGTACGAGCAGAGCCACATAGTAGATGGCGCGGTAGCCAGCCCAGTTGCCGATGACTGCCGCAGCGATTCCTGCGAACACCGCCATTCCGGCCAACACGGCGGTAATCTGGACTGCGGCGGCCGGTGCTGGTGAATCCGTGGTGGCGCCAAGAATGTTGGCACTTTGAAAACTCATCGTTCAAGGTCTCCCCGACGACCTGATATGAAGCGGAGTACCGCGATGCCGATCGCGTGTACCTCGAAATGCGTGGCCCGGAGTGCTTCAGATTTGCCTCGTGCTCCCATGTGTGCTTTGTCCCGCCTCTTCACTCTCTTGGCTTCAATCCGGTGCCTTGCGCGTCGTTCCGGAACTAATCCCTTCGCCTGATTAGTTGGCTGCGCCCGATGCCGGCTGCGCGGGGAAGGGACCGGTGGCGCCGCCGCCATTGGCTTCGACCAGTCGAGCGATCCGCGCCAGGGTTCGCAGGTCTTCGAGGTCGATGTCGTCGATACTGACGCGCAAGCCGAAATGCTGCTCGAGCTGAAAAAGCAGTTCCACAAATTGAAACGAATCGAGAATGCCGGTCTCGAGCAGATCGGTATCCGCGGACGGCACCTCGATGTGGAAGCGCTCGGTGAACAGTGCGCCGAGGCGCTCGGTGATGATGGTGGTAGTGGTCAAAATCCGGTCTCCCTAATGGAAGTTCTGCAATTGAGGGTGCGCGGTCACCCCTTGCAGCGCGGGCGCGGAAATCGGGGAGATAGCGCGGGATAGCGCGCGATGGTGTGTTCGAACACGAGAATGGGGGGTGGCGTTTAGCATAGTCAGCCCTGATGATCGGGATCACACGAATCTACGCGTCAGAAAATGCAGGCCGCACTTCCCGGAAGGCGCCCACTCATGATCCATACGGCTTACGCCGAAGAGCTACCCGCGGGACGGTGGATTGGCTAGGCTCTGAACCGGATAGTTGCTGGATCCGGTCCCGTAGAAGGAATGATTCAGCCCACAGGGACCATTCGGGAATAACTGAGGATGAGACCCCGTTCGCAGTTACAAGGGGATCACGTGGGAATGGGTGTCGACGATCGCCAGCGGAGCCGAAAAAAACAAGGGTACGACCTGGCGGCCGTACCCTGGAACTTGTCAACCGAGAGACAGATGACTACGCTTTGTTTGGCCTGGTAGAACAGGCTATAACTAGCGCGCTGGCCATCATGCCCGACTTACCTTCTCAATCACCGAACAAACAGATGACTACGCTTTGTTTGGCCTGGTAGAACAGGCTAACTAACGAGTTGGCCATCTTGCCCGAGTTACCTTCTCAATCAGCGAACAGACAGATGACTACGCTTTGTTTGGCCTGGTAGAACAGGCTATAACTAAACGAGTTGGCCATCTGGCCCTGTTGCAGTGTAGTAGGTAACCTACACATGTAGCTACTGTGCTACATCGCCGATCAATTTTCAACTGCAGAGATATGATCCGTTCGGACCACGCCTTTGCATCCATTGTGAAAAGTGGCATGTAACAAACGCAGCGGAGGGTCAGGAATAACGCTCTGGATGCTGCTCAATAAGCGTGGGGAATTACGGCAGCGAAGCGGTCAGAACTCCATTGACCTGTGTCAGCACCCCTGCCAGCGGCCCCGGTGAAACGGAAAGTGCGGTCGTGCCACGGACCACGCGGTCGTGGATGACCGAACTGCTTTGCCCGAATGCCGAGTGGTAGTTGGCGAG
>DATENC010000028.1:0-169624 GCA_035275265.1 Burkholderiales bacterium | reverse complement strand
CTGGCCCGCAGCAACCTGGCGCAGGCGCTCTACAACGCGATTCTGAACCAGTTGCGGCTGAAGGCCGCGGTGGGCAAGCTTGCCGAGGCCGACCTTGCCGACATCAACGCGCTGCTCAAGGACGAGGCACGGTGAGCGACGAGCCGGCGCATGCGCAACGCCGATTCCGCGTCTGAAGATGCTCTGCGCGATGCCAAGAAAGCGTTGCGCTCGAGCGTGATCGCGCGGCGCGATGCGCTGGGTGCGGAAACACGGCGCCTCGCCTCGCAGGCCATCACAGCCAAACTGCGTGCACTTCCGGCGTATCGCGCAGCCCGAGTAGTTTGCGCCTATGCATCGTTCCGTAGCGAGTTCGATACCGCTGCTTTCCGTACCGACGTCATAGCTGCGGGCAAGCGCCTACTGCTGCCGCGGATCAACCGCGCGGCGCGAATGCTCGAGTTGTGCGAAGTCAGAAATCTGGAAGGTGAACTTGTCCTCGGCGTCTGGGGAATCCTTGAGCCGGCGGAACTCTGTCCGGTCGTGCCCTCGTCTTCTGTCGAGTTCCTGCTGGTGCCCGGGGTCGCGTTCAAGGCAACCGGCGAGCGCCTTGGTTACGGCGGCGGATTCTACGATCAACTGTTGTCGGGCATGAATGCAGGGACGCCCCGGATTGCCGCCGCCTTTTCAGTTCAGATTGTGGATGTCCTTCCTGTCGGCCCGCGCGACCAGAGGGTGCATCGGGTCGTGACGGAGGGACATGAAGGTGAAGGCTGAAAGAGGAGGGATGCGATCTATAGCTTTCCCATTCCCCAGTCTATCCACCCGCTTTCCACTTCAGCATCGCCATCGTCCGTTCCGTGGCGCCGCGATGCTCTTGCGTGAAGCGCCGGCCCGCCTCTGCCATTGCTTCGCGGCGCCCGGGATCGCGGAGCAATGTAACGACGGCCTTGGCCAACGCCGGTGCGTCCGCAACCCGCAACGCCGCGCCGGCTTCGATTGCGCCTTCGGTAGCCTCCTCAAAGTTGAATGTGTGCGGTCCGACGATGACGGGACGGCCTACCGCGCAGGCCTCCAGCAGGTTCTGGCCACCTAGCGGAAGGAGGCTGCCGCCGACGAAAGCGACGTCGCTGGCGCTGTAGTAGGCAAACATCTCCCCCATGGAATCGCCGAGCACGACACCAATATCAGTCCCGACCGGCCGCCCGTCACTCCGGCGCACAAACGCGCGGCCATGCTGCCTGAGGAGAACGCCGATCTCTTCGAAGCGCTGCGGATGCCGCGGCACGATGACGACGAGCAGTTCCGCCATGTCCAGGCCGGTGAGCGCGTCGAGGATCAATGCCTCTTCTCCTTCGCGGGTGCTGGCAGCGAGAAATACTTTGCGCTTGCCGAACAGTTCGCGTAGCCGTGTCCCCAGCGCCAGCATTTCCGGTGGTGCCGTGCGATCGAACTTGATATTACCGGTAACTTTGACTGCTTCAGCACCGAGTTCGCCGAGCCGTGCGGCATCGCGTTCGGTCTGAGCGCCGATCCCGGCGAGCTTGAGCAGGGCGACTCTGGACAGGCTGCGAAAACGCGCGTAGCCGCGCGCGGATTTCTCCGACATCCTGGCGTTTACCAGGTAAACCGGAATACTGCTACGTTGGCAGTGCTCCAACAAGTTCGGCCATATCTCGGTCTCCATCACGATGCCAACTTGCGGCCGAAAGTGGCGCAGGAAGCGCTTCACTGCAAATGGAAAGTCATAGGGAAGATAACAACGGCCAACGCTGTCGCCGAACAACTCGACCCCGGTCTGCCGGCCGGTCGGCGTAGCGTGGGTGAGCAGGATCCGGTGCGACGGGTGGCGCTGTCGTAGCGCTTTGATCAGGGGTTCCGCAGCCCGGGTCTCGCCGACGGAAACTGCATGCACCCAGATCAGCGGAGTGCCTGGATCCGTATCGGGGAAACCAAAACGATCGGAAACGTGCTCCAGATACGCCGGCTGCCGCCGTCCGCGCAGCCACAAGTGCAGCAACGCCCAAGGCAGCAGCAGAAACAGTGCGAATGTATAGAGCATCCGCATCAGATCGAGATCCCGGCGACCTCGCCGATCGCCTCTGCCACCTCGGCGACAGTCGGTGGGGCGCCGACGTGGCCGCGATAGGCGGTCGGAGCGGGGCCCATAGGGCAGGCGTCGACCGGATTCGAATCACAGAAAACGCCGACTACCGGGCGCGACAACGCCGCGGCAAGATGCATCAGCCCCGTATCGACACCTACGACAAATCCGGCCTGCGCTATCAGGGCCGACATTTCATCGAGAGCAAGCCGCGGCGGGATGATTGCGGTAGGGCTTGCAGTCGCGATTCTTTCGCTGCGTGCGCGCTCTTCTGCACTGCCCCACGGCAGAATGCAGACGTAACCTGCTTTTTCAAGGCGACGGACCAGTTCATGCCAGTTTGCATGCGGCCACAATTTTGCCGCCCGCGCCGTGCCATGGAACGCGATGCAGTAACGTCCGTGAGCGATTTGAGGTGGCGCCACTCGAGGCGCGATTCCATAGTCGATTTCCGCGGCAACCGCATAGCCGAGCGCCTGACCCGCCACCGAGCGGTAGCGAAAAATCTTGTGCGCCTCCGGCGGAAACTCGACGGTCGCGTCATAAAATCTCGAAGCGATCGGCTCGCGCGCGGTGCCGCGCCCGAATCCGTGTATGGGTCCGCGCCCCAGCTTTGCCACGAGCGCACTCTTCAGCAATCCCTGCGTCTCGACGATCGTATCGTATTCATGACTGCGCAAGGTTCTGCGAAACGCACTGAACTCGCGCCAGGTTGCCGTGGCGAGCGGCGACCGTCGCCACCGGCGAAGAGCGATCGGAATTACGCGATCAACCCCCGCGTGCATCGCTACCAGCGGGGTATATTGTTCCTCGACCACCCAATCGATGGTTGCGTCGGGACGATGGCGGCGAATGTCGGAAGCAACCGGAAGGTTGTGGATGACGTCGCCGAGCGAGGACATCTTGACCAGCAGAATTCTTGGCGGGCGCCGGCCACTGCTCATCGGGTCAAGGATTGGAACGGCTGTTCATGCTGTCACGATCGCTTGTAGTCGTCCTCGAAGCGCACGATATCGTCTTCGCCGAGGTAGCTACCCGACTGAACCTCGATGAGATGCAGCGGTACCTTACCGACGTTCTCCAGACGATGCCTGGTTCCGAGCGGGATGTACGTGGACTCGTTCTCGGTAAGCAGCAGCGTCTCTTCACCGCGCACCACTTTCGCCGTTCCCGACACTACCACCCAGTGCTCGGCGCGATGATGGTGCATCTGCAGGGACAACTTCGATCCGGGCTTGACCATGATGCGTTTGACCTGGAAGCGCTCACCGTTATCCAGGCCTTCGTAGTAGCCCCACGGCCGGTAAACGCGCTTGTGCACCAGGTATTCGTCGCGCTGCTTGGATTTCAACGATTCGACAACTTTTTTCACATCCTGGGAGCAGTCCTTGTGGGTGACCAACACCGCGTCGGCGGTCTCGACGATGATCATGTTCTGGACGCCCACGGCCGCCACCAGGCGGCTCTCCGCCCGTACGTAGCAGTTGCGCACATTGTCGGTGTGAACATCGCCGAGCGTGATGTTGCCGGCCGGATCGGGCTTTCCCGCCTGCCACAGCGCGGTCCAGGAGCCGATATCACTCCAACCGATGTCGGCTTCCACGACCGCCGCGTCTTTGGTGTTCTCCATCACGGCGTAGTCGATTGACTCCGCAGGCGAAGCGAGAAACGATTTGTCGTCGAGGCGGATAAAGTCGAGGTCGCGGGTGCTCGCGGTCCACGCCTGCTTCGCGGCCTTCAGGATATCGGGGCGGTACTTGCCGAGCTCCTCGAGGTAGCGCGACGCGGTGAAAACGAACATGCCGCTGTTCCAATAGAAGCGGCCCGTGGCGATGAATTCGCGCGCATGTTTTTCGTCCGGTTTTTCCACGAATCGTGCTACGCGGTAGGCGTTTTTTGTGCCGGAAATTGCGTCGCCGCGCTCGATGTAGCCATAGCCCGTTTCCGGTTCACGGCCAACGATGCCGAAGGTCACCAGGCGGCCCGCCGCCGCGAGTGCTGCCGCCTTGCCGGCGGCCTCGTGAAACGCACTGACGTCGCGAATCAGGTGGTCGGCCGGCAAGACCAGCATCACGCCCTGCGGGTCCGCAGCAGCGACGCACAGTGCGGCAACCGCCACAGCCGGTGCGGTGTTGCGGCCTGCGGGCTCGAGAATTTGCGCCATCGACGCCACGCCGATCTCACGCAACTGCTCGGCAGCCAGGAAGCGATGGTCATTGCTGCACACTACCAGTGGCGCCTGCAACCGGGCCATTCCGCCCAGGCGCATCAACGTTTCCTGCAGCATCGTCTTGCGCGTTACCAGAGGCAGGAACTGTTTGGGCAACAGCGTTCGCGAAAGCGGCCACAGACGCGTACCGGATCCGCCGCAGAGAACGACAGGGAAGATCATCTGATTTCCAATGTATTGCGGGCTGGTTGCCTCGGGGTTTTCTTTCCGGGGACGTGCAAATCGCTTAGAATCGCAACCTTGACCACGACAGCATGTTCGTGTTTCCCCGGCCGGTGCGCAATAGTGTCGTTGCGACACGGCCCCGAGCGATTCCATGAGTATACAGAACCGTCCGCTGCCGAAGAATCATGAGTAAGGTCGCATTGATTTCCGGCATTACCGGCCAGGATGGTGCATATCTCGCCGAGTTTCTGCTTGCCAAGGGTTACACGGTGCACGGCATCAAGCGCCACACCTCCTTGTTCAATACCGATCGCATAGATCATCTTTACCAGGACCCGCACGTAAGCAATCGCAATTTCATTCTCCATTACGGAGACATGACCGATTCCAGCAGCCTGGTGAGGATTATCCAGCAGGTTCAGCCGGACGAAATCTACAACCTCGCGGCGCAAAGCCACGTGGCGGTGTCCTTCGAAGAACCCGAGTACACCGCAAATTCGGACGCGCTCGGGGCGCTGCGTGTGCTGGAAGCAATTCGCATACTGGGACTGGAAAAGAAAAGCCGCTTCTACCAGGCTTCGACATCGGAGATGTATGGGCTGGTCCGCGAAACGCCGCAGAAGGAAACCACGCCGTTCTACCCCCGCTCTCCTTACGGCGTCGCCAAGCTATATGCCCACTGGATCACGGTGAATTACCGCGAAGCTTATGGAATGTTCGCCTGCAACGGCATACTTTTCAATCACGAGAGCCCCGTCCGTGGGGAGACTTTCGTAACCCGCAAGATCACGCGGGCACTGGCCCGCATCAAGCTGGGACTACAGGACTGCCTTTTTCTCGGCAATCTCGACGCCAGGCGCGATTGGGGGCATGCGAGGGATTTCGTCGAGGCCCAGTGGCTGATCCTTCAGCATTCCCAGCCGGAGGATTTTGTGATTGCCACCGGCATCCAGCACAGTGTGCGGGATTTTGTCGATCTCGCCGCTCGAAAACTTGGCATGCACTTCAAGTGGTCGGGCAAAGGTCTCGAGGAGAAAGCCGTGGATGGCTCCGGTCACGTCCGCGTGGCGGTCGATCCTCGCTACTTCCGTCCGGCCGAAGTCGAAACGTTGCTGGGCGATCCATCGAAGGCGAAAAGCAAACTGGGATGGACCGCCAAGGTCACGTTCGAACAACTGGTCGAGGAAATGGCGAGCGAGGACCTGAAGGCGGCGGAGCGCGACGAGCTGGTCAAGCGCCACGGCCATCGTCCGTACAACTTCCACGAATAAACGTATGCAGCCGAGCGACCGGATATACATTGCCGGACACCGAGGTCTGGTGGGCTCCGCAATCATGCGGAGTTATCAGGCCGCCGGTTATCGCAACCTGCTTACGCTCAGCCACGCGGAGCTCGAGCTCACGGACCACGCGGCGGTGCGCAGGTTTTTCGAGCGCGCTCGGCCCGATCACGTGATACTCGCGGCGGCGCGAGTGGGCGGCATCGTCGCCAACGAAACCTATCCCGCGGAGTTCCTCCACGAGAACCTCGAGATCCAGAATAGCGTCCTACACGAAGCCTGGCGCAGCGGAGTCAAACGCCTGCTGTTCCTGGGTTCATCGTGCATTTACCCGCGCGATTGCCCTCAACCGATCAAGGAGGAATACCTGCTTACCGGGCCGCTCGAGGCAACCAATCGTGCCTATGCAATTGCTAAAATCGCCGGCGTGGAAATGTGCTGGAGCTACAACCGCGAGTACGGCTGCCGTTACCTCGCCGCCATGCCGACCAACCTCTACGGTCTGGGAGACAACTATGACCTGGAGAAATCACACGTTATTCCTGCTCTGATACGCAAGATGCATGAAGCGAAAACCAGGACTGCGGCCGAAGTGGTCGTATGGGGCACGGGTTCGCCGAAGCGGGAGTTCCTCTATTCGGAAGACGCGGCAGACGCCTGTCTGCATCTTCTCGGGATGCCCGAGGAAGGCTACCGGACATTGTGCGAAAGTCGATCCCGTCCGCCGCTCGTCAACATCGGCTCTGGTGAGGATCTCACCATCCGTGAACTCGCACAGGCCATTGCCAAGGTTGTCGGGTTCGACGGCAGAATCGTGTTCGACGCAACCAAGCCTGATGGTACGCCGCGAAAACTGTTGGATACTTCACTGCTGGCGGATCTGGGTTGGAGACACAAGACGCGCCTCGAAGACGGCTTGAAGCTCGCCTATGCCGATTTCCTCAAGAGCCACTATGCCGTGGCAACAGCGTGACCATGCGTGACTCCGTGCTGGTGACCGGGGGCGCTGGTTACATCGGCTCCCACACCGTCCGACAGCTGATTGCCGAAGGCCGCAGGGTCGTAGTGCTGGACAATTTCTCCACTGGCCATCGCTGGGCAGTGGCGCCGGGTGCCGTTGTGGCGGCGGGTGACGCCGGCGACCAGGCGCTGGTCGGCGTCCTTATCGAGGAGCATTCAGTTGGGGCCGTGGTGCATTTCGCCGGCAGCATCGTCGTTCCCGAGTCGGTTAGCGATCCTCTCAAGTACTACCGGAACAACGTCACCGCTTCCCGAAACCTGATCGAGGCTTGCGTCGAGAATGGGGTGGAGAAATTCATCTTCTCCTCGTCGGCCGCGGTTTACGGAATTCCCGACCGCCAGCCGGTTGCCGAGACGGTGCCGCAGCGGCCTATCAATCCCTACGGCGCTACCAAGCTCATAGCCGAATGGATGCTCCGTGACGTTGCAACCAGCTTCGGGCAGCAAGGCACCGTGAAGGACGGGAGTTTTCGCTACGCGGCGTTGCGCTATTTCAACGTCGCAGGCGCCAGCCTCGACGGCACGCTCGGACAGGCCACGCCCGCCGCAACACACCTGATCAAAGTTGCGTGCGAAGCGGCATGCGGCACGCGCGAGAAGATTACCGTTTTCGGTACTGACTACCCTACACCGGATGGCACCTGCATACGCGACTACATCCATGTGGAAGACCTGGCGCGTGCGCATCTCGACGCGCTCATTTACCTGGACGGGGGCGGGATATCGGACACGCTCAACTGCGGCTACGGGCGCGGCTTCAGCGTGCGCCAGGTGTTGCGTTCGGTGCAGAAAGCCGCCGGAGTCAAACTTCCGATCGAGGATGGGCCACGCCGAGCAGGCGACCCACCCGAGCTGGTCGCAGAATCATCGAGAATCAAGAATGTGCTCGGCTGGAAGCCGAAGCACGACGACCTGGATCTGATCTGTTCCACCGCGTACAAATGGGAATCCAAACTACGGGGTACGTCGCCTGAGCAAAGTGGCACCGTCTCCGCGTAGATACGCGATCCTTGCCGTAGACGGGCCAAGTGTTGCGGCCAAGGGCATAGCGGAGGCATCGGGCGGCCCGCGACCGGTCGGAAAATCTTGGAATTGGTCGGGACTATCCGCCGGGAACGACTCCGCACCGAGTGCGGTTCCAAGACATGCGATCTGCTGAAAATCGACCTAGTGGTCTGATGAGCAACATCGCGTGGTTGGCGGGCGACCGGATTTTCCGGTTGCTGGTGGGTCTTTGGATCGGTGTATGGGTTGCTCGCTTTCTGGGGCCGCAGGATTTCGGGCGCCTGGCGTACTTCGTCACTTACATCTCCTTCTTCATGCCGTTCGCGCAGGCGGGTCTCGACAGGATCGCCGTCAGGGATCTGTCTGCGGCCGGCGCCAATGCCGGCGAGATCCTGGGTACCGCATTCGTCGTTCGACTGGTTTGTGGACTTGCCGCGGCGATGGCCGCGATCGGGTGCCTGTGGCTGGTGCAGCGCCCGGTCGACATGGTGGAACTCGGGATGGTTTGCGTTCTCGCCAGCAGCCTCGTGCTTGTGTCCTTCGACGTGTTCGACTTCTGGTTTCAGTCACGGCTGCAGATGCGCTTCTCGGCCATCGCGCGAAATCTTGGCTTCATAGCAGGTGCACTGGTCAGAGTCGTATTCATCATCTGCGGACTCTCGCTGCTGTGGTTTGCGTTTGCCGTAGCCGTGGAGGCCGCAATTGCCGCAGGCGCGCTGCTGGTTTTCTTTTGTTGGCAGAAGCCGGCGATTTCACGATGGCGCTTCTCCGCGGAAAGAGCTCTTGCCTTCATCCGGGAATCAAAGTTCGTGCTGGCATACGGACTTGTGATCACTGTGCAGGCGAGGATCGACCAGATCATGCTCGGCAACATGTCCGGGGCCGGTGAACTCGGTCACTATGCGGCCGCGTTGCGCATCGTAGAGAGTCTTACTTTCATCCCGCTTGCCATACAGGCCGTAATGATGCCGGTTCTGGCAAATTCCCGAGCATCTGACCCGTTGAAGTACGAGCAGCAACTGTTGAATCTTTACCGGTGGATCGTCGTCCTGTTTCTGCCGTTCGCACTCGTTCTGCCGCTGCTATCCGGTACTATTGTCCACCTTCTTTACGGAGCTGATTATTCCGATTCCGCACCGCTGCTGTCACTCCTTACCGTGCGGCTGCTGCTCGCATTCATAGGCATCGCAAAATCCACGTTCGTCACTACTGAGCGGTTGTTTGCGGTTTCGTTCGTCGGCGCGGCGGTCGGCGCATTGCTTAACGTCCTGTTGAATTGGCTGTTGATACCTGCATGGGGCGCCAAAGGAGCCATATTCGCGTCTACGGCATCTTTTTTCTGTACGATCGTCCTGATGGACCTGCTGTTCGTGAGGACGCGCCGAAATTTTTTCCTGGTCGTCAAGGCGCTGTGTACTCCATGGCGGGTGAAGGCTCTGCATGGGCGCTAAGACAATGGGCCCACCTGCTCAGTTCATCGAACTGCTGCGCGCTCAATTTGGTCTGGACGTGTTCGTTGAAACTGGCACTTTCCAAGGCACCACCGCGGTGTGGGCGGGCCGGCATTTCGAACGGGTGTACACGATCGAAGCACACAGGCCAAATTACGACAAAACCGTTCACGAGCATGGAAGGATGGACAACGTACGTTTTCTCCATGGCAACAGCGCAGAGCTGCTGCCCGGGATTCTCGACGATATTCATTCAAACGCCCTGTTCTGGCTGGATGCTCACTGGATGGGAATGGGCAGCCATGGTGAGAACAGCGAATGCCCTTTGCTGCAGGAACTCCATCACATCAACCAGTCAGCACCTGCGCACTTCATACTGATCGACGATGCTCGCCTGTTCCTGTCTCCGCCACCGCTGCCGCACAATGCCGACCAGTGGCCGACCATTGGCGAAGTGCTGGGCGAGCTGCAGAAGAAGGCACGCTACACGGTCATACTCGACGACGTCATCGCGTCCGTGCCGGTCGAGGCCCGGCGGGTGGTCGCGGCCTGGGTGCAGCAACAGATCACGCGGCATTGGCGCGAGCACACCCGGCCGGCATCCGGGTTGGCGCGGCGATTTGCCCGTTTCATGCGCGGCGTGCGTGGTAAGGGGCAATGACGGAGAATTGGTTAAAAGCGTTCGTACGCAAGATGCCCGTGTTACTGGCTTTCCGGCAGATCGCGCTGGCCCTGCCCAGAGATTTCGGATTGCGTATCGGCCACTGGATCCGGGCTCTTTCGTGGTTCGTTCGCGACTACTCCAGTCTGGCTCGTGAAGCACGAGACCCGGCACACTCTCCGACTTTGCGGTTTCTGTTGCCCTATCTGCGCGACAAGCGATCGACCACGCCTGTGGAACCGGTCTATTTCTTTCAGAACACATGGGCAGCCAGAAAAATTTTTGCGCTTGGGGTTGCGCACCATGTGGACGTCGGGTCTTCCGCGATGGCGCTGGGCGTGATCGCCCAACACGTTCCGGTGACGATGGTCGACATCCGGCCGATCCTGCTTGAGGTCGAAGGCCTGAATTTCAAGGAAGGCTCGATATTGAAGCTGCCATTCGGAGACGGGTCGTTGGACTCGATTTCCTCACTGTGTGTTATCGAGCACATCGGGCTTGGAAGGTATGGTGACGGCATCAATGCCTATGGAACCGAGAGCGCATTTCGCGAACTGGCGCGGGTTCTGAAACCCGGGGGGCATTTGTTGATGAGCGTGCCTGTCGATGACGAGTGCCGCGTGTATTTCAATGCCCACCGCGCCTTTACCAGGGACTACCTGCTGCGGCTTTTCGACGAGTTCACGATCGAGGAAGAGCGCTATCAATACGGAATGAGGATGTACGAACGATACGAGCCGGCCATGGGTTTCGGGACAGGCATGTTCCATTTGAGGAAGGCGTCTTGATGAATTTTGTCCGGGAAGCTTTCCTGGAGAGGCGTCTGCGCGGCGTTGCGTTGCGGATCATGAGGTGGGTCGACAGGTGGGACCAGACCGACCTGCGAACCAATGGGGAGGCCGCGTTCATACGGCACTTGATGACGCACTACGCCTCCGGTTTGCCGGAGGCTGGAATCGTGGTTGTTGATGGCGGTGCGCATTTCGGCAATTACGTTGCGGCCGTGCTGGAGACGGCGGCGTCGCGAGGGGTCCCGATAGAAGTTCATGCTTTCGAACCCATCCAGTACGCGTTCTCGCAACTCAGTGCGCGCAATTCCGGCAAGGACAATGTGATCCTGAATAACTGCGCGCTGTCCGACGGAGAGGGACCGGCAACCATGTTCCTGCAGAGGAACGCCGGCTCGCAAGCGTCCCTATACCAGCGAGATGTTCATCTGACCGGAGAAGGCGCGGACCAGGTCGAATCGGTGGCATTGGTCCGCCTCGACAACTATTTTTCCACTGCCGGCGTGGAGCACGTGCATCTACTGAAGCTTGACGTCGAGGGCGCGGAATTCAAGGCCCTGGCCGGCCTGGGCGACTTTCTGAGGCCGGACTTCCTCGATTTCGTCCAGTTCGAATACGGGGGTGCGAACCTTGATTCGCGTATTCCACTGAAGGTTTTCTTCGACTTGTTCGAAGCCAAGGGATTCGTTGTGGCCCGGTTGTTGCCAAGTGGTTTGCAAGTGCGGACCTACCGAACCTGGATGGACAACTACGCCTACGCTAACTACGTGGCAGTATCGCGACCATTGTATGAACGTCTCGTCAATTCAGATTAAGCCCCGCCTGGATGCGGACGCTGACTGCCACCGTTGCGGAACGCGAATCCACGCCGGGAGCGTCTTGTGGCAGGGGATTCATGTTTGCGCGCGCTTCGAATGCAGTGCGTGTGGCACCGCGTTCATCGAGGATCTGTCGGTCGGGCATGCCATATCCGCCCAGGTTCGAGTCGATCTTGCGACCGGAGCGATGACCGGTCACGAAGGGAGCCGAGCCTGGTTTGGCGAGCCTCTTCGTAGTTCTCTTCAGCAACCCGACAATTCGCCGATAGACTTCAAGGTCGAAATCCGGAAAGCGGCGGCCCGGGTCGTCGTTCTCAACTGCATTGATTTCCTGTACGGCCACAGCCTGCTGAAATTGCTGAACGCGACACATCATCTTCATAATCGAGGCCCGGATCTTGTCGTTCTGGTGCCGTCATTCATGCGCTGGCTGGTTCCCGAGGGAGTAGCCGAAGTCTGGACGGTCGATTTACCGCTGGCCCGCGCCAAAGGCTACTTCCCGGAGCTGCATCGGAAAATAGATAAGGAACTCGAGCGATTTGAACACGTCGAGGTCAGCCGCGCATTTTCGCATCCATCGGATTTCCGATTGGAAGATTTCACGCGTGTGCCGAGGCATGACCTCTCGGCAAGAGACTTTCGAGTCACATTCGTATGGAGGGCGGACAGACTATGGCTGCCCGAGAATCTTTGGACGCGTGTTGCCAGACGCGCGTGGTTGCATTCGCTCTTGCTTGCCATGCAACGGCTCAAGATCCGCATTCTCCTTGGCCGCGTCAGAAGGGCTATTCCCCGGGCCAAACTCACCGTTGCGGGGTTGGGGCGCCAGGGAAATTTTCCGTCTTGGATCGAGGACTGTCGGGTGGACCGCCTCGGGGACACGCAGGCAGAACGCGCTCATTGCCGGATATACTCGGAAAGCAGGGTGGTTATCGGTGTCCATGGTTCAAACTTGCTCCTGCCGTCCGGACACGCGGGCATGTGCATCGACCTGATGCCCGCAGCGAGGTGGTCCAATATTGCTCAGGATATCTTGTTATCACCGGAGGATTTTTCCGGAGACCAGCGCATAAGCGCGTATAGATACCGGTTTGCTCCCATTTCCATATCTCCGCAAGAGGTGGCAGACATGATCGTATCGATGATAGGCAGTTTCGATTGGGTGGCGGGGCGATTTGTCTCCGAAAGACAAGAGTTCTCGAACTGAGGGTGGGGCATGACCGGAAGACGGGGTTCCACATCCTTATGAGGTTATTCAGTCCGGCGGATCTGGCGCAAGGTGTGACGCTGGCCGCGTCGTGTTCGCTTCCGCATAGCTGACGCGATGAATGCGCGTCCATAAGTTCATGCCTGCTGCCCCGATCGCCCTGTTTGCCTACAACCGTCCGGCGCATATTCGGCGCACAGTGGAATCCCTGCTAGCCAACGAGCTGGCGGCTGCAAGCGATCTTTACATCTTTTCGGATGGACCAAGAAGCCCTGCTCAGGAACCTGCCGTGGCGGCGGTGAAGCGTTACGTCAGAAAGGTATCGGGATTCCGATCGGTCACCGTGATAGAGGGCGCGACCAATCAGGGGCTGGCGAATTCGATCATCGACGGAACGACCCGTTTGACCAGGGAATTTGGCAGCGTCGTTGTGCTCGAAGACGACCTCGTATTGTCGCCGCATTTCCTGAAGTACATGAACAGGGCCTTGGAGAGATATCAGGATGACGATTCGGCGATGCAAGTCTCCGGCTACATGTTTCCAATCGATGTGGCTGCCGAAACCGACGCTTTCTTCATGCCATTTACGACGTCCTGGGGATGGGCTACGTGGGAAAGGGCCTGGCAGCACTTTGACCCCGACATGCGGGGTTTCGATGCGCTGGTTGGGGACAGGCATTTGCGCGATAGTTTTGATCTCGGTGGTGCATACGGTTACTTCGATATGTTGGAGCGGCAGCGGCGCGGCAGCATCGACTCTTGGGCTATCCGCTGGTATTTGAGCGTATTCATTCGGGGCGGCCTGACACTGTATCCGGCGAGGACGCTGGTGCGGAATATCGGTTTTGACGGTAGCGGTACGCACTGCGTTGTCGCGGACGTCGAACAGCGGCCCCTGCAACCTGATTTCTGCGTAGAGAGGTTTCCCGCAAGGGTGCATCAGCATCCGCAATGGAAAAAAGTTCTCGCAGCCATGCCAAGTCAGCGTCGAAGAGCCGGCGATTCACTGCGGGGTGTAGTGACCAAAGCAATAAGAATGCTTCGAGGCCGGAACCTGGACTAGCGATGAGAAGGTTGTTGAAACGGATTTACGACACCACAGGGCCGATAATTTTTCATGTGACCGGAATGCGCCCCTGGTCGTTTGGTTATGCGGCCTACAAACGCAGGAAAATTACACAGAGCATCGATCTGAACAGATTCGATTCAAAGAACCTACCGCCCGGCTATGGATTCAGGCTGGACGAGCGCATCGTGGAGTACCCATGGTTTCTATCGAGGCTGCCGCCCCATGCTGGAACGCTACTTGATGCTGGGTCGATACTAAACCACGAATTCCTGTTGAAGAACCCGGGCCTCGCCTCCAAGCGAATATTCATATCCACGCTTGCCCCGGAGGCCGAGTGTTTCTGTAGATACGGTGTGTCGTATGTCTACGAAGATCTGAGGGACTCATGCTTCCGCGACGGGAACTTTGATTGGGTCGTTAGTCTTTCGACGATCGAGCACATTGGCATGGACAACACGATGCTTTACACCTCGGATGCCGGAAAGCGCGAAAGCGACAAATTGGCGCACCTTCAGGCGACGACAGAGTTTCGACGGCTATTGAAGACGGGGGGCACGCTCTATCTCAGCGTGCCGTTCGGCAAACACCGGGACCATGGCTGGTTCCAGATTTTCGATGCCGCCATGGTGGACCGCCTGATCGAAGCATTCGGGCCGGCCCGGAGTACGGAAACGCACTTCCGCTATACCGAATCCGGATGGGTGCCTTCCGATCGAAGGACATCCGGGGAATCCACGTACTTCGATATTCATGAAAGCAAAAACTACGATGCGGATTTTGCCGCCGCCTCTCGTGCGGTCGTGTGCTTGGAACTGGTGAAGTGATCGGACACATTGTCAAGCGATTGCTTGGCCGGCGCCAGTACTCGATGGCACCGGACGCAGTAATCCATGATACCGCGAGGATCTTTAACCACACGGGGATCCGGAGCGCAATCAGCATAGGGCGGTTCACGCACATAAGGGGCGAGCTCCTTACGTTTGCTCATGGCGGCGCGATCAGCATCGGGGAGTATTGCTACATCGGAGAATCGACCAGAATCTGGTCTGCACGAAGCATCCGCATCGGCAATCGGGTTCTGGTCGCGCACAACGTGACGATTCTGGACAGTCTGACGCATCCGATCGGCGCCCAGGCGAGACACGAGCACTTTAAGCGCATTATCGCTGCGGGCCATGCGGACCGAATTGATCTCGGAGAGCGCGCTGTCGATATCGGCGACGATGTCTGGATTGGGTGCATGTCGATTGTGCTGCGAGGGGTTTCCTTGGGGCAGGGGGCAATCGTCGGCGCGGGCAGCGTGGTAACGGAAAGTGTTCCGCCATGGACCCTGGTTGCTGGAAATCCGGCACGCCGGATCCGGGAACTGGAGTCACATGAGCGGTGACGGGATGAACTGGGAACAGGCCGTGCTGTGGCTGCGTGACCAGCCGGACCAGGCAGAACTGGTACGAGCGTGTTTCTATGACGATCCGCTGATCGATGCGGCGCGCCGCTTTCAGGAGTGCGGGGAATGGCGTGCGGTGCGCAAACTGCTGCCGCGGCAGCCGGGCCGCGCACTGGATGTCGGGGCCGGCCGCGGCATTTCCAGCTTTGCCCTTGCGCGGGAAAGCTGGCAGGTCACGGCTTTGGAACCCGATCCAAGTGCGGTGGTGGGAGCGGAAGCCATCAGGTCACTCGGACGCGAGGCGACGCTCGATTTCAAGGTTGTGCAGGAACGGGGTGAGCGGCTGCCGTTTCCCGACGCAGCCTTCGACCTGGTTTACTGTCGCCAGTCTCTGCACCACGCGCGCGATCTTCGGCAGCTATGCAGGGAAATAGGGCGCGTACTGCGCGAGGGCGGCCGCTTTATTGCGACACGCGAACATGTGATATCCCGCAGGGAGGACCTGCCCGTATTCTTGAAGCACCATCCGCTCCACCATCTTTATGGTGGCGAGAACGCATACCTGTTGGACGACTACCGCTCGGCGATCGTTGCCGGCGGCATACAGTTGGAGCGCGTGCTCAATCCTCTGCAGTCCGAGATCAATCTCTACCCGGAAACCTTGATGGGCGTGAAGCAGCGGCTTGCGCGCCGCTTGTTGTTCCCGCTTCCTGCGGCGATCCCGGATTTCGCGCTCGCGTGGATCGGCGGTCTGCTCAATGATCCCGGGAGGCTATACAGTTTTGTCGGAGTGAAAAGAGTCAATGGTTAAGCGGGTCGTTGTCACCGGAGCTTACGGATTTATCGGCCGCCATGTCGGACGACACTTCGCACAACAGGGACATAGGGTCGTAGGCATCGGCCACGGCGGGTGGGATCACGCGCAGTGCCGGGCGTGGGGCCTGAGCGGTTGGCACGCGGCCGACATCACGCTGGAAAGCCTCATTACCTATGCGGGAGATCCGGAACTCATCGTGCATTGCGCCGGCGGCGCATCGGTTGGATTCTCGATAGAGCGCCCGCTGCAAGACTATCAGCGGACGGTTTCTACGACCGCGGCAGTGCTGGAGTTCGCCAGGATTCATGCCCGCGAGGCGGCGGTGGTCATGCCCTCCAGCGCCGCTGTCTACGGCAACGCGCACGCACTTCCGATCGCGGAGAGCGCGACGCTACAACCGGTTTCTCCCTATGGCGAGCACAAGCGTATGGCGGAGAATCTTTGCCGGTTGTATTCGGAGGAATTCGGGCTTGCCACCGCCGTTGTGCGGTTTTTCTCGGTATACGGGCCCGGATTGCGCAAGCAACTGTTGTGGGATGCCTGCGACAGGCTGGTACGCAACGAGCCGCCGTGTTTTTCGGGCGACGGTACGGAGACGCGTGACTGGCTGCATATCGACGACACCGTGGCATTGATCGAGCTCGCTGGCAGCCACGCCGACCGCAATTGCCCGGTCGTCAATGGTGGTACCGGGCATGCAGTGTCGGTGTCTGAGTTGTTGACGCATCTATTCGGTTTGCTCGGGCGTAAGGATCACCCCGTTTTCACCGGCGACGGGCGTAGCGGCGATCCGAAGCACTATCTCGCGGACATTCAGGCCGCACAGCGGTGGGGCTGGAATCCTCGCGTAAGCTGGGCTGACGGGGTAGGCCAGTATCTTGACTGGTTTCGGCAAGGGGCGTTGTGATCCGGGTCGGCTTCTTTTTCAATGCCACGGGCCAGGTTTGGTTGGGTGGCTCCAGTTATTTTCGCAACCTGTTGACGGCGTTGGCCGATCTGCCCGAACAGAAGGTTCGGCCGGTCATCCTCACCGGTTCGCAATCGAGGCCGGCACTGCTCGCCGAATTGCCGTCGGCCGACTGGCGATCTCCGGCGTCGCTGCAACGTTACAATCCGCGCTGGATTGCGCGGAAGATACTCGCCGTGGTTACCGATAGCGACCGCCTGTTGGAACGCGAACTGATTGCAATGGACATCCATGCATTGTCCCATTCGGGACATCTGGGGCCGGGCGCTCGGGTCCCGGTGCTTGCATGGATACCCGACTTCCAGCATTTGCGACTGCCGCAAAACTTCTCGGGGCGGGAACGGTGGCAACGGGACCATTACTACGCCAGGCTCTGCCGCTTCGCTTCGCGCGTGATCGTGAGCAGCGATAGCGTCCGCAAGGACCTGGCGGAATTTTGTCCCGAAGCCATTCCGAGATGCCGGGTTCTGCCGTTCGTCGCGAACGTGCCGGATCCAGAGACGTTACCGTCGCGCGAGATGCTCGAGCGCAAATATTCTTTTTCCGGTCGGTACTTCTTCCTTCCGAACCAGTTCTGGGTCCACAAGAACCATCGTGTCATTGTGGATGCGCTCTCCGTACTCCAGCGTCAGGGAATGGCAGTTGTCGTGCTTGCAAGTGGAAGCCCGGTGGACGACCGCCATCCCGAACATTTCGGAAACCTGACGAGCCACGCCGGAAAGATCGGCGTTGCGGAACGGTTCAAGGTGTTGGGCTTGGTTCCGTACGCCGACTTAATGGCGCTCATGTGGCATTCCGTCGCGGTGATCAACCCATCGCGATTCGAGGGTTGGAGCACCACAGTGGAGGAGGCCAAATCGCTGGGCATCCCGGTAATCGTTTCAGACATTGCGGTTCACCGCGAGCAGCAACCACCAGGAGGCGCGTATTTTCCGCCGAACGATGCCGAAGCGGCTGCCGAGGTCATGCGGCGAGAGTGGGAGTCAGGGCGGTCCGAGGCAAGGCAGCAGCTCGGCGAGGATGCTCGTCGACAACTTGCCCCGCGGCGCAACGAGTTCGCCCGGCGTTTTGAGAGCTACGTCATGGAATGCTTGGAGGAGGGTCGACCTGCTGGTCGATAGTGCGAGGCGAAGATCTGGCATCGGAGCCGTTTGCCTGCATCGACTCCGGGAGCGGTGGCGAGACCGACGTCGAATTCGACGCCATATTACGGGGAGAATGGAACCGGTGGAAGCGGCGGCGGAGGCCGCAGGCCACGGAGGACGGCGGCAGTGCAATGCAATTCTGGAGGAGAGATGAAGGAAGCCGTACTTGTGACCGGCGGGGCAGGTTTTCTGGGTTCGCACCTCTGCGAGAAGCTTCTCGCTCTGGGGTTCGACGTGCTATGCGTGGATAACTTCTTCACAGGCTCGCGCGGAAACATCTCCCACCTGCTCGAAAACCGTAGTTTCGAGCTGTTGCGGCACGATGTGACTTTTCCTTTGTACGTGGAGGTGGGACAGATCTACAACCTGGCCTGCCCGGCCTCGCCGATTCACTACCAGTTCGACCCGGTCCAGACCACGAAGACGAGTGTGCACGGGGCGATCAACATGCTTGGGCTGGCCAAGCGTACCCGGGCGAGAATCCTGCAGGCGTCCACCAGCGAGATCTACGGCGATCCGGAGATTCATCCGCAAACGGAGGACTACTGGGGGCGCGTCAATCCAATCGGCATACGCAGTTGTTACGACGAAGGCAAGCGCTGCGCGGAAACTCTTTTCTTCGACTACCATCGACAGCACGAGCTCGATATCAAAGTTGTCAGGATTTTCAACACCTACGGCCCGCGCATGCACCCGAATGACGGGCGGGTGGTCAGCAATTTCATCGTCCAGGCCCTCAAGGGCGCCGAGATTACCCTCTACGGGGATGGCAACCAGAGCCGCTCGTTCTGCTATGTGGATGACATGGTCGACGGCATGGTGCGAATGATGGCCACCGAGACCGGCTTCACGGGTCCCGTGAACTTGGGAAATCCGGATGAATTCACCATCCGCCAGTTGGCTGAACAGGTTCTGGAACTCACGGGCAGCCGCTCCAGGATCGTGCACGCGCCTCTGCCGCAGGACGACCCCCGGCAGAGACAGCCGGACATATCCCTAGCAGCGGCCAAACTCGGCTGGAAACCGGCGGTTTCACTGCGTGATGGGCTCAAGGAGACTATCGCCTACTTCCGGAAAATAGTGAATGCTTGAGTGGACGCGCCGGGCGCCGGTGGCGCTCATCGTTTTCAACCGCCCCGATACGACCGCGAGGGTCTTCGCAGAGGTGGCGCGCGCACGGCCCGCCAAGTTGTTCGTAATCGCTGACGGACCGCGAGCGGAACGCAGCGATGAGGCGGGGCGTTGCCAAGTGGTTCGGGACATCGTCCAGCGTGTGGACTGGCCGTGCGAACTCATCACCAATTTTTCAGAGCAGAACCTCGGCTGCAAGCGCCGACTGTCTTCCGGGCTGGACTGGCTGTTTTCGCAAACGGACGAGGCAATTATCCTCGAGGACGACTGTGTCCCGCATCCTGATTTTTTTCGCTTCGCCGACGAACTGCTCAAACGGTACAGAAACGAACCGCGCGTGGCGCAGATCTGCGGAGTCAATTTTTGGGAGCGCCGGGACATCCCAACCGACAGCTATTACTTTTCGCGCTATCCCCATATCTGGGGCTGGGCGAGCTGGCGCCGCGCCTGGCAGCACTACGACGTCGAAATGCGCTCATGGCCGAAACTGCGTGAAACGCGGTGGCTGCCCGTGACGCTTGGCGATAGCAGGCAAGCAGCTTACTGGCAGCGCCGCTTCGACAGGGTACACGCCGGCCAGATCGACACTTGGGATTTCCAGTGGACATTCGCTTGCTGGAAGAACGATCTCGTTTCGGTCATTCCGCAATCCAATCTGATCAGTAACGTCGGTTTCGGACGCGATGCCACGCACACCAAGCGTAAGGGTAGTCCATTGGCCGACCTTCCCGCCGCAGGAGTGGAATTCCCCCTTCGACATCCACCGTCCATCACCCGCGACCCGCAGCAAGACGACCTGACGGACGCAATGTTCTTCTCCGGCACCCGGACGCTTTCCGGACTTGCCCGGAGGGTGCTGGAACAGCTTCGTGCGTTCGTCTGACGCAGTGTCGTCCCCGGTTACGGGCGAACGCGCGCCGCCTTGCTTGTTGTGCGGAGCCTCGACCACAAAGCACATCCAGAATTTTTCGACCTCCGATCTGATCGCTGCCTACCGTCGATTGCACGCGGTGGACGTATCGAGCTGCCTGACCATGGAAACCATCGCGCTCATGCGCTGTGAAACCTGCGATCTCCGGTTTTTCTCGCCTGCGGCCGGCGGGAACGTCGCTTTCTACAGGGCGGTCTCCAGGCTGGACGGGTATTACATGGACCAGAAGGCCGAGTTTCGCATAGCCCGGAAGTTCATCCGGCGGGGGGACGTCGTCCTCGAGGTGGGCGGTGGTGGTGGCGGCTTCGGCAACCAACTGGAAGGTGTCGACTACGTCGGACTTGAATTCAATGACGATGCCGTCAAATCGGCCCAGGCGCGGGGCGTACGTATGCTCGGAGAGACCCTGGAACAGCATGCGGCGGCAAACAGCGGGAAGTACGATTCGGTCTGCGCGTTCCAGGTGCTAGAGCATGTGGCCGATCCGCGCGGCCTGCTGGAGCGAGCGATGCAATGCTTGAAACCCGGCGGCCGCCTGCTGCTTTCGGTCCCGAGTCAGGACAGTTTTCTGCGGTTGGCGCCAAATCTTGTCCTGAACATGCCTCCGCATCACGTCTCCCTCTGGAGCGACCGGGCTCTCCTCAGCCTGGGAAGTGTTCTGGATTGCCGGATCGAAGACATCGTTCATGAAACGGTTGCTCCCTATCACTACGCCTGGTTCCTCGCTACAGCCTTGATGTCACTTGCCGGTAGTCGACACCGAAGCGAAGGCCTCATCCTCGATCTTTCTCGGGGCATGCGCCTCAAGTATCTGGTTGCCGCCGTGGCCGGGCGGGTTCTGGCCTTTGGCCTTCATCCGTTCCTTCGGTGCTTGCCTTCGGAATTCGCGGCGAGAGGACATGCCGTGGTCGTAGTGTTGCGCAAGTGAAGTCCAAGCTTCTCAACATCGGTTGTGGCGTGGTCTGTGATCCCGCATGGATCAATCTGGACAGCGCACCGGCTGCGGCGGGTGTAATCAGGCACGACATTACCAAAGGATTGCCTTTCGAAGACAATACGTTCGACGCCTGTTATGGGTCCCACATCGTGGAGCATCTGACGCAGACACAGGCGGCGGACCTGGTTCAAGAGATGCAGCGCGTCCTCCGGCCATCCGGAACGATAAGGCTGGTGGTGCCGGACCTCGAGGCGATGGTCAGGCTGTACCAACAGATTCTTGACGAACTGGACGCGGGAAACGTTTCGCGTGCGGCGGACTATGACTGGATGATGCTCGAACTCTTCGACCAGACGTCGCGGGATTTTGCCGGCGGCGAAATGGGAAAGTATCTTGCAAGGCCGGATATTCCAAACAGAGTGTTCATTGAATCCAGAATAGGCGACGAGGCGCGATCATTCTGGGACGCGCGCAAGAAACCGACGTTTTCCGGGGCTCTGCTCAAGCTCCGGGCGCGGGGTTTGGGGTGGACGATCTCGTTTCTTAGAGCCAGGCTCACCAGCCTGCTGATTCTCGTGTCGACAGGAGCGAAGCAGCGCACGGCGTTCGAAACGGGTATGTTCCGCGCCTCGGGAGAAGTGCACCGGTGGATGTACGATCGATACTCGCTGCGCAGACTGCTGGAACAAGCGGGGTATTCCGAGATCTCGGTCTGCTCGGCATTCGAGAGCCGTATTCCCGGGTTCGAATCCTATGGGCTGGATGCCGTCGACGGGCACGTTAGAAAGCCCGATTCGCTGTTCATGGAAGCATCGAAGCCCAGCAGAAAGTGAGAATCGCCATCCTGAACAGCTACGATCTGCGCGGCGGAGCGGCGAGAGCGGCGTACCGGCTGCACAAGGGACTTCGTAGGTCGGGCCAGGACAGTCTGATGGTCGTCCAGTCGAAATCAGGGAGCGATCCGGACGTGCTTGGCCCCGAAGGCCTGCTTCGCCGGCTGGTCGCATCCCTTCGCCCTCCCGCGGATCTGCTGCCGGTTCTGCCCTACTGGAGGCGCAAGCAAGGCGTGTTTTATCCCGGATGGTTGCCAGGGGGAGCCTTGTCCCGCATCGCGCGGCTTCAGCCCGATATTTTGCATATGCATTGGATCAGCGGAGGCTTGGTGGACGTGCACGCCCTGCGCCGTCTGCAAGTTCCCGTTGTCTGGACGCTGCACGACATGTGGGCATTTACCGGGGGCTGTCATTACAACAACGGTTGCGACAAATATGAAAGCATCTGCGGCGCTTGTCCGGTGCTTGGCTCTTCGCGCGCCTCCGATCCCGCCCGGCATGGGTGGAACCGCAAGGCCCAGGCTTATCGCGGTCTGCCGCTTTTCCTGGTGTCGCCCAGCAACTGGCTCAGGAATCTCGCTGGCCGCAGCGCCTTGGCAGGGGACTATCCCATACGGGTGATTCCCAACGGGATAGACACCAGCATTTACAAACCGCTGCCTCGCGATGCCGCCAGGCGAAAATTAGGCCTGCCGGCTGACCGGAAGCTGATCCTTTTCGGCGCTGCGGATGGAAGAGACCCCCGCAAGGGCATGGAACATCTGCGGCAGGCGCTCTTGCAGCTTTCCGCCGTTTGGCCGAACGCCGGGCTCGCACTGGCGATATTCGGCGCCGATGCCGTGCACACCCGACGCCATTTCGGGATGGAAACCTTTCATCTTGGCGTTATCAATAGCGACTCGGGACTTGCCGATGCCTATTCAGCGGCGGACGTATTCGTCGCGCCGTCAGTACAGGAAAACCTTTCCAACGCGGTCATGGAGGCTCTCGCCTGCGGCGTGCCTTGCGCGGCATTCGACGTCGGTGGCATGAGCGACATGATCGAGCATCGGCTCAACGGCTATCTTGCCCGGCCCCTTGCGGCCGATGATCTGGCAGCGGGGTTGCGATGGATGCTCGAAAACGAGCATCGCTCGCGATCCCTGGCCAAGAGGGCCAGGGAAAAGGTGGCCGCGGAATTCGAAGCCGTGGTGGTGGCGAAGCGCCACCTCGCGCTCTATGAAGAAATTCTCGCTTCCGCGAATTTGAGCGAGGCTTCCGGATCGTGAGCGCGCCCTTCGCATCCGGCTCAGCTTATCCGACCGGCGCCGGATTTCCGGCACCACCGCCGGGGTCCGATGGATGGCCGTGGACCCCCACCAAGGCGCAAACGCCGCTTGCGCACGACGGCAATTGGCCGCGAATGACAGTGGTGACGCCCTCTTATAATCAGGCGTATTACCTCGAAAGAACGATCCGTTCGGTCCTGTTGCAGGGCTACCCGAATCTCGAATACATCGTCATCGACGGTGGCAGCACCGACGACTCCGCGGAGATCATCAGAAAGTACGAGCGCTGGATATCGTTCTGGGTCTCCGAGCGAGACAATGGACAGGCCGGCGCGATCAACAGAGGCTTGAAGTTGGCTACCGGCGATTGGCTTGCGTGGCAAAACTCCGACGACATCTTTTACCCGGGCGCCTTCGCGGCCATCGCAATGCGCAGCCTCAAGAAACCGCATGCCGACCTGATCATCGGCAACATTAATCTCATCGATGAGAACGACCGTGTTCTTTCCGACCTGCGTTACGTACGGCCCACGTTCAAGGCGTTGCTCGCAGAAGGGATGGTGCTCACCAACCAGGCGGCCTTCTGGCGCCGCAGCGTGCACGACCGGATCGGCTGGCTCAAGGAGGACATGGTCTGCGCGTTCGATTACGAGTGGTTCCTGCGGGTTCTGGAGCAACGGCGTGCGGATCATACCGACCGCGTTCTGGGCGCTTTCCGCATCCATCGCCATGCGAAAACGACCATGATCGCGGATCGCTGCCGCGAAGAACGCGAGCAGGTCGTCCGTGGCAGACAGTTGCCGGCGTGGCAGGTTCGCTTGCTGCAGGCGAGGCGGATTGCGCTGATGCTCGCTGGCGGGCATTTCTTCTATCTGGCAAGGGCGCTGGTGCGCCGCGCATTGGGCATCAGGAAGGAAGTGGTCTGACATGCGCGGAATCCCCGGTCTCCTCCGCCCGGGAACGGCGATCCGGGAGTACTGTGATCACGTGCGCATCGCCGGTCTGATAAGACTGTTCGAGTTGGGAAGGCTCGGGTTTGGAAATCACGTGTACCGGCCGCTTTCAAACCGTGGTTGCGCGAATGCGTGATCGGGCAGGCGCCGGTGGACTAGCAGATTCCCTCCTCATGCAAACCAGTCCCATCATCAGCGTCATCACCGTTACGTTTAACTCACGGGAAACCATAGCGGACACTATCGAGTCCGTAGCGACGCAGACGCACCCGCACATCGAGCACATCGTGGTGGACGGCGCCTCGACCGACGGCACCCTGGAGGTGCTGCAGCGCTTTCGCGACAAGTTGTCGAAGGTCGTCTCCGAACCCGACGCGGGTATCTACTCGGCGATGAACAAGGGTCTGGAGATGGCTACCGGCGACGTCGTCGGGACGCTCAACAGTGACGACGTTTACGTGGACAAGAATGTCCTGGCAATGGTCGCGGAAGTCTTTCGCGATGCTTCCGTAGACGTCTGCTACGGAGACGTCTTCTACGTAGACAAGGGCGACCTGAACAGGATCATCCGTCATTGGAAGTCCGAGCCATACCGGTCGGGCTTGTTCGAGCGGGGCTGGATGCCCCCGCATCCGACATTTTTCATCCGCCGCAGTGTCATTGGGCGTGTGGGACCCTTCGAACCAAGCTACCGGTTTGCCGCTGATTTTGATTTCATGTTGCGGGCACTGCATGTCCAGCAACTGCGTTCGATCTATCTGCCGCGAGAACTGGTGACGATGCGGGTCGGCGGATGGACCAACAATAGCATCAGGAATGTCCTGAGGGGAAACATCGAGGCCTATAAGTCCTGCAGGAAAAACGGGCTCGGCGTCAGCCCCCTTTTTATCGCAAGAAAAATTCTCGGCAAGCTGCCCCAATATATTTGACCCGTGTCCGATGGAGCATGGGTCTGAACCGCGACAGTCGGTTTGACGTGCAGGCTCGCCCGGGGAAGTTCATTTCTATATGATTCCCGCAACGCAACCGCGGCACTTAAGATGCTTCCACGCCGAAACGAAAGCCCGCTGCGCGCTGGTCGCGTGTTCGGACGATCTTTTAAAGGAACTTAAATTGGTGGATCAATTGAATGGCTGGTGCCCAAGCTCCTGACAATCGAGAGCCGGCGATGTCGGACGTCCATCTGCTGCCGAGGCGCATCGCACTATTGCTTCTGCTGACGGACCTCATCGGGCTGATCCTTGCCTTCAATGTGGCAACCTGGCTGCGTCTCGGCCACCTGCTGGGGCTGCCGTTGGACATCATGCTGCCGATCGCGGTGTTGGTGCTGGCGCTGTATGTTCTCGATTGCTACTCGGTGGAAACACAGGTGGCGGGATTGCGCGCCGCCCCGCGAACCCTGGCCGCCATTTTGCTCGGTGCGGCCCTAACGGCCGCCGCCATCTACGCATCCGGGCTTTGGGCGAGGGGATACTCGACGGTAGGCCGCGGTGTGATGCCGGTCGCCTATCTCATCTTCGCAGTCTGGGCGCCAGTGTGGCGTCACTACGCATCGCGCTATCAGCGTCGGCAAAGCGGCAACGCCCGATGGCTGGTCGCGGGCACAAGCGAAAAGGCGGCGCGCCTGTATCGGGATTTCCAGAGAGCCCATGCAGAAGCCGAACTCTCTTTTCTTTCCGATTCCTCTCCGGACCATGACAACACACTTCCGGGTGTTGTCGGCACTCTGGACGACCTCGAAACGGCGTTGAAGCAGGACTGGTCCGGCGTGATCGTTGCGCCCATGTTGCCTCTATCGGAAGTGCTCATCCAGACATTGATGAAAGCCCGATTCTCCGGTCTGCGGGTGTACGACCTCGCCGACTTCTATGAGGAGCGCTGGTTCAAGGTGCCGGTGATGCACACGCAGCGAGGCTGGTTGTTGTTCGCCCATGGCTTCGACCTCCTGCACAGCGCGCTGGCGCTGCGGCTCAAGCGCTTGCTCGATATCGCCGTGTCGGTCATTCTCCTAGTCGTATTCTTTCCCGTCATGGTATTTGTTGCAATTGCCGTCCGTCTGGAAAGCCGCGGCCCGGCGCTGTTCCAGCAGACACGTACCGGGTTGAATGGTAAGGAATTCGATATCCTGAAATTTCGCTCGATGTACGTGGACGCCGAAAAAGGCGGGCCGCAATGGGCTTCCGCCCAGGATCTGCGCATCACCAAAGTCGGACGTCTGTTGCGTGTCCTGCGCCTGGACGAGCTGCCGCAGCTCATCAACGTGATAAAAGGGGAAATGAGCTTCATCGGCCCCCGCCCGGAGCGTCCGGTTTTCATCCGCGAGCTCGAAAAGAAAATCCCCTTCTACGACCTGCGCCAATTGGTCCGGCCGGGTATCACCGGCTGGGCTCAGGTCATGTACACCTACGGCGCGTCGATGGACGACGCTCTCGAGAAACTCCAATACGATCTTTACTACATCAAGAACTATTCGTTGCTGCTGGATTTCGCGATCCTGTTGAAAACCCTTCGTGTGGTTATGCTCGGGCAGGGACGATGATCGTGATTCGCGCAATCCCACATGCCAGCCGTCCGCGGAAAACCGGTGGATCCGTGAGGCCAAAACCGTTTTCGAAGGCACATGGCTGAAGAAACCATTCTCGTCACTGGTGGCGCCGGATTCATCGGCGCAAATTTTGTCGTCGACTGGTTGGGGAGCGAATCTGCGGAGATCGTCAACCTGGACAAGCTCACCTACGCCGGCAACCTCGGCAATTTGCAGTCGGTCCGGAATAACCCGCGACACTTCTTCGTGCACGGCGATATTTGCGACTTCGATCTGGTGACGGGTTTGATCGAAAAGCATCGTCCTTCCGCGATCGTGCACTTTGCGGCGGAAAGTCACGTCGATCGTTCGATTCATGGACCGGAGGATTTCGTCCAGACTAATGTGGTGGGCACGTTCCGCCTGCTTGAAGCTGCGAGAGCATACTTCTCGAAATTGTCGGCTGGCGACCGGGAGACTTTTCGTTTCCTCCACGTCTCCACTGACGAGGTGTATGGCAGCCTCGGACCACGCGATCCCGCATTTTCGGAAACGAGCCCGTATGCGCCCAACAGCCCGTACGCGGCGTCCAAGGCTGCCTCCGATCATCTGGCCCGGGCGTATTTCCATACGTACGGCTTGCCGGTCGTCACGACCAACTGTTCCAACAACTACGGCCCCTATCAGTTTCCGGAAAAACTCATCCCGGTCGTGATCCTGAGCGCGCTGGACGGCAAGCGGATGCCGGTCTATGGCGATGGAATGCAGGTACGCGATTGGCTGTACGTCAAGGACCACTGCTCGGCGGTCCGTGCAGTGCTCCGGAAGGGCCGGCCCGGTGAGACCTATAATGTTGGCGGAAAAACCGAAAGGACGAACCTCGAATTGGTGCATGCGCTGTGCGGCATTTTGGATGAATTGAGTCCGGCCGAAGACGGCCGGCCCTACGCGCACCTGATTTCTCATGTTGGCGATCGTCCGGGACACGATCGTCGCTACGCAATTGATTCCCGAAAGATTGGATCGGAAATCGGCTGGAAGCCAGCGGAAAGCTTCGATTCTGGCATGAGGAAAACCGTGGCTTGGTACCTCGCTAACCAGGCCTGGACCGCCGAAGTGACCAGTGGCGAGTACCGGAACTGGATGAAGAAGAACTACGCACAGCGAGGCACGGCGTGAAGGGAATCATTCTCGCCGGTGGCTCGGGCACCCGGCTTTACCCGGCAACCCAGGTTGTGTCGAAGCAACTGCTGCCGGTCTACGACAAGCCGATGATCTACTACCCTTTGAGCACGCTGATGTTCGCCGGCATCAGGGACATCCTGGTGATTTCCACCAAGGACGATACGAAGCGCTTCGAGCAACTGCTCGGGGACGGAAAGCTCTGGGGCATGAATTTCGAATATGAGGAACAGCCCGAGCCAAAGGGGATCGCTGAAGCATTTATCATCGGCGAGAAATTCATCGGCGCCGCGCGCTGCGCACTGGCACTCGGCGACAACATTCTTTATGGCCACGACCTGCGTCCCATGTTCAAAAAAGCGGCAGACAAGGCCTCGGGTGCCACGGTCTTCGCCTACCGCGTAAAGGATCCCCAGCGTTACGGGGTAGTCACATTCGATGAGGATGGCACGGCTCGCAGCATCGAAGAAAAACCGGCAAAGCCGGAGTCGCACTATGCGGTCACCGGTTTATATTTCTACGATAACAAGGTCGTGCAAATCGCGAAATCACTGAAGCCTTCGGCGCGCGGGGAGTTGGAAATCACCGACGTCAATCAGCGTTACCTCAAGAACAATGAGCTTCACGTAGAGACCCTCGGGCGTGGGCATGCGTGGCTCGACACCGGCACCCACGAATCGCTGCTCGAGGCGAGCCACTTCATCGAAACACTGGAGCGCCGCCAGGGACTGAAGATCGGCTGTCCCGAGGAGGTCGCCTGGCACATGCGCTTCATCGACGATGCGCAACTTGAGGCGCTTGCCGCGCGGTTGAAGAATCGCGGCTACGGGAACTACCTGCTGTCGCTGGTGCGCGATGGCGCACGCATGTCTCCTCCATGAAAGTAACGCCGACACGGCTGCCGGAAGTACTCCTCATAGAGCCCAATGTCTTTGGCGATGAGCGCGGCTTCTTTCTGGAGACTTACAACAAGCGGGCAATCAAGGATGTTGCAGGTATTGCACTGGACTTCGTGCAGGACAATCACTCCCGCTCGGCCAGAAACGTGTTGCGCGGCTTGCACTACCAGGTCAGGCAGCCGCAGGGGAAACTCATGCGGGTCGTCCAAGGGGCTGTTTTCGATGTGGCTGTGGACATCCGCAAGAGTTCTCCGACATTTGGTAAATGGGTCGGTTTCGAGCTGTCAGCCGAGAACAAACGCGTTGCCTGGGTGCCTGAAGGCTTTGCACATGGCTTCCTGGTCCTTTCGGAGTCCGCGGACTTCCTTTACAAGACAACGAACTATTTTGCCCCGGAGTTCGAGCGGACCATCGCCTGGAATGATCCCGACCTTGGTGTCTCTTGGCCACTGCAGGGGCCGCCGTTACTCTCGGACAAGGATCGGCGGGGTGTGGCGTTTGGCAGTGCGGAAACGTATGCCTGACGAGGTGGTGATTGCGCGGTCTAGTGACTGAGTGATTCAAACCCCCATCCCAATCCCCCGATCCCGTTCCCCAATGCCGATTCCCTCGTGAGAATTCTACTGATCGGAGGAGAGGGCCAGGTTGGCTGGGAATTGAGACGGACCTTGGCGCCGCTGGGCACAGTCCATGCGCCGCTGCGTTCCGAGCTGGATCTCGAATCCGCCGAATCCATCATCCGTGTGGTTCGGGAGACCCGCCCCCAATTGATCGTCAATGCTGCTGCCTATACCGCGGTGGACAGGGCCGAAACGGACGTTGACACGGCAACCACGGTAAACGGTGACGCGGTCGGCGTGCTTGCGGAAGAAGCTAAGCGACATAGCGCGGCACTTGTCCATTTCTCCACTGATTACGTCTTCGGTGGAAACAAGGCCGGGCCGTACACCGAAATGGATGAGCCGGATCCCATCAACGTGTACGGCCACACCAAGCTGCTCGGGGAAATACGCATCCGGGAAATAAATCCTTCGCATCTGATTTTTCGGACTTGTTGGGTCTATGGTTCACGCGGAAGGAATTTCCTGCTGACTATCCGGAAGCTTGCCAGCGAAAGGCCGGTGCTGAAAGTGGTCAACGATCAGACTGGATGCCCCACGTGGTGCCGGCTGATCGCCGAGGCGACCGCGCAGGTGGTCACCAAGTCAGCATCCGCGCAAGGACTGGATCTGGGCTGGTTTCAGGAAAACGGCGGGCTCTATCACCTCGCCTCGCAGGGCAGTACCACCTGGTACGAGTTTGCCCGCGCGATCCTGGAGGGTGACGAAGGACGGGCGCGCGTCAAGGCCATTCCCTCGGTCGAATATCCAACCCCCGCACGCCGTCCCCGTAACTCTGCGTTGGACAGTATGAAAATTCAGCGCGAGCTCGGCATTGCGCTTCCTGATTGGCGTATTGGTCTCGCACTTTGCGCGGAAGGTGACCACGTCTAAGCCGGTGCGGATAGATGAATTGCGAACGCTCCGCGAAATGAAAATTCGCCGAGGTTTCCGCACTGGTCATCGCCCGTAACCGAATCAATTAAAATGCACTAGAATCGCGACCTTCATCAGTCGACCTGCCCGGCGCGGATTGGAGTGCCGCCGGGACTCCGTAAGCCCTATTTTTCTGTCAGTTGCAAATGCACGCCAAACAATTCTTCGAAGAAGTTTCAAAGGTTGCCCAGACCATAGACCTCAAGGCCATCGAGACCTTGGCCAATGAACTTGTGGCCCTCCGGGAACGTGGAGGCCGGTTATTTCTTCTCGGCGTAGGTGGAAGTGCCGCGAATTGCAGTCACGCGGTGAATGATTTTCGCAAGCTCTGCGGGATAGAGGCCTATACGCCGGTGGACAACGTTTCGGAGCTCACCGCCCGGACCAACGATGAAGGTTGGGATACCGTGTTTTCTTCCTGGCTTAGAACCAGCAAGGCCGCGTCGAATGACGCGATTTTCGTTTTCTCGGTGGGCGGGGGCAATGCGGAGAAGAACGTCAGTGCCAATATCGTTGCGGGGCTAAAGGAGGCAAAACAACGCGGCTTGAAGATTTTTGGCGTCGTGGGCCGGGACGGTGGCTATACCAAGCAAGTCGGAGACTGTGTCGTGGTCGTGCCTACTGTCGAGCCTTCACGCGTGACGCCTCACACCGAAGCCTTCCAGGCCGTGGTGTGGCATTGCCTGGTTTCCCATCCTGACCTGCAGCGGATACCCACCAAGTGGTGATGCACCGGCCCCGTGCGTAGAGCGGTTTTCCTGGACCGTGACGGCGTACTCAATGCGGCGGTGATCAGGGGCGGAAAACCGTACCCGCCCGCCTCGCTTGCCGCCTTGAAAGTCATGCCTGGGGTGGATAAGGCGCTATCGAGTCTGCGCGCGGCCGGATATCTGAACATCGTCGTTACCAATCAGCCGGACGTTGCCACGGGCAAACAGCGCATGGAAGTCGTCGAAGCCATGCACAATCGTCTTGTCAGGGAACTGCCGCTCGACGGAGTGAAAGTCTGCTACCACACCGATGACCAGAAGTGCGGCTGCCGCAAACCGAAGCCCGGAATGCTGCTGCAAGCGGCGAAAGAATTCGGAATAGATCTTGCGCGGAGCTTCCTTGTCGGAGATCGCTGGCGGGACATAGCGGCAGGGCAGGCTGTCGGTTGCACCTGCTTTTTCGTGGACTATGGATATGACGAGAAGCGGCCAGAAAAGCCGTATGTTCCGGTAAAATTGCTCTCCGAAGCTGTTGCCCTAATTCTTTCCGACCCTTCCTGAGGTAATAACCCATGACAGACCTCAAGTCCCTGAAAGTAAAATTGTTCGCGGACGGCGCTGACCTGGCGGGAATCCAGGAAATGGCGGCCAATCCGATGATCAAGGGCTTCACGACCAATCCGACTTTGATGCGAAAAGCGGGCGTCGCGGATTACAAGTCTTTTGCCCTCCAGGTACTCGGAGTGGTCAGGGATCGACCCATATCTTTCGAGGTTTTCGACGACGATTTCGCGGAGATGGAGAAACAGGCGCACGAGATTGCGTCCTGGGGCAAGAACGTCAACGTAAAGATTCCCGTTACCAATACCAAGGGCGAATTTTGTGGCCCGCTAGTGGAGCGTCTGTCGCGGGGCGGCGTTCAAGTCAACGTAACGGCGGTGATGACGGTAGACCAGGTTCGTCGTGTGGCCGATCGGCTTGCCCCCGATACCCAGGCGATCGTCTCGGTGTTCGCTGGCCGCATCGCCGATACCGGACGCGATCCTGTGCCGATCATGGCCGAGGCCGTGAAGGTCCTGAAATCGAGACCCAAGGCGGAGTTGATCTGGGCCAGCCCGCGAGAGCTCCTCAACATTTTTCAGGCCGACGCGATCGGTTGCCACATCATTACCGCGACCAACGATATTCTCAAAAAACTGTCACTTGTGGGCAAAGACCTCGACCGATACTCGCTCGAGACTGTCGAGATGTTCTACAAGGATGCAAGGGCGGCAGGCTATCGCGTAGCCACCCGCGCCGTTGCCTGACAAACCCATGTTTTATTCCAAGACGACACATTGCGGCAAATCATGAAGTTCACGAACGTTCTCGTTACAGGTGGGGCAGGTTATGTAGGTAGCCTTCTCACACCGCAGTTGCTCCGGCTCGGATACAAGGTAACCGTATACGACATCATGTACTTCGGCGACCATTTCCTGCCGAAGAACAATCCCAACCTCAAGGTCGTCAGTGGCGACATCCGCGACACCGCCAGGCTTGCAGTCGCGTTGAAGGGCATGGATGCAGTCATCTCGCTCGCGTGCATCTCGAACGACGCCAGCTTCGAGCTCGACGAAAAGCTTTCCACCTCGATAAACCTCGACGCCTTCGAGCCGATGGTCGTGGCAGCGAAAAAAGCTGGCGTAAAGAGGTTCATCTACGCGTCGTCCAGTTCCGTGTACGGTGTTTCGGAGTCGCCGGATGTCACCGAGGAACATCCTCTGTTGCCGCTGACCCTTTACAACAAATACAAGGGCATGTGCGAGCCCCTTCTGTTCAAACACCAATCCAGGGACTTTGTTTGCGTCACTATCCGGCCGGCCACACTGTGCGGTTACGCCCCGCGCCAACGTCTTGACCTTTCGGTCAACATCCTCACCAACCACGCGATCAACAACCAAAAGATCACTGTATTCGGTGGTTCCCAGAGGCGCCCGAACCTGCACATACAGGACATGGTGGATCTATACGAGCTTCTGCTGACCGCGTCCGACGAGAAGATTGCGGGAGAGATCTTCAATGCCGGTTTTCAGAACATGTCGATCATGGATATCGCGAAAGTGGTCAAGCGTGTGGTTCACGAACAGTTTCCGGAAAAAGGGGAGATCCCCATCGTCACGACACCCACGGACGACATCCGCTCCTACCACGTCAATTCGGACAAGATCCAGCGGGTACTCGGATTCCGGCCGAAGCGCACGGTGGAGGACGCTGTTCGGGACCTGTGCGCCGCCTTCAAGTCCGGCAAGCTCCCCGACAGCCTGGACGATACATTCTATTTCAACGTCCGGCGCCTGAAACAGCTGAAGGCAGCATGAGTTCACGGCCGGTCGCCGTGGTTACCGGTGGCGCCGGTTTCATCGGCAGCCACATGGTGGACCTTCTGGTGGAGCGCGGTTTCGCGGTGCGTGCAATCGATAACCTTGTCGGTGGACGTGAGGAAAATCTTGCGCACCTTCACGGCAATCCCGAGGTCCGGCTCGAGAAACGAGACATCCGCAGTTTTTCGCCGGATGACGCACTGTTCCGCGGTGTCCGATACGTGTTTCACTTCGCAGGCATCGGCGACATCGTGCCTTCCATCGAACGGCCGATGGAATACATGTCGGCGAACGCATTGGGTACCACCCACATGCTGGAATGCGCACGTCACGCTGGCGTCGAGAAGTTCGTATACGCGGCATCGTCGTCATGCTATGGCTTGGCGCAAGTTCCCACCCGTGAGGATCATCCAATTGATCCGCGTTATCCCTACGCATTGTCCAAGTACCAGGGCGAGCAGGCGGCATTCCACTGGCACGACGTGTATAAGTTGCCCGTAAACTCGATCCGAATTTTCAATGCTTATGGCACGCGCTCGCGGACTTCAGGCGCTTACGGCGCGGTGTTCGGCGTGTTCTTGCGGCAGAAACTGGCAGGCAAGCCGTTTACCGTTGTGGGCGACGGCACGCAGCGCCGAGATTTTCTGTACGTCACCGACGTGGCCAGGGCTTTCCTTGCCGCGGCCGAGACCCCACGCTTGGGTCGCGTATATAACCTGGGCGCCGGCGATCCACAATCGGTGAACCGGTTGGTGGAGCTGCTCGGGGGCACAGTAACCCGTATTCCCAAACGCCCCGGTGAACCGGACTGCACATGGGCAGACATTAGCCGCATTACCGCGGAACTAGACTGGAAGCCGCAAGTAAGTTTCGAGCAAGGAGTAGCCAGGATCGTGGCAAATATTGACTACTGGCGCAACGCGCCGCTTTGGGAGCCGGCGTCGATCGCCCAAGCGACCAAGACGTGGTTCGAATATCTGGGGCGAGGGTGAAAGTGCTGTCTTCATTGACTGAAAAATTCAGCCACAAGATCAAGACGGTCGAGGAAATCGTTTATGCGGTCGGACGTTTCCCACGCGCCCGCAAGGTAATCATGTGTCACGGCGTGTTCGACGTCGTCCACCCCGGGCATCTCCGGCACCTTCTTTATGCCAAGAGCAAGGCCGACGTCCTGGTCACCAGCATCACCGCGGATGCCCACATCAGCAAGGGCCAATATCGGCCCCACATTCCGCAGGATCTGCGTGCGTTGAACCTCGCGGCGTTCGAGTTTGTGGACTATGTGCTGATCGACCGCAACGCGACGCCGGTCGAAAACCTTCGCCGTATACAACCCGATTTTTTTGCCAAGGGCTATGAATACACCGCCGGCGGGTTGCCACGGAAGACTCAGGAGGAAGTCGATACGCTCCGATCCTACGGCGGGGAAGTAATCTTCACCCCTGGGGATATCGTCTATTCATCCAGCAGGCTGATCGATCTTGCGCCGCCGGCGATCAAGCTGGAGAAGCTGCTGACTTTCATGGACGCCGGCGGCGTTTCGTTCGACTCCCTCAGAGAATCGCTGGAAAAGTTCGAAGGCTTGAGCGTGCACGTGGTCGGCGACACCATAGTTGACAGTTACACTCATGCCGCAATGATCGGCGGACAGACCAAGACACCGACCATCAGCGTGCTTTACGAGCGTCGGGATGACTACATTGGTGGCGCCGCCGTGGTCGCGGAACATCTACGTGCCGCCGGGGCGAACGTGTTGTTCTCTACGGTGCTCGGCAATGACGCATTCAGGGATTTTGTCCTGGAGGGGTTGGCACGCAGCGGGATCGAATGCAATGCGATCATCGACTCCACCCGGCCGACGACCAATAAGAATGCGATCGTGACCGGCGGTTATCGCCTGTTGAAAATCGATACGCTGGATAACCGATCGATTTCCGATGAAATTGTGCGCACGCTCGTGGCGTCGATTTCCTCGGGACGGCATGATGCCGTGGTATTCAGTGACTTCCGACACGGGATCTTCAACCGGCGCACCATCCCGCAGTTAAACGGCGCAATTCCGCAAGGCATTTTCAAGGTTGCGGACAGCCAGGTCGCGAGCCGCTGGGGAAACATCACCGACTTCAAGGATTTCGACCTCATTGCCCCGAATGAGCGAGAAGCGCGGTTTGCGCTCGGCGATCAGGACTCGGGAATCCGCCCGCTTGCGTCAGCGCTGTATGATGCGGCTCGCTGCAAGACGCTGATTCTCAAGTTGGGTGAGCGCGGCGTGCTGACCTGCAGCAGCGCGGATCACGAATCGCTGGATTCGTTCGTCGTGGTCGATTCCTTCGTCGATCACATGGTCGACGCCGTCGGCGCAGGCGATGCCTTGTTGGCCTACGCCACCTTGGCGATGCTGGCGACAAAGTCCGACGCGGTGGCGACCATCCTCGGCTCGATTGCTGCTGCCTGTGAGTGCGAGGTTGATGGCAACATTCCAGTCACGCCCCAGAACGTCCTGAAGAAGATCGACGCGATCGAACGCGACGCGAACTACAACGAGCAGCCCACACGTTGAAAGTTGTCGTCATCGGTTTGGGGGTGCAGGGCAATAAACGCCGGGCCGTCGCGGGCGCCGATTTCGTGGCAGCCGTCGATCCGGTCAATCCCGATGCCGGGTATCGGCGCGCGGAGGACGTGCCTCTCGAGGACTACGACGCCGCGATCGTCTGTACCCCGGACGAACCGAAAGTCGCATTGTTGGAATTCCTGCTCTCCAAAGGCAAACATGTCCTGGTGGAAAAGCCGCTCTGGGCCGGGTGTGACGAAGACATCGAACGTCTCGAGCGCATTGCCGTGGACAACAAGGTCGTGTGCCTCACAGCCTACAATCACCGTTTCGAACCGCACTACGTCAGAATGCGCGAGACGTTGCAGTCCGGCGTGCTCGGCGAGGTGTATCACTGCCGGATGTTTTATGGCAATGGTACGGCGCGCCTCGTGCGCGATTCGGTGTGGCGCGACAGTGGCTCGGGCGTACTGCCGGATTTGGGTTCGCATCTGCTTGACACCGCGCGCTTCTGGTTCGGTCCACTTGCGGACGATTTCGCCGTCCATTCGGCGCGATGCTTCGAGAATCGCGCGCCCGACCATGTCGTTATCGGCTCACGAGGCTCGCGGCCGCAAGTGGAGCTGGAGATGACGCTGCTATCCTGGCGAAACCACTTTACGTGCGACATTTTCGCTGAACGCGGCTCGGCACATATCCGCTCTCTGTGCAAGTGGGGCCCATCGACCTTCACGCTGCGCAAACGCGTGCTGCCCTCGGGTCGCCCGATGGAGGAACCAATTACACTGGTCCAGCCCGACCCGACCTGGTCGCTCGAGTACGCGCATTTCAAAGCCCTTTGTGCCGGCCGCGCCAAGAGCGAGTTGTCCGGCGATCTCTGGATACACCGCACCTTGCGCAAACTCGGCGCGCAAGCCATCAAGCAGGCGGGCGCGTGAGCAAGCCCGTGCTGGGTTTCGCCGGCATGACGCACCTCGGCCTGGTATCCGCGGCATGCGCCGCAGAAAAAAAATTCCGAACTGTCTGCTTCGATCCGGCGCCCAGCCGCACTGCCGCTCTAGCGAGGCGAGAGTTGGGGATCTCCGAGCCCCAGTTGGATGATCTGGTATCGAAGAACGCGCCGCGACTCACGTTCACTTCAAAGCCGGCCGATCTCGCCGCCTGCGACGTTATCTACGTTGCGCCGGACGTGCCGACCGACGATCAGGGCAAAGGCGATCTCGGCCCGATCAACACGCTCCTCGATATCGTAGTCGGGTCGGCGCGTACCGATGCGGTCATCGTCGTGTTGTCCCAGGTTCCGCCGGGATTCACCCGTGGCCGCCAGCATCCGGGCCGTACCCTGATCTACCAAGTAGAGACCCTGATCTTTGGGCGCGCTGTAGAGAGGGCCCTGCACCCGGAGCGCTACATTGTCGGGTGCGCCGATCCAGCCCAGCCATTGCCTGAGAACTATGCGGCGTTCCTCGCCGCACATGGCTGCCCGGTGCTGCCGATGCGTTATGAGAGTGCCGAACTGGCCAAGATCTCCATCAATATGTGCCTTGTTGCCTCGGTCACCACTGCCAATACGCTTGCCGAGTTGTGCGAGAAAATCGGCGCCGACTGGTCGGAAATCGTGCCGGCGCTCAAACTCGACAAGCGCATAGGGGAGCATGCCTATCTTGCCCCCGGGCTTGGCATTGCCGGCGGCAACCTCGAGCGCGACCTTGCCACGGTATGCAGCTTCGCCGACCGCTACGGCACCGACGCCAATGTCGTGCGCGCCTGGATTGTCAACAGCCGCCATTGCCGCGACTGGGCGGCGCGCACAATCCGCTCCGTGCTTCTCGATTCCAACGCGGGCGCCACCGTCGCTGTATGGGGTCTCGCTTACAAGGAGAACACCAACTCGGTGAAGAATTCACCGTCGCTCGCGACCATCGCCAACCTTCCGGACACGCGCTTGCGCCTGCATGACCCGCTAGTGCCGTCCTCGGTTGTGTCGCACCGGAATGCCGAGGGCGCACCCGATGCGCTAGCCGCTGCCTCCGGTGCAGACGCGCTCATGATTCTTACACCTTGGCCACACTACCGAATCATCCCGCCGTCGCAGATCGCAAGAGCGCTGCGCGGCCGCATCGTACTCGATCCGTACGCCGTACTCGATCACACGGCCGCTGCAGCAGCGGGACTGGACATATTCACACTCGGAAAGCCGCCGCTTCTTGCGGAGCATCACTAGGCTCCAAATCATGCTCGAACACCTGAACACGTTGAAAACAACCCCTGCGCGTGTCGTCGTAATGGGGGCGGGCGGCTTTGTCGGCGGTGCGCTAGGCGCGCGACTCGCGCGCGATGGCGTGCCGGTCCTTGCTCTTGGCCGTCACCAAATCGACCTTTTGGCCGAAGATGCGGCGGAGCGCCTCGCCGCAATGCTCCGGCCAGATGACGCCTTCGTCGCCGTATCAGCGTTGGCCCCGTGCAAGAATTCGGAGATGCTGGTACAGAATATGGTCATGGCGCGCGCGATGGTGCGCGCGCTCCGGGCATCGCCGGTTGCTCACGTAATCAATATCAGTTCCGACGCAGTCTATGCCGACAGTGCCGAGCCGCTTACCGAATCCTCATGCACCGGGCCGGGCACTCTACATGGCGCCATGCACCTCGCCCGCGAAGTCATGTTCCGCATCGAAGTGTCCGCACCGCTCGCGATCCTCCGGCCGAGCCTGCTTTACGGCGCCGATGATCCCCACAACGGCTACGGCCCGAACCGCTTCCGCCGCCAGGCGCAGCGCGGCGAGGACATTGTGCTGTTCGGCGAAGGCGAGGAACGCCGCGACCACGTGTTCATCGATGACCTGACGGAGATCGTGGTTCAGGTACTTTTGCACAGGAGCAAGGGAGAGATTAACGTTGCCACCGGCGCAGTGCATTCGTTCCGCGACGTCGCCGAACACGTGGTCCGGATTTCGGGAAAGGCGGTCGCCATCAAGGGCAGCCCGCGCAGTGGGCCGATGCCGCACAATGGCTATCGGCGCTTTGAAATATCCGCGTGCGCGGATGCGTTTCCGGATTTCCGCTACACGTCCCTGGAACAGGGTCTCGCCCGTGCGCAGCGCGAAATGGAGACAAAGGGTCGCCGTGGCTGAAATCGATTTGCTCCGATCGCTTCCGAAGACGAAACGCAACGTGCAGGCGCGTGCCATGGCGAAGACCCCCGAGCGGATTACGGCTTCGCGCGAATTCGGTGAGCTGTATTTCGACGGTCCCCGCGAATTCGGCTATGGGGGCTACCGCTACGATGGGCGCTGGATACCGGTGGCCAGGGATATCGTGCGTCACTTCGGCCTGAAGTCCGGTGACCGGATACTCGACGTAGGTTGTGCCAAAGGCTTCCTCGTGAAAGATCTGATGGGCGTCTGTCCCGGCCTCGAGGCATTTGGATTGGATATATCGGAATACGCTCTCCTGCACTGCGAGCAAGAAGTGGTTGGGCGCCTGCATCTGGGTAGCGCAACACGGCTACCCTTCCCGGACAAGTCCTTCAACGCGGTAATCTCCATCAACACGATTCACAATCTCGACGCCGAGGGCGTGGTCGCGGCGTTGCGCGAGGTCGAGCGCCTGTCGCCGGGGCGCGCCTTCGTGCAGGTGGACGCCTACCATACCGAGGAACAGCGCGAGTTGTTCATGCAATGGGTTTTGACCGCCACCTACCATGACTATCCGCAAGGCTGGTTCAACCTGTTCCAGCGGGCAGGATACAAAGGGGACTGGTATTGGACAGTTCTCCAAGGGTGAATTGCCAGAATACTTGCCAATGCACGGATTTTACGAATCAGGGGCGACATGAAAAAATATGCGATTCTTGGCGGCGGTGGATCCTTCGGCATCCATACCGCGCTTTATCTACTGGACCACGCCGATCCCTCGATGGTAATCGGCATTGGCCGAAACCCGCTCCGTCCGGAGCCGTTCTCGCTCAATGTGGACAAGCGCAAGAACTACCGCTACCACGCTTACCACCTGACCTACGAAATCGACCTGCTGCTCGAGTTGCTTGACAAGGAGAAGCCGGATGTCATAGTCAACTATGCGGCCCAGGGTGAAGGCGCGGTGTCGTGGAAACATTCCTGGCGTTTCTTCGAGACCAACTCGATGGCGCTCGCCCGGTTGTGCGAGGAATTGATGAAGCGTGATTGGCTGGAGCGCTTCATCCAGATCGGCACCTCGGAAATGTACGGGTCCGTTTCGCACGCCTCGAAAGAGGACGAACCGATCAAGCCGACCAGTCCCTACGCCGCCTCCAAAGTTGCGTTCGATATGTACCTGGAATCTGTTCATAAGTTTCTCAAGTTCCCGATGAACGTCATCCGGCCGTCCAACGCATACTGCCCCGGCCAACTCCTTCACCGCGTTATTCCCAAGGCGATCATCTGCGGGCTCACTGGCCGCAAGCTACCGCTGCAAGGTGGCGGGCGTGCCGAGAAGTCTTACATTCACGCGCGTGACTTGGCCCGCGCAATCCATCTGGTTTCGGAGAACGCGCCACTAGGAACCATCTACAACGCGGGACCGCCAGAGCCCACCAGCATCCGGCGCGTGGTCGAGCTCTGTGCCGAGGCACTCGGCATGCCCTTCGAACAACTGTGCGAGATGGCGCCCGACCGTCTCGGACAGGACTCACGGTACTGGCTGGACTCCAGTGCAATCCATAGGGCGGTCGGCTGGAAACCGGAAATCGGCTGGACCGAAGGCCTTGCAGAAATGGCATCGTGGGGTAGGAAGTACCTCGCCGACCTGCGAGACTGGCCGATGGACTATGTGCTGCGTGGCTGATCGCTCGATGCCCCTCGCTGCTGACGCTACATCAAGGGCCGAGGAGTGCTTTGTAGGGACCAGTGAGCCGTTACGCGCGGCCGATGCGGTCGCGGCGCTGCTCATGCTCGACGACGGGCGCTATGTTATGCAACTGCGCGATACGCTGCCGACCATCTTCTACCCTGACCACTGGGGCTGCTTTGGCGGGGCGGTCGGAGACGGGGAAGCACCGCTTGCGGCATTGACACGGGAACTGCAGGAGGAGCTGGAGTACACTGCCGGCGCCGCAAAGGAGTTCGCGCGGTTCGACTTCGATTTTTCGTCGGTTGGGCAGCCGAAGGTATACCGGATTTACTACGAGATCCATGTCGCCGCCGCCGCGTTTCGACGGTTCGTGCTGCATGAGGGTGCGGCATTCGAGGCGGTCGACGGACGCGACCTCCTCACACGACGCAAAGTCACGCCCTACGACGCTTACGCGGTATGGATGCACATGAGCAAACAACGCTTCAGCCGGGCTTGAAGGAACAAACACCATGACCCCGCCTACACACGCTGCGATCCTGAAGACCGGACGCTACCAAGGAGTTCGAATCGACGCCGGCGAGGCTGAAACCGCTCGGTCCCTGCACCGCTTCATGCTGCGCCTGCGCATGTGCGAGGAGGCGCTCGCACGGGAGTACCACCCGGCGGACGAGATGCGCTGTCCGGTCCATTTTTGCGTAGGCCAGGAAGCCGTGCCGGCAGCGTTGTCCTTGCTTTTGAACGACGACGACTACCTGTTCTCCCACCACCGATCGCACGGCTACTATCTGGCAAAGTCCGCGCCCATGGAGGCCCTGTTTGCGGAACTTTACGGAAAGGCCACTGGCGCGAATGGAGGTCTCGCAGGTTCGCAGGATATTTCCTTCCCGGCTCGTAATTTCTACAGCGGGGCGATCCTCGCGGGTGCGACCGCGATCTCGATGGGGGCGGCGCTGGGCTTCCTGCTAAAGGGAACTCAGCAGGTCGCAGTCGCTGGATTCGGCGAGTCGGCGACCGACGAAGGTATTTTCTGGGAAACAGTCAACTATGCCGCGGTCGCGAAACTTCCCGTGGTCTTTGTCTGCGAGAATAACAACTACTCGGTGTTCTCACCCCAACTGAAGCGCCAGGCGCTCGACAACCTGAGCGCGCGGGTTGCAACCTTCGGCGTGAGGAGCAGTGCGCTGTTCGGTAACGACGCCATGGAGGTCCACCGGGTACTGGCCAGAGAGATCGCACTTGCGCGCACCGGCGCGGGGCCGGCCTTCGTCGAGGCTTACACATATCGCTGGAGCGGCCACTATGGGCCCGAAAGCGACGACCTGGTGGGTTACCGCGATGCTGCGGAAATCGAGGCATGGAAACGCAATTGTCCGATCTCGTTGCTCGAAGAAGCCATGCGGGCCAGAGAACTTATCAAGCCCGGTGAACGCGAGACCTTGGGACTCGAGACGCAGTCGGCCATCGATCGCTGTTTCGAGTTCGCAAAATCGAGTCCGTTTCCTGACGCGCCGGAGTGGAAGGCATTGAACGTCAGTTCCGACTCCCCTCTTGCGGACAGGCTTCTGGTCGAGGTGGAACTTTCGAACTTCGACGCGCACCAGGAAGCCAAGCAGGCAAAAGGTTATTGAGCACAAGGAGCAAAGACGAGGTGGTGTCTTCCATACAGACAAGACCGGGCTGGAACGCGGCGCAAGCGCTCGTTCCTGCCGCGCATCCCGAGATCAGCTTCGGCGAGGCGCTCAACCAGGGCCTGAGGCAGGCGATGGAGCTAAGCGACACCGTGGTTGTGCTGGGGCAGCTTGTGGACTACAGTCCCGGCGTTTTCGGATCCACGACCGGCTTGGTCGAACGCTTCGGTCCTGCGCGTGTTCGCGACTTTCCGGTGTCCGAGAGCGCCATGACCGCGACCGCAATCGGCGCCGCCGTCGTCGGAATGAGGCCCGTCGTGGTCCATCACCGTCTCGATTTCATGCTGTATTCGATGGATGCGATCGTGAACTGGATGTCACTGTGGCGGTTCAAGTCCAATACGCAATCCACGCTTCCGGTCGTCATTCGCGCGATCATCGGCCGTGGCTGGGGACAAGGTCCGCAACACTCGAAGAGCCTGCACGCGTGGTTCGCGCACATACCCGGAATAAAGGTGGCCATGCCCGCCACGGCGTTTGATGCCAAGGGTCTTTTGCTCGAAAGCATTTTCGGCCAGGACCCGGTCATCATCATCGAGCACCGCTCGTTGTTCTCGTTGAAGGGCGGCGTTCCGGAAGTGCCGTACAGGGTTCGATTCGGTCGGGCAGCTGTGCGACGGACTGGGGAGGACCTGACAATCGTCGCGGCAGGAGTCATGGTCCCATTTGCATTGCGGGTCGCCGACCGCTTGATGGCGCTCGGTGCAAAGGCCGAGGTCATCGATCTGAGAACCATATCGCCGCTGGATACGGAGACAGTGTGTGCCTCGGTCGAGAAAACCGGGCGGCTTTGCGTGATGGATCCTTCCTGGCAATCGTTCGGCGTGGCGGCGGAAATCGTGGCACGCGTCGCGGAACGTTCGGCCCGCGCGTTGCGCGCAAATCCGGTGCGCATCTGTCATCCCGATAGCCATACGCCGATGAGCTCTGCATTGGAGACTCTTTACTACCCGGACGAGATTGCTGTAGTCGAACGGTTGCGCCTGCTAGCAACTCGTGAGTAACTGACGAGGCAAGAAAATGCGATCGCGCCCCATTCCCTCCGTATGACAGCTAACGGGAGATCATTCCGATATGACTTGGCTCAAGAGATTCGATTCAGGAACTGGATTGCACGAAGATTTCAGGCGGCAGCACAGAGTTGAGGCGGGATCCGAGCGTACTCTTGGCCCCGTCTTCGGCGCTTTTTTCCTGATCATGGGGTGCTTGCCTCTGTTCGGGGGACGGACAGTCCGGGGATGGGCCATCGTTGTCGCGGCGGCTTTCCTGACGACGGCCTTACTGCGGCCTTCTCTCCTCGTGCCGCTCAACCGCCTTTAGACCTGGGTCGGATTGCTGCTGCATCGCGTGGTGAGCCCGACCGGCTTCAATGTTCATGGCGAACCATCGTTTGCACGCCGAAGGATGCGTTCCGCTGTTTCATGGGCACCGAGATCGAAGTGGTCGCTGCTGGTAGCTGGTTCCTCGTAAAGGAAGTGCAGGATTTACGGCTTAGACTCGATTACAAGAACAGCTTCTCGCCCGACTGAAAGTCGGTTCCACGATGTCATCGACACGCTCCAAGCTGATCACAGTTCTCGGCACACTGTTCCTGGTAAGCGCGGGAATCCTAGTCGGAGCGCTGTTGCTCGAAGGTGTATCCCGTGTTTACCTCCGGAACCATTTTCCCGACGTATTCACTCTTCCCGACCCGGAAAAGGGATCGTTGGGGGTCTACAACGTTTCGCACTGGGAGTTCGACAAGGACTTCGGTTACATTTACCCGCCTGGCCGAACTATCGACCAGGTGAATATTTCCGACGGACGCGTGGTCAGCTGCGACCGCATTTCTGTAATTAATAAATTCGGAAATATTGGGCCAGTCGCGGGGGATTGGGCGTCCGCTCAGCTGAAGATCGCGGTTTTCGGAGATTCATGGACGGCGTTTCATCAAAACGGAAAGACTTGGCCGCACTTCCTGCACGAAATCCTTGAGAAACGGCTCGGGAAGAGTGTGGCAGTAATGAATTTTGGACGCGACGGTTATGGTGTCCTCCAGATGTTCGACCTTGCAGCGGCCAAGATTCCGGAGTGGAGACCCGACATCGCGGTTTTCGCGTTTATCTCCGACGATCTTACGCGCGCCCGCTTTTGGCGGACGGTAATTGGGGAGGGCGACAACCAGCGAGTATTGACAACCATTGATCCTATCGCGGTTCCAAGCGAGGATCGTGCGACTGACACATATCTTCTGATGGCTTCGGCCACGTACGCGTGGTGTAAAAAAATGCTCACGGCGAAGGAACCTGACGACGTTCTGCGGCGGTTGGTGGACAAACGACGGCAACTGCTTTTGCGGCCAAGCCGACAACTCCTGATTGCCAGTGTGTGGGATTTCAGTCATTCGTTCGTGATGGATGCGCTACTGCGAGATGAAACCTTCTGGACCATCCGGCGTCGCACGCCTGCCGGGATGAACCCGCGTACGGAACTCCGACGTTACTCCGACGATCCGCTGTTCCTGCAAGATCTGGCAAAGATCAAGGAGAGCGGAACCGATTGGACGCTCTTTCACCTTGCCATCTCCTCGGAGATCAAGGCTAACCGCGAGTACAGGCTGAAGAGGCAAGGAATCGCTCTGCTTGAAAGTTTGGAACGGGTAACGGAAAAAAAAGTGCTCCGGACTACCGACTACGTCAAAATGCCGGTCGAGCAACCGGAGCGGATGAAAGTAACGCCTGACAACGAGCACCCTTCCTTATGGGGCATGAACCTGTATGCCGCAGCAATAGCAGAAGCATTGATGCGGGGCGGCAGTCTTGAACGACGTAAGGTTGCACCACAATAGTCAAGCAATGAGTGGCACAAAGCGCCGAAGGGGCGTTGCCAGCAGCGACGCTAGAAAGCCAATGATCGGCATTTACGATTTTTCTTACGGGCCGTACGCGTTAGGGGATGCGCTAACCTGGACGATGAACCTAAATGTCCTCGCGAAAGAAGCCGGCTGCGACGCAATCGACCAGTACCTGGTCATCAATCCAATGAAGCCAGGGAGCCGCCACCAGCCGTTCGTGACCCAGCACAATTACGTCGGCATTATCGACGGCTTGTTCCCCGCATTTCTGTGCAGTCCGATGCTGCGATCGATGAAGCTGATTCTCCACACTCCTACGTTCTGCCTGTTCCTCTTGCGCGAGGTGGCGCGACGGCGCCGCATATGGCCGTCCTTCTTCGGTCATCTCAACAAAAGGCTGGATTTCATTTCGCACCGGCGTATCAACGCCTACTACAAACAGCATGGCCAGTTGCCGTGGCTCGTATCGCCGCGCGGGTATGGAAATTGGGCGGACGAATTCCGTCGCAGTCACTGCGCTGGTCGTTTCGTGGTCGCGGTGAACATCCGTCAGAGTTCGTCGAGCCTGATGCCGGCCAACCTGTTTCGCGATTCCCCGCTGCCGGAGTGGTACGCCTTCATTCGTCGCGCCGCCGCACGTCATCCCGATGTCCTGTTTCTCATTCTAGGTGGTTACACTGAGTGGGACCGCGAGCTGTTTCGTCTGCCCAACGTGCTGATCCCTCGCGCCATGGGTTTCGGTCTGGCACATGAGTTAGCGCTGTTGCATCGATCGGACTTGTTCATGGGCAGCTCCAGCGGCTTCGCCGCCATGGCGACATTTAGCAACAAGCCCTATCTCATCACCAATATACAGCACCTCTTTTCCCGCTACATCGAAATTCCCGTCGGCGCTCGCCACTACCCCTTCGGTAACGAAAATCAGATCCTCTATTGGGAAAGGGAAAACCAGGACTTACTGTGGGAGTTCTTCGAAGAACTGCATGAGCGGTTGCGTGCGAGGCCCATATCGTGAAGATGGAAGACAAACTGATATTGCTGAGGCGGCGGCTGGTCGGCTTCTCGTACCGGGCTCTAAACGAGCTGCAGTTCTTCCCGTTCACGCTCCTGTTCGTGTTGTTTAACGCCGTGCTCAGGGCTTTTCAGCTGCGACTGCGTCACATGCTCGTTCGTGTGGGAGAGGCGGCAGGCGACGCGACGTTACTGCCGCGCCAGGTGATGCTATGGCTCGACCGCACCCTGGCTGGCCGGCCTGGCCACCAGTTTGACGTCTGCCTGCGGCTGCCGCGAGAGGCCGCCAATGATAGTTTGCATGACGCCTTCTCGGTTCTTTTGGCATTCCCGGGCCTCCGGTCAATCGGCCTGTATTGGGATTCGTCGAACCTGGCCGATGACCTGTTACTGTTGCAGGCGAAACGGGACCAGAACGATCCGTCGATCGCGGCGACTCCATACGAGGACCTCGGTTCGCCCGGTGTCAGACAACTCGAACAGTTCCTTCAAGCTTGCCATGGTGAAATCGCGCTTCCGGTTGCGGCGGCGCGCGATGCGCAGACGCTGCTCAAGCGTCAGGCTGGCGGGGGCTGCGCGGTCTGCCTGAATATTCCCCCGGAGCATCGTTTTCTGGCCGACTTTGTGGTGAAGGCGCGTCCCGACATCTGGTTCTTCGATTTGTCGTTCCCGACGTCACAGACGACAAGTGCCGCGAACCATCGATCTATTTCCGGGCACGGGCTCAGCCTGCATGAGCGCATGGCGCTGGCCGGCGCAGCTGACGCGTATGTCGGGAGCTTTGACGAATTAGGCTGTACCGCAGTAATTTCCAGACGACCTGCCATTCTCTTCGGCGGCGGGGTAGGTACGCCGCCTGGCCGTATCAGTAGCGATGACAACACCGTATGGTTTCCGGTTCCGGCAGAACCGACAACCTTGGCCGAGGAGGTGTTGCAGATCCTGTCTCGGAACTTTGCTCCAGTCACGTGATCGGCCAACACTGCAGCACTCGGACCTGCAGCAAGACTGCGGTTCGGATTCGTGTCGTGAGCTAAAACTGGAACAGTGTGGAATCCCGAATCCCAAACTAGCAGGTCTCCAGCGTGATGCCAAAAATCAATACATCGGAGCCAGTCGAGACATGCAAATTAGTTCGCAACAGATCGTGATTGAAGCCGGACGATCTGCGCGCCACTATTGGCGCGATCTATGGAGGTATCGTGAGTTGTTTCTGTTTCTGGCATGGCGGGACATTCTCGTCAAATACAAACAGACTGTGATCGGGGTTGCATGGGCCGTGGTCAGACCGTTACTGACCATGATTATTTTCACAATCGTTTTCGGAAAATTGGCAAAGCTTCCTTCTGAGGGGATTCCGTACCCGGTATTGGTATTCTCCGCCATGCTGCCGTGGTATTTTTTTTCGAGCACATTTTCCGAAGGCAGCATCAGCCTCATTCAGAACGCGAATATCATTTCTAAGGTGTATTTTCCACGCGTCATCATTCCAGTGAGTGCTGTGGTGGTGAGTCTGGTGGATTTTGTTATTTCTTTCGTATTACTGCTGGCCTTGATGGTCTGGTATCAGTTCATACCTGATTGGCGCATCTTGTTCCTGCCGGTATTCTTGATTCTTGCCGTCGTTGTCTCGATGGGCCCAATTCTGTGGTTAGCGGCACTGAATGTTAAGTATCGAGACGTCCGTTTCGTCGTCCCATTTCTGATACAGCTTGGTCTTTTGATCTCGCCCGTAGGGTTTAGTAGTTCGATTATCCCTGAACAGTGGCGGCTCATTTATTCGCTGAATCCGATGGTTGGGGTTATCGAGGCCTTTCGTTGGTCGACTTTGGGCGGGCAGACGCCTCTATATGTTCCCAGCCTGATTTCAAGCTTGACGATTGCCGCCCTGCTTCTTGTTAGTGGCATTTGGTACTTTCGTAGGACAGAACGCTCCTTCGCCGACGTGATATAGGTATTCAAATGAATTGCATCGTCCAGGCTGAGGGTTTGGGGAAAAAATATATCCTTCAGCATCAGGCAAGAACGAGAGGCGTTTCGTTGCGAGAGGCTATGAGCGACGGACTCCGTTCCCTGTCGCGGCGCATCATGAACCGGGAAACCACACAGAAAACGTCGCGAGAGCACTTTTGGGCATTGAAGGACGTCTCTTTTGAAATCAGACAGGGTGAGCGCGTCGGCGTGATAGGCAAGAACGGCGCCGGGAAGTCCACTTTACTAAAAATCTTGAGCCGCATTACAGACCCGACATTGGGAAAGGTGGCGATAACGGGAAGGGTCGCGAGCCTCCTGGAAGTGGGTACGGGATTCCATCCAGAATTGACGGGAAGAGAGAACATTTTTCTCAATGGGGCAATTCTTGGCATGGCCAAGACTGAAATTCAAAGGAAGTTCGACGACATCGTCGCGTTTGCAGAGGTGGAAAGATTTCTCGACACGCCTGTGAAGTATTACTCGTCCGGCATGTATGTGCGGCTTGCATTTTCAGTCGCTGCACAGCTCGAAGCAGAAATACTGATTGTTGATGAAGTCCTGGCTGTCGGCGACATCGAATTTCAAAAGAAATGCCTGGGGCGAATGGGTGAAATTTCCGCAAGCGGACGCACGGTGCTATTTGTCAGTCACAACATGGCGACCATCACATCATTGTGCAGTCGATGTATTCTCCTCGACGCCGGAACTGTCAAAGCGGACGGTGACCCATCGGATGTCGTCCTCAAGTATTACACTGGTGGGGCTTCGTCCCCTGCAATATTCGACCCGGACGTATCCAATAGAACGATAGGTGACAATCATGCCCGCTTGATATCAGCGCAAATCGCCGATTCGAGTGGCCGCGTGATTCACGAACTGGATATTGGCGAAGCATTCAACGTGTCAATGCAGTACAGGATTCTTGATTCGGTGATGAAAAACGTTCCCAATTTTCATTTCTTTCGAGCCGACGGGACCTGTGCATTCACCGCGATTGCGCCCAATGTGCAAGCGACTGAACCGGGTGACTATATCGCAACGTGCAAAATACCCCCACATTTTCTGAACGATGGAAGTTACTTTGTTGGGCTGGCGCTGACGTCCTTTGGTCAAGTTGGTCTTACTTTGAATTTCTATGAACAGTCCGCACTGAGTTTCAATGTTCGAGATCCGATGAATGCAGATGGCATTCGATACGGCTATGGCGGGCCGATGCCAGGCGTTGTAAGACCGATCTTTGCCTGGAGGATCGAGAGAATGGGTTGATACCTCGTCGTTTCGTGCATGCGGGGCAGTTTTTCCGATCAGCGAGTGAGCCATCGGTCGCCAAAGCCTATCGTCGAAGGCGGGGCAAGTTAGCATATGGCACAAAATGATTAGTCTGCCAACGACGATCTTTTATCGACGATGCGTTCTATCCCGACAGAACCCGCGCTATCTTTGACTCGAAGATGTACCGTCGTTCGATGACGCCATGTCCGTAATCAGAAAAAACATCATATCGAATGTCGCCGGCAGGGGATGGACAGCGCTGCTTGCGCTGGCAGTGGTGCCAATCCACATTCATTTTCTCGGCATCGAAGCCTACGGCCTGATCGGGTTCTTCATGTCGGTGATGGCGATTCTGTCTCTTCTCGACCTCGGGTTGGGCACGGCGCTCAATCGCCAGTTCGCACAGTATTCGATCCAGCCGGACAAGGCGCAAGAGATGCACGATCTGCTACGTACTCTGGAGATCATCTACTGGCTGATTGGCATCGCAATCGCCACGACCATGGCGATCCTGGCGCCTGCCACTGCGGCTTATTGGATCAAGTCGCAACAGCTCACGACTGAAACCGTTACGCAGGCCCTGACAATGATGGGGATCGCCGTTGCGTTCCAGTGGCCGCGAACGCTTTACGCCGGCGGATTGATGGGTGTGCAGAGACAGGCAGCCTACAACCTGCTCTCTTCGATCACCATAACCGTGAGCAGCATCGGTGGGGTTCTGGTTATCTGGCAAGTTTCACCCTCTATCCAGGCGTTGGTTGCATGGTCCATAGCAATCGGCCTTGCGGATACGCTCCTGACCGGGCTGCTGTTGCGGCGGTCGCTGCCCGAATCGCCTGCCCGTCCCACATTCAGCACGCGTCTGCTGAAGGATATATGGCGGTTTGCCGCGGGCATGACCGGCATATCCGTCATGTCGGTCATCCTAACCCAGGTCGACAAGATGATTCTCGTTAAGGTGCTTCCGCTGGACGCATTCGGCTATTACAACCTTGCTTCTCGCGTCGCGGCCGGGCTCTACTTTTTGATAAATCCCGTATCCGCTGCATTCTTCCCGCGCTTTTCGCAGCTTCTGCTGATTGGTGACCGGCAGGAACTGGTGCGCCTCTACCATCGCGCCTGCCAGTTGATGTCAGCAGCCGTGCTTCCCGTCACAATCGTGCTGGCATTCTTTGCGGCGGATTTTCTGTTGCTCTGGACTCGCAATGCCGCGATAGTGGCCAACAGCAGCATGATGTTGGCGCTGCTTGCCACAGGCACGGCCATAAACGGCCTGATGAACCTGCCGGTCACCCTCCAGCTTGCGTCCGGTGGCACGCGTCTGGTGTTCTACACGCATTCCGTCACGGTGATACTGTTGGGACCGTTCATCTACTTCATGTCGTCGCGATACGGTGGCTTAGGCGCGGCCTGGGTATGGCTCGTTCTGAATTGCGGATACGTCGCTTTCTTCCTTCCGATCATTCACCGCCGATTGCTACCCGGCCAATTGCGCGACTGGTTTGTTATCGATGTTGGCGCGCCGCTGGCAGCGGCTCTGACGGTTGCCGTTATTTGGAGACAGGTGACAGGGACAGCGGACTCCCAAGGATGGATGCTCGTCAATCTTGCAGCGGTGTCATTGCTAACACTGCTGGCGGCAACGTTGGCTGCGCCACAGATACGAGCACTCCTCCTACGACAACTTCCTGGTAAGACCAAGGTCAGCGAGCCGTGAATACAGATACGGACGGATTGCCTTATTTGGGAGGATTCCGGCTATTTATCCTGAGCAGGATTGCCGCCTTGGAATAAGAAAATAGCATCTTCAGGAAGTTTGATTTGCTGGCGCCATAGGTGCGTACCCGGTAAATGGCAGGAATTTCGATGACCTTGAATCCGCGCCGGTGGGCAAAGTACAGCAAGCGAAAGAAATACTCGCCGTAGCCAAAGAATATCTGGTCCAGTGGAAGCGAGAGTATCTTCTCGCGCTTCATGACGAAATACCCGCCAAGGTTGTCCTGAACCTGGGTGTGCAGTAGCACGCGTAATAGCCAGTTATATGCCAGGCTGGTCAGATAGTGCTTCTTGTCCTGCATGTTACCGCCTGCACAGAACCTCGATCCGCTGACAATATCGTAGATGTCCGCTATGTGCAGCATGCGCGGAATCTCGATCGGATCATGCGTGAAGTCAGTATCCATGACGATGATGAATTCGCCAGTTGCTTGTTCAATTCCGGCACGGATCGATTTTGCAAATCCACGATCCTCCGTTCGCAGAATCACGCGCACTGCGCGCTTTGCAGCAAAGGCTTTGTTCGCGATTTCGAAGGTATTGTCCGGACTGTCATCGTCCACGATCAGAATCTCCGGTTCAATGTGTGGTGGGAAATTGGCAAGGATTTCTTCAACAAGACCGACGATATTGCCTGCCTCGTTGTAGGTCGGAAGGATCACCGAAGCTTTCATTCCTTCGTCAGTTCCATGAACACGAGGCCACCGTCCCGGACGGAATCGCCTCCTTTCAGCAATCGATGCCCAGCCGACGCTACCGGCTTCATTATGAGGCTGCGCAGGCCAGGAAAGAGTACCCAACGGTTGAAGATTTTCTTGATAACGAACGAAATAACGCTGAAAGGGGCGAGGAAGTCATTCAGCAGACAGTTGCTCTTGGTGGCGTAAGTATGTACTTCAATGACCTTAAAGCCGGTTTTCCGCGCGAGCGCGCTCCATCCTTCCGGTGTGTAGTAATGATAGTGGCGCCAGAAACTATTAAAGAATGACCGATATCTGCCGGCCAGACCATGCAAACCCATCGCACACAGTAGTTGATTCGCGACGCTATATTCATCAAAGCGGTTCGACGGCACGGTGACGTAGAACTTGCCGCCATGAGCAAGGAGTCGATGCGCCTCGAGGAAAACCGGCTCGACGTCAGGAATATGCTCGAGAACGCTGTTGGAAAAAATAGTCTTGAAGTGTCCGTCCGGCTTGTCGATGGCATCACCAGTGCACTCGATCAGCTCCGCGTAAGCCTCGAGGACTCGTGCCCTGTCCAACTCCCGTGGATCCGGGTCGATTCCGGTATCGATATTCTCGCCAAACACGACTTTTGCAAAAAGTCCTTCGCCGCATCCGATATCGAGGATCGGTCTCCGAAAGCTGTGTCGCTGATAGATGAGGGCCTCGAGAAAGCGCTCGAATGCTAGAGGAATTGGCGCTACGCTCAGGTAGCGTTCCAAGATGCCGTCGTTGAACTTCATCTTACTTCCGCAAGGCGACCAATTTCGAACTGATGTAGTGGATTTGCCGGTCGTCCAAAGACGGGAACGTTGGCAGGCTGATGACGTTAGTCGCCAGCCGCTCGCAAGTCGGCAATGAGCCGCAATCCGGAAACATGGGAAGCTGACTGGCCGCATAGAAGCCGTTTCGGGTCTCGATTCCCTCGACCGCGAGCTGTTCGATTACTTTGTCGCGTCCCTGAGGAAATGCGGCCGGATGGAGCTCAAGGGCAAAGGCCCACAAGACCGGATCGACATCGTGTCGGAAGGTCTGCAGGCGTATCCCTTGAACGTCGTTCAATATAGCCTTATAGGCTCGATGTACACGCTGGCGTTCCTTGACGATCGAGTCGAGACGCGCGAGTTGGGCACAGCCCAGCGCCGCCTGCAGATTGGTGAGCCTGAAGTTGTGGCCTGGCAGTTCGTGCCAATAGCGCCGACCCAATACGCCGTGACTGCGATAAAGCCTCATGGTCCGCTGCAACGCTTCGTCGCCAGTCACGACCATACCACCTTCACCCGTCGTGATGGTCTTCGTGGCTTGAAAGCTGTAGATGCCGATATGGGCGATTGCGCCCGACTGCCGGCCTTTGTAGCTGGATGCGAAGGACTCGGCGGCATCCTCTAGCACGGTAATGCCCATGCCTTGCGCCAGCGACATGATGGCGTCCATATCGCAAACGTTCCCGTAAGTATGGACAGCGACGATCAGCTTGGTTTGCGTTGTAATGACGGCCTCGATCGATTCGGCGGTGACACAGAAGGTGTCTGGATCGACTTCCGCAAATACGGGCTTTATGCCCATCTGCAAAGCGATGTTTGCTGCGGCGAGGTAACAGAATCCGGGGACAATCACTTCATCCCCAGGCCCTAGACCCATGCTGAGATAGACAAGGTGGATTGCTGTTGTGCCATTGGATGCCGAAACGGCAAAAGGCGAGCCGGAGAACTTTGCAACCTCGTGTTCAAGACGGTCAACAAACGCACCACCGGATATCCAGGTCGAATGAAGCGCCTCAACAAGGTATTTCTCTTCCAGACCCCAAAAGTCGGGTCGTGCCCATGGGATATGATGTTTATTCGATGTGCCCATGCTCTTTCTTCTGAACCAAGTCGAGATAGCCGGAGGCGAACGACTTTCTCTCTATGAGCTGCCAGTTATGACGTGCCACTATCGAATCAATTTCCGTTCGTGAAAACCAATGCATGTTGCGGACATTGAGGAACGTCAGCACACTACGAATCCGGTTCGCCCAATGCCCCGAATCGAGGATGAGGCAGTAAAATGTTTTTGTGGTTGGCAAGATGTTGTCGTAGAACGGCGCAATCCTATCGAGATATGGCGTTACACCCATTGCAAGAACGACATCCGAGTCCGGTAGGTGTTGCTTGGAAACGTCCATCAATAGATAGTCGACATTGGCACTCTTTTCCGGCACGAGTTCCTCAACAAGAGACTTTGTCAAATTGAGAGAGCTTTGCGCAAAATCGACTGCCTTCACCCGCGCGCCCCGCCGAAGCATTTCAACCGTAAAAATCCCGGTACCACAGCCGACATCGACCACGGTAATGCCCTCACGAACATATCGATCGATGAACGACATCGTCAAGCGATAGCGTTCAGTCATCAATCTTGCTTCTAGGGGCACGATGATTTGCTTGTAAAGAAAACCTAGCCACGCGGGCGCGTTAAGATTCTCATGCGAATGAGAGATCTCAAGGTATAGTTTGCCCCATTTGTCAATATTCTCGTTCCAGTATTCTTGCGGTTTGTGTGGCTTGGTCATGACTTGGCAACCTCCTCGAGCCGCTTACAGACAAAAGGATGCAGTCCGCGATCCAACCACTTTCGAGGAGTGAGCCAGCAGGCTTCGCTGCTCTGAGGGTCAGTTCGTATGTAGTGCCCGGAGGCGACCCGCACCTTGAACAACGTGGTGATTGCATGAGAGCGTTGATTCGGGCCGTTACCTAGAAGCACGTCAAACGTGCCAAGCTCTTGGAACTGCGTTGATGAAAGGCCGCACTCTTGTTCAAGCTTGCGCTTCGCGGCGTCGCGCCGCAACTCACCAAAGAATACCCGCCCCCCCGGGAACCACCATTGACCTGCGGCAGGCTCATTCCTTCGAAGGAGGAGCAACACGTCACCTGCGTCATCCACGATGAGAAGATCCACGCAGGGAATCGGCATCACCCGCAAGATTTGCAAGTACAACTCTTCCGAAACGAACATCAACGACTCTCTGGCGTCATCACCTCGAGCTGCGGCAGTGGAAACACCAACTGGCGGCCCTTGAAGATCGGATTGCGGAGAAAGAATTCACGGAAATGCCAGGGCAGAACGAGCAAGAAGTCAGGAGATGATGCCAGCACCTTTGCTTCGTCTTCGATGGGTATCCACGTGCCCGGGGTCAGCGCACCGAACTTGTCCGGGTTGACATCGCCGATTACTTCGATGTCGTCGGCGCCGAAACCGCAGTACTGCAGCACTACGTTTCCCTTGGTGGAGGCTCCCAGTCCGCACAGCCGAGCGCCATCACGACGAACCTTGGCTACAAACTCTTGCAGGGAGAGCCGGCTTTGCTCGGTGCGTTTGAAGAATGCCTCGTAGGGACCAAGACCGGAAAGTCCGGCGGACTCCTCGTCCGCCAGGATGCGTGCGACGATTCCCTTCCTGTCGGTATGCCTGGAACCCTGATGGGCTGCAACGACCGAGAAACTGCCGCCGTTTACATCGTTGATCTCCACATCCACGATCACGAGCCCCGCCCGTTCCGCCAGCCAGGCGATCTGCTTCAGGCCGTAATACTCGAGGTGCTCGTGACAGATAGTGTCATACGCATTCCGTTCCAGCATGAGAGGCAAGTAACTTTGCTCGAAAACCCAAATTCCTTCCTTGGAGTCGAGTACGCTGGCAACTTCCCGCGCAAAGTCGATCGGACTCTCGAGATCGTAGAACATCGAAAAGGACGTCACCACTTTGGCCTTGCGGCCGGGAAAGGCTCGCGTCAAGACGTCGGCCGAAAAGTATTCGGAAATCAGATTGAGATGGGTGGCATAGTATTTCCGGAATTTTTCGCCCGTGGGGTCGATGCCGACCAACAGCAGATCATCTGAATACGCCCCAAGAGTGGTGCCGTCGTTACTGCCAATATCGACCACCAGATCGTCGCGATGCAGTTCGACGGTTCCGCGAATGCGCGCCACTTTCTCCTGCAGATGTCGCACCATGCTGGCGTTGAGGCCAGAGCGATAGCCGTAGTTCTCTCCGTACATTTCGTCGAGATCGTAGCTATGCTCGAGTTGGAGCAAGCCGCAGACATCCTCGCCGCCATGGCATTTGACCAGCCGCAAAGGCCCCTTGGTAAGGGTGCTGTCGTTTTCTGGTCGAGGAAAGACACCGGTCAGGTATTGTTCGCCCAGATCAACGACCGGGACCAACTCTGCATTACCGCACATGCGGCACTTTTGGATTTTCTTGTACATGCTTTTTTGCAGTACCTCTTCCAGTCAACAAATCCTAGAGAAATCGTGGGGATCGCGGTCGCGGGCCTCCATCTGTTCATCTGCCGCGTCGTAAGTCATGTGACCAGAGAACATACCGTGCATCGCAAACGGCTAAAGCCTCAAATCATAATTCGGAGGCGCTAAATGCAAAGTGCTGCTCGAACAAGCTGTCCAACCGGTGTGGCGATAACCATTTTCGATACAAATACTGAAACGCCATTCTAACCATGGCAGGCTGTTTCAATGGACTAACCTCCCTTCGCACATGAAAGGACTCGCCAGTATCGGCCGAGCGCCATGTTTCGGTTGTAGCGGTAATGGTGATCAGATATTGAGGTCCGGGTTGGACTTGTGGCGCGAAACTGTACCTTATGGTGGTTTCCTCGAGCGCCTGCTCAATCTCAGCCGCAGTTAATGACCGCCCTGCGGAAGAGCCCAAGTCGTCCAGGATCGCGAGGATGCGGCTTTCCGGCCAGATGCGTTTGACCATGCAAGACAGGTACGCAGGCCGGTACATGTCCGCGAGACGCTCGAATGGATACTCAATCCAATGAGATTCGCGAATCTTGATAACTGACGCGGAGCTCAATTGGGGATTTGCGGAGAACCAACGGATCAGCGCTTTGTCCTTGACTGATATGGCGATGTAGAGTAGGTGGATCTTGACGATGTAGACCGCATTCGCGAGCAAGATGATCGGGATCAGAACGATCCCGAAAGAGTCGGGCACGAACTGCAACCACCCGAGAACTACGAGCGCGAACGGTAGGTGTAAAAGCATGCAGTTCTTCGAAGTCCATCCGCCCTCGTAGAAAACCTGTCCCACGAGTATGAAGGGCAGAGCGCCCAGGAACGCGAGTACATAGCCAGCCGCCAGAATTGCCAGTGCGTTCACTTTTTGTACCGCCCACAAATCAATGCCGTAATCGAACAGCAATGAGCCAATTGCAATGCTCGCAAGCACAGTGAAAGCGTTCTTCCACTGCACTACTTCGAGTACCGGCTTGATCATCGGCACGTCGATGCCGTATCGGAACGCCTGCAACCCGGTTTTCACTGCAGAGAACGGCGTTATTCGTATCGTGTTGTAGTTCTTGTAATAGCCATGGCGCGGAGCAAACGTCTCTTTCAACAGCCAGTATGAGAACGGCAACATTGCGAGCAGGACTACTTTTGCAACTTCATAACGACTAAACCCGGTCGACGAATATACAAGCCATGAATAAAAAAGCAGGAATCCCCATATGTAGACCAGCAACGAATTGGCGTTGAACGAAAAGAAAAGAAGGACAAGTGAGAGCGCGAAGACAGCCATGCTGGCACTATCAGAATTGCCAATTGTCGTGACTGCGCAAAAACAGGCCACGTAAAAAAGCGCGATCTTGAAAGTGTATTGGAGGCTTGCTACACCATCGAATGTGACCGCGTAGGCGGGATACGAAAGAAGCAACAGCGCAATCACTGCTGCCTGCAGTGGGTTGAACACGTTCGTGTGCACCGCGGTCAGAAAAACGAAGACCGCAATAGACAGGATAGAGAAAAGGGAGATCGCCCGATAGGCAAGGTTCCGTGATGGAAAACGGCCCAGGATCGAGTGTTCGAAGTAGAGATACGGCATGCCGACTTCTGAATAAAATCGGCGCATGGAGTTCTTGTCTTTGTTCTGTTGCCAGACATCCACCAGCCAGCCGTCCCAATACAGCCCGTCATTCAGAACGATGACTCCGTGGGTCAGGATGCCATAGCCAAGGATCAAGGAAATCCATGGCAGGTAATCAAAGAGGGTTTCTATTATTCAGCTCCTAACCGGCTCACGCGCCGATTCGCCCAGTGAACTTAGGCGCATCACAATTCTCGCCAGTTTCCATGGAATTCCGCGCTGGCCATCCGAGATATAGAAGTGGTGACAGTTCTTGAATGTCCCCGAGATCAAGCATTGCGGAGAAAGCGGGCGCAGATCGAGCAGAGCAACACCTCGTTGAGGGTCCCGCTTCAAACGTTGTGGTACATTATATCGGAACGAACTTCTCGAATGGATCGGTGTCGCAATTCAAAAAGGTCGTAGATGCGAGGCCACCGCGACGGAAAGGCAGATACCGTTCGTGATGTTTTTAACCCTCCAACGCATGCACACGCGATTCCACCACACGTTGGCGTCCGGGCGATGACTCTTTAGCCCCAGCGGTCGAATGAAAGACCGCAGTAAAATTCTTTTCGCACGCGTACAAGTACTGACGGCAATGACCGCGTGTGTCTCTTTAATCGCATCCCCGCTGCTTAACTTCGCCATCGCGAATGAGGGGCGCCGCGAGGAGCATCTTCTTGTGTGGCTTCTCGCTGCGGGCCTATGTCTCTTCTGCGTGATCGCATGCTTCGCGATTTCGAGGATTCTGAGAGTCCCCTTCAGCATCCCTCTCCTGGGACTTTCGGTTTTTGTTTTTTCGCTTTTTCTTTTTAAGGACATCTCTGGAATTCTGGGTTTGGAGTCTCTGAAGATTTCCCTGCCGCTCTGGCTATTTGGCACCTGCATTGCGGTGCTAACGGTTCGAAAGTTGGCGAAGTCATCTCAGGGACTCGTTGCCATGCAAATCTTTTTCGTCTCGATACTGTTGTATCCACTTGCTCGATCTGTCGCAGTCATAGCTGCCCCCGAAGCTGGTTATGGCACGGCACGCTACGAGGGCTTCAACGTTTCGCAGATGCCCGATGAGATCATGTCCCACCGGGAACCGCCGAGGATTCGACCAAATGTGTACTTTATCTCTCAAGATTCCTATGTGCGACATGACGTGCTAATGGAGCTTTACCACTACGACAACGGGCCATTCATTCAATTCGCTACAAAGCTCGGATTCGTTTTTCCCCGTGGAACATACTCGAACTACAACTTCACGTTGGCGTCCCTGCTGACCACTTGGAACATGACCTATCTGCTGCCCTCGATGGATGTGTCCTTTCTCTGGAATCTATCTTGGATAAGGGCAAATGTTATTTCGGGAGAAACGATCGTGGCAAGGGAACTCAAGCGACGCGGTTACACTTACATCTTCGCCAACAATGGGTTTTTCGACAAATTGAAATGCTCCAGATACAATGAAGTGTGTTTGGAACCGATGCGTACCTCGTACGAATTTCTCTCCGGTCTGTCGTATCTGTCCCCAGTACCTCAACTCGTATACAGGTTCCGGAAGAATTTACCCGACGGGCTCGTGGCTTGGCTCAACCCGGAGGCGAGCGGCCAAGCAGTTTACCAGTCGTTCACCGTGGATCGTCTGGCTAGCCTCGATCTTGCAAGGTACAAGCAGCCCTTTTTCCTCTTTCTGCACACGGTCGGAATGCATAACTTCGCCTGGGACTCCAACTGTCGCCGCAGGCCTCCTCATGAGATTCCCGGCTGGATTTCTACCCCGACGATCCGGCGCGCCTATTCCGAGCAGCTCAATTGTCTGAATCGAATGACGCTCAGCTCAATTCGCGCGATCGTCCAGAAGGATCCGGGTGCGCTCATTGTGCTTCAGGCCGACCACGGTACGTTTTCGATCGGCGACCTTCGGAGGCGGGATCGGGCCGAGTGGGTCCGCACTGAAGCGGCAAAAGAGCTCTTCGCGATCCTGAATGCATACCGGCTTCCCAAGGAGTGCGGGCACCTCCCGTACGACGGTATCTCGCCGGTCAACACGTTCCGGATGGTATTTGCCTGCCTCGATGGCCGCCGCTATCCGTATATTCCGGACCGTCATTTTGTTCTTTCAGATCCGCGCTGGAAAGGACATCCTTTTGTTGAGGAGATCCGCTTTGATGCGACGCCCTGAGATTGAACAACGCCATGCCATGCGAATGACTCGATACGCCCGGATCCCCTCGATTGGCTGGATCGTGCTCGGGTTGCTGCTTTTTGCGTTGCCCGGCGCTGCCCATGCATATATTGACCCAACGGTGGGATTGCTCCTTCTGCAGATGCTGCTCGGCGGTGTCGCGGCTGTAGCTTGGCTGATCAAGAGTTACTGGGCCAAAGTCCGAACGTTCTTTCGAAGAAAGAAGAGTGATCCTTTTTCGCCGCCCGAAAGGTAGAGGCGGCGTAACCCGCGGAGCGACTTCGTGTTGAAGCAGGAGCCAGGCAGTTTCCGCGATCCTTTCTCGAGTGTCTTCCTCGCCGAGGATAGGGTGTACAGAGTGCTGTCTGATGACGGCGCCGAGGATTGGCGCGCGTACATGGCCAGCGGCCTGAAAGAAAAGCTGGAAGAAGAAGGGCTCGTGGTCAGGTCCGAGCTCGCGCCGGCGTCCGACACGTTTCCGGCGAACAAGTCGAATGACCAGCTGGTCCTGTGCCATCCAAGGATTCCGTTCGTCAGCTACCCGTACGAATGGTGCTTCTCGATGCTCAAGGAAGCCGCCACATTGCACTTGACACTCATCGCGCGGCTGTTCGAAAAGGACTTGATTCTGAAGGATGCCTCCGCGTTCAACGTCCAGTTCGTCGGCGCACGCCGGGTCTTCATCGACGCGGGCTCAGTGCAGAGATACGAGACGGGAATGCCTTGGGCGGCGCTTGGTCAGTTCTGCTCAACGATGCTCAGCCCGCTGCTGATTTCCGCGTTTCTGAAGATTCCCTTCTCTCCCTTCCTCCGCGGGAGCCTCGGCGGCATGGACAGCCGCCTCACAGCCAAAATCTTCGGTGGACGGTACTGGTGGCATCCTACCGTTCTGAAGTACGTCTATCTTCATGCGTTTCTCGAACAACGCTACAGTCATCCGTCCGCCTCCCGCGCCTTGCCTGCGGCCCTTCACTTCACGCGCGAGATGCTACATCACATGTTCGTTGTCCTGGCTCGGAGCGTTGAGCGCCTTGCCTTCCGACCACCCCAAGGCCATTGGGCGGGCTACACTGACACCCGCGCTTACAGCGGGGATGAACTTGCGGCGAAGAACAAATTCGTCTCGGGGGCTTTCGAACGCATGCCCCGGCGGAAGCTATTGTGGGATCTTGGATGCAATACCGGGGAGTTCTCTTTTCTCGCGGCGCCATTTTTCGATTACGTCGTCGCGATGGATGCGGACTTCGAGTCGGTCGAGATGCTCTTCTCCACCCTTAGACGCAACGGCGAGAAGCGGATTCTACCCCTGGTGATGGATCTGGCTAACCCGTCGGCCGGTTGCGGATGGAATAACCGAGAGCGACAGAGCCTGTTCGCCCGAGGTAAACCTGACTGCCTCCTTGCACTGGCACTGATTCATCACCTGCGCGTGACCGAAGGCATCCCTCTCAGTCATATTGTGAACTTCATTTCCTCACTCGCCGATCACGTGATCGTCGAGTTTGTCGCCAAGGACGACCCTATGTTCAAGACCCTTGCACAGAATAGGCGGGCAACCTATGACGACTATACCGAAACCGCATTCCGCAGTCTGTTCGGAGAGCGCTGCCGCTTGGTAGATGAACTGCGGTTGACCAAAACGAGGTGGCTGATGTTCTTTAGTAGGCCGTAACTTCGTCGTGTCCTCGACGAGAAGTGGCGCCTCGGGGTGGTCGAATTCCTCGGCGCGGGAGAACCTGCGCTAGCAATCAAGTTTGGGTCGCGGGTCTTGCGCTTGGTTCGTGAGAAAACAGATGCACGCCGCTAGCACATCAAGGTCTCTAGCTATGGAGCAGTGGCACGCATCCGCGGGTGTGTATACGATCGGCTCTCTGCGGAGGTAGAACCTTGATAGCAGCATCTGGCAACCAGTGTGCTTCTTGAAACGCTTAAGTTGTTCATTGAGATTCCGTAGCCAAGGATCAGGGAAATCCATGGCAGGTAGTCAAAATAGGTTTCTATTATTCAACTCCTCGCCGACTCAAAAGCCGTTTCGCGTCGCGGCAAGATTCATCAGAAGATTTGCCAGTTTCCTCGGAATCCTGTGCTTGCGTTCCCATACATATAAGAGCCGCTTCCTGCCGCGCATTCTGAGCGGGTAGCTCCAGCGCCACCGCTGAACGAGTATGATCGCGATTCGGGCAAACCTCTCGCCATGAACGGTCAGCCTTTTTAGATTTGCCTTGCAGCTCGTGAGAATCTCCGGCTCGTTTCTCTCGACCGCCAGTTTTGCCCGGAGTCGAAGGAACTCCGGAAACCGTTCGCACATGCGCGGAAAATTGGTTTCGACACGATGCAAAACCGTCCAGGAGAGGTCCTTCAAGCCGCGGTGCCAGGCGATACTTGCTTCCTTGATCCTCGGCCAGACAAGGAAGGCAGTCTCCTGGTCACTGTACCAGTCGTCGGTGAAAAACCGATTGGTGGTCGCTCCGGGTAGCAGCCACCGGGACTGTTCCCATTCCCAGGCTCGGGGGTCGATGGCTTCCTCTGATGGAGGATTCCCGGTACCGCGGCGCGGCGGAACGCCATGCAATCCTCGCTCCAGTAGCCGCATCAACAGGTCCCGGGTTTCGGGCTCATAAACTAGAATCTGGCGCTCGCTTGCGAACGGCAGGCGTTCACTCCCCGGTGCAATCGCGAAAGCTCGGCACGCCCCGGGATTCATTTTGGTGATGAAATAGGGGACCTCGGAAAAGTTGGCCAGGGCGGCGAAACCGCTCGACGTGCCGATAAACAGGTCGCTTCTCAACAGCAGGCTCAGTTCATGTCCAAGCCCCAGGCCCAGGGTGCGAAGGCTGATCACGTTCGGTAGTCTCAGCAACTCGAGCGGCTTCTCCTGCAAGCGCCCCATGACCACGAACTGCACGTCCGGATGCGTTTTACCGGCCTCCTTGAGAAACTCGTACCATTCCAGGAAATCCGAATCCCGCCAGTAGGTATTCTCTGCACCGTATCCGGCATCGAGACGGCGGAGCCGCATCTGAATTGTCACGATCCTGTTGCCGGCAAATCGTTTTGTCAGCAACGCGCTCACGTCTGGCTCGCAACCCATGCTTGGGCGCAATAGCGGGATCCTGCCATGCGCCGCCGCGTAGGCGTTTATCCGCTCATGGGAATGGATGCTCTTGGTGAAATACTCCAGCATCAAGGCTGGCCAACCGATCATTGCCGTCCGCCCATTCCCGCGTTTTGTCAACGCCCCTTCGTAGTCGGCCAGTGCCCGTTCGTACTCGGCCAAGTCCTCCGAGTTTGCCGCATCGTCCCTGCATGCCTCGCGCAACCGTTCCAGCATTCCTTCACGACGGCGATATAGGAAGACGTTGCCGGGTTTTGGATGCGTCCCGAACGCACCAAACACCTCACTGAAGAACAATTCGCAGTTATCAGCGGTAATAAGGTCTCTCTGGAATACGTTCGGTGGGTGACGCTCGTCCACGCAAATGTAGGTGTCCACCCGCTCGCGGCCCAGTTCTTCGCAGCGGATCGCCGTCTGTACATTCCAGGTAAGAACATCCCCGAGGGCATACGGAAACAGCCCAAAGTCATATACCGCGCAATATCTCTGGCCGTTCATGAGTTTCTTTCAGTCACCACGCGGGGTGCTGTGCAAGACGGTGTGCGATCGCGTCGGCACGGATTGTGGTTCGAATTGCATCACTGAAGAGAATCGAGACATAGCTGGTAGAATTCGGACCTTGCGCGGGGAGACGGTGGCTAAATTTATTGACGCAGGCGATATTTTCTCACAAGAACACGGTTTCAGCCTGCAATTGGTTGTGCTGATGCTGTGCCGGCGCATTTTCTACCGGGCACTGTGAGGCTTTAACGAACCCGTGCCTCGTGGCGTAGGAGGAGAACACTGCCGGGGTGACCACCGAGCATATGTCGACAAAATGTTTGATCGTTGGTGGTAGTGGAGTGATAGGCAGCGCGCTCAAAGCGGCTCTCTCGGAATCCGGAAGAGAAGTCTGGATTACGGCGAGACCAGGCAAGTCGACTGGTTCTTGCAGAACCATACCGCTCGACCTTTTGGCCGCCGGCGACTTTCGCGTTCCCTTCAATCCGCATTCAGCTTTCCTTTGCGCTGCGCGATCAAAATTTCTCGATTGTGAGAGGAACGCCGAAACCTGTCGCAGGGTGAATGTCACAGGGAATATGGCCGTTGCGGAGATGTTGCTGGCGAAGGGGGCATTCGTTGTTTTTCTGTCCAGCGGTGCCGTGTTCGATGGTTCCACGCCGCTGGCCAGCGAATCGTCGCTGCTTTTCGCGACAACGGAATACGGCAGGCAGAAAGCGGAAACCGAAAAGCGCTTGCTGGAACTCGACAACGGAAAAGGCAGTGTCGCCATAGTGCGATTGACCAAGGTACTGTCGTCTACGACTGACATTGTTCGGAAATTCAGGGAGCGTCTGGGACGCGGAGAACCGGTGGAAGCATTTTCGGACCTCTATCTTTCACCGGTATCCCTGTCCTACGTGATGAACTCCTTGCGCATCATCGAAAGTTTGCGGACCGGTGGCATCTTTCATATTTCCGGTGATGCGGAAATGTCTTATTCTGAATTCGCTCGCAAGCTGGCGAAAAAACTTGGCGTGTCTGCGGATCTAGTGCGCGAAACAACCGTCGACGAATCGCGAAATCCGGTGCTGTATCGTCCTCGCCATCCAGCTTTGGGCATGTCCGCCACTGCGAAAACTGTCGGCCTGAATCCGCAAACAATGGATGCCATGATTGCCAATCTTTTAGCTGACGGATCAGCCGAACCGTGAGCAACTCTTACTGCCGCGATTTCGGTACTCGCGTGGCCCGAGAGCTGCGGGCCGCCGAGACTTGAGGGGCGCCAGAGCGTGAGTTTTTCACGGCGGCATACTACGCTTAGGGTCAGAGCAGATTACTACGTAAGCAAGATCCGGGTAGTTGGCCTTCGTTGGACGATTCGGTGGCTGGCGCGGCGGATCGCGGTCGAGTTGATCTGGGTTGCTCTGCTTCCAATCACCGTTATCGCGCACCTCGCGGGATATCGACGAGTGCCGATAAAGACCGATCGAATCGGACATCTTGCTTCCGAGTTCGACTGTTTCTTGAAGCAACTGGCGTTGGGCCGACTTCGGGAGCGAAGATGGTTTGTGGTGGCGCCGAGGGGCAAGGTGTCGAACGCATGCCTTCTGGAATATTGGAAGCGGTACGTGCCTGTCGTCCAGGATTCATGGCTTGCTACGGTATTGGATGCATTGGGGCGCCACGGGTTGATGGAAATTGATATCAGTCATTACACTCCGGTGCTCAAGGGAACCGCAGAATACTACACGGTACTGGCGCAATGGGCCGCCCGCCCGCCGTTGCTGGTGCTGGACAAGGAGCATCGGGAACGTGGATGGATTGCGTTGGAAAGGATGGGCATCCCTCGCGACGCGTGGTTGGTGGCAATACATGCCCGAGAGCCCGGGTTTTCGGCGCAGGACGAAAGCGCGCACGCCCATCGCAACAGCGATATTCGCAGGCTGATCCCTGCAATCCGGGAGATTCGGCGTCGAGGCGGGTGGGTCGTGCGCATGGGGGATCCAACCATGCAACCATTGCCTCTCCTTGAGGGCGTGGTGGACTATGCGCTCCATCCTTCCAGGAGCGACTGGATGGACGTATTTCTGTGCGCGGAAGCTCGATTCTTCGTTGGCAATACTTCCGGACTCTACCTGCTTGCAACCGCGTTCGGTACGCCCTGTGCACTGGCGAACGTGGTTCCCTCATCCCATTTTGCATTCGCGCCCACTGACGTGTCGATTGTGAAGTTGATCTGGTCAATTCGCGCGGGCCGGTATCTGACGTTCAACGAAATCTTCGATCAGCCGGTCGCTGAATACCGATTTGCGGATCTCTTCACGAGAGATGGCTTGAGAGTTGACGAGAATACCGAAGAGGAGTTGCGCGAACTAGTTGTCGAAATGCTTGATCGCCTGGAAGGATCTTACGGGGAAACATCCGAGGATAACGCACTCCAGAAGCGGTTTTTCTCGCTCTTTCGCCCGGGCCACTTCGGGTACGGGGTCGCCGGGCGAATTGGTTCAGAATTCCTGAGACGGCATCGCGAACTACTGGAGAACCAGGGGCGCGTTATTCTGACGGAGCCGGAGATAGCGGGCTAGCGCATGCCGCGCCTGCCGAGCTCGCGGTACGGTTCGGAACGGAAGAAGCGCAGAATGCTCGTCGCGTGCCACCATGCGTGGCGCAGGTTCCGATGGCTGGCACGCTGTGCGTCGTGGATGATTTCGACCCTTGGCTCGAGGGCAACGCGCATACCGGCAACGCGCAGCCTTGCGCACAGATGGATATCCTCGTAGTAAAGAAAGTATCCTTCGTCGAAACCCCCGAGCGTTCCATACAATTCCGAGCGGAACAGCATGAACATTCCGCCGACCCAGTCGGGCTGACCCGATTGCACGGCTTCATGAGGTGCAGGTTCGGATTTTAGCCCCAATGCCTTTCTGGCCAGAATTTTCGGCGTGGGAAATTTGCGGGCGCTATTCTCGATCGCCCCGGACGAGTTTCGCACGAGCGGCGCCACCACGCCGACCCGACCGTCTTCCAACACCGAACTCAGAACCGGGAAGGGATTCGACTTGAGGCGCACGTCGGGATTGATCACGCAAAAATATGGGGTGTGCACCGCGCGGAACGCAGCGTTGTGGTTTTCCGCGAACCCTTTCGGAATCGTGTTCTCGACGATGGTCAACGGGTTGCGCCTATTGGCGGTGGCGAGATCGAGGTTCTCCGGTACATTGACAGTTAAGATTACTTCGCAGGTACTCGCGCAATAGCTGTCCAGGTCCTCGAGTAGCGCCCGCACGAAGCGGCCGTGCCGATGACTGATTACCGAAACCGTTACACTGGCCTGATGCAACTTGTGCCTTTCACCGGGGGCGGCACCCGCCCGAAGGTAATGGTGCATTGGTACTGGAGCGTAACGTAAAATCCGATTCGCGCGGAAGCGGTATCTGGGAATCCGGTTGCCAATCGAACGGGAACGACGCATGGATCTGTCCGTCACAAAGCCGGCAAAGACAGGTGCACCTTTGATGCTCCTCGAGTTGAACGAACTCAACTTCGAGTACGTCGAGCATTACGGAAAGAACGGCGAGCTCCCGACGTTGCGCCGGATGCTCGAGCGGTATGGATACCGCGTCACCCGCTCGGAGGAAGTTTACGAGCACATCGAACCATGGATCCAGTGGGTTAGTGCACATACGGGCAAGACTTTCGGCGAACATGGCATTTTCCGGCTCGGTGACGCGCGCGAGAAACAACTGGATCAGATCTGGGAGGTGCTGGAAAAAAGGGGATTGAAGGTTGCTGCGTTCTCTCCGATGAACGCACAGAACACTCTGCAGGCTCCGGCGTTCTTCGTGCCCGATCCCTGGACGCCGGCGAAGGTTTCCGGGTCCCCCTTGCTCCGCGGTTTTTTTTCAGCGGTCGGCCAGGCGGTCAACGACAATGCCCAGACGCGATTTACCCTTTCGACCCTTGCATGGTTGCTCGCCGGGCTTGCCGTTTATTCGCGCAAGACCAGGCTGCACCACTACTTGAAGGATGCCGCGCGCGCGCCGCGCGCCCACTGGGCGAAGGCCGTTTTCCTCGACCGGTTGCTGGCGGATTGTTTTCTCAAGCTCTGGCGCTCGACGCGTCCCGATTTCGCCAGCTTTTTCGTCAACGGCGCCGCCCATATCCAGCACCACTATTTGTTCAACTCGGCGGCCTATCGCGGATCGCACAGGAATCCATCGTGGTATGTCGCGCCAGAGCAAGACCCGGTGCTCGAAATCTATCGCCTGTACGATCGTATCGTCGCCGACTGTCTGGCGCTCGACCCGCGGCCGCGCATCATGATTGCCACCGGGTTGCACCAGGATCCGGTGGAGCAACCCGTTTACTACTGGCGTCTCAAAGACCATGGCCGATTTCTGCGCACGCTTGGCCTGCATTTCGACGCGGTGGAGCCGCGCATGTCGCGGGACTTTCTGGTGACCTTCGGGAGTGCCGCAGATGCCGCAGAGGCGGCACGAATGCTCGCGTCGGGCCAAGACCGCGACGGGACGCCACTTTTCGAGGTGGACAATCGCGGCACCAGCCTGTTCGTGATGCTCACGTATCCTGATCCGATCGAATCCGGCTTTATCGCGCGGTTCGATCGCCATGTCGTCGAAGATCTTGCCGCGCACGTGGTGTTCGTTGCTATCAAGAACTCGCTTCACAATGGTACCGGGTATTTTCTCGACAGCGGCATGCCAGCCGACGCGGACGGGAGGGAAATGCCGCTAACGGACCTCTGGCAACGCGTGCAGTCGGCGTTCTAGTGTCCTGTTCCGCTGATTCGTGGGATAACTTGCAAACCTTGTCAGGCGCACCTCATTTCGAATTGGCAGCAATCCACCATCGATCGGAAAGCTCCCGAAATCGATGTCAGACGGCGAGGACTCGTAACACAGCATGGCGCCGATTATCGTCGGGTTTTCGGCCGCGAAGCAGCGGAACAGGACACTAAGGCGCGCTCATGGTTTCGCTCGACCGAGTTTTTTTTCTCTGCCTGCTTTCGTTCGTTCTCACTTACGTGATCTTGCACACGTTAAAGCGTGTCGCATTGCGCGTTGGGCTGGCTGATGCACCGGGGGGGCGCAAGCGGCACGAAGGCAACATTCCGTTGATCGGCGGCGTGGCCATGTTCTGCGGATTTGCTTTGTCCACGCTCGCTTCAGGCGAAGTCAAGGCCAACGTGAGTCTGTTGACTGCGCTGGGATTGCTCGTCGTCGTGGGCCTGCTGGACGACGTGTACGACGTGCGGCCTGGATGGAAGATCGTCGCCCAGATCGTTGCCGCACTGTTCATGACGTCCTGGGCTGGTGTCCACGTCAGTCAACTCGGCAATCTCATCGGCTATGGTCACGGGAACCTTCACGGGTGGGCGATCCCGTTCACGGTCATATGCGTCCTGGGCATTATCAACGCAATCAACATGGCCGACGGGGTGGATGGGCTTGCCGGGAGTTTGGCGCTGGTTGGCCTGGGCTTTCTCGCTGCTTCCGCATTGGCCCTTGGTCAGTACGCAGTAGCGATTCCCATGCTGATCATGGCGGCCGCAATAACCGCCTTTCTGCTTCTCAACATGCGTTTCCCCTGGCAACCTCGTGCACAGGTTTTCATGGGAGATTCGGGCAGTACGATGCTCGGTCTATTTCTCACCTGGTTCTCAGTGCAGATCACTCAGGGAACGCCGCCGCGGTTGCCTCCGATCACGGCGGTGTGGTTTCTTGCCGTGCCAGTCATGGATATGGGGCTGGTCATCATGCGTCGCATCATGAAAGGCCGGAATCCGCTTAGTGCGGGCCGTGATCATATTCACCATATTCTGCTCCATGCTGGATTCTCGCCGGGACAAACGGTTAGCCTGATGATGTTACTGTCGCTCCTTTTTGCTATAGGCGGATTTGTTGCTTGGCGGGTGGGAGTCCCTGACTGGGTCATGTTCTACGCTTTCATGAGCTTGTTCGCGATCTACTACGGATTTTCACGCCGGGCGTGGCGGATCGTGCGCTTCATCAGAAGGGTCAGAAGTGCCAATGCCGAGTAACGAAGGTGACGTGCATTGGATTTCCAAAGGATTGAACTTTCAACATCGGTTCACGACTCGGGGATGAACGCAACGAACGTCTCCGCAAAGCTGGCCAGCGGCGGTACAGTTGCGGCGATGGCACTGGGAGTGTCACTGCCGGTCTCGACGGTGCTGGACAACGTGCTGCTGGGACTGGTGTTGTTGTTCTGGCTGATCTCTGGCAACGTCGCCGCGAAAGTGAGAGCTTTGCGTCATCCGGTCGCGATCGGATGTTTAGTTTACTTCGGCGTCGTGCTGATAGGAATGGCGTACGGGTCTGGGCCAGCGAAGGAAGGATGGTTTTACCTGCGCAAGTATTCCGATCTCCTGTTCGTCCCGGTTTTCATGAGCCTGCTTGCGGATACGAAAGACCAGAGCAGGGCGCTTATTGCCTTTGCTGTAACAATGCTCGTCGTTCTTGTACTTTCCTATGGCCTGGCCCTCGGCCTGATTCCGCCGCTGCCGGTTTTCAAGGTCGATGCTCCCGATCCCACAGTCTTCAAGTTGAGAATTACCCATAGCATCATGATGGCGCTGGCAGCATTTCTGTTTGCCCAGTTGGCGGAGCGTGCGCAGGACGCCCGCACGCGGTTTTGCTGGTGGGCTGTTTGCGCAGCCGCCGCGGCCAACGTCCTGTTTCTGACGCAGAGCCGCACCGGTTATGTGATTCTGGCATTTCTGGTCGGGTTGTTTCTGTTTCACAAGGGCGGACGCAAAGGGTTGTTGATTGCCGCTTCGCTGATCGTGGTGGCGTCCGCATCAATGTATGAGCTGTCTCCCCGCATTCACGACCGCATCGACCTGGCGATCGACGAGACCGTCGCTTGGCAACACGGTTCGACGAATCAGACTTCGACTGGAATTCGCTTGAACGGCATTGCAATCAGTCTGAAAATCGTGCGCGAACACCCGCTTTTTGGAGTTGGCGTGCGAGGTTTTCCCGAGGCGTATCGACAGCAAGTCATCGGCACCGGTCTGGATCCAACGTTCAATCCGCATAACCAGTATCTTCTGACTGCAGCACACAGTGGTTTGCTGGGGCTGGGAGCGCTATTGTTTCTGTTCTGGCAGATCTGGCGCAATGCCGTTCGGATTTCCGACCCGTCTCACGCGCTGCTTGAGCGCGCGCTGGTGCTGACTTTGGGGGTCGGTTGCCTGTTCAATTCGTTGCTGATCGATCACACCGAGGGGTTGCTGTTTGTGTGGATGACAGGCCTGCTGTTTGCTCAAGGGCCGCACACGATCCCGAAGCCGGCTCCCTGAGTGACATGTGGAGGCGCAAGCGGATTTGAACGGAGGGCGTGATAGAGTCTCCAGGATGGAGATTCACAACCTGAGCAAACGGCAAATTCTGCAGCCGGCCCCGGCAACGGGGTGTTACTTTCGCTGTCGTCTGGGGTGGGCATTGCCGCCCACTGGATGTACGCGAAGCCGATTCTCCATAGGGGCATGTCCTTTTACCCACTGCGCCACAACCGGGAATTCACACAAGAGGAACTCGAGATCCTTCTGAAAGCAGCAGGGTCTCGCGACAGCGAAGTGAGTTTCCTGAAATCGAGACGATATCGCACCAGCTGGCGCCGGCTCATCAACCTTGGGGACGGCGTTGAAGGGCGCGTTGCCTTCTCTGCGCAAATCGCTGATTGCGTTCGTGCGGAAGTAGGCACGGCGGACGCCGGGGACGGGCCATGAATTTATCGGTTGTTATCATTACCATGAATGAAGAAGCGGGTATCCGCCGGTGCCTGGAATCGGTGATGTGGGCGGACGAGATCGTCGTGCTGGACTCGCGCAGCACCGATGCTACGGTGCGGATCTGCCGGGAGTACACCCAGCACGTGCATGAGACGGACTGGCCCGGGTTCGGTCCGCAGAAGAATCGTGCGCTGGAACGGGCTACCGGGGACTGGGTGCTGTCGCTGGACGCGGACGAATGGGTGACGCCGGACCTGCGGGATGAAATCCTGAATGTGATTTCTCGTCCGGAAGGAAACTTGGCTTTCCGCATCCCGCGGTTGTCGAGCTTCTGCGGACGATTCATGCGGCATTCAGGGTGGTGGCCGGACCATGTCACCCGGCTTTTCCGGCGCGGCGCCGCGAGGTTCAGCGACGATGTCGTGCACGAACGCGTGATCGCCGAGGGCAAGACCGGCACGTTGCGCCAGCCGATCATGCACGAGACTTTCGTCGACCTGAATGAACTCCTTCAGAAGATGAACAACTACTCGTCGTTGGCGGCGCGGGAAATACAACGAAGCGGCAAGAAAACGACGCTCACCGGAGCCGTATTTCGGGGGTTGTGGGCATTCATGCGCACCTATTTTCTGCGTGGCGGATTTCTCGACGGCCGCGAAGGCTTTATGCTCGCGGTGGCCACCGCCGAGGGGACGTACTACCGCTACGCGAAGTTGATGCTGCTGGACAGAAAGTGATGCCCGGACGTCAATCGTGAGTCCTTCGCCCCCTTTTTATCGTGGCGGGTTCGTCCCGTTGCAGGAGCCGGGGCGCATTTTGGTGGTCGTTACTAGGCGCATCGGCGATGTCCTGCTCACGGTGCCGCTGGTCCGTTCGCTCAAGTCGGCATGGCCGTCCGCTCGTATCGACATGCTGGTCTTCAGTGGCACCGAGGGCGTGCTTGCCGGAAATCCGGATCTCGATGAAGTAATCGTGGTGCCGGGCGCCCAAGCGGCCATGGAGGCACTTCGCTTTGCCCGGCGGCTTTGGCAGCGCTATGACCTGGCGATCTCCACTTCTCCGAGCGATCGACCGACGCTTTACGCCTGGCTTGCAGGGAAAAGCCGCATCGGCGTCATGGCATCGGGCGTCAAGCACGCGTGGAAACGCGCCTTGCTGCACGCGACTGTCCCTTTCGACGATCTTGATACGCACACCGTGGTGCAGAACCTCTGGCTTGCCGATCTGCTTGGGCTACCGCGTCGCTTCGATGTAGCCATTGGCCGGTCGAAAGAGGACGAGCGCCGTGTTGAAGGCGTGTTCCACGGCTTTCTGAAAGAGCGATTTGCCGTGTTGCACGTGTATCCCAAATTTACCTACAAGATGTGGGACCCGGTGCAGTGGCGCGAGTTGGCGGCGTGGCTGAACGGCCGAGGCATGACTGTCGTGCTCAGTGGAAGTGGCGATCCGCAGGAGCTGGGATACGTAGACGAATTCGCAGATTTGTGCGGCCGCCACGCCGGAAATCCCCGCCCCCTGAACCTGGCAGGAAAGCTGAGCTTCGCGCAACTCGCGGTGCTGCTGGAACGGGCCGAGATTTACGTTGGCCCGGATACCGTCACGACACATCTCGCGGCGGCACTCGGGGTACCTACAGTAGCGTTGTTCGGGCCCTCGAATCCGGTCAAATGGGGTCCCTGGCCGAAGGGCTGCGATGCCGACCCGTCACCCTACAGATTTCGTGGAACGCAGTTCGTCGGCAATGTCGCCCTGGTACAGGGCGCAGGCCACTGCGTGCCGTGCCTGGAGGAAGGCTGCGCCCGGCACGAACGCAGCGAAAGCGTGTGTCTGCAGATGCTTGCTGCCGGGACCGTAATCAACGCTGCGGAAGATCTTCTCGGCAAAACGCGGCCGCCGGCGTAGACAGTCCTTTGCTCAGGCAACAACCATGAACACGGCCATTCACGTTGTCGAGCCGACCCTCGAAAGTTACTCAGGTCATTGCTACAGCCTCGTTGCCAGTTTTTTTCGAGCGGCCGCCGACCGGCAGATTACTCTATGGGCGGGCAAAGGAGCGGAGCGCATCGATTTCGGCCCCCGAGTGACGGTGCTTCCTTACTTCAGTCGCCGTTGCAGGCTGTTTCAGTCGCTGTTCCTGTTTCGCCGATTACTGCGCGAGCCGTTTCCGCTGTTGGTTCCCACGGCGCGGCGCGCAGATCTGACGCTGTTGAATCTGGCAGCCGGAAAACAGATCGCCGGGAACCGGGTGTTTCTGTATTTCCATTGGGTAAGGGAAACGCCCGGCAAGCTGCAATCCCTGCGCAGGATCGCCGCACGCCAGCCCAATCTCGTGATCCTGGGCACGACGCCGAGTGTCGTAGACGTTTTCCGGCGTTGCGGCTTTGCGCACGTCACGCTGTTGCCGTATCCGCCGACGCAAGCCCGACGCCCCGGTGCGGCGACGTCTTTCCGCCACCTGCTCTACGCGGGCGCCGCGCGCCAGGACAAGGGATTCCGAAAGGTCGTGGACTTCATCGAGTTCCTTGCGCGCAGGAAGGAAACAATCCCGGTCACGATCCAAGTCTCGGCAGACCACTACGGCAAGTATGATGCGGCAACGCGCGAGGACATCAACCGGCTGCGCGCGTCCGGCTATGCGCCTCTGGAATTGGCCGCGGAAACCCGGTCGCCGGAAGACTATGCTGCGCAATTTCCGGGCAGCATCTGCCTGCAACTCTACGATCGTGCGGACTTCAGGGACCGGGTGAGCGGTGTGACGCTGGATGCACTGGCCCATGGATGTCCGATCATCGCGAGCGCAGGGACCTGGATGGCGAAGATGATTGAACCTTTCGGGGCCGGTGTCGCGATCGAGGAATCAACGCCCGAAAATCTCCATCGTGCCGTCACGAAGATCATTGAAGGTTACGCCGCATTCCGGGACGGCGCCTTCCAGGCAGCGCAGGCACAGACACAGAAATCCTGGGACGTGTTGCTCGATATCCTGGCAAGCAGTGATTGAGCTATCGGGTGAATGAGAGAATGAGTGATTCTGGATTGAGTGATCCGGTGATCGAGAAAGGATTTTCTTGTTTACTGAATATCGCCTAACCTAATCACAGCTTCATACGACCCCCGCCTCGTGTGCCTGCTGGTCAGCGTGGTAGCTGGAGCGAACGAGCGGGCCGCACGCGGCGTGACGGAATCCCATTTCCAGTGCTTCCTTTTCGAATTGCCTGAAGCGCGCTGGTTCTACGTAACGTAGCACCGGCAGGTGCCCCCGGGTCGGTTGAAGGTACTGGCCGACGGTGAGCATCTCCACGTCGTGTTCGCGCAAGTCGCGCATCACTTCCAGTATTTCATCGTCGGTTTCGCCCAGTCCCACCATCAGCCCTGACTTAGTGGGAATCCCCGGGACTCGCGACTTGAAATCCTTCAGCAGTTTCAGCGAATTGCGGTAGGCGGCGCCCGGGCGGGCCTGTTTGTAGAGCCGCGGCACAGTCTCAAGATTGTGGTTCATGACGTCCGGCGGGCAAGCCGAAAGTTTGTCGAGCGCGACTTCGAGACGGCCGCGAAAGTCGGGCACCAGTACCTCGATGCGGGTTTGAACGGAGTGCTGGCGAACCGCGCGGATGCAGTCGACGAAGTGCTGGGCGCCACCGTCGCGGAGATCGTCGCGGTCCACGCTGGTGATGACGACGTAACTGAGTTTCATGGCTGCGATGGTTTTCGCGAGGTTGAGCGGTTCGTCGGCGTCGGGAGCAAGCGGCCGGCCGTGCGCGACGTCGCAGAACGGGCAGCGACGCGTGCACAGATCGCCCAGGATCATGAACGTGGCAGTGCCCTTGCCGAAGCACTCGCCGATGTTCGGGCACGAGGCCTCCTCGCACACGGTGTGGAGGTTGTGTTCGCGCAATGCCTGCTTGACTTCGTAGAACTTCTGGCTGCCAGGCGACCTCACGCGAATCCAATCCGGCTTCTTCAGCGGTGCGATCGGGATGATCTTGACCGGATTACGTGCGGTCTTTCGCTCACCGGTTTCTCGTTTCAGGGTTTCGTCCATTGAGATTGACTGCTCAGATTCCTTTGGTGAGTTTTGCGAGAAGTTTGTCCGCCACCGCCTCGGCGGGTTCGTCGATTCCCAAGTCGCGCAACTGGGTGACTTGCAGTCCTGGATATCCGCAGGGATCGATCGCCCGGAACGGCGACAGGTCCATGTCCACATTCAGACTCAGTCCGTGAAAGCAGCAGCCGTTTCGCACACGCAGTCCCAACGCCGCTACTTTTGCACCGGCGACATATACGCCCGGTGCATCGTCTCGGCGGTCTGCCTTGATGGCGTAGTCCGCAAGCAATTCTATCACTGCGTTCTCGAGCTTTCGCACCAGTGCGCGCACTCCCAAACCGCGCCGGCGCAGGTTCAACAGCGCATAGACGACGACCTGGCCGGGACCGTGGTAAGTGATCTGTCCGCCGCGATCCACTTTGATCACGGGAATGCCCTTGTCCGTCCGCGGCAGATGCTGTGATTTTCCGTTCAGCCCGAGCGTATAGACCCGAGGATGCTCGACCAGCCAAAGTTCGTCCGGCGTGCCCGCGTTGCGTTCCGCGGTGAAGCTCTGCATCGCCCGCCAGGTTTCTTCGTAGTCCGACAAGCCGAGCTTGCGGATCACGGGCGCAGATCCAGCGACGGGGGAGGCGTCCGGCTTCGCAATCTCGTCTCGCAGGTTCTTCCCGTCTCTCGGCCCTCGGCCCTCGGCCCTCATAGCACCATCACCACCATCGGATGATCGCACAGCTCCTGGTAAAGGGCATCGAGCTGCTCGCGCGAGGTGGCACGCACGGTGCAAGTGACGCTGAGGTAGCTGTTCTTCTTGCTGGTGCGCATTTCCACGGTCGCCGGATCGAAATCCGGTGCGTGGTGCCGCACGATCTCGACGATTGTGTGCACCAGCCGCGGCTCGCGCTTGCCCATGACCTTGATCGGGAAGTCGGTCGGATACTCGATGAGGCTCTGGCTTTCCATCATGCCTCCGGAGCACGCATCACTCGCTCCTTGTACTCCTGGTAAAGCGCATACATGCGCCTGAACAATGGTCCGGGTACGCCGTCGCGGACGACCTTGCCGTCCAGCCTGACAATAGAGAGCACCTCCTTCGTGGAAGAGGTGAGCCACGCCTCCTCTGCGTCGCGCAACTCGGACTCCCGGACTGGACGAACCTCGTGTTTGATGCCGTCGGCCCGCGCCAGTTCCAGCACCACGTCATAAGTGATGCCGGGCAGCATTAGATGGCTCTTCGGCGGTGCGAGCAGGACGCCGTTCCTGACCACGAAAATATTGCTGGCCGCGCCCTCGGTCATGATGCCGTCGCGCAACAGTACCGCTTCGACACAACCTTCATCCACCGCAAGTTGCCGCAACAGAACGTTGGGCAGCAGCGCGATCGCCTTGATGTCGCACCTCATCCAACGGTTGTCGACGGTCGTGATCACTCCCACGCCCTTTTCCACCTGTTCCCGTGCCGGCGTGGAAAGCACGTTGCTCATCATGAACACCGTAGGCACTACCGCTTTGGGAAAGGCGTGATCGCGCTTCGCCACGCCTCGCGTGACATGCAGGTATAGCGACTGATCCTCGAACTCATTGAGTTCGATCAAGCGGCGTACCAGCCGAGACCATTCGGCGTCGTCATGCGGATTCGCGAGCCGGATGCCATCGAGACTGGACTGCAGTCGTCGCAAGTGCTCGGCGAGCCTGAACGGATGCCGGGAGTACACCGGGATCACTTCGTACACGCCGTCGCCGAAGACGAAGCCTCGATCGAGGACCGGGACCCTGGCCTGTTCGATTGGCATGAATTCGCCGTTGAGATAGATCATTGGAGGGCAGTGATCGGTAATGGGTAATGGGGAACGGTCATTGGGGTATGGGTAATCGGCCCTGAATCACTCAGTCACTATCAGTCCTCGCCCATCACTCATTGCCGGAACTCAGTTGAACAGCAGCCGGAGGCTGTGCCAGCCGCGTACAAACGCATTGGCGATGCCGACGGTCTGCAGGGCGACGAGGGTGCGCTCGCCGAAGGGTTGGCCGTCGAAAGTCAGGCGCAGGGTTCCGACCCTATCCCCCGCACTGATCGGTGCGATCAGAGGTTGCATGCTCTCCAGCCTGGCCTTGAGGGCGGCGGAGAATCCTTTTGGAATGGAGACGTAGTAGTCATCGTTGAACCCTGCCTGCAACTGTGGGCTGCTGCCCTTCCATACCGGTAACTGGTGCACCGGCTGCCCTCGAGCGTATAGCTTCAAGGTGTCGAAGGCCTCATATCCGTAATTGAGGAGCTTTTGTGCTTCCGCCGTGCGGCCGCCTTCCGAACCGGCGTCGATCACCACGGCGATCAGCCGCCGCCCGTTGCGCTGCGCGGTGGCGATCATGCAGAAGCCAGCGCTCTCGGTGTAGCCGGTCTTGAGGCCATCCACGTAGGGATCACGACCCAAAAGATCATTGCGATTGCGCTGGGTGATGTTGTTGTAGCGATACTCGCGCAACCGGTACATCGGAAAGTACTGCGGAAACTCGCGGATGATCGCGGCCGACAACAGCGCAAGGTCGGCGGGCGTGGAGTAATGTTGCCGATTTGGCAGTCCGGTCGCATTGATGAAGTTCGAGTTTCGCAATCCGAGCCGAGCAGCCTCGCGGTTCATCTGCTCGACAAAGGATGCTTCGCTACCCGCAACGCCCTCCGCCAAAGCGATGGACGCGTCGTTGCCGGACTGCACGATCATTCCGTGCAGCAGCTCCTCGATCGCGACGGAATTACCCGGGTCCAGAAACATGCGCGAGCCGGGCGCGTGCCAGGCCTTTTCCGAGATCGTCACCGTCTGCGCCAGCGTGACGCGTTTTTGGCGCAAAGCATCGAACACCACGTAAGCGGTCATCAGCTTGGTCAGCGACGCTGGTTCGACGCGCTCTTCGGGATTCTTTGCGGCCAGGACCTGCAGGCTGAGCATGTCCACCAGCAAATACGACTTGGAGGCAAGGGGTGCGAGCGTGACGGCGCCGTTCAACGGAGCCTGGGCAAACGCCAGTGTGCTGCCGAGCCAGACGATTAATGCGGCGAGAATTCTCATCATGCGCGAGCGAAGCGGATTATATATCACGTCACTCGCGCGGTTGCGCGGCGCCGTGCCCTCTGGAACAATGCGCCCTCTTGGCGATCCCAGTTCGCAACCACATGGCGATTCGATTCCGCGGCGGCGTCCGTTTCACTGCGTTGTGCCTGTCGTTGACTACGGCCGTCGCGATTTCGCCGGCGGTGCCGGCGGTGGACGCAATCCGCGTGATCGATCCGTGGGCGCGGGCCACCGTGCCTGGCCAGAAGGTGGGAGGCGTCTACATGGAAATCGTCAGCCCGCGCGATGCGCGACTTACCGGCGTTGCCAGTCCGGTCGCACGCGCCGCAGAAGTGCACCTGATGACGATGGACGGCGGCATAATGAAGATGCGCGTGGTCGAAGCGCTCGATCTGCCCGCCGGAAGACCGGTGAAACTGGCGCCCGGCGGCTATCACGTGATGCTCTTCGATCTGAAAAAGCCGCTGATTGCCGGCGAGAAAGTGCCGCTCACGCTGGTGATCGAAGAGGCCGGCCAGCGCACGCAGAAAAAAGCCGTGAGCGCGCTCGTGCGTGCGAACGACCGCGGCGGTAACGACGGCCGCCGATGATCTCGCCGCGGCGTCAGGGCACCTGGCCCAGTTGCGAACGGATGTCGCGCAGATGCGACGCGGTCTCGGGATCCTTGATGCGCTTGAGCGCCGCGTCGATCTTGCCGTAAAGGTGTGCGACGCCGGCACGCAGGGCGGAGCGAAACTCGCTGGGGCTCGAGCGATCGATGCGATATTGGCGCGCCACGTCCGCAAGGGGCGAAGACAGACTTCGGCTCGACCACTGGGTGTGCCCGGCGAGTAGCGAGCCGGAATCGGCGTCGCGGGACGCGATCGCGTTGGCACCCGAATCCGGATCGTTTGTTACGCCCGTGGCCACCAGTAGCAAGGTCACGTAGCTCCGCTGTAGTTCGCGGCGGTACAGTTCGATTGAAGGTTTCGGCGCCGCCAACTCCCTGAACAGGCCGTCGTTGAGGTCATAGAGCAGGTCGATGCCGACGTAGCCCCTGCCGCCCGGATCCAGTGCTTTGGCTTCCGCCATCCTCTGAAAAACTGCGCTGTCGAGCAATTGGCGCAGCAACTGCACGTTGGATCCGAGAAGGGCGTCCGCGCCACCGGTCGGGGAAACACGCATCAACACCTCCGGATCCAGCAAGGCGCGCGGCGTCACGAACGCGCGCTCCACCAGGAACTTGACTGCGGCACGCTGGCGCGCAGATGGCGTCGGTTTGAACGGGGCCGACCCCCGCCCGGCCTGGTAACGCGTTTCTTCGACGCCGCCGACGACCTTGGCCACCGCGGCAAGCTCGCGATGGCGCTGCATGATCAACGTCGCGTACATCTCCCGCAGGCGTCCATAGTCGCCGCCCTTGCGGGTTGTACCCGGGATCAGCAAGGGCATCACCCGGTCGATATTGCGCAACCCCATGTCGGCAGCCTCGACCGGGTCCCCGCCGACTACGTTCGTGTTGACAGCGGGATCGAGAGTGGCGGCCTCGTCTTCGCCGCCGAAGCGCAGCATCGGGTCGTCGACTTGTTTCGCCGCCAGTTTGTCGAGCATCGGCCACTCATCGTCGAAATTCATGTTGGCGGAAAACTGGCGGTAGCCCCATTCGATCGCGAAAAAATCGTAAGGGCCGAACTTTGGCAGCAGGTATGCCCCGTCTCCGGGCTGGGCGACATAATTGAGCCGCGCATAGTCCATGATCGAAGCGGAGGTGCCCCATTTCTCGGTCCACTCGCGGCTGCGCAACTGCGTCACCGAATAGGCTGAATGTCCCTTGAAATTGTGGCGAAGCCCCAGCGCGTGGCCGATTTCGTGCGCGACGATGTAGCGCAGCATGCCGCCGACGACGTCATCTGGAAGGGGCAGTTTCTGCGCGCTCGGATTCAGCGGCGATACCTGGGTGAAGAACCAGTTCTCGGCCAGGCGCAGCACGTCGTGCCAGAAGATTGCGTGCGAAGAAATCACCTCGCCGCTGCGCGGGTCGACCACCGCCGGCCCCATCGCGTTCTGGCGTCCGCTCGGTGTCCAGCGGATCACGTTGTAGCGCACGTCCTCAGGATTCCAGTTCGGATCCTCTTGCTCCGACGGTGCGTCGCGGGCAACGATGGCATTGCGGAAGCCGGCTTTCTCGAATACTTCCTGCCAGTCCTCGATCCCGCGCTTGATAAACGGGCGCCATTTGTCGGGAACCTCGCGGCTTAGAAAGAACGTGATCGGCTTGACCGGGTCGGACATCTCGGCCTGAGGATCTTTTTTCTCCAGGCGATAGCGCTGGATAAAGGCGCGCTGTACCCGGCCATGCTCCTCGGTTCCGTAGTCGTCGAAGGGTGTGGCGAAGTAGCCGACCCGTTCATCGAAGTATCGTCCCCGCATCGGCACCTCGGGCAATAGCAGAAGGCTGGTGTGAAAGATGAAGCCCAGCCCCGGCGCTATGCGCTCTTCTCCGGACTCCGCCGACTTGCGCAACCGGCTCCGGTCGGGGACCCAGGTCTGGTAGAAGCGGATGTCGATGTTCTGCGGGAAAGCCTTGACGGCTTCGATGAAGGAGCGCTTTGGGTCCACATGATCCATGCTGAAGTGCTGCATGAATTCCAGCGCGAAGCCTTCCGGTACCTCGGTAACGAACAATTCCGTGATGTCGATGACCGGAGCACCATCCGGGCCTTCGGTGATGATGTCGAATGCGCGGATGACAGTGCGCAGTGACGCCGATTCCACGCCGCGCCGCAGGTTGGGGATGTTCTGCGCCCAGATCTCGTAGCGTACGTCCTCGAGATGGATCTTGTTGCCCCGCCGCACCCAGCGCACTACCCGGTTGTCCACCACGGACCCCGGGGCAACGAAATCGCTCCCAGTCGAGAGTGCGGCGAACTCGGTGTTCACCAGCATGTCACGGTTCAGCATCGGTTTCGGAATCTCGAATAGCACGTGGTCGCAGATCACGTGGATGCTGAACATTCCGGTCAGGGTCTCGACGTTCTGCTCCATCCCGGCGGGGCAGGACGCGACCATCGAACTCATGCCGAAAGCCGATCGGCACACCAGTGCCGCGACGCAAACGGTTACACGGATGAATAGCCTGAACATGTCACGCCGCCTCCGACGCAATGAAGCGAATTGCGAACGCAATTGTAGTGCAGGTTGCGACGCCTGATCCGCACCCGCTAAGCGGTTTCAAGGGATGCGATCCAGCCCTCGTCCACCCAGCCGCGCAACAGAATCGCCGCACGCGACGCAGCCTGTTCTTCCGGCAACCACTGGCACAGGCCGGTGCATATTTCGCCGAAATTGAGGTGATTCCACACGGCACCCAATGCCCAGGCTTCGTCGTCTTCGAGCGAGCGGAAGTAAGGCGAGAACTGTTTGCGCCATATCGCCCAACGCAGCGGCGCGGGCAAGCTTTCCGGAGCGATGCCTTGCTCCGCATTCTTGAGTTGGTTCCAGACTGTGACGGCATTGGTCCGCAATTCGACGACGTGAAGCGCCGGGTGCGGCATGAGTCGCAGCCCGTCCCAGGCTTCCGGAGGCACCGCGGCAACGTCCTCGAATCGCAGCGCAGTCATATCCGCCGCATCGAAAGCCAGCCCCAGTGCCCACTCGAATCGCGCCAGGTCGGCCAATATCGGCTGCCCCGCATAACGCGGCTCTTCGCGCAGGTAATCGGCGAGATCCCCGCCGAACCAGCGCACATTGCGGAAAACCGAGGGGCGCGCGTCGATATAGTCGCGCACGATGGCGTCGAAAATCTCGTCGCCAATGTAGGCCTTGAGCATTGCGTAATCCGTGCCAAGCGCTTCCGCGAGCCGCAATCGGTAGGCGTTGTAATAAATATCGAGCCGGGTGCGGCGGAAAGCATCGTTAGCGCCAGCGATCTCGGTGACGATCCCACCATCGGCCGCGAGCACGTAAGCCTGGAAGCGAGCCTGGGTGTCGGTTAGCACGCTCATGCCGCGGCCCGGTCCGAATGTGCCTGCGCCGCCATGCGGCGCGCCTGATCCAGTTCGGTGACCAATTCCGTCAGCGGCGGAATGTGGTCGTCGCGCTCGATCATGGTGGCGATCTGCCCGAAACGCCGCAGCGCCGCCTGGTAAAGGTTCCACACTGGATCGATGATCGGAGCATCATGGGTATCAATGATATGGGTGCCGCAATTGTTATGGCCGGCAAGATGGAACTGCCGCACCCGCAAAACCGGCACGCCATTCAAAAAATCATGCGCATCGAACCCGTGGTTGCAGGCGTTGACGTAGATGTTGTTGATGTCGAGCAGAATCAGGCAATCGGCGCGCGCGCAGACCTCGGAAAGAAACTCCCACTCGCTCATCTCCGACTGACGGAAGGTCACGTAGGTGGACACGTTTTCGAGAAGGATTTGCCGCCCCAGGATATCCTGGACTTCGCGCACCCGTGCGGCGACGTGACCGGCCGCTTCCTCGGTGTAGGGCAGCGGGAACAGGTCGTGCATGTTCCGGCCGGCAACACCCGTCCAGCACAGGTGATCCGACACCCACGCCGGCTCGACCCGCTGCGCCAGTTGTTTGAGCGCCTTGAGGTATTCGCGATCCAGCGAATCATGGCTTCCGATCGATAGCGACACCCCATGCAGGACCATCGGAAATTCGGCGCGGATCCGATCAAGGTAATGCAGCGGCTTACCGCCCGGCACCATATAGTTTTCCGACAGAGCCTCGAACCAGTCGACGTTGGGCCGGGATTCGAGGATCTCTTCGTAATGATCGGTGCGCAGGCCGAGCCCGAAGCCGAGCGCAGGTTGTGCAATCATGAACGTTGCATGCCGAGTGAAAAACGGGACATCCGATCCCAAGAATGCCCCGTAGTGACAAATTCGACCAAGTTTACGCCCTGCCGGTGACCTTCTGGCATTCCACCGGCGTAAGTGAAACGGAACCCTGGCCCTTGCAGGCGTTCTGGCCATGGCAGGAACTGTTTGCAGACTTGCAGTCGCTCATGCCCTTGCAGGCATTCGCGCCTTCGCAATGCACCTTCGCGGAAGTACCGCCGCCGCCCATATTTGCACACCCTGTCATGAACAGGGCAGCTGCCGTTGCCGCAAGTGCCAAACCGGTGAGTTTCTTGCCTTCCATGCGTGGTTCTCCTCTGGATTGGTGGATGGGTTATTCCGGTCGCCCGGTTTGATGCTGCCGCGCGTGCCGCGGTGACAGGTACGTTCGTCTGCGACCTTTGGATGCGCTTCCGGGCGGCAGTGATGTCGTTCTGCGTGCTCACGCAGTCGTGACGGCTACGTAAAAAATCGCAAAAACAAAAAGATACGAAGCGTTCGCTATGCCGGAGCGGAATCGTCACGCAGCAGTGACCTTGTATTCGCCGGTCCCGGCGCAGGTCTTGAAAAGGCGTTACTTGCGCACATATAGGGGGCATGGGCGCCGGACGCCCGACACAATCGCTAAACGCAAAGGAGACTGATATGGCAAGTTTGGCCCGCTATAGTTACCCGCTTGACGAAACTTTCGACGATTTCTTCAAGGGCTTTTTCGTGCGCCCGATGACTTTCGAAAACCAATCGCAGGCGCAATTCCGCATCGATGTGAAGGAAGACGATGGTGCCTACGTGGTTCACGCCGAAGTTCCGGGCGTAAAAAAGGAAGACATCAACGTCACCATCAACGGCAACCAGGTGGCGATCAGCGCAGAGGTGAAGCGCGAGCGTCAGGACAAGCAGGGTGAAAAAGTCCTGCGTTCCGAGCGTTACTACGGCAAGGCGTACCGCGCCTTCAGCCTGGAGCAGGACGTCGACGAAACCACGGCGCAGGCGAAGTACAACGAGGGCGTGCTGGAGTTGCGGTTGCCGAAGAAGGCGGCAGTCACTGCGAAGAAACTCTCGATTCAGTAACCGGTCGTTTAAACCGGCAAAGGCGGCTGCGGCCGCCTTTGTTTTTTCTCTTGGGGAGAATTTCCCGCGGTAGAATTCGCGCTCCACGATCAAGCGAGCGCGCCATGCCCCTTTCACCTTCCGACGCGATGCACAAGGCGCAGGTCCTCGCCGAGGCGCTGCCCTACATCCGCCGCTTCCACGGCAAGACGATTGTGGTCAAGTACGGCGGTAACGCGATGACGGATGAGACGTTGAAGCACTCGTTCGCGCGCGATGTGGTGCTGCTGAAGCTGGTCGGAATGGATCCAGTCGTGGTGCACGGCGGCGGGCCGCAGATCGACGATATGTTGAAGCGCGTCGGCAAGAAGGGCGAGTTCGTTCAGGGCATGCGGGTCACCGATCGCGAGACCATGGACGTGGTGGAGATGGTGCTCGGCGGGCTGGTGAACAAGGAAATCGTCAATCTGATCAACCAGCACGGCGGCCGTGCCATCGGGTTGACGGGCAAGGATGCGTCCTTCATCCGCGCCAGGAAGATGCTGGTGCAGAACGCCGATAACGCGACCGAAATGCTCGACATCGGCCAGGTAGGAGAGATCCAGAGCATCGATCCGGAAGTAATTTCGCTGCTGGAGAGCCGCGAGTTCATCCCAGTGGTGGCGCCGATCGGGGTGGGCGAAGACGGCGAGTCTTACAACATCAATGCCGATCTCGTTGCCGGCAAACTTGCCGAGATACTGCGCGCGGAAAAGCTCATTATCCTCACCAACACCCCGGGCGTGCTCGACAAGAGCGGTAATCTGTTGACCGGGCTTACGCCCAAACAAGTGGACGCGCTTTTCGCCGATGGCACTATACACGGGGGCATGCTGCCCAAGATCGGTTCGGCGCTCGATGCCGCCAAGAGCGGGGTGAAGAGCGTGCACATTATCGACGGACGGGTCGAGCACGCGCTATTGCTGGAGGTGTTAACCGATCAGGGCGTGGGCACGCTGATCCGAAACCGCTAATCGCAGTGCAATCCCGTTTCAGCGGCAGAACGTGGATCTTCGACCTGGATAACACGCTTCACGACGCCCACCCGCACATCTTTCCGCACATCGACCGGTCGATGACCGCTTATCTCGCTGAGCACCTGGATATGGGCGTGGATGCGGCCAACGAATTGCGCCAGTTCTACTGGCGGCGCTACGGCGCCACACTGGTGGGGCTGATTCGCCATCACGGTATCGACCCGCATCACTTCCTGCGGGAGACGCACCGTTTCCCCGAGATCGGCAAACTGGTGGTGGGCCGCCGCGAACTGCGATCGGCATTGCGGCGCCTGCCCGGGCGCAAGATAGTTTTCTCCAACGCTCCGTCGCATTACGCGCGTGCGATTCTGGCGGCGCTGGGCGTGGAAGATCTGTTCGACGACGTGTTCTCCATCGAGCGTACCCGCTTCCGGCCCAAGCCCGACGTGCATGGATTCCGCCGGCTGGTGCGTACGCATCGGCTGTTGGCGTCGCATTGCATCATGGTCGAGGACAGCCTGGAAAACCTGCGCACGGCCAAACGACTGGGAATGAAGACTGTCTGGGTCAATCAGTCGAACCGTGCGCCCTCCTGGGTGGACGCAAATGTGCGTCACATCGTGCGGCTACCGCGATTGCTGCGCTTGCTCTGAGGCTTGAAACCCTCCTATGCAAGTGTTTGTCCCGAGCGCGAACATGCGCCGCTGGATCGTGTTAAATTCCCGACCGTTCGGGTAACCTTTCCCCTACTCTTCCAAGCCATTCCGCCGCAACATGCCGACCAAGCCGGGAGAACGCAAACGCCAGATCCTGCAGACCCTCGCGGCCATGCTCGAGGATCCCAAAGCAGAGAGGATCACCACGGCTGCGCTGGCCAAGCGATTGGACGTCTCCGAGGCGGCGCTTTACCGGCACTTCGCCAGCAAGGCGCAGATGTTCGAAGGCCTCATCGAGTTCATCGAGCAGACGCTGTTCGGGCTCGTTAACAAGATTACCGCGGAAGAAAAAAGCGGCCTGAAACAGATCGAGGCCGTGCTGACCTTGCTGCTCGGTTTCGCCAAGAAGAACCCCGGTATGACGCGGGTACTTATCGGCGAAGCGCTGGTGAACGAGGACGAGCGCCTGCAGGCGCGGATCAACCAGTTGCACGACCGGCTCGAAGCCACGCTCAAGCAAGCATTGCGTTTCGCACTTTCGGAAAAAGAGGTCCCCGAAAGTCTGGACCCCACTGCGCAGGCGAATCTGATGCTGGCTTTCGTGGTGGGCCGCTGGCACCAGTTCGTGAAGAGCGGTTTCAGACGCGATCCGACCGAGTACTGGTCGGTGCAGTGGCAATGGATCGTGTGATGGACGGCTGCAAGGCGCTCAACCGCATAGCGCGGAACATCGGGGCCATTTTTGTCCTGATGTGTGCAGCATATGCGATGTACGGTTGTGGGGCGTCGGACGACCGGTACGCGAAAGTATTGGTGGGCACGTGGGGTTCGAGGGAAGTGGCGCCGGACGACGTTATCGTCGAGACCCAGTTCACCCTGCTGCCCGGAGGGCGGGTCAATTGGCAGGGACAGGTTCGCCTGCTCGTTCCACCGGATTTTTATTTGCGGCCTGAGCGGCCAAATTTCGAAGTGAGAAACGGCAGGCTGATTTACTACTTTACAGCCAGTGGCAGCTGGGCGGTGCGCAAAGGCTACCTGCATACCAAGATCGAAAACTCCACGTTGACCAGTCTGATGCCCATTGGCTTCGCGACGGCGTGGAAGCTCAAGGAAGTCAACAGCAAGGAGATGATCTATATCTCCGCCGCAAACGCGCGGACGCGCGTGGAATACCGAAGGAGCGATTGAGGGATCGAGTTACTGAATCGCTTACCGGCCCAATCGCTTAGTCACTGAATCCTAGCGATCCGTGGTGCAGGCGGTCGCCGAGTCGCGTTGGGCGGTATCGCCGCCGCCGCACACCGCGCATTGGGAATCCTTCTTCAACCTGACACTACGCCACTCCATCGTCAGCGCGTCGAGCAGCAACAGCCGGCCGGTCAGATCGCGACCGATTCCCATCAGCAGTTTCAACGCTTCCGCGGCTTGCATGGAACCGATCACGCCAACGAGCGGCGCGAATACGCCCATCACGGCGCAACGCATTTCCTCCACGTCACCGCTCTCCGGGAACAGACAGTGATAGCAGGGGCTGTCCTGGCGGCGCAAATCGAACACCGCGATCTGCCCGTCGAAGCGCACGCCGGCGCCGGACACCAGCGGCTTTGCGAATTTCACGCAAGCGCGATTGACCTCGTGGCGGGTGGCAAAGTTGTCGGTCGCGTCGATAACCACGTCGGCGGACTGAACCAGTTGCTCGAGACGCTTGCCGGCGACGCGTTCAGCGAGCGGCTCTATCGAGACTTCGGGATTGATCCGCGCCAGCGTGGCACGTGCGGAATCTACTTTTTTCCTGCCAATCGATTCGGTGAAATGCACGATCTGCCGCTGCAGGTTGGTGAGGTCCACCGCGTCATGGTCGCAGATGGTAATGCGGCCTACGCCGCTTGCGGCAAGGTAAAGCGACACCGGCGCACCCAAGCCGCCGGCACCGATAAGCAGCGCGTGCCCGCCGAGGAGCCTCTCCTGCCCATCGATGCCGATCTCGGGCAAAAGAATGTGGCGGCTGTAACGCAGTAACTGGTTGTCGTCCATCGCATGTCAAGCGAATGATTCCGGCCATCTTAACGCGACAAGGCCCGCGCGGGGCGGGCCTTGTCAACCGATCGCAAGTTCGGAAGAACTTATTTCTTGCTGAGGATCTGCAGACCCTTCAACAGATTGAGTGCCTGGTTGAGTTGGTAGTCGCTCTTCGACACGATATCCGGCGGGCTGTCGTCGGCGGCTTTCTCAGCGGCCTTCGGCGACGGCGCGGGCGCGGCCGACTGCGGCTGCGGCGCCGGTTGTTTGTTCTCGATGGCGCTGCCGTCCGGATTGGTCAAGTGACGTTGCAGATCGGATTCACGAACCTTGATGGCGGCCTCACCCTCGGTCACGGTCGCCTCTTCCACGACAATGTCGGGTGTTATGCCCTTGGCCTGGATCGAGCGGCCGTTCGGCGTGAAGTAACGCGCCGTCGTGAGCTTGATAGCGGTACCGTTGCCGAGCGGCAGAATGGTCTGTACCGAACCCTTGCCGAAGGTCTGTGTGCCCATCACCACCGCGCGCTTGTGGTCCTGCAACGCCCCTGCCACGATCTCCGAAGCGGAAGCTGAACCGCTGTTGACCAGCACCACCATCGGCAGAGTTTTCACTTCCTTCGGCAGCTTCTTCAGATAGTCGTCTTTGCTACCGCGCAGGTAATACTCCGGCCGCGCGTACAGCTTCATCTTGGCATCATCGGTACGGCCTTCGGTGTACACAACCAGTGCATCGCTCGGCAGAAACGCCGCAGCAATCGCCACCGCACCGTTGAGCAAGCCGCCTGGATCGTTGCGAAGGTCCAGGATAATGCCCTTCATTGACCCCTGGTTTTCCTTGAAGTGTTTGTCGATCGCCTTCGCCAGCGTTTCGGCGCTGTGCTCCTGGAACTGGGTGACACGGAAGTAGGCGTACCCGGGCTCGAGCAGTTTCGACTTGACGCTCTGAATCTGGATGATCGCACGGGTCAGAGTCACCACGCGCGGCTTGGTATCGCCCTTGCGAACGAAAGTAAGTGTGATCGGGGTGTCCGGCTTGCCGCGCATGCGCTTCACCGCATCATTCAGCGTCATGCCTTTCACGTTGGTGTCGTCGAGCTTGATGATCAGGTCTCCGGACTTCAGTCCCGCTCGCCAAGCCGGGGTGTCCTCGATCGGGGCGACCACTTTCACAAAACCGTCTTCCATGCCGACTTCGATGCCGAGACCACCAAACTCACCCTGCGTGCCCACCTGAAGTTCGCGGAACGCTTCGGCGTCAAGGTAAGCAGAATGCGGATCGAGGCCGGAGAGCATTCCATTGATTGCCTCGGAAATGAGCCGTTTGTCGTCCACGGCCTCGACATAGTCGTTCTTGATCCGGCCGAAGACTTCGGTAAACGCCCGCAAATCCTCGATAGGAAGCGGTCCCGCCCCCTTCTGCGCCACGGCGGAGAAGTTGAGGCTGATCAGCACCCCGAGCACCGCACCAAGAACGATCAGGCTGATCTGCCGAAATCTGCTAGGCATCTATGCTTACTCCTTTGTACACAGGTAGTTGCCCAATGCTTACTTCAATGTAACCCAGGGCAGCGGGTCGAAGGGTTTTCCCTGATATCTGAGCTCGAAGTATAAACCGGAATCGGGGTTGCCGCCGGTGTTACCGATGGACGCAATGGTGTCGCCTGCCTTGGTTTCGTCACCCACCCGCTTGAGCAACGCTTCGTTGTTTCCGTACAGGCTCATGTAGCCGTCACCGTGATCGACGATCATGAGGTTGCCGAAACCCCGCAGCCAGTCGGCATAGACAACCCGCCCGCCGGCTATGGCCTTGACCTCCCGGCCCGGTTCGGCAGAGATGAACAAACCCTTCCAGGACAATCCGCTATCCTGCCTTTGGGTGCCGAAACGGTTCGTGACTTCCCCGAGCACCGGCAGTCTTAATCTGCCTTTAAGCTTGCGGAACGGCCCGAAACCCGAATCCGCATTCGGCAGCGCCTGATTAGTGACGCGCTTGCCCGGTTTCTTGCGTGCGACCTCCTTTGCGAGGCGCTCGATCAAGCGCGTCAAGCGCTCTTCATCGCGCTTGAGCGTTGACAACTGCTTGCGACTTTCGGCGATCTGGCTGGAGACCTGCGCATAAATATGCTGGCGCTCGGCCTTCTCGTTCTCAAGCCTGCGTTTCTGGCTGGCTTCTTCGTTCTGCAGCGCCCGCAATTCTGCACTCTTGACGCGGGTTTCGCCGGCGAGCTTTTCGAGATTCGCGAGGTTGTATCTGAGGCTGGCAAGTAATTCGGCGCGGGCGCGGGAGACGTAGCCCAGGTAGTGCAGTTGGCGCGCGATTTCGTTGGGATCTTCGCGATTGAGCACCAGCTTGATTACGTCCGACTGCCCGGTCACGTACTGCTGGTAGAGCAGTTTGCTCAGCGTCGCATGCTCGGCAGCTATGTCGCTCTCGACGGTGCGCGCGCGCGAACGCAGCTTGGTCAACTCAGCGTTGACGTGGCGCCGTTGGTCCGCGAGTTCATAGAGCTTGCGGTTGGTTTCGCTTATCGCGCGCTCGGATTCCCTGAGTGCGTCGCCTGCCTCGGCTTTCGACTCTTCGGACTCCGCCAGTTGTTTTTGCAGCGCCCCGATGCGGCCGCGCAGTTCCTTGAGTTCGTCCTTGGGCGCGGCCTGTGCCGGCCCGGCAAGGGCCGCAAACGCGAATAGCAGCGCCGAGGCAGCTTCAGCAGCAAGGAAGGCGATTGATGTGAATCGTCGCACGCGCTCCGGGCTCAGGTTCCGGCGCGCGCCTGGGCGGCCACCGCAGCGGCTGCCTGCTTCGCCTTCTCCTGGTTGCCGAGGTAATAGCTGGAAACCGGCTTCAGGCGGTCGTCGAGTTCGTACACCAGCGGAATGCCGGTCGGAATGTTGAGCGCGACGATGTCCTTCTCCGACACATTGTCGAGGTACTTCACCAGCGCACGGATGGTGTTGCCATGTGCAACCACGATCACCTGCTTGCCGGCTTGGACCTGCGGGGCGATCACATCGTTCCAGTACGGCAGGAAGCGCGCCACCGTGTCCTTGAGGCATTCGCTGAGCGGGATATCGCTTTCGCTCAAGTGCCGATAACGCGGATCGTTGCCCGGGTAGCGCGGATCGCTCCTCGCAAGCGGCGGCGGAGGAACGTCGTAGCTGCGGCGCCACACCAGGATCTGGTCTGCGCCGTACTGTGCCGCTGTCTCCGCCTTGTTCAATCCCTGCAGCGCCCCATAGTGACGCTCGTTGAGCCGCCACGAGAACTGCTGCGGGATCCACATGAGGTCCAGCTCCTCGAGGACAATCCACATGGTTCGGATAGCGCGTTTGAGCACGGAGCACAGTGCGAGATCGAAACGGAATCCGTCCGACTTGAGCAGCCGGCCGGCCTCGCGCGCCTCGACCCGGCCCTTTTCCGAAAGGTCCACATCGGTCCAGCCGGTAAAGCGATTCTCCTTGTTCCACACGCTTTCGCCGTGGCGGAGCAGAACGATTTTTTTCATGCGCTGCAATTGAACCCGAAAATATCTGCGCACGGAAACCTGCGCTTCGAAGATAGAATTGTAGTATCGGTGCGGGCGCCTGTCGCGCCTGTCGCGCCGGTCGCGGCAACCGTCGCAGTGGCACGACGAAGCCTTCTGTTCCGTAACGTCGCTAAGGGCTAGATCTGACCAATTCGTACACCGTTGCCGCTCCTCCGTTAGCTGCAAGACTTGCGCTGCTGCTCATCGGGTTGGCTTGGGTATTACCGTTCCTCAGCCCAAACTTTCAAGAACCGATCTCCAGTTTCTACGGCGAGGCGACCGCGGTGGTGCTCGGACTTGCCGCATTCGCGTGTCTGCTCAGCCGTTCGATGTGGGTGGGAATGCAATTGCCGCGCTCGGCCCTGATGTTCCTCGGCTTCGCCGGGTTGATCCTTCTGCACGCCCTGGTCGGACGCTCGACTTACCTGCAGCAAAACCTGATGGCGATCCTGTATCTGTTGTGGGCCAGTGCCTTGGCGATGCTGGCCTGGCGGCTAAGGCAAGTGTTCGGGATGGAGACCGTAGTCGCGGTGTTGTCCGGTTTCGTGGTCGCCGGCACCCTGCTCAATGCGATCATCGGACTGATACAGATCTGGGGAGTGCAGTCTCCGTTTTCACCCTATGTCCTGCCGCAGACATATGGCCGCATATACGCCAACACCGGGCAGCCCAATCATCTTGCCAACTACCTGTGCCTCGGACTGGCCTCGCTGGCTTATCTCTACGGCGTGCGCCGGCTGGCGTTGCCGCTCGCGCTTGCTGCTGCCGCGCCGTTGCTGCTTGTGCTCACGGTGTCCGGTTCGCGCAGCATCTGGATCTACTTGGCTGCGCTGGTCATTCTTGGCGTGGTGTTGTACCGGTTGCGTCCGCAGCCTGTGGCCTTGCGCATCCTCGGCTTCGGTATCGCCTGCGTCTACGGATTCCTGGCAATGCAGTGGCTCGCAGAATTCCTTTTGGCGAACGCCGCACTTCCGATCGAAACATTACAGGCGCGTATGGGCCAGCACGGTCTCCAGTCCGGATTCCGGATGCGTGTGTGGGATGAAGCCTGGAGGATGTTTCTGGACGCGCCGCTCATCGGCGCAGGTTTCAGGCAATTTTCGTGGCTGCATTTCCTGCTCAATGCGCAGTTGCCGGGGCCGCGCATTGTCGATGCGATCACAGATCACGCACACAACTTGGTGTTGCAAACCATGGCCGAATTCGGCATCGCCGGAATCGCGGTGCTGGGCGCGGGACTGTCGTCCCTGGTGCTCGCGATACGTCGTCGGGAACCGAGCGCGTATTTGTGGTGGCTGTGCGCGGTGCTGGCGATTCTGGGCGTCCACAGTATGCTAGAGTACCCGCTCTGGTACGCCTATTTTCTCGGAATTGCGGCGGTCTCGCTGGGCGTGTCCGAAACTGTCGTGGTAACGGTCAGCGATCGTGGTCGCGGCAGGTTGGTGCTCGTGCCGATGTTGATCCTCGGATGTATGGCGGCAGCCAACGTTTATCAGGATTACCGCACTCTCCAGTCGTTGCACCAGATCCAGCCGCAGCCATCCGGCGGCGCGGCGCAGAGTGGCGAGAGCACGGCGGCGGTTCTGTTGGAGATGCAAAAGTATTCTCTGTTCGCTCCCTTCGTGGAATTGGCGCTGTCGCGTCTGATGGTGCTTAACCGAGAGCAAATCGACGACAAGCTGAGCTTGAATGGACTGGTTATGCGCTTTGCGCCGTCGGCGGACGTGGTTTACCGGCACGCCATACTGCTTGCGTTGAAAGGCGAACAGGAGGCGGCGAAGACCCAATGGAATCTCGCGGAGGCGAATTACCCGCTGGAGCGTGGCGGCGCGATCCAGGTCATGGAATCCATGGCGGCAGGCGGGGAAAATGACGTGGCGGAACTGATCCATTACACAATGACGGGTAGCGCAAAGGAATTGCGGTGAAATTCATTCAGGACAATATCTGGCTACTGCTGACCGCGCTGGCGAGCGGCGGGGTTCTGGTCTGGCCCTGGATCAGCCGGGGACTCAGCGGCGCCTCCGAAGTCGGTCCCCTCGAGGCGGTGCAGCTGATCAACCGCAGGGACGCGGTAATGCTGGATGTGCGTGATCCAGGGGAATTCAGCTCCGGACATGCACCGAACGCGAAGAACGTGCCGCTGGGCCAGTTGGACAAGCGTCTTGGCGAGATCGAGAAGTTCAAGAGCAGGCCGGTGGTCGTGACCTGCCAGACCGGCGGCCGCTCGCATGCCGCCACATCGGCGCTCAAGAAAGCCGGCTTTTCCGAGGTGGTGGTCCTGTCGGGCGGTTTCGGAGCGTGGCAGCAGGCCAATCTTCCGGTGGAGAAGAAGTAGATGCCGCGGATCAGCATGTACTGCACGGCGTGGTGCCCTTACTGCGTTGCCGCGGAGCGGCTGCTCACCGCCAAGGGCGTGGTGGACATTGAAAAAATTCGTCTCGACCTGCAACCGGAGCGGCGTGCGGAAATGATGCAGCGAAGCGGGCGCCGCACCGTACCGCAGATCTACATCGGCGACTTCCATGTCGGGGGTTTCGAGGACTTGTCTGCACTGGACCGGGCCGGAAAACTCCAACCGATGCTTGGCGGAGAATCCGCCGAAGTCCACGGCCATACCGACTGACCAGCCTAACCACGAGAATACAAATCATGAGCGAGCAGCCCAACCAGCCGGTCTTTACAATCGAGAAGTTGTTCGTCAAGGACCTGTCGCTGGAGGTGCCCCATGCACCGCGCGTCTACCTCGAGCGGGAGGCACCGCAGGTCGAAATCCAGATGAACAACAGCGCCAGCCCCATAAATGACGGCTACTTCGAGGTCTTGTTGACAGTGACCGTTACCGCCAAGATCGGCGACAAGACCATGTTCCTGGTCGAGGTGAGCCAGGGCGGCGTGTTTCAGATCCGTAATCTGCCGCAGGCGGAGCTCGAACCGGTGCTCGGGATCACCTGCCCAAACATCCTTTACCCCTATGTGCGCGAAGTAATTTCCGAAGCGGTGGTGCGCGCCGGCTTCCCACCAGTAGTGCTGAGCCCGGTCAATTTCGAAGCAATCTTCCAGGCCCGGCAGCAGGGCCAGGCGCAGGCGCCCGAGGGCGTCACGCACTAGGTCCTGACATGGCGCGCGCGTTACTTCGATGCGGTTTATTGGCTGGACTGCTGCTGCTCTGTTCCGAGGCTGCGGTTGCGCAGGGTTTCCGCTCGGTGGCGGACGCGGCGGCAATCCTTTACGACGCGCCCTCGACCAAGGCACAAAAGCTTTTCGTGCTGTCGCGCGACTATCCGGTAGAGATAGTTGTCAAGCTCGAGGGATGGACCAAGGTGCGCGACGATACCGGAGAATTTGCATGGATCGAGAACCACCAGCTTTCCGAGCGGCGTACGGTGCTGGTCAAGTCCTCGGGCGCAGAGGCCCGCCATTCACCCAGCGATGCCGCCGCGCTGGCGTTCACTGCAGAAAAAGGCGTGGTGCTTGAGTTTCTCCAGCTCACCGCTGGTTGGGCAAAGGTGCGCCACCCGGACGGGGCAGTCGGTTTCATCAAGGTCAGCCAACTCTGGGGCGTATGAGGATCGCCATTCTCGGTGCCGGTGCGTGGGGCACGGCGCTCGGGATTGCTCTTTCGCCGCGCCACGAGATCACATTGTGGTGCCGCGATAAGCAGCAGGGCGCCGAACTTGCCACGGCGCGCGTCAATACCCGCTATCTTCCGCGGGTCGCTATTCCCGTCCCGGTTCGAATCACCGCCGATGCCGACTCTGCCCTGCTGTCCTGCGAATTGGCCATCATTGCTGTTCCCGCCGCCGCGATGCGCGAAACCGTGCGTCGCGTCGCGCGCCAGAAACACGTGCCAAGCGTGGTCTGGCTGTGCAAGGGATTCGAAAGCGGTAGCGCTAAGTTTCCGCACCAGGTCGTCAGCGAGGAACTGGATGAGCGCGTCCGCTTCGGAGCGCTGTCGGGACCAAGTTTTGCTGTCGAGGTCGCGCGCGGGTTGCCGGCGGCGGTTACGTTGGCTTCGCGCGACGCCGAATTTGCCGCCGCTGCCGCGCGCGAGTTGCATACCGGGCGCTTGCGCGTGTACTCCAGCGATGATCTTGCTGGGGTCGAGACCGGCGGGGCCGTCAAGAACGTCATTGCCATCGCAGCCGGGGTCTGCGACGGTCTCGAACTCGGTTCCAGCGCGCGCGCGGCGTTGATTACACGGGGGCTGGCGGAAATCACGCGCCTGGGCATGCGTCTGGGCGGGCGGCTGGAGACTTTCATGGGATTGGCCGGAGCCGGCGATCTGGTGTTGACGGCGACCTCGGACCTGTCCCGAAATCGACGTGTCGGTCTGGGACTCGCAAGCGGACGGCGCCTGGCGGACATCCTAGGGGATCTTGGGCACGTTGCAGAAGGCGTTTTCAGCGCCCGCGAGGTATTGCGGCTGGCCCTGGACAGGGATGTTGATATGCCGATTACGCGCGCGGTCTGCCGTGTCCTGGACGGCGAGGCCTCCGCCCGCGATGCAGTGGAAGAGCTTCTGCAGCGCGAACCCAAGTCGGAAAGTGTGCGCTAACTAGTGGCACCCCTAAAGCCATTCTGCCGCCACGCCTCGTAAACCACTGCCGCTACCGCATTGGACAGATTCAGACTGCGGCTGGCGGGTACCATCGGTAACCGCAGCCGCCGTTGCGGCTCGAAGCTTGCAATGACTTCTTCCGGCAGCCCGCTCGTCTCCGGACCAAAGACCAGCACGTCCCCCGCTTGAAACCTAGCCTGGTCGTAACGGCCGCCGGCCTTGGCGCTGAAACCGAACCGGCGGCTTGACGCAACGGTAGCGAGAAAAGCTTCCCACCGCGGGTGGACCTGGACGCGCGCATATTCGTGGTAATCCAGGCCAGCGCGTTTCAGTTGACGGTCCTCCAGATGGAATCCCAACGGTTCGATCAGATGCAGCCTGCAGCCGGTATTGGCGCAGAGCCGAATGACGTTGCCGGTATTGGGCGGAATTTCGGGATGGTACAAAACGATATCGAACATTTTGCTTGCACTTGATTATGCTTACAGTTTAATCTTGTAATTCAATAAGCTGCAATTAAAACCTAAAGTGCCCGCGAAAGTACGGAACAGGGTCATCGGCAACCGTAATGGGTAGACCGGAAAAAATCAGGCTGGGAGAAATTCTTCTCCAGCAGAAATTGCTTAGCGAGGATCAGCTCAAGGCAGCACTCGACGAGCAAAAGCGTAGCGGGCGCAAACTCGGCCGCATCTTCATCGATTCGGGATTTCTGACCGAGGAACAGATTGGCGGTGCGCTGGCGCGCCAGCTCCAGATCCCGTTCATCGACCTCAAGCATTTCAACATCAAGCCAGAAGTTGCGACCCGGCTGACGGAGACGCTGGCGCGGCGTTTTCGCGCCATCGTCCTCGAGGATACCGGCGCATTTTTCCGGGTGGGCATGGCGGACCCCACCGACTTGTTCGGCTATGACGAAATTACCCGCGTGCTCAAGCGCGACATCCAGTTGGCGGTGGTGAGCGAGTCGCTGCTGCTGCAGACCATCGATCGGATGTACCGGCGGACCGTGGAGATTAGCGGGCTGGCGCAGGAACTTGGAGAGGAACTGGGCGACGCGATCGATTTCGCCGCGCTCGGTATCACTGCCGGGGCCGAGGATGCGCCGGTGGTCAAAATGTTGCAGTCGGTGTTCGAGGACGCGGTACAGGTGCGCGCATCGGACATCCACATCGAGCCGCAGGAAAAAAAGCTGTTGATCCGTTTCCGCATCGACGGGGTACTGCACAAGCAGGCGGAAGCCGACCCCAAGATCGCGTCCGCGCTGGTGCTGCGGCTGAAACTGATGTCGGGACTGGACATCTCCGAAAAACGCCTGCCGCAGGACGGACGTTTCCACGTCAGAGTCCGCAATGCCCAAATCGACGTGCGTATTTCGACCATGCCCACGCAGCACGGCGAATCCGCGGTCATGCGTCTGCTCAACCAGAGCGGTGGCGTGCTCGGGCTGGAGCGTATCGGCATGCCGGAAGCGATGCTGGAAAAGTTGCGCCAGGTCATTTACCGGCCCAGCGGCATGGTTCTGGTTACCGGCCCTACGGGAAGCGGCAAGACCACCACTTTGTACGCCGCGCTGCAAGAACTCAATACAGCAGAACGCAAGATCATTACCGTCGAAGACCCGGTCGAGTACCGGCTGCCCGGAATCAACCAGGTGCAGATCCACGAGAAAATCGAACTGACTTTCGCGCGGGTGCTGCGCACCGCGCTGCGTCAGGACCCGGACGTGATTCTGGTCGGCGAAATGCGCGACCAGGGCACAGTGGAAACCGGATTGCGTGCGGCGATGACCGGCCACATGGTGTTATCCACCCTGCATACAAACGACGCGGTCAGCACGCCTATCCGGCTGTTGGACATGGGGGCTCCCCGATACATGGTCGCGATGTCGCTGCAAGTGGTGGTGGCTCAGCGCCTGGTGCGCATTATTTGCGAAAGCTGCGCACAGCCCTATGAGCTGCTGGCGAGCGAGCATGAGTGGATGCGCAACAACATCGGCAGCGCGGCGGATGGACAAACGTACCTCAAGGGGCGCGGCTGCTCGCAGTGCAACGGCACCGGCTACCTGGGCCGCACCGGGGTGTACGAAATGCTGGAGATGACGCGGCCGGTGGTCGAGGCCGCCAACCAGCCGGAACCGGCGCGCTTCGTCGAGGCCGCGCGTGCGCAGATGAAAGGACGGATGCTGACGGATCACGCGGTGCAATTAGTGATCGGCAGACGTACCACGGTCGACGAGGCAATGCGCGTCAGCTCGGAACTGGCCGATTGATGGCTTACTTTTCCTACAAGGGCCGAAATGGCTCCGGCGAGCTGGTGCAGGGCGTTCTCGAGGGCGCCGACAGCGCAGCGGTCGCGACCCAGTTGTTCGCCACAGGAGTCACGCCTGTGGAGATCGGCGAGACGCAGCGCCGTCAGGCGGGTGAATCAATCGGCCTGATGCAAAGGCTTACGAAACGTCCGGTCGCCCACCAGGACCTGCTGCTGTTCAGCCGGCAGATGTACACGCTGCTCAAGGCCGGCGTGCCGATCATGCGCGCGCTCTCAGGTCTGCAGGAATCTGCCGGTAATCCGACTTTCGGAGGAGTGCTGCAAAAAATACGGGAGAATCTGGACAGCGGTCGCCCGCTGTCCGTGGCGCTGCAGCGGCAGGACGGAGTGTTTTCGCCATTCTACGTGGCGATGGTTTACGTCGGTGAAACCACCGGCATGCTCGAGGAAATCTTCCTGAGGTTGTTCAGTCACCTCGAATTCCAGGAGTTCATACGCAACCAGGTGAAATCGGCGCTGCGTTATCCGTCATTCGTGATGGCTGCGATGGGAATCGCGATCGTCGTCATCAATCTTTTCGTCATCCCGGCGTTTGCCAAGGTGTACAAGGGCTTCAACGCCGAACTGCCGATGATCACGAAATTACTGATCGGTTTTTCCGATTTCATGGTTGCGACATGGCCGTTCCTGCTGGCTGCTCTTCTCGGGGCGGCGTTCGCGTTTCGCGGCTACATCCGCACCAAGGCAGGAAAGTACGCGTGGGATCGTTTCAAGCTGCGCATACCGATTGCGGGCAAGATCATTTTCAAGGCGACACTCGCCCGTTTCTCGCACAGCTTCGCGCTGTCGATGCGCAGCGGGGTTCCAGTGGTGCAGGGACTCACGCTGGTTGCGCAAACGGTGGACAACAGCTTCATTGCGGATAGAGTCGAAAAAATGCGCGAGGGCGTCGAGCGCGGCGAAAGCGTGCTGCGCACCGCGATCAACGCCGGAGTTTTCACCCCCGTGGTTCTGCAGATGGTGATGGTGGGCGAGGAATCCGGCGCACTAGACGACATGATGCAGGAAATCGCCGACATGTATCAGCGCGAGGTCGAGTACGAACTGAAGACGCTCGGTGCGCAGATCGAGCCGATACTGATCCTATGCCTCGGCGTGCTGGTGCTGATCCTTGCGCTGGGCGTGTTCCTGCCGATCTGGGACCTTGGCCAGGCGGCGATGAAGAAATGACCCATGCGGACTCTCCTCGCGCGTGCCCACCAGTGCGGCGCAAGCTTCCTGGAATTCGCGGTGTGCCTGGCGCTAGTGGGGATCTTCGTGGGTGTGCTGCTCGAGCGGGCGTTGTACTACAGGGAGTATGCGGAAAAAACTGCGATGGAATCGACCGCGCAGAACATCCGTACCGGTTTGCGTTACAAGGTGGCGGACCTTATTCTCGCCAACCGGGCGTCAGAAATTTCGACACTGGCCGACGAGAATCCGATGAACTGGCTCGCGGAAAAGCCCCCACATTATCTGGGCGAATTGGATTCCGCTCCCGCGGACGAACCGGAAGGCCAGTGGTATTTCGACAGGCACAAACGCGAGCTGGTGTACACGGTGAGCAATCGGCGGCACTTTTCGCCGTCAATGTATCGTGATTTCAGCGTCCGCTACCGGGTAATGCGCGTAAGTACGGGAACAGTTACCGCGAGTTCGCATGGTCCTGCAGACACGTGGGTGAGTCTGGTACTGATGGGTGAGTATGATTGGTTTCAATAGTGCGGGCATGGATAGTGCATCATTTCCGGAGATGATTTTTTGCGTGAACATGTTTTGCCAATACGAAAGGGTATAACGATGAGGTCAGTTGAACGCGCAATCCGCCGCAGCCGCGGCTTTACTCTGATCGAGCTCGTAATCACGATCAGTATCATCGCCATTCTGGCGGCGGTGGCCCTGCCGCGTTACATCACCCTGCAAACGCAGGCCCGGGCCGCGAAGACACAGGCGATATTCGGTGGTGTACGTTCGGCCGCCGCTCTCGCGCACGCGCAGGCGATCGCAAGCAACACCGTGACATCCGCGACGGTCTCGATGGAGGGGGTCAACGTCGATCAGGTCAACGGTTACCCCGCGGCCACCAACACCGGCATCATCACTGCGCTGCAACTGGATGCAACCGGCGACCAGGTTACCATCACGTCGGCTCCGCCGACGGTGACGCTGGACATTGTCGGGGGCACTTCGCCGAATTGCAGGGTCACGTATACGGAGGCGGCCGCGCTCAACACTTCGCCGGTCATAACATCGGTGACCAGCGGCTGCTGACGCGGAATGCTGGTGCGCCCTCGATTGGCATCAATTCACCAGTAGTGGGTCATTTCTGAAAAAAAAGGAGAAGCAATGAAGTCAAAGTACCAGGGATTTACTCTGATAGAGCTGGTTGTTGTGATAGTGATTCTCGGCATTCTGGCGGCGGTGGCCCTGCCCAAGTTCATCGATCTGTCGAGCGATGCAGGTCGTGCCGCTGCACAAGGCGTCGCAGCCTCGATCTCTTCCGCCACATCGATCAACTATGCGGCGCAGAAAGTAAGCGCCGGCAAAGGTGTCGCAATTTCCGGATGTGCCGCAGTCAGTACCCAGATGACTACCTTGCTGTCCGGCGGCTTGCCCTCTGGGTACACGTTTGCTGGCGCAGCCACTTGCACTGACGGAAACACTGCCATCTGCACAGTGACAAATACGCAGACGTCTCAGGTCGCGAGCGCGACTATCGTTTGCTCGAACTGACCTTCGTTCCGAGAACGCATCGTGCTGCGGCTGCCAATGACGGGCGCCGCAGCCTGTGCGCAAGGATGCAGGAGGGCCGGTGGGAATAGCCGCGTTTCGCGAGCGGCTTGTTTGCCGAAGCCAGAGTGGTTTTACGCTTGTGGAGCTGGTTGTCGTCCTCATCTTGGTCGGTATTCTTGCGGCCGTCGCGATCCCGCGGCTGGTGGGGATCGGCAGTTACGACACGCGCGGCTTCTACGACCGGGTTGCCTCCGGACTGCGTTATGCGCAGAAGCAGGCGATCGCCAAGCGCCGCATCGTTTGCGTGAATTTCGCCGCCGCTTCCGTCACATTCACCTTCGAACCTACGGCGGGTGTGGGGTGCACGGCGAACCTCGCCGGTCCGAGCGGGCAAAGCCCCTATACAGTCGTTCCCCAGGGCAGCGGTATTGCGTTTACTTCGGCGCCCACGAACTTCAGCTTTGACGCACTGGGACGGCCGTCAACCGGACAGGTCATCAGCATAACCGGCGACGGGACCAGGACCTTACGCGTGGAGCCGGAAACCGGCTATGTCCGCACCTCTTAGTCGGCCAGGCGGACGACCACTCCGTCCAGCGCGCTGTCAAAGCTCTCCTCCGCATCGCGACCAGCGTGGCCTGTCGCTGATCGAACTTGTCATGTTCATCATCATCGTCGGCGTCGGCGTCGCCGGTATTTTGCTGGTATTCAACGTCACGACCAAGGCTAGCGCCGATCCGTTGATCCAGAAACAGATGCTCGCAATCGCCGAGGCCATGATCGAAGAGGTGCAGGCGAAACCGTTTACCTATTGCGATCCGGACGATCCGCAGGCGGCCAGCGCGCAAAGCGCGGGTGTGGGCCCGACAGCATGCACCGCGGCGGCCGCGGTCGAGAACATGGGGCCGGAAGCGACAGCACCGTACGGCCCCGAGACGCGACTTGGCGCCACGACGCCGTTCGACAACGTCAACGACTATGGCCCCGGCCCCCTGCCGATGCCGATCGTGGACATCACTACTGGAACGTCGATCGCCGCACTCGGTGCGTACTCCGCGACCATTACCGTGGCGGGCTCGGTACTGGGCGGCATTGCGGCGGCCGAATCGCTGCTGATCACCGTGACGGTGGCCGGCCCGGGAAACAATTCGCTTGTGCTCCAGAGCTATCGAACCCGCTACGCACCCATCGCCGTGCCATGAGAATCCGCCGCCACATCACGCCAGACCGCGACCGCGGCTTCACGCTGGCCGAGGCGATCATCGTGATCGTCCTCACCGGGATTCTTGCTGCTGCGGTTGCAGTGTTCCTGCGGGCTCCCGTGGGGGCCTATCTGGATGTGGCCCGGCGTGCCGAACTCACCGACATCGCCGATACCGCGCTGCGACGCATTGGCCGCGATCTGCGTCTGGCGCTTCCTAACAGCATTCGGGTGACGGCGGGCAATACCGCGATCGAATTCATTCCGGTCAAATCGGCGGGCCGATACCGCGCCGACGGCCCGGGCAACGTTCTCGACTTTACTGCCGCTGCCGATACCTTCGACGTAATCGGACCGGGCGTGGACGTCGCAGTCAATGACTTCATGGTCATCTTCAATCTCGGCATCGCGCCGGCCGACGCGTACCAGACATTGGCAAACATAAATCGCCGCCCGGCGACCACCACCGGGACCGCGTTGACGACGGTTGGATTCAACGGCGGCGCTTTCCCTTTCGCCTCCCCGGCAAAGCGCTTCCACATCGTCGGCACCCCGGTGAGCTATATCTTTGCAGGCGGGTTGCTTACCCGCTACTGGAACTACGCTTACGGTGCGCTACCGACTACCGGGACCAGCGCGGTCCTGGCCAGCAACGTCTCAGGTTGCCTCTTCACGTACGCGGCAGGCGTAACGGCGCAGAACGGCCTGGTGACCTTGGTGCTTGCCGTTACCAAGGACGGTGAGACGGTCAATCTGGTTCAACAGACCCATGTCAGTAATGTCCCGTAAGGGCACACGAGGCTTTTCGTTGATATCGGCGATCTTTCTGCTCGTCGTCATAACCTTGCTGGGCGCCTACGTCGTTACCCTCTCCACCAGCCAGCAGACCACGGAAGCGCTCGATGTTGAAGGCGCGCGCGCCTACCAGGCCGCGCGAGCCGGCGTCGAGTGGGGTGCTTGGCAGATTCTTCAGGCCCCCGCCGGCGGATTCCGGACGTCCTGCGATGCTGCAGCAACCAGCCAGGCGCTCGCCGGGCTGGCGGGGACGATGAGCGGCTTCGCGGTACAGGTGCAATGCGGTAGCACCGCTACCACCGAGGCGGGCGTGAATGTCCGGGTCTATCGCATCACCGTGACCGCCTCGAAAGGCAACCTCGGAAGCCTTTTCTACGTGGAACGACAATTGCAGGCGCTACTCGAGCGAGATGGCTGAGAGTCGTTTTAGGAACGCCGATGGTAAACGCTACACGAACTAGCGGATGTGCATTGTTGTGGCGCTGGGCGCGCCGGATCGCGCGCGCTTTGTTGGTCATGGGCGCGCTCGCTGGCATGACCCTCGGAGCCGTCGCCCATGCCCAGGTCGGTTTTCGCAGCGCCGCTTCCTCGACTGCGCTCGCACCGCAATTCCGCTCCGCGACCTCGGGCACGCTGACGACCGTGGCATTCCGGTCGGCAAGCTCCGGCTTCCTTGTGGGTACCGGGACGCTGAGCGTTCCGCGGCCCGCGGGCATGGCGGTCAACGACGTCCTGATCATCGCGGTGGCGGTCCGACCGATAGCATCGACGATCACACCCCTTCAAGCGGGTTGGACATTGATACGGCGCACGGACAATGCCGTCGCCAATGCGAATTCGCTCGCGATCTACTACAAGGTCATCACGAATCTCGCTTCGGAACCAGCCGCCAACTACACGTTCACGATCGGGGGCGGGGCAACGCACGCGACCGGCGGCATCCAGGCTTTCTCCGGCGTGGATAACACCAATCCGATCGACGTCGAGAACGGTCAGACCACGCCGAACGCGACCAATCACTCGACACCAAACATCACGACGACCGTCAGGAACACGGTAGTAGCCGCGATGTTTTCCGTTGCCTCGGCCGACGCATGGGCGCCGGTGACGGCCGGGCTAACCGAGCGCTTCGATGTCTCGTCGCCCACGCCGGGTAGCAACGCGGTTGGCCAGACGACCGAGGGTGCGACCCGGACTCAGGCAGCCCGAGGGGCGGTGGGTGTCCAGACGTCCGCTTTGACCGGCGCCTTCAACGACGTCGGTAATGCCCATATCCTGGCGGTGCGCCCGGCGCTGCGCATCAATTTGCCGGCGGGCGTGCTGGCGAACGACGTCCTCATCGCCTCGATTGGCATCACGCCGTCAACCGCTGTGATCACTCCTCCCGCCGGTTGGACGCTGGTGCGGCGCGACAACCAGGCGGTAGCGACCGCCAATTCGCTTGCGATCTATCAAAAGATTGCAACAGGTGCCGAGCCCGCGTTCTACGACTTCACGGTAGCCACGACGGATTTCGCGGTGGGCGGGATACAGGCGTTTTTCAACGTCGACACGACGACGCCAGTCAACGTCCAGGCGGGGAATGCAACCGCGAGTGCCAGCACGCACACCGCGCCGACGGTTACGCCGACCGTTCCGAATACGCTGCTAGTGACATCGCACACCTACGCCGCGTCGCAAAACTGGACGCCGCCGGCCGGGATGACCGAGTCATTCGACATACGCAGCGGTGCCGCCGCCGCTGCGGGCCAGGCGGTTGAGGGAAACTTTCAGTACATAGCAGCAGGAGGTGCAGCCACCGGCACGCGAACTGCGACGGCCGCAGGCGCGACGCCGGACACCGGAAACGCGAACTCGCTGGCGCTGCAGTCGCCGCGCCCGCGGCTGACGATCAATGTGCCGGCAGGAACGGCCTTGAACGACCAGATGATTGCTGCGATATCGGTGCAGCCGTCCACGGCGACCGTCACGCCGCCGGCCGGATGGACGCTGGTGAGGCAGATCAACAATGCGGCCGCGACGTCGAACTCGCTCTACGTCTACCGCCGAACTGCAACCGGTGCCGAGCCGGCGTCGTACACCTGGGACTTCGCCGCCTGGGCGAGCGGCTACGCGGCCGGCGGGATCGAGAGTTTCTCCGGAGTCGATACCACCACCCCGATCGACGTTGAGAATGGAGCGGCAACGGCGAGCGCACTGACGCACGCCACGCCGAGCGTCACGACCACCGTCGCAAACACCATGCTGGTTACGTCTCACGCGATCGCTTCTTCATCGACCTGGACAGCCCCGGCAGGCATGGCGGAAGCCTTTGAGACTGCTGCCCTGACTACGCCCAATGTCAATGGCCAGTCCATAGAGGGCAACTATGTTGCGCAAGTGGCAATCGGCGCGACTGGCGCAAAGACGGCAACCGCATCCGCTAACGCCGATGCCGGCAACGCGCACATCCTCGCGCTGCGGCCAGCGCCCCCGCCCCCGCCGGCGGCCGGGGGGTTCAATGCGTATGAGAGCTCGACGATCGCAGGGGCCATCACCGGGGTCATCAAGACCAAGATCGCCGGCAGCGCAATCAGTCTCGACATGATTGTGTTGAATGCTGCGGAAACCGCGATCCTGACGACCTTCACCGGCACGGTCCGGGTCGAGGTCCTCGATGCTAGCAACAATTCGGGAGCGCTCGACGGCAACAGCTGCCGGCCGACCTGGACCGTGATCCAGACACTCTCGCCCGATCCCGCGTTCATCGCCGGAGACAATGGGCGCAAGACCATCAGCTTCACGCAGCCCAATTCCTATCCCAATACGCGGCTGCGCATCACCTTCCCGGCAGGCGCGCCGACTGTCACCGGTTGTTCAACCGACAACTTCGCGATCCGCCCCAATGCGCTGGCCAGTTTCGCCGTCACCGACACCGATTGGCAGACCGCGGGCACTGGCCGCGCCCTTAACCTCCTCACGTTCGCGGCGATAACGCCCACACACAAAGCAGGACGGCCCTTCAGCGTACGGGCGACCGCGGTCAACGGGGCCGCGGCGACAACGACCAACTACGTGGGGGCTCCGACGGCGACACTTGCCACATGCGTCGGCGCTGCCTGCACCGCGACCTTCGGCACGCTGACGCTCGCCACGACGTTTGTGGCGGGGCAACTTGTCAACGATGTCGCCTCCTACAACAACGTTGGGTCGTTCCGACTCGAACTGGTGGATTCGTCGTTCGCGAGCGTGGATGCGGGTGATTCCAGCCCGCTCGAGCGCGAAATCCGTTCGGGAACGATTGACATCGGCCGCTTCGTGCCCGATCACTTCGCGGTCGCGCTTAACGCTCCCAACTTCGGCACTGCTTGCGCCGCAGGGACCTTCACCTATGTGGGCGAAACGTTCAACTACAACACATTGCAACCGATCATCACGGTCACGGCACAGGACTTCGCAAACAACCCGACCACGCTGTACGCCGGCGCCTGGTTGAGGATCACGAACTCATCCGTGACCCCGGCCACCCAGGCGGCGCGCTATTCGCGCTTCGACGCGCTGGGCGGGGGCACCACGCCGACCCTCAATTACGCGGGTTTACCGGCTACCGCGGGTGATCCGGCCATCGGAGTGTTCACCGCCGGTGTGGGTACGCTCACCTTTTCGTCGGGAACCGGACTGGGATTTGTCCGCAGCACCACGACACCCAATGCACCATTCAATGCCGATATCGCCCTGGCGCTCAACGTGATCGATACTGACGGGGTCGCCTTTGCCGGCAATCCTGCTGCCTTTGGCACGGCGACCCTCGGGGGCGGCATGGCTTTCAGTTCCGGAAAACAGATGCGCTTCGGTCGCATGCGCCTGATGAACGTTTTCGGCAGCGCGTTGCTCGATCTGCCTCTGTCGTTGACCACCGAGTACTACGATGGAAGCTTTTTCGTGACCAATACCGCCGACAGTTGCACCACTCTCGCCGCCAGCAATATCGTTTTCAATTTTGTCGGGCCGAATCTGGCCGCGTGCGAGACCTTTTTGAATCCTGCCGGCGCGCTAGCCTTCACTTCCGGGAAGGCAAACGTGAAACTCACCAAGCCTGGCAGCAACAAGAACGGTGCAGTGGACCTAACGGTGAATCTGGGCACGGTCCCAGCCGGAAACACCTGTACGTCGGCGACCAGCAGTGCTGCCACGGCGGCCAACAAAATTTGGCTGCAGGGCAACTGGGGCGGCGGCGCCTATGATCAGAATCCGCAGGGGCGAGCAACCTTCGGGATATTCAAGAACGCCGACCAGTTCCTCTATTTTCGCGAGATCCATTGAGCTACCGCTATGCCAGCGATCGAAAAAACATATTTCCCATTGACGACAATAGGTTATTGAGCTATTTTCGCGTTAATTTTGAACAAGGCTACGGTGCGTTCATTTTTCTCCAAACGCGAATCCGGCGAACTCGCAGCTGTTAACCTTTGCGGGGACCGCATCGAAATTGCCAACGTGCGCCGCACCGGGGCGGAGCGTCCCATCGTGGAGTTTTGTTCGGCGCACCCATCAGGAACAGACCAGACCGAAACGCTGCAGCGTCTGCGCCGGGAACTTCACCTCGAGCGCTTCCGCTGCTCGACGCTGTTGCCGGCGCCGCAATACCAGTTGCAACTGCTGGATGCACCGAACGTGCCGGAGGCGGAACTCAAGTCGGCGGTGCGCTGGAAGCTCAAGGACTTTCTCGAGTATCCGGTCGAAACGGCGACCGTCGACGTGGTCCAGATTCCCGTCGATGCGACTGCGCCCACCCGCGGACGCTCGGTGTACGCCGTGTCTGCGCGAAACGCGGACATCGAAGCGCGCATGAAGCTTTTCGCCCAGGCGAAGATCCCGTTGCGGGTGATCGAGATTCCGGAAATGGCACAACGCAACCTTGCTGCGCTTTTGGAGACCGATCACCGCGCGCTCGCCATGCTGAGCTTCAGCGAGGAAGGGGGCTTGTTGACTTTCAGCGCACGCAGTGAGCTCTACCTGTCGCGCAGAATCGATGTGAGCCTCGAACAACTGACCCTTGCGGCCGGTGACCTGCGCGAACAGATGTTCGAGCGCATCGCGCTGGAATTGCAGCGTTCACTCGACCACTTCGACCGGCAGTTCAGCAACGTGCCGGTGGCGCGCCTGTTGCTCGGGCCAGTGCCGGCGGAGATCGGTTTGCGGCAGTACCTCGCGGATAATCTCTCCGCAAAGGTCGATACCGTGGATCTCGGCGAGGTGCTGGACTTTCACAGGGTTCCGGAGCTGCGCGAACCCGGCGAGCAGATGCAGCGCTGGCAGACGCTGGGCGCAGCGTTGCGTAGCGACCTGCCCTGATCGAAAGGATTGACGGTGCCGCAGCAGATCAACCTCTTCAACGCGACCTTTCTGGACAAGCGTGGGCCACTGTCGTTGAAGACGGCAGTGATGGGCTGGCTCGCGGTGGTGCTGCTTTCGTTCGCTTTCGCCGGCTATGCCGGCATGCGCAATCGCCAGTTGGCGCAGCAGGAGCGCGAGATGACGGCCAAGGTGACGGAAGTGCAGGCGGAAATGCAGCGGCTCGCGGGCAAGATTGCGGGCCGCAAACAGGACGCGCAGATCGCCGCGGAGATTGCGCGCCTGGAATCCGAGATCAGGGGGCGCGACGAAGTGATGGCGGTGCTCAAGGGCGGCACGCTCGGCGATACCAGTGGCTTCTCCGAACACCTGCGCGCGTTTGCCCGCCAGTCTTTCGACGGCGTCTGGCTGACCGGGCTGCACATCGCCTCCCGCGGCCAGGATGTCGCACTGGAGGGCCGTGCGCTTCGAGCGGAACAAGTGCCCGGTTATCTGCGCCGGCTTAATTCCGAGAGCGTCATGCAGGGTCATCCGTTCTCGGAGCTTCTGATGCAGGCACCCGCAGCCGATCCGCGCGACAAGAGCGGCGGGCGGCCGCCGTACATCGAGTTCCGGTTGGCGACCAAGTCCGAAACTCCCGCGGCGAAAGCGCTGGCGCGATGAACGAGACCTGGCAGAAAGCCGTGGCACGGTTCGTCGCACTCAAGCCGCGCGAGCGGGTATTGGTATTCGTGGCCGGCGCAGTCGTGATCGGCTGGCTCGTGTTCATCGTGGCAATCGACAACGAACTGGCGCGCTACAGACGTCTCAGCGCGGATTTCTCGCGCCAGAAGGTGACGCTTGCACAATTGCAGACCCAGACCGCGGAGTTGTTGCGCTCGGCGGCGCAAGATCCGGACGCCGCAGACCGCGCACGCATCGCTACGCTGAAGGAACGCCTCGCGCAGTTCGACGCCGATTTGCGCGGCGTGCAACAGGGTCTAGTGCCGCCGACGCGCATGACCAGGGTGCTGGAGGACGTGCTGACGCGCAACAGTCGGGTACACCTGGTGAAGCTAAAGACTCTGCCGGTGACGGCTCTGGTGGACCGCGACGAGAAGGACGAACCGGTGCGGGCTGCCACACAGGACGGCGCCGACCGCCTGGTCTACAAACACGGCATCGAACTCACACTCGAGGGCGGCTATCTCGATTTGCTGGACTACCTGACGCGTCTGGAAAAGATGCAGTGGCAAATGTTCTGGGCCAGGACGAGCATCGATGCCTCGCAGTATCCGCGGGTGCAGATGACCGTGATGCTTTACACCTTGAGCCTCGACGAGGCTTGGCTGGTGGTATGAACAGACACGCTACCGGCTGCATCGCGACAGTGCTGGCACTCGGTGCCGCTTTGGCTACTTGTGCGCCGCTCGCCGCAGCGCAGGCGCTGCGTGACCCGACGCGGCCGCCGGTTATTTTCGGCAGAACCGGAGAGGGCGGGATCGTGAGCCGCCGCGATGCCGAATGGGTGCTGCAGTCGGTGCTGCTGTCGCCGGAGCGGCGCTATGCCATCATCAACGGCGAGGTTTTGTCGCTTGGCGGATCGGTGGCGGGTGCGGAACTTATCGCCATCCGTGAAGGCGAGGTGACACTGCGAGCCGGTGGGGTGCTGCGCACGGTAAGGCTGTTTCCGGACGTGGACATGCGCAGCGAAGCCGTACCGAAACTGCAGCATCCGCAGCAAGACTCGGCCGGACCAGGCGCCAGAGAGAAATCCCAAGCCGGTGCCGCTGAAGATACGAGATAACGAACGGAACACAGAACAAGAAAGGACGAAATGAAAAAACTTTTCGCGCTGTTTCTTATCTTCGCGTTGAGTGCGTGCGCCACGCAGTTTGGCCCACCCTACGGTAACGCAAAGAAGGAGATGGCGAACGCCTCGCGCCAGCGGACCGCCGCTGAGCAGCCGGACGAGGTGAACCGTGCCCTGCTGCCTTCGCTCACCGTCGAGATGCCGAAGGTGGACGGCCGGCCGATCGAGCCCCGTTTCGATCTGGTCGTCAACAGCGCGCCCGCCAACCAGGTTTTCATGGCCATCGTCTCCGGCACGCGCTACAGCATGGTGGTGCATCCGAGCATCAAGGAGGCGATTTCCGTCAATCTCAAGGATGTCACCGTGTTCGAGGCGCTGGACACCATCCGCGAGATGTACGGCTACGAATACAAGTTGCAGGGACCCCGTATCCTGATCCAGCCGCTGGGGCTGCAAACCCGGGTGTTCCAGATCAATTACCTGATGAGCCAGCGCCAGGGCCGCACCGAGGTGCGCGTGAACTCCGGCGCGATTTCGGATTCGCAGCAGAACTCGACCCAGGGCGCGGTGGCCGGCGCGCAGCCGATGACGACTGGTGGCGGCGGCGGCCACGCGCTGGAAAGCAGCAAGGTGACGACTACCTCGGAGAACGACTTCTGGAAGGATATTGGCGCCGCGGTGCGTGCGATTGTCGGGGCGGAAGCCGGCCGCAACGTGGTTATGAGCCCGCAGTCGGGCGTGGTGGTGGTGCGCGCATATCCGGCGGAACTGCGCGGGGTCGAGGAATTCCTCAAGGCGATGCAGGTGGTGGTCGAGCGCCAGGTAATGCTGGAAGCAAAAATCATCGAAGTGCAGCTCTCCGACAGTCATCAGAGCGGCGTGAACTGGGCGGCGTTTACGCAAGGGTCCAACAGCCGCTTCGCCGGTGGGGTGCTGTCCCCCGGTGCGCAGCTGTCGCCCGACGGCACTATCAGCGCCTTCACTGCGCGCAATGCGGATGGTTCGGCTACCGCCAACTCGCTGCTCTCGTCCGATCCCGCGGCGCCAGGATCCATTTTTGCCGGTAGTGGGGCGCCGGGTACATTGTTCGGATTGGCATTTCAGACCGGCAGTTTCGCGGCGCTCATTGCCTTTCTCGAGACGCAGGGTGATCTCCAGGTTCTCTCCAGCCCCAGGATCGCGGCGCTCAACAACCAGAAAGCCGTGCTCAAGGTCGGTACCGACGAATTCTTCGTGACCAACATCAGCAGCACTATCGCCGCCGTCGGTTCTACGACCACCCAATCACCAACCATCACCGTGGCCCCGTTCTTCTCGGGTGTGGCGCTCGACGTCACGCCGCAGATCGACCAGAACAACCAGATCATCCTGCACGTCCATCCGTCGGTATCGAGCGTGATCGAGAAAACCAAGAACATCGATCTGGGCGATTCCGGCGTCTTCCGCTTGCCGCTCGCCTCAAGCACCATCAGCGAGAGCGACACCATTGTGCGCGTCAACGACGGCAACATCGTTGCTATCGGCGGCCTGATGAAGGAAACGTCCGCCCGCGACAGCAGCGGCCTGCCTGGCTTGAGTACGACGCCGTGGATCGGCGGGTTGTTTGGCAGCAAGAGGCGCTCGGTGGTGAAGAGCGAGCTGGTGATCCTGCTCAAGCCTACCGTCATCGAGAGCGACGCATCTTGGCGTCAGGATATACTGGACACCACGGAACGCATCGACGCCTATCAACGCAGTGACCCTCGCAACCCCTTGCGCCCGTCCCCTGCCAAGCCTGCGCAGTAGCGCAGCAGCCGGTTCGAGTTTCGCAGCGGAGCAGGTCACCGCAGTGCGGCGACCCGGCGACTGATCATGTACCGCACTCATTTCGCGCTGCGCGAACCGCCTTTTGGACTGACCCCGGATACCGCGTTTGCCTTTGCCTGCACGCCGCATCAGGAGGCTCTGAACACGCTGCTGGTTGCCCTGGCCAACGGCGAAGGTTTCATGAAGATTACCGGCGAGGTCGGCACCGGCAAGACCCTGCTGTGCCGTCGTTTTCTGGCCGAGCTCAACGGCGATTTCATCACTGCGTATGTTCCCAATCCCTATCTCGATCCGCTCGGCTTGCTGCTGGCGCTCGCCGACGAGTTGCGTATTGCCCTTGACCGCGACAACGACCAGCACCATCTGATGAAGTCGCTGGGCCATGCATTGCTCGATCATGCGCGTGCCGGCAAACGTGTGGTGGTCTGCCTCGACGAAGCGCAGGCGATGCCGCTGGAAACGTTGGAGTCTTTGCGGCTGCTGTCCAATCTCGAGACCGAGAAGCGCAAACTGTTGCAGGTGGTGCTGTTCGGGCAGCCGGAACTGGATACCAGGCTGAACCACGAGTCGGTGCGCCAGCTGCAGCAAAGAATCACCTATCACTACCACCTTTCGCCGCTGTCGCGGCGCGAGATGGAGTATTACGTCGGCCACCGCCTGCGCATTGCCGGTTACGTCGGTGATCGCCTGTTTCACCGTTCCGCAATGAACACGCTCTATCGCGCCAGCGCAGGGGTGCCGCGTCTGGTCAACGTGCTTGCCCACAAGGCGATGCTGGCGGCGTACGGCGAGGGCAGGCACTATGTGTCCGCGGCGCACGTGCGCAAGGCAGCGCAGGATACACCAGCGGCCCACTCGGCCCGCTCACCACTGATGGCAATTGGCGCCGCGCTGATTGTCGCCGTTGCAGTTTTTGCCTATTGGTTCGGGTATCGATGAGTCTGATCAACCAGGTATTGCAGGATCTCGAGAAACGGCACGCCGCCGATCCGGAGTTAACGTCATTGCCGCCGCAGGTACGCGCGGTGCGAGCGGGTTCGCTACCGGCGATACGCCTGCTCGCGATAGCGCTGATTCTCGCGCTTGCCGCGGTTGGCGTGTTCGTCTACGTCAGCGGCATGTTGCCACCCGCCGCGACCACACCGCTAACCACTACACCAATCTCCGCCAAAAAGCAGACGTCAGCAACGGCTCCGATGGCGCAGGCTACGGTCCGGGCGCCGACGCCGGTTCCAATGGAGCCGGCGGTGCAAGCAGTGCTGCTTCCGCCCGTATCGAGGCTTTCCGAAGAGTTGAGCTTCAACCCGGAGCCAGGCGCACCTGCGGTTCGGGCGGCAGCGCCCAAGGTGCGAGCGCCGAAACCCCGGACGGAGAAATCTGTTCCGGCTTTTCCGGCCCCCGCTCCGCCCGCAGTCGCGCCACCTGTTACCCCTGATCCGCCGGTGACTGCAGCCACCCCTGATTCGGCCACAGCCACCGCCACCGCGACGCAACCTCAGTCTGCGCAGAGGCCGTCCGGCATAGACAAGCAGATGCGCGAGATGACTGTGCAGCAGCGTGCCGAAACGGCCTTTCGCATCGGTGTCGCGCAGTTGCAGGACGGACGGGTCAGCACGGCCGAGAAGAGTTTTCGAGAAGCACTGAAAGAAGACCCCATGCACGTTGGCGCCCGCCAGGCCTTGCTCGGGTTGCTGCTGGATGGTGGACGTAACGACGAAGCCGAGCAGTTGCTGCGCCACGCGCTCGAGCTGAACCCGCGCCAGCCGCGTCATGCGATGGTCCTCGCTCGGCTCGAAGTCGAACGCGGCGAGATCGGCGGCGCCATCAACACGCTGGTCGGTGCGCTGCCCTATGTCCGATCCGACCCCGAGTACTTTGCGTTTCTGGCGGCGTTGTTGCAGCGTGACGGGCGGCACAGGGATGCAGTGAACTACTATCGCACGGCGTTGCAGTCCTCTCCGGGCAACGCGTTGTGGCTGATGGGGGCGGGCATCTCTTTGCGCGCCAACGATCAGTTTGCCGATGCGCGCGAGGCGTTCCAGCATGCCGCCGACTCGAAACAGCTCAACGCCGAACTCCAGGCCTTCGTAGAGCGCCAGTTGCGGGAGTTGTCGGCGAAGAAGTGATCCGGAAATGCCTTACCGCTGTGGCGGCGTGCGCGCCACGATCCATCCCCAAACTTCGCGCGCACCCCGGCGCTTGAGCGTCGCAGCGAGTTCGTTCAGTGTCGCACCGGTGGTCAGCACATCGTCGACCACAGCAACGGTCTTGCCTTCAAGGGCGACGTCGCAAGTAAAGCCGTTGCGCACGTTTGCGGCCCGTTCCTTCCACGGCAGCGACGCCTGCGGCACGCTCTCCCGGTCGCGCCTGCACGCATTCGCCGTGATCCGCAGACCGAACTCCGCGCCGACCAGTCGCGCGATTTCCATCGCCTGATTGAATCCGCGTTCGCGCAGGCGCCGCGGAGGCAACGGCATTGGCATCACCAGATCAGGATAGGGTTCGGAATCGAGCGCGTCGGCCAAGGCGGCGGCGAGCGGGCGCGCACAAGCAAGGCTGCCCCGATATTTGAGCGCACGCACGAGTGCATCTGTAGGGTAGGCGTACGCCAGGGCCGCGACGACGCGGTCGAAAGCGGGGCGCCGGGTGAGGCAGCGTCCGCAGACTTCCGCTGCTGTATCCGGCGCCGCGCAGATCGGACAGCGCAGCACCGCCAAGCGCGGCAGGGATTGGCGGCAACCCAGACACAATCCATCTGCTGCCGCAGACGTGGCGCACAAAATGCACGCTGGTGGCAATACGAGTCGCGCAAGTGATAGGCAGTTGTCAAAAACTCTATAAGCAAAATTTGACAAGGGTTCACGCTTCCCCGAACATTCGCGGATGCCGCGTTCCGGCGCGGATTTTTCCGATCCCGCAACCATGATGCCCCAGTTCGCAAAACAGAACACCAGTAGCGCCGCTCAGACGACCCAACGCTGGACCGTTGCCGCCGTCGAAGCGCTTCTCGCGGCCCCGTTTGCGGATCTGATCTTTCGTGCCCAGCAGGTCCATCGCCAGCATTTCGCGGCCAACGAAGTGCAGTTGTCGACGCTGCTGTCGATCAAGACCGGAGGCTGTCCGGAAGACTGCGGGTATTGTCCACAAGCGGCCCGCTATCACACCGGGGTGGAGAATCAGGCGCTCATGACGGTGGAGGAAGTCGTGCTGGCGGCGCGCGCGGCAAAGGAAAACGGCGCATCGCGCTTCTGCATGGGAGCGGCATGGCGCGGACCGAAGCAGCGCGACCTGGAGAGAGTGACTCAGATGGTGCGCGCGGTAAAAAAGTTGGGGCTGGAGACCTGCGCTACCCTGGGCATGCTCAAGACCGGGCAGGCCGAACAACTCAAGCAGGCCGGCCTCGACTACTACAACCACAATCTCGATACCGATGCCGACTATTACGGCGAGATCGTCACCACGCGCAGTCAGGATGAGCGACTGGACACGCTGGAAAAAGTGCGCGCCGCGGGCATTCATGTCTGTTGCGGCGGCATCGTCGGCATGGGCGAATCGCGTGGCGGCCGTGCCGGGCTGATCACGCAACTTGCGAATCTCGACCCCCATCCGGAGAGCGTGCCGATCAACAATCTGGTCCAAGTCGAAGGGACGCCGCTTTGCGGCACGCCGAAACTCGATCCCTTCGAGTTCGTGCGCACAATAGCGGCTGCGCGCATCACCATGCCCAAGGCGATGGTGCGCCTGTCCGCCGGCCGTGAAGACATGTCGTCAGAGTTACAGGCGCTGTGTTTCCTCGCTGGCGCGAACTCGATCTTCTACGGTGACAGACTGCTTACCACCAGCAATCCCGAAGCTGAACGCGATCGTGAACTATTCGGCAAGCTCGGACTGAAGCCGATGGCAATCGCGCACAAGCAGGCCACGGAGTCCGGGGCTTAGGACTGAGTTGAACGCCGTTGCAAATGGCGCCCCTGCTTCCGCGCCTCGTCCCGTATGACCCGCGGCCGATGCGCGAATTCTCCGCGGAGCTAGCTGCGCTCGAGTCGCAGGGTTTGCAGCGCAGCCGCCGCGTCACCGACTGCGCCCGAGGCGCGCGCATTTGGGTGGACGGGCGCGAGTATCTCTCGTTTTGCAGTAACGACTACCTTGGCCTTGCCGCCGATCCGCGCGTGGTAGCAGCGCTGTGCGAAGGCGCGCAGCGCGATGGCGCCGGTGCTGGTGCATCGCATCTGGTGAGCGGCCATCATCGCGCCCATGAAGAATTGGAATGTCGGCTCGCCGCCTTCGTGGGTCTGCCGCGGGCGCTGTTGTTCTCGTCCGGGTATCTCGCCAACCTGGCCTTGGTGACGACACTGACCGAGCGCTCCAGTGAGATTTTCGCCGACAAGCTGAACCACGCCTCGCTCAACGATGCCATGCTGTTGTCGCGCGCGCGCTTCACGCGTTACCCGCACTGTGACGTTGCCGTCCTTGGGGACAAGCTGGCGCGCTCCGAAGCAGCCGAGAAGCTGGTAGTCACCGACGCGGTATTCAGCATGGACGGCGATATCGCGCCGCTCGATGCCATATTGGAGCTTTGCGAGCGCTTCGACGCGATGCTGATAGTGGACGATGCTCACGGTTTCGGAGTTCTTGGCCGTGAAGGCCGCGGCGTGCTTGCGTACTTCGGCCTTGCCTCGCCTCGTATCGCCTATATGGGTACGCTGGGCAAGGCGGCCGGCGTGTCCGGCGCTTTCGTGGCGGGGAGTGTCGAGTTGATCGAGATGCTGATCCAGCGCTCGCGCAGTTATATCTATACGACAGCCAGCCCGCCGGCGCTGGCCTGGGCGCTCATGAAAAGCCTGGAGTTGATCGAAGCCGAATCCTGGCGGCGCCAGCGCATCGACGCGCTCGCAGGGAAACTCGCCCGCGATCTGCGGCCAAGGCGATGGCAACTGGCGCACTCACAGACGCCGATCCAGCCGCTTGTTATCGGCAGCAATCGCGAAGCGATGGCGGCGAGCGACGCCTTGGCGCTTGAAGGCATTCTGGTGCCTGCGATCCGGCCGCCGACTGTGCCAGCGGGCACGGCTCGGTTGCGCATTTCACTGTCTGCCGCTCACGCCGAGGAAGACGTCGACCGGATGGTGGATGCATTGAGGCGGGCGGAGCAGGCCTCGGTGTGAGCACGGCTTTCGCCCTGGACAAGCGCCAGTTGCGGCGTTCTTTCGAGCGCGCCGCAGTGACTTACGAAGGCGCGGCGGTGTTGCAGCGGGAAATCTGCGGGCGGGCGCTGGAGCGGCTTGACTTGGTCAAACTTGCTCCCGCTCTGATTCTCGACGCTGGCAGTGGTACCGGATTTGCCGCTCAGGCGCTGGCAAGACGTTACCCGCTTGCAACCGTGGTCGAGTTCGATATCGCTCCGGCAATGCTGCAGGCAGCGCGCACCCGCCTGCCGCGCTGGCAAAAGTGGCTGGGGCGGCGGCGCGAACTGTTCGTATGCGGCGACAATGAGCAGTTGCCGATACGCGCGGGCACCGTCGGCCTGCTGTGGTCGAACCTCGCGTTCCAGTGGGCGAACGACCTGCCGCAGGTGTTCTCCGAATGCCAGCGCGTCCTGCAACCCGGAGGACTGCTCACTTTCACAACCTTTGGGCCCGACACCCTGAAGGAACTGCGCCAGGCTTTCGCCGGCGATGGCGGGCGCGTCCATGTCAATCGCTTTTACGACATGCATGACATCGGTGACATGCTGGTGCACTCCGGATTTGCCGATCCGGTGATGGACATGGAACAGGTCACGCTGACCTATGCCGACGTGGAGGCCCTGATGCGCGAATTGAAGGCGATCGGAGCCCACAATGTCGCGGTGGGACGTGTTCGCGGGCTCACCGGGCGGCGCGCATTCGACGACCTGAAACGACGCTACGATGAGTTAAGGCGCGACGGCAGGCTGCCCGCCACCTTCGAAGTCGTGTACGGGCATTGTTGGAAACCCGAGCCGCGTTTGAGTCCCGGCGGCCGCCCGGTCATCGAAATCAAATCGCGTTGAGGTTCAGGGTTTGACAAGTCACCAGTCTCTTTTCAGTACCCCCTTGAGGGGTGCACCAGTCACCAGTCACGGCCTTTTCGTCACCGGCACCGACACCGGTGTGGGAAAGACGCATATCGCAACAGCGCTTTTATGGGCTTTTGCCAGTCGAGGGCGGCGCGCGGTGGGAATGAAACCGGTAGCGGCGGGTTGCGAGATGGCTGACGGCGCATTGGTCAATGAAGACGTAACTGCTCTCACGGCGGCATCGAATGTGGCGGCGCCGGTCGAATTGATCAATCCGTATCGCTTTCAACCTGCGATCGCGCCGCATATCGCTGCCGAACTGGCGGGCGAGACGATCTCTCTGCAGCGGATCCGCGATGCCTATGTTGCGCTCGCGGCCAGCGCCGACCGGGTGGTCGTGGAGGGCGCCGGCGGCTTCCTAGTTCCGCTAAATGATCGCGAGGACTTCGGGGATCTGGCGCAATTGCTGGACCTACCGGTGCTGCTGGTGGTCGGCATGCGCCTGGGTTGCCTCAATCACGCGCTGCTTACTGCCGAGGTGGTTCAGCGCCGAGGCTTGCAACTAGCCGGATGGGTTGCGAATCGGCTCGATGCCACTACACCCGCTGTCACGCAAAATGTTCAGACATTGTGCAATAGGCTCGACGCGCCGTTGCTGGGGATCGTCCCATTCGCGTTAGGAACTACTGAGGCGCGGGCGTCGTGTCTCGACTTGCAAGTGCTCGAAAACAATCTTCGCCGAGAGCCGCTACACTAGGGGAAGTGAATCGGTGCCAGGTATGCTAGTGTTTGCAGCAGGGAGAACGCGATAAACATGCTACGACATTATTTTATCAGCACCAATCTGGACGACCTGGAAGTCTTTGAAGAACAACTGGAAGCCGCGGGCGTTTCCACACCACAGATCCACGTTCTCAGCCGCAGCGACGCAGAGGTGGAGCATCACCATCATCTCCACGAGGTTCAGTCATTCATGAAAAATGACATCGTCCATTCCACAGAGTGGGGCGCCGTGGTCGGGCTTTGCGCTTTCGTGCTGGTGCTTTCCGTCGCTTATTTTGCAGGCTGGACGCAATCCGCTGCCGGCTGGATGCCTTTTATTTTTCTCGCTGTCGTGCTGCTAGGCTTTTGCACGTGGGAGGGTGGATTGCTGGGAATCCAAAAACCCAACCACAACTTCGCCCGTTTCGAACAAGCGTTGAGGGACGGGAAACATATCTTTTTTGTGGATCTCGAGCCAAACCAGGAGGCGGTGTTGGAGAAGGTGTTGAAACTTCACACCCAAGTGGAACTCGCAGGAACGGGATCATCCACTCCCCACTGGCTTATCGCCTTGCAGCAGAAGCTGGGGGTCATTCGACATTCGTGACCCAACACCATCCCTGAGAACCTGCTATTTCTTGCGGACGGCTAGGCGCAATACCTGAATCTCTCCGTCACCGTCCATGCGCCTCAACAGCCTCGGTCGCCGGTCCGAAGAACGTGCCCCGCGTAAGGAAGGTGTAGTCCGCTTCCAGCGCCCCGATGCCCAGAAGGACCAGCAATAGCAGTGGCGGGATCAGTATGGCATACACCATCGCCAACCGCTCCCAGACCATGTGCATGAAGACGGCAACAATTAGCCCGGCCTTCAGCATCATGAAGGTGACGATCAGAAACCACCTCAGGAACCCCTGAATGTGGAAGTAGTCCACAGCATACGACGCAGCACTGAGGACAAACAGCAATCCCCAGATCTTGAGATAAATGCCGATTGGATGTTGTTGCCCTTCCGCGTGTGCCATGATTCCCCTTACCACAGATAGAAAAATGCAAAGATGAATACCCACACCAGATCGACGAAGTGCCAATACAGGCCCATGATTTCGACGATCTCGTAGTTCCCTTTCCTGCCGGTCAGAAAGCCTGGCCTCTGGTGATCCAGGTCACCGCGCAAGACCTTAATCCCGATGATGATCAGGAATATCACACCAATCGACACGTGCGTGCCATGGAAGCCCGTGATCATGAAAAAAGTCGAGCCGAACTGGGCCGCACCCATGGGGTTGCCCCAGGGGCGTATGCCCTCTTCCACAATCAGCTTGGTCCACTCAAAGGCCTGCATGCCGACGAACGTGGCGCCCAATGCCGCAGTGAGCATCATCAGGATAAAGGTCATCTTTTTGTTTTTTTCATAACCGAATTTAACCGCCATGGCCATCGTCCCGCTGCTGCTGATCAAGACGAACGTCATGATCGCAATCAGGATCAGGGGGATCGAGTGGCCCGCGATCGTCAAAGCGAATACCTCGCTTGGGTTGGGCCAAGGGTCCAAAGTGGACATTCGTACGTTCATGTACGAGATCAAAAAAGCGCCAAAGATGAAGGTATCGCTGACGAGGAAGATCCACATCATCGCCTTGCCCCACGGCACCTTTTTGAATGCCCGTTGGTCCGAGGACCAATCGGCAACGATGCCTTGCAGGCCTTCAGGCATCGGGAGGGTGTTCTGCGTACTCGTCACTGCGGATCGCGCCATGTCCTTTTATCCTTTGTTATAGCGTGGGCTGGTTGAGCTGATTCAAAATAACCTGATGCGTTCACTGTCCTTTGCGGCCAGGCAAGAGCCTAGCCCGCATCGAGGAGCCGGCCGATCTCGTCCGCAAACACATTGCCGCCGAGCCCATAACGCACGTATCGCCGCAGCTTGCCGCTCGCGTCGAAGATGTACGTTCCCGAGGTGTGATCGACGCTGTAGTTGTTCGCGTCGGCTCCGGGGCCCTTGCGCATGATTACCTTGAAGTCGTTTGCTACCTGCGCGGTCTGTTCGGGTGTGCCGCGCAATCCCAGAAAGGCGGGATTGAACGCGCTTACATACTGTTTAAGAATCTCACTCGTATCGCGCTCCGGATCTACCGTCACCAGCAGGACTTGCACCCTGTCTGCGTCACGCCCCAGTTCCTTTACGGTCCCCGCTAGTTCGGCAAGGGTGGCCGGACATACTTCAGGACAGTGCGTGTAGCCGAACAACACTGCCACGACCTTGCCGCGGAAATCGGAAAGACTGCGCAGCTGCCCGTTGTGATCGGTAAGTCGTAAATCACTGGCGAAATCCGCGTTCGTAATGTCGGTCGAACGGAACGAATGACCACTGGACAGCAATACAGCGAACAAGACCAACCAAATCACAAGCAGATAGTGCCAGTACACCGTACACAGCTCGACGGTCTGGCGCACCGCGCCTATCCCGACGCCCCGCGATGTCTTGGCGACGGTCTTGCCCCAGACCCATAAGCCACCCAACAAGTGTAAGCCGTGCAGTGCGGTAAGCAGGTAAAAGAAGGCATTGGCCGGGTTGGATGCCAGGTAATAGCCTGCGGCGTTCAATTGCTGCCACGCCCAAAGTTGTCCGACCAGAAAAGCAAAGCTGAAGACGCCCGTGGCAATCAGGCCGGTTCTTACGCTCTCCACCCGTCCCCGTCGCGCAGCAACCAGCGTCCATTGCATCGCGACACTGCCCAGGATCAACAAGCCCGTGTTCAGCCAGAGCACCTTCGGAACCGTCAAGGTGGTCCAGTCCGTTCCCATCATGCGCATGAAATAGGCGCTGATGAGGAGCGCGAACAGAGAAGTGGCGACCGCAAGGAATACCCCGAGACCGACTTTCACCGACGGGAGGGACAAGGCACCGTCGCCATGAACGCCTTCGATCGGGCGCTGCGCAATCCAAGGCCTGACATTTATCGTTTGTCGGAATAGCCACCAAACCACCGTGGCCATGATCGCGACCAAAACGAGTAACGTGATGGTCACGAGTGCTTTTCCTCGGCCGTTCCGGCCTTTTTACTCGGCGGCTGGTTTTGCGGTATGAAGTCCGCGTCGGCGCCTGGCACGCTGTAGTCGTAAGCCCAGCGATAGACCACCGGCAACGTCTTCCCAAAGTTTCCATGGTGGGGCGGCGTATGCGGGGTTTGCCATTCCAGTGTGGTGGCATTCCAAGGGTTGTCACTCGCTGGCCTGCCCTTGAAATAGCTCCAGACAAGGTTGTACAAGAATACGATTTGGAAGGCGCCCACAATCAACGCGGCGATGGTGATGCCAGCGTTCAAGGATTGTGCCGATTCGGGAATGAAGTCCGTGCCTCCAACCGCATAATACCGTCGCGGCACGCCCAAAAAGCCCAGGTAGTGCATCGGGAGATAGATGGCATAGGTCCCGAGGAAAGTGATCCAGAAGTGAATTTTGCCCAAGGTATCGTCCAGCATGCGTCCGGTGATCTTCGGGTACCAATGGTAGATCGCGCCGAACACAACCATGATCGGCGCAACGGCCATCACCATATGAAAGTGGGCGACCACGAACATCGTGTCCGAGAGCGGTACGCTCACGGTCACGTTACCGAGGAACAAGCCAGTCAACCCGCCATGTATGAACGCGAAGATGAAGCCAATCGCAAACAGCATCGGGACGGTGAGTTGGATGTTACCGTGCCACAAGGTGAGCACCCAGTTATAGACCTTCAGTGCGGTGGGCACGGCGATAATCAGCGTGGTCGTGGCGAAAAAGAAGCCGAAGTAGGGGTTCATCCCGCTGACGTACATGTGATGCGCCCAGACCACGAAGCTAAGTCCGCCGATGGCCAGAATCGCCCATACCATCATCCGATACCCGAAGATGTTTTTTCTCGCATGGACACTAAGCAGGTCCGAAACAATGCCGAAAGCGGGCAGGGCGACGATGTAGACCTCGGGATGGCCAAAGAACCAGAACAGGTGTTGAAACATCAATGGACTGCCGCCACCGTAGTCAAGCTGCTGTCCCATCGAGACGATGGCAGGCATAAAGAAACTCGTACCCAGCGTCAGATCCAACGTCATCATGATGGCACTGACGAATAGGGCGGGGAAGGCTAGCAGAGCCAAGACGGTGGCCATGAAAATGCCCCAGATCGTCAAGGGCAGTCGCATCAGCGTCATCCCGCGCGTGCGCGCCTGCAACACTGTCACCACGTAGTTCAAACCGCCCATGGTGAATCCGATGATGAAGAAAATCAGGGAAACCAGCATCAGGATAATTCCCAGATGCGCCCCCGGAGTGCCTTCGAGAATGGCCTGCGGCGGGTAAAGGGTCCAGCCCGCACCCGTGGGCCCCCCGGGCACAAAGAAACTTGCCACAAGCAACAACACCGCGAACAGATAGACCCAGTAGCTCACCATGTTGACGTAGGGGAAAACCATGTCGCGAGCGCCAACCATCAGCGGGATGAGATAGTTACCAAACCCACCCAGGAACAATGCGGTAAGCAGGTAGATAACCATGATCATGCCGTGCAGGGTCACAAACTGAAGATAGTTGCTTGGGTCGATGAAGGAGAAGCTGTTCGGGAACCCGAGCTGAAGCCGCATCAACCACGACAATACCAACGCCACCACCCCTATACCGATCGCGGTGATTCCGTACTGGACGGCGATGACTTTGGCGTCCTGGCTCCAGATGTACTTCCCCACGAAAGTTTTCGCGTGGTAGAGCTCCATCTCTTCGACTTCGGCCGGCGGGACAAAGTCCGATTCGTCATGCGCTACGTAAGACATAAGTGTTTCCTATTCGCTAATGCTTCGGGAAGAAGGGACTTTTCGTTGCTCCAATTTTCACTCTGCCGCCGTTGCCACTGCGCTCCGGCGGCGGTCGTCAGATGGCATTTATATAGGCAACGAGATCCTTGATTGCCTGATCGTCGGTCAGAATTTCGGACATCAATGTCATCTGCGGTCCGTACAAGTCTTGCGGGTGGTGTCCGCGAATACCCTCTTTGAAATTCTTCAACTGCGTGATCATGTACCAGTCGCTCATGCCCTCCAGCCGGGGGGCGTTCATCGCCTGTCTACCGCGCCCATCGGACCCGTGACAGACCGCGCAAGTCACATAGATCTTTTGACCCCTGGCGGTGTTGCTCTCCACCGAAGACGGAGCAGGATTATCGGGCAGAGTCATGATGTAAGCGCTGACATTCTCGATGGCAGTGTCGTCGGCAAGCGTCGCTGCCATCGGCGCCATCATTTTTCCAAAGACGTCCTTGTCGTGTGTCCCCCGGACTCCCTGCTTGAAATATCGCAATTGACGTTGCAGATACCAGGCACCTTGCCCGCTCAATTTCGGAGCATTCAGTGCAAGGTTACCCTCCCCTTGCAAGCCGTGGCAGGTACCACACAAGGCAAAGAGTTGCTTGCCTGCCGCAGGATCGCCGGCCTTGTGCGCCACGGTTTCCGCGTAGGTCGGATGGCCGGTTAGCCACGCCTGAAACGCGCTCTCTTCTTCGACTACTACTTTGCCACGCATGGCGTAGTGCCCGACGCCGCACAACTCGTTGCAGAGCAGGTCGAATTTCCCGGTCCGCGTGGGGGTGAACCAGATGTATGAAACCAGACCCGGCACCAGGTCCATCTTTGCCCGGAATTGCGGCACGGCGAAGTTGTGCAAGACGTCTACAGATCGGAGCAGCATCTTGACCGGCTGGTTCGAGGGAAGATGCAGTTCCGGGCTCGACACCAAAACGTCGTCCAGTCCGCTGGGATCGTCGGGATTTATGCCAAACGGGTTCTTGTCGCTGATGTGCCTGGTATCGACGGTACCCAGCTTTCCGTCCTTCCCGGGAAAGCGATAGCGCCAGTGCCACTGCTGGCCCATGGCCTCAACCACCGCCGCGTCTTCCGGCACGTGGATGAAATCCGCCCACACAAACAAACCGGGAGCCAACATGGCGGCGACCCCCACTGCGGTCAATCCTGTGAGCCACCCTTCCAGCTTCTTGCTTTCGGGCTCGTAATGCGCCGTACTTCCCTTCCGCCGACGGTAGCGCAGCACGCAATAAGCCATGAACAGATTGACGACGACGAAGACGGTGCCCGTAATCCAGAACGTGATGCTGATCGTGTGGTCGATCGTGCCCCAATTGGACGCGATCGGCGTGAAGTACCACGCGCTCAGGAAGTGGAAGAGGAGGGAACCGACGACGAGCAAAACCAATACGATTGCTATGACCATAGCGTTGGGCCGGGTTGATGGGGTGGTAAACGGAAGGTGATGAATGACGGACCGCGGAAAGCGTTGCTCACGCGAGCACGGGCGCGCAAACCAAGGCGCCCGCGCGACGGACAGGCCCGGGGTGGGTAGACCCGGGAGCGCGACCGATTCCACACTTCGCAAGTGCGCAAGATCGGAAACACAGTGCGTTGACAGATCATCGCGTCACGCTTGCAGCGGGGAAACGCCCGAGCACGTTGGGCAAGGCGATATGGGCATGGCGAGCATATATATTGTATTTTGAACTTCTTGTCCACACGCTCCAAACCGGCCGCATTCTTGCTATGGCTGATGGGCCTATGCTACATTTCGGCCCGCGATAAGCCGAGGGTTTGCGTCTTGCGGCCCTTTGCGGCGAATTTCGAAGCGAGTCTCTGGCGTGGACTGCAATGGTTCGGAGACCGTGGTGCAAACGACGCTCGTTTCGCAGTGCAATAACAACCCCCTGTTCCTTGGCTGGCAAGTTTTTCCTTCCGGGTTTGCGGTGTTGGTCTTGCAGATTCCCCGGGACTTGCATTCGACCGTGCGTGGTTGATGGCGCTTTTCGCCCGATTGAATCGGACCGTGGTTGCATTTCGGATTCCGATCCATGGAACACCATACCGGCGACGACAGGTGCAAGATCGCCCAAGGCGATAAGGTCGTGATCGCGCGCTGGAACAATGGACGTCAGGGGATCGGATTCAACCGCTCATGGGGGCAACCATTCTTCAGGGACCCCGCGAGGTGGAAAGCGACAACTGGTAATGCGGTACGATGGAAACGAATTGATCTACGGCATCCATCTGAGGAGCAGCGCGCCGTCCGGCGCGCCGTCTAAAAGAACGCCTGAGAATCCGTTGATACAAGGCATTCTTTTGGGGGGGGCATGAACAAGACGTTGTTGCAAAAAATCGGCTCAGGCGCCGCCTTATCGCTCGTTTCAAACCTGGTCTGGGCGCAAGCGAAGTACAACCTGCAGGAGCCGCAGACTCAGGTTGCCCGCCAGATGTATGACCTCCATACCACCATTCTGGTCATCTGCCTGGTTATCTTCGTTGGCGTGTTCGGAATGATGTTTTACTCAGTCATCAGGCACCGCAAGTCCGTCGGGCACCAGGCTGCGCAGTTCCACGAGAACGCCACCGTGGAAATCATCTGGACCGTGATTCCTTTCTTCATTCTGATCGGCATGGCATGGCCCGCGACACAATCACTGCTGTCGCTGAAGGACACCTCCTCCCCCGATTTGACCGTCAAAGTCACGGGCTATCAATGGAAGTGGAGCTACGAATACCTGAAAGGCGAAGGCGATCTCTCCGGCGTCGCCGACGGCGTGATGTTCTACAGCACGCTGTCAACCCCTCACGATCAGATCTACGGCACTGCCGCAAAGGGCGAAAATTATCTCCTGGAGGTGGACAACCCGCTCGTGGTTCCGGTGGGGAAGAAGGTGCGTGTGCTGATTACTGCCAACGACGTGCTGCACGCTTGGTGGGTGCCCGCCTTTGGCGTGAAGCAGGACGCGGTTCCCGGGTTCATCCGCGATGCTTGGTTCAGGGTCGAAAAGGCGGGGACCTACCGCGGCCAATGTGCTGAACTGTGCGGCAAGGAACACGGTTTTATGCCTATTGTGGTGGTGGTGATGGAGCACAGTGATTTCGCCGAATGGGCGGTCAAACAAAAGACAGCTTCGGCTGCGGGAAACGCAACGATGGTACCCGCCGCTGACAAGTAGGCGTGGGCATCGGATACATTTGCAAGGTTTCGAGGGGAAGCAACCATGAACGCAGTCATCGGCCACGACCACGACCGCGCGCACGGCCATGAACGCTATCCCGGCGGCCTCATGCGCTGGGTAAAGACCACTAACCACAAGGACATCGGCACGATGTACCTATGGTTCAGCTTTGTCATGTTCCTGACCGGCGGTTTCATGGCGATGGTGATCCGCGCCGAGCTGTTCGTGCCAGGCATTCAGGTGGTGAATCCGGAAGCATTCAACCAGATGACCACCCTGCACGGGCTGATCATGGTATTCGGCGCGATCATGCCGGCATTTGTGGGTTTCGCCAACTGGCTAATCCCGATGCAGATCGGCGCGCCCGACATGGCTTTCCCGCGCATGAATAACTGGAGCTTCTGGTTGCTGCCGCCGGGGGCGCTGCTGCTCCTGCTCGCGCTGGCCGTTCCAGGGGGCGCTCCCGGCGTCGGCTGGACTATGTATGCGCCGCTAACCGTCCAGCAGGGCATGGGAATGGATCTGACGATTTTCGCGGTCCATATCCTCGGCATGTCCTCGATCATGGGCTCGATCAACATCATCACCACCATCCTGAACCTGCGTGCGCCTGGCATGACGCTGATGAAAATGCCGATGTTCGTCTGGACCTGGCTGATCACAGCCTATCTGCTGATAGCAGTGATGCCGGTCCTTGCCGGTGCGGTGACCATGACTCTGACCGACCGCCACTTCGGCACCCATTTCTTCAACGCTGCCGGCGGCGGCGACCCAGTACTGTTCCAACACATTTTCTGGTTCTTCGGCCATCCCGAGGTGTACATAGTCGCCATCCCGGCCTTTGGCGTGGTATCGCAGGTGATCCCGGCGTTTTCGCGGAAGCCCCTGTTCGGTTACACCTCGATGGTCTACGCGACCGCTTCGATCGCGATCCTGTCCTTCGTGGTCTGGGCGCACCACATGTACACCGCCGGCCTGCCCACCACCGCGCAGCTTTTTTACATGTACGCGACCATGCTGATCGCGGTGCCCACCGGTGTGAAAGTGTTCAACTGGGTGGCGACTATGTGGAAGGGTTCGCTCACCTTCGAGACTCCGATGTTGTTCGCGATCGGTTTTCTGTTCTTGTTTACGATCGGCGGATTCAGCGGGCTGGTGCTGGCGATCGTGCCGGTGGACATCCAGTTGCAGGACACCTATTACGTGGTCGCGCACTTCCACTACGTAATGGTGGCCGGGGCACTGTTCTCCGCTTTTGCCGGCATCTACTTCTGGCTGCCGAAATGGACCGGAAAGATGTACGACGAGACCCTGGGGAAGTGGCACTTTTGGCTGACGATGATCTTCTTCAACTTGATCTTCTTCGTGCAGCATTTCCTCGGCCTGGCGGGGATGCCGCGCCGCATCCCCGACTACGCGCCGCAGTTCACTGACTTCAACCTGATTTCGTCGATTGGCGCATTCGGATTCGGCCTGACGCAGTTGCTGTTCCTGTACGTGGTGCTGAAGTGCATCCGCAGCGGCGAGAAGTCACCTCAGAAGCCTTGGGAGGGAGCGGACTCGCTGGAGTGGACGCACCTGCCGACACCGGCGCCGTATCACAGCTTCGAGACGCCGCCGACGGTGAAATGATTCTGCCGCGTGGTCCAAGGCACCAGGGCTGTTGAAACCATGGATGACAAGAATACAAAGCAGATTGACGCCGGAAGGATCAGAACCTCCTTGGTCGTGCTTTCTGTATTGGTGTCTTTCCTCGGCGTCGTGCTGCGTAATTGACAATGAATCGCGTTGCGGCCAATCGCACGATGCTGATCAAGCTGCTGGTGGTCACGGTGGGCATGTTCGGATTCGGTTATGCCCTGGTGCCGCTGTACAAGAAGATTTGCGCAGTCACCGGCATCTACGATGTTGAAAAGCCGGATGCGCCGTTGGCAAACAGCCAGGTGGACTACAACCGGCTGGTGACTCTGGAATTCGACGCCAATATCCGCAGCGAACTGCCTTGGCAATTCAGGCCGTTGCAGGCCAGCGTCAACGTGCATCCTGGGCAACTGGCGCAGGTGATGTACGAAGTGCGCAATCGTTCGGATCAACCGATGGCCGGCCAGGCGATCCCGAGTTACTGGCCACAGGTCGCGGGGCAGTATTTTCGCAAGCTCGATTGTTTTTGTTTTTCCACGCAGAATTTCGCTGCGGGGGAAGTGCGGCAGATGCCGGTAGTGTTCGTGATCGAGCCGGGCCTTCCGCGGGACGTGAGTACGGTCACGCTGTCATACACCTTTTTCAAGGTGGAAGGCGCGGCGCCAACTGCAGCGAAGCCGGACGACGGCAGATCGCCGGGGGGCTAACGACGTGAAAACCCCCAAGGCGTCACCGCTGCGGGTTTTCAAGACAGTATTCTGGTCGTTTTTCGGTGTCCGCCGGCGGGTCGACAATGAGGCCGACCTTGCCGGTACCAAGCCGCTGCATCTGATCGTTGCCGGCATCATGGGTGCGGCGATTTTTGTGGGGACGCTGGTACTGCTGGCCAGATTCATTGCTGGTTGACTCGCGGGAATCAACGAAGTACAGAAATCTCAAGGAAGACTGGAAGAATGCTTAGTCAATCCTCGCGCTACTACTTGCCTGAGCCTTCGCACTGGCCCATCGTCGGATCGTGTGCGCTGTTTCTGATGGCCTTCGGGGCAGTTCTATGGATGAACGGAACCGCAGCGGGTTCTTGGGTGGGGGGTGCCGGACTGGTAGTTCTTGCCTACATGCTGTTCGGCTGGTTTGGCACGGTGGTTCGCGAAAGCGAAGGCGGCAAGTTCAATAGGCAGGTCGACCTGTCTTTCCGCTGGGCGATGAGCTGGTTCATTTTCTCCGAAGTCATGTTCTTCGCCGCTTTTTTTGGGGCGCTGTTCTACATGCGTGTGCTGTCGGTACCAGGGCTCGGCGGTGGAGACACCATGCAACAACTCTGGCCCGGCTTCGCGGCGCAATGGCCCGTTTCCGGTCCGGGCATCGAAGAAACTTTCACGCCGATGGGCGCCTGGGGAATCCCCGCGATCAATACTTTGATCCTGCTGACCTCCGGCGTGACGGTGACGTGGGCGCACTGGGGCCTAATGAAGAACAGCCGCGCGCAGCTGATCTGGGGCCTGATGGCCACGGTCGCTCTCGGTACCCTGTTTCTGGGCCTGCAGGCATACGAGTACGTACACGCTTACCAGGAGCTCAATCTGACGCTGAATATGGGCGCGTATGGGGCGACCTTTTTCATGCTGACCGGCTTTCACGGCCTGCACGTCACTATTGGCACCATCATGCTGATGGTGATCCTGGCCCGTTCGATAAAGGGGCACTTCCGTGCCGATCATCATTTCGCCTTCGAAGGCGTTTCGTGGTACTGGCACTTCGTCGACGTAGTGTGGCTGCTGTTGTTCGTGCTGGTCTACTGGTTGTAGAAAATGCTAGCCGGCGACCAGCGATAATAAAAACAGCAAAGGGGAGGAGGCTCGCGGAAGTTAGCGGGCGATTGATGCCGCACACAACGGTTGTGCGGCTGTTTTTTTAGAAACCCTGCTTCGGAATGAAGCCGAAATAGTAGCCGATCATGAGCAACAGGAACAAGGTAACGGAAAGCGCAACGCGAATGGTCAGCGCCTTTACCGTGCGGTCCGATTGTCCCTTGTCGCGGATCAGATAGATCAACGCCGAGGCGAGGCTGGCAACGATGACGATGAGAAAGGCAATGACGACGAGTCTCATGATTGCGGCGGCCGGGGCGAGTGGGTTGCAGTGTAGCCGATGCGTCTTGCTGCAACTACTTGCGCGGCGAGCGTGAACAACCTCCCGAATCCCATCCTGCGGTGGCGCCGCCCGTACTGGCTGCCGACAGTGGTTGCCGTTGGTGGCATTGTGCTTGCCTGGGCTGCCGGCAACTGGCAACTCGACCGTGCGCACGAAAAGGAACGACTGAAGGAGGTCTACGAGCGCGGCGCTTCCAGCGCCGCGCTGATCTTATCCGCCACGCCGGTGGAGGCGCAGCGGCTGCTCTTCCGCCCTATCGAGGCCACGGGTGAGTTTGTGCCGCGGGCGGCAGTGTTTCTGGACAACAAGGTGCTCGCGGGCGTGACTGGCTATCACGTCATCATGCCGTTGAGAATTGCGGGTTCACCGAAGTACGTTCTGGTCAATCGCGGCTGGGTTGCCGCGGGGTCGGATCGAACACGCCTGCCTGACGTGTGGACGCCTGCCGCCAGCGTGACGGTGGTAGGCATTGCGGTGCTGCCGGGGCGTTTCCTGGAATTGTCCGGCGCGCAGCCAGGCGGACCGGTATGGCAGAACCTGACGATTGAGCGCTATCGCCGCCGGATGCAACTCGACATCCACCCGGTGGTCATCGAGCAGAGAAATGACCTCGGCGACGGCCTGGTACGCTCATGGAGCGGACCCGATGTCGGCGCCGCCAGACACTACGGATATGCGGTGCAATGGTTTTCGCTGTGTGGACTGATTGTTTTTCTCTACGTGTTCTTTCATGTCAGACGCGACCGAACAAGAAAAGTCCCGGAAAATCCCGCTCCTCCGCGCCTCGGCTAGCTTGGGACCGTTCGTAGCCGTACATGACGAAATTTACGTCGTCGATCCTTTCGGCTTATCAGAAGATGTTTTTTCCGCGCGACGCCGACCCACGCAAGAAGAACGAGTCCGCCAAACTACCAAGGGTTTGCGGCGGATGGATGTAACACGGTACCTAAGAGAGGGCTAGGAATGCAGGATTCGGCAATCTGGCAGTTTTCCCTGAATGCACTGCACGCGGCCGGCTGGGGCGGGTCGTTGCTGGTGGCGCTGGTCGTATTCGCACGCTACCTGCGCCTGCGCACCCTGGTGATGGCCACTACGGTTGTGACGCTCGCGCTAGTCATGCTTGGCGCCTACGTTCGACTGACCGACGCCGGGCTTGGCTGCCCGGATTGGCCTGGCTGTTACGGAAAGCTTTCGCCGAAACATGCGGCCGCGGAAATACGTGCTGCCGAAGCGGTCGCGCCCGTCGGCCCGGTGTCCCTGCCCAAAGCCTGGAACGAGATGCTGCATCGATACGTCGCCTCGCTCGTTGGCGTGATGATCATGGCCATTGCCTGGCAGACTCTGCGCCGGCGACGGCGACACAATCCTGGGGCCGATGATCCGTCCGCGGGAATCGGCCTGCCGCTTGCGATGGTGGGTCTCGTAATTGCACAAGGACTTTTCGGCAAGTGGACGGTAACTCTTTTGCTCAGGCCGGCCATTGTGACGCTGCATCTGCTCGGCGGGATGGCCCTTGTGGCATTGCTCGCCTGGCTGACTGCGCGGCATCTTGAGATCAGCGGCGGGCAACCCTCAACTCTGCGCGCTATCCGACCCTGGGTGGTACTGGGCCTGGTCATACTGGCCGTGCAGATTTCTCTCGGTGGCTGGGTCAGCACCAACTACGCGGGGCTCGCCTGTGTGGATTTCCCGACCTGCCATGGCGAGTGGGCGCCGGCGATGGATTTCGGGCAGGGATTCCATTTTTCCCGCGAGTTGGGGATGACCGCTGACGGCGAAGCATTGTCGAACCAGGCGCTCAATGCGATCCACTGGGCGCATCGCGTCGGCGCGCTGGTGACCTTTGCGTATCTGGCCATCCTTGCGCACTCGGCGATGCGCTTGCGCGGCCTGCGCCGGTTTGGTATCGGTGTACTCGTGCTACTGCTCATCCAAGTGATGCTCGGGATCGCCAATGTTTTGGCGAGTCTGCCGCTGCCCTTGGCGGTGGCACACAATGGCGTTGCCGCGCTGTTGCTGGCGGCGCTGATGATGCTAAACTTTGCCGCCTATTCGCCGGACAGCCAACGTTAAACAAATGTCGATTTCCTTGCCCGCCCAGACACAGCCGCCGCGGACGCAGCAGTTACTGCAACTCACCAAGCCGCGCGTGGTATCTCTCATCGTCTTCACCGCGGTGATCGGGATGTTTTTGGCGGTACCGGCCGAACGCATGATGTCGCCCGCGTTCTGGTTCGCCGTGCTTTTCTCGACACTGGGCATTGCGCTGGTGGCGGGTTCGGCCGCGGCGGTCAATTGCCTGGTCGAGCAGAAGATCGACGCCAAGATGGCGCGCACCCGCGCCCGTCCCCTGCCGATGGGCACGATCAGTTCCTTGGAGACCCTAGTGTTTGCCGGCGTGGTGGGCGGTTTCGGGCTGACCATGCTTTACCTGCTGGTCAATCCGCTCACCATGTGGCTGACCCTGGCCACTTTCGTCGGCTACGCCGTTGTATACACCGTGCTGCTCAAGCCGCTGACCCCACAGAACATTGTGATCGGCGGCGCCTCCGGCGCAATGCCCCCGGTGCTCGGGTGGGCGGCGGTGACCGGAGAAGTTGCCTCCGACGCGTTGCTGCTGTTCCTGATTATTTTCGCCTGGACCCCACCGCACTTCTGGGCCCTGGCGCTGTACCGCAAGAACGAGTACGCCAAGGCCGGCGTCCCGATGTTGCCGGTGACCCACGGCGATCGCTTCACCCGTCTGCATGTACTGTTCTACACGGTGATCCTGGTGGCGGTAACGGCGTTGCCATTTGCCAGTCGCCTGAGCGGCCTGATCTACTTGGCCAGTGCCGTGGTGCTGGGCGCGTTGTTTCTCATCTACGCCATCCGGCTCTGCGTGGCCTACAGCGATGAACTGGCGAAGAAAACCTTCCGCTACTCGATCGTGTACCTGTCGCTGTTGTTTGCGGCCCTTCTTGTGGATCACTACTTCCGCGTCTGAGTTGGGGGTCGCAATGAAACCGGCGTTGCGTGTGTACGTGCTCGTCGCGCTGCTAGGGCTCGGCGCCTGCCAGCCAGGCAAGCCCGCTTTTCGCGCGACTGACATCACTGGAGCCGAATTGGGCCGGGACTTCGCGCTTCCCGACCATACCGGCAAACCGCGGACGCTTGCCGATTTTCGCGGGCGGGTGGTGGTGATGTTTTTCGGTTTCACGCATTGCCCGGACGTGTGCCCCACCACGCTCGCGGAACTGGCGGCGGCGGTGAAAATGCTTGGCACTGACGCGGACAAAGTGCAGGTGTTGCTGGTGACCGTGGACCCGGAGCGGGATACGCCGCAAGTCCTGTCGCAGTATGTGACCGCATTCAACCCGCATTTCCTGGCGCTGCGCGGGACTGCCGAGGAAACCGCGCGGGTGGCGAAAGAATTCAAGATCATCTATCAGAAAGTCGACGGTACGCGTCCCGGCAGTTACACCATGGACCATTCCGCGGGCACTTTCATTTTTGACCGGCAGGGACGACTACGCCTGCTAGTAAGCAACGGGCAAGGAGCGGAGGTTTTTGCCCACGACATCGGATTGCTCCTGAAACAGTCGTAGCCAGATTGGTTCAAAAAAACGCCCCGCATTCGCGGGGCGTTTGATTGTGTGGCTATGTTAGGCGGTCATGGGCGCCATAAGTGTGCGCATCTTCTTCATCGCCTGGACTTCGATCTGGCGAATGCGCTCGGCGGAAATGCCGAATTCGTCAGCCAATTCGTGCAGCGTCGCCGCATCCTGTTCACGCAGCCATCGAGCCTCAATGATGCGGCGGCTGCGGGGGTCGAGCGCGGTCAGCGCCTGTGCCAGACCCTGGCTGCGGGCGCGTTCGGACTGGTCATGTTCGAGCACTAGGCCCGGCTCATCCGCAGGGTCGGCCAGATATGCGATCGGCGCGAAACTCTCATCGTCGTCGTCGGAGGAGGGCTCCAGAGCCAAGTCGCGCCCGCCCATCCGGGTTTCCATCTCGACCACGTCTTCAGCCCGGACATTGAGCTGTCTGGCCATGTCCGCCACCGCCTCGGGGCTCATGGTCGAGTGCCCTTGCTTGAGGCTGCGCAGGTTGAAGAACAACTTGCGCTGCGCCTTGGTGGTCGCCACTTTCACGATGCGCCAGTTCTTCAGGATGAATTCGTGGATCTCGGCCCGGATCCAGTGCACCGCAAAAGACACCAGCCGCACTCCACGGTCGGGGTCGAAGCGCCTTACCGCCTTCATCAGGCCGACGTTGCCTTCCTGGATCAGGTCGGCATGGGGTAGTCCGTAACCCAAATAGCCGCGGGCAATCGATACCACCACGCGCAGGTGCGACAGCACCAGTTGGCGCGCCGCATCCACATCATCCTCATCGCGCAGCCGCCGAGCTAGCGCGGTTTCCTGCTCCTGCGTCAGGAGAGGGTAACGGTTGACCGCCTGAACATAAGTGTCCGGGCTGCCCGTCGCCGACGGGAACGGCACCGCAATAGTCAATGCATTAGTCATCAGGTATTCCTCCTTACTACGACAGCCTCCGCAAATATTAGCACTCTGGCAATGGGAGTGCCAATGACGCCGGAAGTTCCCGAGCATGGCAACTACGGCCCTCTACCCTGGCTCGATCTGCCATAAGTGGCGACTCACAGACAACCAGGCTCCAAGCCACCCCAACGCGGCAGAGAAGACCAGCAGCACAGCCGAGTCGGCGGCATCCAGGGGTTGCAGATTGAATGCCGTGCCGTAGAGCATCGCCAACTCGGCAAGCTGTACGTTAAGAACGATCACCGCCACGGTCACTATGGCCCAGGCGGCACAGCCTCCGGCCAGACCCTGGAGCGCACCCAAGTAAAGGAATGGCCGGCGGATGAAGGGATTGGTAGCGCCGATCAACTTTGAAACTTCGATTTCATCGCGGCGCGTGAGAATTTGCAGGCGGATCGTGTTGAACGTCACCGCCACCAGAGCCAACGCCAGCAGCGCCGCCAACAGTGTGACCAGAAGGCGTCCCACGCCGAGCGCCGCGTCAAGGCGCCGCGCCCATTCGGCGTCCAGTTGCACATGTTCGACCTTCGGCCAGCGCGCGGCCTGATCGCGCAACGCCTCCAGCGTCGCCGGGTCGTTGCTCCTGGCCGTCACCACGAAGGCGTCAGGCAACGGGTTGCGTTCCAGGTCGGCCAGCACGTCCGCCAGTCCGGCGCTGCGCTTGAGCTTGGCCAGCGCCTGTTCGCGCGCTATGAAACTGAAGCGGCCAACTTCGGGATGGGCCCGCAGACGCCGCTCCACTACCGACACGTCGGCCTGGCCCGCATCCATGGCCATGAAGATGCTGACCTGCGGGTCGCTGGAAAGCTGGTGCGAAAATGCCTGCAGATTGTCGATGCCGAGATAAAAACCAACCGGTAACGACAATGCAATGCCGATCACGATCACATTCAATCCGGTGGCAAAAGGCTGGCGCGCCAGCCTGACCAGGCTCTCGTGCAGCGTATCGAAGTGGGCCAGCAGCCAGTTCATGCGGCGAGTCTGCCATGGTCGAGATGCAGGATGCGCGGACCAAGGCGCCCGATCAGCGCCTCGTCGTGTGTGGCGATTACCACCGTCACGCCGACCTGATTGAACGCCTTGAACATACCGATGATTTCTTCCGCATAGGCGGCATCCAGATTTCCGGTTGGCTCATCGGCAAGCAGGATGGCCGGGCGATTGACGATGGCGCGAGCGATGCAAAGCCTTTGCTGCTCGCCGCCGGAGAGGGTGATCGGCCTGGCCTTTTCCCGCCCCAGTAGGCCGACCTTGTCGAGCGCCGCGCGCGCGCGCCGCGCAATCTCGCCGCGCGGGAAGCCGGTTATCGCCAGCGGCAGCGCCACATTTTCGAACACGCTGCGATCGAAAAGCAGCTTGTGGTCCTGGAAAATGAGTCCGAAATTGCGGCGCAGAAAAGGGATGGCGCCGGACTTCATCGCCGAGACGTTCTGGCCGTTGATTATCACGCCGCCGGAAGTCGGGACCTCGATTGCCGCGATCATCTTCAGCACCGTGCTCTTGCCCGCGCCCGAGTGGCCGGTGATAAACACCATTTCGCCCGCCTCAACGTTGAAGGTCACATCACGCAATGCTTCGTAACCGCCCGGGTAGCGTTTGGATATGTGACTGACGCTGATCATGCGCGAGGCTGTCATCGGGTTCCGCGCGTAGCCGAAGGCGCTGAAAGCGAATCAGGGACATTCCAGGGCGACGCACGACCATTGCACGGCAACAGGCCCTGCCTCATTCGAACAATGCCCCGACGAATTGTTCGGCCGAGAACGGCCGCAGATCATCCATGCCCTCGCCGACGCCTACGAAGCGCAGCGGGATCGGTTTGTGCCGTGCAATGGCGGCGATGGCACCGCCTTTGGCCGTACCGTCGAGCTTGGCCAGGATGATCCCGGTCACACCGAGCGCATGGTCGAATGCCTTCACCTGCGTGATCGCGTTCTGTCCGGTGTTGGCATCCAGCACCAACAGAACTTCATGCGGCGCCTCCGGAATCACTTTGGCAATTACCCGTTTCACTTTCCTGATTTCCTCCATCAGGTGCGGCTGGGTGGGCAGCCGTCCCGCGGTATCGGCGATCACGACATCGATGCCTTTGGCCAAAGCCGACTGAACCGCGTCGAAAATGACGGCCGCGGTGTCGCCGCCTTCCTGCGAGACCACGGTGACATCGTTGCGCTCGCCCCAGACTTTCAATTGTTCGCGCGCCGCAGCGCGAAAGGTGTCGCCCGCCGCCAGCAGCACTGTTCTTCCCTGGTTGCGGAAAAAGCTGGCGAGCTTGCCTATCGAAGTGGTCTTGCCGGCGCCGTTTACACCCGCCATCAGTATCACGAAGGGTTTGGCGCGGGACAAATCGAGCGGTTGCGCCAGCGGTGCAAGGAGTTCGAGCAGCGCTTGGCGTAACGCCTCGCGAATCTGCGCTGCGTCCTGCATGCGCTCGCGACGCGCGAGCGCGCGCGTCTGTTCGAGGAGATGTCGCGTCGCCTCCACGCCGACGTCGCACGAAAGCAGCACCGCTTCAAGATCCTCGAAGAGCTGCTCGTCCACTTTGCGCCCGCCGCCGAATACCGTGGCGAGCTGGACCCCGAGCCGCGACCGCGTGGCGGCCAGCCCCTGGCGCAACCGCACGGCCCAGCCACCGTCGCCGCCGTCTTTTATCGGTTCGTCCTTGTCACGCTTGAGGAAACTCAACATACTCTGGCGCTGTCATAGCAGCACTCGAAACCGGACAGCCGCAATTCTATTCTGTTTGTTCTCGGCTCATGCATAGGCATGCTCGATAAACTTGCGCGCGCGCGCTGGGCGGTGCTGGCGTCGGCGTTGGTCTGCGTTGTACCGGCGGGAGCTGTGGCCGGCGCGTCGGAACGCATGCTAGCCAACGGCCTGAAGATCATCGTCAAAGAGGATCACCGCTCCCCCGTGGTGGTGTCGATGGTGTGGTATCGCGCCGGCAGCATGGATGAAGTGAGCGGTACTACAGGCGTGGCGCATGTACTCGAGCATATGATGTTCAAGGGTACGCAGAAAGTGCCGCGAGGTGAATTCTCCAGGATCATTGCCCGGGCCGGAGGCCGCGACAACGCGTTCACGTCGCGCGATCACACCGCCTACCACCAGCAACTGCACAAATCGAAACTCGCGTTGGCGTTCGAGCTCGAAGCCGACCGTATGGTGAATCTGCAGTTTTCGGAGGAGGAGTTCGCCAGGGAAATGAAGGTCATCATGGAAGAGCGGCGCATGCGCACCGACGACGATCCGCATGCGCAGCTTTCGGAGCTGATGATGGCAACGGTGTATGCGGGCCATCCTTACCGCACGCCGGTGATCGGCTGGATGAACGACCTGGAGAACATGCGGCTCGCCGATGCCCGGGATTGGTACAAGACCTGGTACGCGCCGAACAACGCCACGCTGGTGGTGTGCGGCGACGTGGAAGCCGAAGAGGTGTTTCGGCTCGCCGAGAATTTTTTCGGCCCGATTCCGGCGCATGTGCTGCCGCAGCGCAAGCGGCAGGTCGAGCCGCCGCAACGGGGCGTGAAACGCATCAACCTGAAAGCGCCCGCCGAACAGCCTTATCTGCTGATGGCATATCAGGTACCGGTGCTGCGCGATGTCGACAATGATTGGGAGCCGTACGCGTTGTCGGTATTGGGAGGCGTGCTTGACGGCTCTCCCGCGGCACGACTCCCGAAGGAACTGGTGAAGAGCAGCCGCACTGCCAATTCCGCGGGTTCGAGCTACGACAGCACCAACCGTGGACCCGGACTGTTTTTCCTCGATGGGGTTCCGGCCGAAGGCAGAAGCGCGGCAGAGGTGGAAACGGCGTTGCGCGACCAGATCCGGCGCCTGGTGCAGGAAGGCATAAGCGCAGATGAATTGCGACGGGTCAAGGCGCAGGTCATCGCGGCACAGGTCTTTTCACAGGACTCAGTCTTCTACCAGGCGATGCGAATCGGCGCGCTGGATACCGTCGGACTACCCCACGATTCGGCGGACCGGCAGTTGAAAAAACTGCAGGAAGTCAGCGCCACACAAGTGCGCGACGTGGCGCGCAAGTATCTGGTGGACGACAACCTGACGGTTGCCGTACTTGATCCACAGCGGCCCGCCACCGGAGCGCCCGAAGGCGGGAAGCGGCCGTGACCTACAGATCGAGAGCGCCGGCACGACTGCTGCTGATTTCTGCGCTCGCATACGCCATTGCCGCGCAGGCCACATTGCCTGTCCAGCAATGGCAGACGGCAAGTGGCGCGCGGGTGCTGTTTGTCGAGACCCACGAACTGCCGATGCTGGACGTGGCCGTGGATTTCCCCGCGGGAATCAGCCGTGATACTCGCGAAAAGTCCGGTCTGGCCGCCCTGACATTGCGCATGCTCCAATTGGGCGCGGAAGGTCTCGATGAGGACCAGATTGCCGAGCGCATTGCCGATGTCGGTGCGGACATCGGCGGGCGATTCGACATGGACCGCGCCGGCTATGGCCTGCGTACCCTGTCCAGTGCGCGCGAACGCGACGAGGCGGTGGCAGTTTTGTTGCGTATCCTGCAAAGGCCGACTTTCCCGCAGGCGATCTTCGAACGCGAGAAGGAACGGGTGTTGGCCGCGCTGAAGGAATCCGACACCAAACCCGAGACGATTGCAGACCGCGAGTTCAAACGCCTGCTCTACGCAGGCCATCCCTATGCATTGCGCGGTTCGGGAGAAATCGACACGGTCGCACGGCTCACGCGAGATGATCTGGTGGGCTTCTACCTCCGCCATTTTTCCGCCGGAGAAGCGGTGGTTTCAATCATCGGCGACCTCGGTCGCGAACAGGCGCGCGCGCTCGCGGAGCAGTTGACGTCCGGCATGAAGGTGGCGGCACCGCTGCCGGTGCTGCCGCCGATTCCGCGCCTCCCCAAAGAACAGACGAGCCGCATCGCGCATGAAGCCACCCAAGCGCATATCCTGATCGGCCAGCCGGGGATCAAACGCCTCGACCCCGATTACTTTCCGCTCTGGGTGGGCAATTACGTGCTCGGTGGCGGCGGCTTCTCCTCCCGGCTCAATGACGAAATCCGCCAAAAACGCGGCTTTGCCTACAGCGCCTACAGTTACTTCAACCCGCTCGCATTGCAGGGACCATTCCAGATCGGGCTTCAGACCAAAAAGGATCAGGCCGAAGAAGCCCTCGCGGTGGCGCGCGACACGCTAGCGAAATTCGTCACCGATGGTCCGACGCAGCAAGAATTCGAAGCCGCGAAACAGAACATCGTCGGTGGATTCCCCTTGCGCATCGACAGCAACAGGAAAATCGTCGAGTACCTGTCGGTGATCGGCTTCTACCGCCTGCCGCCCAGCTATCTGGAAGACTTTCCCGCGAAGATCGAGGCCGTGACGCTGGCCGAGGTGAAGGACGCCTGGCGCCGCCGTATCGACCCCGCCCGCATGGTCACCGTGGTGGTCGGCTCGTCGGCAAAGCCTTGAGCTGTTACGGCCCCGATGCGGACGCGCAGTAACAGCGTTCGCATCATTGGCGGTGAATGGCGCCGTCGCCTGATCCACTTTCCCAGCGCCGCTGACCTGCGGCCTACCCCGGATCGCGTGCGCGAAACCCTGTTCAACTGGCTGGGACAGGATCTCACCGGGAAGACTTGCCTGGATCTGTTCGCGGGCAGCGGCGCGCTCGGGTTCGAAGCCGCCTCGCGCGGTGCCAGACAAGTGGTGATGGTGGAACGCGACGCGCAGATATTCCGCGCACTGCAAACGACGCACGCAATGCTTGTCGCCGCGCAGGTTGAGCTGGTACAAGCCGATGCATTGGCGTTTCTGCGATCCGATGCGCGCCGTTACGATGTGGTGTTTCTGGATCCGCCTTACCATCTGGACCTGCTGCCGGGCCTGCTGCCGTTGTTGCCAAGCCGCCTTGACGGCGGCTCGCGTGTGTACCTCGAGTCTGACCGGCTGCCGGAGCTACCCGAGGGCTACGAGTTATTGCGCCAATCGCGCGCAGGGCGGGTGCACGGCCTCCTGATAAAATGGGTCCGATCATGAAGAGGCGAATCAACAGGGCCGTCTATCCCGGCACCTTCGACCCGATCACGCGCGGTCATGAAGACCTGGTGCGCCGTGCTTCGACATTGTTCGACGAGATGATCGTCGCGGTCGCCGACAGCCGGGGGAAAAGCCCGTTCTTCACAGTTGAAGAGCGCGTGGCGATGGCCAGAGAAACGCTGGCGCATTTCGATAACGTGAGGGTGGAAGGCTTTTCGGGCCTGTTGATGGACTTCCTGCACAAACACGACGCCAAGATCATCCTGCGCGGGCTGCGCGCGGTATCGGATTTTGAGTACGAGTTTCAGATGGCCGGAATGAACCGCAACCTGTTTCCGGATGTCGAAACCCTGTTCCTGACGCCGGCTGAACAATACATGTTCATCTCCGCCACTATGGTGCGCGAGATTGCCAGCCTGGGCGGAGACGTATCTCCGTTCGTCAACCCAATCGTCATTCCACGGTTGAAGGCGAAATTGCCGAAGTGAGTTCCCGATGGCCCTGATGATCACGGACGAATGTATCAACTGTGACGTGTGTGAACCGGAGTGTCCCAACAACGCCATTTTTCAGGGCGAGGAGATCTACCAGATCGATCCGGACAAATGCACCGAGTGCGTCGGTCACTACGACCGGCCACAGTGCCAGGAAGTCTGCCCCGTGGACTGTATCCCGCTGAACCCGGCATTGGAGGAAACGAGGGAGCAACTCTATGACAGGTTCCTGCGCCTGACGCAGCAAACGGTCAAGAATTCCGTGTGAGCGCTGGACCGGTCAAGGTTGACGGTGTTCGACGCCGTACTTGGCGTATATCGCTGCCAGGGTGCCATCCGAAATCAATTTGTCGAGCGCCTTGTTGACGGCATCGACCAGCGCCTGGTCCGACTTGCGCAGACCGACCGCGACGTCCCAGCTCAGGTCAGGCTCGCCGTCGAAGGCGTGGACCAGGCGCAGGCCCGAGTCCGGATTGCGGAAGATGTAGTAGCTTAGCGATGCCGCCGATACTGCGGCGCCGTACAGTTCGCCTTTGGCCAGGTCTTCGACCATGTCGGTCTGAAAGGCATAAGGCGAGGTGGTGGCCCCACCTTTGCCGAGCACCACGCTGGCAACCGAGTTGACCATCACACCGATCTTCTGGCCTTTCTTCAGCTCCCGGTAGTTGCTCACCTCTTCTGCGTCGCGCATGAGCCCGAGCGCCACCCCCGATTTCTGATAAGGCCGCGACAACAGCATCCGGCCTTCGTAGACCTTCGGGTCGTTGACGCTGTCGAACATCATGTCGCAGTTCACCGTGGACGCGCGCCGGCGCGGCACGATCCACTCGGTTTCAAGCGGCACTCCCAGGTCCCCCGCGATGGCGCGTCCCAGCTCGATCTGGAAACCGGGCGCATCGGGATTCTTGCTGGAATACGGCAGTGCATCCGGGTTGGCGCACATGGAGATTGCCCTGCGCGCTTGGACCTCCGCGAGCGTGCGCGCGGCAACCTCCTCGGTCACCAGCAGTGTTGCCGCACAGGCAAAGGCGCACAGTGCCACGCCGGCGCGCACACGCGCCGGAATCCTGGATGGTCTCATCATGGGTTTTGCGGTTCTACGCCGGGTTTGAGGTTGCGGATGAACGTGACGATCTTGCCGATCTGCTCGTCATTGAAGGCACTGCCGAATCCGGCCATGCGACCGGGCAAGCCCTTCTTGATGCGGTTGAAGAGTTCCCGATCAGTGCGCTCGGAGTTCATCAGTTGTGGCCCTTTGCCGGCCTTGCGCCCGTAGTCCTCGTGGCAAAAGCCGCAGATGTTTCGGAACGTACCCTTCACGTCGAAAGGCTTGGCCTCCTGCGCGCCGGCGGGAGCGATCCCCGACATTCCGGCCGCGAGCAAAAAGCCGGCGACCGCACCGATGCGAAATCCGTAGATTTTATTGTTCACAGAATATTCCGTCCTGTTGCTAAACCAACCGGTCTCGGCCGCACACCTAATAGCCTTGCGGCAACTAACGATCGGGCGGCCAATCCGACGACAACAATAAAAAAGGGCGGGGACGAAAATCCCCGCCCATGTTTCATTCGGCAACGATAGCCGGATGCAGTTCCAACTATTGCAGAGCAAAAACTTTCAGCACCCCGGAATCCTTGGGCATGCTCTTGTACGGTTCACCCCAAAGGTCGCCGTAGCCGTCGCCGACCAGACTGCCCCAGCCGGTCATCACTGCCACGTACTGCTTGCCCTTGGCCATGTAGGAAATGATCCCGCCGTTGTGGCCCTGGCCGTTGTTATGGCTCCATAGCTTCTTGCCGTTGGAGGCATCGTACGCAACCAGGGTCCCATCGGCCTCCGGCACAAACAGCACGTTGCCGCCAGTGGTGAGCAAACCGGCATGCGGAATGGCGCTAGGGTAGGGGATCTCGAACTTGACTTTGCCGGTGACCGGATCGCGTCCACGGATGTGGCCGCGCATCTTGTCACCCTTCGGTGCCACGAAGGTGAAATTGGCGCCGATGTTCAGTTGCACGAACGGCTCGGTAATCGGTTCCGTGCGCACCACTTCCAGGTCGATACACCACTCGTAGCCAACCTTGTACATCAGGCCGGTCTTCGGGCTGTAGCTGCCGGCGTTCCAGCTGTAGCCGCCGGCGATGGCCGGGCACAGGTTTTCGTGCTTGCCCTCGGCCAGATCGCGACGGCCGATCAGCTCGCCGGTCCTGGGATTGACGCCCTTGACGAAGTTGATGTTGTCCACTCCCGGATAAACGTTCTGCACCTTGCCGGCACGGTCGAAGACGTAGACAAAGCCGTTCTTGCTGGGGTGAACGACGTATTTCTTGCCACCCTGGTCGATCATCATCAGTTCGCCGGAAGCCGGATCATAATCCCAGGCATCGTGTGGCATGACCTGGAAGAAATTTTTCAGCTCGCCCGTATCAGGATTGAGCAGGATGATCGAAGAGGTATAGAGATTGTCCCCGGGACGCGGGCCCTCGGTTTTCCACTTGTCACCCGCCCAGTCGTACAGCGGCGCCGGGTTGCCGGTGCCCCACCAGACGGTGTTAGTGTCGGGATCGTAGCTGCCGGCCATCCAGCCGCCGCCTCCTCCGGTCTTCCACGAATCTCCACCCCAGGTGTCGCGACGGTCGGACTTGGTGCCCTCGTTGCCGCCCACGGTGAAAAACTCCCACACCTTGTTGCCGGTCTTGGCGTCGACCCCGAAAATAGGGCCGCGGTACGGCCATTCCCCGCCTTGCGAGCCGATGACCACCTTGTCCTTGACTACCAACGGCGCGCCGGTGAAGCCCACGGTCAGCTTCTCCGAATCGACCAGCTTGGTTTCCCAGTTGAGCTTGCCGCTCTTGGCATCGATTGCGACCAACTTGCCGTCCAGGGTGCCCATGTAGATGTTGCCGTAGGCGGCCCCAATACCACGGTTGTAAGGCGAGTGGGTCTGGCGGGCGACCAAGTCTTCATTGAGCTTCTGCTTGTAGGTCCAGAGGATCTTGCCGGAGGCGCCGTCGAGCGCATAGACCTGATTGTAGGGGCTTGAGTAATAGAGGACGCCGTCGATGGCTAGCGGCATGCCCTGCAGGCCGCGATTAGCGCGCGAAGCCACATGCGACCAAGTCTCCGAAAGTTTGCTGACGTTTCTATTGGTGATCTGGTCGAGCGGGCTGTAGTGCCAGGACTTGTACGAGCCGTGATAGCTCATCCAGTTGGCTGGTTCCTTGTCTGCGTTAGCCAGGCGCTTGGCATCGACATCTGCGGCGAGGGAACTTCCGGCGCCAAATAGTGCGGCCGAAAATACTGTCGCCAGCGCTGCGTGCGCAAAGCGGGACGTATTGCTGTTCATATGTGATTTCCTCTTAAAGATTTTGGTTCTTCCCCAAGAAACTGCGATGTCGCCAGTTGGGTCGTTCTTAGGATTAACACCGGCAGGCGGGCGACTTACCGTACCTGATCCATTCCTAGCGCAATGTTGCTGGTGGCGCGAAAACAGCCTCCAACCCGGCGTTTTGGGTCCGGCCTTGCACTTCGGTACCGCGCGATTCTCGGGATGTTTTCCTAGCTCGTCAAGGGAAAGTAAGTCATTGCTAAACTAACCCAATTGATGCTAGTGCTGACATTGTGGGCAATAGAAGGTCGCGCGTTGGCCCTGGCGCAAAACCCGGATAGCCTTACCGCACACGCGACAAGGCTGACCGCCCCTGCCGTAGGCATAGTAATTCTGCTGGAAATAACCGGGATTGCCGTCGGAGTCGACAAAGTCGCGCAGCGTGCTGCCACCGGCGTCGATGGCCGCGCTGAGCGTTTCCCTTATTGCGTACACCAGGCGATCACAGCGTTCAAGAGAAACTTTGCCAGCTGCTGTTTTCGGATTGATACCGGCGCGGAACAACGACTCGGTGGCGTATATGTTGCCCACGCCTACGACGGTATGGCTATCCATGAGTACAGTCTTGATTGCCGCACTGCGGCCGCGGGTGCGGGCGTGCAGCCAGGCAGCATCGAACTCCGTGCCGAGGGGTTCCGGCGCGAGATCAGCCAGCAAGGGGTGGGCGTGCGGATCCCGTGCGGCCCACAACACCGCACCGAAGCGGCGCGGATCCGTGAGCCGCACGATCATCCCCGAGTCGAGCACCAGGTCAAAATGATCGTGCTTCCCGGCCGGGGTCGCGCGCGGCAGCACCCGCAGGCTGCCCGACATTCCCAGGTGCACGATCAGCCAGCCGGTACTGCAGCCGATCAACAGATACTTGGCGCGGCGCTCCACAGTACGCACGATGCAACCGCTGATGTGCACGCGGAGATTGCGCGCAATTGGCCAGCGCAGCTTGCGGTTGCGCACAAGCACCGTCTCCACGCACCTTCCGACCAGGTACGGGACCAGTCCGCGACGGGTGATCTCTACCTCGGGCAATTCGGGCACGTCTCGCGTTTACTTCTCAGCGACTACGCGGGGGTCGAGCAGGCGCTTGCCGACTTCGCTGCCGAAGCGGTACTGCATTTTTTCGTCGTCGCGCACCAGCAGGAATTCGGGCTTTGTCTGCACGATTTCCATGGTGACCTTCTTCCCACCCTTGAACTGCACGACCAGGCGGTCCTTGCCGCGCGTGCGGCTGGGTTTGGCGCCGAGGCTCGAGGTCAAACGCCACTCGTCGGCCCAGCGGTTGAAATCGTCCTGCGAAGGCGGCTTTCCCCGTGGCGCCGGATACACCCCTTCGATGGTCCAGGTTCCGCGGTCATCCCTGACGATACGGTAGCTGCCGAAGTCGAATGCGACCGGCACTTCTGCATCGTCAAGCAGTTTGCGGCTCACCAGCTTGGTGATCTCGATGGGAATGCCGTAGCCGTGAAAAGGCGCCACCAGATAGACCTGTCCCCCGGTCGCGACGTATTGTTCGTTGGTGACGTCATTGATTCGGCCGAAGGCGAAAGCCTGGTCATTGAGGGTAAGCTTTAGTTGCGGCGGGTCGAGTTCGTAGCCGCCGGGATCGCCGGGCGGCAATTTGTGTTTGGCGGTGGCCGTGACAATGTCGGTCAGGCGATCCACCTGGATCGGATCGGCGCGGGTTTGAAGCGGCGCGCTGATGCGCCAGACGCCGTCGCGTTTTTGCAGCTGGATGGGCCGGCTGCCGCGGCCTTCCACGGTGATGCGCGTGATCTCTTCGCGCTTGAGCTGTGTCAGCCTTACTCCCGGATCGGGTCGTTCCTTGGGACGGAAGTAGGCGTAAAGCACCAGCCCCGTCAACAACAGGACCAGCACCAAGTTCACGAGGACTTTGGATTTCATGCCTTGCGGCGGCGCCACCAGATCGCGCCGCCGGCGACCAGAAAGACAAGCGGCAAGACCACCAGGAATCCGATGCCGATAAGCGCCAGGCCCGCGCGCGACAATTCCAGCGAAAGATCCGAACGCGTGCGCGGCTGAACCGTGATCAGCGACTCGTCCCCAGCCAGCCAGTTCACCATGTTCACGCCCAGATCGAGGTTGCCAAGCAACCCGACGTACTGGTTCGCAAGGAACTGGCCGGTACCGGTAACCACCACTCTTTGCTTGCGGTTTCCAAGGTCGCGCTCAAGCGCGGCCGCGACCACGATAGGGCCACGGACGTCACGATCTCGATCGAATGCCACTTTGTCATTGATGCCGCCGGTCTCCAGCCAGCCGCTCTGAGCCGCTTCCACCAGCGGCTGGAAACGCCACTTCGTTCCCTCCTTCGCGGCGATACGGCGCGCGTAGGGAAACACGCTGGTGATCGAGGAATTCTCGGTAATTCGATGCGGACCGTAGCCCGAAGCCAACGCGAAAGTCGCCGGCAAATTCAGGCCGCCGGCACGCGGGTCCACTACCGTGCCCCAAGTCAGATTAAGCCCCAGTTCCTCCGCGAGCACCTGCAATCCACGCAGCGAATCGTTGTCGATCAGCCACAACAAATTGCCGCCCTTCTCCATCCAGCGCCTGATCTTGCCGGTTTCGCCGGGCAGCAGGTCAACGCGCGGTCCGGCGATGATTAAGACGCTAAGGTTGTCCGGTACATCCTGTGCCTGCGCCAGGTTCAAAGCTGCGATTTTGAAACCTTTGGCGGAAAGCTGATTTCCGAATTCGCCAAGATCGTGATTGGCGCGGCCATCGAGCTTGCGCTCGCCGTGTCCGTCCAGAGACATTACTTGGCGTTCTGATGAGCGCGCCAGCCTGACCAGCAGATTGGTGAGTTCCATCTCCGAAAGGTTGGTGAGGTGTTCGTTCCGGCCGTTGTATTCGATCACCAACTCGCCGTTCACGCGTACCCCCGCCGCCTGCGTTTTCTGCGGCTGCTCGCGTGGATCGACGAACACCAGCATGAAGTCCCTCTTGGCGCGCTGATACGGCGACAGGAAAGTCTGTACGGTCTTGCGAACGTCGCCCTCGGCGTCCTGCGCTGTGGCGTAGGCGGTTACGGTAATCTGTCCGGCCATCTGCTGGAGCGCCTCGACGGAAGCCTGGGACAAGGTGTTGCGTTGGCTTTGCGTCAGATCCCATTGAATTTTGACGTCCCTCGTAACCCAGGCAACGGCGGCTGCCACTCCGAGCAACAACACCACGAACAAGCCGTTCTGGAGCAGCAACTGCAGTCTCAGTTTGCGATTCAGTTTCATGCGCGCAGGCGATCGGCATCGAGACGCCGGATCGAAAGAATCAGAAAGGTTGCGGTTAGCAGTGCGAAGTAGATGAGATCCGTGACAGCAATGGAACCATTCATGAAGTTCTCGAAATGCTTCAGCAGCGACAGCAGGTGCAGCGGGCTGTTCGGGTCGGAAGCGGCGATGTTCGCCAGCCATAGCACCAGAAACGCCGCCAGCGTGCCTATGGCTGCCACAACCGGATGGGTGGTGAGGCAGGATACGAACAAGCCGATCGCGGCAAAGCTTCCGGTCAGCAGCAGCAGGCCGAGCAAATTGGTGGCGATCAGTCCGAGGTCCAGTTTGCCCCCCAGCAGCAGCGACAGTCCCATCAACACGATCAGGCCACCGACGATCGCGAGGAAGGCCAGCGTGGCGAGGAATTTGCCCAGGACGATTTGCGTCATCGATATCGGCGCAGACATGAGCATGGCCATGGTCTGATTGCGCCGCTCTTCGGCCACCAGCCGCATGGTCAACAGCGGCACCGACATCAGCAACACGATCGAAGCTATGCCGAACATCGGCACCGCCACGATTTCAGTGAGCCCGGGTGCATTGGGCATGCGTGAGAGCTGCGCCTGAATGGTGAGGAAGTAGTCCACCCGGGTCAGAAAGATCCACGCCAGGATGATCTGCAGGAACGCCAGCACCACCCACGCCAGCGGCGAGGCGAACAGCGTTCTCAGTTCCTTGGTGACGATGGTCCAGATCATGCGGAGTTCCTTTCACTTTGATCTTCCTCGCGCTGAGTCAAATGGGCGAACACTTCCTCCAGGCTAGCCAGCGCCGGTTGCAACAGATATAACCCCCAATTGCGCTCAACGGCGGCCCGCACCAGGGTGCCGGTGGGATCGATGCCGCCGCGCGGGCGCACGCGAAACAGGTTGGCATTGACGGCGTCGACTTCGGCATCGGCGGCCGCGCTGACAATCTCTGCAATCTGCGGCGGATTGCGCAGACCGATTTGCAGGGCCTGGCCGCCGCGGAACTGTTTGAGTCCGGCGATGCTGTCGTAGAACACGACTTCACCACGGTGCAGGATCTGCACCCGGTCGCATACCGCTTCCACTTCGGGCAGGATGTGGGTGGACAGGATCACGCTGTGATCGTGCCCGAGGTCACGTATCAGTGCGCGGATCTCGCGAATCTGGTTGGGATCGAGGCCGATAGTCGGTTCGTCGAGGATGATCACGTCTGGATCGTGGATGATCGCTTGGGCGATGCCCACACGTTGCTGATATCCCTTCGACAACGAGCCGATCAAGCGCTTGCCCGTTTCCACGAGCCCACAACGATCCTTAGCGCGTTCCACCGCCGGCTGCAGCGCGCTTTTCTTGAGTTTGTGCAAGCGCCCTGCGAGGCGCAGGTACTCATCTACCTTGAGTTCCCGGTACAGCGGCGGTACTTCAGGCAGATAGCCGATGCGCGATTTCGCCTGGGTAGGCATGTCGATCAGATCAATGCCGCAGATGTGCACTTTGCCGCTGCTCGGCGCGAGATTGCCGGTGAGCATCTGCATGGTGGTGGTCTTGCCGGCGCCGTTGGGCCCGAGCAGGCCTAGCACTTCGCCGCGCCTGAGTTCCAGCGACACGTCGCGCACTGCGCGATGGGCGCCGTATGTGCGCGTCAGTGCCTGCGCGGAAACGGTCAATTCAGAGCTTGCCATGGTGCTCATGCCCTCGCCTTGTCTGGAAATTGTGGAAATTTGTACCGTTGCTGTTGCAACCCCTCTTGTTGTCACCCTTCGGAATCCGGGCGACAACGCCGCGACGGTGACCGGCGGATGCGTTGGGGTTACTTGTGATGGCCGCCAAATATACCTAAACTGTGTTCCGGGTTGAAGAACTTCGCGCGCGTTCATGCCATCTAACGTCCCGTTACGCGCGGTTGTCCCATCTCACGGCCCCAAACAATTCATGCCGTCATTGCTCTCCTGTATCACCTCGTTGCTAACCGTGTCCTGCCTGACGCTGGGCGCTTGCGCCCAGCCCGGAGCGCGCGCCGGCTCGCCGGCTTTTGCCGGGGACGGCGCCATTGCTGCCGAGGCGTCGGTGGACTGGTCGGCTCAGGCCGCAGATCCGGAGGACAGTTTTGAGGAACGCGCCAGGCGCGTCTTCGGCACGCAATCGCTGTCTGCATCCGATCTCCCGGGCCGTGATTTGGATATGGATCTGCTCTACAAGTTTCTGCTGGGCGAAATCGCGGGCCAGCGCGGCAGCTATCAAGTTGCGGCGCAAGCCTATCTCGAGATGGCCAGGTCCACTCGCGACCCGCGCGTAGCCCGGCGAGCCACCGAACTAGCCCTGTACGGACGGCAGACCGAGATGGCGGTGGAAGCTGCCAAGATCTGGTTAGCCTCGGAGAAGGGCTCGACCGCTGCGCGGCATACGCTGGTGACATTGTTCGTCACCACCAACAACCTGCACGCCGCGAAACCGCTGCTGCAGGAGATGCTTGCGGCCGAGGGCGCCAACGCCGGCGCGTCTCTGCTGCAGTTGCACGCACTACTCGCCAAACATCCCGACAAGAACGCCGTGTTGACACTGGTGAAGGATCTTGTCAAGCCTTACCGGCAGTTGCCCGAGGCACACCTTGCGGTAGCGCAGGCGGCTCTGGCGGCTAATAAATATGACGCGGCGTTGGCGGAAATCCGCGAAGCGTTGCGGATCCGGCCGGACTGGGAGGCAGCGGCGCTGTTCCAGGCGCAGGCGCTTACCAGTGAGTCGCGTGCCAAGTCGCTCGACTACATGAAGGGTTTCCTGGATGCCAACCCCAAGGCGCAGGAAGTGCGCCTGAACTACGCCCGTCAACTGATCGGCGAAAAAAATTTCCCCGAGGCGCGCGCCCAGTTCCAGCGACTGCTCGACGACAATCCGCAGAACCCCGACATTGCGGTGACGGTGGCGCTACTTTCGGTTCAGATCAACGACCTGGATGCGGCGGAAACGCAGTTGAAGCGGGTGCTGGAACTGAATTACAAGGACCCGGACACCGTGCGCTTTCACCTCGGGCAGGTCAATGAGGAGCGCAAGCGCTTCGACGAGGCGTCTCGATGGTACCTCGCGGTCGAAGGCGGAGAGCAGTATGTGATGGCGCACGCGCGCTACGCGTTCATGCTGGCGCGTCAGGGCCGCGTGACCGAAGCACGTGCCCATCTGCAGAGCCTGCAACCGCAGAATGAAGCACAGCGCGTGCAGATCGTGCAGGCCGAGGCGCAACTGATGCGCGAGGCGAAAGCCTACAAAGAATCGTTCGACATCCTCAAAACTGCACTCGATGCCCATGTGGACAATCCGGACCTGCTCTACGACATCGCGCTGGCGGCAGAGAAACTCGATCGCCTCGACGTGGCGGAGACCAGCCTGCGACGGTTGATCGCGCTCAAGCCGGATCACGCGCAGGCCTACAACGCGTTGGGGTACACCTTGGCCGACCGCACCGATCGTCTCGCCGAGGCACGCGACTACATCGAGAAGGCGCTTAAGCTTTCGCCCGAGGATCCGTTCATTCTCGATAGCATGGGATGGGTGGAATATCGTCTCGGCAATCATGCCGAAGGACTGCAATACCTGCAGCGTGCATTCGACCAACGTCCCGATCCAGAGATCGCCGCGCACCTGGGCGAAGTGCTATGGGCGAAAGGCAAGAAGGGCGAGGCCGAGAAAGTCTGGCGCGACTCGCTGCGTGACAACCCCGGCAACGAAGAGCTGCAGAAGGTCATCAAGAAATTCATGCCCTGAGGCGCATCGGTGCCTCATTTCACTCATCTTTTCTTGACCGGTATCGTCCTCGCCGCCGTGGCAGGCTGCGCGGTCTCACGGGCGCCGCAAGTATTGCCTGCTTCCAGCGCCGGTATCAACACGTTTGCCCTCACTGGTCGCGTTGCCGTCAAGCTGGAGCAACGCGGCTATTCGGCCAAGCTGACCTGGAGGCACGCAGCCGCCAGCGATCGGATACGCCTGCTGTCCCCGGTCGGCTCGGTGATCGCCGAGCTCGAAGCCGATGCGTCCGGCGCGATGCTGACGACTGGAGACAAAAAGGAGTATCGCTCCGATAACGTGCAGGCGCTGACCCGCGAGGTATTGGGCTGGGATCTGCCGCTCGAAGGCCTGCAGCACTGGGTGGTGGGTCGTGCCGAGCCGGGGCTTCCGGTGCAGGCTGAGGAGCGCGACGCCCGTGGCCGGCTGAGCAGCCTCAAACAGAACGATTGGCACATCACCTTTCTCGACTACGCCGGGGATAGCTCGCTGCCGGCGCGCATCGCGCTGGTGTACGACAACCTCAAGCTGCGTCTGATCATCGACCGTTGGGACCTGGCCGAGTGAACCTCGCTGTGACGGCTGATACGGCGGGTAGCGCTGGGGTGCGATTTGCTGCACCGGCCAAGCTCAATTTGTTCCTGCACGTGATTGGGCGCCGTGTGGACGGCTATCACTTGTTGCAGACTGCGATGCGCTTCATCGACTACGGCGACGAATTGGGATTTTCGGTGCGCGACGACGGCGTTGTGCGCAGAGTTACCGAGCTTGCGGGCGTGCCCCCCGAGGCCGACCTGTGCGTTCGTGCGGCGCGGCTGCTCAAGAACCACGCCGGATCCCGCCTCGGCGTCGACATCGAATTGGTCAAAAGACTCCCCATGGGAGGCGGACTCGGCGGCGGTAGTTCCGACGCGGCCACAACGCTCATGGCGTTGAACCGGTTGTGGCAAATCGGGCTCGCGCGGCGGCAACTACAGGAATTGGCTCTGAAACTTGGTGCAGACGTTCCGGTGTTCGTGTTCGGGCGCAGCGCCTTTGCCGAAGGCGTGGGCGAGCGCCTCACCGCTCTCCAGATACCGCCTGCGTGGTACCTGGTTCTGGTGCCGGAAACGCCTGTTTCCACTAAGGAAATCTTCTCGGCGCCTGAATTGACACGTAATACGAATGCAATCACAATAGCGGCCTTTTCGGTCGGCCAGGGTCGCAATGATCTCGAGCCGGTGGTGTGCCGGCGCTATCCGCAAGTGGCCCATCATCTCGAGTGGTTACGCCAATACGGCGACGCCCGCATGACCGGATCCGGGGCCTGCGTGTTCTGCGGGTTCGAAACCGAGGCGCAAGCTCAGAAATTGCTGTCGGAACTTCCGGCAGAAATGCGGGGTTTCGTAGCGCGCGGACTGGACCGGCACCCTCTTTGGTCCGAGGGCAATTAGGATTTTTGGGGAGTCGCCAAGTGGTAAGGCACCGGATTTTGATTCCGGCATTCGTAGGTTCGATCCCTACCTCCCCAGCCAGTCTAGAGACTAGTCGCTCGAGGCTAGGGACTGGAAAAGGCGAGCCGCTCGGATGTATGCGGCTCATTTTGTTTGTTGGCTCGCGTCAGATGGTTTTTTCCGGTCTCCGGTCTCTGGTTTCAAGTCTCTAGCATGGCCTACGACAGCTTGATGGTGTTCACCGGCAACGCGAATCCCAAGCTTGCCGAAGACGTCGTCAGACACCTCAATATCCCGCTCGGGCGCGCCACCGTGGGCCGCTTCAGCGACGGCGAGGTCATGGTGGAACTGCTGGAGAACGTGCGTGGCAAGGATGTGTTCGTGCTGCAGTCGACGTGCACGCCGACCAACGACAGCCTGATGGAAGTGATGCTTATGGTGGATGCGCTGAAGCGCTCCTCGGCCGGACGCATCACCGCGGCGATTCCCTACCTGGGCTACGCGCGTCAGGACCGGCGCCCGCGCTCGGCTCGGGTGGCGATTAGCGCCAAGGTGGTTGCCAACATGCTGGTGGTGGCTGGTGTGGATCGGCTGCTAACGATGGATCTGCACGCGGACCAGATCCAGGGTTTTTTCGACATCCCCGTGGACAACGTGTATTCAGCGCCGATTCTGCTGGGCGACATATGGAAGCTCGGCCACCAGGATCTGGTGGTGGTCTCGCCAGACGTCGGCGGCGTGGTGCGTGCCCGTGCGCTGGCAAAGCGGTTGGAATCGGACCTCGCCATCATCGACAAGCGTCGTGCGCGTCCCAACGTGGCGACAGTGATGAACATTATCGGAGACGTCGCGGAGCGTACCTGCGTCATCATGGACGACATGGTGGACACGGCGAATACGCTGTGTGAAGGGGCATTGGCGCTGAAAGAGGCGGGCGCGGTGAAGGTGCTGGCTTACTGTACCCACCCGGTATTGTCGGGAAAGGCGATCGAGCGCATCGAGAATTCGGTTCTGGACGAGGTGGTAGTAACCGATACCATCCCGTTGCGCGAGGAAGCGAGACTATGCAAACGTATCCGCCAGTTGAGCATTGCGGCGCTACTGGCCGAAACGATGCTGCGAATCAGCAACGAGGACTCAGTGTCGTCGCTGTTCATGGAGTGATGTGCAACCCTATTCAGTGGGGTACCTGGAGTTTGGTGTTTATTTAATGGTGTTATCTGGTCGCGGATAACGTCAACACAAGGAGAGCAACATGGCGAAGATGGAAGTCAATGCGATGTCCCGATCGCTGCAGGGAACGGGTGCGAGCCGCCGTCTGCGCAGAACGGGCAAGGTGCCGGGAATCGTCTATGGAGGCGAGCAAGCGGCGCAGAACATCGAGCTGGATCACAATTCTCTTTTTCACCAGCTCAAGCAGGAGGCTTTTCACGCCTCGATTCTGAACATGGACCTGGACGGTAAGAAGGACCGCGTGCTTTTGCGCGACGTGCAGATGCATCCATGGAAGCAACAAGTGTTGCATGTCGATTTTCAGCGGGTGTCGGCCAACAAGAAGATCCACATGAAGGTGCCATTGCACTTCATCAACGCCGACATTGCCCCGGGTGTGAAGACGGAGGGAGGTATCGTCAGCCACGTGATGAACGAAATCGACATCACCTGCTTGCCGGACGACCTGCCAGAATTTGTCGAAGTCGATTTGCAGCATCTCGAACTCGGCCACTCGGTTCACCTGGCCGACGTAAAACTGCCCAAGGGCCTGGAATCGACGCAACTGGTACGCGGCGACAATGCCGTAGTCGCGACCGTCCAGATACCGCGTGCGCTGGTCGAACCGGAGCCCGAAGTCGCTCCTGTCGCCGAGGCTGCCGCAGTGGAAGGCGCACCTGCTGCAGACGCTGCAACGACGGCTCCGGGCGCGGCCCCAGCCGGTGTGGGTGCGAAGAAAGAATCGGAGAAGAAGGAAGGCGACAAGGGCGGCAAGAAGTAGCTTTGCATTTCCTGGTTTTACGGCCCGCCCGTCCGTGCGTCCGGCGGGCCGTTTATTTTCGAGGTCGCCGACAAACACCATGAAGCTGGTCGTAGGGCTGGGAAATCCGGGGCGGGAACATGACGGCACCCGCCACAACGCCGGATTCTGGTGGGTCGACCGTCTGGCCGCGGGCGGCCATGTGCAGCTTCGCCCGGAAGCGCGATTTCACGGCCACGCCGCCAAACTGATCGACGCCGGCCGCGAATGCTGGATGCTCAAGCCCAATACCTTCATGAACCTGAGCGGTCGGGCGGTTCAGGCGCTGGCCCAGTTCTACAAAATCGCTCCGGCCGAGATACTGGTGGTGCATGACGAACTTGACTTGCCGCCGGGCGATGTCAGGCTCAAAAAGGGAGGCGGCGTCGCCGGACACAACGGATTGAAGGACGTCGCCGCGCACATGACGCCGGATTTTTGGCGTCTGCGCATTGGCATCGGTCATCCCGGCGGCCGCGGCGAGGTGTCCAACTACGTATTGAACGCGCCGCGCAAAGACGAACTACCGCTGATTCAGGAGGCGATCGGACGCAGCCTGGAAACGTGGCCACTGCTGCTGGAAGGCAAGACCGAAGCGGCAATGCTGAAACTGCATACGAAAGCGTGATGATGGGAAATGAGCAAACAACCACAATTCCCATTGCCCGTCTCTCATAACCCATCGCCATGTCACTAAAGTGCGGAATCGTCGGACTGCCCAACGTCGGCAAGTCCACATTGTTCAACGCACTCACCAAGGCCGGAATTGCCGCGGAGAACTATCCGTTTTGCACCATCGAACCGAACGTCGGCGTCGTGGAAGTGCCGGATTCCAGGCTGGCGCAGCTCGCCGCCATCGCCAAGCCGCAGAAGGTGATTCCCGCGATCGTGGAGTTCGTGGATATCGCCGGTCTTGTGGCCGGCGCTTCCAAAGGCGAGGGTCTGGGAAACCAGTTTCTTGCCAACATCCGCGAAACTGATGCGGTGGTGCATGTAGTCCGCTGCTTCACGGACGACAACGTCGTGCACGTGTCGGGAAAGATCGATCCGCTTTCCGACATCGAGACCATTGATACCGAACTGGCGTTGGCGGATCTGGCGACTGTGGACAAGACGCTTGCCCGCTACCGCAAGCCGGCGCAGTCCGGTGACAAGGAGGCGAAGCTTCTGGTTGCCGTGCTGGAAAAGGTCCAGGCACAACTGAACCAGGCCAAGCCGGTGCGCTCGCTCGCTCTTTCGAAAGAGGAACTAGCGAACATCAAGCCGTTCTGCCTGATCACTGCCAAACCGGCCCTTTATGCAGCCAACGTCGCGGAGCATGGATTTGGAGACGACAACGCGTTGTTGGTGCTGGTGAAGCAGCGCGCTGCCAAGGAGCGCGCGCCGGTCGTGGCATTCTGCGCGCGCATGGAAGCCGAAATTGCCGAACTGTCCGACGATGACAAACAGGTGTTCCTCGCCGACATGGGGTTAAAGGAACCTGGCCTGAACCGGTTGATCCGCGCTGGCTACGGCCTGCTGGGTTTGCAGACCTTCTTCACCGCCGGGGAAAAGGAGGTGCGCGCGTGGACGATCCACAACGGCGACACCGCACCGCAGGCTGCGGGCGTGATTCACACCGACTTCGAGAAAGGCTTCATCCGCGCGGAGGTTATCGCCTTCGGCGACTACATCTCCTTCAAGGGCGACCATGGCGCCAAGGAAGCGGGAAAGATGCGCCTGGAGGGCAAAGAATATGTCGTCAAGGACGGAGACGTCATGCACTTCCGATTCAACGTCTGAGTGTCTACGAATCTCTCTTTACGCTGACCAGCGTTACACCTGCCAGCACCAATACCACACCGACAAGTTGAACAGCACTGATCGGCTCGTTCAGCACCTGGTGACCTAGATAAATCGTGACCACCGGCCCAACCGAGCCGACCATGGCCGCATGGTTGGCGCTGGTGCGGCGGATGCCTTCCGACATCAGCCAGGCCGGAATCACGGTGGAGACGACTGCCATCAAGAGCGACAGCCAGTAGACCTGGCGCGGCAGCGCCAGCTGCGAAAGGTCGTGAGCGACGAGGAACTGAAACATTGCAACCGCGCAGGCCACCAGCATCGCGTAGGAAGTGAAGCGCGCGGCACCGAGTTTGGCGATCACTTCCCCGGTGCCGATCAGGTAGAACGAGTAGACCACGCCGCTGGCGAACACCAACATGCCGCCGAGTGCCACTTCGAACGAACGGCCGCCAAATTCCAGGTTCTCGGCAAACACCAATGCGATGCCGCCGTAGGACAGCGCCAGCGCGGCGACGTGGTGACGGCGAATGGGTTTCTTGAGCAACCACGCGGACAGCAGCACCACCACAGTTGGGTAGAGGAACAGAATAAGGCGCTCGAGGCCGGCGGTGATGTACTGAAGCCCGAGGAAATCCAGATAGCTGGCGAGGTAGTAGCCGATAAATCCGAGCAGTGCGACTGCAAGCCAGTCCTTGCGGGTCAGTGATGCCGCGGCTGTGCCGCGGGCCGACCACAGTGCCATGAGGACGAAAAAAGGCGCAGAGAAAAGCATGCGCAGCGCCAGCAGCGTGGCGGCATCGACCGCATAGGCGTAGGCCAGCTTGACGATGACGGCTTTCGCGGAGAAGGCCATCGCCGCGAGCAAGACGCAAGCCGTACCGGCGAGCGAAGGCCGGGTGTGGTCATGCGCCATGGCGGCGGGTTTAGCGCCGGCTGCCGCCGCCGAATATCGATCCGAGCACGCCTCGGATAATGCGGCGGCCGACCTCCGAACCGATTGTCCTGGCCGCGCTTTTCACCATGGCTTCGCCGGCAGATTGGCGGCGCGAGTTGCCGCCGCCCAGTACGCCGCCCAGTACGTTGTCCAGCACCGATCCACCGGTAGCCGGTGTCGCGCCCGCTGAGGCGGTTTCACGACGCGCCTTCAGGACTTCGTGAGCCGACTCGCGATCGACGGTATTCTCATAAACGCCCGCTACCAGCGAGCGCTGCATTGTTACCCGGCGCTCATCTGCTGTTGCTGGTCCGATGCGGCTGTGAGGCGGCAACATGTAAGCGCGCTCGACAACTGTAGGACTGCCCTTCTCGTCCAGCAGTGATACCAGCGCCTCGCCCACGCCCAGTTCGCCGATGACCTTCTCGACGTCAAGTTCCGGGTTGGCTCGCAGCGTAGTGGCGGCGGTCTTCACCGCCTTCTGGTCGCGCGGAGTAAAGGCGTGCAGAGCGTGCTGCACGCGGTTGCCGAGCTGGCCGAGGACGGTGTCCGGAATATCGAGCGGGTTCTGCGTTATGAAGTACACGCCCACGCCCTTGGAGCGGATCAGCCGCACTACCTGTTCGATCTTTTCCAGCAGCGCCGGGGGTGCGTCGTTGAACAGCAGATGCGCCTCGTCAAAGAAGAACACCAGCTTCGGTTTTTCGGGATCGCCGACTTCCGGCAGTTCCTCGAACAGTTCCGCGAGCAGCCACAGCAGGAGCGTCGCATACGCCTTGGGTGCGGCCAGCAGCCTGTCGGCGGCGAGGATGTTGACGATGCCCCGGCCCTTTTCGTCGGTCTGCATCAGATCCGCTATGTTGAGTGCCGGCTCGCCGAAGAAACGGTCGCCGCCCTGCTGGTCGATCGCCAGCAACCCGCGCTGGATCGTGCCGATGCTGGCGCTGGAAATATTGCCGTACCCGGTGGTGAACTGCCTGGCGTTGTCGCCGACGTACTGCACCATCGAACGCAGATCCTTCAGGTCGAGCAGCAGCAAATGGTTGTCGTCGGCGATCTTGAACACCAGTGCAAGCACGCCGGCTTGAGTATCGTTGAGATTCAGCAGGCGCGCGAGCAGCAGCGGACCCATTTCCGAGACTGTTGCGCGCACCGGATGCCCCTGTTCTCCAAACACGTCCCAGAACGTCACCGGACAGCCGGCGAAGGAAAACTCACCGAGCGCAAGGGTGTCAATGCGAGCCTTGAGCTTGGGGTTCATCGTGCCCGGCATCGATAGTCCGGAAAGATCGCCTTTGACGTCGGCCATGAATACCGGTACGCCGATCGCGCTGAACCCCTCGGCCATGACCTGCAGCGATACTGTCTTGCCGGTTCCGGTGGCGCCGGTGATGAGCCCATGACGGTTGGCAAGCCCGGGCAGTAGAAAAAGCGTGCGGGAAGATTTGGCGATCGGCAGAGGCTGTTGCATGTGTTCGTCCGGGACCGGAGATGAGCGGATGGTATGATAAAATTTTAATTATATCAGCCGCATACGGTAGCTCATTTCGTAGCTCATTTCGATGGTGCAGCGAAGCGCACCATGCGCCGTTGCGGCGGCTCGCAGAGGAAGTCATGGCAGGCCACAGCAAGTGGGCAAACATCAAGCACAAGAAAGCCGCGGCGGACGCCAAGCGCGGCAAGATTTTCACCCGCCTTATCAAGGAAATCACTGTCGCCGCCCGTCTCGGCGGCTCCGACGCCGGCACCAATCCGCGTCTGCGCCTGGCGATGGACAAGGCATATGCCAGCAATATGCCGAAAGACAACGTTGAACGCGCGATCAAGCGCGGCAGCGGTGAGTTGGAGGGTGTGAGTTACGAGGAAGTGCGCTACGAAGGTTACGGAATCGGCGGCGCAGCGGTCATGGTGGACTGCATGACTGACAATCGCATCCGCACGGTCGCGGATGTGCGCCACGCATTCACCAAGAACGGCGGCAATCTCGGCACCGATGGTTCGGTCTCGTTCCTGTTCAAGCATTGCGGACAGTTGCTGTTTCCCCCCGGGACGAGCGAGGAGAAAGTCATGGATGCGGCGCTGGATGCGGGCGCCGATGATGTTATTGCCAACGCCGACGGCAGCATCGAAGTCATAGCCACGCCCAACGAATTCATGACGGTCAAGGAAAAACTGGAGAAGCGCGGGCTCAAGGCGGATGTCGCCGAAGTGACCATGAAGCCAACGGTCGAGAATGTACTGGCCGGAGATGACGCGGCGAAAATGCAAAGGCTCCTTGATGCGCTGGAAGCGATCGACGATGTGCAGGAAATCCATACCACCGCGGTGATGGAAGTGTGAGGCGAGTGGCGTGAGGCGTGAGGCGAGAGAAGAATGAATGGGCGGCCTCGATGGGCGCCTGCAAACGGAAGTTTCTGCCTTCAGCCAAATCTGTCGGAGGATCGCTGAATGCGGTTCGCCACCGTACGTCTCTCGCCGCTTACCTCACCGAAGACGAGGATTCTTGGAATCGATCCGGGACTGAGGGTGACGGGGTTTGGTGTCCTGGACAAAGTTGGTCAGAAACTGACTTACGTCACCAGCGGCTGCATCCGCACGCCGCAGGATGGCGACTTACCGGACCGCATCAAGACAATCCTCGAAGGGCTGTGTCAATTGATCGGCGAGACTAAACCGCAGCAAGTCGCAGTGGAGAAGGTGTTCGTCAACGTGAATCCTCAAACTACCTTGCTACTCGGTCAGGCGCGGGGCGCCGTAATCTGTGCTGCGGTGATCAGTAGCCTGCCGATATCGGAGTACACGGCGTTGCAGGTGAAGCAAGCCGTGGTTGGCAACGGCCACGCGCGCAAAGAGCAAGTGCAGGGGATGGTACGGCGGCTACTCAAGCTGCCGGGCGACCCCAGCGCCGACGCGGCTGACGCGCTGGCCTGCGCCATCTGTCACGCGCACGGGGGTATGGGACTCGGGCAACTCGCGACGCGAGGGTACCGCATGAAACGCGGGAGACTCGTGTGATCGGCCGCATTACCGGGCAACTGATCGAAAAACGACCGCCTACCGTGATCGTCGATGTACACGGCGTGGCTTACGAAGTGGACGTGCCGATGAGCACCTTCTTCACTCTCCCGGCGACGGGCGGGACTGTGGCGCTGCACACCCACCTTGTAGTGCGAGATGACGCGCATCTGCTGTTCGGATTCGGCACCGAGGAGGAACGGCGGGTGTTCCGGCAGCTTCTCAAGATCAGCGGTGTCGGCGCCCGCACGGCGCTTGCGGTGCTCTCGGGTCTGTCGGTGTCGGACCTATACCGGGCCGTATCCACCCAGGATGGCGCGAGGCTCACCAAGATACCCGGCATAGGAAAGAAAACCGCGGAGCGATTGTTGCTTGAGCTTCGCGACAAGCTGGGCGGGGGCGTCGCCCCGCCCGCCCTGGGCAGCACCGGGGCAGTAAGGGCAGATGTGCTCAACGCGCTGAGTGCGCTTGGATACAGCGACAAGGAAGCGAATGCGGCGCTTGCCAATGTTTCTCCGGAAGCCGCGGTCCCGGAGGCGATCAGGCAGGCGCTGAAGCTGCTCTCGAAAACGTAGCAGCAGCAATCGACAGGCCGTTTCATGCGCCTCGGCGGGGAGATCATGCTGACTAAAAATCTCGAGGGAAATCAGCCGGCGATGTCGCCTTGCAACGACAACAAGACAGCAAACCGGAACAGTGATTTGCGGGGCTCTGGGATATAATCCCGCTCAACTCGTGGCGCCGGTATGGGGCGCTGCACCCAGGCAGGAGAAGTTTCTTCATGATTGTGGACACACGACAGGTCGCCGCCGTCTTGCTGGCCCTGGCGATCGCACTGCCCGTCGCGGCCAACCCCGAGACCCCGACCGGAAAGAGTGACCAGATCGCCGAACTCATCGATCTGCACGATCTCAAGACAACGGTTTCAATTGGCAACTACTACCTCAAGCAGGAAAGTCTTCTGGCAATTCGTGCGCTGCTGGCTGGTCTGGGACGGGAACAGAACCTCGGCCCGGAATGGAACGCCACCAATCCCCAATGGCGGCGCGCGGAGGGACAACTGCTCGAATCGGTAGTGACGACGATCAACGAGGAGTTCGCGAACCTCGACTGGTTGCGGCCGCAGTGGCACGAACTCGACAGCCGCGAGTTTTCCACCGGGGAACTCGACATGCTGCTGACGCACTTGCGCTCCGATGTGGGCCGCAAACAGGTCAAGATCATGGATCATACGGTGTCGACCCATGTGATGATGGCTCTGTCATTTTCCGGCAAGTTGAAAGACGTTGCCGGCGCCGAGGCCGATCGCACACGCATGCAGGAACTGTGGAACGCAGAGGACGCGGAAATGCGTTTTTCCATCCAGGATGCGAGCAACTTCGAGGGACAGCGCTTTGCCCTGTCCCCGCTTGGAAAGAAATATTTCGTGACCGCTATCCTGAAACTGACCGGCATCGTCAATCGCCGCATCGACGAGATGGCCAGCATGCTGCCCAAACGAGTGGATGCCTATGCGGAACAGGTCCGGCCGTTGTTAGAGGAATTCAAGAGCGGTCGCGGCTGATGCCTCAAAGGCGTCTTCGCGGCGGCACCAGAGGATGATCGAAACCGACCGTTTGATACAGCCCGTCCCGATCTCGACGCAGGAGGAAGCGCTCGAGCGTGCGTTGCGCCCCAAGCATCTCGAGGAGTACATCGGGCAGGAGAAGATCCGCGGCCAGTTACAGATTTTCATCCAGGCGGCACGGAACCGCAGCGAAGCATTGGACCATGTGCTGCTTTTTGGCCCGCCGGGGCTAGGCAAGACCACGCTGGCGCACATCATCGCGAGGGAAATGGCAGTGAACCTGCGCCAGACTTCCGGGCCGGTTCTGGAAAGACCTGGCGATCTGGCCGCACTGCTCACCAACCTGGAACCCAACGACGTATTGTTCATCGATGAGATCCATCGGCTCTCGCCGGTGGTGGAGGAAATTCTCTATCCTGCGCTTGAGGACTTTCAACTCGACATCATGATTGGCGAGGGCCCGGGGGCGCGCTCGGTAAAGCTCGATTTGCCGCCGTTTACGCTGGTCGGCGCCACCACCCGCGCCGGCATGCTCACCAATCCGCTGCGCGACCGCTTCGGCATCGTCTCGCGGCTGGAGTTTTACTCGGCCGCGGAGTTGACGCAGATTGTCGAGCGATCGGCGCGCCTGCTCAATGTAGACATCGTGGCCAGCGGGGCATTGGAAATTGCAACCCGATCGCGTGGGACTCCGCGCATAGCCAATCGCCTGTTGCGCCGGGTGCGCGACTTCGCGGAGGTGAAGGCGCAGGGCAAAGTCACCAAGGACGTAGCCGACGCGGCGCTGAAGATGCTTGATGTCGACCAGATCGGTCTGGACGTGATGGACCGCAAACTTCTGCTCGCGGTGTTGGAAAAATTCGACGGCGGACCCGTCGGCATAGAAAATCTCGCGGCGGCGATCGGCGAGGAGCGCGACACCATCGAGGATGTGCTGGAGCCGTTCCTGATTCAACAGGGGTATCTGCAGCGCACGCCGCGCGGGCGCATGGCCACGGTGCTGACCTATCGGCACTTCGGCGCTGTTCCGCCGGCGGGCAGGGCAACCGGCGATCTGTGGCGGGAAGGCTAAGATGGTCTTTGGCATACCGGTGCGGGTTTACTACCAGGACACCGACGCGGCCGGCGTAGTGTTCCATGCCAACTACCTAAATTTCATGGAGCGCGCCCGAATCGAGTGGTTGCGCAATCAGGGATTCGAGCCGCAGGAACTGGCACGCCGGTTCCGGGTCGTATTCATCGTCCGCCACCTGGACATCGCTTATATGAAGCCGGCCGTGCTGGACGATCTGGTCACGGTGACAGTGGCGGTGCAGAAACTGGGCCGGGCACAGGTCACCGTGGTGCAGGAAGTCATGCGTGGCGACGAGGCGCTGGTGCGCGCCTCGGTGAACCTGGCCTGCGTGGCCACCGGCAGCCTGAAGCCGATGCCGGTCCCGGACCCAGTGCTGGCGTCGTTTACCGATGAAGGGCTGTTACCGTTGGAGGCGACCGCTTGACGCTGGCAGCCCCGCCAGCGCCGCGACCGCGCTTAACTCGCTAGGCAAACAGACCATGAACGTTACCCAAGATCTTTCATTGATGAGCCTGCTCACCAACGCCAGCGTCCTGGTGCAACTGGTGTTGGCGTTGTTGCTGCTGGTTTCGCTGATTTCCTGGTGGTTCATTTTCCGCAAGCTGTTCGTAATTCGCGACGCCGTCCGGCGCACCGACCAGTTCGAGCGCAGTTTCTGGAGCGGCGCCGATCTGGGCACGCTGTATCAGCAAGCAGCTGGATCACGCCACAACGCGGGCAGCATGGAACGTATCTTCGAGGCTGGATTCCGCGAATTCGTGAAGCTTCGCAAGCAAACCGGAACCAATCTTGCGGTGCTCATGGACGGCACCCGTCGCGCTATGCGCGCTACCTACCAGCGCGAAATGGATCATCTCGAGGCGCATCTGTCGTTTCTCGCGACGGTGGGATCGGTCAGTCCCTACGTCGGACTGTTCGGCACCGTGTGGGGGATCATGAATGCCTTCCGCGGGCTGGCGAACGTAGGCCAGGCCACCCTGGCGCATGTGGCGCCCGGCATCGCGGAGGCGCTGGTCGCGACTGCGATGGGTCTGTTTGCCGCGATCCCGGCGGTCATCGCCTTCAACCATTTCGTGCGCCACATCGAGCGGCTGTCGACCCGCTTCGAGAGCTTCATGGAAGAGTTCTCCAACATCCTGCAACGGCAGGCCAACGCCGTTGTGCAAACGGCCGTGACGGGCCAAATGCCGGTCGCTGCAACCGGAACCTGACCGCACATGCGCCGCCACCCGCGCCTGATGAACCAGATCAACGTTGTGCCCTATATCGACGTGATGCTGGTGTTGCTGGTGATCTTCATGGTTACAGCGCCGCTGATGAATCCCGGCGTCGTTGATCTACCGTCCATCGGCGCGGCTTCGGCGCCGCCGGCGCAGCCGATCGAGATTACGATTCGCGCCAGCGGGGCACTGTCCTACGTCGATCGCGACCTGTCCAACGCCGAAAGGCCGTTGAAGGATCGCGATGAACTTCTAGATGTGATCAAGGGCAAACAGTCCAAGAAGCCAAACCAACCGGTCGTGATTTCCGCTGACAAGGACGTCAAATACGAAGCTGTGATCCAGGTGATAGATCTGCTTCGGCAGAACCGGGTCAAGAGGGTGGGACTGCTGGCCAAACCCCGCTCGGGTTGACGATGCACACGCTTGACGAACCCGGCCGCATCCCCTCCGGAATCCTCGCCCTGATGGTGCATCTGCTATTTTTCGGCATGCTGGTGTTCGGCGTCAGTTGGCAGAAGAAAGTCATTGGGCCGGTGGTGGTGGACTTATGGGAAGAGTTGCCCGAGCCGGTCAAGAAAGTCAGCCCGCCGCCTCGGATAGTGGAGACACCGCCCAAGCCCGCTCCCGAGGTCAAAAAAAAGGAGCCGCCTCCGCCGCCTCCGCCGCCGAAGGTCGAAGCGCCGTCCAAACCGTCAGCCGCCGAGATCGAGTTGCGGGAAAAGCTCCGCAAGCAGAAAGAGGACGAGGAAGCAAAACGCCTGGAAGAGAAAAAAGCGCTCGAGGCGGAGAAGCGGCGTCTGGATGAGGAACGACGGGCCGAGGAAGAGCAACGACGCGTCGAGAAAGAGCAGCGACGGGCCGAGGAGGAGGCGAAGCGCCTGGAGCAGGAGAAACTGAAACGCGAGGAGGAAGCGCGCCGGCTGGAGGAGCAAAAACAGCTTGAAGCGCAACGCCGCGCGGAAGAGGAGCGTCGTCTGGAGGAAGAGGCGAAGCGCGTGGAGCAGGAGAAACTGAAACGCGAGGCGGAGCAGCGTGAACGCGCTGCTGCCGCGGAACGCGAGCGCCAGCAGCAGGAGGCGCAGCGCAAGCAGCGCGAGGCTGACGAAGCAAAACGCCGCGCCGAGGCGGCCGCGCGCGCTGCACAGCAGAAATTGATAGACGATTGGACGGCGAAGATTCAGATGAAGATCAAGAGCCGCGTGGTTATGCCCGCCAACATACAGGGCAACCCGGAAGCGCGATTCGAAGTGGTGCTGCTGCCGGGAGGCGAGGTGCTTAACGCAACGCTCAAGAAATCTAGCGGCGTTGAGACTTACGATGCCGCAGTGGGGCGTGCCATCATGGCGGCGCAGCCGCTGCCGGTGCCCGACGGCGACTTGTTCCAGGAGAACTTTCGCGAGTTGCATCTGAAGTTCCGACCGAAGGATTGATCAATGTACCTTGATATGCTTTTGCCAATGAACCTGACCAACTTTAGACTGGGCAAGCGATTCCGTGATTTTTTTCTTCTGGCAGGTTTGCTGTTCTGCCTTGGTTGCGTGCGCGAGGCTTCTGCGCAACTGACCATCGAAATCATCGGCGGCGGGGCCAACCAGATCCCAGTCACCATCCTGCCATTTGCCAGTGAAGAACGTTTCAATCAGCGCGCGAGCCAGATAGTCTCCGCGGATCTACAGCGTAGCGGCATGTTCAAGCTGGGTTCGGTGGGTAGCGTTCGGCCTTTTCCCACCGAGCCTTCGGGGATCGACTACCGCTACTGGAAGAACGAGGGCGCCGAAGCGCTGGTCATCGGCAGCGTGATCGAAAAAGCGGACGGTCATGTCGAAGTGCAATTTCGCTTGATGGACATTGGCAAGCGGTCGCAGCTCCTCGGTTTTTCCTACACGGTGACGGTTTCGCAACTGCGCCTCACCGCACACAAGATTGCCGACCTTATCTACGAGAAACTGACAGGCGACATCGGCGTATTCGCCACCAAGATTTGTTTCGTAACCAAGAACCCGGATGGTTTTGAACTGCAGGTGGCGGATGCCGACGGGTACAACCCGGAATTCATCCTGGCACACAAGGAGCCGATCATCTCGCCGCAGTGGTCGCCCGATGGCACCCGCATCGCCTACGTTTCCTTCGAGCGCAGAAAGCCGATCGTGTTCGTGCACAACCTGCTCGATGGAAAACGCACGGTCCTGGCCAATTTCGAAGGCTCGAATTCTGCCCCTGCATGGTCCGCGGATGGCAAGAAACTGGCGGTGGTGCTGACCAAGGACGGCAGCTCGAACATCTACTCGATCAACGCCGACGGTTCGGGTATTGCGCGGCTTACCAACACCCAGTCCATCGATACCGAGCCTAGTTTCTCGCGTGACGGCAAGCACATCCTGTTTACCTCGGACCGCGCCGGAAGTCCGCAGATTTACCGCATGCGCGCCGACGGAGAGGGCGAGGCCGAACGCATGACTTTCGAGGGCGGCTACAACGTCACGCCGCGTTACAGTCCGGACGGCAAATCGTTCATCTTCATCCATCGAAACGAGGGCCGCTTCAATCTTGCAGCACTGGATCTGGCCTCGCGACAGATGCAGATACTGACCGCCGGCAGCCTCGATCAGTCGCCCACGTTTGCGCCCAACGCCAAGATGATCCTCTATGCGTCCGAGGTTAAGGGGCGTGGTATATTAGCCGCCGTGTCGAGCGATGGGCGGATCAAGCAGAGATTTACCGCGCAGTCTGGTGACATCCGCGAGCCTGCGTGGGGCCCGCTTCTGAACAATCGCCGAAAGGAGTAGCCAGTCATGAGAGACATTTTGTATGTTGTGTTCTTTGTTGTTTCCCTTGCGGGCTGTGCAACCCAAGGGGGGAAAAGCGCCGATATCGAGCAGCGCGACCTGTTCGATCAGCAGCAGGCGCAGCGCCAAGACGCCGCACGACAGCAGGAAGCCGAGAAGCAAGCGCAGGTCATGCGGGAGCAGGACGAGCTCAAGCGCCAGCTCGAGGAACAAAAACGGCGCCAGCAGGGCCAGGCACAACAGCAGGAGCAGGCTATCGTACGGCCGCTATCCGACGGCACGGTCGGTGAATCCCAGCTCAAGTCCGATCCGTGGGCGCAACTAAAAGAGGCCGGCAACCTGCTCTCGAAGCGCAGCATTTACTACGAGTACGACCACTACGACATCCAGGAAGAATATGTGCCGATCGTCGACGCGCATGCCAAGTTGCTGATGGCGCATACCGACCTGAAGATCTTCGTGCAGGGTAATTGCGACGATCGCGGCAGCCGCGAGTACAACCTCGCACTCGGCCAGCGTCGCGCCGAAAACGTCAAGCGTGCGATGGTGCTTCTCGGCGTCAACGACAAGCAGGTCGAAACCGTGAGCTTCGGCGCGGAAAAACCGGTCGCGTTCGGTCAGGATGAAGAAAGCTGGGCGAAGAACCGTCGCAGCGACCTGGTTTACCCGAAGGAACCGCAGTAGGCATCGCGGTTCGCATCTCAAGGGCGCGCCGGATTCCCGGCGCGCCGTACCTCTGCTGATTTCCTGGGAGGGCCGGCAATGATGAGACGCTTCTCAGTATTCCGATCTTTTCAATCGACGCCGGCCAGCCGGGGGCAGCATTGGCTGCCCCTTGTCGCTTTGGCGCTGGGGTCTCTCCAATGCAATGCCGCCGTCGACACCGAAGCGCGCGTGCAGATGTCGCGCCAGCAGACGCAACTTGCACAGCTGCAAAACGAGGTGCGTACGCTCGATGCATGGCGTGCCGAGTTCCAAACCAAGAGCGACCACCTGCAGGTGCGCTACGACGGCCTGTACGACGTACAGAAGGATCTCAACACTCTTTTCGTTGCCCTGCGCGACGAGCACGCCAAACTCTCCGGCGAGTACACCGAGCTTCACGACACCCATCAAGACCTGCAAGATCGTTTTACTTTGATCCTTGCCCAGGTACAGACTCTCAGCGACGAACAGCAAGCTGCTGGGCAGAAACTTGCCCAAGTGGAGTCCGAAGGAACCAATCGCGGCGTAGTGCAACTGCTCAACCGTGTCGAAAGTCTCAACACCGACCTTAACCGGCTTCGCGGGCAGATCGAAGTGCTCAGCAACGACATCAACAATGCGCAGAAACGCCAGCGCGACATGTACGTGGATCTCGACACGCGGCTGCGCCGCATGGAGCAACAAAGCGCCGCCGCCAAGAAGGACCAGGAAGCGCTGCCTGCCCTCGAGGAGCGCATTCGTAAACTGGAACAGGCCGCGGCCGCACTGACGGCGATACCGGCACCGGTC
>DATENC010000027.1:0-15698 GCA_035275265.1 Burkholderiales bacterium | reverse complement strand
GTAGGCCTTGGCCTCGCCCCCAAACTTCTTCGACAGCACCAGCGTCAGTGCCGCCGTCAGCGTGGTCTTGCCATGGTCCACGTGACCAATCGTCCCCACATTCACGTGCGGCTTGGTGCGCTCAAACTTTCCCTTTGACATATTGCCGTTCCTTCCCGCTTACGCAGCCTTCTTATTGATCACTGCTTCGGCGACGGTCTTCGGCGCTTCGGCGTAATGCTTGAATTCCATGGTGTACGTGGCGCGGCCCTGGGTGGCGGAGCGCAGCGTCGTCGAATAGCCGAACATTTCCGCCAGCGGCACTTCCGCCCTGATCACCATGGTGCCCGCCACTTCCTCCTGGCCCTGGATCATGCCGCGGCGCGAAGACAGGTCGCCGATGACGTTGCCGACGAAGCTCTCCGGTGTTTCCACTTCCACCGCCATCATCGGTTCGAGCAGGACCGGGCTGGCCTTGCGCATCCCGTCCTTGAAGGCAATCGAGGCGGCCATCTTGAACGCGTTTTCGTTCGAGTCAACGTCGTGATAAGACCCGTCGAACAGCGTGACTTTGACATCCACCACGGGAAATCCGGCCAGCACGCCGTTGGGAAGTGTTTCCTGCAGCCCCTTGTCCACCGCCGGAATGTATTCGCGCGGCACTGTGCCGCCCTTGATGGCATCGATGAATTCATATCCTTTGCCGGCCGCGTTCGGCTCCAGCTTGAGCCATACGTGGCCGTACTGGCCGCGGCCGCCGGACTGCTTGATGAACTTGCCTTCCACTTCCACCGCCTTCTTGATCGCCTCACGGTAGGCCACCTGCGGTTTGCCGACGTTCGCTTCCACGCCGAACTCGCGCTTCATGCGGTCGACTATGATTTCAAGATGCAATTCGCCCATGCCGGAGATGATGGTCTGGCCGGATTCGTCGTCCGTGTGGACGCGGAACGAAGGGTCTTCCTGCGCCAGGCGGTTGAGCGCGACGCCCATCTTTTCCTGGTCGGCCTTGGTCTTGGGTTCCACCGCCTGGGAAATCACCGGTTCTGGGAACACCATGCGTTCAAGCGTGATGACCTTGTCGGGATAGCACAGTGTTTCGCCGGTCGAAGCCTCCTTGAGGCCGACTGCCGCGGCGATGTCGCCGGCATGTACTTCCTTGATTTCTTCACGCTGGTTAGCGTGCATTTGCAGTAGACGGCCGATGCGTTCCTTACGCTCGCGCACCGAGTTGTAGACAGTGTCACCCGACTTAAGCACACCCGAATAGACGCGGATGAAAGTGAGTTGGCCGACATAAGGGTCAGTCATGATCTTGAACGCCAATGCGGCGAACGGCTCGCTGTCAGCAGCCTTGCGCGACACGACCTTGCCATCCTCGTCTTCGCCTTCAACCGGCGGGATATCCACCGGGGAAGGCATGTAGTCGATCACCGCGTCGAGCATCGCCTGCACGCCCTTGTTCTTGAATGCGGAGCCGCACAGCATCGGCACGATTTCGTTCTTGATGACGCGCGTACGCAGACCTGCCTTGATGTCGGCTTCCGAGAGGTCGTGCCCCTCGAGGTACTTGTGCATCAGGTCGTCGTTGGCCTCTGCCGCCGCCTCGACCATCTTCTCGCGCCACTTTTTCGCCTCTTCGACCAGGTTGGCTGGGATTTCGCGAAGGTCGTACTTGGTGCCCTGCGTCGCGTCGTCCCAGTAAATCGCCTTCATCTTGACCAGATCGACGATACCCTCGAACTTCTCCTCAGCGCCGACCGGAATCTGGATCGGCACCGGGTTACCCTTTAGCCGGGTACGAATATGGTCGTAGGACTTGAAGTAGTCCGCGCCCTGGCGGTCCATCTTGTTGATGAATGCCAGCCGCGGCACCTTGTACTTGTTGGCTTGGCGCCACACGGTTTCCGATTGCGGTTGCACGCCGGCAACGGCGTCGTAGACCATGCAGGCGCCGTCGAGAACCCGCATCGAGCGCTCGACTTCGATCGTGAAATCCACGTGGCCTGGCGTGTCGATGATGTTGATACGGTGCTGCGGGTAGTTGCCGTCCATTCCCTTCCAGAAACAAGTTGTCGCTGCGGAAGTGATGGTGATGCCGCGCTCGCGTTCCTGCTCCATCCAGTCCATGATCGCTGCACCGTCGTGCACTTCGCCGATCTTGTGTGACACGCCGGTGTAAAACAGGATGCGTTCCGTGGTCGTGGTCTTGCCGGCATCGATGTGTGCACTGATGCCGATGTTGCGATATCGCTCGATGGGGGTGACGCGGGGCATGGTTTTTTTCCGGAACTCTCGCGATTTAGAACCGGTAATGCGCAAAGGCTTTGTTGGCCTCTGCCATGCGGTGTACTTCCTCGCGTTTTTTCATGGCGCCGCCGCGCCCTTCGGCGGCTTCGGCCAGTTCGGCAGCCAAGCGCGCATCCATCGACTTTTCGGCGCGCTTGCGCGCCGCATCGCGCAGCCAACGCATCGCCAGAGCGTTGCGGCGAACCGAGCGTACTTCCACCGGCACCTGGTAGTTGGCGCCACCGACGCGACGGCTCTTCACCTCGACCATGGGGCGCACATTGCCGAGCGCCTGGTTGAAAACCTCCAGCGGGTCTTTGCCGGACTTCTTGTTTATCTGTTCGAGCGCGCCGTAGACGATGGCCTCCGCGACCGACTTCTTGCCACGGGTCATCAGCACGTTGACGAACTTGGCAACCTCCTGGCTGCTGTATTTCGGGTCCGGAAGCGTGTCGCGTTTCGGTACTTCTCTGCGTCGTGGCATAAGGTCTTCGTTTCCTCGGGATTCGTGTGCGGCCCGCGCTACGCGGCCTTCGGTTTCTTGGCGCCGTACTTGGAACGGCTCTGCTTGCGGTCCTTCACGCCCTGCGTGTCCAGGCTGCCGCGCACCATGTGATAGCGCACGCCCGGCAGGTCCTTCACGCGACCGCCACGAATCAGAACCACCGAGTGCTCCTGCAGATTGTGGCCTTCGCCGCCGATGTAACTTATTACCTCGAATCCATTAGTGAGCCGCACCTTGGCCACTTTCCGTAGCGCCGAGTTCGGCTTCTTCGGTGTGGTGGTATAGACGCGCGTGCAAACGCCGCGTTTTTGCGGGGACCCTGCAAGCGCGGGGACCTTGCTTTTGGTCTTTGGCATCGCCCGCGACTTACGCACTAATTGGTTGATTGTCGGCATTATTTCAGGTCCAAAAAAACCCGGGACGGCGTCGCCGCCGTCCCACGGTTAAGTACTGTGATGACCACCGCCCGGGATTGCCGCCGGAGCGGCGGGGTAAAAAGACGGAGGATTCTAGGGTCCGCCGTCTGGAGTGTCAAGCAACCTGCTCGTCTCCCGCGGCCTCCGCTGCCACCGGTTCGCTGATCAGGCTCTCGGCGGCCGCGAACTCGTGTGGCTGCCCGCGAACGCGCCTGTTCTTGTGGTAAGCCAGCCCAGTTCCGGCCGGGATGAGCCGACCGACGATGACGTTTTCCTTGAGTCCGCGCAGGTCGTCCTTCTTGCCCATGATCGCCGCCTCGGTGAGCACCCGGGTGGTTTCCTGGAACGAGGCCGCCGAAATGAACGAATCAGTGGACAACGACGCCTTGGTAATTCCCAGCAGCAGGTACTCGTAAGTGGACGGTTTCTTGCCGTCGGCTTCGAGCTGGTCGTTCACCTGCAGCACTTCCGAGCGTTCTACCTGCTCGCCGGTTATGAACTCGGAATCGCCGATTTCGACGATCTGCACCCTGCGCAACATCTGGCGGACGATCACCTCGATATGTTTGTCGTTGATCTTCACGCCCTGCAGGCGGTAGACGTCCTGGACTTCGTCGGTGATGTAACGCGCCAACGCTTCGACACCCAACAGACGCAGGATGTCGTGCGGATCGGCCGGGCCGTCGACGATACTCTCGCCCTTGTTGACGACCTGTCCATCGTGCGCCATCACGTGCTTGTCTTTCGGGATCAGATACTCGTGAGCCACGCCGTCCAGATCGGTAATCACCAGGCGCTGCTTGCCCTTGGTGTCCTTGCCGAACGAGACGGTTCCGGTTACTTCTGCAAGCACGCCCGCGTCCTTCGGCGAACGCGCTTCGAACAGCTCCGCTACGCGCGGCAGGCCGCCGGTGATGTCGCGGGTCTTGGACGTTTCCTGCGGGATGCGCGCCAGCACTTCGCCGACGCCTACCTGCTGCCCGTCCTTGACCGTAATCACCGAATGCATCTGAAACGTGATGTTCACGGGCAGCTCGGAGCCCGGGATCTTCACTTCCTTGCCCTTGTCGTCGACCAGCTTCACGCTCGGCCGCAACCCCTTCGCCTGCGCCACGCCGCGGCGCTTGGGGTCGATGACGACAAGCGTGGACAGGCCGGTGACATCATCTATCTGCCGCGCCACGGTCACGCCTTCTTCGACGTTGTCGAACTTCACCCGCCCCGCGTACTCGGTGATGATCGGCCGGGTATGAGGATCCCAGGCGGCCAGTACCTTGCCGGCCCTGACGGGGCTCGCATCGGCCACATGCAACATGGCGCCGTAGGGTACTTTGTGGCGTTCGCGCTCCCTTCCGTTATCGTCCAGGATCAAGACTTCGCCGGAGCGGGAGATCGCCACTTGCTCGCCGCGTACGTTGGTTACATAGCGCATCAGCGGGGAGAAGCGTGCCGTGCCATTGGACTTCGACTCGATCTGGCTCGCCACCGCAGTACGCGAAGCCGCGCCGCCGATGTGGAAAGTGCGCATGGTAAGCTGGGTGCCGGGCTCGCCGATCGACTGCGCAGCAATCACACCGATCGCTTCGCCGACATTGACCAATTGGCCACGGCCAAGGTCGCGCCCGTAACACTTGGCGCACAACCCGTAACGCGTGTCGCAGGTTAACGGCGTGCGCACCTTGACTTCGTCGACACCCATCGTCTCGATGCGCTCAACGGCCTCTTCGTCCAGTAGCGTGACGGCCGGGTAGACAACCTGGCTGTTCTCCGGATTGACCACGTCGTTGGCGGCCACGCGGCCGAGAATGCGCTCGCGCAGAGCCTCGACCACCTCGCCGCCTTCGATAAGCGCCTTCATCGCAACACCGTTGGTCGTTCCGCAATCGTCCTCGGTGACAACCAGGTCCTGAGTCACGTCGACCAGACGACGGGTCAGGTAGCCAGAGTTCGCAGTCTTCAGCGCGGTATCGGCCAAGCCCTTGCGCGCGCCGTGCGTTGAGATGAAGTACTGCAATACGTTCAGGCCTTCGCGGAAGTTCGCGGTAATCGGTGTTTCGATGATGGAACCGTCCGGCTTCGCCATCAGGCCGCGCATGCCAGCGAGCTGACGGATCTGCGCAGCGGAACCCCGCGCTCCAGAATCAGCCATCATGTAAATGGCGTTGAACGATTCCTGCGACATCGGGTTGCCCTTCTTGTCCTTCATTGGAGCCCAGTCGTTCTTCTTGATGTCCCACTCCACCACGGGTTCCTGACCAAGTCGCTCCATCATCGCCTTGGCGACCATGTCGCCGGCGCGGCCCCAGATGTCGACCACTTTGTTGTAGCGCTCGCCCTGCGTCACGAGGCCCGAGGTGTATTGCGACTCGATGTCCTGGACTTCCTTCTCGGCGGCACCGATAAGTTGCTCCTTCTCCGGCGGGATCTCCATGTCGTCAACGCAGATCGAAATACCGGCGCGGGTCGCGTAGGTAAAGCCGGTGTACATCAGCTTGTCGGCGAAGATCACCGTCTCCCGCAGCCCGCAACGGCGGAAACCGGCGTTGATCAGCTTGGAGATTTCTTTCTTCTTGAGTGCCTTGTTGATCAGCTCGAACGGCAATCCCGGCGGCAGGATCTCGGACAGAAGCGCGCGGCCCACCGTGGTGTCATAGCGCGTAACCCGCTCGGTCACGTTGCCGGCATCGTCCTTGTCGAACTCCTTGATCCGCACCAGCACGCGCGCATGCAGTTCAGCCTGGCGGTTGTCGTAAGCGCGCTGCACTTCCGCGACGTCGCTGAAAATCATCCCTTCGCCACGCGCGCCGATCTTCTGCCGCGTCATGTAGTAAAGACCAAGCACGATGTCCTGCGACGGCACGATGATCGGGTCGCCGTTGGCTGGCGACAGGATGTTGTTCGAGGACAGCATCAGCGTTCGCGCTTCCATTTGCGCTTCCAGCGACAGTGGCACGTGCACAGCCATCTGGTCGCCGTCGAAGTCGGCGTTGAACGCCGCGCAAACCAGCGGATGCAGCTGGATCGCCTTGCCCTCGATCAGCACCGGCTCGAAGGCTTGAATGCCCAGGCGGTGCAACGTCGGCGCGCGGTTGAGCATGACCGGGTGTTCGCGGATCACCTCTTCGAGGATGTCCCACACCACCGGGTTCTCGTTCTCGACTTCGCGCTTGGCTGCCTTGATGGTGCCGGCGATGCCCATCACTTCCAGCTTGTGAAAAATAAAGGGTTTGAACAGCTCCAGCGCCATCTTCTTTGGCAGTCCGCACTGGTGCAGTTTCAGTTGCGGCCCAACTACGATCACCGATCTACCGGAGTAGTCGACGCGCTTGCCCAGCAGGTTCTGGCGGAAGCGGCCACCCTTGCCCTTGATCATGTCGGCGAGCGACTTCAGGGGACGCTTGTTGGCGCCGGTCATCGCCTTGCCGCGGCGGCCGTTATCCAGCAGCGAGTCCACCGCCTCCTGCAACATGCGCTTCTCGTTACGCACGATAATTTCCGGCGCCTTGAGTTCGAGCAGGCGTTTCAACCGGTTGTTGCGGTTGATGACGCGGCGATAGAGGTCGTTCAGATCGGAAGTTGCGAACCGGCCGCCGTCAAGCGGAACCAGCGGACGCAGTTCCGGAGGCAGCACCGGCAGCACTTCCATCACCATCCAGTCGGCCTTGATGCCGGATTTCTGGAAGCCTTCGAGAACTTTCAGCCTCTTGGCGATCTTCTTGATCTTGGTTTCGGAATCGGTTCCTTCGAGTTCCTTACGCAGCGTGTCGATTTCCTTGTTCAGGTCGAGATGGCGCAGCAACTCGCGCACGCCCTCCGCACCCATTGCCGCATGGAATTCATCGCCGAACTCCTCGACTTTCTCCAGGTAGGCATCCTCGGAGAGCAGTTCGCCGCGCTTCATCGGCGTCATTCCCGGGTTGGTGACCACGAACGCCTCGAAATAGAGCACGCGCTCGATGTCCCGCAGGGTCATATCGAGCACCATGCCGAGGCGGCTCGGCAGGCTCTTCAGGAACCAGATGTGCGCTACCGGGCTCGCCAGTTCGATGTGGCCCATGCGTTCGCGGCGCACCTTGGACAGGGTGACTTCCACACCGCATTTTTCGCAGATCACGCCGCGGTGTTTCAGGCGCTTGTACTTGCCGCACAGGCATTCGTAATCCTTCACCGGACCGAAGATCTTGGCGCAGAACAGTCCGTCGCGTTCCGGCTTGAAGGTGCGGTAATTGATGGTCTCGGGCTTCTTTACTTCGCCGTACGACCAGGAACGGATTTTCTCAGGGGAAGCCAGTCCGATCTTGATGGCATCGAACTCTTCTTCCTGCGTAACCTGCTTGAACAAATCGAGCAATGCTTTCATTCATGACTCCTTGCAGTGAGTATGGGCTACTGCTGCGGATCAATAACGGTCGAGGTCGATGTCAATCGCGAGCGAGCGGATTTCCTTCACCAGCACGTTGAAGGACTCCGGCATGCCGGCGTCGATCTTGTGTTCACCCTTGACGATGTTCTCGTACACCTTGGTGCGTCCGCCCACGTCGTCGGATTTGACGGTGAGCATTTCCTGCAGGGTGTACGCAGCGCCATAGGCCTCGAGCGCCCAGACTTCCATTTCGCCGAAACGTTGGCCGCCGAACTGCGCCTTGCCACCCAAAGGCTGCTGGGTCACGAGCGAGTACGGGCCGGTGGAGCGGGCGTGCATCTTGTCGTCCACCAGGTGGTGCAACTTCAGCATGTGCATGTAACCCACAGTGACTGACCGGTCGAAAAGTTCGCCCGTCCGGCCGTCCATCAGCGCGATCTGGCCGGATTTGGGCAGGCCCGCAAGTTCGAGCATGGTCTTGATCTCATCTTCGGTGGCGCCATCGAATACGGGCGTCGCGAACGGCACCCCAGACTGGAGGTTGCGCGCCAGATCGATGATTTCCAGGTCGGTGAAATCACTGATGTCCTCGGGTTTGCCGCTGGAGTTGTAGATCAGCGTCAGTGCCTTGCGGATGTCGGCGATCTTGGCCTGTGCCTTGAGCAGTTCGCCGATGCGTTTGCCCAGACCCTTCGCAGCCCATCCGAGATGGGTTTCCAGAATCTGGCCCACGTTCATCCGCGACGGCACGCCGAGCGGATTGAGCACCACGTCCACCGGGGTACCGTCGGCCATGTGCGGCATGTCCTCGATTGGGGTGATCTTGGAGATCACGCCCTTGTTGCCGTGGCGGCCGGCCATCTTGTCGCCGGGCTGGAGCCTGCGCTTGACCGCGAGGTAGACCTTGACCATCTTCTGCACACCGGGAGGCAGCTCGTCGCCGCTGGTGAGCTTGCGCTTCTTTTCCTCGAAGGCCGCATCGAAAGCCTTGCGGGTCTGCTCAAGACCCTCCTGCAAGCGCTCCAGCTGCTGTGCCGCTTCCTCGTTCGTCAGCCGCACGTCGAACCAGTGATAGCGTTCGATATCCTGCAGATACGCCTTGGTGATCTTGGTTCCCTTGACGAGCTTCTTCGGACCGCCGTTGGCGGACTTGCCGATCAGCAGGCGCTCGATCCGCCCGAAGGCGTCGTCCTCGACGATGCGCAACTGGTCGGCCAGGTCTTTCTTGTAGCGCTTGAGTTCGTCGTCGATGATCTGCTGCGCGCGTTTGTCGCGCTCGATGCCTTCCCGCGTGAATACCTGCACGTCGATCACAGTTCCGGACATGCCCGAGGGCACGCGCAAGCTCGTGTCCTTCACGTCCGATGCCTTTTCACCGAAGATTGCGCGCAGCAACTTCTCCTCCGGCGTGAGTTGGGTTTCGCCCTTGGGCGTAACCTTGCCCACCAGTACATCGCCGGCTTCGACTTCCGCGCCGATGTATACGATCCCGGACTCGTCCAGCCGCGCAAGCATCCCCTCGGACAGATTGGAGATGTCGCGGGTAATTTCTTCGGGTCCGAGTTTGGTGTCGCGCGCCACTACCGAAAGCTCCTCGATGTGGATGGAGGTGAAACGGTCTTCGGCCACCACACGCTCCGAGATCAGGATGGAATCCTCGAAGTTGTAGCCGTTCCAGGGCATGAACGCGACCAGCAGGTTCTGGCCCAGTGCCAGTTCGCCCACATCGGTTGAGGCGCCGTCGGCGACCACGTCGCCGCGGGCGATGTGGTCGCCGACTTTCACGATCGGACGCTGGTTGATGTTGGTGTTCTGGTTGGAACGCGTGTACTTGACCAGATTGTAGATATCGACGCCGACTTCGCCGGCCGAGGTCTCTTCGTCATTGACGCGCACCACGATGCGCGAGGCATCGACGTAGTCGACCACGCCCCCGCGCAGCGCCTGCACCGCGGTGCCGGAGTCCACTGCCACAGTGCGCTCGATGCCCGTGCCGACCAGCGGCTTCTCTGCGCGTAGGCAGGGAACGGCCTGGCGCTGCATGTTCGATCCCATCAGTGCCCGGTTGGCATCGTCGTGCTCCAGGAACGGGATCAGCGAAGCAGCCACCGACACTATCTGCGAAGGCGCCACGTCCATGTACTCGACGCGCTCGACAGTGGCCATCGTAAATTCGTTGTGGTGGCGGCAAGACACCAGTTCGTCGAGCAGCTTGCCCTTCTTGTCGATCGCGGCATTGGCCTGAGCGATGACGTATTTGCCTTCCTCGATCGCCGACAGGAACTCGATGTCGTCGGTGACGCGGCCGCTTACCACTTTGCGGTACGGCGTTTCCAGGAAACCATACTCGTTGGTTCGGGCATACAGCGCCAGCGAGTTGATCAGGCCGATGTTCGGACCTTCCGGGGTTTCGATCGGGCACACGCGCCCGTAGTGAGTCGGGTGTACATCGCGCACCTCGAAGCCGGCACGCTCCCGTGTCAGCCCGCCCGGGCCCAGCGCAGAAACGCGGCGTTTGTGGGTGATCTCGGAGAGCGGATTAGTCTGGTCCATGAACTGCGACAACTGGGAGGAGCCGAAGAATTCACGCACCGCCGCCGATACCGGCTTGGCATTGATCAGATCGTGCGGCATCAGGTTCTCGGATTCCGCCTGGGATAGCCGTTCCTTGACCGCGCGCTCCACCCGCACCAGGCCGGCGCGGAACTGGTTTTCGGCGAGTTCACCCACCGAACGCACGCGACGGTTGCCGAGATGGTCAATGTCGTCGATCTCGCCGCGTCCGTTGCGCAGATCGATCAGGATTTGTATGACCGAGATGATGTCCTCGTTGGACAGCGTCCCCGGTCCGGTGAGTTCGTTACGGCCGACACGGCGGTTGAATTTCATCCGTCCGACCGCCGACAGGTCATAGCGCTCTTCGGCGTAGAACAACCCGTTGAACAGCGTGCGCACCGCGTCCTCGGTCGGTGGCTCCCCGGGGCGCATCATGCGGTAGATCGCCACCTGCGCCTGCATCTGATCGGTGGTTTCGTCAGTGCGCAGGGTCTGGGAGATGTACGGCCCCTGGTCGAGGTCATTGGTGTAAATAGTCTGGATGGTGTCGATACCCGCCTCGATGATCTTTTTCAGCAGAGCCTCGGTAATCTCGTCGTTGGCGTTGGCGATGATCTCGCCGGTTTCCTTGTTGACTAGGTTGTGGCCGAGTGTGCGGCCAAGCAGGAATTCTTCGGAGACCGCGATCTTGCTCAGCCCCGCCTGCTCCATGTCGCGCACGTGTTTGACAGTGATGCGCTTGTCCTTCTGCACGATCAGCTTGCCCTGCTTTGTGATGATGTCGAAACGCGCAATTTCGCCGCGCATGCGGTCCGGCTTGAGTTCGAACTGGATGCCTTTCTTCGAGATGTGAAAGGTGTCCATCATGAAGAAGCCGGCCAGGATCTGTTCCGGGGTGTAGCCGATCGCCTTCAGCAGAATCGTGACCGGCATCTTGCGGCGCCTGTCCACGCGAAAATACAGGTAGTCCTTCGGATCGAATTCGAAGTCCAGCCAGGAACCGCGGTAAGGGATGATGCGCGCCGAGAACAGCAGCTTTCCCGAAGAGTGGGTTTTGCCGCGATCGTGCTCGAAAAACACGCCCGGCGAGCGGTGCAACTGCGACACGATGACACGCTCGGTGCCGTTGATGACAAACGAGCCGGTGGTGGTCATGAGCGGGATTTCTCCCATGTACACTTCCTGTTCCTTGACCTCTTTGACCGTGGGCTTGGCGGCTTCCTTGTCCATGATGGTCAGCCGCACCTTGGCGCGCAGCGGCGCCGCGAAAGTCAGACCGCGCTGCTGGCACTCCTTGACGTCGAAAGGCGGCGTGCCGAGCTGATAGCTGACGAAATCGAGCCGCGCATTCCCTGAATGGCTGACGATCGGATAGATCGACTGGAAAGCGGCCTGCAGGCCCTGGTTCTTGCGCCTATCCGCGGCCAATTCTGCCTGCAGAAACTGCGCGTACGAATCGATCTGCGTTGCCAGCAGAAAAGGTACCTGCAATACGCTCGCACGTTTGGCAAAGCTCTTGCGAACGCGTTTCTTTTCGGTAAAGGAGTAAGCCATGTCATCTCCGATTCACGGCAAGGCGCGGGGATCGCGCGCTCCGTTCATCGACTGGTGATGGGCGTGGTGGTTGGCCGCTACCAACCGCTGGCGGACGATGGCAGGGAACCCCGCCATCCGACCATACCTGCCTTCTGCAGTCGCTTCAGAAGACAAAGAGAAACCGCCTTTCGGGGGTTTTTCTTTAGCCTCTTCGGCTTCGTCCTTTGTGCAAAAAAGGGCTGGCGACCGCAGCCGCCAGCTCTCTCGATGCGTGTGCAAGCCTTACTTGATCTCGGCTTTCGCGCCGGCATCTTCCAGTTGCTTTTTGATCTCATCGGCATCCTTCTTGGGAATGCCTTCCTTGACCGGCTTGGGCGCACCGTCCACCAAGTCCTTGGCTTCCTTCAAGCCAAGACCGGTAACCGCACGCACCACCTTGATGACGTTTACCTTGTTGTCACCGGTCGCGGCGAGAATCACGGAAAACTCCGTCTTTTCTTCAGCAGCAGCAGCCGCGCCGCCGCCCGCGGGAGTTGCCACCGCAACGGCTGCGGCGGCTGCAGAGACCCCGAATTTTTCTTCCATGTCCTTGATGAGCTGGGAAAGCTCGAGAACACTCTTGTTGCCGATAGCGTCGACTAGTTCAGCATTGGTTAGTGCCATGATGCATCTCCTGAAATCTTGAAAATGGTTTAGTCGCTGTTGTTACGCGGCCTGTTTTTGATCCCTGACGGCAGCCAGCGTGCGCACAAACTTGCCGGGCACTTCGTTGAGAGTCCGGACAAATTTGGCGATCGGCGCCTGCATCGTGCCCATGAGTTTTGCCAGTAGTTCCTCGCGGCTCGGCATGGTGGCCAGGGTCGCGACCTGTTTGGGGGTCATGACCTGTCCGGGCATTGCGCCGGCCTTGATGACGAACCGCTCGTTCGCCTTGGCAAATTCGTTGAGCACCTTCGCCGCTGCCACCGGGTCTGCAGATATGCCGTACGCGAGCGGCCCGATCATGTGCTGGGCCAGACCCTCGAACGCAGTACCGGTGACGGCGCGGCGCGCCAGAGTGTTCTTAAGAACTCGGAGGTACACGCCCGAGCTGCGTGCTTTCGCCCGCAACGCGGTCATGTCACCGACTTCGAGGCCGCGGTATTCGGCGAGCACGATGGCTTGGGCCTGCGCAACCTTCGCGCTGACCTCCGCCACTACCGCTTTCTTGTCGTCTAGATTGAGACCCAAGGTCTACCCTCCTAAAGTTGAACAAGAGGCCTTTCACCAGAGGGTGATCAGCCTTACCTTTTCAGACATAGCGACCTTCGATCCAGGAGCCGGCGCAAATTTCTCCGCCCGTAATCTGTCTCTCGAGTGCGCTATCTGCGTAGGACGTCGCCAGAGCGCCGACGATTAAGCCGTTGGGTTGAATCAACCCCCTAGCTCCTACGGTCTTTGACAGCCCTGGCCGCCCCCGAATAAGCAGGCCGCCAGTTACCAAAGTCCTTACTGCTGCTGCTGGGCGCCCAGGCTGGCCTGCTCAACCCGCACACCCGGCCCCATGGTGCTGGAGACCGAGACTTTCTTCAGATAGATGCCCTTGGTCCCCGACGGCCTCGATTTGTTCAATGCGTCCATCAAGGCAAGAAAGTTTTCCTTCAGCGCGTCCTCGGTGAACGAGGCGCGGCCGATGGTGCACTGGACTGTGCCGGCCTTGTCGGCGCGGTATTGGACCTGGCCGGCCTTGGCGTTCTTGACGGCGTCCGCAACATTTGGCGTGACCGTTCCCACTTTAGGGTTTGGCATAAGGCCGCGCGGGCCAAGAACCTGACCGAGCTGGCCGACCACCCGCATCGCGTCCGGCGTGGCAATCGCTACATCGAAGTCGATCTTGCCTTCCTTGACTTGGGCGGCAAGGTCCTCGAAGCCTACGAGGTCCGCTCCCGCATCCTTGGCCGCCTGCGCCTTGTCGCCCTGCGCAAACACCGCCACCCGCACCGACTTGCCAGTGCCCTTGGGCAGAACGATCGAGCCACGCACGGTCTGGTCGGACTTCTTGGCGTCGATGCCGAGGTTGATGGCAACGTCTACGGATTCGTTGAATTTGGCGCTGGCGCCTTCTTTCACCAGTTTGATCGCCTCCGTGATCGGGTATGCCTTGTTGCGGTCGATCTTTGCCCGCAAGCCCTTGGTTCGCTTGGATATGTGTGCCATTCTAGAATCCTTCCACTTCGACGCCCATGCTGCGCGCGCTGCCAGCCACGGAGCGCATCGCCGCATCCAGATCCGCGGCGGTCAGATCGGGCATTTTCTGCTTTGCGATCTGTTCGACCTGGGCGCGCGTCAGCCTGCCGACTTTGTCGCTATTCGGCTTGGCGCTGCCCTTCTCGACTTTTGCTGCCTTTCTGATGAGTACCGAGGTGGGCGGGGTCTTGATGATGAAGGTGAAGCTTTTATCGGCGTAGGCGGTGATCACGACCGGTAGCGGCAGCCCCGGCTCCACGCCTTGGGTCTGGGCGTTGAAGGCCTTGCAGAATTCCATGATGTTGAGGCCACGTTGGCCGAGTGCCGGACCGATCGGCGGACTCGGATTGGCTTTGCCTGCTGGAACCTGCAACTTCACGAAACCGACGACTTTCTTTGCCACGATAAAACTCCTCTAGAGAGTGGGTGCTAGCGAACATCAGGACTGAGCCAACAGGATTGAGGAATGAGCAAACTCTTCAATCCGATCTATTCGGCCTTCTCTGATGCTCTCCCCGTTAAAAAGACACCACGCCTAACTCAATCCTCAATCTCAAGTCCTGCACTTAGGCCTTTTCGACCTGGCTGAAATCCAGCTCGACGGGCGTGGCGCGCCCGAAGATGGAAACCGAAACCCGCAGCTTGTTCTTGTCGTAATTCACTTCTTCCACCGAACCGTGAAAGTCCGTGAACGGTCCCTCCTTCACGCGCACCGCCTCGCCCGCTTCGAACAGCACCTTGGGTTTGGGTTTCTCCACGCCTTCCTGGATCTGGTGCAGGATCGCCTGGACTTCCTTTTCGGTGATCGGTGGCGGACGCCGCCCGGGCGCGCCGCCAACGAAACCAGTCACTTTCGGTGTGTTCTTCACCAAGTGCCAGGTCTCGTCAGTCATGTCCATCTCGACCAGCACATAGCCCGGAAAAAACTTGCGCTCGCTGATGTTCTTCTGGCCGCTCTTCATTTCGACCACTTCTTCGACCGGGACCAGGATCTGGCCGAATTTGTCTTCCATGCCCGCCCGGCCGATGCGCTCAACCAGCGCGCGCTGGACGCTCTTCTCGAAACCCGAGTAAGCGTGAACCACATACCACTTTTTCGACATCACGCCCCCGGCCCCATCAAGAGTTTCACACCCCACACTAGGACCGCGTCCACGATCCACAGGAAGATCGCCATGACCAGCACGAAGGCGAGCACCATTCCGGTGGTCTGCACCGTTTCCTTGCGCGACGGCCACACCACTTTTCTGGTTTCGGCCACCGCTTCCTGGGCATAGACATGGAACTGCCGGCCCGGCACGGTCATCCATGCCACCAATACCGCCGCGACCAATCCGCCGAGCACCGAGCCAATGCGTAGGATCAGCGCCTTATCGTCCAAATAATAGAATCCGACGACTCCTGCAATGACCAGCAGTACCGCCAGCGCCAACTTGATCTTGTCTGCCATCTAAAAAACCTTTTGAGCCACCCTCTCAGATGGCAACCCGCAACCTTGGCTATGAACAAGCTTCCGGTTGCGGGCTCTCGGGGTGGCAGGCCAGGAGGGTCTCGAACCCCCAACCTTCGGTTTTGGAGACCGACGCTCTGCCAATTGAGCTACTGGCCTTGAGTTTGGGTAATTAGGTAAATGGTGATCGACTGAATTTCCCAGCCACTGAATCGCCAAATTACTCAATCGCTAAATTACTCGATGACCTTGGACACTACGCCCGCACCCACGGTGCGGCCGCCCTCGCGTATGGCAAAGCGCAAGCCCTCTTCCATCGCAATGGGCTGGATGAGCTGCACGGTAATGGCCACGTTGTCCCCAGGCATCACCATCTCG
>DATENC010000026.1:0-774856 GCA_035275265.1 Burkholderiales bacterium | reverse complement strand
GAGGTGCGATATCGGATCGCCGACGGCTATTACATGTATCGCGACAAGTTCCGTTTTACTGCGATCCCGCAATCCGCTGGACTCGGCGATGCGCAGTTCCCACCTGGAAAGATCAAGAAAGACGAATTTTTCGGGCGCGTCGAAACCTACCGTGGCGATCTCATCATCAGGCTACCTGTGAAATCCGCCGGGCGCTTTACGTTGAAGGTAGTTTCCCAGGGTTGCGCCGACGTCGGCGTGTGCTATGTCCCGGTAACGCAAACGGCACGGCTCGTCCATGCGCAATCGCCCGGTGAAGCCATGGGTTCCGAAGGCAATGCCTCGACCCTGTTATTGCGCTCGCAAGACGCGGCCCGGCGACCGTGAAACGAGCACGCCGAATCACGCTTCTGGTCGTGGTCGCGACCGCGGCTCTCGCTGCCGGTTTCTGGCTGCAACCTTGGAACCGGGGCGCACCGAGGGATTCGGGCAATGTTTCTAGGCTGATGGAGGCCTCGCTCCCAGACATGGACGGCAAATCCCAGGCATTGGCGCAGTGGCGGGGCAAGGTCTTGGTGGTGAATTTCTGGGCGACCTGGTGTTTGCCATGTCTTGAGGAAATACCGCAATTCGTCCGCATGCAGGAAAAATTCGGAACCCAAGGGCTGCAATTTGTAGGGATCGCCGTCGATAGTATAGCTAAAGTCCGTGAATTTGCTGTTAAATACAAGATGAACTACCCGGTTCTTATCGGTGGAATTGAAGCCATTGAACTTGCCAGAACTGCCGGCAACGAATTCGGCGCACTGCCTTTCACAGTTGTCATGGACCGTACGGGAGGGTTGATTGCAACCGAGCTTGGCGGGCTAAGCGAGGAAAAACTGACCGCGCTCGTTAAATCAGCAATGTGAATTCTCGTCGAACGTGTGTCAATATGCGGCGATATTCGTAGAATGACGCCTGAAACGGTAAACTTGGCGCAGTTCTAAGTAATGCGCAGAAGGGTTGCGCGCCGTTAATATTGAAGCGTCGGTCTAAAGGGTTGGACGCCAGTCTCTCCTGATTCGAATAGGAGGCCCCGAAACCGAGGAATGGGTCAAAATCCCGGCAAACTAGACAAATTCCCGGCAACTACGGCAAACTGCCGCCATGAAAAACGCCTCGATGGGTAGCAAGGCCGCTTCGTCTGGCCCTGTACGTCCCAGAAAGGTTCTCGTCCTGCACGGCCCCAACCTCAATCTTCTGGGCTCTCGCGAGCCCGATATCTACGGCACGGAAACTCTGCGGGACATCAACAAGCGTTTGCTGGCGTTGGCGTCGAAAGCCGGGGTCAAGCTCGATAGCTTTCAAAGCAACTCCGAAGGGGAAATAGTCGAGCGGGTACAGAAGGCCGGCGCCGATGGCGTCGATTTCGTCATCATCAATCCGGCAGCGTTTACCCACACCAGCGTGGCGCTGCGCGATGCGCTTGCCGCGGTGCGCATTCCTTACATCGAAGTTCATCTTTCCAACGTGCATGCGCGCGAACCCTTCCGGAGGCACTCGTATTTCAGTGATCAGGCTGTCGGGGTGATCTGTGGATTGGGGTCGCAAGGCTACGAGTACGCGCTGCAGTGCGCACTGACCCATACAGCCAGGAAGTAGAGGCCAGCCAATATGGACTTGAGGAAGCTCAAGAAGCTGATTGACCTGGTGCAGGAATCGGGAATCGCCGAACTGGAGATTACCGAAGGCGAAGAAAAAGTACGGATCAGCCGTGCAGGCAATACGGTACAGACGGCGGTAATGACCATGCCCCAGGCCACAACCATGATGGCGGCGGCGCCGGCCGCGGCAGCCGCAGTGGCAGCGACGCCCGAAACGCCCGCCGCGCCGGAAGGGCATGTGGTGAAATCACCCATGGTCGGCACGTTTTATCGGTCGTCGGCGCCTGGCGCCAAGCCCTTCGTGGAGATCGGGCAATCGGTCAATGCCGGCGAAACTCTTTGCATTATCGAAGCGATGAAATTGTTGAACGAAATCGAGGCCGACCAGGGTGGCGTAGTCAAATCCGTGCTGGTGGAGAACGGCCAGCCGGTCGAGTACGGCCAGCCGCTATTCCTGATCGCTTGAGCATCGAGCCGCGTGTCTGGTTTTCTTCCAGTCGGCGCGCGCAACGTATTCGATGTTTGAAAAAATCCTCATAGCCAACCGTGGCGAAATCGCGCTGCGCATACAGCGCGCCTGCCGCGAGCTTGGCATCAAGACGGTCGCGGTGCACTCGGTAGCCGACGCCGAGGCAAAATACGTGCGCCTGGCAGACGAGTCGGTCTGCATAGGCCCGGCCGCCTCCTCTGAAAGTTACCTGAACGTGCCGGCAATCATCAGCGCTGCAGAAGTGACCGATGCCGAAGCGATTCACCCGGGCTACGGTTTTCTGTCCGAGAACGCCGACTTTGCCGAGCGGGTCGAAAAAAGCGGATTTGTGTTCATCGGACCTAGGCCCGACACCATCCGGCTGATGGGCGACAAGGTGAGCGCCAAGCTGGCCATGACAAAGGCCGGCGTGCCGGTTGTGCCCGGAGGCGAAGGTGCCCTGCCCGAGGAGGCGCAGGACATCGTCAAGGTAGCGCGCAAGATCGGCTATCCGGTGATCATCAAGGCGTCCGGCGGCGGGGGCGGACGTGGCATGAGAGTGGTGCACACCGAGGCGGCACTGGTCAATGCGGTTGCGATGACCCGGCAGGAGGCGAAGGCCGCATTTGGCAACCCGGCGGTCTACTTGGAGAAGTTTCTCGAAACACCCCGTCACGTCGAGATCCAGGTGCTCGCTGATGAGCACCGCAATGCCGTCTTTCTCGGCGACCGCGATTGTTCGATGCAGCGCCGTCACCAGAAGATCATCGAAGAGGCTCCCGCGCCGCTGATCCCGCTGAGGGAACGGGTCCGCATCGGCGAGCGCTGCGCCGAGGCGTGCCGCAAGATCGGTTATCGCGGCGCAGGCACCTTTGAATTCCTCTACGATAAAGGCGAGTTCTATTTCATCGAGATGAATACACGGGTACAGGTGGAACATCCTGTGACCGAAATGACTACTGGCATAGATATCGTAAAGACCCAGATTCTGGTGGCTGCGGGACAGAAATTGCCGTTCCGGCAGAAAGACATCGTATTCCGTGGGCACGCGATCGAGTGCCGGATCAATGCCGAACATCCTTACAAGTTCACGCCGTCTCCTGGCCGAATCACCTCCTGGCATGTACCGGGTGGGCCGGGAATCCGTGTGGATTCACATGTCTACCATGGTTATTTGGTCCCGCCGTATTACGATTCGTTGATCGGCAAGGTCATTGCCTACGGTGACACCCGCGACCAGGCGATAGCGCGTATGCGCGTCGCGCTTTCGGAAATGATTGTCGAGGGCATCCAGACTAATCTGCCGCTGCACCAGGAATTGCTGTTGGACACCGCATTCATGCGCGGCGGCACCAGCATCCACTACCTGGAGGAGAAGCTGGCGAAGTACAGCAAGGTTGAGTAGCAGGCATTTCGCGGAGGTGTGGCATCGCCTGGCTTGCGCTTGAACTCACGCTTGATGCCGCGCAGGTCACGGCGCTGTCGGATGCGCTTCTCGATGCCGGCGCCAATTCTGTGGACGTGGCCGATGCGCGGGCCGGGACTGAGCGGGAAACCCCGATCTTCCAGGAATCCGGAGAAGAGGCAGCGCTGGCTTACGGCAGCAATCGCCTGATTGCACTGTTCGATCCCAACACCGATCCCGCGGCGGCGCTCAGGCGTGCGTGCCTCGCCGCTGGACTCGAACCGGTCCCCGAGTATCACACCGCGGAAATCCCCGAGCAGGACTGGGTGAAACTCAACCAGTGCCAGTTTGAGCCGATGCGGGTGTCTGCGCGGCTTTGGGTCGTGCCGAGCTGGCACGCTCCACCAGATGGCTCCGCCATCAATATTGTTCTCGACCCCGGGCTCGCCTTCGGCACCGGCAGCCACCCGACCACCCGCTTGTGTCTCGATTGGCTGGATCGGCGCCTGTTCCCTGGCAGTAGTGTCATCGACTACGGCTGCGGTTCTGGCATTCTCGCCATCGCCGCAGCGAAACTTGGCGCCGGAAATGTGGTTGGCGTGGACATCGATCCCCAGGCTCTGGCCGTCAGCCGTTACAATGCCAAGCGCAATCGCGTGGCTGCAACCTTTGTCGGTGTGGATGGACCGCGTCTGCAACCGGCAGATGTCGTCATGGCCAATATTCTCTCCAATCCTCTCAAAATACTGGCACCGCTGCTCATGGGATTGACCGTGCCGGGCGGACATGTGGTGCTGTCTGGGATCCTCGCGCCCCAAGGCACGGCAGTTGCCGGTGCGTACTCGGAATGGTTCGATATGGAATTCCCCGTCGAGGAGCAAGGCTGGACGAGATTGTGCGGCAAGAGACTCAAATGAAGCGGGTGACATGAACCTCTACACACGCTGCGCCCACTGCGACGCTACTTTCCGGGTGACCACCCAGCAATTGCAGGCTTCCAGCGGCCAGGTGCGCTGTGGCCAATGCAAGCACGTGTTCGATGCCTTCGCGACGCTCACCGCCCAGGAACCTCAGCCTGTATTGCCGGAGCAAGAAACGACGATCAAAACGCAATCCGAGTTGCTATCTGCAGTGCTGCCCATCGAAAAATCTGGGCAAACGCGGTCTCCCTTGCGGTCAAAGGAAAAACTGCCGGTGGCTGCGTCGCGGCCGGATCCGGCCGCGAGCCTGTATGAATGGGAATTCAAGATGCCGGCGGCGCCCCGCCGCACCGGGCTATGGGCGAGCCTGTCGCTGCTGCTGCTTCTACCGCTCGCTGTTCAGGCGGCGTTCGCATTTCGTACCGAACTGATGATGCAGGTCCCGCCGTCCCGCCAATACTATCAGCGCGCGTGCGAATGGCTGGGCTGCATCGTCGCGCTGCCGCGGTTATCGAGTTTCCTGCACATCGAGGCCTCGGATCTGAAGGCCCCGGACGCGACCCGCCCGAGCGAAATCGAGCTGATGATTACGGTGCGCAATCGTGCGCCGGTTGAGCAGGACTATCCGGCGTTCGAGTTAACGTTGACCAACTCGGAGGAAAAGACGATCGCGCGCCGGGTTTTTCTTCCGGCGGAGTACCTGCAGTGGATCGATGCAGCTGACGGACTGAAAGCGGGTTCAGAATTGCCGATCCGGCTGTTTCTCGATACCGCAGAATTGCGTGCCTCCGGTTACCGACTTTACTTGTTCTATCCTTAGGCTTCGCGCGGCTGTGAAACAGACTCCGCTCAACGCCGCCCATCACGCACTCAACGCCAGGCTCGTGGACTTCGGCGGTTGGGAGATGCCGCTGCACTATGGATCACAGATCGAAGAGCACCACAGGGTGCGCAGGGACGCCGGCATGTTCGACGTCTCGCACATGCTGGCTGTGGACGTGTACGGCGAAGGGGCGCGCACCTTTCTGAGGCAACTGCTCGCCAACAACGTGGATCGCCTACAGGTCCCGGGCAAAGCGCTTTACTCATGCATGCTCAACGACTCGGGTGGCATTCTCGACGATCTGATCGTGTATTTTCTGGATCCGCGACGCTTTCGCGTGGTGGTGAACGCCGCTACGGCAGACAAGGACCTCGCGTGGATGTCTTCGCAAATGGCGCATGCCGCCGTGACGATCACGCCGCGACGGGACCTGGCCATGATCGCGGTGCAGGGGCCGGCGGCACGCGCGAAAGTGTGGCAGGCGCTGCCCCAGACGAAACCGGCGACCGAGGCGCTGGGCCCCTTCTTCGCTGCCGAGTGCGGCGCATTTTTCTTCGGCCGCACCGGCTACACCGGCGAGGACGGGTTCGAGATCATGCATCCGGCCTCTCAAGTGCTGAGCCTATGGCAGGCACTGCTCGATGCCGGCGTGGGCCCGGCGGGCCTGGGGGCGCGCGATACACTGCGCCTGGAGGCCGGTATGAACCTGTACGGCCAGGACATGGATGAAACCGTGACGCCACTGGAGTGCGGCCTGAAATGGACTGTGGACTTGGAAAGTTCGCGCGACTTCATTGGTAAGGCGGCACTGCTGGCCGCGTCGCCGCGAGCGCATATGCTTGGCGTGGTATTGATCGAGCGCGGGGTGCTGCGCGCACATCAGGACGTCGAGACGCACCAGGGTCGCGGAGAGGTTACCAGCGGGAGCTACTCGCCCACGCTCGATACGTCGATTGCGCTGGCGCGGTTGCCGATAGGTGTGCAGGCCGGGGAATCGGCGAAGGTGAAGATCCGCGACAAGTGGCTGCCGGCAAGAACGGTAAAATATCCCTTCGTGAGGAACGGACGAAGCTTGGTCACCGGCCTTTCTGCTTCGACCCGTTGAATACCTGGAGCAGTTCATGTCGATTCCTGAAAATCTGAAATACACCGATAGCCACGAGTGGGCGCGGCGTGAGACCGACGGAACTGTGACCGTCGGCATCACGCATCACGCACAGGACCTGCTGGGCGATCTGGTGTTTGTGGAAAATCCTGCGCTCGGCCGCAAGCTGAAGAAAGGCGAGGAATGCGGGGTAGTTGAATCGGTGAAAGCCGCCTCTGATATCTACTCGCCGATTTCCGGGGAGGTTGTGGCGGTGAACGGTGATCTCGAGACTGCGCCTGAGAAAATCAACGAGGGCGCGTACGACGCCTGGATGTTTCGTCTGAAGCCCAGCAATCAGGCCGAACTGGAAGCGTTGCTGGACGCCGCGGGCTATCAGAAACTGGTCGAGGCGGAAGCGCATTGAGCCGTGAAGAACATGGCGGGGTGACGAGCGAAACTCGTGCCGAGAAGTCCGCCGTGCGCGCACATTTTCCCCCGCCCCTGGTCCATGGCCTCTCGCCCCATGCCTTTCATCCCCCACACTGAGGAAGACATCCGCGCCATGTGCGCGGCGATCGGGGTTTCGAACATCGAACGACTCTTCGACGAGATTCCGCAAGGCCTCAAGAGCGATGGGTTGGCGGGGATCCCGCTAGGAATGAACGAAATGCAGGTCACGCGCCTGATGCATGAGCGAGCTAGCCAGGACCGGCCGATGCTCAACTTTATTGGTGCCGGCGCGTACGAACATCACATCCCCGCCGCGGTCTGGCAGGTCGCCACCCGTGGGGAATTCTATTCCGCATACACGCCGTATCAGGCCGAGGCGAGCCAGGGGACACTGCAACTGCTCTATGAATATCAGAGCATGATTGCTTCGCTCGTCGGACTCGATGCCACCAATGCCAGCCTTTACGACGGTGCTTCGGCGCTTGCCGAGGCGGTGCTGATGGCGGTGCGCCTGCACAAATCGGCGCGGCGCGTGCTGGTTCCGGCCAGCGTGAACCCAGCCTACCGGCGCGTGGTCGCCAGCATCGTTTCCAATCAGCGCATAGAACTGGTCGAAGTACCGTACTCTACAACGGATGGCCGCGTATCCATCGAAACACTGGAGTCATTGGGCAAGGCGGACTTTGCGGCGCTGGTGATTGCGCAGCCGAACTTCTTTGGTGTGCTCGAAACAGTGGATGGCTTGACCGACTGGGCGCACGCACGCGGCGCATTAACGATTGCCTGCGTCAACCCGACTGCGCTGGCGCTGCTGAAATCCCCCGGAGAATGGGGCAGCCATGGCGCCGACATCGCGGTCGGAGAAGGTCAGCCGCTGGGCGTGCCGCTCGCCAACGGTGGACCCTACTTCGGATTCATGGCGTGCAAACAGGCGCTGGTGCGGCAGATGCCCGGCCGCATCGTCGGGGGCACGGTCGACGTCGAGGGGCGGCGCGGATATACCCTGACGTTGCAGGCGCGCGAACAGCATATCCGCCGTTCCAAGGCCACATCGAACATCTGCACCAATCAGGGCTTGGCGGTCACGGCAGCGACGATCTACTTGGCGATGCTCGGCGCCCAAGGGCTTAAGAATGTGGCTGCGCAGTCGCATGCGAATACGCGATTGTTGCTGGAGAAGGTGACGCGTGTGCCCGGCGTGCAGCAGGTTTTCAACGCGCCGGTCTTTCACGAAGCAGTAATCCGTTTGCCGCGCGCGGCGGACAGGGTACTCGTGAACATGCGCTCCCGCGGTATCCTTGGCGGCCACGATGTCTCACGCGCTTACCCAGAACTCGGGGCAGCCCTGCTGGTCTGCGCCACCGAGACCAAGACCGAAACCGATCTCGACGCCTACGCTACAGCACTTGCCGCGGCGACCGGCGCCTGAAACTGCATTTCGCAAATCACGAACATGAATTACTTGAGGAGAGACAGATGGCAACCGTAACGCTCAAAGGCAATCCCGTCGCCGTGTCCGGCAAGCTGCCCACGAAAGGCGGCGTTGTCCCAGATTTCAGCCTGACCGGCAAGGACCTTGCCGGAGTGTCTTTGAAGGATTTCGCCGGGAAACGCAAAGTGCTTAACATCGTACCGAGCCTGGACACGCCGACCTGCGCGAAGTCCACGCGCGCGTTCAATCAGAAAGCGTCGGGGATGAACAATACGGTGGTGCTGGTGATCTCAGCGGATCTACCGTTCGCGATGTCGCGCTTCTGTAGCGCCGAGGGGCTCAACAACGTTGTGACGCTCTCCACTTTTCGCAGCAAAGATTTTCACGGCAAATACGGAGTGGACATCGCCGACGGCCCGCTCAAGGGCCTGACTGCGCGGGCGGTGGTGGTGCTCGACGAAAACAACAAGGTGCTGCACTCCGAACTGGTGCCGGAGATCGCCAACGAGCCGAATTACGACGCGGCCCTGACGGCGCTGAAATAGTGCGGTAGCGAACAACTTGGCCCACGCGCGCCCGGGCGCAAAATAAGAATCGCCGATCCAGAACACCATGCTCGTCTTCGATCTCTCGAAATACGGACGCCGTGCGCACGCGCAGGCGCCTGTGTCCGCACCCAGTGTCGATCTACCGGAGGAATTGCTGCGCAGAGAATTGCCGCGATTGCCGGAAGTATCCGAGCTGGATGCATTGCGCCACTACACCCGTTTGTCGCAGAAAAATTTCTCCATCGACACGCATTTTTACCCCCTTGGTTCCTGCACCATGAAATACAACCCGCGGGCATGCAATGCGTTAGCGATGTTGCCGGAATTCCTGACCCGTCATCCACTCGCGCCGGCGGAGACCGGCCAGGGTTATCTCGGCTGCATGCACGAATTACAGGAGATGCTGCGCGAAGTGACCGGAATGGAGGGAGTGAGCCTGGCGCCGATGGCCGGCGCGCAGGGCGAATTCGCCGGTGTAGCGATGATCCGCGCCTATCACCGCGCACGCCGCGACGACGCCCGTAACGAGATCATCGTTCCCGATGCAGCGCACGGCACCAACCCAGCCACCGCGACCATGTGCGGCTACACGGTGACCGAGGTGCCGACTGACCGCGAAGGCAACGTCGACCTCGACGCACTGGCTTCCGCCGTCGGACCACGCACGGCGGGACTGATGCTGACCAATCCTTCCACGCTGGGCGTCTTCGAGCGCACCATCGAGAACATTCGTGACATCGTGCATGGCGCTGGCGGGTTGCTCTACTACGATGGCGCCAATCTGAATGCGATCCTCGGCAAGGTGAAGCCTGGCGACATGGGTTTCGACGTGATCCACATGAACTTGCACAAGACTTTCGCCACGCCCCATGGCGGTGGCGGTCCGGGAGCGGGGCCCGTGGGCGTTGCGCAGCGGTTGTTGCCCTTCCTGCCGCTTCCGATCGTGGCGAGGGAGGGGGAGCGTTACCGCTGGCTTTCGGAGGAGGACTGCCCGCAGTCGATCGGCCGTATGTCCGCGTTTGGCGGCAACGCCGGCGTACTTCTGCGCGCCTATGTGTATGCACGCATGCTCGGACGCGATGGCATGCGGCGTGTGGCGGAGTTTGCAACGCTGAACGCCAACTACCTTATGGTCCAATTGCGCAAAGCCGGTTTCGAGGTCGCGTTCGATTCGCGTCGCGCCAGCCACGAGTTCATCATCACGCTGAAGAGTGTGAAGGAGAAAACCGGCGTCACGGCCATGGACGTGGCCAAACGGCTGCTCGACAAGGGATTCCACGCCCCGACAACGTACTTTCCTCTGCTGGTGCCGGAATGTTTGCTGATTGAACCGACGGAGACCGAATCGAGGGAAACGCTGGACGCTTTTGTCGAAGCGATGAAGGAGATTCTAGACGAGGCTCACAGCGATCCGGACCTCGTCAAATCCGCGCCACACACCACTCCGGTGCGCCGACTCGACGACGTCAAGGCTGCACGTGAACTCGACCTCAAATGGACTCCCGTCAGGTAGAAAGTCCGCACAAGGGCAAGACCGGATTGCGGCGCATCTGGAATGCGCTGTTCTATTCGTTCGCGGGTTTAAACGCGGCTTACCGGCACGAAGATGCCTTCCGCCAGGAAGTGTGGCTCGCGCTGGTCATGATCCCGCTGGCGTTTTTCCTTCCCGCCTCCGGTACGGGCAGGGCGCTCATGATCGCCTCGGTCTTGGTGGTACTGATCGTCGAGCTTCTGAACTCTGCGGTGGAAGCAACGGTGGACCGGGTATCGCTAGAGAATCATCGCCTCGCCAAACGCGCCAAGGACATCGGCAGCGCCGCGGTGCTGTTTTCCCTGATCAATGTCGCGGCGGTCTGGTTGTTGGTGCTTTTCGGTTGATTGTCTTCCGACAGCGGTAGCTGTCCGGGTGTGTTGTCATACTATCGTCACCGAATCGTCATCACAGTTTGGTTCCAGCACCGCAGAGTTCGCCGTGCATGAACGACAATGCATTTATTTTTCAGGAGCTTCCAGACCCACCTTCATCCTTGCGGGTAGCACTTGTCACTGAAACTTATCCCCCCGAGGTGAACGGTGTCGCGATGACCATCGCGCGCATAGTCGAAGGACTTCAGCGGCGCAATCATCGGATCCAGTTGATCCGCCCACGCCAGAATGCTGCGGAAACGCCGACGCAAAACGTTCATCTCGAAGAAGTACTTAGTCGCGGCGTTCCGATTCCGCGTTATCAAGGACTGAGAATCGGCTTGCCGGCGAGACCGGCTTTGCTCCGTCTATGGTCGCTGAAGCGACCCGACGTCGTGCACATCGCCACTGAAGGACCGCTGGGCTGGTCGGCGCTGGCAGCAGCAGTAAAGTTGAGGCTTCCTGTTTCCAGCGGATTTCACACCAATTTTCACAGTTACAGCCAGCACTACGGGATCGGTTTTCTGAAAAAACCGATCGCCGCGTATCTGCGCAGGTTCCACAACCGCGCGCAGGCCACGCTGGTTCCGACCGAAGGTCTGCGCCGCGAGTTGGCGATCCTCGGGTTCGAGAACCTGCGCTTGGTTTCGCGTGGTGTCGACACCCGGCTGTTCTCCCCCGCGCACAGAAGCCCGCAGTTGCGCCGCGACTGGCGTGCGGCAGACGGGGAACCGGTGGCGCTCTATGTCGGCAGGATCGCAGCCGAGAAAAATCTCAAAGTGGTGGTGAGCGCATTCTCCAGCATGCGTACGCGTGCACCGCAAGCGCGACTGGTCATGGTCGGGGACGGCCCGGAAAGGGCTACGCTTGCCGCTCGTCATCCGGATATCGTTTTCGCGGGGACGCGCACCGGGGACGATTTGGCCGCGCACTATGCTTCTGCCGACATATTCCTGTTTCCGAGCCTGACCGAGACCTTCGGCAACGTCACGCTCGAAGCCATGGCCAGTGGCCTGGCAGTGGTTGCGTACGACTACGCGGCCGCGCAACAGTACATCGCTCACGAGCGCAGCGGTTTGTTGGTACCGTTCGACGATGGCGAAGTATTTATCCGGCTGGCGACCGCGCTTGCGACCGACCCCAGGCGCGCCGCCTCATTGCGCGTGCAGGCGCGCGCAAGCGCCGAGCGCATCGACTGGGACAACGTATTCGACGATTTCGAGGTGGTGTTGCGCGAAGTCATACAGCGGCAGGAGGCAAACCGTGTTTAGCCCAGCCTCATCTCTGCAACGCTCAGTCCGCTCGATCAGTTCACCTTCCCATCCGGACACGCGTTGAACGCTATGGCGCTTGCCGCCGTAGAGAGCGCGGACTATCCGCGACTGGCCTTCCTGCTTATCCCCCTCGTCTTCCTGGTCGCGCGCTGCCGCATCGTGATTGAGCTGCACTGTCCCAGCGGCGTGTTGGCACGCGGCACCACGAGCGCGGCCATCGACGGCATCTTGATCGTCCTTTAGCTGTCGTTTCCGCCCGGACCCGTGCACGCGACGAGGTCACGTCGGCCGGATTCGTCCGGGGAAGCATCCAACGCCAACACGGATAAGCCGACGAGCGGGTCAAGAGAGGATCCATGTAGCTTGGCGGTCGAGATCGAGGTGTGACAGGCCCCTTACCCGGCGTTTCTCGGCACTAGATTCGAAAAAAATCATATACTTTTGGCGGGAATATCGTAGAATCTCTAGCTCTTGCGTCTTAACTGGTTAGAAATCAAAGCCTTCAGACATCCAGGGTGGGTGGCATGAAGAAGACGGCTTTCTGGAAAGCCGATTGGTTCCTCGGATTGGTCGTTGCGGTCGTATTGTTGGTCGCGTCCGGCAGCGATTTCATTCAGAGTCTCGAACGTCAGGCCTACGACCTGGGCGTGCGGGCCTCCAGCCACGCCCCCTCGCATCGCGTGGCGGTCATCGCCATTGATGATCAGAGCATCGCCAACATCGGGCGATGGCCTTGGCCCCGCGAGATCCATGCGCAAATGATCAGTCGTCTCAAGCAGGCCGAAGCAAAGGTGGTTGGTTACGCCTCGTTCTTCTTCGAGCCGCAGGTGGATCCCGGCCTCGGCTACATTCACAAACTTGCGGAGCTCTACGAGGCGCTTCCCCCGCCCCAACAACAGAACCTTGCCGCATTCGCGTCGGTGCTGGGCGAAGCGGAGGATGCGCTCAACAGTGACCGCAAGCTTGCCGCCGCAGTGGGAGAGGCCGGCAACGTGGCGCTGCCGATGTTATTCACCATCGGCGAACCGCGAGGCAATCCCGATCACCCGCTCGCCGACTATATTCTCAAGAACCAGATCGCTAAAGTGACTGACCGAGTCGGCGCGGGCGAAAGCAACATTTTCCCTGTGCCGACGCTGCAAGCAATTGCGCCGCTCGAAGAAATTGGAGCGGGTGCCGGAGCGATCGGCCATCTCAACGCGCTGCCGGACGTAGACGGCAGCACCCGCACCGAACCGCTGGTGGTGCGCTACTACGATCAGTATTTCCCGTCGTTTTCGCTGATTCTCGCAGCCAGAAGCCTGAATCTGGGCCCGGCAGAAATCGAATTGCGGCTGGGCGAAGGCGTGAAGCTCGGAAACCTGACGATCAACACAGATCCCAACCTGCAGATGTACACCTACTTCTACAAGGACAGGGACGGCAAACCCGCGTTTCCGCTGGACTCCTTTTACGATGTAATCTCGGGGAAAATCCCGTCGGAAAAATACCGGGACAAAGTAGTGCTGATCGGCGCCACCGCTGCCGGCATCGGGACCTACCAAGTAACGCCGATTTCGCCGGGAATGGCGCCGGTGGTAACGCTGGCGCACTCCGTGTCCAGCATTCTGGAGGAGGATTTCTTTGTCGCTCCCACCTGGGGAATATGGGTGGAAAAAGCGGCATTCGTCATGGTCGCACTGTATTTGATTCTGCTGCTGCCTCGGCTCAAGGCAGGCATGGGTTTCACCGTGAGCGTGGTGTTGCTTGCGGTTCTGTGCGCTGCGCATTTCGTGCTGATGGCGGGGCAGTTGATGTGGATCCAGCTGATGGCCTCCGCAGTGCTGCTGGTGATCGGCCACGTCCTGCTTACGACCAAGCGTTATCTATCCACCGAGCGTGGCAAGGCCAAGTCCGATCTCGATTCTGCGGAATCCAATCGCATGCTGGGTCTGGCTTTCCAGGGGCAAGGCCAGTTCGACATGGCCTTCGACAAATTCAGGAAAGTGCCGCTCGACGACCAGTTGATGGACAACTTGTACAACCTTGCACTCGATTTCGAGCGCAAGCGCCAGTTCAACAAGGCGCACGCAGTGTACGAGTACATGGCCGCGTACAATCCGAAGTTCCGCGACCTGGACAAGAAGCTCAATCGCGCTAAGCAGATGTCCGAGACCGTGATCCTCGGCAGCGGTGGCGGGCGCAGCAACGCCAGCACGCTGGTACTCGAAGCGGGCGGCATGGAAAAGCCGATGCTCGGCCGCTACCAGGTGGAAAAGGAACTCGGCAAGGGCGCGATGGGCGTCGTCTATCTGGGCAAGGACCCCAAAATTGGCCGTATCGTCGCGATCAAGACGATGGCGTTGTCCCAGGAGTTCGAAGCCGACGAACTGGAAGAGGTGAAGCAACGGTTCTTCCGCGAAGCCGAGACTGCGGGCCGGCTCAACCATCCCAATATCGTTACCATCTACGATGCCGGCGAAGAACACGATCTGGCCTATATCGCCATGGAGTTTCTCAAAGGCAGGGATCTGGTGCCGCAAACCAAACTGGGCAACCTGTTGCCATTGCCGAAAACGCTCTCGGTAGTCGCGCGAGTAGGCGAGGCATTGGCCTACGCACACCAGCAGAATGTGGTTCATCGCGATATCAAGCCGGCCAACATCATGTATGACGCGCAGGCCGATTCTGTCAAGGTTACCGACTTCGGCATCGCGCGCATCACGGATTCGTCCAGGACCAAGACCGGCATGGTGCTGGGCACCCCTTCGTACATGTCGCCAGAACAACTGGCCGGAAAGAAAATAGACGGCCAGTCGGACCTGTTTTCACTGGGCGTGACGCTATATCAGCTTGCCTGCGGAAGTTTGCCGTTCCAAGGCGATTCCATGACCCAATTGATGTTCAAGATATCCAATGATCCCCCCGCCGACATACTCGGCATCAACCCTGCGCTACCCGAGTGTCTGGTGGCGATCATCAACAAGGCGCTCGCCAAAGACGCAGCCGCGCGCTACAAGAGTGGTGAGGAAATGGCGCAGGCGCTGCGTCAGTGCGCAACGCAGTTCGGAACCGTGGATGTGACCCTGTGATGGATTGGATGAAATGAACCTGACCCTCGTCTTGGAGATGGCGAAAGCCACCCACACCGGGATGGTGCGCTCCCACAACGAGGACAGCATTGCCACCGACCCGCAGATAGGGCTGGCAGTGCTAGCCGACGGTATGGGTGGTTACAATGCCGGCGAAGTAGCGAGCGGGATTGCCACCGCACTGATTTCGAGTGAGACGCGCGAAGCTCTCGCGCGGCATGCGCCGCACGAACTGGACAAGAATTCCGGTTCTCCGCTGGCGACGCGCCTGCTGCGGGAAATCATCGCCAGAGCCAACACCTCGATTTTCCAGTCGGCCAACAGCCAGCCGCAGTACGCGGGCATGGGAACCACGCTGGTGGTGACGTTGTTGTGCAACAACCAGATAACCGTAGCCCACATCGGCGACTCCCGATGCTATCGCTTTCGCGGGGACAAACTTCAACAAATTACGCGCGACCATTCGCTGTTGCAGGAACAACTCGACAGCGGTCTGCTTACCAAGGAAGCCGCCAAGCGCTCGCAGAACAAGAACCTGGTAACGAGAGCGGTGGGCATCGAGCCCGAAGTCGAAGCGGAGATTCGTACCTATCCGGCCCAGACCGGCGACATCTATCTGCTGTGCTCCGATGGACTCAACGACATGGTCGACGACGAGGACATCGAGATGACGCTGGCAACGATTGGCAGCAACCTCCCGCTCGTGGCCGATCAACTGGTGCAGATGGCGAATGACAACGGTGGGCGCGATAATGTCTCGGTGGTGCTGATCAGGGTGAAGAAGGACTTCCCGGCCGACGATGGCCTGTGGGCGAAGTTCCTTGCGTGGATCAAATAAGAGGAAGCAGATATGGCGAAGTTGATACTCAGTCTCGATGGTCAGGTGATCAAGGAGTTCACCCTCAACAAGGAGCGATCCACCATCGGTCGAAAGCCGCACAACGACATTCAGATCGACAATCTCGCCGTCAGCGGGGAGCACGCCGTCATCATGACTATCCTCAATGATTCCTTTCTCGAGGATCTTGGAAGCACCAACGGTACGCTGGTCAACGGCCAGCCGGTGAAGAAGCACTTTCTCCAGGACAACGACGTGGTCGAAATCGGAAAATACAAGCTCAAGTACGTCAACGAAGTGCCGGCCACCATGAGCCAGGCCGAATTCGAGAAAACCATGGTGTTGCGCGCTCCCGCGGCGGGATCCAAGGCGGAGGCGAAGTCACTGACCGATTCCCAGAAAATAGTTCAGGCCGCCGTGAAGCTCAGCGACACCGTGATCAATGCCGCGCCCGCGGCGGCTGAAGTGTCCAGGTCGGCATCGGTTCCGGCTCCGTTACCGGACCCTGCGGCGGCGGAAGTGCCCAAGTCGGTATCGGCTTCGGCTCCGTCACCGGGCCCTCCGGCGCCTGCGCGCGCCGCCACAGCAATGGCAGGGGGGCAAGGAACGATCCAGATTCTTTCTGGACCCAATGCCGGCAAGGAACTTCCGCTGCTCAAGCCGCTGACCACGCTCGGCAAGCCTGGCGTGCAAGTGGCGGTCATTGCCAAGCGGCCGCAGGGCCACTACATCACCCATGTGGAAGGCGCCAACTTCCCGGTGGTCAATGGCAGGGTGCTCGATGCCCAGGCACACCAGCTCAACGATCACGACATAATTGAGTTGGCCGGGGTCAAGATGGAGTTCTTCCTGAGATCCTGAGGCGAATCGCTGTCCCACTCGGCTGCCCGCGTCAAGAAGACAACGATAAGCAGGCGGCTCCACCGAAGCGGCGTTGAGGAGGCGCGCGGCGAATCAAGGGAAACAGCTTGAAGAAGCATCTGGTGCGCATCGCGTTCGGACTGGTGGTGGTTCTGATTTTTGTCGGACACGCCGCCCGTTACTACCAAATACCTTTCGTCAACCGCTTCGAGAACATCGTCTACGACGCGCGCTTGCGCCTGACGATGCCAGACAGCATCGACCCCCGCGTGGTCATTGTCGACATCGATGAGAAAAGCCTGGCGGTTGAAGGCCGCTGGCCTTGGCGCCGCGATAAGCTCGCGCTGATGCTCGACCAACTGTTTGATCATTACAAGGCGGGGATCGTCGGCTTCGACATAGTGTTCCCGGAACGCGACGAAAGTTCCGGCCTGGGTGTACTCAGGCGGATCGGCGAAAACCAGCTCAGGGGCAATGCACAGTACCAAGCAGTGCTCAAGGAGATCGGTCCGCAACTCGAATACGACCGCGTGTTCGCGGAGAAGCTGAGAGATCGGGCGGTGGTACTCGGCTACTATTTTTCCGATGTGGTGTCGGAAGATGGAAAGGGCCGCGCCACCGGCGCGTTGCCCAAGCCGGTCCTGCCGGCCGGCACTTTCAAGGGCAAGAGTATCGCCTTTACCCGTTGGATCGGTTACGGCGCCAATCTCCCGGAATTCCAGGAAGCAGCGGCAAGTGGCGGTCACTTCAACCCCTTGCCTGATGAAGACGGCGTGACCAGGCGGGTGCCGATGCTCGCGGAGTACGAGGGCGCGTACTACGAATCGCTGTCGATGGCGATCGTGCGCCTTGGGTTGGGTTCGCCACCGGTCGCTCCCGGATTTCCGGGCGAAAAGTTCTGGAACTATCCCGGACTGGAGTGGATCGACATCGGCTCAGTGCGCATTCCGGTGGATGTCCAGGTGGCGGCTTTGGTGCCCTACCGCGGTCGCCAAGGCAGTTTCAAGTATGTTTCGGCAACCGATGTGCTGCATGGCAAGGCACCGATCGACGATCTGAAGAACAAGATCGTCCTGGTGGGTACGACTACACCGGGGCTGTTCGACCTGAGGGCGGCACCGGTGGCAAGCGTCTATCCCGGAGTGGAGATGCATGCCAATCTGGTCACCGGGATGCTCGACGGCAATATCAAGCAGAAGCCGCCGTACGTGCTTGGCGCCGAAGTGATGCTGCTCTTGTTTTCGGGTCTGGCAATTGCGCTGGTCCTGCCTCTAGTGAATCCGTTGCGCGCCACCATCCTCACCGCGGCGGTGCTCGCAGCGGTGTTCGGCGGCAATGTGCTGGTGTGGACCGAGGGCAACCTGGTGCTCCCCCTGGCCTCGGGCTTGTTGATGATTGCGACGTTGTTCGCGTTCAACATGTCTTATGGCTTCTTCGTCGAGTCGCGCGCCAAGCGCCAGATCACGGGGCTGTTCGGCCAGTATGTACCGCCCGAGCTGGTCGTCGAGATGAGCAGGAATCCCGAGTCCTTTTCGATGGAAGGCGAAAGCCGCGATCTCTCGGTGTTGTTCACCGACGTGCGCGGATTCACCACCATTTCCGAAGGCCTCGACCCGAAGCAGCTCTCCAAGCTGATGAACGAATTCCTCACACCACTCACCCGCGAGATTTACAAGCATCGCGGCACCATCGATAAGTACATTGGGGATTGCATCATGGCATTCTGGGGGGCTCCGGTCGAAGATCCGCAGCACGCACGCAGCGCGGTGCTCACCGGTCTGGAAATGCACAAGGTGCTCGACGCGCTGCAGCCGCACTTCAAGGAAATGGGATGGCCGCCGATTCACATCGGCGTCGGCGTGAACAGTGGCCGCATGAGCGTAGGCAACATGGGCTCAGAAATCCGTCTGGCCTACACCGTCATGGGCGACGCGGTGAACCTGGCTTCGCGTCTCGAGAGTCTGACCAAGGAATACGGCGTCAACATGATAGTCGGCGAAGGCACCCGCGTGGAGGTTCCCGACGTGCTCTTTCGCGAGCTCGACCGCGTAAAAGTGAAAGGCAAAGATGAAGCGGTGACTATTTTTGAACCGATCGGCCTGGCGGCGGAAACCGACAAGGCGATGGAGGATGAATTGAAGCTTTGGGGGCAGGTGCTCAAGCTTTACCGGGCGCGCGACTGGGATATGGCAGAATTGCAGTTGCTCAACCTGCAAAAGCTCAATACAGCGAGCGCACTTTACAAGCTTTTCCTCGGGCGCATCGGCTTTTTCCGCAGAGATCCTCCGGAGCAAGGCTGGGACGGCTCCTGGAAATTCGAGACCAAATAACGATGCAGATCAGGGTACTCGGTTGCAGTGGCGGAATCGGTGGAAACCTGCGCACCACATCGATGCTGCTAGATTACGATGTGCTGATCGATGCCGGCACCGGGGTCGGGGATTTGAGCCTTACCGAACTGCTTAAGATCGACCACGTCTTTCTCACTCATTCGCATCTCGATCACGTTTCCTCGCTGACATTCCTGGTGGACACCGTCGGCCCTATGCGCGATTCGCCGATCAACGTGCACTGCACAGGGCCGACGCACAAGATTCTGCAGGACCACATTTTCAACTGGAAGGTGTGGCCGGATTTCACCGAAATTCCGAGCAAGTCTGCGCCGTACTTGAAATACACCACGTTTTCCGTGGGCGAAACCGTCGATCTCGGCGGACGCCGGATCACCGTGTTGCCGGCAAATCACGTGGTGCCCGCGGTCGGGTTCCGCCTCGACAGCGGTGAGGCAAGTCTTGTTTTCACCGGCGATACCACCATCAACGACGCGCTTTGGGCCGAAGTCAACAAGATCGAGAACCTGCGCTATCTGATCATCGAGACTGCCTTCCCGAACGAGGAAAAGGCGTTGGCGATTGCGTCGAAGCATCTGTGCCCGAGCATGCTTGCGGAGGAACTGGCCAAACTCAAGCGGCCGACGCGGGTCTATATCACGCACCTGAAGCCAGGCGCCGGCACGTTGACGATGCAGGAAATCGAGGAATGCGCGGAACGCTACAACCCCCGCATGTTGTCCAACGGCCAGGTATTCAAGTTTTGAACGCCTTGCCACTCACAGTCACGGTTAACGGCCCGAAAGTTGCTGGGGTAATATCGCACAGTTACACCCGGCAAATGGAAGAAGGATTGACGCCATGAGCACAGTCTTTGAGACCAAGCCGCAAACCGGCCATAACCTGGCCGAAATGAGCCATAAACTGGATTTTCAGAAGAGGCTCCAAGCGGTTACCAACAAGATTCATGCGACCACCAACATCGACGAGATCATGCTGGAGTTGTCGCAGGATATCTGCGCGTTGTTCGAGGCGGACCGGCTTACCATCTACGTGATGTCCGAGGACAAGACGTCGATCATCTCCAAGGTCAAGACCGGCCTGTCCTCCTTCAAGGATCTGAAGCTACCGATCAACGAGCAGAGCATCGCCGGCTTCGTCGCGTTGTCCAAGAAGCTCATTGGCATCCGCGATGTCTACGACGATAACGAGCTGCGCGGCCATAACGCGCATCTCAAGTTTCTCAAGGAAGTGGACCGCCGCACCGGATACCGCACCAAGCAGATGCTGGTGGTGCCGGTAACCGATGGCCCGGGCGGCGAACTGATCGGCGTGGTGCAGGTGATCAACACCAAGAGCGGTCAGCCTTTTTCCACCGTCGCGGAGGAAGGCGCAACGCATCTTGGTGAAACCCTTGCCATTGCGCTGAAGCAACGCAGCCGCCCGGCGGCGATGCTGCGCGGGAAGTACGACCATCTGGTGACCAACGCCGTGCTCTCCGTGGAAGAAATGGAACTCGCGACCCGCTCCGCCCGACGCAAGAACCTGGACATCGAGGATGTTCTTATCGACGAGTTCCAGGTCAAGCCGCCGTCGATCGGGGAAGCACTGTCGCAATTCTTCCGCGTGCCATACGAATCGTTCAGACAGGACCGGATCAAGCCCATGGACCTGCTCAAGAACCTGAAGCGCGATTTCGTCGAGAGCAGCTCCTGGGTGCCGATCGAAGACGTGAAAGAAGGCCTGATAGTACTTACCACCGACCCGGAGAAAGTGCGCGCCTCGAAAGTGGTGGGCAACATCTTTCCCAAGCACAAGGTGGTCTTCAAGGTCTGCACCCGGCGCGAATTTACCGCCACGCTCGACCAGTTCTTCGGGGCGGAAGCCGGCGGCGACACCTCGAACATCAGCGAACTGCTCTCCACCATGGACGACGATGGCGAGGAGGGAGCCGCGGCCACAACCGATGACGTATCCCTGGCGGCGGACAACGAACTGGTGAAACTGGTCAACAAGATCATCGTCGACGCCTATCACCAGGGAGCGTCTGATATTCATATCGAGCCGTATCCGGGAAAGGGCAAGACCGAAGTCCGTTTCCGCAAGGACGGCACGTTGCAACCGTACATATCGGTGCCTGCGAGCTACCGCAACGCCATCGTGGCGCGCCTGAAGATCATGTGCGATCTCGACATCTCGGAGAAACGCAAACCCCAGGACGGCAAGATCAAGTTCAAGAAATTCGGCCCGCTCGACATCGAGTTGCGGGTGGCCACCATTCCTTCAGCCGGCGGTGTGGAAGACATCGTGATGCGTATTCTCTCCGCGGGCGAGCCGATTCCGCTTGCCAAGCTGGGACTGTCGGAGCGCAATCTGGGCAACTTGAAGGACGTGGTCAGCAAGCCTTACGGTTTGTTCTTCGTGTGCGGTCCGACCGGGTCCGGCAAGACGACTACGCTGCATTCGGTGCTGGGTTATCTGAACACGCCGGGTACCAAGATCTGGACCGCCGAAGACCCGGTTGAAATCACCCAGAAGGGCCTGCGCCAGGTACAGATGAACGTCAAGGCCGGCCTTACTTTCGCGGTCGCGATGAGAGCGTTTTTGCGCGCCGATCCCGACATCATCATGGTGGGTGAAATGCGCGACAAGGAGACGACTTCGACCGGCATCGAGGCTTCGCTCACCGGCCACTTGGTGTTTGCCACGCTTCACACAAACAGCGCACCGGAGTCGATCGTCCGCCTGCTCGACATGGGCATGGACCCGTTCAACTTTGCCGATGCGTTGCTCGGCGTGCTTGCGCAGCGCCTGGCGAAGCGACTGTGCTCCAAGTGCAAGACGCCTCACGTGGCTGCGCAGGAAGAACTCAAAGTGATTCTCGAGGAATACTGCATCGAATTGAGAACCACCGAGCTATGGAAACGCGACCCAAAAGCTGCCTACGAGGGAATATATCGCGATTGGGCCAGGCAGTTTGCCGACGAAAAGGGACAATTCAAGTTGTACGCGCCGGTTGGATGTGACGTCTGCGGCGGCACCGGCTACAAGGGCCGGGTCGGCCTGCACGAGCTCCTGGTGGGTACCGATCCGGTCAAGAAGCACATCCAGGAGCATTCGCGGGTAATGGAAATCGTTGCCACCGCGCTGGCCGAGGGCATGAGGACGCTGAAACAGGACGGCATCGAGAAGGTCCTGCAGGGCATTACCGACATGCATCAGGTCCGGGCAGTCTGCATCAAGTAGGCCGTCGCGGCCGAACCAGGACAGGCTTACGCGAGATCACCCGTCCATGAGCGAACCGACCTCGGCCGAACTCTTCCGGCGCCTGGAAGAGTTGAACCGGGTCGGAATTTCGCTTTCCAGGCAGAAGGACACCAACCGTCTTCTGGAGGCGATCCTGGTCGCAGCCAAGAAGATCACCAATGCCGACGGCGGCACGCTATACCGCGTCGACGCGGACAAGAAGCTGGTCCACTTCGAAATCATTCGAACCGATTCGCTAAGTATCGCCATGGGGGGCACCACCGGCATCGAAGTCCCGTTCTACCCCGTCCGGCTTTTCGACGACAACGGCCAACCCAACAATTCCATGGTGGTGGCGTATTCGGTGTTGCGTGATGAAACCGTCAACATCGCCGATGCCTACGCCGCCGATGGCTTTGACTTCACCGGCACCAAGAGCTTCGACAAGAAGACCGGCTATCGTTCGAAGTCGTTCCTCACCGTGCCGATGAAGAACCACGAGGACGAGATCATTGGCGTGCTGCAGTTGATCAACGCCAAGGATCGCGTCACCGGCGAGATCGTGCCTTTCTTCGCGGCGGACCAGCATCTCGCCGAATCACTGGCCTCGCAGGCCGCGGTGGCGCTGACCAACCGCCAGCTGATCAGCCAGCTCGAATCCCTGTTCGAATCCTTCATCAGCCTCATCAATGCCGCGATCGACGACAAATCGCCCTACACGGGCGGCCACTGCCAGCGTGTACCGACGCTCACGATGATGCTGGCTGACGCCGTCAACGACACCAATGAAGGCCCGTTCGCCGATTTCGTCATGTCGGACAAGGACCGTTACGAACTGAAGATCGCCGGTCTGCTTCACGACTGCGGCAAGGTGACTACACCGGTGCACGTGGTGGACAAGGCCACCAAGCTACAGACCATATTCGACCGCATCGGGCTGATCGATACGCGCTTCGAAATCCTCAAGCGCGATGCCGAGGTCGTCATGCTCAGGGCGAAACTCACTGGGGCGGACAATCGCAAGGGCGAATGGGAAAATGCGGAACGTGAACTGAAGGGGCGCCTACGGCAGATCAACGAGGACCGCCAGTTTCTGCGATTCTGCAATTTCGGTTCGGAGGCAATGCGCGAGGAGGATCAGGAGCGGGTGCGCGAGATCGCCCGCTCCTACCGCTGGCTCGATGTCGATGGCAAGGAAACCGATTTCCTCACTGCCGACGAGGTGAAGAACCTGACCATCCGTTCCGGGACGCTGACCCAGGAAGAGCGGCAGATCATCAATCACCACATCGAGGTGACGATCAAGATGCTGGAGTCGCTCCCATGGCCGAAGCATCTGAAAAACGTGCCGGAATATGCCGGCGGGCACCACGAACGCATGGACGGCAAGGGCTATCCACGCGGATTGACGCGCAAACAGATGTCAGTGCAGGCCAGGGTAATGGGGATAGCGGACATTTTCGAGGCCTTGACCGCCAAGGACCGTCCATACAAGAAGGGCAAGACCCTCACCGAGTCGCTGCATATCCTCGGCAAGTTCAAGCTTAACGGCCATATCGACCCCGATTTGTTCGAGGTATTCCTGCAGAAGAAGGTGTATCTGAAGTACGCAGAGCTATTTCTGGATCCGGAGCAGATTGACCGGGTCGACGTATCGGCGGTTCCCGGGTATGTGTCGCGGTGACGAACTGCGTCAGATACTGCGGGTGCTCGGAATGCGTGTCGCCGAATGTATGTTGGCTAGGCGCGTGAGGTCCGGTTCGGGTGCGCGCGACCGCCACTCACAGCATGTTTTGTGATGACTGGACGTCATTCCAAGTTATTGTTCTTAAATGGATTAATGAGCGAGGCCAAAAACTCCAGAGCAGTTGCGGCGGCATATGGAACAGGTTGGCACAGTGATTGCGCTAATGAGGTCGAACACATGACTTTTAGGTGTGTTTCTTAAACCAACCAATCAAGGAGTAATTCATGAAAGCCGTACAAAAGGGTTTTACCCTTATCGAACTGATGATCGTGGTCGCGATCATCGGTATTCTGGCGGCGGTCGCGCTGCCGGCGTACCAGGACTATACGGCCCGGGCCAAGATGTCCGAAGCGATTCTGGCCGCCTCGGCCTGCCGTACCAGCATCACCGAGACAGTACAGTCGGCTGCCGTCCTGCCGGCTGGCGGTGGGTGGGGTTGTGAATCCCGCGTTGCCGGCACGCACCCGATCACGAAGTACGTGCAGACCATCATGACCAACGAAATGGGCGATATCGCGGTGACAATCTCGGGAACAGTTGCCGCCCCGACCATCAACCCGGACTTGGCGGGCAAGATCATCGTCCTGCAACCGTCGTCCGCGCCGACCAGCTACACCGCCCCCGCGGTCGGTTCCGCGATCGCGTCCTGGACGTGCGGTCCGCAAACAGGTCAGACCCCGGATATCTCGAAGTACTTGCCGGGTTCCTGCCGCACTGCAGTGGCTGCGCAAGGTACCTACGCCGAAAGCGCGAGCTAGTCGCATAGGTTTTCGCAATCCGTACCAGCGTTTGCATAAAGAGTTGAGAGAGGGTGCTTCGGCACCCTCTCTCTTTTTGCGCAACCGCGCAAACGACTCTGTTTCAATTGCAGCAAGTCCTTGCCCAATTCCGACAGGGCGCACAGCGCCATTGCCGGATCTGGGCAGGGTGGTCAAGAACGCACCAAGGAACAAAATCCTGCTGCTCGCACGGCCGCGCATGAACAACAACGGGAGTCCTTTGGCAATCATGCAACAACCCACTCGAAGCAAAGCCCTGGCGCTCGCGATCCTGCCCGTTTGCCTGTACCTCGTCATTGCGCCGGTGTGGTATCCGGCGATTGCGGCGCGCATGTACGACAACGCGCGCTTACTTCAAGTGGGCTGTCTTGCATTGGTGGGGTTGTCGCTGCTTTTGCCCGCCGTTCGAGGTGCGATCACCGGAGCATGGCTTGCCCTGGGAAGGCTACCCAGGGCGTTGATCGCGGTCATGATCCTGGGCGGTGCCTTGAGCGCATCGTTTTCCGCTGCCCCTCAACTCGGTGCGCTGGAGGTTGCCCTGGTCGCGCAACTGGTGCTTCTGCTTCTGTTTGTGAGCGCGTTCGTGCAAGTCCTCAGGGAAAAGGCGGAATCGGTGCTTGCCGTGGCGGTCACCTGCGGCGCCGCTCTGGTGATCGTCAAATTCTGGGTGACGCAGGTCCTGTTTCTGCTCGAAGGCAAGGAGTTCCGTTGGGTCAGTCCGTTCCTGGATTTCGCCAACGTGCGGTTCTTCAGCCAGTATCAGGCCTACGCACTGCTGTTGATCCCGCTTGCCGCGGCGCTGCCGGGGATGTCCCGTACGTGGCGGATCGCCGTCTACTTCATCGCGGCGAATTTCTGGGCGCTGCAATGCATGATCGGTTCGCGCGCCGTCTGGATCGGCGCGCTGACGGGCACGATCGCGGTACTCGCATTGGCGCGAAGGGGAAGAATTGCGTGGCTGGGCCAACAGGCCGCGCTGGTGGTTGCGGGGCTCCTGATTTACCTTCTTTTCTCCCAGATCGTTGCGTCCGCACCCGGTGCGACCCCGGTTCCCGGCATAAGCGCAGCCACTGAATTCGGCTCGCAGAGCGACACGGACAGGATAGCGATGGCGTCGACATCGCTGAAAATGCTCGGTGCCCATCCATTGCTCGGCATCGGACCGGGCCAGTGGGGTGTGAACCAGGCAGTGGTGAAGAACGCGCATCCGCACAATTCACCTCTGCAACTGCTTTCCGAGTACGGGCTCCTCGGCGGCGGCGCCGGTGTCGCGTTAATCATTCTGTTGCTGTTGTCCGCCGTCACTGCGCTGCGAGCGCAGATACAGTTGCAAACGCGTCAGGGGGCGGATCCGGTGACCGTCACTCTGTGCGCGGCGCTGATCATGGGGCTGGTGGATTCCCTATTCAGCGGCAACCTCATCATGCCGCACAGCCAGATCCTTCTGTGCGTGATCGCCGGTTGGCTGGTGGGACGGACCCAGCCAATAGGGCCGGAGGACGCACGGAGCACCGGTGGCCGGCGCGCTGAGAAACTGGCCCTGGTTGGTGTTGCGATGCTGGCAATGTGCACCACGGCGATACTTGCGTTCGAGTATGTGGATGTCCTGAAGTCCATGCCCGGCAATCTGCAGTTGCGTCACCCGCATTTCTGGCAGTATGGGCGCTTCGTCGACTGGTAGCGGCAGCACCCATGCTCTACGCGAATGCAGCGGCGTCACGGATTATTTGCGATACACCGACGCACGCATCGGCAGACCGTTGCTCAAATAGGAGTGGAAGTACTCGAGGTCGTTGAATTCCTGGCTGCCCGCGGAAAACGGCACTGCCCGCATCGCTTCCATGCAGCGCTGGTAGCGCAGGTGCAGCGTATGCAGGTTGTCGCCGGCGCGAAACACCGGGAAGTGCGTAGCCTGCCCGATGGCCGGCGAGATGATCTCGTCCCGGAAATAATTTCCGGCGTAGGCGACGTGGCACGAAGCGCAGGAGAGGTTGAGCTGCCCGATGCGGCGGTAATACAACTCACGCCCGGCCTGATAGCGCCTTTGCGCGGCAGGACTGTTCACCACGACACTCATTCGCATGCCATCCGAAAGCGAGCGTGCATATGCGGTCAATACCCCCATCGTTTCCCGGCTGCCATATTCGTACTCGCGCTCGCCGTTCTCGCGCAGGCAGCGATTGATCGCCATTTCGAAAGTGACAACGTTGCCTGAAACCGCATCGAAATAAGGGTAGTTTCCGGCGACATTGCGCCCACCATGGGGAAAGCAGCCGGCGAACGTCCTGCCATTTGCAAACGGCTTCTCCCACATCGTTCTGCCCCTGTCGATGTCTCCCTGGAAGGGCGGAAATTCCATGATGCTGTCGAACTGTGCCTTGGCGTCCGGGCTCAACATCAGGGCACCGTTGACATACTCGTCGAGCGAGAACCCCGGGAACTTGGTCATGAAAAGCTCGACCATGGACGCGCGATCCTGTTCCGGCGCGGCGATCGCTTGCACGATCCACGTGCACCCAATCAGGCTAGCAGCGAGGAGGAATTGTTTCACGAGTGGCCGATGGCGAAGCGAACGGATTCAGCTGAGCAAGGCTTCCATGCTCGCCTTTTCGCCCCTGTTGTCCTGCCAGCCCACCACGATCCTGTCGCCGGATTTGGCTCCGCGCACGCGAAAGTTCAGGAATGGATTCTTTGACACCGCCTGGCTCCACTGCGCCTCGAGCACGGTCTTGCCGTTATGTGTTGCGGTGAGAGTCTGAATGAAATGCATGGTCACGATTTGACCGGTGACACCGTCTTTGCGCAGCCCGGTCTCCATCGGATGGAAAATCAGTATCTTCACATCCGCCACGTCACCCTTCAACTGCGCGCGAATTTTCATCGGATCGGCCATCTAATGTTGCCTCTAATGTTCCGGCCTCAGGCGCCGCAACCGCCAATCGTGACTTTGACTTCACGAATGGTGACGTAGAACTTGCCGCCCGCCCTTGCGATGATGCGTATTTTGGACGATTCCGCCATTTTTATGCGGGTCGACACGAATGCTTCCGCACCATTGGCGAATTCGAAAACCGCGGTGAGCGGCTGCGGATTCTTGTCCACCAGGATGTAAATTGCATCGGTGCCGGGTATTTGACTGGCGATCTCCAGTGGAACGATCGCGCCGTTCTCGGCGATTTCCAACGGGTTCAACACGAACTTGTCGCTTTCCTCCGTTGCCGTGATGCCGATTGCTTTCAGCGCATCGGCGACTGCCTTGGCCTCGAATGCGGGTTTGTTCCATCCGCCAGCCAGCAGTTGCAGCGGCCGCAGCATCGTCGTTGCTATCACCACCGCGATAGCGCGTAGCGCGGACCTGCGCGTCGTTTGGCCTTTCACGCTTTCCATTGTCTGGCGTTTCACTGCGTATAAAGATAATCGATGATGAGTTCGATTTCGTCGCCGCTCAGGATTCTGTGCTTGCCAAACGGCGGCATCACCGTGCTCGGATTGGTCTGCATCGGATCCCAAAGGCGTCCGCGCAGTTGGGTGCGATCCGGAAATCTGGAGCGAATCGCGAGCAAAGGCGGGCCGATGTTCGCCAGCGTATTTGCCCTGGAATCCCTGGGAAACTGGTGACAGGCGAGGCAGTTGCCTTTGGCGATCTCGAACGCGAGTTGCCTTCCCGCCGCGACATTCGGCGCTTCATCCGCCCGGGCCTGTAACGTCAAATACAGAAACGCGCCACCGAAGAACATGGCAACAACCAGCTGGGGATGCAGGGCGCGGCGACCGTGCTCGAAAGCCAAGACCGATCTCCGGCGCGCCCGTTCCTGCAGGCTCACACGTCGCCGGTCCCGGCAACCCAGTGCCCGGATTTGCCGCCGCGCTTTTCGCGCAGCCCGACGCCTTCGATGCGCATGCCCCGGTCCACGGCTTTGCACATGTCGTAGACCGTAAGCAGCCCGACGCTGACCGCCGTGAGCGCCTCCATTTCCACGCCTGTGCGCCCAACCGTCTCGGCAACCGCGATGCATTCAACCGAATTCTCGTCGCGATGCACTTCGAAATCGACGCTGACTTTGGTTAGCGCGATCGGGTGGCAGAGCGGGATCAAATCCGAAGTGCGCTTCGAACCCTGGATCGCCGCGATCCGCGCCACCCCGAGCACATCGCCTTTGGCCGCGTCGCCCTCGACTATCTTCCGCAGCGTTTCAGCACGCATGAAGATCCTGCCGGCGGCAATCGCGACTCTGTGGGTTTCCTGCTTCTCGGCCACGTCGACCATGTGTGCCTGACCGCGGGAATCGAAATGTGTAAGTGCGCCCAAACTGGGTCCGTCTGCGTCGTCCGCGGCCGTCAAGCAACCAGGGAACTAGATGAAAGGTGGCGTTATCATAGCACCATGAATTTTCGCTCAGTGATCGCTGTCGCAATGCTGGCCCCTTCACTTGGTCACGCCGATGAATTGCCCGATTTGGGCGATGTTTCGCAGGGCGCGCTGTCTCCCGTCCAGGAACGCAAACTCGGCGAGGGCATAATGAACCAGATTCGCGCCAACGCGGCCTACATCGACGATCCGGACATCGCCGACTATCTGAACGGGATCGGCTATCGGCTGGTCGGCAACAGTCCGGATCCGGCCGGCCCGTTCGAGTTCTTCGGAATCGCTGACAACTCCGTCAACGCATTCGCCCTGCCCGGCGGATTTGTCGGCGTGCACTCGGGATTGTTGCTAAGCGCGCAGAGCGAATCCGAACTCGCCAGCGTGCTTTCCCATGAAATCGCACACGTCACCCAGCATCACCTTGCCCGCATGGTCGCTGCACAACAACGAGCCGGACTCGCGTCCATGGCGGCCCTAGCGGTGGCGATCCTGGCGGCGCGCTCGAATCCCGAGGTTTCGGCGGCTGCGATCACGGCGGCGCAGGCCGGCACTATCCAGTCCGCGCTCAACTTCACCCGCGAGCATGAACGCGAGGCCGACCGCATCGGTTTACAGATAATGGAGAAGTCCAGTTTCGACGTGCACGCGATGCCGGTGTTTTTCGAGCGCCTGCAGAAGGCGACGCGGGTATATGAAACCGGCGCACCGGCTTATCTGCGTACGCATCCGCTTACTTTCGAGCGGATTGCGGACGTGCAGAACCGCATTCAGGACGTCCCGTTCAGGCAGGTACCAGACAGCCTGGAATTTCTCCTGGTGCGAGCGCGGTTGTCGGCGCTTGAAGGCAATGCGCGCACGGCGGTCGCGAACTTTGACGAATTGCTGGCGGGCCGAAAATTCGCCAGCGAGGCGGCAGCGCGGTACGGCCTGGTTGTGGCGCTGTTGCGCGCAGGCGATTTCCCGCGAGCAAAAAAGGAGGTCGCAACGTTGCAAAGTCTCAAGGCGAAAAGCCCGATGATCGACGCCTTGGTGGCGCAATGTCTGATCGCCAACGGCGAGCTCGAGAAGGGGCTGGCGACCTATCGGGATGGACTGCGTGCTCACCCCGGCCGCCGCGCGTTGGTCTACGGCTACGCCAGCGCCTTGCTCGATGCCAAGCGAACGGCGGAAGCGGTGGACTTCCTGTCGGTCCGGCTGGAAACCCGGTCCCCCGACGCCCGACTTCATGAACTTCAGTCGCGGGGATATTCGGCACTGGGAAAGCGCTTGCTGCAGCATCGCGCGCAGGCCGAGGCCTACGTGCTGCGCGGAAACCTGCCCGCCGCGATCGAACAACTGCAACTGGCACAGCGTGCGGGCGACGGCGACTTCTATCAGAAATCGAGCGTCGAGGCGCGACTCAAGGAACTGGTAGCGATCGACACTGAAGGCCGGCGCCGACCCTGAATCCGCGTCGACCGGAGCGCCTTCCGGGGTGCGTGCATTTCCAACCAATCGTCCGCGGCCTTGGGTGTACACCTCGCGTTGACTCAGAATCCTCGCCTTATGACGTTGAGTTTCCTATCATGTCCACGTATGCCCGCTTGGCCGCGAAAGGTTCGGGCACTGCGATCATGGAAAAGATCGGCAAATACGAAATTCTCAGAGAACTCGGCAGGGGCGCGACCAGTGCGGTTTATCTGGCCAATGACGCATTTGCGAATCGCCAAGTCGCCATTAAATTGGTGCGCGCGGATGCCCTGGGCGACAAGGAGCACGGAAAGCGTTTTCATAAGCTGTTTCTGACCGAGGCGTCGCTCGCCGGGAAGCTTTCACATCCCCACATCGTTTCCATCTTTGATGCGGTCGCCGATGAGCAGGGCAGTTATCTGGTCATGGAGTATGTCGAGGGCGGGACCCTCGAGCCATTTACCCAGCCCGAATCCCTGCCACCGGTCAGCCGCGTGATCGAGATCATTTTCAAGTGCTGCAAGGCGCTTGATTATGCGCATCGACACGGCATCATTCACCGTGACATCAAGCCGGCGAACATTCTGCTCACCGGCGAAACCGACATCAAGATATCCGACTTCGGCGCCGCGCTCACGATCGCAGCGGAGACCACGCAGGTGTCCGGAATCGGTTCGCCGGCGTACATGTCTCCGGAGCAGCTCCAGGAAATGACGCTCAATCACCAGACCGACATCTTTTCGCTGGGCGTGGTGATGTACCAGCTTCTCACCGGGGCGCTGCCTTTCAAGGCCACCAACAACTACAGCATGGTGTATCAGATCATTCACGTCGATGTTCCGCCGGCCAGCATGCTGCGCCCGGAGATCCCGGCTGCCGTTGACGCCATCGTGCGGCGCGCTCTGGAGAAGGAGATCGCCAAGCGATTCCAGACCTGGGAAGAATTTGCCCAGGCACTCGCCGACACTTTCAACAACCTGCAGAAACCGGAAGAAGTTGTCCCGGAGGCGGAAAAGTTCAATACGCTGCGCAGGCTCGAGTTCTTCAGGACTTTTTCCGACGTTGATCTGTGGCAGGTTTTAAGGATTTCCAACTGGGCGCGCTACTCCCCAAAGAGTTCGGTGATCAAGGAAGGCGATGTCGGTACCGCGTTTTATGTTATCGCCGCCGGAGAGGTCAAGATCACCAAGCAGGGCAAATTGCTCAATATCCTTGGCACGGGCGAGTGCTTCGGGGAAATGGCCTACCTTGGCAAGCGCCTGTTCCAGCGCACCGCGAGCGTTACTTCGGTCAACGACATCACCATCATCGAAGTCGGAGCCGATTCGCTGGCGCAGGCGACCGAGAGCTGCAAGCACGCGTTCAATGCGGCGTTCCTCGAGCTATTGGTCGGAAGGCTGGAAGCGGCGAACTCGCGTTTGTCGCAACTGCTGCTTGACCGCAATATCAGCATCTTCTGAGGATAGCGGTAACGCTGTATCATTCCGAGTGGCCCGGCCGCATGAGCAACTTTGCCCCCATCGATCCGCTGCGCTTGCACGACATGAAACAACACGGAGAGCTCGTGCTGGTGGACGTGCGCACCGACCTGGAAGTCAGTCGCGGAGTCATTCCGGGTGCGCGGCACATCCCGTTGCACCTCCTGCCCGCCCGGTTCGAAGAAATCGACCGCTCGCGCGCGGTAGTGTTCTACTGCCAGTCGGGAGCGCGTTCCGCGCAGGCAAGCGCTTATTTGAGCGGTAAGGGGTGGCAGGAAGTCTATAACCTGTCGGGCGGCATGAATGCATGGGTCCGCAAAGGCATGCCGGTTGCCGCGCCGGGTTGAACGTTGGCAACAACGATGCAGGGGCCTGAGATGGAAACCGAAATTCACTTCGATCGTGAGCTCGATGCACGGGGGCTCAATTGCCCGCTACCGATCCTGCGCACCAAGAAAACGCTCAATGACATGAATTCAGGCCAGGTACTGAAGGTTCTCGCCACCGACCCGGGCTCGGTGCGTGATTTTCAGGCGTTCTCCAAGCAGACGGGCAACCAGTTGCTGTCCTCAACCGAGACCGGTGGCCAGTTTCTGTTTTTCATGCGCAAGAAGTGAGCACGCCGTGATCCCGGAAATCGACCGCCTGATCATCGGATTCGATCGCGCGCTACGTACTTTGTATGGCCACCCCGTTTCGTTGCGGCCTCTTCCGGGACAAAATCTGCCCAGCGTGGAGTTGACCGCGGCGGAAAAACGCCACGCGGCGGCGCTGATGCGCGTGAACCATAGCGGCGAAGTGTGTGCGCAGGCGCTTTATCAGGGACAGGCTCTGACTGCGCGCGGCACGGCTGCCCGAGAAGCACTCCAACGCGCGGCAGCGGAAGAGACCGAACACCTCGCATGGACGGCGCAGCGCATAGACGAACTAGGTGGCAGATCGAGCATCCTCAACCCGGTTCTCTACGCCGGTTCGTTCGCTATAGGCGCTCTCTCGGGTCTTCTTGGAGACAAGTGGAATATGGGGTTCCTGGCCGAGACCGAACGCCAGGTCGAAGGCCATCTCGACGGCCATCTCGAGCAATTGCCGCTTCGGGATGACAAAAGCCGCGCCATCGTCGCGCAGATGAAGGAAGACGAGGCACGCCATGCCGATACGGCGCTAGCCAACGGCGCGGCCGAACTGCCCGCACCGGTCAAGCAGGCGATGCGAATCTCCTCGCGCCTGATGACGGGGTCGACTTACCGCGTTTGATTCTCCTCAGACTTCGACGATTTCGAAATCGTGAGTGATCTCGGCGGTCTTGCCGAGCATGATCGAGGCCGAGCAGTATTTCTCCGCCGAGAGTTGAATTGCGCGTTCGACCTGTTCGCGCCGTATGCCGCGCCCCTTGATCACGAAATGAAAGTGGATGCGGGTGAACACCTTCGGATCCGCGGGGGCCCGCTCAGCGTCGACCTCCAGGACGCAATCGCTGATGTTCTGGCGTGCCTTCTTCAGGATGGTGATCACGTCGTAAGCAGTACAACCGCCAGTGCCCGCCAGAACCGTTTCCATAGGCCGCGGACCGAGGTTGCGGCCGCCGCCCTCGGCTGCGCCGTCCATAACCAGCGCATGGCCGCTCTCGGTCTCACCCAGGAATGCGACGTTCTCGACCCACTTCACCCTGATTTTCATCATCGTCCCCGAACCCGGTTTTAACCCCGATTGCGCCGTCATCGGCTGCGTCGGACCGGGAGGCGCAAATGGTAGCAGCCCTCACGCACGCCCGCGCGTGGGCGAGGACCACCAAAAGCAGGTCGTTCGGAGCCATGGCGGCAAATTGCCCCCAAAACCGCGGACGCCAATTTATTGCTTATTAACATGGACTTAAGCAACATGGGGTGTAACTTTCTTAGGCGCCTGCTGTAAAATACGAGGCTTTTGAAACTTGACAGGTCAGAACATGGCAGAGGGCAACGTCGATCGCCGCAAGCGGCGCTTTCTCCTGGCTGCCACCACCGTTGCCGGCGGCGTGGCGGGTGTCGCAGCAGCCGTGCCCTTCGTGGCGAGCATGAACCCGAGCGCGCGGGCAAGGGCCGCGGGCGCACCGGTGGAAGTGGATTTGTCCAAGATCGAGCCGGGGATGATGGTGACCGTGGAGTGGCGGGGCCAGCCGGTGTGGGTTGTCCATCGCACCAGCGAAATGATCGACAGCCTGCCGAAGCTAGACGGGCTGGTGGCCGATCCCAATTCTTCCATGCCGATGCAGCCGGATTATGCAAAGAACGAAGGTCGTTCGCTCAAACCCGAGTACCTGGTGCTGGTGGGAATCTGCACTCACCTCGGCTGTTCGCCGTCGCAAAAGCTTGCGCCCGGAACCGAAAGCGGTCTGGGCGAGGATTGGCCGGGTGGTTTCTTCTGCCCCTGCCACGGTTCGAAGTTCGATCTCGCCGGCCGCGTCTACAAGGGCGTGCCGGCACCCGCGAACCTCAAGGTTCCTCCGTATACCTATTTGAGCGACACGCGTCTGCTCATCGGTGAAGACAGCAAAGGAGCATGACGCAATGGGCAAGATAAAGCCGTTGCTGAACTGGATCGACGCGCGCTTTCCGCTGACGGCGACCTGGAAGGCGCACCTTGCCGAGTATTACGCGCCGAAAAACTTCAACTTCTGGTACTACTTCGGCTCGCTGGCGATGCTTGCGCTGGTAATTCAGATCGTCACCGGCATTTTCCTCACCATGCACTACAAGCCCGATGCCGCTCAGGCCTTTGCTTCGGTCGAGTACATCATGCGCGACGTCAGCTGGGGGTGGGCGATACGCTACATGCATTCCACCGGCGCCTCGTTGTTTTTCGTGGTCGTGTATTTGCACATGTTTCGCGGTCTTATCTACGGCTCCTATCGAAAGCCGCGCGAGTTGTTGTGGCTGCTGGGCGTCCTGATCTACCTGTGCCTGATGGCGGAGGCGTTCTTCGGCTACCTGCTGCCCTGGGGTCAGATGTCCTACTGGGGTGCGCAGGTGATCGTCAACCTTTTTGCGGCCATCCCCTTCGTTGGTCCGGACCTGGCGGTATGGATCCGCGGCGACTACGTGATTTCTGATGCGACGCTGAATCGTTTCTTCGCTTTTCATGTCATCGCAATCCCGCTGGTGTTGCTGGGACTGGTCTTTGCTCACCTGGTAGCACTGCACGAAGTCGGCTCCAACAATCCGGACGGCATCGAGATCAAGAAAAAGAAGGACCCGAAGACGGGCATTCCGCTCGATGGCATTCCCTTCTTCCCCTATTACGTGGTGAAGGACATCGTCGGCGTGGTGGTATTCCTGATGGTGTTCAGCGCAATCATGTTCTTTGCGCCGGAAATGGGCGGTTACTTCCTTGAGCACAACAATTTCGTGCCCGCCGATTCGCTCAAGACTCCGGATCACATTGCCCCGGTGTGGTACTTCACGCCGTTCTATTCGATTCTGCGTGCAGTTCCGCCCTTGTTTGGCTCGCAATTTCCGGGAGTGTTGGCAATGGGGCTCGCGGTGATGGTGTTTTTCCTGCTGCCGTGGCTGGATCGTGGTGTGGTCAAGTCGATTCGTTACCGTGGTGCGGTTTACAAGACCGCGCTGGCGCTGTTCGTGATCTCCTTCCTGGTGTTGGGCTACCTCGGCACTGTGCCGACCAACATCTGGGGCCAGTTCGGTGGCTGGCTGGGCGGCGCGGAACGCGCAACCGTCGTCGCGCGTATTTTCACGCTCGTCTATTTTCTGTTCTTTCTGCTGATGCCCTGGTACACCAAGATCGACACGAACAAGCCGGAGCCGGAAAGGTTGACGCGGTGAGAATATTCTTTTTCGCGTTGCTGCTCGCACCGGCCGCGGTGCATGCCGCAGGCGGGGACATCCAGCTCGATCGCGCCAATATCGACTCCGCCGATGTGATATCGATACAGCGAGGCGCGCAGGTATTCGTCAATTATTGCCTGAACTGTCACTCCGCAACTGCGATGCGCTACAACCGTCTGATGGATCTCGGCCTGACCGAGCAGCAGATCAAAGACAACCTGCTGTTCACGGGCGAAAAGGTCGGTGATCCGATGTCCATCGCCGCCAGCAGGAAAGATCAGCGGCAATGGTTCGGCGTCGAGCCGCCGGATCTTTCTGTGATCGCCCGTTCGCGCGGCGTGAATTGGCTTTACACCTACATGCGTACCTTCTATCGCGACCCGGAGCGCGTAACCGGCTGGAACAATTTGGCCTTTGCAAATGTCGGCATGCCGCACGTGCTCTGGCAGTTGCAGGGCACACAGGTCCTGAAATCCCAGATCGAGGAACAAGGCGGGCACAAAGTGGAGCACAAGAAGCTTGTGCTGGAGTTCCCCGGAACGCTGTCGCCGCCGGAGTACGACCAACTCGTGCGTGATCTGGTCAATTACCTTTCCTACATGGGCGAGCCGGCCAAGACCCGGCGCGTCCAGATTGGCATCGTCGTCCTGTTCTTCCTTTCGTTCCTGCTTGTGCTCAGCTGGCTGCTCAAGACGGAGTACTGGAAAGACGTGAACTGACCAACAACACCCAGGAAACGACCCATGATGACCCTTTATTCGGGCACCACCTGCCCATTCAGCCAACGCTGCCGCATCGTCCTCTACGAAAAGGGGATGGATTTTCAGATCATCGACGTTGACCTCTACAACAAACCAGAAGATCTGGCGGTGATGAACCCGTATAACCGCACCCCGGTCCTGGTGGAACGCGACCTCATTCTGTACGAGTCGAACATAATCAACGAGTACATCGACGACCGTTTCCCGCATCCGCAACTGATGCCGGCCGACCCGGTGATGCGCGCTCGCGCGCGGCTGTTTCTATTCCGTTTCGAAAACGAGCTGTTCGCCAATGTCGATGCCATCGAGGGAGGCACGCAGAAGCAGGCGGAAAAGGCACGCCAGATCATTCGCGACAACCTCGCGCAGATCGCACCGGTATTCGTCAAGCAGAAGTACATGCTGGGCGAGGAATTTTCGATGCTCGACGTGGCGATTGCGCCGCTGTTGTGGCGGCTGGATTTCTACGGCATCCAGTTGCCCAAACAGGCCGCGCCCCTGATGAAATACGCCGAGCGGCTGTTCAGCCGTCCGGCGTTTATCGAGGCGCTCACTGCTTCCGAGAAGGTGATGCGCAAGTGAAGGAGACCGCGACCACGCCTTACCTGATCCGCGCGATCTACGAGTGGTGCTGCGACAACGGGCTCACTCCGTACATCGCCGTCAAGGTGGACGAATCCACCAAGGTCCCGACCGAGTACGTCAAGAATGGGGAAATTGTGCTCAACGTTAGCGCTGATGCCACCCGCAACCTGAAGATCGGCAACGACCTGATCCAGTTCTCGGCGCGATTCGGGGGCACCTCTCGCGAGATTTCGGTGCCTATCACCACCGTTGCTGGAATCTTCGCCAAGGAAACCGGGCATGGCCTGGCGTTCCAGACTTCGCCGTCATTGCCCGCTCCGATCATCGCGCCGCCGAAATCCCATACCGGCACTCCGGAGGACCCCCGTCCCAAACCACCCGCGGGCCGCAAGCCACGGCTGCAGGTGATCAAGTAGGTCAGGACTCTTCGCGGTTTCTTGGCTGCAATGCTGGGCCTATAATGCGGCGCAAGCCGGCATAGCTCAGTTGGTAGAGCAGTTGATTTGTAATCAAAAGGTCCCGGGTTCGATTCCTGGTGCCGGCACCATCAATCCCCCGTACATCAGTCCGACAACGCAGTCACAAAAGCGTTGAGATAGTGCGTCAGGAGATCGCGCCGCGTGCTGCGTTGCTCGGGAACCTGCAAAGGGAAAAGGGCCGTTCACGGCAGCGTCACGCGCTGTAGTGCATCCCCTACAGCGATATCAGGTAAACACCCCCCTACTATGCTGCAGCGCTGCCGGATTACTCTTCGTATGAGCATGCCGCGCAGTGCGATACCTTCTGGGAGGATGGTTGATGCATTACGAACCGCGCAAGACGCCCTATGGCACCACGACGATCCGGGCCTCGTTCCAATCCTGGCCGGCCCCGCGCCAATCAGGTAACTCAGGTTTATTACTATCAGGCAGTCTCCAAGTCGAAGTCGCTCGATCGGGTCAAGGCCCAGCCGGATTTTCCCCGCTGAGCTCTTTGACCGCCGCGAGCAAGTCGTCGAGCTTGAAGGGTTTCTTGAAGGTTTTCGCCGCACCGATCTCGCGTGCGAATGCATCGTAGTTGGTTAGCGATTCGTGGCCGGTCATGGCGATGATCTTGGCCGCGGGGAACTCGCGCAGCAGCTCCCGGATCGTCTCGATGCCATCTTTCTCCGGCATGAAGATGTCCGTAACGATGACCGTGGCCGGCCGGGCGCGTTGCAGCTCCAGCCCCTCCGCACCGTCAGACGCCCCTTCCGCTTCGACGCCGTGGATCTGGAACCAGCGCAGCGCGAGATTACGGAAATCGTCGTTGTCGTCGATGACGAGAACGCGCGTCATCAGTGATCGGACGCCCGGGCGTCGCGTGCTTTTGAGATTGTCAGTGTCTGCTCCCGAAGAATTTTGTAAATCTTGCAGGCCCGCCAAATGCGTGGGGCACCGGCCGCGAGGGTACTCGGCGTTGCTTGTAAAGTCTAGCGCGGTGCATGATTTTCCAGTAGCGGTGCCTCGAAGAAAAGTGTCGGCAGATCACCACAGCGGTATTCGGAATTCCGGTATTCTCGTGTTGAGATTGACGGGGTCGCAGAACCCAGTTGGCCGGATTGCAATATCCAGTTACATCCAACGAAACGCGGACATTCCCGTTCGCGTGCGCAATTCACAAAATCCGCCGTCAAAAAATTCGAGCAGTCAAGCCGTGCGGCACGCCCAAAAGGACCAGAAATGAACCAGCCCGTACAAGCCCCCGAGTCGGAGGCAATTTCCCACACCGACGAAATGACGTTGATTCTTTCCGCGCTCATGCAGCTAAAGCGCGGCGATGCGAAGGCCAGGCTGCCGTATCACGGTGCCGGGGCATTCGGGAAAGTTGCTGAGGTATTCAACGACCTCGTGGAGCAAAGCTCGATGATGTCGGAGGAGGTGTCGAGGCTCAGTCAGGTCGTCGGCAAAGAAGGCAAGCTCAAGAAACGCGCATCGCTGCCCAATGCGCACGGTTTCTGGGCGGAATCTGTCGATTGCATCAATTCGCTGATCGACGATCTGGTCCACCCGACTTCCGAAGTGGCGCGCGTGATCGGCGCGGTGGCGCAGGGCGATCTGTCCAAATCGATGGCACTGGAGCTCGACGGACGGCCGCTGGAAGGTGAGTTCCTGCGCACCGCCAAGACCATCAACAAGATGGTGGAACAGCTTGGCAACTTCTCCGCCGAGGTGACACGGGTGGCGAGGGAAGTCGGTACGGAAGGAAAGCTCGGTGGCCAGGCCAAGGTTAAGGGCGTGGCGGGCACCTGGAAGGACCTGACCGACTCCGTGAACTCGATGGCCGGAAACCTTACCGACCAGGTACGCAACATCGCCGATGTGACGACCGCCGTGGCGAAGGGCGACCTGTCGAAGAAGATCGATGTCGATGTGAAGGGCGAGTTCCTGACGCTGAAATCGACGATCAACACGATGGTGGACCAGCTGCGTTCCTTTGCGTCCGAGGTAACACGGGTGGCGCGGGAAGTCGGCTCAGACGGAATTCTCGGCGGTCAGGCGCGCGTCGAAGGCGTCTCCGGCACCTGGAAGGACCTTACGGATTCAGTGAATTCGATGGCGGGTAACCTCACCTCGCAGGTGCGCAACATCGCCGATGTGACCAAGGCCGTGGCCGCGGGCGACCTGTCGAAGAAGATCACGGTGGACGTAAAGGGCGAGATTCTCGAGCTCAAAGCCACCATCAACACGATGGTGGACCAGCTCCGGTCGTTCGCCTCCGAAGTGACGCGCGTGGCGCGCGAGGTTGGAACCGAAGGCAAACTCGGCGGCCAGGCCGACGTGCAGGGTGTGGCAGGCACGTGGAAGGATCTGACCGAGTCGGTGAACTTCATGGCGGGTAACCTCACCTCGCAAGTGCGCAATATCGCTGACGTCACCAAGGCCGTTGCCGCGGGCGACCTGTCGAAGAAGATTACGGTGGACGTGAAGGGCGAGGTGCTCGAGCTGAAGAGCACCATCAACACGATGGTGGACCAGTTGCGTTCATTCGCCGCGGAAGTGACGCGGGTGGCGCGCGAAGTCGGAACCGAAGGCAAGCTCGGCGGCCAGGCCGACGTGCAGGGTGTGGCGGGCACGTGGCGTGACCTTACCGAATCAGTGAACTCCATGGCCGGAAACCTGACCTCGCAGGTACGCAACATCGCCGACGTGACCAAAGCCGTGCAGGCCGGCGATCTCTCGCGCAAGATCACGGTGGATGTGAAGGGAGAGATCCTCGAGCTCAAGGCCACCATCAACACGATGGTGGACCAACTCTCCTCGTTTGCTTCGGAAGTAACGCGGGTTGCGCGCGAGGTCGGCACCGAAGGCAAGCTCGGCGGGCAGGCGCGGGTGGAAGGTGTGTCGGGCACCTGGAAGGACTTGACCGAGTCGGTAAACTTCATGGCCGGCAACCTCACGTCGCAGGTGCGCAATATCGCCGACGTGACCAAAGCCGTGCAGGCGGGTGACCTCTCCCGCAAGATCACAGTGGATGTGAAAGGCGAAATCCTGGAGCTCAAGAACACCATCAACACGATGGTGGACCAACTCTCCTCGTTTGCTTCGGAGGTAACGCGGGTGGCGCGCGAGGTTGGCACCGAAGGCCGTCTCGGCGGCCAGGCCGAGGTGGAAGGCGTGTCCGGCACCTGGAAGGACCTGACCGAGTCGGTGAACTCGATGGCCGGCAACCTCACGTCGCAGGTGCGCAACATCGCCGAAGTGACTAAAGCCGTGGCGGCGGGCGACCTGTCTAAGAAGATCACGGTGGACGTGAAGGGCGAAATCCTCGAGCTCAAGGCCACCATCAACACCATGGTGGACCAACTCTCTTCTTTTGCTTCCGAGGTGACGCGAGTCGCACGCGAAGTCGGGTCCGAGGGAATTCTCGGCGGTCAGGCGCGGGTCGAAGGCGTGTCGGGGACCTGGAAGGACTTGACCGAGTCGGTAAACTTCATGGCCGGCAACCTCACGTCGCAGGTGCGCAACATCGCCGAGGTAACGACCGCAGTGGCGGCGGGCGACTTGTCGAAGAAGATCACGGTGGACGTGAAGGGTGAAATCGCCGAGCTCAAGAATACGGTGAACACGATGGTGGACCAGTTGCGGTCGTTCGCCTCCGAAGTGACGCGCGTGGCGCGCGAGGTCGGAACCGACGGCAAGCTCGGCGGCCAGGCCGACGTGCAGGGTGTGGCAGGCACGTGGAAGGATCTGACCGAGTCGGTGAACTTCATGGCGGGTAACCTCACCTCGCAGGTGAGAAACATTGCCGAGGTGACGACCGCGGTGGCCGCTGGCGACCTGTCGAAGAAGATTACGGTGGACGTGAAAGGAGAGATTCTGGAATTGAAGGACACCATCAACACGATGGTGGACCAGTTGCGCTCATTCGCCGCGGAGGTGACGCGGGTGGCACGCGAAGTCGGAACCGAAGGCAAGCTCGGCGGCCAGGCCGACGTGCAGGGCGTGTTGGGTACCTGGCGGGACCTCACCGATTCGGTGAACTCCATGGCGGGTAACCTGACCTCGCAGGTACGCAACATCGCCGACGTGACCAAAGCCGTGCAGGCGGGCGATCTCTCGCGCAAGATCACGGTGGATGTGAAGGGAGAGATCCTCGAACTCAAGGCCACCATCAACACGATGGTGGACCAACTCTCCTCGTTTGCTTCGGAAGTAACGCGGGTGGCGCGCGAAGTCGGCACCGAAGGCCGTCTCGGCGGACAGGCCGAGGTGCGCGGTGTGTCGGGCGTGTGGAAGGACCTCACCGACAACGTGAACTTTATGGCCGGCAACCTTACGTCGCAGGTTCGCGGCATCGCCAAGGTGGTGACCGCGGTGGCCAACGGTGACCTCAGGCAGAAGCTGACGGTGGAAGCCAAGGGTGAGATCGCGTCGCTTGCCGATACCATCAACAGCATGACCGACACGCTCGCGACTTTTGCCGACCAGGTAACCACGGTGGCGCGCGAAGTGGGTGTGGAAGGAAAGCTCGGCGGCCAGGCGAAGGTTCCTGGTGCGGCGGGCATCTGGAAAGGCCTGACCGAGAACGTGAACGAACTCGCGGCGAACCTGACCACTCAGGTGCGCGCTATCGCGGAGGTGGCCACCGCGGTGACTGAGGGCGACCTCACGCGCTCGATCGCGGTCGAAACGCAGGGCGAGGTGGCGGCGTTGAAGGACACGATCAACGAGATGATCCGCAACCTCAAGGACACGACGCAAAAGAACACCGAGCAGGACTGGCTGAAGACCAACTTGGCCAAGTTCTCGCGGATGCTGCAAGGGCAGCGCGACCTCGAGACTGTGGGGCAGATGATTCTTTCGGAGCTGGCGCCGGTGGTCGGCGCGCTTCAGGCCGAGTTCTACATGCTCACCAGCGAAAAGGACGGCGCGAAGCTCAAGCTGCTGGCGAGCTACGCCTCAAAAGGTAAGCGCGCGCACGGCAAGGAAAAGGACGTCGGCGAGGGACTGGTCGGGCAGTGCGCGATCGAGAAACGCAAGCTGCTACTCACCAACGTGCCGTCGGAGGCGTTCCGTATCGCGACCGGTCTGTCGGAATCCAGCGCGTTGGATGTGCTGGTGATGCCGGTGGTGTTCGAAGGGGAAGTCCGCGGCGTCATGGAGCTTGCGTCGCTTGAGCACTTCAGTCCGTCGCACCAGGCGTTCCTCGATCAGCTCACCGAGTCGATCGGCATCGTGATCAACACCATCGAAGCGAACAGCCGGACCGAGAACCTGCTCACACAATCGCAATCCCTGGCAGAGGAACTGCAGCAGACCAACCAGGAGCTGGAGGAGAAGGCCAGCCAGCTTGCCCACCAGAACCAGGAGGTGGAGCGCAAGAATACCGAGGTGGAGCAGGCCCGCCAGGCGCTGGAAGAAAAGGCGAAGCAACTGGCGCTGACCTCGAAGTACAAATCCGAGTTCCTTGCGAACATGTCGCACGAACTGCGCACCCCGCTCAACAGCCTGCTGCTGCTTTCTGACCAGCTCACGCGGAACGCTGAAGGAAACCTCAATACTCGCCAGGTGGAGGCCTCGAAGACGATCCATGCCTCGGGCAACGACCTGCTGGCGCTGATCAATGACATCCTGGATCTGTCGAAGATCGAATCGGGCACGGTTCAGGTGGATGTCAGCGAGCTGCGCTTGCTCGATCTGCAGCGCTACGTCGAGCGCACGTTCCGCCACATCGCCGAGTCCGCCAAGGTGGGATTCAACATCCATCTCGATCCGGCGCTGCCCAGGTCCATGCACACCGACATCAAGCGCATGCAGCAGATCATCAAGAACCTGCTATCGAACGCCTTCAAGTTCACTCACGACGGGGCCGTCACTTTCTCGGTCGCGCCCGCGTCGTCCGGATGGTCGGCACAGAACGAGGAACTCACGCACGCCAGCCAAGTGATCGCCTTCTCGGTCATCGATACCGGCATCGGCATCATGCCCGACAAGCAGCAGATCATTTTCGAGGCGTTCCAGCAGGCAGATGGCTCCACCTCGCGCAAGTACGGTGGCACGGGCCTGGGCCTCGCCATCAGCCGCGAGCTTTCCAAGCTCCTGGGCGGTGAGATCAAGCTCATGAGCGCTCCGAGCGTCGGCAGCACGTTCACGCTCTATCTGCCGGTGAGCTATTCGTCGCGCCGCACCCCGCGTCCAATCGGAGGTCAGTCGATCGTCGCCGAAGCAGCGGCCGCGATCGAAGCGGCGACGACAGCTGCAACGGCAAATGTCGATCCGATTTACGTGGAACCGGAGTTTCAGCCCGAGGCTAACGAGGCTGGCGACGATCGCAGCGATCTCAAGCTCGATGACCTGTCACTGCTGATCGTGGAGAACGATCTGAGTTTCGCCAAGGTGTTGCTGGAAGCCGCGCGTCGGCAGGGTTTCAAAGGCCTGGTGGCGGGCACTGCCGCGAGCGCATTGTCATTGATCAAGGAATACCAGCCTTCGGTCATGACGCTGGATATCTTCCTGCCCGATATGCAGGGTTGGCGGATTCTCGACCGACTGAAGGCGGACCTCTCGACGCGGCACATCCCCGTTTGCGTGGTATCGACCGACGATTCCCGCGAGCGCGCATTCAATTCCGGCGCGATCGGCTTTATTACCAAGCCCGTGGCCTCCGGAGAAGTGATCGACACCGCGCTCACGCAACTGAAGACGTTCGTCACCCGGACGAAAAAGAAGGTTCTTGTGCTCATGGCCGAGGGCGGTGAGCGTGACGACCTGGTCAGGCGTCTGAGCGTCGAGGACATCGATGTGATGGCCACGCCGGATACCGAACGTATCCGGAAGGTGCTGCGCAGGGACCAGGTGGATTGCTTGATTGTCCATAGCGGCGCCGGCGAACTGCAACCGAGCGATCTAATCGACATTCTCGACGAGCAAGCCCTGACACGACAGCTCCCGATCATCCTTTATGGACCGGAGACCTCCGAGACACTCGCCACCTGGCAGCGCACCGACGGCGTGTTCGCATTGCGCGAGGTGCGCTCGCCGGAGCGGTTGATGGACACCGTATATTTCTTTCTGCATCGCAACGTCCTTGGCCTGCCCCAGGAAGAGCGCGAAGCGGTCCAGTACCTGCACAACTCTAGCCGGCAGCTCGAGGGCAAGAAGGTGCTCATAGTCGACGACGACATGCGCAACATCTTTGCCTTGTCCACTGTGCTGCATGACCAGGGTATGCAGATGGTCTCGGCGAACAATGGCCGCGACGCCATTCGCCTGGTCCAGGAGGATCCGACCATCGACATCGTGCTGATGGATATCATGATGCCCGGGATGGACGGCATCGTGACCATGCAGGAAATCCGCAAGTTCCAGGAGCACAAAGACCTGCCGATCATTGCGGTGACAGCCAAGGCGATGAAGGGTGACCGCGAGAAATGCATCCGCGCCGGCGCCTGGGATTACTTGTCCAAGCCGGTCGACACGGTGCATCTGATGGCGGTACTCCGCGGCTGGCTGCATCGCTGATGGCCGAGGCAACGACGCAGCAGCCGGTGTCCGACGGCGACGAGAAGGTCAACATCCTCGTCGTCGACGACCTGCCCGACAAGCTGCTTGCTTTCGAGGTTGTGCTCGAGGAGTTGGGGCAGAACCTGGTGATGGTGAATTCGGGGGCCGACGCGCTGCGCGAGTTGCTCAAGCGTGAATTCGCCGTCATCCTGCTCGACGTCAATATGCCGGATATCGACGGCATCGAGACCGCAGAGCTCATACGCCAGCACAGGAAGACGGCTCATATCCCGATCATTTTCGTGACAGCCTACGCCGACGAAATGCAGACGGCACGCGGCTATCAGCTTGGCGCGGTGGACTATATCCTGTCGCCGATCGTTCCGGAAATCCTGCGCAGCAAAGTGCGGGTATTCGTCGAGTTGTACCGTGCGCAGCGTCGCGCGCACAGTCTTGTCCGGGTCGAAGCCGAGCGCGTGGCGGCGCAGGAAGCAACCCGCCGTTCGGAGTTTCTTGCTGTCGCGAGCCACGAATTGGGTGCCTCCCTCAATCTCGATGAGGGCGTGGAGCGCCTGCTTCAGATGCTGGTACCGGGCCTTGCGCAGTTTGCCGTGCTTTCAGTGGGGATCGATGATGATCTGCTCGCCATGGCTTGCGACGGTACCGGAGCGCCAGGAACGCCGCGCGCACAGGTCCTCACCGACTTGAAGAATCTGCCGGAAGCGCTGGTCGGTGCAATCGAGCAAGAACGCCTCGGTGGTGGCAGAACAGAACTGCAAGTGACGCCTTCGGTTGCCGTGCCTCGCCAGATCCGCTTTTTCCGGGTTATCCCGCTGAAAGCGGGTAATCGCGTTGTCGCGGTGCTTGGCCTGGGTTACGCGTACAACCCGCGCAACCAGGGCGCGGCGGACCAGGCAACGATCGACGAGCTGGTCAGCCGGGCGGCGATCGCCTTCGAGAACTCACGTCTTTACGGGAATTTGAAGCGCGAGATGGCGCATTCCAAGGAGGCGGAGGAGAAACTGCAGCAGGCGAATCGGCGCAAGGACGCGTTTCTCGCCATGCTATCGCACGAGCTGCGCAATCCGCTGGCTCCGATCCTCAACGCCGCCGAGGTAATGCAGCGCATGGCGCCGACGGACGCGGGCATCGGCTGGGCGTGCGAGATGATCGAGCGCCAGGTGACGCACCTCGCGCATCTTGTGGACGATCTCCTCGACGTCGCGCGCATCACCGAGGGCAAGATCATCCTGAAGAAGGAGCCTGTCGAGTTAGGCAATGTGATCCGCCACAGCATCGAAACGACTCGTACGCTGCTCGATTCGAAGAGACACCGTCTCGTGGTTAGTGTGCCAGGCGTGCCAATCTGGGTGCGCGGCGACTCGGCGCGACTCGCGCAGGTCGTGGGCAACATCCTCGGCAACGCCGCCAAGTACACCAACGAAGGCGGCCACATCGAGCTTTCGGCAAAAGCCGATCGCGGCGAGGTCATCATGACCGTGCGCGACAACGGCATCGGCATCGATAGCAATCTGTTGCCGCATGTGTTCGAGCTCTTCACCCAGGGCGAGCGTTCGCTCGACCGCAGCCAGGGCGGCCTCGGCGTCGGGCTGACAGTAGTTCAGCGCCTGGTGGAATTGCACCACGGGCGCGTCGAAGTGAAAAGCGAAGGCTCCGGAAAAGGAACGACGTTTGTCGTGGTTCTCCCTTGCATCAGTGAGGTTGCTCAGGCCCAATCCGAAACGCAATCGCCTCCTGACGCAGTCGCCATCTTAGGGGGGCAGCGTATCCTCGTGGTCGATGACAACATGGATGCAGCGGAGAGCGTCGCGATGTGGCTGCGGCTCGAAGGCCACGAGGTGCGTACAGTGGGCGACGGCCAGCAGGCGTTGGCCATTGCGCAGGTGTTCGCGCCGCAGATCGTCGTCGTCGATATCGGATTGCCGGGAATGAACGGCTACGAGGTTGCGCGGCGACTGCGCCAGAAAAGGGTTGACGGACCTTTGCTGCTGATCGCGCTGTCCGGCTATGGCCAGGAGGAAGATCTTGCGCGATCGGTGGAAGTCGGTTTCGATCATCATTTCGTGAAACCGGCAGACCTGCGCACCATCCAGGCTGCCATCAATGCGTGGCGCGTGCGCGCCAATGCGGAATCCTCCGCGCAGGGAACCGGACGTGCCAAGCCGGCGTAGTCAACCGCAATACGGCTTCTCGTCGCCGGTGCTGCCGTCTTCTGCGATAATCCTGCCTTCTCCCGTGAGCGCCGAAACAGGAAACGCGAAGAAAAAATGTTTAGATTTTCTGCAGCAGGGACATTGGTGATCGGCGCAGTCATCGCGTTTGCGCAGACGGCTGAAACGCCCATATTGACGGTAGAGCAGGCACAGCAGCGTGCCCAGTACGCCCGTGAACAGATGACCGCCGCCGAGCGCAAGGTGCGCGCCGCCGAAAAAAAGGAACAAGCCGCTTACAAGGAGTTGGAGTCTGCACAAAAACGCATGGAAGATGCACAGCGTTTCTACGAGGAGGCCAAGATGCGCGCCGAACAGGCGACCCAGGCCTCGCGTGCAGTGCAGGCCGAGTTTGACCAGGCGCGCGCGCGCCATGAGGTGGAATACCAGAACCTCAAGCGCGCCCACGATGCCGCTGAGGCAGCCCGCAAGGCGCCACGTTAGTCCCGGCCGGGTTTCTTTCCCAGTTTTCTCTGCAACGTGCGCCGGTGCATGCCGAGCGCGCGCGCCGTGGCGGAAACATTGCCGCCGTTTTCGGCGAGCACTTTGTGAATGTGCTCCCACTCCAGCCGCTCGACCGATAACGGCGTGCGTTTGACCGCGACTGCAGTGTCACCCGCGTCTCGGGCGAATGCAGCCATGATGTCGTCGGCATCCGCCGGTTTGGGCAGGTAGTGGACCGCGCCCAGCTTGATCGCTTCGACCGCCGTCGCAACGCTGGCAAAGCCGGTAAGGACCACAATGCGCATTGCCGGGTTGAGTCGCCTGAGCTGTTCCACCAGCCCGAGCCCAGAGCCGTCCGGCATCTTCAGATCCACCACAGCAAACTGGGGATCGCAGCGCTCTGCCTTCTCGACGGCCTCGCAGACCCCGGCCGCCGACTCGACTTCGAATCCGCGCCGAGTGAAAGCGCGCGCGAGCACTGCGACAAACACCGCGTCGTCGTCGACCACCAGCAGGCGGTTGTCGTTTGCTGCCATCGTGATCATGCGTCGGCGGCCAGCCGCGCCAGCGGAATCGTTACGCGGGTGCAGCCGCCACCGTCGTCGCGGTTGAACAACGCCACGTTGCCGCCCAGGCGCTCGATGGTGGCGTTGGCCAGGAACAGTCCGATTCCGCGTCCCGCCGCCTTGGTGCTGAAAAAAGCGCGTCCCGCCTTCTCGGCGATGTCATCGGTAATTCCCGGGCCGCGATCGCGCACTTCGATAGTGAGTTCGGCGGCGTTCCATGTGCCCTCGATCTCCACCGCCTGCGGCGAAGCGTCCGCGGCATTGTTGAGTATGTTGATCAGGGTCTGGCGCACGGTTTCCTCGCCGACGATCTGCGGCGCCGAGCCCGTGCCGCCGCAGCGCAGACTAAGCCGCACCTGAGGGCGGATCAACGCCCACTTTTCCGCCACGCCTGCCAGAAACTCCTCCACGCTCTGCCGCTTTGCCTGGCCGGCACGCGCCAGTCCCGCGGCGGTAGTCATGCTGGTGATAATGCGCTTGCAGTTGTCCACTTGCGTGCGTAGCAGATGCAGGTCGTCGCGTAAGCTCGGATCGGCGGCATACTGGCGTTCGAGTTCTCTCGCAATCACGGCTATGGTCGAAAGCGGCGTGCCCAGTTCGTGCGCCGCGCCCGCAGCAAACGTGCCAAGCGCCACGACCTGCTCGTCGCGCAGCGCACGCTCACGCGCAATGGCGAGCTCGCGGTCGCGCCCGCGGATGGACGCCGACATCGTGGCGACGAAGCTCGCAATCAGCACCGCACTCACCAGGAAGTTCGCCCACATTCCCAGCACGTGCAGGTTGAACGCGCTCGAATGCATCTCGTGGCCCTGCCCCAGCGGAACGTAAAAGAACATCAGCGCCGAATAGCAGGCGATGGTCAGCCCGGCCATGGCCCAAGCGTAACGCGCCGAAAACGCAGTCGCGGCGATTGTGAGAGGAAGCAGGTAAAGCGATACGAATGGGTTGGTGGAGCCACCGCTGAGATAGAGCAGGGCGGTCAGCGCTGCGACATCGGCGAGCAACTCGAGAAACAATTCCGCTTCACTCACCGGCGCGGCCCTGCGCAAACGCATCCAGGTGCGGACGTTGACGGCAGCCTGCAGCATGATGATCGCGCCCATTGCGGTCAGCGGCAGTGGCGTGCCGAACAAGCCGACTGCGGCGGCGATTGCCAGTATCTCGCCACCGACGGCGATGCCGCGAAGGAAGAACAGGCGCCGCAGGTTGGAATAGGCGTTGACTGGAGCGTTCATGGCGGTGACGGGGTAGGAGAAAGCACAGATTTTATTCTCTTGGCGGCTCCCGATTCGTTGACCTTTGCCGGGATGCGGCAAATTGTCGCGCGGCAACATGTCGCATTTTCCTTGTACCGCCGCCCGTCTAGCATTGCGCGTTTCCAATGGAGATTACGGCGATGCTCGGAAGAGCCCAATTTCTGTCGCTTGCAATCCTGAGTGGGTTGTTGCCCCTGCCGGCTTGGGCCGCGTGCGGCTCGGCGGTCTGTTCGATCAATACCAACTGGGACGCCCAAGGCGCCTGGACCGAGCCCGGCGTGCGTTTCGACCTGCGTTACGAGTTCATCGACCAGGACCAGCCGATGGCGGGGGATTCGCACATCGGCGTGGGCGAGATCCCTCACCACCATGACGAGGTACGCACCACCAACCGCAACTGGATCGCCACGCTCGACTACGCATTCAGTCAGCGCCTCGGCGTCTCAGTCAGCCTTCCGGTTGTGGACCGCAGCCACGAGCACATCCATAACCACATGGGCGCCCAGCTTCCCGAGACCTGGAACTTCACCGAAATCGGCGATGCCCGCGTGCTCGGACACTACCACCTTGCAGAGACAGGCGAGAAAGGCCTGGGACTGCTGTTCGGCTTGAAGCTGCCGACCGGGGATTTCGAGGTCGAGAACGATGAAGGCGAGCGCGCCGAAAGGTCGCTGCAGCCCGGCACCGGCACCACGGACGTGCTTTTCGGCGCCTACTACCGTAATCCTGTCTCCGGACGTGGCGCCTGGTTCGCACAAGGTTTGTGGCAGGCCGCGCTGGGCGAACGCGAGGACTATCACCCGGGCGATCGGCTCGGCGTGGACCTGGGCTATCGCCACCAGTTGAGCGATCGATTTGCTGTGCTGTTGCAGTTGAATCTGCTCTATCGCGAACGCGACAGCGGCGCGCAAGCCGAGCCTGAGGACAGCGGCGGTTACTTCGCCTTCATCGGTCCGGGTCTAAGCTTCAACATTGGCCGCAGCACGCAACTTTACAGTTTCGTTCAGGTGCCGATCTACCAGTACGTCAACGGCGTACAGTTGACCGCCGACTGGTCTGTCGTAGCGGGACTCGCCACGCGTTTCTGAAGTTGTCACGCTTCCGCGTCGCAGCGGCGGCGTGGGCCTTTGCGGTATACTTCCCGCGCTTTCCCGCGGGTCGGCTTGTTCTGCGACCTTCCAGTTGGCGATCCCTTGATTCCTTCCTGCGTGCGCCGCATGCACGCGGGAATCTGGCGTGCCAAGCCGGCGCGGGTCAAATTCAGACGATGACCGGCGATGAAAATCCACGAATACCAGGCGAAAGAAATCCTAAGAAAGTACGCTGTTCCTGCGCCCCGTGGCGCGCCCTGCTTCAACGTAGAGGAAGCGGTCAGCGCGGCGAAGAATCTCGGCGGCAAAGTATGGGTGGTGAAGGCGCAGATCCACGCCGGCGGACGCGGCAAGGGCGGTGGCGTGAAAGTGGTGAAATCCATCGACGACGTACGCGCCTGGGCCGGAAAAATCCTCGGCATGCAGCTGATAACCCATCAGACCGGACCGCAGGGCCAGAAGGTTCGGCGCCTGCTGATCGAGGAAGGCGCGGACATCTGCAGGGAACTTTACGTCGGCATGGTCGTGGACCGCGGCACGCAGACGGTGTGCGTCATGGCGTCCTCGGAAGGTGGCATGGACATCGAGGAAGTCGCCGCGCACACGCCCGAGAAGATTCACAAGGTGTTTGTCGATCCCGGGCGCGGCCTGACTGACGCCGAGGCTGACGATCTGGTCGGCAGGATCGGTATCTCCGATTCCAGCATTGCCAACGCGCGCGGGGTGCTCAAGAACCTGTATCGGGCCTTCTGGGATACCGATGCATCGCTGGTGGAAATCAACCCAATGATCCTGACCGGCAAGGGAGAAGTCATCGCGCTCGATGCCAAGATGAATTTCGACGATAACGCACTCTACCGGCACGAGGACATTGCCGCCCTGCGCGACCTCGACGAGGAAGACCCTGTCGAGGTTGAGGCATCGAGCCACGGACTTTCATACATATCGCTCGACGGAAATATCGGTTGCCTGGTGAATGGCGCCGGCTTGGCGATGGCCACCATGGATACCATAAAATTATTCGGCGGCGAGCCGGCCAACTTCCTCGATGTTGGTGGCGGCGCCAACACCGAGAAGGTGACCGAAGCGTTCAAGCTGATGCTGCGCAACCCCAACCTCAAGGCGATCCTGGTCAACATCTTCGGTGGCATCATGCAATGCGACGTGATCGCCACCGGCGTAGTCGCGGCGGCCCGGCAGGTGAGGCTCGGCGTGCCGCTGGTGGTGCGCATGAAGGGTACCAACGAGGATCTCGGCAAAAAAATCCTTGCGGATTCCGGATTGCCAATCATTTCCGCCGACAATATGGCCGAAGCCGGAAAAAAGGTCGTCGCGGCCGCAAGGGGGAAAAACTGATCGTGGCGATACTGATCGACAAGAACACCAAAGTTCTAACGCAGGGAATCACCGGCAAGACCGGACAGTTTCACACCCGCGCCTGCCGCGATTACGCCAGCGGCATGCACTGCTTTGTTTCCGGAGTTAATCCGAACAAGGCCGGACAGGATTTCGAAGGTATTCCCATCTTCGGCTCGGTAAGCGAGGCGAAACGGCAGACAGGCGCCAACACGTCGGTCATTTACGTTCCGCCACCAGGCGCGGCCGCGGCGATCTGGGAAGCGGTCGAGGCCGATCTTGACCTGGTCATCTGCATTACCGAAGGCATCCCGGTGCGCGACATGATCGAGGTGCGCGATCGCATGCGCAAACAGAACCGCAACACCGTCCTGGTCGGCCCGAACTGCCCTGGAGTGATCACGCCGGAGGTGCTCAAGATCGGCATCATGCCCGGACATATTCACCGCAAGGGACCGGTCGGAGTGGTATCGCGTTCCGGCACACTCACCTATGAGGCCGTGGGGCAGCTTACGGAGCTAGGCCTGGGACAGTCTTCCGCGGTGGGCATCGGCGGCGATCCGGTCAACGGCCTCAAACATCTCGATGTGCTCAAACTCTTCAATGACGATCCGGCGACGGAAGCCGTGGTGATGATCGGCGAGATCGGCGGCACGGACGAGGAAACCGCGGCGCTGTGGGCCAGAGACAACATGAAGAAACCGATCGTCGGCTTCATAGCCGGCGTCACGGCCCCTCCCGGCAAGCGCATGGGCCATGCCGGCGCGATCATCTCCGGCGGCAAGGGCACCGCGGCAGAGAAACTCGCGGTCATGGAGGAATGCGGCATCAAGGTGACCCGCAACCCCGCGGAGATGGGGAAACTTCTCAAGTCCGTGCTCTGAGGAAGAATGCCGCTTCTCGACGTTCAAACCTGGACTGCGCTCGCTGAAATCATTGGCGTGAATATCGTCCTCTCGGGCGACAACGCAGTCGTCATCGCTCTCGCGGCGCGTTCATTGCCGCCGGCGCAGCGGAGGAAGGCCGTGGTATTCGGCAGTCTGGCTGCCATCGTAATGCGCATCATTCTGACGGTGGTAGCGGCGCAAGTGCTGGCATTGCCGTGGCTCAGGATTATCGGCAGCGCGTTGTTATTGTGGATCGGCATCAAACTGCTGGTTCCCCACGAGGAAGGCCACGACGCAGACTCAGACACGCGTCCCAGCGGCATAGCGGCGGCAATCCGAACCATTCTCATCGCCGACCTGGTGATGAGTCTTGATAATGTCATCGCGGTGGCGGCGGCGGCCAAGGGCAGCATACCTTTGCTGATGATCGGCCTCGGGATCAGCATTCCGCTCATCATCTTTGGCAGTGCGCTCATTCTAAAGTTGATGGACCGGTTCCCGGCCATCATCACATTGGGCGGTGCGCTTCTCGGTTTCGTGGCTGGGGAGATGTTGATCGGCGATGCGGCAATTTCCGGCTGGATCAAAAGCGTGGCGGGATTTGTGCACTACGTTGCGCCGGTGACCGGGGCAGTAGTGGTGGTGATCGTGGGAAAGTGGCTTGCAGCACGCGCCCAGTCCGGCAAGACGTCTGCACCGATGGTGGACCTGGCCGCGAAAGACCCCGAATGACAGGCATGAGAGGTCCTGGGAGATGAAAATCCTGATTCCCGTAGATGGCTCCGAAAATGCGCTGCGCGCGGTCCGTCATATCGTGGATCATCGCAACCAATTCCGCGAACCGGTCGAAATTCACCTGCTCAACGTACAGCCTCCAATTGCGTCTGGCTCGGTGAAGATGTTCATCAGCCAACAGCAGTTGAACGACTACTACCGGGACGAAGGCATGGCAGCGCTAAATGAGGCGCGTGCATTAGTGGATCGGACGGGTCTGCCCCTTCATCACCACATCGGCGTGGGGGAGATCGCGCCTACTATCGCCAACTACGCCAAGCAGAAGGATTGCCAGCAGATCGTGATGGGGACGCATGGTCGCGGCGGCCTCGCAGGTATGCTGCTCGGCTCCGTGGCTACGAAAGTCATCCACCTCGCCGAGATGCCGGTGCTGTTGGTGAAGTGACGGACTTTCGCGCGGCGATCCGCTTTTCCAGGCATTCCCGGCAGTAGCAGCCGGCTTCGGTACCGCTCAGCGGCATTGACGCCGGATACTCGGTCGCACACCAGCACGGCGAGTCAGCAGCGATTCCGCAGTGGAATGGCCGGCCGCAGTCGGCGCAGCGCTGGTTCTCCACCGCATTCTTGGTCAGCGCCATGCCGGAACGAACGTGCTCCACAGCGTGAGCACGCCGACGAGTATGAACAGCGCGGCGGCAAGCAAGCGCACCGTATTCATTGGCACTTTTTGCGCCATCTGGTCGCCGATCCACACTGCCGGAACATTGGCGATCATCATTCCCAACGTCGTACCGACAATGACCTGCGCAAGCGCTTCGAACCGTACCGCCAACGCTACGGTGGCGAGTTGCGTTTTGTCTCCCATCTCGGCGAGGAAAAAGGCCACAAACGCGGTGACAAAAACCCCGGCCTTGAAGATCGTGGGCGAGCCATCGAGCGTATCCGGGTGCAATGCCCATATCCCAAAGGCAATGAAAGATAAGCCCACCATCCAGGTCAGCGGCGTCTCGGGGACCATGCCGGCGAGCAGATTTCCCGTCCAGGCAGCGGCGGTGTGATTGGCAGCAGTCGCGGTCAGAATACCGGCAAGAATGGGCCAGGGCTTGCGCAGGCGTGCGGCGAGCACGAAGGATAGCAGCTGGGTCTTATCGCCAATCTCTGCGACTGCAACGAGAACGGTCGAGGTCAAGAAGGCTTCCAATTGTAAATTCGATAGCGGATGGGATTGGCTGTAAGACTGCGTCTTGTTAGCTCCGATTGAATCTATTTGTTGAGTATCCTGATCTACCCGTGTTCCGCTAGCTGCGTGCAGACAATCTGCTGTTCGCCCAGGTCAGCCGGTCGATGAGGATGCGCAGAAACGCCTGGTTGAACTGCTTCTGGCAGGCGTCGGTCGCCTTCTGCAACGCCGCGGCCTTGATCTCGATCAGCGCGAGAGGCGTCGTGGAGGAAATGGTGGTGATTCGACGTGCGCGGGTATCCTCGAAGTAGAGGATTTCGCCAAAGCAATCGCCTGCGCGCAGCGTATCCAACAGGTTCCCTGCCTTGGTTACGCGCGCCTCACCGGAGGTGAGGATGTAAAAGCTCTCGCCAACATCGCCCTCGCGGATGACCGTCTTGCTGGTCTGCATGCGGCGGAAGGAGGCAATGCGCACCGTTTCCCAGATCTCCACGTCGCGGAAATTGCGGAAGAAGGGCAGTGCCTTGATGGCATTGAATTTCTCCGTGTCGGAAATCGACTCCGGCGGTAATTGCAGATGACGGTAACTCTGGGTAAGGTCGCGGCTGAAGTCTCCCCAAGTCTGGTAACGCTTTCCGACGTCCTTGTCGAGCGCGCGGATTATCACGCGCTCCAGGTCCGCCGAGATATCGGTGCGATGCGTGGAAGGCGACGGCGGGTCGATGTTGATGATCTGGTAGAGCAGGCTGGCCTTGGTGGCGGCGACGAATGGTAACTTGCCGGTCAACAACTGGTACATCACCACGCCCAGCGAGTAGATATCGGTCTGGTGCGACAGCTCCTTGTCCTGCACCTGTTCGGGAGACATGTAGGACGGTGAGCCCACGCCTTGAAGGTGAGTATGTTCGGCTTCTGCCTGCAGTGCGACGCCGAAGTCGCTGATCTTGATTTCGTCCTGTGAGCTGACCAGGATGTTTGCCGGCTTGATGTCGCGGTGTATGACGCCGTGCCGGTGCGCGAATTCCAATGCCAGGCTGCATTTGAACGCGACCTCGACTACCCGCTCGATCGGCAGCAGGCTGGCTACGCTGCAATACTGTTCCAGGGTCGGACCATTGACGTACTCCATTACGATATAACTGTAGGCGTCCGCCACGTCGGCATCGTAGATAGCCATGATGTGCGGATGAATCAGCTTGCCCACCAGAGAAGCCTCATTCATGAAAACCTTGTGGAAGCGCCGTCGCATATCCGCACCCACGCCGGACTCGTGGTTGACCAGCTTGATCGCAACGTCCCGGTTGGCAAACGGATCCCGTCCCAGATACACGCGGCTGGTCGCGCCGCGCCCGATTTCGCGGATCACCGGATACTTGCCGATCTTGGATGGAATCGCGTCGTTCATGAATTCACGGCGGCGGCATATCAACGCGGCGCCGGCACCTTCATGCCGCGTTGCACCGCAGGGCGGGCACCGATCGCATCGAACCAGCGCTTGACGTTCGGGAAATCGCCCAGTTCCACCTTGTGCCAGTCATGGCGGGCGACCCACGGATAGGTGGCGATGTCGGCCACGGAATAAATTGTCGCCAGCCAGTCGCCGCCGGCCAGGCGCTGGTCCAGTACCGCATATAGCCTGCGCGTTTCCTTGGTGTACCGCGCGATCGCGTAGGGAACCGGTTCCGGGGCGGCGCGCAGAAAGTGATGGGTCTGGCCGAACATCGGTCCGATGCCGCCCATCTGGAACATCAGCCACTGAATGGCGTCGAAGCGTTCGGTGGGCCGCGTGGATAGAAATCGGCCGGTCTTTTCGGCCAGATAGAGCAGGATTGCGCCGGACTCGAACAGCGAATAGGGTTGGTTATCCGGCCCGTCGCTGTCCACGATCGCCGGAATCTTGCTGTTTGGACTGACGGCCACGAATTCCGGGTTGAATTGATCGCCTTTGCCGATATCGATTGCGTGCACGTTGTAGGGCAATCCTAGTTCCTCGAGCATGATGGAAACCTTGCGGCCGTTGGGCGTGCTCCACGTATACAGGTCGATCAATGCGGTCTCCTGATTGAGGCCGTAGGAAGTGTGCTGAATTTTAGAGGAAAGCAGGAATCACGCCCGTATAATGCGAAACTCGGTTGCTTGTCACGAAGGTGCGAATAATTCTTTTTTATACCCCCTTGAGGGGTACACGAGGAAAACCACGGTTCGTTGCGGGCATGCTAATCATGACTAGCATGCCGCAAACAAGAATTTCTCCTTGCCTCATTGCGCCTTTTACGTCGAGAACACCCGCTTTTTGTCCTGCCTCTCTGCGTGTTTTCGTGCTGAGGTTCTTGCGTTTCCGGACGAACGGAGAGCGAAGTGCTGAAATGGTTGCTAACGCTGGTCATCGCGCTGTTACTGTTGGGTCTGTTGTCCCCCTGGCTGCGCAAATTCGGTTTCGGGCGAATGCCTGGCGACATCGACTTTCAGCGCAACGGCCATCGTTACTCGTTTCCGATCGGCTCCACGGTGATGCTGTCGCTGCTGGCAAGCCTGATTTACTGGATGCTGAGATAAAAAACGGACAGGCTACCCTGTCCGTTTTTTTGTTCCGCAACCGTGGCGCTCAGTTTTTCTTGCGTTCCTGGTGGTGGGCCTTCATGTAGTCGTGAATTTCCTTCGGGGTGACCGAGCCGCTCTTGTCGGCGTCGATCGCATCGAAGTTTTTTGCCACCTTGGGCATGGACTTGGCCTCGTCCTTGTCGAGCATGCCATCGCCGTTCTTATCGGCTGCCTTGAAGCGTTCCGCACTGCGTTTGTGCGCTTCCTTGCCCATTTTTTTTTGCATTGCCTGAATTTCCGCCAGGGTTACGGTACCGCTTTTGTCGGCGTCGATGGCGTCGAACTTCTTCAACACCCGCGGCATCGCCTTGGCTTCTTCGCGGGTCAGGCTGCCGTCGTTGTCTTTGTCGGCCGCCTTGAAGTGTGCCTCCATGCGGGCGCCGCGATCCTCCGCGGACACGGCAAGCAGGGGAATGAAAAATGCGACTGCAGCTGAGAGCACGATGGCACTCTTGGATACGGTCATTTGAGCCTCCGGTGGTGTGATGACCCTTGCAACAACGGCTCGCCTCGGTTCAGCGTTGACGCACAGCCCGCAGTAGTATATTCACGATCGTCAAGATACGTTGATTGTGGAGGAGATTTGGACTTTCAGCTTTCCCAAGACCAAAGAACCATTCAAGAGGCCGCGCGAAAATTCGCGCAGCGGGAGTTGCCTGCGCTCGCACGCGAGGTGGAAGAGCGCGACGAACCCGTACCCCATGAGTGGCTCACACGATTTGCGGGCTTGGGCTTTCTGGGTATCAACACTCCCGTGAGGTATGGTGGCCATGGCTTGAGCCATCTCGACGCAGTGCTGGTGCTCGAGGAATTTGCCAAGATCTCGCCGGCAGTGGCGATGCCGGTGTTTGAGGCAAGTTTTGGCCCGATGCTCGCCATTCAGCACTTTGCCAACGAGAAGCTCAGGCAAAAGGTGATTCCGCAGGTATGCGCCGGGCATCTGATTGTCGCAGTCAGCATGTCCGAGCCCGACGCAGGCACCGCGCTGACCGATTTGCGAACGCGCGCCGAGGTTCGCGGCGATCAGATTGTCATCAATGGGCAGAAACGCTGGTGTTCGGGCGCCGGCCACGCGGGCGGCTACGTGGTGTACTGCAAACTCGCCGACGATCCCGGCGCCAGAGGCATAGGCGCAGTGTATGTCGAGCGCGACAGGTCGGGACTGACCTTCGGAAAACGCGAGCGGCTGATGGGTTTTCGCGGCATTGCCAGCGCCGACATGTTTTTCGACAACGTGATGGTTCCGCTCGAGAACATGATTGTTCCCGCGGGCGGGTTTCGCCAACTGATGGAGGCGTTCGATCTCGAACGTTGCGGCAATTCCACCATGAGCCTTGGCATCGCGGCGGGAGCGCTCGAGTATGTTCTCAACTACGTCCAGGAGCGTAAGCAGTTCGGCAAGCCCATTGTGGAATTTCAAGCCGTGCAGCTCAAACTTGCTGAAATGGCGATGAAAGTGGAAGCCTGCCGCTTGCTCATTCATCGCGCCGTGGTTGGGGCGTCGCAAGGCACGCCGTCCATCAAGGAAAGTTCCATCGCCAAGTGTTACGCGAATGAAATGGTGCGAGAGGTTACGGGCGCGGCTCTGCAACTTATGGGCGGATACGGTTACAGCAAGGAATTCGGAATGGAGCAGCGTTTGCGGGACGGGTGGGGTTGGGGCATCGCGGGAGGAACCATCGACGTGCAAAAAACCAACATCGCTGCCGCCCTGGTGGGCAGGCGGTTCGATCAAAGAAGGTGAGTCAGTCCGCAACGCATCCGGTCAGGGTGGCGCGCACAGAGCATGGCGAATGCCTGGTTCCAGCTCGTGAAAACGGGAGGGTGAGCGTCTCCATGTTTTCGCATACTCATTGGCGAGCACTCTGCTCGATCTCGACTCCCAGTCCAATGATCTGGGTAACCCGATGTTCGAGGTCCTCTTCGATTTTCTTGGTTTCTGTGTGGTCCTGAATCAGGAGCACGGCACCCACTATCTCACTGTTAAGTCCCCGTAACGGCGAACTGGAGGTAAGAATCGTTTTTGTCGACCCGTCGAAGCAGCGGACTTCCATGGGTTCGCTATGCGAGGCCTTGCCTTCCTGGAGCGCCCGGGTCAGCGAGCCCAGTTTTTCCTTGATCATGTGCCCCTCGGCATTCCACCAGCCCAGGATTTCCCCGTAGGCGTCGTTGTCTACGGCTTCAACGGATTTCAGGATGCGGGAAACCTCTTCCGTCATCTGGCAAATCCTGCCCTCAGAATCCGCAATCAGCACTCCCACGGGCAGGCTTTCAAGCACGGACGATAGCTTCTTTCCTACTCGCAGCAGTTCCTCTGATTGCTGAATATGACGCTCGCGCTCCTTGAGGAGATTGGCCTTCTGCCTGAAGGACGCGTAAACGCCAACCTTCATTCTGAGAATGTCCGGATCAAACGGCTTGGCAAAATAATCGATTCCTCCGGCCTCATAACCTTGCTTTACGTATGGATCTTCAGTGTAGTGTGCGGTGATGAAGATGATCGGGATGTCCTGGTACTCGGTCATTTTCTTGATGCGTGAGGCGGTCTCGAATCCATCCAGGCCCGGCATGTGCACGTCCATGAGGATTACGTCGATGTCACTCCTGCTTTCGAGCAACGCAATCGCGCGAGCACCAGAGTCGGCACGCACCACATTGTAGTCGTCGCCCAGAACGCCTTCGAGCGCAAGCAGGTTTGCAGGGATATCATCGACCGCCAACACGTTTGGTTTCCGTATCATTGCTCTTAACTCCGCCGCACAAGGCGGGCGACAACTTGGCGCCACTGAAAGGCGAAATGCATCGGGCCAAAGTACGTGCACAAGTAACGAACGCAATGACAGATCCGAGGAGCGTAATTGTCGGCGTCAAGAGTGTCGAAAGCACGTTTGTCCAATCGCATCATCCCCCTCCTGTTCATGGCTTAGTCCCTGCAACTCTGGATTCGGTCAAATGTCTGACAAACGAGGAGGCGCGCCGGCGATTGCAACCGCGTTCTCAACGCGGGCCAGGAAATCGCGCAAGTCAATGACCAAAGACCGGATGCCCTTGCGCCATCGTCTGATCTGCCGAAGATCGTAGACTTCCCTTGGAAGACCATGGCCGGCGTCGGTATTTTGAGCTGACGCTAAAGAAGCAAGCCCAATATTCCCAGCTGCGGCGCTCACGCGATCGCTCAATGCTTTCCATTCCAGGTCCAGAGCGCCATCCTGTAGAAAGACTTTTGCGGCAGCGTCGATCATCGTGAGCCGCGTTTTGACGGTGGTAGCCGGGTGAAAGGCTTCGGATCGCACTTCGGAGGAGGCACCCTGCACTAGCGCGGAAAAAATGGCGACAAGATAGTGTTCTACGCCCTCCCATGCCAGGAGCATGCCGGTATGAACCTGTACGAATGCGGGAAGATGTTCGCGGTTAACTTGCATGGATAACCTTGGGCCCGGCTATTGCGCCCGGTCCTCCTTCCTTGGCGGGAGCCCATGGCTGGCGCATCGAGACGGGCAGTTGAAGGATCTTGATCAGCGCGACCAATTCTTCGGGATCGAATACCGACATGATCGCGTAAGCATCCGCTCCGAGCGCCATTCCGGCGCTCGCCGTGGAGCGGTGCAGCCGCTCGCCTATAGCTCCTGTGGTGAGCGAGAGAATGAGAAACCTTGCATTCCGATGGACCTTGCTTCGGCGCACCTCCTGAAGGAATTGGAAAGTCGATCCCTCCTCGAGGTGTGCCGCACATACGATCACATCGACAGGGTCTTGTGCGAGACGCGCCCACGCCTCCTCGATGGTGTGGGCACCGACCACCATATGGCCAGCGACCTTGCACGTGACTTTCAGGCGCTCGATATTCTTCGCGCCATCCAGGAACAAGATTCGCCAAGTCCTGAACGGTGACTTGGCTTCGGGACACTCAACCTGCGGCTCATTCTGCACTCGACCTCCATTTCGACGGCCAATGCAGAGGGGCTAGTGGATTGCCAGGCGCACGGTCGGGACAGTAGCGGCCGCGACGGTTGCAAGTCGTTAGGGCGACCCGGCGCCCCGGCGTGCTGGCGCAAACGCGCGGCCTTGATATGAGCTTAGTCTCCTAAAAATGACGGAAAGCTCACAGCCGGCCAGCCCTCGATGATCCAGTCGGCGCATGCCGGAAAAGGGGCGTAGTCCTTAAGTAGTTGAACACTTTGTGCATGAGTGCGTTTCCCATCGGAATATCCGGGTGTGTGGAACTGGAATCAGCGTTGACGTGCAGCCGTCAGCGCGTCAGTGACGGCCTTCAGCCGGGCGGCTTCGATAGCAGCGGGAATCCGGCCCGGATCTCCCACTTCAAGGGCAATCGCGCCGGCGTCCACCGCACGGACGGCTGCGGCGGCGCGTCGCAAAATATCGGCGGACGGATACGCGCGCTGCTCATAGCCGGTTCGGCCATGGAAGTCGCAGGCGCAGGCGTTGACGAATTCCTCGAACCGCTCCGGTTTTCGGAATACGTCGGTTGCGGCAAGCAGCTTCAGCATAGTTCCCGGCCGCAACTCAACGGCGCGGTGCACGTCGCCGTGGTAGCGCGCGACCAGCACTGCCAGGTCGCGGCACTCGTTCGGCACACGCAGCCTATCGCACAACTTCTCGGTCAGCTCGACGCTCATTTGTTCGTGGCCGTGGTGCTTCGGCCACATCGCTTTCGGAGTTGCTGCCTTGCCCAGATCGTGGGTGAGCGCGGCAAAGCGCACCGGCAGCGGAAAATTCCGGGCGGCAGCACAATCCACCACCAGCATGACGTGCACCCCGGTGTCCACTTCCGGGTGATGCTCCGGCGGTTGCGGCACGCCGTACAGAGCATCGATTTCCGGAAGGACGCGCGCCAGCGCACCGCACTCGCGCAGCGTCACGAACATGCGCGAGGGCGTGCTTTCCATCAGTCCCCGGGAGATTTCCTGCCAGGCCCGTTCCGAAACCAAGTGGTCCACCTCGCCGTTGCGGACCATCTCGCGCATCAGCTCCAGCGTCTCGGGCGCAACGCTGAATCCGAAGCGGGCGGCAAACCGCGCCACGCGCAGTACCCGCACCGGGTCCTCGATAAAGGCCGGGCTGATATGGCGCAATATCCCGGCCTTGAGGTCGGCTACGCCGTGGAAGGGATCGATGATGTTGCCTTGCTCGTCGGAGGCGATTGCGTTGATGGTGAGGTCGCGGCGCGCCAGGTCCTGCTCCAGCGTCACCTCAGGTGCTGCGTAGACATCGAAGCCCTTGTAGCCACGTGCTGTCTTTCTTTCGGTTCGAGCCAGCGCGTACTCTTCGTGGGTTTGCGGATGCAGGAACACCGGGAAATCCTTGCCCACCGGTCGATAGCCCAGCCGCTCCATCTCCTCCGGCGTGGTGCCGACCACAACGTAGTCCTGATCCGCTACCTCGCGCCCGAGCAGGCGGTCCCTCACCGCGCCGCCGACGGCGTAGATCTTCATGGCTCGTATTCTGAAATGAACTCGGTCTCCGAATTAGCGCCCGATATCCACTCCTGCATCGCCGCCAATGCGTACACGAACTCGGCGTACTCGCGCGCGGCGCCCTCCAGTTCCACTTCGTAAGTGTGAAAGCGCGACACCACCGGGGCGTACATGGCGTCGGCCACGGAAAACTCGCCGTACAGGAACGGTCCGTCTGCTCCGAAGCGTGAGCGGCAGTCGTTCCACATCGCCTGGATACGTGAGATCTCGGCCAGCACCTCAGGGGTCCTGCCGCGCCCCGGCATCCGGCGGCGCACGTTCATCGCCATCTGGCCGCGCAGCTTCACGAATCCGGAATGCATTTCGGCGCTGATCGATCGTGCATTGGCGCGCGTGCGGGTGTCGGCCGGCCAGAGCCGTTTCTCCGGATGTTTTTCGGCGAGATATTCGCAGATCGCCAGGGAATCCCACACTGTCAGGCTGCCGTCCACCAGCACGGGGACGCGGCCGGCCGGCGAGTAACGCAGGATGGCCTTCTTGCTGTCTTCGCTATAAAGCGGAATGCGGACTTCCTCGAACGCGATTCCGACGTGCTTCATCAGCAGCCAGGGGCGCAGCGACCAGGAAGAATAGGCCTTGTTGCCGATTACCAGGGTCGGATTGGACATCGAACAGCTCCTGACAGAAGTACGAGGCCGCAGCGCACGTTTTGAAAGTCAACGGCGGGCGCGGAAACGAAACCACCGGTAACGCGCCCTCGGGGTATTCTCGGCAAGATAAAGCGGCACCACCGCCTCGAGCGGCGTCGGCTCGAATCCGAACGCGCCGGGAAACGGACAAGAACACACGCTGGCCACTTTCATCGAGTAATAGTTGTCACGCGTCATCAGCTTCACCGGCAGCCACTCCATCATCCAGGCTTGCAGGTACGAAAAAAAATCGTTTAGCGGGATGACCGGCCGCTCCAGCCCGAGCACGCCGCACACGTACTCGACCAACTCCTGCAAAGTGTAGATCCGGGGGCCGCAAAGGTCATAGCTCTGGTCGTACGTCCGCGCCTCTCCGAGGCTCAGCACTATCGCACGCACCACGTCCTCGACGAACACCGGCTGGAAGCGTGCCTGCGGACTGGCCAGCACGATCACCGGCAGGCTGCGCGCCAGGCGCGCGAACAGGTTCAGAAAACTGTCGTTGCGCCCGAAAATCACGGAAGGGCGGAAGATCGTGGTGTGGATGCCGGCGGCCTGCGCCACGCGGATCTGCTGTTCACCGCCGGCCTTCGAGCGCAGGTATTCGCTCGGAGCCTCGTGGGCCGCCCCGAGCGCAGAAACGTGCAGCAGCCGTCGCACTCCCTGCTCGCGGCAGGCATCCACGATTTTCCGCGGCAGTTCGATGTGCGTCCTGGCGAAATCGCCCTTGCGTCTCTCGTGCAGGATGCCGGCCAGGCTCACAACCGCGTCGGCGCCGCAGACCAGGCGCGAAAGCGTCGCTGGATCGTGAACGTCGGCGTTCACCACGTCGACCGTCGGCAGCACGATCAACTTCTTGGCTCGCTCGCGATGACGGGTCGGCACCCGTACCTGTACTCCTTGCGCTGCCAGAAGATGAACGATGTGGCTGCCTAGGAACCCTGAACCGCCGATTACGCAAACCGAACTGATTTTCATGTCGTCGACGCGTCAAACTTGCGCGGCGAGAACCCCGAGGACCCGTGGGGAAGCAATTATAAGTCGGCGATTGCCACCTACGGTCAGTTGTTCTGCAACGTTCGAGCGGGCACCGTGCCGAGCCGCTCGCGAAGACTGGGTCCGTCCTGGCGCAGAAGTCGTGCATAGTACAGCGTGTTGTTCATGACGCGCTTGACATACTCCCGCGTCTCGGGAAACGGAATGGTTTCGACATACACCGCGCCTTCCAGGTTGCGGCCGGCCATCCATTCGCGCGCGCGGCGCGGGCCCGCGTTATAGCCGGCGGAGGCGAGCACCATTTGGTTGTCGAGGGAGTCCATCATCTGGCGCAGGTAGTAGGTGCCCAGCACGATGTTGGAGTCGGCCGTTCCGGTAAGCGTGGCGTGGTGGCCGCTCAAGCCGAGGCGCTTCGCCACCCAGCGAGCCGTGGACGGCATCAACTGCATCAAACCGCTGGCGCCGGCGCTGGATCGGGCGGTATGGACGAAGCGGCTCTCCTGGCGAACAAGGCCGTAGACCCAGGCTTCGTCGAGATCGAGCCGGCTGGCGTAGTCCTGCACCACCTCGCGATACGGGGTGGGGAAGCGCAACCCGAAGTCGTGCAGCAACACGGTGCGCTCCGCGGTGTCGATGGCGCGCTCGTACCATTGGTTGCGTGACGCAAGTTCAGCGGCGGCAAGCAACTGCTTGTCGTCGTAGTCCTTGACGGCCCACTGCCATTCCAGAGTGCCTTCGTAGCGTTGACCGATGCCGTACAGCGTCAGCGCGCGCACGATGCCGGGCTCCTTCGCTATCGCCTCGATTTCGTCCTGGTCGGGGTGGTAGGTCTGCGGCACCGTGCTGATCGAGGTGCCAAGCTCCTCAGCGGCAAGCTGGCCGTAGAAGTTGAACTGGTTGGAAAGCGGCACCAGGAGGGCGTCAGCTTCCGATTGGCGACCCAGTGCGGACAGAGCGCGTGCTTTCCAGTAGCGCCACTGTGGCCATCTGTACTCCGTTGGCGACATCGCCTCGATCGCGGTAAGCACCTCGTTCCAATTGGCGGCGCGCAGCGCGGCGCGGGCACGCCAGGTAGTCTGGCGATCGTTCAGGCCGTTGCCCGCGTTCTGGAACCAGACGAGCGCCTCAGGATTGAGGTTGCGCGCGGCGACCGAGGCGATCTGCGCCCACGCGTATTGGCGCTCCGCATCCGGCAAGTCCTTGGCGATCTTGTGCAGCCGGTCTGCGGCGACCTGCGGCATGCCCTCGGCCGCCTTGTACAGTGCATAGATCACCAGTTCGCGCTGGGGACGCGTCTTCAACGGCAGCGGGGCGCGATCCAAAAAATGCAGTGGCCGGCGCGATATCGAATCCAGTGTCTTTGGATCCGGGCGCTGCGCTGCCGGCAGATAAGCGAGCAACATCCTGGCGCCGCTCACGTTGCCAATCTCGAGCGCAAGCCGGATCCGGGTCCAGCTGTCCTCGACGGTCAGTATCTCCTTCTTGAACATCAACTCGAACAAGGGCAGGCAGCTTTCCGGGAGGACCTGCGCAGTGAACCACATGGGTCGTGCCTGCGTCAGAATCCCGGAATCGCCCCGCGCCAAGCGCGCCTGATAGGCGTAGCAGACCAGCTCGAGGTCTTCGGTGGTGAGTTGCGGGTATTCGCGAAGGAAACCCGGCCAGTCGCGATCCCTCGCCAGTTGCCGAAGCCAGTCCGCGCGCAACCGGTCGGCGACCAGGCTGTTGTTGTGATGTGCCAGGAAGTTCTGGATCTCTCCGGGCGACAGGTCGGCGATGTGCGAACGTAGTTGCCAGTATTGAACATACGGGGCAAGCGGATATCCATCGTCGAGCTGATTGACAAGGCGGTCCAGTCGTGCGATGTCGCCGCGCTGGAATGCTTCGCGCGCATCGAGAAAGACCTCGTCGTCTGGCGCGGCCAACGCGGCGCAGGAGGAAAACAGCAGTATGGCAAGGCTTCTTTTCACGGAGTCCATCCAGGCGCAGCAGGGACGAATCGGCTAACCCGTAATCATAGAAGGGTACCCCGGTAGACAGAGCACGATTCAGGCCAGAAACAGCGAATAGGCCGGATTCCGAGTCTCTTCCCAGTGCGCATAGCCAAGTTTCGAGAGGAACCTGCGAAATGCCGGCTGCTCGCGCGGGGGCACCTGCATCCCGACCAGCACGCGGCCGTAGTCGGCGCCGTGGTTGCGGTAATGGAACAGGCTGATGTTCCAGTCGTGACTCATGCTGTTGAGGAAGTTCATCAACGCTCCCGGGCGCTCCGGGAATTCGAAACGGTAGAGCCTCTCGTTCTCGACTGAGGGCGCGCGCCCCCCCACCAGGTGGCGCACATGCAACTTGGCCATTTCGTTGTCGCTGAAATCAAGCGTCGGCAGCTTGTTGCGGCGCAACCGAGCGATGAGCTTGCGGGTCTCATTGTGGTTGCGTACCTGCACTCCGACGAACACGTGGGCTTCCACGGGGTCAGCGTAGCGATAGTTGAATTCGGTGACGTTACGTGTGCCGAGCAGCGAGCAGAACTGCCTGAAGCTGCCGGGGCGCTCGGGGATCGTGACCGCCAGGATGGCTTCGCGTTTCTCACCCAGTTCGGCGCGCTCGGCGACAAAACGCAGGCGGTCGAAGTTCATGTTGGCCCCGCAGGCGATCGCGACGAACGTCTGGCCTCGTTGCTTGCGGCGCTCGGCGTAAGCCTTGGCGCCGGCGATCGCGAGCGCGCCCGCCGGCTCCAGGATCGAGCGAGTGTCCTCGAACACGTCCTTGATCGCGGCGCAGACGGCATCGTTATCCACCAGGATCATTTCGTCCACCAGCTTGCGGCAAAGACGGAAAGTTTCGACGCCGACCTGCTTGACTGCTACGCCGTCGGCAAACAGCCCCACTTGCGCAAGCCGTATCCTGCGCCCGGCCGCAAGGGAACGGGCCATCGCGTCGGCATCGACCGGCTCCACGCCGATGATTCGAATTTCCGGACGCAGGCGCTTGACGTATGCCGCGATGCCGGCGATCAACCCGCCACCGCCAACGGCGACGAAAATCGCGTCGATCTTGCCGCTGTACTGGCGCAGGATCTCCATGCCGATAGTGCCTTGCCCGGCGATCACGTCCGGGTCATCGTAGGGATGCACGAAAGCGAACCTCTCGCGCCTTGCGATCTTCAATGAATGTGCGTAAGCCTCGTCGTAGGAGTCGCCGAACAGCACCACGCGAGCTCCACGCGCCGCGACGGCGGCAATCTTGATCTGCGGCGTGGTGGCGGGCATGACGATGGTCGCGTGGCATCGCAGGTGATTTGCCGCCAGCGCCACGCCTTGCGCGTGATTCCCCGCCGAGGCGGCGATCACACCGCGCCTGCGTTGGACGGCACCCAGGTTTGCCATCTTGTTGTAGGCTCCGCGCAGCTTGAAGGAGAACACCGGCTGCATGTCCTCTCGCTTGAGCAGCAGCGTATTTCCGAGACGGCCGGAAAGCGCCGGCGCCAGCTCCAGCGGGGTTTCGACTGCCACGTCGTATACACGTGCAGTCAGGATCTTTTGCAGGTAATCGATCGTCATCACTTCTCCCAGGTATGCTTCGAGCGTAGCAGCCGCGAATGAATGGGCGCAACCGGGAAGTCCAATTGTGCCTATCAGGCGTTGACGTTATGCTTGCGGCCAGTTACGGACGCAGCAAGACCATGACCCAGGACGAACTCAAGAAGGCGGTCGCAAGAGCGGCGATCGCTTACCTTCCGGATGACTGCGTCGTCGGTGTCGGCACGGGCTCGACCGCGAATTTCTTCATCGACGAACTGGCCAGCATCAAGGGACGGCTGGAAGGGGCGGTCGCCAGTTCGGAGGCCACCGGCGCCCGGTTGAAAGCCGCGGGGATTCGCGTGTTCGACCTGAACTCCGTGGACGACCTGCCTGTGTATGTAGATGGTGCCGACGAGGTCACGCGCCACCTGCACATGACAAAAGGTGGGGGCGGTGCGCTCACCCGGGAGAAGATCGTGGCTGCGGTGGCAAGCAAGTTCGTCTGCATTGCCGACGAAACCAAGCTGAAGGATGTGTTAGGCGCGTTTCCGCTGCCTGTGGAAGTGATTCCCATGGCGCGTTCCCATGTCGCCCGCGAGCTGGTGAGGTTAGGCGGGCACCCGGAATTGCGACTGGGCTTTACCACGGACAGCGGCAATATCATCCTGGACGTGCGCGGGCTGGCGATCGCCAATCCAGTGGCGCTGGAGGGTGAAATCAACCAGATCGTGGGGGTGGTGGCGAACGGCCTGTTTGCCCGCCGTGGTGCCGACGTGCTGCTGCTTGGTACTGGGAACGGTGTCACGACGTTGACCCGGTGAAACTTTTTTGTAATGTAATGGACGTACACTAAGACATTTGCCCGTGCGGTACGGAAGGAGTACGAGGTGATGACCAATTCTGATCACACATCCAAGCAGTTCGATGCCGAACTGGAGGCACTGCGCGCCCGCGTGCTGCACATGGGCGGGCTCGTCGAAGAGCAGATCAAGCTGGCGCTGGACGCCTTGATCTCGGGCGATCTCGAGCTCTGCACCAAGGTCGAGAACAACGACCATTTGGTCAATGGACTCGAAGTCGGCATCGACGAGGACTGCAGCACCATCATCGCCCGTCGGCAGCCGGCCGCCGGCGATCTGCGCATGCTGATGACTGTGGTGAAGACCATCACCGACCTGGAGCGCATCGGCGACGAGGCCGCGAAGATTGCGCGCATGGCCAAGCTGATCTATTCCACCGACCGGCTGCAGCAGCCTCGCACCGTGGAAATCCGCCGCATGTCGCAGATCGCGCTGGAAATGCTCCGCAAGTCGCTGGACGCATTCGCCCGGTTGGATCTGGCCGCCTCGGCCGAAGTAGTGCGCCGCGACCAGCACGTTGACGAGGAATTCCGCGGTGTGCTGCGGCAGCTCATCACCTTCATGATGGAAGATCCACGCACGATCTCGGTTTCAATCGAAATCCTGTTCATCGCCAAGGCGATCGAACGCATCGGCGACCATGCCAAAAACATTTCCGAGTACGTGATCTACATGGTCAAGGGCAAGGACGTGCGCCACGTCACGCTCGAGGAAATCGAACGCGAGGTCATGGGCTGAGCAAGACGGGCGCGGCTCAGCGGTGCTTGCGCCGGCGTTCGCACCAGACGGTCTTCCTGACCGAGTCTCGGCCGCTTTTTAGGGCAAAATGTCCGTGATGGAAACTGCCCCGACCATTGCGGCGGTGGACCTGGGATCCAACTCGTTTCGGCTCCAGGTCGGACGCGTCGTCGATGACCAGATCTATCCTCTCGATTCGTTGCGTGAGCCGGTGCGGCTTGCTGCCGGCCTGACCGCCGACAAGCACCTCGACGACGCGGCGCAAGCGCGTGCGATCGAGTGCCTGAAGCGTTTCGGTGAGCGGCTGCGCGGAATGCCGACGGGCGCGGTGCGCGCGGTCGGCACCAATACCCTGCGGGTGGCAAAGAACGCCCGCGAATTCATGCCCCGGTTCGAAGCCGCACTCGGTTTTCCGATCGAAGTCGTGGCCGGACGCGAGGAAGCACGGCTGATTTATCTGGGGGTCGCCCACAGCCTGCCGGCGATGCAGGAGAAACGGCTGGTGGTGGACATCGGCGGCGGCTCCACCGAATTCATCATCGGCGCCGGCAACCAGCCGCACAAGCTCGAGAGCCTTTACATGGGTTGCGTGAGCTACAGTCTCAAATACTTTCCCGGCGGCAAGATCAGCAAGTCCAACATGAAGCATGCGGAGCTGGCCGCCCGCATAGAGGTAGAAACCATCAGGAAGCAGTTCTCGCGCAAGCACTGGCAGCAGGCGGTCGGTGCTTCCGGCACCGCGCGTGCGATCGGCGACATTCTCGAAGCCAATGGCTGGAGCGCGTCGGGCATCACCAGCGACGGCATGGAACGTCTGCGCGGTGCATTGCTCAAGGCAGGTGATGCGGCCACGGTGGCGCTGCCGGGGTTGCGGGAAGACCGGATCGCGGTGTTGCCTGGCGGGTTTGCGATCATGAGCGCGCTCTTTTCCGAACTCGACGTCGAGCACATGGCTCTCGCCGACGGCGCAATGCGCCAGGGCATCCTGTGGGACATGATCGGCCGGGCCCATCATCGCGACATGCGCGAACTGACAGTGCGCCAGTTCATGAAACGTTACCACGTCGAATCCAACCATGCGCATCGAGTCGAACGCCTGGCGTTGAAGCTGTTCGAGCAGCTGGCAGGCGGCGACAAGACGCAACGCGAGCAGCCGATGCTGATGCTGTCCTGGGCGGCGCGCCTGCATGAAATCGGCTTTACCGTCGCCCATTCCGGGTACCACAAGCACTCCGCTTACATTATCGGCCACGCCGACATGCCCGGCTTCTCCAAGATGGAACAGGCGCAGCTGTCGCTTCTGGTGCTGGCGCACCGCGGCTCGCTCGACAAGCTGCGCGGCATGGTCGCAAAGGACGCGGACTGGACGTTGCTGGTCGCGTTACGGCTGGCCGCGCTGCTGCATCGCAGCCACTCCGAAGTTCGGCTGCCGGCAATCCAGGCATCGAAAAAGAAGAGCACGTTCACCGTCGAGTTGGATGCGCGCTGGCTCGCCGCCAATCCTCTGACCGCGGCTGAACTGCGCGACGAGATCAGGAACTGGAACAAACTCGGCATCGAACTGTCGGTCCCGCAACTTGCCGAAATCGAAGCCGAGGCGGTCGTCGCAGACTGATACCGATCCTGCCACGCGCGTTGTGCATCGGCTAGCGCGAACCCGTCATGTCCAGGTCAGCTTTTTAGGACTTTTCCGCCTTTTTCAATGCACTGCTTCTCGGTCATCTTCACCCATCCCTGACCCTTGCAGGCGTTCTGCCCGTGGCAGGCGCTGGTGGCGGTCGCGCAGTCGCTCTTGCCCTTGCAGGAGTTGACGCCCGCGCATTGCACCTTGGCTTCTTTGGTGTCCGCTGCCATTGCAGTCGCGGTTCCGCTCAGGAACAGCCCGGCCGCCGCGACCGCAAGTGCCGTCCCCGAGAGAGCTTTCATTGCATTTCGCTTGCTATCGTCCATTTTTTTCTCCTGTCACAGCTTGGTTGAAAACGCTACATTACTAACGCGGCTGCAATTTGCGCAATACCCTGGCAAGCAAGTGGTTCCCCTGTAAAGATACTCGCCGGTTTGCGTCCACAGATCAAAGTGATGGCAGAATCCATGTCTGCCGAGGCATGCCCATGCTTTTATGAGTGCTTATCGTCCTGACAAATGGAGTCACGAAGTGACCAACGACGAAGAAGGCCGGGCAATTGAAGACGCCGGGGCGACGCTTGGGCAAACCGACGCCAGCACGACCGACGACGGCGACCTGAGCGACATGCTGGGCGAGTTGCGAGTGCTGCTGCTCAGCGCGCAGCTGCTTTCCGCGTTTCTGATTACCGTGCCGTTCAATACAGGCTTCGCGAACATTGTCACGCCCGAGAAGCAGTTGTTCCTGGCTACCTTCATCCTCTCAATCTCGAGCCTCGTTTTGCTGAGCAGCCCCGCTGTGCAGCATCGACTCATTCGACCGCTGAGGGATCGCGCGCGCTTCAAGACACTGGCTACCAGGCAGATCGTCGCGGGATGCGTGGCGCTGTCGCTCGCACTGACTCTCGCCACACAATTGGTCCTCTCGGAAGTGTTCGGCCACGTCGTGGGCATGCTCGCGGCTGGGTTTGTTGCAACACTGATCTTCCTCCTCTGGTGGTTAATGCCCCGGGTTCTCAAGGCCAGAGGGCGCCTCTGAAGGGTGAACGGTGTTGCACTGTCACGCACCTCGCGTCTCGCTGTTGCGCCAAGTTCACAACCTGACGCGATTGAGCCGCAACGCGTTGGTGACCACGGACACCGAGCTCAGCGCCATGGCGGCGCCCGCAAAGATTGGCGAAAGAAGCAAGCCGAACGCCGGGTAGAGCACACCTGCGGCCACCGGGATGCCGAGCGCGTTGTAGCCGAACGCGAAAGCGAGGTTCTGTCGGATGTTGCGCATTGTCGCCCGCGACAGCCTGGTGGCGCGCGCGATGCCGCGCAGGTCTCCCTTGACCAGCGTCACGCCGGCGCTCTCCATCGCCACGTCGGTGCCGCTGCCCATGGCGATGCCGACGTCGGCTTGCGCCAAGGCCGGCGCATCGTTGATACCATCACCCGCCATTGCGACTTTGCGCCCTTCGGCCTGCAAACGCTTCACGTGACCGGCCTTGTCCTCAGGCAACACTCCGGCGAGCGCCTCGTCGATGCCGAGTTGCCGGGCGACGGCTTCGGCCGTGCTGCGTGAATCACCGGTCAGCATCACGATGCGCACGCCCGAGCGCTTGAGCGCCGCCATGGCTTCGTGCGTGCTTTCCTTGATCGGGTCGGCCACCGCAGCGATGCCAGCGGCAATACTGTTCACAGCGAAAAACACCACCGTCTTGGCTTCCGCACGCCAGGCTTCCGCGCGCGCTTCCCACCGCTGCGTATCGACGCCGCGCTGGGTGAGAAAGCTGCGGCTGCCAACGAACACGCGCTTACCATCGACTTCGGCAAGTACGCCGAGACCGTTTACCGCCTCGAATGCAGTGGCCGTCCTTGGTGTCAGGCCGCGGCCCTTGGCTCCCTCGACAATTGCGAGTCCTATCGGGTGCTCGGAAAGCTGTTCCACTCCAGCGACGAGCGCAAGCGCTTCGTTTTCCGGAATGCCCTCGGCGAGGAAATCCGTGAGCGCAGGATGGCCGAGCGTCAGCGTACCGGTCTTGTCCACCACCACTGTGTCGATGTCGCGCATACGCTCGATCGCCTCGGCATTCCGGAACAGGATTCCAGCGCGCGCGCCTTGCCCCATGGCAACGGTCATCGAAATGGGCGTAGCGAGACCGACGGCACAGGGACAGGCAATGATCAACACGGCAATGGCGTTCAGAAACGCGTAGGCGAATTTCGGCTCCGGATCGAAGAACCACCACGCGAGCGCTGTCACGATGGCGATGACTACTACGATCTGCACGAAGTACGCCGCAATGATATCGGCGAGCCGCTGGATCGGCGCGCGTGTGCGTTGTGCCTCTCCCACCATATGAACGATCCGTGCCAGCAGCGTGTCCGCGCCCACACGTTCGGCACGGAAAACCAATGAACCGTTGCCGTTCACGGTTGCACCCGTGACCTTGCTGCCCGCAACCTTGGCCACCGGCACGGGCTCGCCGGTGATCATGGATTCGTCTACGCGACTCGTGCCTTCGAGTACTGTGCCGTCCACCGGCACCTTCTCGCCCGGCTTCACGCGCAGCCGGTTGCCCACTGCTACGGTCCCGAGCGGCACTTGTTCCTCGGTGCCGTCATCGCGCAAACGCCAGGCGAGGTTGGGCGCTAGTTCCAGCAATTGTTGAATCGCCTGACTGGTCTGCCCCATCGCGCGCAACTGCAGGAAGTCGCCCAGTATTACCAGTGTTACGATTACTGCGGCTGCCTCGAAATAGGTCCCCACCGCACCGTCGTGCTCACGGAACTCCTGCGGGAATATTTCAGGTAATAACACTGCAGCGATGCTGAACAGGTAGGCCAGTCCCACCCCCAACCCGATCAGCGTGTACATGTTGAGCGCGCGGTGTACGAGCGAGAACCAGAATTTGCGCAGGATGGGCCAGCCGACCCACAGCACGACCGGCGTGCCCAGCACGAATTCGATCCAGCCGCGTGGCCGCGGCTGAAGGCCAAACAGTTCATGGATGCCGATCATCGGCGACATCGCAAGCACCACCAGCGGGACTGACAGCACCACCCCGACCGACAGGCGCCGTGCTAAGCCGCGTAGCTCGGAATCGTCGGCTTCGTTTGCACCTGCGCCCGCGATCGGCACCAACGCCATGCCGCAGATCGGGCAATCGCCCGGCGCGTCGCGCACGATTTCAGGGTGCATTGGGCAGGTATAGGTCACCCCGGGTTGTGCCGGAGCTGGCGCAGGTTGGGGCGTCAGGTACTGACCGGGATTCGCGCGAAACTTTTCCAGGCAACGCGGATTGCAGAAAAAGTACTCCTGGCCCCCATGGCTGTGACGATGCTTCGCCGTCGCGATCTTGACGTTCATTCCGCAGACCGGGTCTTTTGCCGTCCCGGGCGGTTGCGCCAAAGGCTCGGCGGCGGGAGCGACGGCGTCCCTGTGCTTTGAGCCGCCCGCCCCCGCGTATGCCGGGCGGGAGTGCTTTGCGTGTTCATGTTTGCTATTCATGATCTCTCCAAAGTTGTCTTCATCCCGGTTTGGTAGTGTCCCGGAATGTGGCAACCCACTTCCAGTTTGCCAGCCTTCGTGAACTGCCAAACCAGGTTCCTTGGTTCCGCAGGCTCGAGGGTGAGCCTGTTCGTGTCTTCGTGCACCATGTCGGTTATCGGTTTCATCATTTCGGCCCGCTGACGTTGCTTGTCCATATCACGGATCATGAATGCATGCCGCAGAATTAATCAGTTGTTGGAGGGCGATATCTTCGTGATGTGGTAGGCGCCTTCCATTTTCATGAGCTCAAAGTCCACCTGTGTGCCGGGTTTGAGGTCTTTCAGCATCGCCGGATTGTGCGCCTTGAAATCCATGGTCATCTTCGGCCATTTGAGGCTCTTGATCGGGTCATGAGTCAGCTTGACCGTTCCCGCTTGATTGTCGACGGAAACGACTTTGCCGTGGCCGTTATGGGTTGCGGCGGCAGTTGACGTCGTTTTGTTGGCGCCGCCGGGCGCGTCCTGTTCGTCCGCCGCCAGTGCGGGAGGCAGGGCAGTCATGCTCATCACGAGTGAAGCTGCAAGAAAAGCAGTTTTCATGTGATTCTCCATGTGGTTGTCCAAGCCAAATAATCAATTGCCATCGGTCTTGGCGCGTTACGCGACGGCGTAGTGCAAAAAATTCATCGCGAGGGGTCCTTGTGACCAGCCGGCTCGTCCGGCGTCGCAGAGGCCGCGCTTTCAAGTTTCCAAGCCACGGTTCCCGGCGGGTGCTTGTACCAGCCCGGGTCGCTGTAGTCGCCGGGTGTCTGGTCTTCGCGGACTTTGATCAACGTGAACATGCCGCCCATTTCCAGCGGGCCGAACGGCCCCTCGCCCATCATCATTGGCAGGGTGTTCTCAGGCAGCGGCATGCCCATTTCCACCATGTCGGTCATTTCCGCCATGCCATGCTCGCCCATCGCCATGTACCCTGGTACCAGTTCCCCGATCTTCCCGGCGATGTCGTCGTGCCTGACGCCCACCATGTTGGGCAGGTCATGCCCCATCGCATTCATGGTGTGGTGAGACTTGTGACAGTGAAAGGCCCAGTCGCCCGGATCGGTGGCTTCAAACTCCAGGACACGGACTGCACCAACCGGAACGTTTACCGTGACCTCCGGAAAGCGCGCGCTAAGGGGCACCAACCCACCATCCGTGCCGGTCACCGTCATCGCATGGCCGTGAATATGGACGGGATGATCGTGCATCGAGAGGTTCCCGACGCGAATGCGCACCCGTTCGCCCGCCCGCGCCACCATCGGATCGATTCCGGGGAATACGCGGCTGTTGAAGGCCCACATGTTGAATTCGGTCATGACCGACGCGTCCGGTCGGGCCGTGCCGGGTTTGACGGCGAAATTGTGCAGGATGATTCCGTAGTCGCGGTCGATCCGAGGTTTCTCCGGCTTTTTCGGATGCACAATGAACAGTCCCATCATGCCCAGCGCCAACTGCACCATTTCGTCGGCGTGCGGGTGGTACATGAATGTGCCGTTCTGGCGCAACGTGAACTCGTAGACGTAGGTTTCGCCCGGCTTGACATGCGGCTGGTTGAGCCCTCCGACGCCGTCCATGCCGTTGGGAAGGAAAATGCCGTGCCAGTGGATTGTGGTGTGCTCCGCCAGCTTGTTGGTGAACAGGATGCGCACCCGGTCGCCTTCCACGCATTCGATGGTCGGACCCGGCGTCTGGCCGTTGTACCCCCAGCAGTTCACCACCATTCCCGGTGTGAATTCGCGCATCACCGGCTCGGCGGTAAGGCGAAATACCTTGACGCCGCTTTCCACCTTCCAGGGCAGCGTACTGCCGTTTAGTGTGATCACCGGTGTGTACTGACTGCCCGGTGCACCGGGCACCGGCGGTTTGGTGGCTGCGGCCGATTTCTCGGCGGCATTGGCGTTGCGGAAGGTCGCAGATACTGCTCCGCCGGCGAGAAGCGCCGCCCCACCTCTCAGAATGTCGCGACGGGTCATCATGATTGCTTGTCTCCATGTTGATGAGGGTCGTGCGTTGGGGCGTCCGTGTCGTTTTCAGTGGGCTGCTTGGGCGGTGGTTCGGCTGTGCCCGAGGCTGCCGGGGGGCTAACCCGTCCGCCGAGTGCGTGCTCCAGTTCGGTCCAGGCCAGCCAGAAGTCGCGATTGGCAGCGATGTACTGGCGCCCAGTCTGGATCTGGTTTTGCGAGGCGAGCAGCAGGTCATAGACGCCGAGCAACATGCCGTTGTAGAACTTGAGCGTTTCGGTCACGATGGTTTGCTGCAGCGGCAACAGCGCCTTCTCGTAATGCCTCACCGACTGATGGAGTGTGTTGAGGCGGCCGCGGGTTTCACGGGCCTCGGAGCGGATGTCCACTGCCAGTGCGGCAACGCGCTCTTCGGCGCGTTTGCGTTCGGATTCCAGCCGCGCGATTCGTGCAGGCCCCTGGTTGAAGAACGGCAACCCGAGTTCGAGTCGGGGACCGTAGGATTTCTCCCCGTCCGCATCCCGTTTGAATTGCACACCGATACCGAGTGGGCTAAGCCATCGGTACTGGCGCGCGAGGTTGAGCGCCTGGGTGAGGCCCTCGGCTTCCTTCTTGGCGGCGGCAAGATCGAGACGCCGTTCGATAGCCTGCCGCTCCACATCGTCGAGCGCCGGCAGCGTTGCCGGAATCTGCGGCAGACGCTCGGGGATGGTCCAGCGCGTGTTTGCGCCCCAAAGTCCCATCAGACGATTGAGCTTTTCGCGATCAGCATCGAGTTGTGCTTCTGCTTGCGCGACATCCAGCAGCGTCTGCGCGTAGAACGCCTGTTGCACGCTTTGTTCGCGCTTGCTCAGGTTGCCGGCGGTGTACTGGCGCTGCGCCAGTTCCGCCGCGGCTTGGGATGCCATGACGACCTGGCGCGCCAGTACCAGCACCTCGGCGCCGCCGACGACCCGGTAGTACTGCCCCTGGACTTCCGAAGCGAGGTCTAGCACGTCCTTGGAGACCTCCAGGGTCACCTGGTCGGCGCGCGCGCGTCCGATGCTTTTGCGTGCCGATAGCGTGAACACGCCGAGAAAGTTTTGCACGATGTCAAGTTCAATCTCGGTACCGGCATCCTGGAACAACGCGCCGGCACTCAATACCGGGTTCTCCAGCAAACCGGCCTCGACCAGGTCGGCCTGCGCGATGCCGAGCTCCTCGAACCGTGCCTGCAGCCGGCGGTTGTTCAGCAGGGCGATTTGTAGCGCCGCTTCCGCGGAGAGTTTTTCCCGCAGTAGCGTGCGCGTGGCTTGCTGCGCCCGTTGGTCACGCTCGCCATCGCGATTCCAGTCGACCGTCTGGCCCAGATGATTTGCAACCGTGTCCTGCACCTGCGGGAAACTCGCTTCGCGCTGCACCGTCGCACAGCCGCCGAGCACGGATACGCCGAGCAGGATGGCGACAAGGATTTCGCTGCCGCACGCCGGGTTGCGTTCAATGGTGGTCATGGCCATCTTCCTTCGGTTGCGCTGCAGGTTGTGGTTCGGGACTTTCGCGACCATCCTGCCATTCGGGCGTGGTTGATTGGCCGGGCGGCTCTTTGCGTGCGGTGGCGGGTTGATAGGTATCGAGCGCGTTCGAAGCACTCGGCGCAGCGGCTTGGGTTGCTTCCGGATTTGCAGGATGCTGCCGCGAGTACTCGGGCGCGGACAACGTGGTGCAGGCCGCCAGCAACAGGGTTGCTGCCAGAACGCCGGGCGCATTGCGTGAAATGGTCTTCATCGAATCCTCGATCTGTTCGCGGTCCGGCGCGCCGCTCCCGAAAGGGGTATGGGCGCCCGGACACGAAGTTGCGCGTGAGGGCCGTAACGGTACGGTGGGTGCTTCGCGTGCGAGGAAAGAACCGCCCCGGCAGATTTGCCGGCCGGTCAGGGGTTCAACCCGCGCTCAGAGGAGCACGGAGAGAGGGGGGCGCTGAAGTTGCTCGGGGTAGAAAAAGTGCGGCGAATCGGCGGGGGACGGCTCGAGAACGGAATGGCCAATCAACACCGCGATGCACGAAATCGCCGAGATTGCCGGAGAGCATGCCAGATGACAGGCGCCGCAGTTGTTGCAGGCCAGACTGCCGGTGGCATCACCGCCAGCGTGTTCATCATGAGAAATTCCTGCCGCGTTACTTGGTGAATCGTGATGGGCCATATGATCCGAATGACCGACGTGTTGCTCAGGGGATGGTCCGCTGTGCGAGGCACCCGCCCCGGCTATGCCGTGCTGCTGGCAAAACGGCATGGCCACCGCACCATAGCCTTGCACCGGCAGCCACAACGAAATTAATGCGACGAGTATCGTCTTCCAGCGATTCATGATGCGTTCAAGTATACGCAACCGGCGGCGAAGAGGGCAAAAAGCTCTGAGCATGCCGGTCGCGGCAAGTTCCCGTGGAATCAGCGTTTGAGAGCCGACTCGAGGCGCTCGCAAATAGTCTTCTGCACCTTGATGCGGGCGTAGAGCTTGTCGTTGGCTTCCACCAGCGTCCATGGCGCGAGTGCGGTAGAGGTGCGGTCCACCCCTGTCGCACACCGCCTGTTCGTAGCCTTGCGATTGCGCCAGTCCTCGGGCGTGATCTTGAAGCGCTTGAACGCGGATTGTTCGCGCTCCTTGAAGCGCCGGTGTTGTAGTTCGCCCGCCGTTCGTTTGTCTTGATTCTCCAGAGAAATTGTTGCTCTTGCCCTTCCTCCGCGTCCTCCGCTATGAGCACTTGGTGTTCGCCCAATATTCTGGCGACCGGTTAAAGAAGATCGGGAGATATCACCGTGCGCAGCACGACTTGCGGATGCTCGCCACGCACGCGGTAGCTCAACCACCAGATCGCGCCTTTCTTGATGCTCCACGGCATCGGCTCACCGGCGATCACCAGCGCCGCTGCCATGCCGAGAGTGGGCTGATGGCCGACGACCAGGACGGCCCCCTTGTGCTCGGGCCAACCGGAGGCGGTCAGTACTGCGGTTGGGGGTGCACCGGGCGCGAGCTGCCGTTCGATCTCGAAATCGTCTGTGAGCGCCGCAGCGGTCTGGCGGGTACGCTCGGCAGGGCTGACAATGATTCGGGTCTGGCGGGGCAGGCGCGAAGTGAGCCAGCGCGCGATTGCTTTTGCCTGTTTCACGCCTTTGGGCGTGAGTTCGCGTGCAAGGTCGGGTTGTCCGTCCACGGCCTCGGCGTGGCGCCAAAGTATCAGATCCATGCGGCTTCCTTCACAAAATCCTCCGTGGGATCAATTCCGCGCCCACCATGGCTGGGTTTTCATGAAATGCTTCCACGCTTCGGGAAGTTCCTTGCGGCAGCGTTCGGATTCGGCGGCGCTCCAGCCGCGCACGTATCCCACCGCTTGCTGGTAAGACGGCGACGCCGCTTCCCCGCTCAGGGTGTCGAGCAGGCGCCACGCAACTGCGTTGTCATTGAGACTTCCCAGCAAATCCTGCAGTTCGGAGAGCGCACGAATATAGTTTCGTGCCTTCTTCTTCGGCGCCAGCGGCAGAAAAAACTCGGCGAGGTAGCGCAACCGTTTGACCGCGATGCGTAAACGGTGCAAATCCTGGAACGCCAACTGCTCGATTCCGCGCCCCCGTTTCACTACCCGGGAATGCTGGCGTGCCAACTCCGCGGCGGCGAACTGCGGCAGCGCGGCCGCGGTGCGTGTGCCGTCACCGCGCCAGCTCCCGTCATACAGTGTCGACGATAGGCGCAAGAGCATGCCGGTATGCGCCGGTACGGCGACCGCGTTGCGTGCTGCCTGGCCCGTGCGGCGGCGTGCCACCTGCGCGCGCTTCCTCAGATTGGCGATCCCCGGATGATCGGCAACTTCGTGCGCCGAACGCATCATCATCTCGGTGACGAACACATCCCAATCCCGTGCGCTGCCCAGCGTTTGCCCGAGTGCCTTGAGCTGTTCCAGCAGTACCGCAAAGGGCTCCCTCGGCACAGCAGCGCCGAATACGCGAAATACCGAGCGCAGACGCCGCAGGCCCACTCTTGCCTGGTGCAGATACTCAGGGTCGCGGCCGCGCAACAGGCCGCCTTCGTTCGCCTGCATATGCGCCAGACATTGCGTGACGAGTGCGACGAAAGCCTCCTGCACCGTCATCTGGGCCGTAACTGCAGCCGGCGCTGCTTTGACCGGCGCCGGCTTGGAATTCTCGGCGAGGGCATAGCCGCGTTCCGCCTTGCTGCGGTTATCAAGACCAACCGGCAGCACCGCGGCGATTTCAAGGGCAAGGTCGAACAGGCACCCCGGAGTGCCGGACTTTAGTTCCAGCTCGATCTCGCAAATCGGCTCGCGCCGGTCGCCGGCTGAGATCACACCCCGGTCCAGACTCACCTCGACAACTTTGCCGGCCGCGGGTCTGAGTAGCGACGAAGTGCGGTTGACCTCGGTGGTGAATGCGACGGTGAGCGCTTCGCGCAGCTGTCTATCGGCGACCAGCTCGTCGAGGCCGGCGTCGGCCATTGCCGGGAAGCTCGGCAGTTGCGCAGCCACTTCGAATTCGTGCTCAACGCGCCGATGCAACCCGCCTGCGGCGTGCCCGTCGCTCTTGACGGTCTGGATCCAACGCCCACCCTGGTGCCGTAGGCGCAATGCCGCGCCGGCCGCTTTCAGAGCGCGCTCCGGGGTGTCGTAATACGCCGAGAACAGCCGATGCGTAACTGGCTTGTCATGCGGATGGTGCGCGAGCACTTCCCAGAGGTGCAGTGCGCGCTCCTCGGGGACCGACATCTTGATCTCGATTTCCTCAGACATGGCTGAGATCAAGTGGGCTGCGAAGGCACAGCGACCAGAGCGCCTCAGCTCGCACTGGAAACGAGTTTCTCCAGCAGCACCGCCTGTGCCGACGCGCCCTTGCCGCGTTCCGGTTTCCTGCGCTTGTAGCGGCCGTCGCCATCCATTTCCCAGGCCTGAACGTTGTCGGCGAGATAAGTTTTCAGTGATTCGTCGATCACGCGTTTCTTTAGCCTGTCGTCGAGCACCGGAAAGCACACCTCTATGCGGCGGAAGAAGTTGCGGTCCATCCAGTCGGCGCTGGAAAGGAATACTTCGTTCGAACTCTGGAAGTAGAAAACGCGAGGATGCTCGAGAAAGCGGCCGATGATCGAGCGCACCCGGATATTTTCCGAAAGCCCGGGAATTCCGGGACGCAACGCGCAAACACCCCGCACGATCAGGTCCACCTGCACGCCGGCCATGGAAGCCTCATACAGCGCGGCGATGATTTCGGGCTCGAGCAGTGCGTTCATCTTGGCGATGATGCCGGCGGGTACTCCGGCGCGCGCCTGCTCGGCTTCGCGCCGGATCGCAGCCAGCACCTGCGAATGCAGCGTAAACGGCGACTGCCAGAGGTGTCTGAGTTTCCCGGCCTTGCCCAGGCCAGTAAGCTGCATGAACACGTCGTTGACGTCCGCACAGATCTCTTCATGGCAGGTGAACAAGCCGAGATCGGTGTACAGCATCGCGGTGCGCGCGTGGTAGTTGCCCGTGCCCAGGTGCACGTACCGGCGCAGTTTGTCGTCTTCGCGGCGGACCACCATCGCCATTTTCGCGTGGGTCTTGAGTCCGACCACGCCGTACACCACGTGCGCTCCGACCTCTTCCAGGCGCGCTGCCCAGTTGATGTTGGCCTCCTCGTCGAAGCGCGCCATCAGTTCTACCACCACGGTGACTTCCTTGCCGCTGCGCGCTGCGTCGATCAGCGTCTGCATGAGTTCGGAGTTGGCGCCGGTGCGATAGACGGTCTGCTTGATCGCTACCACATACGGATCGGCGGCAGCCTGCTGGATAAAGCTGATGACCGGCTTGAACGACTGGAAGGGATGGTGCAACAGGATGTCGGTCATTCGGATTGCGGCGAAGATGTCCGGACGCCTGCTGAGTGCACCCGGAACGCCGGGAAGGAAAGGCGGGAACTTCAGGTCCGCCCGGTCCACCCAGTCGGGAACCTGCATGAGCCGCACCAGGTTCACTGGGCCATTGACCTGGTATAGATCGTCATGAATGAGGTTGAACTGCGCAAGCAGAAAATCCGAGATCTCCGGCGAGCAAAGGTCCGCGACTTCGAGCCGCACGGCGTCTCCGAAATGGCGCTGTGGCAGTTCGCCCTGCAGCGCCAGTCGCAGATTCTTCACTTCTTCCTCGTCCACGAACAGATCGCTATTGCGCGTGACGCGAAACTGGTAGCAACCCACTACCTCCATACCCGTGAACAACTCGCCGACGTGCGCGTGGATGACCGAGGACAGGAATACAAATCCGAAATCGCAGTCCGCGATCTCCTGAGGAAGGCGGATCACGCGCGGCAGCACGCGCGGCGCCTGCACCAGTGCGAATCCGGAATTCCGGCCGAACGCGTCCTTGCCGGACAACTGTACGGCGAAATTGAGGCTCTTGTTGAGGATGCGAGGGAACGGATGCGCCGGGTCCAGTCCGATCGGAGTCATCATCGGCATGATCTCCTTCAGGAAGAACGCCTTTATCCAGGTCTTCTGGGCGTCGGTCCAGTCGCGCCGGCGCAGGAAGCGGATTCCTTCGCGCGCGAGTTGGGGCAGCAGTTCCTCGTTCCACAGTTGGTACTGACGTGCGACCAGTTCGTGGGCACGCGAGGACACTTCCTTGAAAGCCTGGGAAGGGCTTGCGCCGTCGGGTCCGGTGGTGTCGGTGCCAAGTTCGATCTGCGCCTTCAAGCCGGCCACGCGGATCTCGAAAAATTCGTCCAGGTTGTTGCTGACAATGCACAGGAAGCGCAGACGCTCCAGCACCGGGACGTCCGCATCTTCCGCCTGCGCCAGCACTCTCCTGTTGAATTCGAGCTGCGCCAGCTCACGGTTCAGGTAAAGCTGCGGATTGGAACGCTTGGTCTTCCCCGACTTGTCGGCGGCCAGCGCGGCGCGCTTCTTCGCGGCCTTTTCCGGTGCAAGCGTGGCCGCGCGGTCGGCGGACTCGGCCTTGATGTGTGCGCTCTTGTTAATTTTTCGGCTCCCGGCGTTCGGCAGCAAACAGGGAAGGGATGCGCCGCGCTTGCCGGCGGCACTTCAGAGTTGCTTAACCCTTCGCGTGTGGAACGTAACCCGCTGCAGCGTCGGCGCCGGCACCGAAAAAGTACTTTTCGGTCTGCTCAAAAAGATATTTGCGCGCTTTCGGGTCGGCGAGGCTTAGCCGGTTCTCGTTTACCAGCATCTTCTGGTGCTCGAGCCAGCCTTTCCACGCCTCCTTGGAAACGTTCTCGAAAATGCGCTTGCCCAGATCACCGGGAAAAGGGGGGAAGTCCAGCCCCTCGCCCTCCCGGCCGAGTTTCACGCACTTCACTGTTCTTGCCATGTTTTTTGGTATCAACAGGTTATAGCGTCTTCCGGGCGATGTGGTTACAGCTATGTGACAGTCTTGCCGCGAAAGATTCCCGCCAATTATATGCCCCGCCGCTGGACGCGGCTGGACGGGTTTGCGTGTCAGATCGACTTGACCAGAACTTTGGAACGCCGCTGGTAGTTGTATAGCGCCTGCTTCTGCTTAGGCAGCTTGTCCACACTGGCCTCTGCAAAGCCATGCTCGATGAACCAGTGCGCGGCGCGGGTGGTGAGAACGAACAGGCGCTTGATCCGGTGTTTCTTCGCCTTTTCCTCGATCCATTTCAGCAATTGCTCGCCGGCGCCGGCGTCGCGATAATCCGGATGCACGACGAGACAGGCGAGTTCCGCCGATTTCTCGTCGGGAAAAGGGTAGAGCGCAGCGCAACCGACCACCACGTAGTCGTGCTCGAGCACGCAGAATCGGTTGATTTCCATCTCCAGCAGTTCGCGCGGGCGCTTTACCAGCGTTCCGTCGGCCTCGAGCGGCTCTATCAGTTTGAGAATGCCGCCAACGTCCTCGATAGTGGCATCGCTCAACTGTTCCAGAGGATCACGAGTGACCATGCTGCCCACGCCGTCGTGGGTGAATACTTCCAGCAGCAGCGCGCCGTCGGTGTGGCGGCTCACCAGGTGTACGCGTTCGGTCCCGCCCTTGCATGCCTTGATCGCATGCGGCAGGTACAGCCCGGCATCGTCCGACAGCAGGCGATCCTTGTGCATCAGTTTCTCCGCATCCGACACGGTGAGTTCGCGCAACAGCTTGCCGCTCTTGCTCTTCAAGCCAGGCTCATCCATGAGGAACACCAGCTTTTCGGCACCCAGCGCGATGGCCGTCTCGGCGGCCACGTCCTCCAGCGTTAGATTAAAGATCTCGCCAGTGGGTGAGTAACCGAGCGGGGAGAGCAGCACCAGCTCGCCGTCGTCCAGGCGGGTGTTGATCGCGTCGGCGTTCACCTTGCGCACCTCACCGGTATAGAGCATATCCACGCCCTCCACCACGCCGCGCGGGCGGGCGGTGACGAAGTTTCCGGACGCCACGCGGATGTCGGCGTTGGCCATGGGCGAGTTCGGCAAGCCCATCGACAGCAGGGCTTCGATCTCCACCCGCAATTGGCCGTTGGCCTGTTTCACGCAGGCCAGCGCCTTCTCCTCGGTGACGCGCATGCCGCGCACATACTGCGTCCTGAGTTTCGCTGCTTTGATCAGTGCATCGATCTGCGGGCGCGCGCCGTGCACCAGCACCAGGCGCACTCCGAGACTCGCCAGCAGGTTCAGATCGTGTGAGAGCGCGATGAAGCGCCCGTCCGCCACCACTTCACCGCCGAAGGCAATGACAAACGTGCGCTCGCCGAACGCGTGCACGTAAGGTGCGGCGGCGCGGAACCATTGCACGAACTGAGCTTGCTGGGCGGCCTGCATGGCGGCTGCGGTTTCGGACGGAATTTATTTAGGCTGCATGCGGATCGCGCCGTCCAGGCGGATCACTTCGCCGTTGAGCATTTCGTTCTGAACGATATGCCCGACCAGCGCCGCGTACTCGCCCGGCCTTCCCAGCCGCGGCGGGAAAGGCACCATTTTGCCGAGTGCATCCTGTATTTCCTGCGGCATGCCCTTGAGCATCGGCGTTTCGAATATGCCCGGCGCGATGGTGACCACACGGATGCCGTTGCGCGAGAGGTCGCGCGCGATCGGCAGCGTCATGCCGACGATACCGCCCTTCGAGGCGGCATACGCCGCCTGGCCGATCTGGCCGTCGAAGGCGGCAACCGATGCGGTATTGACGATCACGCCGCGTTCGCCGGAAGCGTTCGGTTGTCCTTTCGACATCGCCTCCGCGGCAAGCCGGATCATGTTGAAAGTGCCGATCAGGTTGACGTTGACCACCTTGGTGAAACTGGCGAGCGAATGCGGCCCATCTTTGCCGACGGTTTTCTCGCCTACCGCGATGCCGGCGCAGTTCACCAGGCCGTGCAGACCGCCGAACTCGTTGAGCGCGGCGTCCACGGCGGCCTTGCCGTGATCCTCGCGGGTGACGTCGCATTCGACAAAACGCGCGCGCTTGCCGAGTTTCGACGCCAGCGCTTCGCCCGGCGCCCGGGATACGTCGGCGATGATCGCGTTGCCGCCGGCGGTAACGATCATTTCCACGGTGGCGCCGCCCAGACCTGAGGCTCCGCCGGTGACGATGAAGGTGCTGTTCCTGAGTTCCATTGCTGATTCCGTTGCGGGTCAAGTCGTGAGTGCCGCACAGTATAAGGGTTGGCCGGCTTCCGCCAAAAGACGCTTTCACCTGTACAAAAGGGATTTATGTTTGCCATGGCCGTAGCTAGACTCACGGCTCATGCCGAACCTCAATAAGAAACACAAGACCACAGGCCGGCCCGCCTTCCGGGCAGCCGACATTGTTCTGCGAACGAACGCCCTGCGCACCGAGGGCGAGGTGCACGCATTCCTGGTCGGGGAAGTGGCGGCGCTGTTCGGTGCACAGCGCGTGCTGCTGGTGTTGGAGACCCCCGCGGGCCTTCGCATCGCGGGGTCGCTGCTCCCAAGCGATGAGCAGCCATTGCTACTGCTGAATGCCATCACGCGCTGGCTCGAATCGGCGCGCAGCACCCGGTCGAGCAGTCTGCGCCATGGCCCCGCAGGCGCCGCAAAGGCAGCCCAGCGCAGTTGCCTCATCGCCCCGTTGCTCGCACACGACAAGTTGCTGGGTCACCTTTACGCGGACATCGAAGGCGCCGTCGGTCGCTTCGGCGACGCCGACCGCGACTTGCTGGCGATGCTGGCGTCGCACGCGGCGGTAGCACTGGCCAACATCCGCCTGGCCGAGGGGCTGGAGCGCAAGATGGCCGAACGCTCGGCCGAACTGGCGGTGATCAACAGCATCCAGCAGGGCATGGCCGGATCGTTGGATTTCCGCGGCATCGTCGAGCTGGTCGGCGACAAGCTGCGCACGATGTTCGGCAGCGACAACCTCAGCGTTCCCTGGTGGGACCAGGCATCCGGCGTCGCGGAAGTCCTTTACGCTGTGCAGTACGGCGAGCGCGTTCATCCGCATTCGGTCAGACCCGATCCGAACGGCCGGTTCATGCAGACCTTGTTCGCCAACCGTCCCGTGCTGGCCAATAGCCGCGCGGAGATGGATGCTCTGGGTTTGCGTCCACCCGAGGGGTTGGCGCCGAGCCTGGCGACTCTGACAGTGCCGATTTTCTCGGGTGCCAAGCTCCTCGGCGCGATTACCCTCGACAGCCACGACCCGGCGCGCCGGTTCAGCGAGGACGACCAACGCTTGCTGCAGACGGTTGCTGCCACGATGGGCATCGCGCTGGAGAACGCTCGGCTCTTCAACGAGACCAAGGAGACGCTGGAGCGGCAGACGGCGACCTCGGAAGTGCTTCGCGTCATCAGCAGTTCCCCGAGCGACCTGGAGCCCGTCTATCGCACGATACTCGAGAGCATCACCCGGCTTTGCGAGTCGCAGATAGCGGTGCTGTTCCTCTTCGACGGGGAACACCTCAGCGCGGCCGCGTCACACGGCACGACGACCGAATTCGCTGACCTTCTCCGGCGCGGACGGCCCAAACCCAGTCACGAAACGACGACCCGGCTGGCGGCTCTGGAGCGGCGCACGGTTCACGTAGCCGATCTGCTCTCGGATGCTACGTTCTCACCGACACCCCGCGACCTCTACGAACGCGAAAACGTGCGGACCGTTCTCTCCGTGCCGATGCTGAGGGACACCACGCTCATTGGCGTCATGACCACCTGGCGCCGCGAAGTCCGGCCCTTCGACCAGCGGCAGATAGGCCTTATTCAGACTTTTGCCGACCAGGCCGTGATCGCGATCGAGAACGTGCGGCTGTTCAACGAGACCAAGGAAGCGCTGCACAAGGTCGAGGAACGTACAGCCGAACTCACCGAAGCACTCGAATACCAGACCGCGATCAGCGAGGTCCTGCGGGTGATCAGCGAATCGCCCACCGACGTAGCGCCCGTGCTCGAAGTCATCCTCGACTGCGCGACGCGGCTGCTGCAGCCTCAGTCGGCCGGCATCTTCCGGTACGACGGGCGCCTGATCCACGTGGCTGCCACTCGCAAATGGATGCCCGAAGCCACCGAGCAGGCGCGCGCTCTATTCCCGATGCCGGCCGATGAGCGCTCTATCGCCGGGCGAGTGATCCTGGCGCGAAAGGCAATTGCGATCGAAGACGTCTTGGACGATCCACAGTACGCCCTGGCGGCCGGTGGCTGGAGGCGCGTGCTTGGTGCGCCGATGCTGAAGGACGGCGTGCCGGTGGGCACCATCAACGTTGGCTGGTCCGAGCCCGGCAAGACGCCACAGCGCCAGATCGACCTCCTCAAGACCTTCGCCGACCAGGCCGTGATCGCGATCGAAAACGTGCGCCTGTTCAACGAGACCAAGGATGCGTTGGAGCGGCAGACCGCGACCGCGGAGGTGTTACAGGTGATCAGCAAGTCGGTAGCCGACGCACAGCCGGTCTTCCAAAAGATTACCGAAAGCTGTCAACGCCTCTTTAAGGGCTCGCAGGTCGGAATCAATCTGGTGCGGCCTGACGGCATGATCGACCTGGCCACCTTTGTGGGTCCGGGCGAGGCGGAATTCAGAACGATGTTTCCCGTCCGCATGGACGACTCCGGCACCGGGTTGGCCATTCGACAGCGACGCGTAACACACTTTCCGGATGTACACGGGGGAGACGATGTGCCTCGCGGCGTGACGCGCGGCGCCGACCTTATCGGCGCCCGCTCTGTCGTCCACGCGCCACTGCTGTGGGAGGACCAGGCCATCGGCGCCATCTTCGTGGCTCGGAATACGGTTTCTCCGTTCTCGGACCATGAGATCTCGCTGCTCAAGACCTTCGCAGACCAAGCAGCCATTGCGATCCAGAACGCCCGCATGTTCAATGAAACCAAAGAGGCGCTGGAGCATCAGACCGCGATGGCCGACATCCTCAAGGTCATTAGCGAGTCCCCCACCGATGTCCTCCCGGTGTTCGACGCGATCGCCGAACGGGCGCGCGCCCTGTGTGGCGCGGATGCGGGGGGTACCACGCGCTTCGACGGGGAGCTGCTGCACCTGGTCGGACTGCACGGGTTTTTTCCGGACGGCGAAGCGAAAATCCGGATCGCATTTCCAAGGAAGGCAGATCACGGCACGATGCATGGCCGCTGCGTCATCACCAAGGCTCCCGTACAGATCGTGGACGTGGAAAAGGAGCCCAACTTAGCGCTGCGCGAGGCTAACCAGTCCGGCGGCTTGGGCAGCATGCTGGCGGTGCCGCTCCTGCACGGCCGCGAGGTCTTGGGTGCGATGTCCATCGGCCGCAGGGCGCCGGGCGAGTTTTCCCCGAAAGTGGTCTCGCTACTCCAGACTTTCGCGGACCAGGCGGTGATAGCCATCGAGAATGTCCGCCTGTTCAACGAGACCAAGGAAGCGCTTGAGCAGCAAACGGCCACAGCCGAAGTGCTGGAGGTGATCAGCGCTTCCGTGGCCGACACGGCGCCAGTATTCGACAAGATTCTGCAGAGCTGCGAGAAGCTGTTTGACAGCTCCGAGCAGGGCATCCTGCTCGTCGCGCCGGAGGGCCATATGGCGCTGGCCGCCCACCACGGCCCGGCACTGGCGACTCTGCGGGAGATCTATGATGGTGCGAAGGTTCCTGCGAAACCGTACGTCAAGGGCATTCTGCACGGCCGACCTATGCACTTCGTCGATGCGTCGGATCCTGGCGCACACTGGTCGGTGCGTTCCGTCGCGGAGCGGTTGCGAATCGGCCCCTATTCGCACGTTCTCGCCCCTATGGCCTGGGAAGGACAGGCCGTGGGGTGGCTCTATGCCATCCGGAAACCAGCCACGGGTTTCTCCAACAAGGAAATCGCACTGCTGGAGACCTTCGCCGACCAAGCCGTTATCGCGATCCAGAACGCCCGGCTGTTCAAGCAGACTCAAGAGGCCCGCGCCGCGGCTGAGACCGCGAATGAAGCCAAGAGCGCATTCCTGGCCACGATGAGCCACGAGATTCGCACGCCGATGAACGCCGTCATCGGTATGAGCGGGCTGCTGCTCGACACGCCGCTCAACGACGAGCAGCGCGACTATGCGGCCACGATCCGCGACAGCGGTGACACGCTGCTGACCATCATTAACGACATCCTCGACTTCTCCAAGATCGAAGCCGGGCGCATGGACATCGAGGCGCAACCCTTCGACCTGCGCGAGTGCGTGGAGTCGACGCTCGACCTGATAAGCGCGCGCGCAACCGAGAAGCATCTGGACACCGCCTACCTGTTCGAGGGCGAGGTGCCAGCCGCTATTCGCGGCGACGTGACGCGGCTGCGGCAGATCATCCTCAACCTGCTGGCCAATGCGGTGAAGTTCACTGAACAAGGCGAGGTAGTGCTCACAGTGACCGCGTCGAACGTAACAGCCGGCGAGGTTGAGGTTACCTTTGCCGTGCGCGACACCGGCATCGGGCTGTCGGCTGAGGGTATGGGGCGATTGTTCCAGTCGTTCTCGCAGGCAGATTCGTCGACCACGCGCAAGTACGGCGGCACAGGCCTGGGGCTCGCGATCAGCAAGCAGCTGGCCGAGCTGATGGGCGGACGCATGTGGGCCACCAGCGACGGGATCGGCAAGGGAGCGACGTTCCACTTCGCGATTCGCGCGCCGCTGGCCGAGTTGCCGCTGCAGAGCAGGCGCGAGTTCATCGGTACCCAGCGCGAATTGCAAGGACGCCGTGTGCTGGTTGTCGATGACAACGCCACCAATCGGCGCGTGCTCGACCTGCAGATGGGCAAATGGGGTATGGCCCCGCGCGCCACCGGGTCTCCAGCCGAGGCGCTGCGCTGGGTCGAGGACGACGAACGCTTCGACCTGGCGATCCTCGACATGCACATGCCCGGGATGGACGGCTTGCAGCTCGCGCAACGCATGCGTGCCAGTCGGCCGAATCTGCCGCTGGTGCTCTTCAGTTCGCTCGGCCGGCGCGAGACGGGCGACACCGAAGGCTTGTTCAGCGCCTACCTGGCGAAGCCGGTGCACCAGTCGCATCTGTTCGACACTCTGGTGAACCTGCTCACGCACGCCGTGGCGCCCAAGGAGGTCAAGGCGACCAAGCCCAAGTCAGACCCCGACATGGCAGCACGCCACCCGTTGCGCATATTGCTTGCGGAAGACAATGTCGTGAACCAGAAGCTCGCGCTGCGCATCCTTCAGCAGATGGGGTATCGAGCCGACCTGGCCTCCAATGGCGTCGAGGCAGTGGAGTCGCTGGTACGGCAGACCTACGATGTGGTGCTTATGGATGTGCAGATGCCGGAGATGGACGGCCTGGAAGCGTCGCGCCGCATCAATGGTCGATGGCCCGCGAAGCGCCCGCGCATTGTGGCGATGACGGCCAATGCGATGCAGGGTGACCGCGAGATGTGCCTTGCCGCGGGCATGGACGACTACATCACCAAACCGATCCGGGTGGAGCAGTTGGTCGAAGCATTGATGCGTGTGCCGGCACGCCATGAGTAAGCGGATGGACGAATCGGTGATCGACCAGGATGTCTACGCGGAGCTGCAGGAGACTGCGGGTGCCGAGTTCGTGGCCGAGCTTGTGGACACTTTCCTCGAAGAAGCGCCGGGCATGTTGGCCGAGCTTCGCAGCGCGCGTGCCGAAAACCACTCCGAGCGTTTTCGGCGTGGGGCGCATTCGCTCAAGTCCAACAGCAACACCTTTGGCGCGTTAAAGCTCGCAGCACTGGCACGCGATCTTGAGATCAAGGGCCTGGATGCAGATCCGGCGAGAGACATGGCCGTACTGGCGGAGCTGGACGCGGAGTGTGCGCGTGCCGCCGCCGCATTGAAGGTCCTACGCGATGGCTGAGTTCGGCGCGCGACTGTTGATCGCGGACGACAACAAGGTCAACCGCCTGCTGCTGTCGCGTAGCGTGGAACTGCAGGGCCACAGCGCCGCGCTGGCGGAGAACGGTCGCGTTGCGCTCGAGATGCTGCGGCGTGAACCGTTCGACCTCCTGCTGCTCGATATAGAGATGCCCGAGATGGACGGCTTTGCGGTGCTCGAGCACCTCAAAGCCGATCCACAGTTGCGCGACCTGCCGGTGATCGTGACCTCCTCGGTCGAGGGGCTCGATAACATCGTGCGCTGCATCGGCCTGGGCGCCGAAGACTATTTGCCTAAGCCGGTGAATGCGGTTCTGCTGAAGGCACGCATCGGCGCCAGCCTGGAGAAGAAGCGCCTGCGCGACCAGCAGAAGGACCTGGTGCGACGCTTCGCCACTTCCGAAGTGGCGCAGGATCTGCAGCAGTCGGGTTTTTCGCTCGGCGGCAAACGCGTGCACGCGTCGGTGATGTTTTCCGACATCCGCGGATTCACGGCGCTGGTGGAAAACCAGCCACCAGAAGAAACGATCGAACTGCTGAACACCTATTACACGCTGATGTTCGAGGCGATCAGCAGCCACGGTGGCGTGGTGAATCAGATGATCGGCGACGGGCTGATGGCGCTGTTTGGCGCGCCGCTGTCGCTGGACGATTGCGCCGGCAGCGCGGTGGCCGCGGCGCAGGAGATGATCGAGCTGATCGAGCAGTTCAACCTGGAGCGCGCGGCTGCGCGCAAGCCGCCGATCAGCATCGGCATCGGCATCGCCACCGGTGATGTGGTGGCCGGCTATACCGGCACGCAACAGCGCGCGACCTACACCTGCATCGGCGACACCGTCAACTTGGCGGCGCGATTGGAGGCGCATACCAAAAACGTGCAGAGACCGATTCTGATCGACGCGGCAACGCGACATGGTTTGGAGGCAGGTGTGCAACTCATTGCGCTAGGCGACGTGCAGTTCAAGGGCAAAGCCGGGGCGGCGCCGGTGTATGCCGTCGCGCAGCACAGCGGCTGACACGCCGGTCTCAGAAATCGCCCCACAGCGCCTGGATCGCTGCCAGCGCGGCAAGCGCGGCAGTCTCGGTGCGCAGCACCCTTGGCCCGAGACGCACCGGCGTGAATCCGCGCGACTGCGCTGCTTGTACTTCACCCGGGGCAAGACCACCTTCCGGGCCGATGAGCAGAATTATCCGGTCGCGCGTCGGCTCCAGTTCACGCAGCGACACGGCCGCATGCGGTGACAGCATCAGGCGCCGTTCCTTACCGGGCTGGGCCAGTTGCGCCAGCCACTCGCCGAAGCCCAGCAACGGCGCGACCGGCGGCACGCGGGTGCGGCCGCATTGTTCGCAGGCGGAGATCACCAGGTTTTGCCAGTGCTCGGCGCGCCGCGCCGCGCGCTCGTCCTTGAGCTTCACGACGCTACGCTCGGTAGAGACCGGCTGGATCGCCGCGACGCCCAGTTCCACCGATTTCTGCAGCGTCAGGTCCATGCGATCCCCGCTCGAGAGCCCTTGCGCGAGCAGGATGTCGAGCGGTGCTTCGCGCTCGACGCTGAGGTGTGCGCCAGTCTTTATCGTCACCTCGCCCCGGTCCATTCGGGTGATGCGTGCCTCGAACTCGCCGCCAAGCCCGTCGAACACCGTGACCGGTTCGCCAACGGCAAGACGCAGCACGCGCGCCGCGTGATGGGCGGCTTCCGCGGACAAACGCACTTCCGATCCGTTGCCCAGCTTGCCTGGAAAGTAGAACCGCGCGCGGGGTTTTGGGGCGAGTTTCTTATGCAACTCCTTATTCATGTTAAGATTTTGCCATGCAACACGGTTGTGGTCACAGGCTTTCTGCGCGCCATCCCTCAAAGGGGTGGGGCCGCGCCGGCAATTTCCTGAGGGCGTAGCCGATGGGTGCCCAACCACCGGTGTGCGATTTCGGCTGGAAGGCTCCCGACTTCGTGCTGCCAGGCACCGACGGCGAACGCTATTCGCTTGCCGATGTATGCGGGCCCAAGGGCCTGCTGGTGATGTTCATCTGCAACCACTGTCCCTACGTCAAGGCCGTGCGCGATCGCATGATCCGCGACTGTGCCGAACTCAAGCCGCTCGGCATAGGCTCAGTGGCGATCAGTTCGAACGATCCCGACGACTATCCCGAAGACTCGTTCGAGAACATGCAGCGCGTTGCGCGCGATCTCAAGTTCCCGTTTCCCTACCTCTTCGACGAGACGCAGGAAGTCGCGCGTGCGTACGACGCTGTATGCACACCGGATTTTTTCGGTTTCAACAAGGACCTGGGACTTCAGTACCGGGGCAGGCTCGACGCCTCCCGCACGACGCCGGTGGCGAATGCGCGCCGCGAATTATTCGAGGCCATGAAGTCGGTGACGGAAACCGGCCGCGGTCCGGCGGATCAAGTCCCCAGTATGGGCTGTTCGATCAAATGGAAGCCGCGCTGAAGAAATCGTCGCCCGGGATGCTCGAGCGCGCAATCGCCATCGTCAAGGACGTGGCGAAGAAAGAGGTCATGCCGCGCTACCTCAAGGTGGCGCATCAGCGCAAATCGGACGGCAGCCTGTTCACCGAAGCCGATATCGCCGCACAGGAGGCACTGTCCCAGCGACTGCCGGGGATCTATTCCGGGCCAATCGTCGGGGAGGAAATGACGCCCGAGCAGCAGGCCGAATACTGGCTGGCCGGCGACGAAGGGCTGTGGTGCGTAGACCCCATAGACGGCACCTCGAATTTCGTCAACGGCCTGCCCTATTTCGCCGTGTCGGTGGCGCTGATGAAGAAGGGCAGGAGTGTGCTGGGTGTCGTCTACGATCCGGTCGCGGACGAGGTGTTCTACGCCGAAGAAGGAGGCGGTGCCTTCCTAAACGGCGAGCGCCTGCCGATCAAGGGGCACGTCCCACACTTGCGCAATGCGATGGCGCAAGTGGACTTCAAGCGCCTGCCCGAGCGGTTGGCGCATGAACTGGTTGCGGCGCCGCCTTATTCTTCGCAGCGCAATTTCGGCGCCAGCACGCTGGAATGGTGCTACGTCGCTGCCGGGCGATTCGATGTCTATCTGCACGGCGGTCAGAAACTGTGGGATTACGCCGCCGGTTCGCTGATCCTGGAGGAAACCGGGGGGCGCATGTGCAGCCTCAACCGGGATGACTTCTGGGCCGACACGCTCTGGCAGCGCTCTGCGATCGCGGCGCGCGATCCCAGCCTGTTCGACGCGTGGAAGCGCTGGATCCGAGCCCGACAGTAGTCCCGAACCAGCACGCAAACCCTGCGGGGTCACTCCGATTGCGCCGTTCTTGCGGCGCGGAGAACCATCCTTGACCGGCCTTCATGTTGCCGGTATCTTGGCAAGTTCCCCCGTAATTTTCGCCACTTAGGTGTTTCAATGGAATTGACTGCCGGCGTTACCACCGAGTTGTCCGGTGCCGAAATCACGATTCGATGTCTTCAGGAAGAGGGCGTCGAGTTGATCTTCGGCTACCCCGGCGGTGCAGTCCTTCCGCTGTACGACGAGCTATTCAAACAGGATAAGCTCAAGCACATCTTGGTTCGCCACGAGCAGGCGGCGGTGCACGGCGCCGATGCCTATTCCCGGTCCACCGGAAAAGTGGGCGTGGTGTTGGTGACGTCCGGTCCGGGCGTGACCAATGCGGTGACCGGCATTGCCACCGCTCACATGGATTCCATACCGATCGTCATCGTGACCGGCCAGGTGCCGACGCACGCTATCGGCCAGGACGCCTTCCAGGAAGTGGACACCGTCGGGATCACCCGTCCGTGCGTAAAACACAATTTCCTGGTGAAGGACATAAAGGATCTCGCGGTCACCATGAAGAAGGCCTTTTATCTGGCCGCGACCGGTCGTCCGGGCCCGGTACTGGTGGACATCCCCAAGGACGTGCAGACCGCCAAAACCGCGTACTTCTATCCGCAGTCGGTGACGATGCGCTCCTACAACCCGGTGATCAAGGGACACAGCGGGCAGATCAAGAAGGCGATCCAGCTGCTCTTGGAAGCCAGGAGGCCGATGATCTACACCGGCGGCGGCATAGTGCTCGGCAACGCGTCCGCCGAATTGACGCAACTGGTGCGCTCGCTCGGTTTCCCCTGTACCAACACCCTCATGGGCCTGGGCGGCTATCCCGCCAGCGATCGGCAGTTCGTGGGCATGCTCGGCATGCACGGCACCTACGAAGCCAATATGGCGATGCAGAACTGCGATGTGCTGCTGGCGATCGGCGCGCGCTTCGACGACCGCGTGATCGGCAATCCGAAGCATTTCTTCCAGGAAAATCGCAAGATCATCCATATCGACATCGACCCCTCATCGATCTCCAAGCGCGTACGGGTGGATGTGCCGATCGTCGGCGACGTCAGGGATGTGCTGCAGGAGATGAATCGTCAGCTCGCCGCTGCCAAGGAGCGCCCGGATCCGGCTCTGGTCAAGGAATGGTGGACACAGATCGAGCAGTGGCGGGGCCGCGACTGCCTGAAATACGACCGCACGTCGAAAATTATCAAGCCGCAGCACGTGATGGAAAAGCTCTACGAACTGACCAAGCGGATGGACCTTTTCCTGACCTCGGACGTGGGGCAGCACCAGATGTGGGCGGCGCAGTTCTACAAGTTCGAGAAGCCGCGCCGCTGGATCAACTCCGGAGGACTGGGCACGATGGGCGTGGGATTGCCGTACGCGCTCGGCGTGCAACTCGCATATCCGGACGCGACCGTGGCCTGCGTGACCGGCGAGGCCAGCATCCAGATGTGCATCCAGGAACTGTCCACCGCGAAGCAGTACCGTCTCCCGGTGAAAATCGTCAACCTCAACAACCGTTACATGGGCATGGTGCGTCAGTGGCAGCAGTTCTTCCACGGTAACCGCTACGCCGAGTCGTACATGGACGCGTTGCCCGACTTCGTCAAGCTGACCGAATCCTACGGCCATGTGGGCATGCGCATAGACAAGCCGGAGGACGTCGAGCCGGCGCTCAAAGAGGCGTTCAGCCGCAAGAACGACCTCGTTTTCATGGACTTCATCACCGACCAGACCGAGAACGTATTTCCGATGGTGCCCGGCGGCAAGGGCCTGTCGGAGATGATCCTTGTTTGAGTCAAATGCGTCACATCATCTCCCTACTCATGGAAAACGAGCCGGGCGCGCTGTCTCGCGTGGCTGGCTTGTTCTCGGCGCGCGGCTACAACATCGAGTCGCTGACAGTCGCGCCCACAGAAGACCCGTCGCTGTCGCGCATGACGGTGGTCACTAGCGGTTCCGACGACGTCATCGAGCAGATCACCAAGCAGCTCAACAAGCTGGTTGATGTGGTCAAAGTAGTGGATCTGTCCGACGGCGACCACATCGAACGCGAGCTGATGCTGGTCAAGGTTCGCGCCTCCGGCAAGGACCGCGAAGAGATGAAGCGCATGGCTGACATTTTCCGCGGACGCATCGTCGATGTCACAGACAAGGCTTACACCATCGAACTTACCGGCACAGGCAGCAAGCTCGATGCCTTTCTCGAAGCGCTCGAACAGGGCGTGATTCTGGAGACAGTACGTACCGGCGCCTCGGGTATCGGCCGCGGTGAACGCATCCTCAAAGTTCAGTGAGGGGTGAGGGGTGAGGAGTGAGGGGCGAGGGTTCAAGACGCTGCTTTCCTCCTCACTCTTCCCCTTCAACGCTTCACGCATTTTCAACAAGAGGGAAACATGAAAGTCTTTTACGACAAGGACGCGGATCTGCGTCTAATCAAGGGAAAGAAGGTCACCATCCTGGGTTACGGCTCGCAGGGCCACGCCCACGCGTTGAACCTCAAGGATTCCGGCATGAAGGTCACCGTGGGCTTGCGCAAGGGCGGCGGTTCGTGGGACAAGGCGAAAAAGGCCGGATTGGAGGTGAAGGACATCGCCGACGCGGTCAAGGCGGCGGATTTCGTGATGATCCTGTTGCCCGATGAAAGTATTGCCGACGTCTATCGCAGCGAAGTCGAACCTCACATCAAGAAAGGCGCGGCGCTGGCCTTTGCGCACGGTTTCAACATCCACTTCGGGCAGGTCGTACCCCGGGCCGATCTGGATGTGGTGATGGTGGCTCCCAAGGCGCCTGGTCACACCGTGCGCTCGACTTACGTGCAGGGTGGCGGCGTTCCGATGCTAATCGCGATCCACCAGAATCCTTCGAAGAAGGCGCGCGATCTGGCGCTCTCGTACGCGGCGGCCATTGGCGGCGGCAAGGCCGGCATCATCGAGACCAACTTCCGCGAGGAAACCGAGACCGATCTGTTCGGCGAGCAGGTCGTGCTGTGCGGTGGCACCACGGCGTTGATTCAGGCCGGCTTCGAAACGCTTGTGGAGGCTGGCTACGCGCCGGAGATGGCGTACTTCGAGTGCCTGCATGAACTGAAGCTGATCGTGGACCTGATCTACGAGGGCGGCATTGCCAACATGCGTTACTCGATCTCGAACAACGCCGAGTATGGGGACTTCACCCGCGGCCCGCGCATCATCACCGAGGAAACCCGCAACGAGATGCGCAGGATTCTCAAAGACATCCAGACTGGCGCATACGCCCAGGAATTCCTGCTGGAGAACAAGACCGGCGCAACCAAGCTCGGCGCGATGCGCCGCATCGGCCGAGCGCACCAGATCGAGGTCGTGGGCGAGAAACTGCGCGACATGATGCCTTGGATCAAGGCCAACCGGCTGGTGGACAAGTCGAAGAACTAGTGAGGAGTGAGGGGAAAGGGGTTAGGAGAAAAGCGCTTCCCCCCTCACCCCTCACCCCTCACCCCTCACTCCTCGCCCCGTGAAACCCAACTATCCCCACCCCATAATCGCCAGCGAAGGCTGGCTGTTCCTCGTGGCGTCAGTCGCTGTTGCGCTGCTGGTGTCGCACCTGTGGGGATGGTGGTCGCTGCCGTTTTGGCTGATGGCGCTTTTTATCCTGCAGTTCTTCCGCGACCCGCCACGCAACATCCCGAACGATCCCGAAGCTGTGGTCTCGCCCGCAGACGGTCGTATCGTTGCGGTGGAAAAATCCCGCGACCCCTACCTCGATCGCGATTCCCTGAAGATCAGCGTGTTCATGAACGTATTCGACGTGCACTCCAACCGCAGCCCGGTCGATGGCGAGGTGAAGAAGGGCTGGTATTACGGCGGCAGGTTCCTCAATGCGGCGCTCAACAAGGCTTCGTTGGAAAACGAACGCAATGCACTGTGGATACGTGCCGACCGCGGCGCGGACGTCACCTGCGTACAGGTAGCCGGGCTGATTGCCCGCCGCATCCTGTGCTACGTCAAGCCGCATGACCGTCTGGTGCGCGGGCAACGTTTCGGCTTCATCCGTTTCGGTTCGAGGGTGGACGTGTATCTGCCGCCCGGCGCGACGCCGCGTGCCGCGGTCGGCGACAGGGTGTATGCTGGGGAAACCATTCTGGCGTGGTTTCCGGCCAAATAATTGGATATGAATCATCCGGTACCCAAACCGCAGTGGCTCAGTCGCACAGGCATTCGCCGGCGCGGTATCTACTGGCTTCCCAACGCCATCACCACGTTCGGGTTGTTCGCCGGCTTCTATGCCATCGTGCAGGCAATGAACCTGCGCTTCGAGTTGGCCGCGGCGGGCGTGTTCGCCGCCATGGTATTCGACGCGCTCGATGGCCGCGTTGCGCGGCTCACTCGCACGCAAAGCGAATTCGGCGCCGAGTACGACAGTCTTTCCGACATGGTGTCCTTCGGTGCGGCGCCCGCGCTGGTGATCTACGAGTGGTCGCTCAAGGGAATGGGCAGGCTCGGCTGGTGCGCGGCCTTCATCTATTGCGCCTGCGCCGCGTTACGGCTCGCGCGTTTCAACACCAATATCGAGGTGGTGGACAAGCGCTACTTCCAGGGGTTGCCGAGCCCGGCCGCCGCAGGACTGATCGCGGGACTGGTGTGGGCTATGGAAGCCTATGACGTGGCACGCGCCGACGTGCCCTGGCTGGCGTGGACACTTACGCTCTTCGCTGGTTTCACCATGGTGAGCAACATCCGCTTCTACAGCGGCAAGGACATCAACCTGCGCAAGAGCGTGTCGTTCAGCGTGCTGGTAATGATCGCGCTTGCCGTGGTGGCACTGATGCAGGTCACCGACAACCTGCCGGAGGTCTTGTTCAGCCTGTTCGCGATCTACGCCGCATCCGGCTATGCCATGTGGGCGTGGGTACGCCTGCGCAAGAAACCGATCGTTCCGCCGCCTCCATCGGCGGGTTCGGACATGTAATCACGGGGCTTGCGGGCCCGAAAAAAACGCCTTATAGTCCGTAACATGCTTTCCCAACAGCACGGCCAACTTAATTCCCTTCTTCCCGGCATCCTGCTGGGTGGCCTGCTGCTGCGCCCCGCGCGCACATAAACTAACTCCAACCTCGCAGTACCCAAGCCCGCCGAAGCAAGACCGGCGGTGGTGGCTCATCAACAATGTGCGAGTCCATACCATGAACCGAATCCCTTCACAGAAATATCGTCCGTTTGCCCCGGTCCCCTTGCCTGACCGGACCTGGCCGAATCAAATCATCACCCGACCACCGATCTGGTGCAGCGTCGACCTGCGCGATGGCAACCAGGCGCTGATCGAGCCGATGGACGCGGAACGCAAACTGCGCATGTTCATGCTCCTGGTGAAAACCGGACTTAAGGAAATCGAGATTGGTTTCCCGGCCGCCTCACAGACCGATTTCGATTTCGTGCGCAAGCTGGTCGAGGAGGGGTTGATCCCCGATGACGTCACGGTCCAAGTGCTGACCCAGGCGCGCGAACCGCTGATCCGTCGCACCTTCGATTCCCTGCGCGGCGTCAAGCGCGCCATCATGCATTTGTACAATTCGACCTCGACGGTGCAACGGCGGGTCGTGTTCGGTCTGGATAAACCGGGCATCGTCGCCATCGCCGTCGATGGCGCGCGCGTCGTTCGCGACTGTGCCCGCGAGCAGCCGGAAACCGACTGGATATTCCAGTACTCTCCGGAGAGCTTTACTGGCACTGAACTGGATTTCGCCGTCGAGATCTGCGATGCGGTCAACGCGGTATGGCAGCCGACACCGCAGCGACCGGTCATTCTGAATCTGCCGGCCACGGTGGAGATGGCCACACCCAACGTTTACGCCGACCAGATCGAGTGGTTCGGCCGCCACATCGCCAATCGCGACAGCATCGTGCTGTCGGTACACCCGCATAACGACCGCGGTTGCGCGGTGGCTGCCGCAGAGCTCGCCGTCATGGCCGGCGCCGATCGCATCGAGGGCTGCCTGTTTGGCAACGGCGAGCGCACCGGCAATGTGGACCTCGTTACGCTCGCGCTCAATCTCTATACCCAAGGCGTCGATCCGGGACTCGATTTCTCCGACATCAATGCCGTGATACGCGCGGTCGAGCATTGCAACCAGTTGCCAGTACACCCGCGCCATCCCTACGGCGGCGAACTGGTGTTCACTGCTTTTTCCGGTTCGCACCAGGACGCGATCAAGAAGGGCCTCGCCGCGCGCAATGCAGACGACCTCTGGGAAGTCCCTTATCTGCCCATCGATCCGGCCGACCTCGGCCGCGCCTACGACGCGGTCATTCGCGTCAACAGCCAGTCGGGCAAAGGTGGCATCGCCTACCTGCTCGAACGCGATTTTGCCTTGTCACTGCCGCGCCTGCTGCAGATCGAGTTCAGCCAGGTGATCCAGGCGATCACCGACGCAAGCGGCAAGGAGCTTTCGTCGATCGCGATCAAGGCTGCATTCGATCGCGAATACCTGGAGAGCGCGTGGCCTCTTGCGTATGTCGAACATCGAATAACGCATGAATCCGGCCACGGCGAAGTCGAAAATGTTTCCGCGCGGCTGAAATTCGACGGTCGTGAAATCGCCATCGCCGGCAAAGGCAACGGTCCGGTCGACGCTTTCGTGCGCGCGTTGTGCGAAGGCTGCGGCATTGACGTTCACGTCATGAATTATCACGAGCACGCCGTGGGCAGTGGCGAGGATGCGACAGCCGTGGCTTATGTGCAAATCCGCATCGGCCGCGACCAGACTCTGTATGGAGCGGGCATGCACGGCAATATCGTTACCGCGACACTGCGGGCGGTACTTTCGGCGGTCAATCGCGCGGCACGTAAAGGGTGGATCACAGTGCAGGAGCCGGCGCAGCGCATCGCTGCTGCCTGATCGGTTCTCGGCAACAGCCGATCTTCGGTTTCGAGCGCCCGAATCCGAAGGGTTGACGCACGGCATTGCCAATGAAGCCCGTTTCCCAAGCGGGCTTTTTTTGCTCCGGGCAGTATTCCGGGCGACAAGATAAACTCCGGGCTTGATCTGGCAATTACTCCCGATATTCCGGCCGCATTGGCCGTCTATTCCGATGACGAGCGAACAAAAATCAAACGGCGAACCGCATAAGTTCGTCATCGTCGGCGGCGGCGCCGGCGGGCTCGAGTTGGCCACGCGCCTGGGACGGACGCTGGGCAAGCGCAAGCAGGCTCTCATTACGCTCGTGGACCGCTCGCGCACGCACCTGTGGAAGCCGCTCCTGCATCAGGTCGCTGCCGGCAGCATGGACATGAACGATCACGAGCTGGACTATCTCTACCAGGCACGATGGCACCATTTCCAGTTCCGGCTCGGACGCATGGACGGGCTGAACCGCGCAAAAAAGGAAATACACCTGGCGCCGACCGTGGACGAGGACGGACGAGAAGTCATTTCGGCCCGCGCAATTGCCTACGGCACGCTGGTGATGGCGGTAGGCAGCACAACCAACGATTTCGGCACCCCCGGTGCCCGTGAGCACGCGATTTCGTTGGACAACCCGCAGCAGGCGGCGCTTTTCCACTCGCGGCTGCTCAACGCCTGCTTGCGCGCCAATGCGCAGACGGAACCACTGCAACCAGGGCAACTGCACATCGCCATCATCGGCGCCGGTGCCACCGGCGTGGAACTGGCCGCGGAACTGCACAATACCATCCGCGAGTTTGTCTCCTTCGGCCTGGATCGCATCAACCCTGAACGCGACATCAGGATCACAATCGTCGAAGCGGCTCCGAAGATCCTGCCTGCTCTCCCCGAACGCCTCTCGATCGCAGTCCTCGGCCTGCTGAAAAAACTCAAGGTCGAGGTATTGACCGGCGAAAAAGTCACCGAAGTTTCGGCTCACGGGGTGAAGACCGCGAACGGCAGGGAGATACCGGCCGAACTGGTGGTATGGGCTGCCGGCATCAAGGCGCCGGACTTTCTCGGGCACCTCGACGGGCTGGAGACCAACCGCATCAACCAGTTGGTGGTGAACCAGACATTGCAGACCACACGCGATCCGGACGTGTTCGCTTTCGGCGATTGCGCGGCCTGCCCGTGGCCGGACAAGAATGGATGGATCCCGCCGCGCGCGCAGTCCGCGCACCAGCAGGCCTCGCATCTGTACAAGCAGCTTTCCAGGCGGCTGCGCGGGGAAGCGCTCCGACCTTTCGTCTACCGCGATTTCGGCTCGCTGGTTTCGCTGGGTAAATTCAGCACCGTAGGCAGCCTCATGGGTGCGATAACGCGCGGCAGCGTGATGGTGGAGGGTTTTTTCGCCAAGCTCATGTACCTGTCGCTATACAAGATGCACGAACTGGCTTTGCACGGGATCATCAAAGTGTCCCTCGACACCCTGGCGCGAATCATCACGCGCCGAACCGAGCCGCACATCAAGCTGCACTGATCGCGATGCCCTGCCGCCGCTACGCCGGTTTCCTGCTGATTCTTGCCGGCGTTGCGGCGGGGTGTTCGTCTATCCCCTATTCGAAGCGGTCCCTGGATCCGGGTGCCGCGGAAAGCGAGTACGAACGGCGCTCGGGATCCGCAGAAGGCCTGAAGCGTTTCGCACTCGCCAACGGTTATGCGCAGGAGGCCTGGCCGCCGCAACGGTGGGGGCTGCGCGAGCTGACGTTTGTCGCGTTGTACTTCCATCCGGACATGCGCACGGCGCGGGCGCGCGCCGCCATTGCGCGCACGCAGCTCGAGTCGGCGGGCCTGCGGCAACCCCTCGGCGCGCGTCTGAAGTCCGAATATCACGGCCGCGAACTGCCCGAAGACAACGGGCCTTGGACGCTTGGCCTCGAACTGGAAATCCCTCTGACGGCCGAGCACAAACGAGAAGCCCGTGTGGCACGCAGCGCATTCCTTGCCGACGCTGCCGAGATCGACATTGCCGCGGCTGCATGGGACGTGCGCGCAAGGGTGCGCGACCGTTTCATCGAACTCGAATCCAGCCGCGATGCGCTGGCATCGATCGAAGCCCAGGTCACGGCGCGCCGCGAGGTTCTGGCTCTGGTTGATCGCCGGGTGCAGGCAGGCATGCTGTCCGCCCATGAGCAAAGCGCGCAACGGTGGCAGCTCGCTCAACTCGATTTGGCGCGTGACCGGGAAGCCGCGCACGCGCAACGCGCGCTTGGCGAACTGGCGCAGTCGCTGGGCTTGCCGCTCGAGGTGGTCGGAGCGATGGATCTGCGCTTCGACGTGAAGCCGCCGGATGCCGTGGAAACGGGCGCAGTCGAGCTGCGCCGCCTGGCGCTGGGCAACCGGCTCGACGTGCACCGCAAACTGCTGGAGTTCGGGGCGGCCGATGAGGAGGTGAAATTGTCGGTTGCGGGTCAGAATCCGGACATTACCCTCGGTCCGGGATACACCTGGGACCAGGGCGACAACGTCTGGTCGCTTGCCGTTGGCCTCTCCCTTCCCTCGGGTGCGCGCGCGCGGACGGCGATCCGCCAGGCGGAGGCGCAACGCGAACTGGCGGCACAGCAATTCCAGGCGACACAGATTGCGGCGATGGCCGCGACCGAGGGAGCAGCCGCGCAATTTCGGTCCGCGCGCGGGCGCGTTGCGGCCGCGCAGCGCCAGGCCCAACTGCAGCAGGAACAGGAGGCGCGGATCGTGCGCCAGTTCGACGCCGGTGCCGCCGACCGGCTGCAGCGCGTCACGGCGCGCATTGATTTTCTGGCCGCGCAGTACATTCTGCGCGAGGCGCAGACGGAATCCACGCGCGCGCTCGCCCAGCTCGAAGATGCCGTGCAGCGGCCGCTATTCGGCGACATCTCCACGCTGCCCGACATGCGTGCCGCAAAACTGCCGGAGTTTTCCAAATAACAAGACAGGTCCAATCGCACCACCCATGAAACTCACGAGAAGTCACGCGCTGATCGCCGCGATGGCGGTCGTCATCGCCATGCTGATATGGGCGCTGATCTATTTCGCGCGCGACGAATGGGGCGCGGCGCCGGAGGAGCGCGAAGAGCAAATCCAAACGCCTTCCACTGCGGGCCTTGAAGAAGGCAGGCCCGTCGTGCGGGTTTCGCCGGAAAGCCAGAATGCGAGCGGCATCGAAGTACAGCCGCTGAAACGCGGAAAGAGCGAAGCCGCGACGGAGGCCTACGGGATGGTAATGAGCCTCCAGCCCCTGGCGGAAATGCGCGGCCGCTATCTCACCGCCGTCGCGGAAGCGCGTGCACTGCGCGCCGCCGCCACTGCCTCGGAATCGGAATTCCGTCGGATGGAGGCGCTGTTCCGGGATGACCGCAACGTCTCCGAACAGGCATTGAAATCGGCCGAGGGACGATATCGCTCGGAGCAGGCGCGTCAGTCGGCCGCGGAGCAGAGTGCGGCGGCGGTGCGCGATTCGATACGCAGCGCTTGGGGCGAGACCGTGACCGGCTGGGCCATCAATCCGGACTCGCGCGTGATGCAGGCCATGCTGCAGCAATCGGCCTTCCTGGTGCAGCTGGTGCTTCCTTATGATCTTCCGCGCGGCGCGGTGCGGCGAACGATCTTGGTTGCGCCCGCAACCGCCAGGGAAAACACGCGCCCAGCCCGATTTGTCTCAGACTCGCCGCAGGTCGATGCGGCATTGCCTGGCGAGACCTATTTCTACATGGTGGACGGTGGCGGTTTGCGCGCCGGTATGCGCGTGCTGGCGCGGATCGGCTTGGGCGGTGCGCCGGTCGCCGGCATGATCGTGCCACCGACCGCAGTGATCTGGCATGCGGGTAAGGCCTGGGCGTACGTCAAGGATGACGAGCAGACCTTTTCACGGCACGAGGTCTCGACCGGCGAAGAACTGAGCGGAGGCTGGTTCAATTCGACGGGTTTTGACGATGGCGACGAAGTGGTCGTCAGCGGTGCGCAACTACTGCTTTCCGAGGAACTGAAATACCAGATCCGAAATGAGAATGAAGACTGATCGCCTCACCCCCCGCCCTCTCCAGCAAGCTGGAGAGGGAGCCTGATGCGTCTGTGGTCGCTTAGCCTTCATACCTGTCACCCTCTCCGCCCGCTTGCGGGGGGAGAGGGTAGGGGTGAGGTGGGTAGGTGATCTCCTTCATCGTCCGTCAGTCCATTCGATACCCGGGCGTGATCGTCGCGTTGGTGGTGACCATCGTCGCTTATGGCCTGTTCACGCTTTCGCGAGCACATCTTGATGTGTTCCCGGAGTTCTCACCCGCCCAAGTGGTTATCCAGACGGAGGCGCCGGGGCTGTCCGCGGATCTCGTGGAAACCCAGGTCTCGCAGCCCATCGAGAATGCACTCGCCGGTTTGCCTGGGCTGCGAAGCCTGCGTTCTCAATCCATTCCCGGACTATCGGTCGTGCATGTTTTCTTTTCCGACGGATCGGATGTCTATCGCAATCGCCAGGTCACCGCAGAGCGCCTCGCGGCGCTTGCCAACCAGCTGCCCCGCGGCATCGTGCCAACGATCACGCCGTTGACATCCTCCGCCAGCACAGTTCTTGGGGTCGGCGTGACCTCGGAGAAGCGCAGCCTGATGGAGCTGCGCACCCTGGTGGACTGGACTGTGCGTCCGCACCTGCTGGCAGTGAATGGAGTCGCCGAAGTGAACGTGTTCGGCGGCGACGTGCGCCAATGGCAGATCCAGGCGGACGCCGAAAAGCTGCGCCGCTACGGCTTTGCGCTGGAGGATGTGGTCGCCGCCGCCAGAAAAGCGACAGGTGTAGCCGGCACGGGCTTCGTGAAAACCCCCAATCAGCACATCCTGGTACAGACCGACGCGCAGCCGCAGTCGACTGCAGACGTTGCGCGCGAACTGCTCGCCTATCGCGAAGGCCGCGCCGTGCGCATCGGTGACGTCGCGCGTGTGGCCGAAGGTGCGGCGCCATCTATCGGCGCCGCAGCCATCAACGGCCAGCCCGGTGTGTTCCTGATGATTCAAGGCCAGCTCGGGTCCAACACCCATGCGGTGACCGAAGACCTTGAGCAGGCATTGGAAGAACTGAAACCGCTGCTCGAAAAAGAACAGGTGCAACTGCATCCGAATCTGTTCCGGCCGGCCAACTTTATCGAGACCGCGGTGCGAAACGTCCAGCGCGACATCCTGATCGGCTCGGCGTTGGTGATAGTGGTGCTATTCCTGTTCCTGTTTAACAGCCGCACCGCGCTGATCTGTGCAACCGCCATTCCAGTGTCCTTGCTGGCCTCCGTGTTGGTGCTCGATTACTTCGGCATCGGCCTGAACATCATGGTGATGGGCGGCCTCGCCATTGCACTGGGAGAGGTAGTGGACGATGCGATCATTGACACCGAGAACATCTTCAGGCGTCTGCGGCTCAATCGCAGCGCGGCACGGCCGCTGCCCATGGAAGACGTGGTGCTGGGCGCATCGGTGGAAGTGCGCGGCTCGGTGGTCTATGCTACCTTCATCGTCGCTCTCGTGTTCGTGCCCTTGCTGACCTTGGGCGGCGTGGCCGGCAAGCTGTTTGCCCCGCTCGGCGTTGCGTACATTTTCGCCATCATGGCGTCGCTGGTCGTCGCTGTCACCCTGACCCCCGCGCTGTGTTATCTGCTGCTGGCGCGCGCGGAACTGAAGGCCGACGATCCACCGTTCGTGCGTTGGCTCAAGCCCCGCTATCTAGGCACCTTGCGCCGCATCGAGCGCTATCCGGCCCGGGTCATTGCAGTCACCGGGGTGATTATCGTCGCCGGCATCGGACTATTGCCGCTGTTTTCCGGGGAATTCATCCCTGCGTTGCGCGAAGGCCACTACATCATGCACATGTCGGCCGTGCCCGGTACTTCCGAGGCGGAGTCGCTGCGCATCGGCAAGAAGGTGTCGGAAGCCGTCGGCTCGATCGAGGGCGTGCAGTCCGTGGCCCAGTGGGTGGGTCGCTCGAAGAACGGCGCCGATACCTTCGGCACCCACTACAGCGAATTCGAGATTGAAATCGGCCCGCTGCCGGGCAGCGCTCAGGCACGCATCCTGCGCGAGATCCGCGAAACGCTATCCGGTGGGCGCGACGGCTCGTATCCCGGTGTGACGTTTGCGATCAATACTTTCCTCACGGAGCGCATCGAGGAAACTATCACGGGTTATACCGCTCCCTTCGTTGCGAATCTTTACGGCTCGTCACTCGATCTGCTGGATCGCGATGCCCTTGCGGTTGCCGCCGCGTTGGCACAGGTTCCGGGCGCACGCGATGTGCAAATCCAGGCGCCGCCCGGCACGCCACAGCTTTCAGTGCGGCTGCGTCACGAGCGCGCGGCGGGACTGGGCCTGCAGCCCCTGACGGTGCTCGAAGCGGTGCAGGCCGCTTACGAAGGCGTGCAAGTCGGGCAGATTTATCGCAACAGTCAGGTAACGGATCTGGTGGTCGTGCTGGATCCGGAGCAACGTGCGCGCGTGACGGATGTGGGGGCGCTGCCGCTGCGCAATCCCGACGGGCGCCTGCTCAAACTTGCCGACGTCGCGGATATCGAGATCGGCGGCGGACGCTACAAGATCCTGCATTCCGAAGGCCGCCGTTTGCAAACCGTTACCGCCAATGTGGAGGGCCGCGACATCACCGAATTCGAGCGCGACGCGCGGACCCGCGTAGGCGCCGCGGTGAAGTTTTCCGAAGGCAACTACGTAACTTACACCGGCACCGCCCAAGCACAGGCTCAGGCCCTGTCCGACCTGATCGTGCATTCCGCGCTGGCTGGCGTGGGCATTTTCCTGCTGCTCTACATTTCTTTCAACAATCTGCACAACCTGCTGCTCACGTTCGTCAATCTGCCTTTTGCGCTGATCGGCGGTGTGATCGCGGTGTTTGCGAGCGGCGGCTGGATGTCTTTGGGTTCTCTGGTGGGATTCGTCACGCTGTTCGGCATCACACTTCGCAACTCGATCATGCTGGTTTCGCACTATCAACACCTGGTCGAGGTCGAGCGATTGCCTTGGAACCTGGAAACCGCCATGCGCGGCGCCGGGGAGAGACTGCCCTCAATTTTGATGACCGCGCTGGTCACTGCACTGGGTTTGATGCCGCTGGCACTGGGCAGCGGCGAACCGGGACGGGAAATCGAGGGCCCGATGGCGACCATCATCGTCGGCGGGCTGGCCACTTCGACCCTCTTGAATCTGCTGATCCTGCCCACCATCTTGCTTCAATTCGGCAGGTTCGCGCCGCGCGCACATGCGGTTGAGCGCTGACCGGTACTGGCTGTTGACACGTTCACAATGCAGATAGACTGGCGCGCAAGGAGCGCCTATTCATGGCCACATTGGCATTGACCAAAGATGACTTCGAGCAGGTGGTGACGGCCAACGACACGGTGATCGTCGACTTCTGGGCGCCTTGGTGCGGCCCATGTCGCGCTTTCGCCCCGACTTTCGAGGCCATCTCCGAGAAATACCCTGGCATCGTGTTCGCCAAGGTGAACACCGAGGACGAGCCTGACCTCGCCGGACAATTCGAGATCCGCTCGATTCCGACCCTGATGGTGTTCCGCGAAAAAGTTCTGCTGTTTTCACAACCGGGCGCTTTGCCGGCGCCGGCACTGGAGGCAGTGATCAAGAAAGTGCAGGAGCTCGACATGGCGGAAGTGCACCGCGATATCGCGGCCCAGGAAGCCGCAGAAGCCGGCGCGCCGTCCTGATTTTATGGCGCCGGCCATCCTCGACGAAGCCTGTTTCGATCGTTTCTTGTCCGACAACGAAACGGCCGTAATCGGCTTTATCGAAAAGGATGGCAACGCAGCAACTTTCACCGCGCTTGTAAGCGATGTCCTCGGGAAGCATCCCGGCGTCGCTTTCGCGCAGGTCCATGGCAACAGCCGGAAGCTGTTCGAAATGTTCGGACTGAGCGGGACCGCTACGGCGATCTTTCGCGGACGCGTCGGGATGTATCTCGAGGCGGGCCTGCCGGCTGCCGACCAGTTGTCACGGTTGCTCGATGGCGTCGCGCTGATAGATATGGAACGTGTGCGGGCGGAGGTCGAGCAGGAGAGATCGGCGAGGGAATCGCTGGCGGTGCATCGCGTCTGTCCTGCAACCAGACGCGGCAAGCTGGAATAAGACATCAGCCCCCTGTCGAGGGATAAGTCCCGGACTCGCCCAGAATGTATTGCTGGATCGCCTTGTCGCGAAGGCGCTCGAGGAACCATTTGAGAGCCTTGCCAGCCTGGCGCGGATGCCATGCCAGGTACACGTTGGTCAGAGACTTCGTTCCTTCCACCTGCTTTCGTAAGAGCCGCCTGCCTGCAACATGCGGCGCGGCCCAGGCTAGCGGCAGATAACCCGCGCCGAGTCCCGCGATGTGTGCGGCCATCTTCGCGCGCATGGTCGGAACTGTCAGGACGTCCTGTCCGTCCAGCAGTCCCGAGGTGCGAGGTGGCAGGTTGCGCGAAGTGTCGGCTGCGGACACCGCGCGGAATTGCATGATGTCTTGTGAAGTCAGTGGTTCAGGCGCGGTCGCGAGCGGGTGTTCCGGGGCGACCACGAAGATGAACTCGTATTGCCCGATCGCCTCCACCGACAGTGATGCTTCGGGAGGCGCTTCTCCCGGCGCCCCGATCACCAGGTCGGCGCGCCCGGTCATCAGTGCGTCCCAACAGCCACCCAGAATTTCAGCCGTTATTTTGATCCGCGTGCCGGAACCTTCGCGGTAAAAGTCCTTCAGAATAGGAAAGAGGCGTTCGGTGGGGATGATGTCTTCCACGGCGATGCGCAGCTCCGTTTCCCAGCCGGTAGCAACGCGCTTGACCCGGCATTCCAGGTCGGTGGCGGTGCGCAGCAAGTGACGGCCTTCGCGCAGCAATTCCTCACCGGCTTCCGTCAGCTTGGCACGGTGTCCGCTGCGGTCGAAAAGCTTCACTTCCAGGTCCTGCTCGAGCTTCTGGATGGTGTAGGTGATCGCGGAGGGAACGCGGTGCAGTTCCTCGCCTGCGGCGGCGAAACTGCCATTTCGTGCGATCGAATCAAGAACCAGAAGCGCGTCGAGCGAGATTCTCATGGTGGGGGCAGGGAAACTCGGTTATGATGATGCGAAATAAATGACCCATCGGTCAGCAAAATAAGCCGCGAGCGGGAGTTCCGGTTAGAAAATAGCCGCTCAGCGGCCGGTTGCCAGCGAGGATTCTCCGCTGGCGATATTTTTTCTACACCGGTCGAAGCGCGCATTTTTCGCGTCATCGATCAGAGTTTAGAGGTAAGCAAGTGCATACGCCGATCATCCGTAATGTAGCCATTCTTACCACGCTGGTCACTGCAGTAGTGATCGCTGCTGGTTGCAATTCCAAGAACGATGCGAGCGCGGGACAAAAACCTGATGCGGCCAAGCCTGCCGCGCAGCCCGCCGCTCAGGCACCAAAGCCGCCGGCGGGTCTGCCGGTAAGAGCCGTTCCGGTCGAAGTCGGCAAAGTGTCGGATGAAGTGTCGGCAGTGGGGTCCCTCCTTGCCGAGGAGTCGGTAATCATCCGTCCCGAGATCGACGGCCGTGTCGTCAGCTTGCATTTCCAGGAAGGACAGGCCGTTACCGCGGGAACCCGTCTCGTCTCCATAGACAACTCCGAGTACGACGCGCAGGCCGCGGCCGTCCGCGCCGACCTCAAGACCGAAGAGCAGCGCCTGTCGCGCACCCGGGAACTGCACCAGCAGAACTTCATAAGCAAGGATGCTCTCGACGTGCAACTCGGAGCGGTTGACCGCCTGAAGGCCCACCTTGCGGAAGCCGAGTCTCGGGTGGCGAAAACAGTCATCCGCGCGCCTTTCTCGGGCACTGTCGGCTTGCGCATGATCAGCCCAGGGGCCTACGTGAAAGCGGGTACGGACATCGTGCGCCTCGAGAGCATCGGCACCATCAAGGCGGATTTCCGCATACCCGAGTTGTACATGTCCAAGGTGGGCTCAAATCAGGAGATTGCCATCCGGCTCGACGCCTACCCAGGCGAGGAGTTCCGCGGACGCATCTATGCCGTGGAGCCGGTGATCGACGAACAGACCCGGACCATCCTCATGCGTGCCCGCATTCCGAACAAGGGCAACAAACTGAAGCCCGGAATGTTCGTGCGCGTGGCGGTTACGCTCGCGAACAGGGCGAATGCGATCATCATTCCCGAGCAGGCGATTTGGCCGCAAGGCCAGGACAACTTTGTCTTTCGCGTCGTGGAAGGCAAGGCGGCCTTGACCAAGGTCCAGATCGGTAATCGCCAGCCTGGGCGGGTGGAGATCATTCAGGGTCTCAACGCCGCCGATACCGTCGTAACCGAAGGTCAGATCAAGCTGCGCGACGGCGCCCCGGTCATGGTGATGGCCGCGCCCGCGCCGGCCGGCGCACCTGCGCAGGAAAAGCCACCGGTTGAAAAGAAGGCCGGTTAACCCGCCGCATACTTAGCAGAGGTTTCGCCATGGTCTTATCCGATATTTCGATCAGGCGTCCCGTACTCGCCACGGTGATGAGCCTGCTCATCGTCCTGCTCGGCGCCATTTGCTTCCAGCGCTTGTCGGTGCGCGAGTACCCGAACATCGATCCGCCAACGGTTTCAGTGCGCACCGTGTACAAGGGCGCGACCGCCCAGGTCATGGAAAGCGTAGTGACCACGCCGATCGAGGACGCGCTGTCCGGCATCGAAGGCATCAAGACCATCAAGTCGCAAAGCCGCGAAGAGGTGAGCCAGATCACCGTCACTTTCGTCACCGGCCGCGACGTCGACGCGGCGGCGGCGGACGTGCGCGATCGCGTCTCGCGCATCGCCTACCTGCTGCCGGAAGCGGTCCTTGCGCCGGTCATCTCCAAGATTGAGGCCGACGCCTTCCCGATCATGTGGATCGCGCTCGTGAGCGACCGCCACTCGCCCATGGAACTCACCGACTATGCCGATCGCTATCTGACGGACCCGCTCAAGGCCCTGAGCGGGGTGGCGACTGCGATCATCGGCGGGGAGCGCAGATATGCCATGCGAGTCTGGATCGACCGCGAACGCATGGCGGCGCAGGGTCTGACCGCGCAAGACGTGGAAGATGCACTCAGGCGTCAGAACCTGGACTCGCCTGGCGGGCGCATCGAGAGCATGGATCGCGAGTTCACCGTGCTCGCCGCGACGGATTTGAAGAACGCCGAGCAGTTCAACGAGATGGTCATCTCGGAAGTGAACGGCTATCCGATCAAGCTCAAGGATATCGGCTACGCCAAGCCGGGCCCTTACGAGAACCGCAAGATCATTCGCATCAACGGCACCAACGGCGTCGCGATCGGCGTGGTCAAGCAGTCGACCGCCAACACTCTTGAAGTCGCCCGCGGCGTGAAGGCGCTGCTTCCGCGTCTGGAGTCGGGTTTACCCGATGGAATCAGGATGTGGCTGGCGGTGGATACATCGCTTTTCGTCGAGGCATCCATCGACGCGGTCTACCGCACGCTGATCGAAGCGATGGCCCTGGTGGTGCTGGTGATTTTTCTGTTCCTGCGCAGTCTGCGGGCCACCCTGATTCCTGCGGTGACGATTCCGGTCTCGCTGATCGGTGCGTTCTTCTTCGTCTACGTGCTCGGCTTCTCCGTCAACGTACTGACCATGCTGGGCATCGTGCTTGCTGTCGGCCTCGTGGTCGACGATGCCATCGTCGTCCTGGAGAACATCCACCGCCATATCGAGGAAGGGATGTCACCCTACGAGGCGGCGTTGGTCGGAAGCAAGGAGATCGGCTTTGCGGTGGTGGCGATGACCATCACGCTCGCCACCGTATTCACGCCGTTGGTGTTCATGACCGGGCGCACCGGGCAATTGTTCACAGAGTTCGCCTTGACCGTGTCCGCGGCGGTGCTGGTTTCCGGTTTTGTCGCCCTTTCGCTGACCCCGATGATGTGCTCGAAGTTGCTCAAGCACGATTCATCGCACGGCCGGATTTACAACTGGTCGGAGCGCTTCTTCGAGGGCATGAACAATGGCTATCGTCGGATCTTGCGCGTGACGTTGAATGCGCGCTGGGCCGTGGGGCTGGTCTATGTGCTCGTGATCGGCTCGCTCGGCTGGCTCGGCTTGCAGTTGTTGCCCAAGGACGAGTTATCCCCGGTCGAGGATCGCGGCATGTTCATGATGTTCGCAATCGCACCGGAAGGCTCCACCATGCAGTACACCGACCGGTACATGGTCGCGGTCGAGGAAATCGCGAAAACGGTACCGGAGATCTCAACCATCTTCGCCGTCGTGGCTCCCGGTTTGGAGCGTCCCAATCCCGTCAATGTCGGAATCGGTTTCTCCGTTCTCAAGCCGTGGGACGAGCGCGACCGCAAGCAGATGCAGATAACGAAGGAGTTGACGCCCAAGCTCTTCGGGGGACTGCCGGGTGTCATCTCGTTTACCAAGGATCCGCCTTCGCTGGGCGGCAGCTTCCTCGACAAGAAGATCAACTATGTGCTGTACGGTAACTCGTACGAGGAGCTGCAGGGCAAGGTGGGCAAGGTGATGAGCAAGCTCTCCCAATACAAGGGGATCAGCGGCCTCGATTCCGACCTGAAGCTCAACAAGCCGCAACTCACGGTGGACATCGACCGGGAAAAAGCGGCCACGCTCGGCGTATCGATGGAGACTATCGGCCATACGCTGGAGACATTGATGGGCGGGCGCGACGTCACACGCTACAAGCGTGAAGGCAAGCAATACGATGTCGTGGTGCAAGTCGAGGACGACAAACGGCGCCAGCCCTCGGACCTGACCTCGATTTACGTGCGCGGCAACGGAGGCTCACTGCATCAGCTGTCCAACCTGGTGGCGGTGCGCGAAGCGGTGGCGCCGAAAGAACTCAACCACTTCAACAAGCTGCGCGCCGCGATTGTCAACGGTAACGTGGCCGAGGGCTACAGCCTGAAGGAGGCGTTGACCTACATCGATCAAGTGGTGAAAGACGAACTGCCGCAGGGACAAGTGACCGATCTCGACGGCGAGTCCCGCGAGTTCCGTGAAAGCGGTCAGCAGGCTCTAGTGGTGCTGGTCCTGGCGCTGGTTTTCATCTACCTCGTTCTCTCCGCGCAGTTCGAAAGTTTTGTCGGACCGCTGGTGATCATGCTGACCGTGCCGCTCGCCTGGGCCGGTGCGATGCTGGTCATGTATATCAACGCCAAGATAGGCAACGGCGGCACCTTGAATATCTACAGCAAGATCGGCCTCGTCATGCTGGTGGGATTGATCACCAAGCACGGGATCCTGATCGTGGAGTTCGCCAACCAGCAGCGCCGCAAGGGTCTGGAGAAGTTCGACGCGGTGGTGGAGGCTGCCACGCTACGGCTGCGACCCATCCTGATGACCTCGGCGGCGATGGTGTTGGGCGCCGTACCGCTGGCGCTGTCGCACGGAGCAGGGGCCGAGGCGCGGCAAGCGATCGGTTGGGTCGTTGTCGGAGGCATCCTGGTCGGGACGCTGCTGACCCTTTTCGTGATCCCCGCCTTCTACACGCTTATCGTACGGAAGATCCATACGGTTCCCGGAGAGGAGGCGCTGGCGACCGCCGGCGGAGCCGGCCCATTGACGGTTCCTCACGACAAGCAGCGCTGAGCCAAGCCGCTCCGGCACTGGCAGAGATTAGTGGCAAGTGCTTACGCACTTGCCATTTTTTTGTCGTTATTGGTTGAAGCTCCGTGCCGATGGCGGAATGCTGATCAAATGGATTGATCGGGGCGACAATGCGGTATCCGGCCAACAGCACCAACAGCGTGCCCGCGAGCGAAAAAGACTACGGGGAAGTCGTCGCGTTGCTTGAAGCGGCGTCGCTTCCCACGGAAGACCTCGAGCGAAGCGCGATGGCGCATTTCCTGTTGGCCCACGACGTGTCAGGGAACTTGATGGGCGCGATCGGCGTCGAGCACTACGGGCGTGACGCGCTGCTGCGTTCACTGGTTGTCGCCCCGGAATATCGAAATCGCAAGCTGGGTACGAAACTGGTTGCCGACCTTGAAAGCCGCAGTCGCTCCCTGGCCGTGGCAAACCTGTTCCTGCTGACGACCTCGGCCCGGGATTTCTTCATTAGGCAGGGCTATCAGGCGATTGGGCGGGAATCCGTTCCCGCGAAGTTGCTAGCCGCTGCGGAATTCACCCGGCTCTGCCCTGACTCCGCGGTTTGCATGACCAAGTCCCTGTAATACTGTCTTTTTTCTGCTTGGGGGGTCCATTCGCAATGAGAGCGAGCCCAAAAAATGGCATTTTGGCCATCTTATTCAAAAATAATGAACCATTCAGTCTAAACGTTTCGCTAACAATTCCGTTACTTAGCCCCTATATTCGTTTCCATCGAGTCTGAAGTCGAAAAGTTGTACAGACAGGAAAGGACATCAAACAATGATCGCTGTCAGGAAAAGCGGTGAACGCGGCTATGCCGACCATGGCTGGTTGAAGAGCTTTCACACTTTCTCGTTCGCCGGTTACTACGACCCGAGGAACATGGGTTTCGGCCCGCTTCGCGTAATCAACGAAGACCGGGTCGCGGCCGGGGAGGGTTTTGGCACCCACCCGCACCGTGACATGGAAATCATCAGTTATGTGCTGAGCGGGGAACTGGAACACAAGGACAGCATGGGCACTGGGTCGGTGATCAGGCCGGGCGATGTGCAGCGAATGAGTGCTGGTACCGGCGTGACCCACAGCGAGTACAACCCGTCGCGCGAGAATCCGGTGCATTTTCTGCAGATCTGGATCGAACCGGCGGAAGCGGGTATCGAACCGAGCTACGAGCAGAAATTCTTCGCTCCCGAGGAAAAGCGCGGCAAGCTGTGCCTGGTTGCTTCGCCGGACGCACGCGACGGATCGGTCCTGATTCACCAGGATGCGTACCTGTATGCAGCTTTGCTCGATGGCGATGACAGGGTTTCGCACGAGGTTGCCGATGGCCGCAAGGCTTACGTGCACGTTGCGCGTGGTGCGGCAACGGTGAATGGCCAACCGTTGGGAGCAGGCGACGCGCTCAAGGCAAACGGAGAATTGGAAGTCGTCATCGAGAACGGTGACAAAGCGGAAATACTGTTGTTCGATATGGCGTAAACGCAGGACGGGAGATTGCAATGATGACCACTGCAATGAAAGTGAATACACGGGTTGAGCCGCGCAGTGCGTTGCGCGTGATCAATAGCCACTACGCAGAACCGGCGCCGGGCTTGCGTGTGTTACGCCCGTTTCCGGGGCCCGATCTGGATTACGCCAGCCCTTTCCTCATGCTGGACCACTTCGGCCCTGAACGCATCCGTCCGGGCGATGAAGGCGGGCTCAATCCGCATCCGCACCGCGGCTTCGAAACGGTGACATTCCTGTTTCAGGGCGCGATGGAGCACCATGATTCGTCCGGCGGGCACGGCCATTTGCGCGCCGGTGGCGTGCAATGGATGACCGCCGGTTCCGGCATCGTCCACGCGGAGTATCGAGAAAAGGAGTTCGCGCGGACCGGTGGGGTGTTGGAAGGCGTACAGCTATGGGTGAACTTGCCGCGCAAGTACAAGATGGAAGTGCCGCACTACCAGGACCTGCCTGCCGAGAAGTTCGCCGTCGCGAAATTTCCCGGTGGCGAGGCGCGCGTAGTGGCTGGTGAACTGCTTGACGTGCGCGGTCCGGCGGTGACTTACACGCCGATTGTCGCCGCCCATGTGCGCCTTGAGGCGGGTGCCAGCGTGGAACTCCCGATCCCGGCCAGTTTCAACGCTTATGTTCATGCCGTCCGCGGTAGTGGCCGCTCTTCGACCGTCGACTTCGCGACCAATCAACTGGTCGAGTATCGCGACGACGGCAGCAGTGTGGAGGTATCGGCGACGGAACCCCTCGACTTTCTGCTGCTCGCCGGCGAACCCATTGACGAACCGGTGGTGTCCTGGGGGCCGTTCGTGATGAACACCCGGGAGGAAATTCTCCAGGCGCGCGACGATTACCTCGCCGGGCGTATGGGCGCGCTCGAAGAGCGTTCCTGACCCGTCGCATCAGCAGACTTTCGGCGCCGTGATTCTCAGGCAGTTGTAGAATCGCGGCGTCGATTATTTTGATGGGACTGCGATGAAGATTTTCCTGACAGGGTCAACGGGATATATAGGCGGGTCAGTGGGGGAGCGGCTGCTGCGCGAGGGCCATGCGATTACCGGCCTGGTTCGAACAAAGGAGGCAGCGCAGGAGATCGGCAAACGCGGAATGCGTCCAGTGCTCGGAACGCTCGACGACGCAGAAGTCATTGCGCGCGCTTCGCGCGAAGCCGACGCCGTTGTCGACACAGCGGAAGCGAATCATGCCGGCGTGGTGGAAGCCATCGCTTCGGCCCTGCGCGGCTCCGGGAAGCCCTTCCTGCATACCAGCGGGTCTGGAATCGTCGCCACCGTGGCGAACGGCGAACGTAGCGACTCGATCTACGACGAATACTCCAGCTTTACTCCAAGCATACCGCGCATGCAGCAGAGGGCGGCGATCGACCAGGTCGTGTTCGATGCGGCGAAACAGGGCGTGCATTCAGTGGTGATTCGTCCCACCATGATTTATGGCGAAGGGAGCGGTGTGCGCAAGGAGAGTGCCCAGGTGCCGGCGCTGATCGACAACGCAAAGAAAGCCGGAATCGGCCTCCACATCGGCAAGGGCGAGAACTTCTGGGCCAATGTGCACATCGACGATGTCACCGAACTTTATCTGCTCGCGCTGCAGAAAGCGCCCGCCGGCGCGCTGTACTACGCTGAGAACGGGGAGGAATTGCTGAAGAATGTTGCGGCGTCCATCAGCCGCATGCTCGGCTTTGGCGGAAAAACAAGGAATTGGTCACCGCAGGAAGCGGAAGCCGCACTCGGCCCCAGGGCGCATTCGTCCTTCGGATCGAACAGCCGGGTGAGGGGGAAACGTTCGCGCGCCGAACTCGGCTGGCAGCCGAAAGGACGGCCGATCCTCGAGGAAATCGAGCACGGGCACTACAAGCGCGTCCACGCTTCGCGCTGAATTCGACCGTCTTGTATTCCGTCGCGTCAGAGGTCGAGACGTGCGTGGATTCGGCTGCTACCAGATTATCTGTTCAAACATCAGTTCCATCCGCTGTCCATGAAGCGGCGCGATCATCTTTACGTAGGCGAGGCGTCCTTTCAGATGGGCACGGAAGTCCGCTAGACCTGCCCTGTTTTGACTCGTCGGTCCGTGACGCATGCAGTTGTGAAGGATGGCTTTGAGTTGGTCGCGCTCGCGGCGCGCAACGTTCATCCTCTCATTGACCACGATTCCATTGACCTTCTGACAGGAACTGCGGTTCATTACGTGCGTCTTGCGGAAATTGATAGAGAACCCTTCTTCCAGTGCGATTGCTCCCACCAGCGGAATGAAACGCCCGACGGCATGCTCGAACTGCCGACCCCCGGAAAATACAAGATCGTCGGCATACCGTGTGTAGCGAGCGTCTAACGATTCGGCGGCCGCCTGGAGGCGAAGATCCAGGTTGAATGCGCACAAGTTTGCCAGCGCGGGAGAAGTCGGTGCACCCTGGGGCAAATGGGGGCTTTGAAATCGTTTGCGCGTCAGCCAATCCGGTGTCGGCTGTTCGAATTCATATTTGGCCGGATCCCTGGCATCGAGCAGCCGGGACGGTACTTGGCTGGTGCACAAGCCGGTCAGCACCCGTGCCGCGCCTTCCGGGTAGCCGAGCGTGCGGAAGAACGCAGAAATTCTCAGCGCGCTGACACTGACAAAAAAATCCTGGAGATCCATCCTGACAACGATCTGCCGGCCGAGGTGTTGCACGGCACTCGTGAGGCAGGAATGACGTGCACGGAAGCCATGAGCCGCTTCGTGCGGTGGCACATACTCGATCAGTTCATGCAGGAGGCGCCGTTGCAGTGCGCGCAAACGCGTTTTCGGTATCTCCAGCAATCGGAAACCGCCGGAACGCTTGGCCACCCATCTGTAAACATAGTGTCTGAGACGCTCGTCCTCCGCCCTCACGTTTCTGCCCGCGATATCGGCGAACCATTCAAGTTGCGGCAATTCGAGTTTCAGCCACTTCGCTATGTCGCCAGTGGTGGGCAGGTCGGGCAACGCGCAGTGCTGCAGCGGAAACGGAGGGCGGCCCAGCGCCGGGGATGTCAGGAAATAACGGCGGATATGAGGCGGTTCCGGGTTTGACCACGCACTCTGGAATGCGGGGTGTTTCAGAATCGATCTGGCGAGAGCTTTCCTGATGTTGGGATGCCACGTTGCGGTGTGCTCTTGCAACATGTCTTTCGACAACGAAGCCAGCCAACCTGCCTTGCCCCCCAGCGCGCTCGTGCAGCGTGCGCGCACCGACGCGGGTGTAGGCGGCCCTGACAGCATCGCATCTGCCAGGCTGAGAGCGCAGTGAAATCGCATGGTGAAGCCCTGTCAATCGAGTTGCGGCGACACGCTCCAACCGGACTGGTAAAGCGTGAGCAATCCTGCGCGACAGCGCAGCGGGGCTCACATGATGAAAAGCACGATACTGGAATTCCGTGGGGTAACCCCACAGAGGCATGCAACGCAAACACCGCAAGGGCATTCACCTGCAGGCCAGCTTGGAGCGCGCCGCCGCCTGAATAAGATAAGGCGGACGTTTCGTTCGCGTCAAATGAATTCCATAGCGCGATGCGCTTGTGCTGATCGCCGTTCGCTTGTCAGTTGAGTTTCACGTATTCGTAGTCCGCCGGCAGATTGTTGATGCCGCGGTCCGGCGGGGCGATCCAGCCGGCCATCTTCCCGGGCTCCATCACGCGCTGCATAAGGTTCATGACGAACGCGCGATCGTTCTCGCCAGGAATCCAGGCCTGCGCGTCGCGCTCGAATTCCTCGCGGCTGACGGTCTTTCCTTTCGGATCGGCAAGAGCGTTGGCCCATACACCGATGGCGCGGCGGAAACGCGGGTTGGGAAGGCCCAGCTGAAAGTCGATTCCCGCGCGGCTGATCTGCATGTTCCAGCGTTTGACGCCGATCTCGCAGTCCTTGATGTAGGCGTTGCGCAACACCTCGTTCATCGCGTTACGCAGGCTTACGGTTTCGTTTCCCGTCGGCGTTTCCAGTTCGTAGCGCGCTTCGTTGCAGATGTGATCCTGGTACTGCGCTTCGTCCGGACGGCCCTTCACACCGTTGGCGAAGGAGCTGGCGGCGTTGGAGGAGACTTCGGAACCAAACAGGTCGAGGGATGAGGTAAACCAGAAGTTCATGTAGCGCTGGATTGTCGGCAGATCGATCGCACCCTGGCGGCGCACGGCCTCCGGATCGTCGCTGCCGGTCTCCTTCATCACCTCCAGCGTGCGCTTGACGATGCGTCCGATGCCGGTTTCGCCGACGAACATGTGGTGCGCCTCCTCGGTCAGCATGAAGCGGCAGGTGCGTGCCAGCGGATCGAATCCCGACTCTGCGAGGCTCTTCAACTGGAACTTGCCGTCGCGGTCGGTGAAGTACGTGAACATGAAGAACGAAAGCCAGTCGCTGATCGGTTCATTGAAAGTGCCGAGAATGCGCGGCTTGTCGGCGTCCCCCGAATGGCGCGCCAGCAGTTCTTCCGCCTCCTCGCGACCATCGCGGCCGAAATAGGCATGCAACAGATAGACCATCGCCCACAGGTGCCGGCCTTCCTCGACGTTGACCTGAAACAGGTTCCTCAGGTCGTAGAGGGACGGGCAGGTAAGCCCAAGCAAGTGCTGTTGCTCCACCGATGCCGGCTCCGTGTCGCCCTGGGTCACGATGATGCGCCGGAATTGCGACCGCAGCTCGCCCGGAACCTGCTGCCACGCGGGCTGGCCGTAGTTGTCGCCGAATCCGATCGTGCGCTCCGGCACCGGTTCGGCGAGAAAGATGCCCCATCGGTAATCGGGCATCCTCACCGATCCATACGTGGCCCAGCCTTGAGCATCCACGCCCGTGGCGGTGCGCAGGTAGACGTCCGCCGAGGAAAACGCGTTCGGCCCCATCTCCCGCCACCATTCGATGAACTTCGGCTGCCAGTGTTCGAGCGCGCGCTGCAGTGCGCGGTCGTTGGCGAGATTGACGTTGTTGGGAATTCGCTCTGAATAGTTAATGCTCATGGTTACTCCGATCTACACCCAACACAGACGCAGAGAACGCAGAGGACACGGAGAAAAACGGGATAGCCAACTTCGTTCATTGATAGTCGGTTGGCACCATCGACTGGGTTTGCTACGCCAGATCGCACGCCAACACAATGTGCCACCAAGGTCATCCTCTACGTCCTCTGCTCTTCTCCGCGCCTCAGCGTCGAAGGGTCAGCCCTAAACTCTTTCCCAATTGAATTTTGCTTTCGAGCCGGAACCGAACACTTTCAGCGCCCCATGCTCACCGACAGCGTTCGGGCGGTTGAAGATCCAGTTCTGCCATGCGGAGAGCCGGCCGAAGATGCGTGTCTCCATGGTTTCCGCGCCCCCGAAGCGCAGGTTAGCCTCCATCCCGGTAAGCGCGTCGGGAGAAAGACTCGCGCGTTCCTCGATGGCGATGCGCACCTCCTCGTCCCAATCGATGTCGTCCGGCGCGAATGTGACCAGGCCGCTGTCCCGTGCACCTGCGCCGTCGAGTTTCTCGCCGATGCGTGAGCGCAGTGTTGCGATTTTTTCCTCATCGGCGCAGTAGCGCGTGGCCATCCGCGTCAGATGATTCACCATCGGGTAGGCGCCGAAGTTCATTTCCGACAGGATCATGCAAGGCGCATCGGGTTGATCTTCCGACAGAAGCATGTAGCTGCGGTCGGCGGCGAATGCCATTTCGGCAAGCGTTCCGGCGAAACACGAACCCTGGTCGATGATCGCAAACAGCGTGCGGGAGGATACGTCGAATCGCGCCAGCGTCCGGCGCAACATCCCAGTCACTTCGCGTACGAACCAGTCGTCCCGATGACGAGTGAGCATCGCGTCGTTCGCGAGCACCGCGTCCGCATCGCCGCGCGTTTTCAGAATCCAGGTACCGACCTCCAGTTCATTGGTGCGCAGCATCAGGATTGCGTCGTCCAGTTCACGCGCCATTGCCAGCGGCCACCAGGCTGCACCCTCCGCGTGTATTCCGTCGAGGTCCGCCGGTTGCGGCTCGGCGGGTGCACGCACCGTGAGCGTCGCTGTGCGTGCCTTGCGGTCGATCGCCACGTCCACATGGCCGTAGTGGTAACCAGGCGCATCGATGGTGCGTGCCAATGCAGGCAGCGCAACGGATTTCCCGGTTCCGGAACGTTTGCTCTGCGCGACAAGCGCCTTGGTGCGTTCCGCAACGGCTGCGGCAAACTGCTGGGGTTTGGCGATCCGATCGACCAGGCGCCACAGTTGCGCACGATCGGCGCGCACGCCTTCCGAGGTCGAGCAGAACACGTCGGCGAGATCGCGCCGCACCTTTCTCTTGTCAGTGAGCCGCGTCAGTCCGCCGGTACCGGGAAGCACACCCAGCAATGGCACTTCCGGCAGGCTCACGGTGGAAGAACGATCGTCGATCATCAGGATTTCGTCGCAGGCAAGCGCCAGCTCATAGCCTCCGCCGGCGACCGTGCCGTTCACCGCGGCAAGGAACTTCAGTCCATCGTGACGGCTCGAGTCCTCGAGGCCATTGCGCGTTTCGTTGGTGAATTTGCAGAAGTTTACTTTCCATGCATGGCTCGAAAGCCCCAGCATGTAGATGTTGGCGCCGGAGCAGAACATGCGCTCCTTCGCGCTGGTGATCACCACGCACTTCACCTCGGGGTGCTCGAAGCGGATGCGGTTGAGCGCGTCGTAGAGCTCGATGTCAACGCCCAGATCGTAGGAGTTCAATTTCAATTTATAGCCGGGCTTGAGACCCTTTTCTTCGTTCACGTCCATTGCGAGTGTGGCCACTGCGCCGTCAAAGGACAGTCGCCAGTGGACGTAGCGGTCGGGGTGCGCGTCGTACAGCGTCGGCGGCTGGGAATCGGGCGGAGTTTTCTCCAAAACGGCGTTCATGTTGTTTTCACCTCTTTCAGGCTGACGGACTTTTTCAGGGCCCTGAGACTTTGCTCGACAGTTTGACCGCCTGTATCCACGGTTGCGTCGGCTTGTCCGTAAAGCATGCCGCGGCCGTCGAGAATACGGCGAAGGTCTTCCATCGCCTGCGCGTTCCCGGCCATCGGCCGTGTGTCGCCCTGCGCCAGCACCCTTGCCATGTGTTCCTCGGGCGACGCCTTGAGCCACACGGTGAAGCAGGTCGACAACAGCAAGTCGTACGTAGCCGCTTCGGAGACGATGCTGCCGCCCGTGGCGATCACGCAACGCCCATGACTCTCGATAACTTTCTCGAGGCAGCGACGCTCGTAGCGACGGTAGCCCTGTTGTCCATAGAGAAGAAAAATTTCCGAGAGGCTGATTCCGGCATCGCGCTCGATCTGTCGGTCCAGCTCGACGAAGGGCACGTCGATTTTCCTTGCCAACGCCGCGCCCAGTGTGGATTTGCCTGCGCCACGCAGGCCGATGAGCGCAATACGTTTGCCGCGATCGGCCGGAGGACTGCCGAAGTCACGCAGCAACTGCGCGCGAATGCGCGCGAGTCGCTGTTTCGGAAGCCGCTGCAGAAACTGCTGAATCAGGGTCAGCTCCACTGCTTGATTGTCGTCGTCGCGCAGCAGATCGTTCTGCGGAATGCCAAGCGCAGCGCCGATCTGCCGCAGCAACAATACCGAGACGTTTCCCTGCCCGGCTTCGAGTTGGGCCAGGTAACGCTCGGAGACGCCCGAATCGCGCGCCAGGATCCTGCGGGTCATGCCGCGCCGTGCGCGGGCCTCGCGCACGCGCTCGCCGAGCTTCTGCAGGAATGCTGCATCGCCAGCGCTCAGGTGCGATGCGGCCGGTTTCGGATCGCGTGCGCCCATCATTACTCCCATAGGATAGTGCAATATACTGCTTGTCTACCCATAAAGTGGCATGATAATACATGTGCTGGCGAATTCAATGGAATTCATGATCCGGAGGTGTCGGCAGTGGCGCTGAAACTCACAATCCTGGTCGGCACCATGACTGGCACCGCCCAATTGGTCGCCCAGGAATTGGAATTGCGTCTCGATGATGGGGATATGCAGGCGCAAACGCGGCTGATGGACGGACTGGACGCGACGGCGTTTGCCGGCGGCGGCCTGTTCCTCATCTGCACCTCGACCTATGGCCAGGGCGACGTTCCGGACAATGCCAAGCAGCTTTACGAGTCGCTGCAGAATGCGCGGCCGGATCTCTCCAACGTGCAATACGGAGTGATCGCGCTGGGCGATCGCACCTACGCCGAGACCTTCTGCAACGGCGGCAAGCGTTTCGACCAAATCCTTTCCGAACTTGGTGCCGGGAGGGTCGGCGAGGTCATGCTGCACGATGCCAGCGCCGGCACCATGCCCGAGGAAGTCGCGGTTGAATGGGTGGGAGGGTGGATGGAGAAGGTGCGGGAGGCCTACTCGATGGCGTAGAGCAGGACGGCGAGCCCGGCGAGGCCCAACGGCAGGGCATAGCGCTCGAGTGCGCCGGCGCGCCCGCGAGACAGCACTGTGACGGGGATGTCGGTGAGATCCATTACACCCTGGGCGATGGAGGGGTTGACCCAGCGCAGCCAGGCTGGGTGCCGCCCGACCCCGATCATGACCTCGTCGACCTGTTCGCGCTCGGCCACTGCAGCAATGCGCTCAGCGGGCATCCCCAGCTCGGTCATGGCGCGGAACGGGACGCCGGCCTGCGATAAGCCTTCGATGGCTGCCGCCATTGCCGCGCTGCTGCGCTCGGCGCGCAACGACTCGCGGTCGGCCCTGGTGGTGAAGCGCGCGATGTACTGAGGGAAGCGCGGTTGCACATTGAGCACCAGTGCCTCGACGTTGATGCCACGATCCACGAGTGCCGCCAGGTGGTCGACTGGAGCGAGTGCCGCTTGCGAAACATCGACGGGAATCAGGATTTTCATGGACCTTCCTCTCAGGCTTTCTCTATGGCCTTCTGCGTGGTTGCGCGGCGGTTGCGCAGCCAGCCGATGCCCAGGGTGCCACCGATCACGAGAACGTAGAGCGCGTTGACCGCACCGCGGCGCTCCTGCAGCAACTCGCCTACGAACGGCTCACCGGTGATCATCTTGACCGCGGTCCACGCAAGCACGCCGCCGCCCACGTACAGCAGGCCGGGAAAACGTTTCAGCAGGTGCAGGATCAGGGTCGATCCCCACACCACGAGCGGGATCGAGATGAGCAACCCCAGCACCACCAACAATACCGAGCCATTCGCAGCACCCGCCACCGCTAGCACATTGTCCAGGCCCATGACCGCATCGGCGATGACGATCGTGCGCATCGCGGCCCAGAACGTGGCGGCCGGGGCGACGTCATGCTCCTGGCCGCCGCCATTGCCCGTCAGCAGCCTGCAGGCGATCCAGATTAACAGAATGCCGCCCGCCAGCATCAGGCCAGGAACCTTGAGCAGCGAAAGCGCGCCCACCGTGAGACCTGTGCGCACGGCAATGGCGCCGACCGTACCCCACAGGATCGCTCTGCGTTGATATATGCGGGGCAGGTTGCGTGCCGCCAAAGCGATGACGATCGCGTTGTCGCCCGCCAGCACCAGGTCGATGACGATGATTGCCGTAAGCGCCGACCAGAATTCGGGAGTAAGGACGAGATCCATGCCGCCCTCCTTTCGTGTGCAGCAGTGTGTCGCGCGGCATCGGATGCGAAAATTGAAGAATTGCGATGCGATCCATCGCGAATCGCGATGGATCAGGGTTGTCCTGCGGCCGCGACCGGGCTATGATCTGGGCCGTAGTACCCGCAGGGGAGTAGCTTCTTCGCGTCGCGGCCGTCAATACGGGATCCGTCCCCGGCCGCACGGGCAGCGCAAAGCTGCAAGCGAGACCTCGGGCCCGGCCGAGCCATGTGGCGCGGCCCGACCGAAGGACTCGACGAAGGAGCAGGCGATGCCCCGTCATGGATTGCGCCGGTTTTGCCGGCACGGTATGTTTCCGCAATTGATGGTGTTCGAGGCGGTCGCGCGCCTCGGCAGCGTCACGCGCGCCGCGGAAGAGCTGCACCTCGCGCAGCCCACCGTCTCTACGCAACTCAAGAAGCTCGCCCAGTCGCTGGACCTTGCGCTATTCGAGCAGCAAGGCCGCGGCCTGGTGCTCACGCACGCCGGCCGCGAGCTGCAGCACCAGTGCATCGAGTTGTTCGGGCTGCTCGAGTGCGCCGAGGCCAGACTTACCGCGCTGCGCAGCCCGCGGCCGGAGATGCTGCGCGTCGCGGCAGTGCCCGCCACACGACAGTCGGCTGCGCGGCTGGTTGCCGCGTTCTGCTCGCGTTATCCCGGGGTCCAGGCAAGTCTGCACGTCGAGGAACACTTGCAGTTGGTCGAGCGAATGGCGAAGAACCAGGACGACGTCTACCTGCTGGCTTTGGCTGGCGACGCTCCCGGCAATTCGCCCTACCGGCAGTGGAGCCTCGCGCATGCAAGCGGGTGCGAGCTGGCGCCATTGGCACAGCAGTTCGTGCGCGACGTGCTCCTTGACGGGCTCGGCGTGGACGCGAACAATCCTTCCACGACGCCGAAGGGGGGGAATAGTGCAGCTATCGAGCGCCGACCACAGCGGCTCTCCGCCGCGCGTCGACGTGCCGCGTGACTACAACGCGGCGCATGACCTGATCGAACGCAACCTTGCCGCGCAGCGCGCGCACCGGCTCGCGTACATCGACGACACCGGCCGTTATTCCTACGCCGAACTGGCGCAGCGGGTGAATCGTGCCGCCAACGCGCTCTCGGCGCTTGGTCTGGGCATGGATGATCGCATCCTGCTGGCTCACCTGGACACGATCGATTTTCCAAGCGTGTTCCTCGGTGCGATCAAGGCCGGCATCGTGCCGATCGCCGCCAATACGCTGCTCACCACCGCGGACTACAGGTTCATGCTGGAGGACAGTCGCGCGCAGGTGTTGGTCGTATCGGAAGCGTTGCTGCCGAATTTCGAGCCGCTGCTGAAAAGCCTGCCGTTCCTCAAACATGTCGTCGTGTCTGGCAAGGATGCGCATGGGCACGCGCACTTGCAATCGCTGATGGCGAAAGCCGGCACCGAATTTCAAGCTGCGCCCACGACCTGTGACGACGTGTGTTTCTGGCTCTATTCTTCGGGCTCGACCGGCACGCCGAAAGGGACAGTCCACGTCCATTCCAGCCTGATCCAGACTGCGGAGCTCTATGCCAAGCCGATCCTCGGCATTCGTGACAGCGACGTCGTTTTCTCCGCGGCAAAGCTCTTCTTCGCTTACGGGTTGGGCAATTCGCTGACATTTCCTCTGGCAGTGGGCGCGACCACCGTGCTGATGGCGGAACGGCCTACGCCCGCCGCCGTGTTCAAGCGCCTGAGGGAGCACCGCCCCACGATCTTCTACGGCGTTCCGACGTTGTACGCGGCCCTGCTCGCGAGCCCGGACTTGCCGAGCAAGGACGACGTCGCCTTGCGGATCTGCACTTCGGCCGGAGAAGCGCTTCCTGCTCACATCGGCAGGCGCTGGACCGAGTATTTCGGCATCGACTTGCTCGACGGCATCGGTTCCACCGAGATGCTGCATATCTTTCTTTCGAATCGTCCACGCGACGTGCGCTACGGCACGACCGGCAAGCCGGTGCCCGGCTACCGGATTCGCCTTGTGGACGACGAGGGTCGCGAAGTCGGCCCCAATGAAATCGGCGAACTGCAGATCAGTGGTCCTACGAGCGCGATCATGTACTGGAACAACCGGCCCAAGACGCTTGCGACGTTCGTCGGCCCATGGACTCGCGCCGGCGACAAGTACACCGTCGATGACGATGGCTACTACACCTACGGAGGCCGTTCCGACGACATGCTCAAGGTGAGCGGCATGTATGTTTCGCCCTTCGAGGTGGAGGCCGCGCTATTGACGCATCCCGACGTTCTTGAAGCCGCGGTCGTCGGCGCAGCGGACGACCAGAAATTGGTCAAGCCCAAGGCCTATGTCGTCACCAAGCCGGGAGTGACCGGCTCTGGCGCGCTAGCAGAGGCGCTCAAGCAGCACGTGAAGGACCGGCTCGCACCTTACAAATATCCGCGCTGGATCGATTTCGTCCCTGAGCTACCCAAGACCGCAACCGGTAAAATACAGCGCTTCAAGTTGAGAAGTCGGGAGGCGAGGGGCGAGGGAAGAGGGAAGAGGGAAGAGGGAAGAGGGTAAAACCAGGACAACCAGAACAACAAGGACCGGAAAATGCAGAATCAGAGAAGACGAGAATTTCTCATCGGCGCGGGTGCGCTTGCCGGGGTTTCGCTGCTGCCAACCCTGGCGCGTGCGCAATCGGCAAAAATCCGTCTGGGCTTGATGCTGCCCTACACCGGCACCTTCGCACAACTCGGCAATGCAATCGAAAACGGACTGGCGCTGGCTTTGGAGCAGGGCGGCGGCAAGCTCGGCGGACGAGAGTTCGAGATCTTCAAGGTTGACGACGAGTCCGAGCCGTCCAAAGCCACCGATAACGCTAACCGCCTGATCACCCGCGACAAGGTCGATGTGCTCATCGGCAGCGTGCACTCGGGCGTGGTCATGGGGATGATCAAGGTGGCGCGCGAAGCCGGCACGCTGCTCGTCATTCCAAATGCAGGCGCCGACGCGGCGACCGGCGCGCTATGCGCGCCTAATGTGTTTCGCACCTCGTTTTCGAACTGGCAGCCGGTGCATCCGCTCGGCAAGGTGATGGCGGAGAAAGGCCACAAACGTGCTGTATTCATCACCTGGAAGTACGCCGCGGGAGAAGAATCGCTCGCCTCTTTCCGGGAGGCATTTACGGCGGTCGGCGGCGCGGTCGTCAAGGAGTTGTTCGTGCCGTTCCCGAACGTCGAGTTTCAGGCCCTGCTTACCGAGATCGCCGCACTCAAGCCGGACGCGGTGGCGTGTTTCTTTGCCGGCGGTGGCGCAGTGAAATTTGTGAAGGATTACGCCGCGGCCGGTCTCAAGGACAAGATCCCGCTGTACGGATCGGGTTTCCTCACCGAAGGCGTGCTCGCGGCGCAGGGCGACGCAGCCGAGGGTTTGCTGACCACGCTGCACTACGCCGAATCTCTGGACAATCCGAAAAACAAGGCTTTCCGTGCGTCCTATCTCAAGACCCATAAATCCCACGCGGATGTGTATGCGATGCAGGGCTACGATACCGGGCTGCTGCTCGCGCAGTCCCTCGACAAGGTAAAGGGCGATGTTGGCAACAAGGGCGCGGTGATCTCGGCGATGGAAGCCGCAGTCATCGACAGTCCGCGCGGCCAATGGAAGATGTCGAAAGCGCATAACCCGATCCAGGACATCTACCTGCGCCGTGCCGAGAAAGGCGACAACAAAGTGATTGGCGTGGCGTGGAAGGCGCTGGAAGATCCAGCCCGAGGCTGTCGCCTCGGGTAAGCGCTAGCTAGCGGGTTGACATTCGATTTATCCAGTGAGAGAGTCCACAGTGACTCATCGATGCTATCGATTGATGCTTGGTGCTTCGCAGGACTGCTTAGAGATATGGAGCTGCGCCATCTTCGTTATTTCGTCGCGATCGCCGACTCAGGCACGATGGCACGCGCAGCCGAAAGAGTGTTCGTTACGCAGTCGACTCTATCGCACCAGCTGGCCCAGCTAGAGAAAGAGGTCGGGGACGCGTTGTTCGAGCGCGTCGGCCGAAACCTGCGCTTGTCTGATCCTGGTCGTCAGCTACTTGGTTACGCGCGCAGCGTGCTGGCCTTGATCGATGAGGGAAAACAGGCGGTCAGCCAGTTGCGTGCGCTCGCCACAGGGTCGTTGCGAGTGGGGGTCATCCATTCGTTCTCGGCGAGCCTGATACCGGTGGTGGCAGCAGGGTTCGTGCGCCAGTATCCCGGTGTCAAGTTGCAGGTGCCCGAGCTCACCGCGGTGGATCTCGAGGCGCAAGTCGCAGAGGGAGCGCTCGATGTCGGGGTCGCCTTTTTCCCGCCGGCAACCGATGCCGTCTCGGGAGAACACCTGTTCGACGATACCCTGGCGCTTGCGCTGCCAGAGAAGCACGAACTCGCCACCCACCGGAGGGTGCGTTTTTCGCAGCTCGCGGAGGTGCCTTTGGCGATGCTGGGCCGGCGATTTCGAACGCGCCGCATGCTGGACTCGTACTTCCAGCAGGCGCACGTCACCCCGAAGGTGATAGTCGAGATGGACTCCGTCGATGCCCTCTATCGCATCGTCGAGCAGGGGGTAGCGGCAGCGTTCCTACCTTTACGAACGACCCGCGCGAGCGCACGCGTGCGCTTGGTGCAGGTGATGGATCCAAAGCCTGTGCGTGCGGCTGGATTGATCTGGCGGCGCAGCGGCTACCGAAGCGTAGCGGCCCTGGCGTTTGTAGCGGAGCTGAACAAGGTGCTGCGGTGGCAGGCTGGTTGAAGCCTGCCACCAAGGGTGCGGCCAATTCCCGCCAGCGCGGCGGCAGCTTGGCGCCTCTAGATCGTTCCCGTACCCATCTGTTTGTGGATGTACTCAGCCTGCCGGATAGCAAGCGCCACGATCGTCAGGGTTGGATTGGGCGCCCCGGAACTGGTGAACTGACTCCCGTCGCTGATGAATAGATTCGGGATGTCATGGGTCTGCCCCCAACTGTTACAGACACCGTCGGCCGCGCGCGCGCTCTGCCTGAGCGTGCCCATGTTGTGACTGTTGGGGAATGGTGGCCGAAAGACGATGTCTTTTGCTTTGCCGGCCTGGAAGATGGTCTCGAGGGTCGTGCGTGCATGCTTAACTATCGCGACGTCGTTGGGATGGTCCTTGACGGGCGCTACTTGGGGTATGGGCAGGCCATACTGATCCTTGGTCGAAGGATCCAGAGTTACCCGCGCCTCCGCCTGAGGAAGATCCTCCCCACAAGTCCAGACTGCAACCATGTGATCGTACTGATCGATCAGGCCTGACACCTTGCGTCCCCACCCTCCCGGCACGCTGAGCGCCGTGAACGGCAGCCCGACGTCGAATATTTCCAGGTGATAGCCGCCCGAAAAGCCGCGCGAGGGATCGTGCCGTGCTTCGCTGCGCATGATTGCCGGCGCCTGAATGCCCCGGTGCGCGTGCACGGGCCGATCGAAAGTGGCATACATGTGTTGCGTGGCGTGGCGCATGTAGTTGCGCCCGACCTGTCCGGAGGAATTCGCCATGCCATCCTTGAACTTGCCCGACGCGGAGTTCAGAAGCAGGCGCGGACTTTCAATCGAGTTTCCTGCCACACAGACGAGTCGCGCTTTCTGTTCCTGTTGCTTGCCGTTCGCGTCCGCATACAGCACACCAGTGACCTTGCCCTTGGGGTCGTGCAGGATCTGCAGCACCATGCTGTTGGGGCGCAGCTCGAAGTTGCCTGTCTCAATCGCCTTCGGTATCTCGGTGTAAAGGGTGGACCATTTGGCGCCTATCTTGCAGCCCGAGGTGCAGAACCCGATCTGCTGGCACGCAGGGCGTCCATCCCGCACAACCGAGTTGATGGCCGAGGGCCCCATTTCGAATGAATAGCCAGCCTTCTTGGCGCAGTAGTTGACGACCTTGAAGGCGCTACTCTCGGGCTGCCGCGGCACCCCGTGGGTGCCGGTGACGCCCATCTTGTCCTCGGCTTTGTCGTAGTACGGCTCGAGATCCTTCAAGCTGATTGGCCAGTCGAGCAGATTGGCGCCGGTGACCGCCCCATATGTGGTGCGGCTTTTGAACTCGTACTCCTTGAAGCGGATCGAGTAACCCGCCCAATGGTTGGTGGAGCCGCCCACTGCTTTGACGATCCAGACAGGCTGGCCGCCTCGAGGATCCTGCCACGTCAGCTTCCCATACATCGCGAACTCGTCGTTCACGAAATCCTCTTGCGTCAGGTGGTTCCCGGCCTCCAGGCAAACGACCTTTACGCCTTTCTGGCAGAGCTCGTTGGACAGCGTGCCGCCGCCTGCGCCCGAGCCAACTACTACGACGACGCTGTCGTCATTCAGATCAAATCTCGTCGCCATGTCTGCTCCCTTCCTCTCGGTGGTACTAAGGGAACTCTGTCGGCGCCGGCATCACCGGTTGGCGCTGCAGAGCTCGGCTATGGTTAAGACACCCGTGTCCGGACTGAGCGGACTCAGCCGCCGGTCCACGTGACGTCGTTGAAGCCGCGATTGATGTAACCGCCTTTCTCCCAGGAGGAACCTTCGTAGCCGAACTTTGACCACACCCCCTTATTGTTGTAGAAATAGAATTGCGTCTTGCCGAGCATGGAGGCGAAGAAGGGGCTCGCTTCCAGCTTCTTCATCGCCGCGATCTGCGCCTCGGCGCCGGCAGAGGCGAAATCCCCGCCGACAGCCTTGTTCAATTCTGCGAGGCCGTCACGAATCTGCGCTGCAAGCTCGGCGGACCCGGCCATTTCCTTATCGATCGACTCCACGACCACCCAGTAGTACTCGTCCCCAAGCCGATCGTGCGGGAACAGCTGACGAGCCATTGCCAGCATCTCCTTCGCTTGTGGGGCGCTAAGCGCCGTCACGTCCGCGGCGAGCGCCGCACTCGGTGCAAACCATAAGTGCGCCCCCGGGGCGGCCCCGAGGACATAAACCGAGACACCAGTCGCTCCTACAGTCTGGATGAAAGTGCGGCGGGTCATTTGTGCTTTAGGCATGGATCTCCTCCTCCTTATATGCAAACCCGCTGCCGCTGCTCACGGTCATGCAGGCTGTGCTCTCTGAATTCCTCTCGTGTGCACGTCGGCTAGTCCCGCTTCTTCACAGCGAGTCGTAGATAAGGCAAGTATGTAAGCATGCCGAGACAAACCGGCATATGCGGACAGACCGAGTCTCTGAGAAAGCAAAGGGAGGTTAGCCCTAGGGATTCAGGTGCATCCAATGAGAAATAGCCAAGCAATCGATCGATCGGATCGATTGATTGTCGACGACCATTCTTTTTGTCCTTGACAGGAGTATTGCTGCTCGCGAAAGATGCGCGATGCGGACAAGCAGTGCTTCCGCGCGTTGAACTCCAAATTGCACTCACCTCGAATTCTTGCGAGAGTGCGTTGCAATCGACAATTCGCTCGACGAATCGTCCGGGCGTTCGTTAGAAGGCTCCTAGTCGTGCGCAGCAGTAGATCGCATGTCCCCCCACGTCCGAGAAGGAGCCACGTTTCTGAGGGCCTGGAATCTTGCGAGTAGCTCCAGAAAAGGAGTTTTTCAACAGAATAGGCCGGTTCCTGCCTGTCCTTCGTTGGTCTAAAGGTCCCAAAAGCGGACATTGTCTGTCAGGTGGAGTCGCGACTACTACAAGTAAGGGCAGTTTGCGCTTTCACTTTCTTAGGCTCTAGGGCTTTTACCCCTTCACCCTTCACTCCTTCACACCTTCACGCTTCTCTCACCTCATGGATCTTCCAACCTTCCTGATCCAGCTGCTCAACGCCGTCCAATACGGCCTGCTGCTGTTCCTTGTGGCGAGCGGACTGACGCTGATCTTCGGCATCATGGGGATCATCAATCTGGCGCACGGCAGCTTTTACATGCTCGGGGCCTATCTTGCCTGGTCGCTGTCGGGTCGGCTCGGCAACTTCTGGGTGGCGATCGCGATCGGAGTCGTTCTCACCGTGCTGCTCGGGATGCTGCTGGAATGGCTGCTGATCAAGCGACTCTACCGGCGCGATCACCTCTATCAGGTGTTGCTGACCTACGGACTGATTCTGATTTTCGAGGAATTGCGCAGCATCATCTGGGGTGACGATGTCCACGGTGTGCCGATACCCGACGTCCTGTCCGCATCCATTCCCCTGACCGAAACGCTCGCGTACCCGGTCTACCGCTTGTGGATGTCGGGCGTGTGCGTGATTCTCGCGGTGCTGATGTACTGGCTGATCCAGCATACCCGGCTGGGCATGATGATCCGTGCCGGTGCGTCCAATCGCGACATGACGCAATCGCTTGGCATCAACATCCAGCTGCTTTACCGGGTTGTGTTTGCCCTGGGTGTGGCACTGGCCGCGTTTGCGGGGATGATCGCCGCGCCGGTGTCCTCGGTATTTCCCGGCATGGGCGCGCAGGTATTGATCATCTGCTTCGTCGTGGTGGTGATCGGCGGCATCGGCTCGGTTAAAGGCGCACTCGTTGCGGCGCTGCTGATCGGCCTGGTGGATACTTTTGGCAAGGTGCTCGAATTCGAAATCAGCGGCATCAGGCTTTTGCCGGAACTCGCCGGGATGAGCGTTTATCTGCTGATGGCGATCGTGCTGCTGTGGCGGCCTGAAGGACTGTTCGGGAAAAGGCTGTGAGAGTTGGCACCCGCCTCACCGCGGCAAGCATGATCGTGTGCCTGCTTGCGCTCGCCCTGCTGCCGTTCATCGCCGACAAGTTCACGGTCCAGCTCGTTACCAAGATGATGATCATGGCGATCTTCGCCATGAGCCTCGATTTGCTGGTTGGTTACACCGGTCTGGTAAGCCTCGGACATGCCGCATTTTTCGGCATTTCCGGCTACATCCTCGCACTTCTCACGCCGCAGTATCAGGCTGCGAACTTCTGGGTCAGCTTGCCGCTCGCCGTGGCGGGCGCGGGCGTGTTGGCACTCGCGATCGGGTGCCTGGTCCTGCGCGTCACCGGCGTGTACTTCATTATGGTCACGCTCGCTTTTGCGCAGATGCTGCATTACCTCTTCCACGACACGCGGATTGCCGGCGGCTCGGATGGCATGTACATCTACTTGCGCCCCGACGCCGGCATCTTCGGCTTGCGGCCCTTCGACCTGGAGAAGTTTGGAGATTTCTATTTCGTCGTATTCGCATTGTTCATCGCGGTGTTCCTTTTCCTGCGAGTCGTGCTGCGTTCGCTGTTCGGACAGGTGATCTCCGGCGTTCACGTCAACGAAGGCCGCATGCGCTCGCTCGGCTTTCCCACTTTCCGCTACAAGCTCGCCAGTTTTGTTCTGTCCGGCATGCTCGCCGGCATCGCGGGTTACCTGTCGGCGGTGCAGTTCGGTGTGGTCAATCCCGACATGCTGGGGTGGCACCTGTCCGGATCGGTGTTGATGATGGTGATCCTTGGCGGTATGGGCTCGCTGGTGGGCCCGATCCTCGGCGCCTTCGCGATGATGCTGCTCGAACTGGGGTTCCAGTCGCTCACCAAGCACTGGCAGTTGCCGATGGGGCTTGCGATCGTTCTGGTGGCGCTGCTGTTGCCACGCGGACTGGTCGGTCTCGCGAGCTTGAGATCGCGCAGCAAGGAGGCGGTTGATGCCTGAACCGATCATGGAGACCCGTGAGTTGACGCGCTACTTCGGCGGGCTGGCCGCGGTTCACGGCGTGTCCGTTGCCTGCAACGTCGGCGAGTTGCACGCCGTCATCGGACCTAACGGTGCCGGCAAGAGTACGCTGATCAACCTGCTTTCAGGCGACCTGCCTTCGAGCAGCGGCAGCGTGCACCTCCGCGGGCACAACGTTACCGGACTGCGTTCCGACCGGATTTCCCGCCGTGGTGTTGGGCGCAGCTATCAGAAGACCAATGTGTTCCTGCCGTTCACCGTGTTCGATAATTGCCGCCTCGCAGCGCAATCTCGGCTGCCGAGTTCTATGCGATTCTTCAAGCCGGCGGCGGCTTATCGCGCGGTGTCGTCGGCCGCCGTGCGCGCATTAACGATGGCGGGGCTGGAGGGTCGCGAAGGTGCAATCGTTGCATCCCTTTCACATGGAGAGCAACGCCAGGTCGAGATCGCGATGACGCTTGCCACGAGTCCGGTAGTGTTGCTGCTCGACGAACCGTTGGCCGGAATGGGTGCAGAGGAATCGGCGCGCATGGTGGACCTGCTGCGCAAACTGACCAAAGACCACGCCATTCTGCTGGTCGAGCACGACATGGATGCGGTGTTTGCGGTCGCGGACAGACTCACTGTGATGGTGAACGGGCAGGTTCTCGAGTCCGGATCACCCGCACAGATCCGCGCCAGCCGCGCTGTTCAGGAAGCGTATTTGGGAGTCGATGATGTATGACTGAAAAACTAATCGAAGCCCAAGGAATTCACGCGTACTACGGCGCGAGCCACGTGCTGCATGGCGTGGACCTGGTGGTGCATCGTGGCGAGACCATCGGACTCATGGGACGCAATGGCATGGGTAAGACCACGCTGATCCGGAGCATTCTCGGCCTGTTGCCGCCGCGCTCGGGAGCGGTCCGGGTGCGCGGCGAAAGCATGACGGGAATGCCGCCCCACGCAATCGCGCGTGCCGGGATAGCGTACGTCCCGGAGGGACGCGGCGTCTTTCCGAATCTTTCGGTACGCGAGAACCTGGTCATGGCGGCACGCCCGGGTCCGGACGGCCGGCGCGATTGGACATATGAGCGCGTGCTCGCCACTTTCCCAAAGCTCGCCGGGCGCCTGCATCACGGCGGCCAGCAACTCTCCGGCGGCGAGCAGCAGATGCTGACCATCGGACGCGCGCTGCTGACCAATCCGGACCTGCTGATACTAGACGAGGCGACCGAGGGACTGGCCCCGCTGGTCGCGCGCGAGATCTGGGCCATCCTCGCGCAACTGCGCCAATCGGGCATGTCTGCGGTCATCGTCGACAAGAATTTCGCCGCGGTCTCGGCTGTCGCGGACCGCATCATGGTACTGGTGAAAGGCAGTGTTGCCTTTTCCGGCGACGCGGGCGCGTTGCAGCGAAATCCGGATCTCCTGCAACGCCATCTTGGCATCTAGCCGGCAGCGCCGTACCGGATAGCCTTGCCGGTGCCTCTGCTAAACTGCCTGCATCGCTTTTCGCGCGCATGATTCGTGGATTTCCTGCACGTTCGCGACCATCGCCTCGAATACAAACGGATCGATCCCGGGGCGCGCCATGGTGCCGCGGCGGGTGCTCCGACGTTGGTGTTCCTGCATGAAGGTCTGGGGTCGCTGGCTCTGTGGAAAGACTTCCCGGAAAAGGTGTCACAGGCCACCGGCTGCACCAGTATCGTCTATTCCCGATACGGCTACGGCAAATCCGATCGTCTTGCCGAGGCGCGCGGCGTGGATTACATGCACCACGAGGCGCTCGAAGTCCTTCCGGAACTACTCAATGCGCTTTCCATCCGAAAGCCGATCCTGATCGGTCACAGCGACGGCGCCTCGATAGCGCTTATCCATACCGGCGCGCGCAGGCGCCCGGTCCGCGGCCTGGTGCTGCTGGCGCCGCACGTCTTCGTCGAGGACATCACGGTGGAGAGCATCGCCGAGGCGAAAGTAGCTTTCGACAAGACTGACTTGCCGTCCAAGCTCGCGCGCTACCACGACGACGCGGAATCGACTTTCCGCGGCTGGAACGATATCTGGCTGCACCCGGACTTTCGCGCCTGGAATATCGAGGAGTACCTGGCGGGTGTGACTTGTCCGGTATTGCTGATTCAGGGCGAGGACGACCAATACGGGACTTCTTCCCAGGTCGAGGCAATCGCAAGGCAGGTATGCGGTCCGGTCGCAACATTGATGCTGCCGAACTGCGCGCACTCGCCTCACGTGGACCAGACGCAGGCGACCGTCGAGAAAATTGCGCACTTCGTCCGCGAGCTCGGCGACACGACCTTGACGGCCAAGAATAAGCGCTGAAGAACGCCAGCCGCGTTGCTTCTGCTAGACTGCGCGGCACGTCAAACACCAGGTCGCCGCAACGCATGCTGCAAGGTAAGTCCGTTGTCATTACCGGTTCCACCAGCGGCATAGGTCTGGGTATCGCAAGGGCATTCGCCTCCCAGGGTTGCAACGTCATGCTCAATGGGTTCGGTGAAGCAGCAGAAATCGAAAGACTGCGCGCCGCTCTCGCTTCCGAACACAAGATCAACGCGCTGTACTCGTCGGCCGACATGGCGAAGCCTGGCGAAATCGTGGCGATGATCGATCAGGCCAAGCGGCGCTTCGGTGCCGTGGATGTCCTGGTCAACAACGCCGGCATACAGTACGTGGCGCCGGTCGACGAATTTCCCACCGAGAAGTGGGACGCGATCCTCGCAATCAACCTGTCGGCGGCATTCCATGCCATCCGCAGCGCGCTTCCCGGAATGAAGAATAAAGGCTGGGGCCGCATCATAAATATTGCGTCCGCGCACGGCCTGGTTGCGTCCCCATTCAAATCTGCGTACATCGCCGCGAAGCACGGTCTCGTCGGATTGACCAAGACCGTGGCGCTCGAGACCGCAGGCAAGGGGGTCACTTGCAACGCGATCTGCCCGGGGTACGTGTTGACTTCCCTTGTGGAGAAGCAGATCGAGGACCAGGGCAAGGCGCATGGCATTGCGCGCGAGGAAGTCATCAGCGACGTCATCCTCGAGCGCCAGCCAAGCAAGGAGTTCGTCGGGATCGAAGACGTGGCCGCGCTTGCGGTGTTTCTCGCCGAAGATTCCGCTGCCTCGATCACCGGCGCGGCGCTGTCGATCGACGGCGGGTGGACGGCGCAGTAGAAACAGGGAAGAGGGGCGAGGGACGAGGGAAGAGGGAAAAGCAAATTCGAGAAACAAAGAAGCTTTAGAAGCTACTCACTCTCCCCTCGTTCCTCGTCCCTCTTCCCTCGCGGTAGCGGCCTTCGGCCGCGCCGCGCTAAACAGCGCGAGCCCGCAACCGAGCGCGGCTACTAGGGCGCAGAACGCGCCCAGGCTTGGGAAGCCCATGGTTGCGATCAGCCAGCCGCCTACCGAACCCGCCAACAGCCATCCCATGCTGGCCATCGTGACGTTCAATCCAAAGAGCGCACTGCGCAACTCGGACGGTACCTCGGCCAGACTAGCCATCAGCGATGGGCGACCCGCCGCGTTGACGAAGGAAAACACAAAGCCGAGCGCAACCGAAGCCCCAAGTCCCGGATGCCAAGCCAGCAGCGGCAGCACTACCACCGCCGTCAGCGCAGACCCGATCGCGAATACGCGCGCCTTTGAACGCGTCCGATCGGCGATCCGGCCGCCGACGATGTTGCCGACCAGGTTGCCCGCCGCAACCAGGGCGAGCACCAGCGCGAGGCCGCCCAACGTAGCGTCGTAAGCGAACTGCAGATAAGCCGGCAGGAAGATGGCAATTGCGGCGAAGCACATGCGCTCTGTCGTTCCGGCCACCAGCAGCGCGATCAATTTCGGCTTGAGAAGCATGGTGTACGGGATTTTCGTGCGTTCGGCGTGAGGAATCGCGGGCGGATCGGGAGGTGTGGCTAGCCGTACCGCGATCGCGGACACCAGCACCAGCACACCATGGGTCGCGACCGCGCCGCGCCAACCGCCGAATGCACCCAATAGAGTGACGAGGGGCACACCAATCACGAGTGAAAGCGATTGTCCGGTGATCACCCAGCTCATCGCGCGGCCGCGGATGCCGGGTGAAGCATGTTCCGAGACCGCGGCGTAGACGATGCCCATGAAGGCGCCGCCACCGATTCCGCTGAGAATCTGCCAGACCACGGCGGCTGCGTAGGTGTCCGCAGCGGCAAGGCCCAACCGGGTCACACCCATCAGAAGAATGCCGCTTACCAGGATCGCGCGCTGGCCGAAGCGGGCGGAAACCATACCTGCGACTAGCGATGTGACTCCCCAGGCGAACGCCTGGATGGAAAAGAGGTGCGCCACCGCGGGCAGCGTGGTCGAGAGATCGCGGGTAATGAGGTTGATAAACGGCGCGGTGCTGACACCGGCTGACGAGACGAAGAAAGTCGCCGCGCACAGCGCGATCAGCATCGTCATCATGCCGCGGTTGGACATCATTGCTGTTCTCGGAACGCCGGGGATGCGGGACTCGGATGGTAGCGTAGGCGGGGAATATGGGACGAGGGAAGAGGGGCGAGGGACGAGTTAGTACAAGGTACTTAGAGCTCTAATGCTTTGCACTCTCCCCTCTCCCCTCGTCCCTCTTCCCTCGCTCCTCACTCACTTGATGCAAATGGAATTTGCACCCAGCCCTGCGAGGAGTAAACTGCCGGCCACGATGCCGAACGTCGTCCGGCCGCAGGTCGATGGACCGTTGAAGGTTGAAGGCGAGATCGAGATTCTCGCGGCGGACGGCGCACCCCTTAGAAAAGCCGTGCAGGTCTTCCTGTGCCGTTGCGGCAAATCGGCGAACAAGCCCTTTTGCGACGGCAGCCACAAGGCGGCGGGTTTTCGCGACCCGGTCGTCGTATCCCCCGAATATCAATCCAAGGCGCTCGATCCCGGCGCGCCGGGCGCACAACTACGCATCACGCTGAAACCGAACGGGCCGCTGCGCTTTTTCGGCGAGATGCAGCTTTTCGATAGCAAGGGCGCGGCGGCGTGGATCGGCGGACAGGCATCGTTGTGCCGTTGCGGCAGTTCGAAGAACAAGCCGTTTTGCGACGGCACGCACAGGGATATCGGATTTGCCGCGCAGTAGGCGGCGGATGCTGCAGCAGTTGAAGTGGTTCTTTGATCGTTTCGCAACAACGGAGGAGACACCATGGAAATTGTGAGAATGTACGGGCCGCTGGTCGGCCGTGTTTTGCTGGCTTTGATCTTCATCATCGCCGGTTTCGGGAAGCTCACCGGCTTCGAGGGTACGGTTGGCTATATCCAGTCGGTAGGCCTGCCTGCTCCGCAACTGGCTGCAATCGTCGCCATCGTCGTGGAACTCGGCGGCGGCATCATGCTGGTGATTGGGTGGAAGGCACGCTGGGCCGCCGCAGCACTCTTCATTTTCGTGCTCGTCGCCTCTTGCGTTTTCCATCCCTTCTGGGCTGTGCCGGCAGAGAAGATCCAGTTCATGAAGAACCTGGCCATCATGGGGGGTATGCTCTACATCTTGGCCTACGGCTCCGGGCCACTAAGCGTGGACAAGAGATAGCCGAGCTTTCGCTGCATCGAAAAAAAAGACGCGGCCTCGGCCGCGTCTTTTTGTCATAGGGGCAAGTCAACCCAGGCGTTTCACCACCTCGGTGACGACGACCTCACTGCGATACTTGTCGCGCATTCTGCGGCCGGCAATGATTCTTTTCTTCACCATGAGGTCCTTCGATTGCGGCCTGATCAACGCGTCGATGTAATCGGCGGCGTTCGCTATCGGCGGGTGCTCGGTCTTCTTGTCCATAGGTTCAGTCGGGAGGGAGGTTGAAAGTGGCGGAACAAGCTACCACGCCTCTGCGCAGGCACATGTGACAGTTTGTTGACAGGCGATGATAGGAGGTAAAAGCGCGATGCTTTCAAAAGGTTAGTGGCCCCATGCCGGATGGCATCGACCCCTTGATTGCCACTTTTTTGCACAGGAATTGTGGGCCCGCGGTGCACAACACCGATCCGAGGTCAGAGTTATTTCTCTAGTACCCGAAAATCCGCAGAAGCGCGGTGCCGAAACACCACATTGCGAACACGTTCGCCATCACCGCCGCCAGCACCACGATTGCGACGGGCACTCTCGTTGCGCCCTGCGCACCGGACCACGACAGCCACGCCAGCCGCAGAGCCGCAGCGGAGAACGCAGGTACGATCAACAGCAGCGGCAGCATCAGCAGATAGCTCAGGGTGGAATGTTGATCGAGCGGCACGCGATTGAGCATGTCGCCGAACCACAGCGTCGCCGCACCGATTGCGAAGCTCGCACCTGCGGCCAGCGGCGCCGAACGGCGCCACCATGGTTCGATCGCCGGATCTTCCTGCTGCAGCGGCGCGGAAGACTCGTTCTCAGACACCGGCGGCAGCGAGCTTCGTCCGTATGGCTTCGATGCGCTTGCGGTTCACGCCGAAATCGCTGTAGCCCACGCGCGACGCGGAACGCACGTGAATGATCGGCGGTTCCGGCGGGAAATAGAATTCGACATCGTCCACGTAGCCGAGGATCATGCTGGCGAACTCCGCATAGAGATAATCGGCCCGCTCCTCGACGATGCTGGTGCGCGGCGTGCTCTCGATGATGGATTTGAGCGCCGCCATTGCCGGCTCGGGGGTGCCGATGTATTGAAGCGGCGCGATTTGATGATATCCGCCGGTGGCCTGGCTGCTTACCGCGTTCGGCGAAGCGGGAACAGGTTTGAGCAGCCCGTTCCTGACGCCAAGATCCTTCGGACGCCTGCCGCTGAATAGTCCCATGATCGCTCCTCCGGCCGCCTGCGTGATGCCAAGTCTTGCAAGAGAGTCGACATATTAGCGCGTCGTGCCGCAAAAAGAGCCCCGAATCGCTCATTCGGCTGGTACTCGGTGTTTGGGCTTGCGGCGGCTGCGTACATGCTTTAACTTCGCTTGTATCCAACTCCGGAAGTCAACGACGTGCTAGGTAATCGCGCACTGCCGAAATCTGCCTTTCGTTCTGGCGCTATCGTGCTCGGCTTGCTGGCTGCCGGCGCGATCGCGGTCGAACGCGACCAGCGGGATGACGCGGCACTTTCGGCCGGTACGTTCACTATCGAGCGCTTCGACAAGACGGCGTATTCCGAACCCGCGCCGGTACTCAACAGCAAGCAGCGGCAGCTCTTCATGGCAGGGCGAAGCGTTTTTCACCGGCTGTGGGCGTCGGTGAACTCGCTCAACGGGGATTGGGGGCTCGGCCCCACATTCATTGCGGATCGCTGCAGCGTCTGTCATGTCAACGTCGGCCGCGGCAGTCCGCCGGCATCACGCGACGAGCAGTTGGTGTCCATGCTGGTGCGGCTCAGTATTCCTGGCGTGGACGAGCACGGCGGCCCGAAACCGCATCCGCATTACGGCGACCAATTCCAAAACCGTTCGCTCGACGGCCGCCACGTCGATTTTGCGTATGCCGGCGCAGCGGTGCCGCCGGAGGCCGAACTGTACATGGACTGGGAAGAACGCACGGTGTCTTTCGCAGACGGGGAAACAACCGTGCTGCGCAAGCCCAGTTTGCGCATCGAGGGACTCAACTTCGGTTCCCTTGGCACAGAAATCATGACCTCTGTGCGAATAGCCCAGCCGATGGTCGGCATGGGCTTTCTCGAAGCCGTTCCCGAACAGACATTGCTGGCGCTGGCGCAGCGCCAGAAAGCGCAGGGTTTCGATGGTCGTCCCAATTACGTCTGGGACGCCGTGAACAATCGCACGGCTCTCGGCCGTTTCGGCTGGAAGGCCAACCAACCAAGCCTGAGGCAGCAGACCGCCGCCGCGGCGCTTGGCGACATGGGTGTCGCATCGGCATTGTTCCCCGATCAGAACTGTCCGCCAGTGCAGGAAATTTGCGCACGACACTTACCGGGCAACGTCCCCGAAATCATCGGCCACGAGATTGAAACTGTGGAAATATGGCTGCGCGGGCTGGCGGTGCCCGCACGTCGCAACATGGCCGATCCCGAGGTACAGCGCGGCGGGAAGCTTTTCGCCGAAGCGCAGTGTGCAGCGTGCCACGTGCCGGAGATGAAGACAGCGGAGAAGTTTCCGCCCTTGCCGCAACTGGCGAACCAGACTTTCCACGCCTACACCGACCTGCTGCTGCACGACATGGGCGACGACCTTGCCGATGGCCGCCCGGACTTCAAAGCGGGACCGCGCGACTGGCGCACCCCGCCGCTATGGGGTCTGGGGCTATCCCAGATTGTGAGCGGCAGCACCGCGATGCTGCACGACGGCCGCGCACGCAATGTGGCCGAAGCGATTCTCTGGCACGGTGGTGAAGCAGAGCGGTCGCGCGACGCCTTCCGCAACATGACCAAAACGGATCGGGAAGCGCTCGTGAAGTTTGTGGAGGCGATCTAAGTCCAGGGGTGAGGGGCGAGGGAAGAGGGACGAGTGATCTTCGACCCGAATCTATTTCGCCGCACAGTTTTTTCTGTCGGCGCCCACTGCGGTCACGCAGTTCTCCAACGTGGAGGAAGATTTCGTGTCCCCGCTTGTGGAGCCTGTGGAACCGGACTGCGATTCTCTTATACCGTCAGCGCATCCGCCAAGGACCAGAAACGCGCCACCGAGCATCAACGTGGTGAGTAATTTGCGCATGGAAAACCTCTGAACTTAGGCGTCCGTTTGGTAGTTCACAATGCTGTCCACGCACTCTACGCCGCAAAGTTTGCAGTCGGGATTTCACCAGCACTCCATTCAGACTATGTGAGTTGTAGGGAGGCGCTGGTGAAGTTTGTGGGGGCAATAATCCAGTAGCAGTGACAAGTGACTCTGACGAGTGACGAGTGACCTGCACTAAAGCTTGTTCGTTTCTCGAACTTGCTTTTCCCCTCTTCCCTCTTCCCTCTTCCCTCACCCCTCACCCTTACGGATTGCGTACGCAGTTGAAGGTGAGCGGGATCTCGGCGCCGAGGTCGACGACTTCGAAATCGCCGACCGTCAACGAGGTGAATGAAAAGCTGTCGATTCCCAGGGCCGCCCACTTGTTGCCAGAAAGCCGGTCGTCGGCGAACGTCAGCGCGATGTTTCCGCCGTCGCTCAGGATCATTCCATGCTTTTTCATTGCGCGCAGCACGACGCGCTCGCCCGCATTGAACGGCGTTTCGTCGAAGGTCGCTTTCAGACGAAAGCGCACGCCATACGGAGGCGCGTCCGGATTGGTGCTCGATGGTCCGCCTGCATGGGTGGCCGGGCGCACGTAGACCTGGCGCTTCATGCGCGCATTCGGCAGGATGAAGCGCAGCGCGTGAGGAATTTCTCCGTTCGCCACTTCGTCGCTGGTCGCGAGCAGGGCGGCCATGGGCAGGCCCGCCGCGTCGGCCGACGTGCACTGGTCGCCGCGCAGCGTGGCGGGATACTGTTTCGTCAGGTCCCAGACGAAGGCGCCGAGCGCAGTGAACGCAGCACCGGCTTGCGTCGCGTTGTAGAGCTCGTAGAGTTTTTTGCTCGAGGTCTCGACCACCAGTACGTGGCAATCATTGTTCGCCGTGTCGCACACGTAGTTGCCGCTGCCCTCGGTATTGCCGTTGGCCGGCAGGGGCATCTGCAGCGGCACCGCGTCGCAATCCGGGCCACCGAAGCAGTAACCGCCCGGCGCGGCAGTGATGGTTCGTCTCGGTGTGGCCGTGTCCGCAAACAGCAGCGAGATGGAAAAGTCGATCCGCATGGACCCGGTTCCCCAACCGCCGAGCGTGTTCAGTGCACCGATGATTGCGGGCGAGCGTGCCGACGCGGGCAGGGCAGACACGTCCAGCGTCCAGGGATGAGGTTGGGTGAAAAGTCCGCCGGCAGCAACCAGTGAACCGGGTCCGCCGCCTCCCGGGCTACTGCTCACTTCGCCACCTCCTCCGCCACAACCGGCAACCAGCCAGGAGAGCACACACCCGACGGCCACGACGCTTGCCGCGATACTGTTGGGTGCACGCCATTCGAGGAGACGTGGGCCAGAACCGATTCTTTCGGTTTCGGATGACTTCGGCATGGGGGGCGATCGAAAGGGCATAATTCCATTCAAGCAAGAGACGTGCGGGATGCTCGACAATCGAGAACGACGGACGCAGTGGGCTAATATCGAAATTCGTGGCGGCAGAGCGACGCCATTCAGCGACAGACGTGCGCGCACCGTCACTTTCCCGGGCACAAAGAGAGCAAACACAGGAAAACCCGGTAACCTACCTCCATGGCATTCGACCTCCTGATCAAGAACGGTCTTCTCATCGACGGCACCGGCACGCCGGGCCGGCATGCGGACGTGGCGGTCGCGCACGGAAAAATTGTCGAGATCGGCAGCGTCGACGGAGCCGCGAGGCAAACCATCGACGCGTCGGACTGCGTCGTATCTCCGGGCTTCATCGATCCGCATACGCACTACGACGCGCAGATATGCTGGGACGGTGCGGTGACACCGTCGTCGTGGCACGGGGTGACCAGCGTCGTGATGGGCAACTGCGGCGTGGGCATTGCTCCGTGCCGTCCCGGTTCGCGCGAAGTCGCGATGCGAGACCTCGTCAACGTCGAGTCCATTCCCTTCGAGGTGTTGTCGAAGGGCATTACCTGGGACTGGGAGACCTTCCCGGAATACATGGATGCCGCGGCGCGCCGCCAGCCGTCGGTGAACCTGGGTTTCCTGGCACCCCTGACGCCGTTCCGCCACTACGTCATGGGCGAAGCGTCGATGGAACGGGCCGCCACGACGGAGGAAACCGTGAAGATCGCTGCGCTGCTCGCAGGGGCCATGGATGCCGGCGCGTTTGGATTCTCGAGCACGATCCTCAACCAGCATCTCGGATTCGGCGGAAGGCCGTTGGCCTGCCGCAACGCGAGCCGCGCCGAATTGAAGGCCTACGCGAACGTACTCAGGGAGAAGAACAAGGGCGCGATCGAAATCGCGCTGACCCGGCAGATCGGCGTGCTCGAGGAGGAGCAGTGTGAGACGCTCGACTTCCTGCTCGATGAAAGCGCCCGGCCCGTGACTTTCATCGCGCTGTTCGATCGCGACGATATTCCGGAAGCCGTGCGCGATACGCTGCGCCGTGCGGCCCCGATGATCGCGAAGGGCGCGAGACCGCAGACCTCACCGCTTCCGCTTACCCGCGAGATCGACATGCGCAGCCCGTTTTCGTTTGCGGCGTTTCCGTCGTGGAATCGCGTATTCGCGAACAAATCCAACGAGGCTCAGAAATCCGTCTATCGCGATCCGGCCTTCCGCAATCAGTTTCGCGAAGAACTGAAGAATCCGATGGGCTTCGGCAATTGGGAGCGCATCACGCTGCACGAAGTCCGCTCGCCGGAACTGAAACGCTTCGAGGGCATGACGGTGGCGGAAGTTGGCCGCGCAGAAGGCAAGGACGGTGTCGACACGTTCCTGGACCTGACTTTGGCGGACGACCTCAATCTCGAATTCACTATGACGTCGTTCAACACCCGGATCGATCGCATGGCCGAATTGCTGAACAACCCGGCGATCCTGATCGGCCTCGGCGACGGCGGCGCGCACGTAGATATGTTGTGCGACTCCGGCTATCCGACTTATCTGCTGGGCACCTGGGTGCGCGAGCGGGAAGTGCTGTCGCTGCCCGAGGCCGTCCGACGACTCACGTCGGATCCCGCGGACTTTTTCGGAATCCGTGACCGTGGACGCCTTCTCCCGGGGTTGGCCGCCGATATCGCGATCTTCGATCCGCAGACAATCGGCTCTGGGAACCGCGGGGAGCGGCGCTATGATCTGCCGGGCGGCGGGAAAAGAATGGTGATGCCGTCACGTGGTGTGCGGTACACGATCGTGAACGGCGTTACTACGTACGCCGACGACGGGCTTGTCGGCGCATCGCCTGGGAAAGTATTGCGATCCTGAACGAAACCCGTCCGGATCGGGTGAATCCGTGGTGACGGACGCGGCATGATGACAGCTTTGTCCAGTGAATCCGGGGCTATCGTTTCTGAGCCGAGCCGTTGAGCCAGCGTCCAAGCGGAAGGGTGACGTAGAAGCCGTACGCAGCGACCTCGTTGTAGTTTGCAACCTTCGGAAAATACACCGCGTTCAACTTGATGGGACCCAGGTCGTAGGTGACTAGCGGGAACATGCCGACGAAGCCTACGCCGTCATTGTAGGTATCGCTGTGTACGGCAGCGACGGCGCCGCCAATCTTCCAGTTTTTGCCTACTTTGAATTGATAGCCCAGCGACAGGAACTTCGCCCAGTTGCTTCCCGAATCGTAGTACGCGCCGATCTCGGCAAAGGTAACACCCCGCGCGCTATCGCGAAATTCGTAGTGGACGCCGAGTCCTGGATTGACCTCGTTGTCCAGATTCTCGCGCTCGACCTTCTCGCGATCTGGATGGTAGGCGAGCCCGTATACGTTGAGCTCGAGCTTATTGAGATCGAACCGGAAACCCTCCGATTGGCCTTGCTCCGGTGAACTTTCGGTGGTGCCGGGCGCTGGCGCGTCCTCCTGGGCTTGGGCGGCGTGTGCGGTCTTCGCGCATGTTCCGACCAACGCGAGGACGACAATGATGCTATGCAATACCGTCCATGCCGAAAGATCGGCTGTTCGATACGCGGTGTTCGACGAACCGGCACATGCGTCCAAGAAAACTCCCTGCAAATAGGCCAAAAGAATCGGTCCCGATACTACTAAGCAAGGGGCGGTCCAGAAAAAAAATACCTTTTAAACTATATAGATACTGTTCTCCGTGTAGATTTTTTACTACAAAGCTGCGTATTCGGGCGCAATTCTAGACGATACCGGCGGCGATGGGGACAATTCCGAATTCGAGGTGCCCGGTTCGCGGGCAGGATCAGGCCATCATTTGTGAAAAGCATCCGTGCAAAAGCATGTCTGCTCGTGGCCCTGCTGGCGGCGGTTTGCGCTCCGGGCGGACGATCCAGCCGCCGTCCAGGTGCGCGATTTCAAGGGGGCGGACATTCTCAGCTCGAGTGCAGCGTCGTGGTGCCGCAGCGGCGCCGATGCGGGCGTCGCATCTGCGCAATACAAGCTTGGAACTTTGATGCGAAGGGAAAGAGCGTTGCGCGCTACGAACTCGAAGCGGGGAAAATATCTAGTGGCGGCCGTGGAGCATGGCCATGGCAGCCGCGCCCGAGATTAAAACCGACGGGCAGCTTCGGCGCCGTGCGGATCCCGGTGCGTGCGCGAGGGCGTCGCGCAGGACCAGCAAGTGGCGCTGCGATGTTATTCGCAGGCCACCGCTGAATTTTTCCTGATAAAGACTAACTTCTCTTTTTCTCGGGCGGCTTGCCGCTCTGCTCGTTAGTTTCCTCCAGTTCCTCATCGGTGATGCCGAGCTGTGCTTCTTCGGCTTGGTCGAGCCCTCCGCCCAGCCCCGCTTCTTTTTCGCCTACGATCCGGTCGGTGCCGTAATCGCCATCGGCGCGAATGTTCGGCTCTTTGCCCGCGGCCATGCGCTCTCCGGTGCCGTAGCGATCGCTGTTGTCTTCCATGTCGGTGTCACCCACGCTCAAACCGGTATTTGCGATGTCGTTGCGTCCTGCTTCCGTGTCTTCGTTCGTTCCGCGATCGAGATGGAGCGCATCGTCGTCGATAAGGCCCGGTCCTGCCATGTCGGACCCACTGTCGGAACTGTCGCTCGGGCCGAGGGAGCGAGTGTCGTGCCCCTTCGGCAATTTGAGGTTTTGCGGTCCGGGAAAGTTGTCCGGATCGAGAGTGCTGCTGCCGGCCATGATGGTTCTCCTGTTCGAGTGTTCGAACTGCTTCGGCATCGATGGTCCGGACGCGTTCCTTGCATTCGCTGAAAAACATGCAAGTGCAAAATTTTCCGAGGTCATGCAAGTCTTACAGCATCCAGATGCACCGAAGCATCCGAAACGTGAAAAATCGCGGGATTCATGGAGAAAAATGGCACTTGGCGAGCAATTGATGAAAGGCACGGTCCTTGCGGAACTCACCCGCAAAGGAGAGTTACGCGCAAAGGACAATCATTTCAAGTGAAGGAGAAAGTCGTGCCGGACAAGAAAACCATGCAACGGGTAGCGCAAGACAAGAAGGAAGGTAAGTCCGCTTCAACGCAGGCTGGCGAGTTCGTACGTGAGGAAATCGAGCATATCCGCGAGGGCAAGCACGGTGCGCGTTCCACCAAGCAGGCCATTGCGATCGGCTTGTCCAAAGCGCGCCGGGCCGGTGTCAAATTGCCGCCCCCGAAAAAGGGCAAGACATCGGCGGAAACCCGTCGTAAGGCCGAGCGCGATTCCGAAGCGGCTCGCAAGGCGGATCACAAAGTTTCCGCAAAGCGGTCGCGTGCGGTTATGCATGCATTGGAACGCGAGCCCCACGCAGCGGCATCGAAGGTCGCGCTTTCGAGGCAAGCCCGTTCCGTTGCCCGGCAGCGCTCAGCCGAAAGCCGCGCGGCGTCCGCGCGCAAGGCGGCGCGCACGCGCCAGGCGGCGGCACGCTAGGGGCGGCAATGAAAACTTCCTCGCAGAAACGTGACCAGGATAGCTACGCACCGCGCGCCACGATGCCTCCCGAGCAGCGGGGATCCGGAACCGAGCCGGTGGCATTGCCGCCCTTTGTCCTCGGCAGCACCGACATCAGCGAAGGCGAGACCATCGGCGAGCGATACTTGTACAACGGCCTGGAGTGCGGGGGACAGAATCTCTCCCCCGATCTTCGATGGAGCCATATGCCTGCCGGCACGAAGAGCATAGCGGTGACGCTCTACGATCCGGACGCGAGAGCCGGCTCCGGTTGGTGGCACTGGGTGATGTACGACATCCCACCCGGCGTGAGTCGTCTTCCGACCGGCGCCGGCGATCCTTCCCGAGCCTTCATGCCGGGGGTAGTGCACGGGACGACAAGTTTCGGCAAGCCCGGTTACGGCGGACCGTGTCCGCCAAAGGGCGATCCACCCCATCGCTACGTTTTCAGCGTGCATGCGCTCGACGTCGACCGACTGGAAGTCCGGGCGGGTGACAGGGTAAGCGACCTGGATTTCATGATTCAGGCGCATGCCATCGACAGTGCTTCGCTGACCGCCAAATACGGGCGTTGAATAGCTGATCCCGGCGTGAACGCGAAGACATGAACCCGAAATTCCTGTTCCAGTTGGCCAATACGGCGCTAAAGAACTGGATGAACGACTACGCGCCGAGCATGGGCGCCGCGCTGGCCTACTACACGGTGTTCTCTATCGCCCCGCTGCTCATCATCGTGATCGCAGTTGCCGCGCTAATCTTCGGCCAGGACGCGGCGCAAGCGGCGATCATGGATCAGGCGCGAGGCATGATCGGCGAAAACGGGGCCAAGGCCATCGAAGGCATGCTGGCCAGTGCGCAGAAGCCCAAACAGGGCATGATCGCGAGTTCGCTGGGTGTCCTGCTCCTGTTCATCGGCGCAACCAGTGTCCTGGCGGAACTCGAGTCCAACCTCAACCGCATCTGGAAAGTCGAGCCGGACAAACGCTCCGGCATCTGGCATTTCATCCGCACGCGTCTGCTTTCCATCGGGATGGTCCTGGCGATCGGTTTCCTGCTGATCGTCTCGCTGGTCGTCAGCGCCGCGATCGCGGCCTGGGGCAAGTATTGGGGCGATTGGTTCGGCGGAATGGAGACGCTACTGCACGTCACCAACTTCGTGGTCTCCGTGGGAATCGTCACGGTCCTGTTCGCGATCATTTACAAGTTCATGCCGCAGGTGGCGATCCGCTGGCGCGACGTCTGGATCGGGGCGCTCGTGACTTCGCTTCTGTTCTCTTTCGGAAAATTCCTGATCGGGCTTTACATCGGAAAAAGCGGCGTCGAATCGAGTTACGGCGCCGCCGGCGCTCTGGCCGTTTTGCTGGTCTGGGTCTATTACTCCGCGCAGATTTTTCTGCTCGGTGCGGAATTCACCAAGGTCTATGCCGAAAGTCACGGCTCGAGGAAAAACGAGAAGCCGCGCACCGTCGCCTCCACGGGCACACCAAAACTCGCTTGAGGGCGATGACGTGCGGCAAAGAACGATGGGCTACTGCAGGGACGGCGTCCCCGGAATTGCTGGATAAGCTTCCTTCCGCGCAGCGATGGCCTTGGCGATGGTTAGCGGTCTTCTGCCGACTACCCAGCCTCCACTCTTTGGTTCCTCGACGACACGTCGCGTGACAAAGACCTCGGCTTCGCCCTCGACGCTTTTCACGCGCGCTCTTGCTGCGAGTGGTTGAGGTTGATCGACCTGACGGGCACGTTGCCGGCGAAGGGCCTCGTGTTCGATGCTCTTGAAGACTTCCAACTGGAGGGGACTTCCACCGATCTCCGCGATAACGGGTCGCAGGCGTGCGAGCAGCCCGGCGGCCTCGCCGTAGCGGCCTTCGGCCCAGGCGCCTAGCGCTTGCAAGCCTGGTTGGGTGACGCGCCGGGCGCGCAAGGCTCCGTAGTGGCTGCCCTGCGCATACAGTTCGATTGCATCCACAAGACGTTGTGCCCGCGCATGCTTCCCGGCGCTCAGGTGCGCAAGCGCCGCATGAAGGTCGATATAAGGCCAGAATCCTGGCGTCATCGTCCGTTCGAAGGCGTCGGAGACCTTGCACCAGCGGCCTTCGTCGTGGACTCCCTCGATCGCCAGGCGCCACAGCAGGCCAGTAGCGTCGCACGCATCGAGTGGTGATCCGACGCTGGCGGGAAGCAACCAGGCATCGAGTATGCCGAGGGCCGAAGCGACGTTTCCGGCCTCGGTGTCGAACATGGCCAGATGCCATGCGTTATGCGTGCACATGCGGCTCTCGGTGGCCCAGTGGGCGCCCTGGTCGCGCATCCATTGCGCACCGTCGCGGTGTCGCCCGGACTCGGCGATCGCGTGCGCTACCGCGTGTATCCCCATCGGACAGGCAGGGTCGTTCGCGAGCGCTTTCCGCCCCGCTGCCTCGGCGAATTCCGGGTCGCCGTTTTCGGCGTACGCGAACGATGCCATCGCAAGCACGAATCCGAAATTTGGCTCGTCACGTCCCCACGCCGGCACAACCCCATCGATGACAGCGCAAAGCTGGTCATGCCAACCAAGGAAAAAGAAGCAAGACTGCGCGAGCCGCAGCGCCAGCAGATCGTGAGGCCACTTGTTGAGGATGGACGCATAGCGTTCGGCAGCCAGCACCGGGTTTCCGCATACCCACGCCTCGGCGGCGGCAAGATGGGCGCGTAGTTGTGGCGGCACGCCAGGCCCATCGGTTGCACGGACTGCCCGTGCGATCGCCGGAAAAGTGTCCGGGATTTTTGCGAGGATGCCGGCCGCTGCCCGGATTACTTGCGCGTGATTGAACTCCGGATGGCCGGGGACGATATCGCGCAGGTCGGCGATGGGATCGCCGAAGGCGCGCAGGAGGTGGTCGAGGGCTTGAGATGTCGTGTTCATGGTGATGAATTCTGCCCGCACGCCGCATTTCTGCCTTGATGCAGACACCGGCGTTCTTTGCAGATACGCCGCTTTTTCTGCCATTTCGCAGGCCTGCGTCGTTGTTGGGTGTTTGGGCGGGTGCTAGTATTTCGGGCCCCGCCTTCAATCTAAATGATCGGGCGTCCGGCGTTTTTGCGCGGGACGCCGGAATTAGCCGACCTGCATCATGGATGCTCTGTCCGACGTGCTTCGTGCTGTGCGACTCAGCGGCGCTGTCTACCTGAACGGAGAGTTCACTGCTCCGTGGTGCGTGGAAAGCGAGGCGGATGCGGCGTTGTGCGCCTCCTTCCTGCCGCACTCGAAACGCGTGGTCTCCTATCACCTGATCACCGAGGGATCCTGCTGGGCGCAACTCGGCGACGAGGAAGACTCCGCGCTTCAGATTTCTGCCGGCGAGATCCTGGTCGTTCCGCAGGGCGAGATGCATGTAATGGGCAGCAAGCTCGATCTGCCGCGCACGCCATCGTCGGCTGCAGAACACCTGGAGACGGCGCCCGGGGAAGTCATGAAACTGTCTTTCGGCGGGGGCGGAGCGAAGACTCGGATCGTGTGCGGCTTCCTCGCCTGCGACGAGGTGTTCAGCAATCCGCTGCTCGCGTCGTTGCCCCGCATCTTCAAGGTGGACGTGCGCAACGGAGACGGATCCGCCTGGATCGAATCCTCGCTGCGCTTCGCCGCGGAGGAGGCCGCCGTATCGCGGGCCGGTAGCGCGACGGTGCTGGCCAAGCTATCCGAACTGCTGTTCGTCGAAGCGGTGCGACGGTGCCTCGACAAGCTGCCGGAGGACGAGAAAGGCTGGCTCGCGGGATTGCGCGATCGATTCGTCGGCCGCGCTTTGTCATTGCTTCACAGCCAGCCGGCGCATCCATGGACGGTCGATGAACTCGCCGGCAAAGTGGGGCTGTCGCGCTCCGCCCTGGCGCAACGCTTCAGCGATTTTCTCGGGCAGCCGCCGATGCAATACCTGGCCCGCTGGCGCCTGCAGATCGCCGCGCAGCAACTGCGTGACGGGGAAAAATCGGTCGCCGACGTGGCGGACCATGCGGGCTATGACTCGGAAGCGGCATTTAGTCGCGCCTTCAAACGGGAATTCGGCATGCCCCCGGCAAGTTGGCGAAGAAGCGAGTTCGCGAGCAAAGATCTTGGCACGATCCGTAGGTGAACAAACAATTTGTAACGTTTCGCGCACTACGTTCCCTCGACCGCGGGAATACAATGGCGATCCGTCGTCCGGTCGTGAATACCGGCCATGAGCCTCACTTTCAAATCGCTGCATCCCACCTTCGTCGCTGAAGTCAGCCCGGTTGATCTGCGGACGGTTTCCGAGCGCGATACCCTGGAGCAGATCCGCGCGGGCATGGACCGCTACGCGATACTGGTCTTCCGTGAGCAGGCTTTTTCCGGCGGCGATCAGATGGAGTTCGCACAACGCTTCGACGGCCAACTCCACGCCAAGACCGGTGCGGCGGCGATCGCGAAAAACCGCTTTGGCAACGAGGCGCTGACGGACATTTCCAACGTGGGCGAGGGCGGTGAGATCCTCCAGTCGAACGACCGGCGCCGCCAGTACCTGCTAGGCAATCGTCTGTGGCACACAGACGCTTCCTTCCAGGACCCGCCGGGGCGCTACTCGATGCTGTTCTCGGTGGTCGTGCCGCCGGTGCCGGCGGACACGGAATTCGCCGACATGCGCGCTGCTTACGATGCCCTGGACGACGATATGAAGCCGCAACTCGAAGGCCTGCGCGCGCATCATTCGATTGCGTATTCGCGCTCCACGCTGGGCTTTGAATTCTCCGAGAAGGAAACGGAGACCCTCAAGGGCGCGGTGCAACCGCTGGTCCGCACCCTGCCCAACCGGCGCAAGTCGCTCTACCTCGCCTCGCATGCGTCTTCGATCATCGGCTGGCCGGTGCCGGAAGCGCGCCTGCTGCTGCGGGACCTGACCGAGCACGCCACCCGGCCGCAGTTCGTCTACCGGCATTCGTGGCGGGTGGGCGACCTGGTGATCTGGGACAACCGCGCGACCATGCACCGGGGAGTGCCCTTCGACGACAAGAAGTACCGCCGCGAGTTGCGCCGCGTGACCACGCTCGACATACCGACTCCGGTGCACCGCTGATTGCTACCGACCTGCACCCAACACAGAGGACACGGAGGAAAGAAGATATAGACGGCGGCGGTTACAAGTTGTTGCGCACAGCAATGAAGGCATATGCAACCATGGGAGCGACCTGAGAATCTATCGCTCTCTGCTTCGTTCTTCTCTGTGCCTTTGCGCTGGGTTGAGTCGAGTTGGGTTGAGTCAAGATCATGGAAACACGTGTCCTGGGAAAAACCGGGCTGAACGTTTCGGTGCTGAGCTTCGGCTGCGGCGCCGTCGGCGGCTTGATGGTGAAGGGCACGGCGGCCGACCAGCAGCGCGCGGTGGCGCTTGCGATGGAATTCGGCATCACCTACTTCGACACCGCGCCGATGTACGGCAACGGCGAATCCGAGCGCAACCTCGGACGCGTGCTGAAAGCCCTGAAACAGCCGAAGATTTGTATCGGCACCAAAGTCTTCGTTGAAACGACCGGCGACCTCGCGCGGCACATTGCCGATTCAATGGAAGCGAGCCTCCAACGCCTGGGCCTCGACAGCGTCGACCTCTACCAGTTGCACAACCCGATTTCCGATGCGAAGGGCGCGGGAACCATCGATCCGAAGACAGTGCGCGATCATGTGCTGCCTGCCTTCGCGCGTCTGCGAAAGCAGGGAAAGGCGCGTCATTTCGGATTTACGGCTTTGGGTGATACCCCGGCGATCCTGAGCATTCTGGATTCATTCGAGACGGCCCAGGTCAGCTATAACATGCTCAATCCCAGCGCAGGCGCGAAGCTGCCGTCGAATTACCCGGCGCAGGACTTCGGCCATCTCATCGCGCTTGCACACAAAAGGGGTGTCGGGACGATCGGTATCAGAGTACTGGCGGGCGGCGCGTTGAGCGGCGTCGAAACCCGGCATCCGCTCGGCATGCAGAAGGTGGACCCGATCGGCTCGGCTTCGAGTTACGCCGGCGACGTGGCCCGTGCGGTGCGGTTCGGTGAAGTTGTCAAGCGGGGGTTCGCGAAGGACCTCGTCGAGGCGTCGATACGATACGTGCTGTCGAACCCGAATCTCACTACGACGCTGGTCGGACTCTCGACCTTGGAGCAACTGGAGCACGCTGCCAAGAGTGCGAAGAAGGGGCCGCTGCCGGCCGAGGCGTTGAAGCTCGTCTCGACTGTTCAGCAGGGATTTGTAGGCGAAAGTCGGTAGGACAGCGACAAGAGGCCGCGGAGCGCGCGTCAACCTGCAAGCCGCACAGTCTCGCGACGACTTCCCTACTGTGTTTAGGCGTATCAGGTGCCTGGAAAGGACTACTATGGTCGCCTGGGGTCGCAGTTGTATGCATGCGACGACAGCTTCGCGGGTAATCTGCCTACGCCCGCACTCGATGGTTTCCTCTCTAGTGGAACGAATCCCATGCCTGATCGCGACAAAACCGACAAAAGCCTGCGCACGGAACGGGCAAGCGCGGACCGTGTCATCGAGAAAAGGCAGGCACTCATTGAAAAGACTGCCAATGTAAGCGCGGACGCCGTGGTGGCAGAGGCGCGGGATGTTGCAGATGCCGTGCTTGCCGAGGCGCGGGACAAGGCGGACCAGCAACTGGAGAAAACTACCACACGCTCGGAAAGCGAATCACCCGCGGCTGTTGTCAAGGAGCGGGCGCGTGCCGACGAAACGATTCGCGACGAACGGGCCACCGCTGATGAAACCCTGCGACTCGAGCGGCGAAAGGAGGCGATCGCCTTTGCGAAGTTGCTGCCACTGGAGCGGGAGAAAACCGACCGCTACTTGCTCACCGAGCGCGCCCGTGCCGACGACGCCGTGGCCAATCGGGACGACTTCCTGGGAATGGTGACCCATGATCTGCGCGACATGCTTGGCGGTATCGTTCTGAGCGCTGAGGTGTTGACTAGAACTGCCGGCGACAACGAAGAGGGAAAGAAGCTTCTCGTCGAGACGCAGCGCATGCAGCGTTACGCTGCTCGCATGAACCGGCTCATCGGCGACCTGATCGATGTCGCGAGCATCGACGCCGGCAAATTCGCGGTGAACGCGGTGCCCGGCGATTTCAATTCCCTGCTCGACGAGGCGGCGGATACGTTCCAAAGCGCCGCGTCCGCGAAGAACATTTCGCTGCAGGTCCAACGCGGCGAGACTTCGCTACCTGGGGATTTCGACCAGGAGAGGCTGCTTCAGGTGCTCGCCAACCTGATCACGAATTCAATCAAGTTCACCGCTCGCGGCGGCCAGGTCAGCATTCGCGGCGATCGCAAAGACGATGAGCAACATTTCTCGGTCAGCGATTCCGGACAAGGTATTCCCACCCCGATGCTGGAAAGTATTTTCGAGCGGTTCTGGCAGGTCGGCAAACACGATCGCAGAGGAATGGGCTTGGGACTCTACATTTCCCGATGCATCGTCGAAGCGCATGGCGGAAGAATCTGGGCCGAGAGCGAGCCTGGCGAGGGCACCACGATTCACTTCACGCTACCGGCAACCGCATCCCACAAAGCGTAAATTCTGCCGAGCCGCGAGATTTGGTTGGTGCCGAAAGGACGGCTTTCGCAGTTCCCCCATTGGCGTGTCAGTTACATGGCGTCGGTGCGTCCCGTCTTACCTGTGATTCGGGGCACAGATGCTCGCGCCGCAGAGGACACGCACGGTCCCGCTCAAGCAGCATGATTGCCGTGCGTTCGTGGGCGTGCTCTGAGGACAGTGCGTGGTCCTGAGAGCAACCTAGTTCTTCATCGCTATCGGGGCGTTGCAAACCGTGGCCAAGACCCGTTCGTAGCCGGTTCCGGCATCAGGGCGGAAGAAGGCCGGACCGCCTTGCATGCCGTCGGCCCATACCGTGGCGCCGGTGCCGAGCGCGTCGGCATGCAGACCCCACTGCTGATAGCTGACAGCGCCGGCCTCACAGTCAACGGCCAGCAATATGAAGCGGGACTTGTGCTCGTAGAAACCATGACCCATGACCGTCGGGTCGGCGAAGTTCTCGAGGATGCGAACCTGCATGAGGTTGTTCGTACCCTTGATAATGCTTTGCGAGTCGACGAACACTTGCTCATCGGTGGACGACGACACCATGTTCCAGTCTGCGGCAAAGGTGTTGAGGGAAGCCGTCACGAGGATGGCGGCCAATAGGGATTTGAACTTGGTCATTGCGTAACTCCTTATGAGATATGCCAGCCAAAGGAATCGGCCAGCTCAGGGCTTTTTCAAAAGCCAACTGATGCAATGCAGCATCTTCCTCTTATCTGTGCAGAAATATAGAGCAAGGATCGAATTGGTGCTATGCACTAAATACGCTGAATGCCGTGACAAGACTGAAATAAGGGATCACACGGCCCGGTCCGGATTCTCGTGATGCTTTTTGAAGGGGCTACTGCTGGCCGAGGCGTTGAAGCTATCTCGGCCATTCAGCAGGGATTCGTGGGGGAGGTTCGGCAGGATCACGACGCGAATCAGGCACAATTAAGTAAAAACACAAGTCCTGAATCCACTGTGCCAGGCACATATTTGATATACATATACCTTGGGCGAGTGACAGCTTGCTTGGCAAACTAACCGAAGTTGCTTCTCAGCTCTCGTGGCCGAAATGGGAATTTCGGTGTCGAGAAGCTCTTGTGACAATGGCCTAAATCATGGACGTTCGACTCAGCAAGTTTCATGTAACCCGTTACAGAACACTTCGGGATGCAACCTTTGAACCGAATAAAGGCTTGTCAGTGCTTATTGGCCCAAACGGTGTCGGAAAGACGAACTTGTTGCAGTCTATACTTCTGCTGCGAGGTGGCACACGCAGAGGCTATGGCCACGATGAAAGCGAAGAATCCTCCGCCCGCATTTCATTAGAGGCTTCTTACACTATCAATCAAGACTCTGTTACTTACAAACTAGACCTAAATGCAGCCGCAGGTGAGAGGGGCCCAGAGACAGCCGCGGACGCAAAAGAAAGTTGGTCGATAGTTACGGAGAAAGGCCCACTACCAACCATTCAATTGCCTGTGGGCTTTATTCAGTATGTGCTGAATCCAAGGCAACGGGACTCGCTATTTCGTCATTTGTCTGTAGCCGTAGGCAATCTACAAGGCAAATCAGTCAATGAAATTGTGAACAAGGACCAACTAGATAGACTTGTGGAGGTCTTCAACTTCAATTCTAACCTTAGATACTATTCTGCATCTCACTTCACAGATCCAACAAAATGCCCGAGTTCGTTTGAAGTAGAGGGCGACAATGAGATCGTCGACGACTATGGGTCGCGAGGTGCCCATCGCAATTTTATGTATGGATTATTCAGTCTCTATAAAAAGGACAAACCTGCCTACGACAGACTAATGGAAATAGTTGGTGTAGATGGCATCAAGCTTGTCAGTGATATTCGTTGGAGAACGTATGCTTTAAGTTCGAGTGAGGTGAAAGTTCGTCAAGGCGGGAATGTGGTTCGTCGGAAACGGAGGAGGACGCTCGTTATCCCAAAGGTAAAGGTAGGACAATCTGCCGTCGCATTCAATCAACTTTCCGAAGGGACCTTCAAGAGTTTAGCGTTGATTTTTTACCTTATGAATGATGATTGGTCCATGTTACTTCTCGAAGAACCGGAAGTTTGTGTGCATCATGGATTGCTCAGCAGTATCGTGGAGCTGATCAAGGCTCGCGCAAGGGGACGTCAAATAGTCATATCGACTCACTCGGAACTTGTATTGGATCTTGTCGAAACCAGTGATGTGTTTCCCGTCTCGACAACGCGCTCTGGTACGCAGGTTAAGCGACTCGATAGCACCCTGGGCAAGACAGCACTGAGAGCCCTAAGAAATTACCTTCAAACCAGTGGCAATCTCGGCGAGTATTGGAAGCATGGAGGCTTCGACAAATGACGGCGCGTATAGGTCTCATCGTCGAGAACCAGAGCGATGAAGACGTAATTGCGACCCTAGTGTCTAGACTGACGAGTAGGAAAGTGCAATACCGAAGTTTTCACTCAAGGGGATGCGGCAAACTGAAATCGAAATGTGTTGCGTGGGCGTCAGATCTTTTTCTTCGAGGAAGCAGAATTCTCCTTGTAGTGCAGGATCTAGATAAGAATGATTTGGCGACCCTACGTAAGGAGATTGAGACTCTAGTTAGTAGCACCCCGTTCTCGAAACGTTGCGTAGTAATTCCTGTGCGCGAGATTGAAGCGTGGTTATTGGCTGATGAGCAAGGAATTGCCTCTGCCTTCTCTTTGAAGAAGGTCGTGTCTGCTACTACTTCGCCTGAATTGGAGAGTGACGCGAAGGGACGGCTATATGAAGTTGTATACGCAGCAAGCGAAAAGCGCGTTGAGTATGTCAATACGGTTCATAACAAACGTATTGCAACTCAGGCGAGCATTACACGCATTCAAAGTAAATGTCCGTCATTTTCTGTATTGAGTCACTTTGTTGGGACAGCTATTTGACCTAGCGATAGAGCGGTAGGCTCAGGTCTTGTTTCTTGCATGCCCACCTCTTTGCCTGCCCAATTCCATAGTAGTAGCATCCTTCCCACAAGAATACGGCGCGTTTTGCATGGCTTATCGTTTCCATGTGCGCGCAGCCGGAATGAGTTGGAGAAGGAGCAATGCCGATCAAGGTAATTCCCTCAGGCGAATCGCTGGGCGCAAAGGTGGAAGGGATGGATCTCGCCCACCTGTCCGATGCGGATGCCGATGCCGTCGTCCAGGCACTGGGCCGCCATGGCGTGATCCGGTTCCCCAACCAGAGTCTCACCGCGGCGGACCTCAAGAATTTCAGCGCCCGCCTGGGCGACCTGGAGATCAATGTAATCGGCGCGCACCAGGAGCCCGGTCTGCCGGAGGTCATGATCCTCTCCAACGTCGTCAAGGACGGCAAGCAGATCGGACTGCCCGATGCCGGGCAGGGCTGGCATACCGACATGTCGTACAGCAAGACGATCGCGTTCGCGAACGTGCTGTATGCGCTGGAGGTGCCGCAGCGCGACGGCAAGCCCCTGGGAGCGACGCAGTTCTGCGACATGTGCGCGGCGTGGGACGGACTGCCGGACGACATCAAACGCAAGCTCGAAGGCAAGACCGCGCTGCACGACTTCAACAAGTTCTACGAGATGATGCGCCAGCGGCCGCGAAGCACGCGGCCGCCGCTTTCGGAGGCGCAGCGCAGGACCAAGCCGCCGGTTTCGCACCCGATGGTCATCACGCATCCGATCTCGAAGCGCAAGGCGCTGTACGCCAACCCCGGCTACGCGATCCGCGTCAACGAACTGCCGGATGCGGAGAGCAAACGTTTGCTGGAATACCTCTTCGCCCACCAGACCCAGGACAAATACCGCTATACCTTCCACTGGACGGTCGGGGATGTGCTGGTCTGGGACAACTTCCGCTGCATCCACCAGGCGGTTGCGGACTACGGACCGACGGAACACAGGCTCATGAAGCGCTGCCAGGTGATGGCGTCGCGCTTCGTCCCGCTTCCGGCGTAAAGCGGGCGGCGTCGCTACACGTTCAGCACGGCAGGTCCAGATCAATCCACTTGCCGGATGTACCCTTCTTGAAGCCTTTCGCGAGCTGAGCGTTGCCACGATCGCTCCGAGCGTAACGGATCTCGTGTTCTTCGAGGGCGGCCATCAGTTCCTCAAGCGGGATATTGTTTCGGTAGTTCCCGGGTCCCTGCTGCGTGGATATCATCGCCGGGATCTTGCGAGGCAAGACCTTGTCGACCAGAGTCTTGGATGTTGCGTTGTGGCTACCATGGTGTCCGACCTTAAAGAAGGAGGCGCCGCGAAGCAGCGTGCGAGCATCACTGTCCGCGAGTATCCGCTTCCAAGTTCCCCACTCCGCGTCGCCCGGCAGCAACAGGCGGGCCTTGCCGATCTGGAGCACCAGCACCAGGCTCGTGGAGTTGATCATGTTGTCCACTTTTTCGGCGGCAAGCACCGCGTCGGCGCCCTGCGCCAGGTCGACCATGCGCTCGATTTCGCCGGACTCCAGTTGAAATCCCGTCTCGTCGTCGGGCACCTGCCAGGCTTCGCCGAAAGGAGCGGCCACCGAGGGGCCACCGTTCAACGCGCCCGCCATCGCCGCCCGCAGCGCGAGCGCGCGATAAGTCTCCCCGTCCGCCTCGGGATCGAGCTCCTCGATCAGGTCCGGGTCGCGCGGGGGGCCCAGTACGTGCACGCGCACGCCCGGCAGCGCGGGGCTCTCGAACGATTCGGGAAACACTTCCTTTTCGGGGAGGAACCTGGGACGCGTCCGGTCGCGGCGGGCAAAGCCTTCGTGCAGACAGTCCAAGGCGCCGGCGTTGCTCCAGCCGCCAGCTGCCGCGAACCCTGGCATCTCGACGCCCGCGTTCCACAACATGAATTCGACGTCCTGGCGATCCGCGTCGTTGAGCCCGAAACCAGGAAGCGCCGCGGCGAGTTGCAGTGCGAATCGGTTCTGCTTCTTCCAAAGACCGGTCGCTTTGGTGTTCGACCTGTCTTCGACCCAAGGCAGCCAGACCTCCCCGACCTCCACGTCTTCCCATTTCTTGGAATTGAAAGCGTAGACATGGTCCTGGTGCCGATGAGTGGCGATCACGACGTCGATCCTCGCCTCTCCCGAGATGTCCTTGACGTCGTCCACGATCTGGTCGACGAGGTCGTTTCCTCCGAACGACCCCTTTCCCTGGGAGTGGAATCCCGCGTCCACCAACACCGTGCGCTTGTCGGGTAGCGCAATGAGGAAACAATCGCCGAATCCGACGTCATACATTCTTATGTGCAAGGTCTTGCTCATCGCCATCTCTTTCGATCCATGGCGCGCGCCGAGTACGCCCTTGTGATCCGGTTGCTTTCGCGTTCGCGAGAGGGCCATCCGGTATCGTGTGTGTCGTCGAATGAATCGACCCACGCCTGCAGACGTCCTTCGCGCTCGGCGTGGAAAGGCTTGTGAATTACGTAGCGGATGTGCCCGTCGATGTTAGCGATCATGGTGGTGCCGGCACGGTACTTCAGCCCGCCCAGGTCTTTCGGCGTTTTCTGCGTCTGGACGAAGTGCGCGACCATTTCCACCAGTAGTTCGCCGCTGGAAGCGATGCGATGCACGGGATGGAAACCCCGCACTGCGACCGACAGATTAGGATCGAGCTTGAGCTGGTCACGGTGGTCTTTGGCCCAAGTAGTTAGATCTATCGCGATTTGACGCAGGATCTCCTCCGGCTCGTCTTCCGACGAGATAGTGGGGACCGCATCCCACGCGCCCTCCTCCCAGGGATCCGCCAGAGATCGATTCTGCTGCATGATCCACTCTGACGGCGTCTTCATTTTGCTCGGGCTGCGCCGCTTGCGCTCGGTCGTCGCCTTCGGCGGCGAATAGTTCCGCCCTAGCTGCCGCGCTCCAAAATCGACCAGCTTGCCCACGATCTGCGCGAGCACTGGATCCGGCGTGGCCTGCGACAAGTTTTCCCCCTCCAACAGCAACGATTGCACGGCGAGCGATCCGACGGCTTCGGGACGGATCCCCCGTTGCCGGAACGCCTCGATCATGTCCGCACGCAATCCCGAGTCGTCGGCGCGATTCAGCTCGAAGTCCGCCGTTACCATTGCGCGAAGGAAATCGCTGAAAGTGGGATCCACCGGAGGCAGGTAGTCGGTCGCGCGTATACACATCGAGAGCACAGACTGCGCCGTACGCACGCACTCCCACGACAAGCGATTGACCAGGTCAGGATGAAGCTCGCCGTCAGGCAGGCGTCCGCTGCCGCCGGTAGCAAGCCGCAGCAGATCTCCGGTGCGCCGCTGGTAGGTGCTCACAAAACCCTCGTACACGGCCGAGACCAGAATCCATCCCAGGTCATGGGGCTCTTTCGTACGCGCGAAGAGTGCTGGATCTGGTTTCCCGGCTATGCGCCGCAAGGGCCCACCCTTTCCCGCCGCCGAACCGAACTGTGCGCCGATATCGAGGAGCCGGTTTTTCGGATCCAGAAGATTCCCGCGCGACTCGCGTATCGCCGGCGCGACGACTTCAGCGAAGGTCAGGCGCTGAAACATTGCGACGATGTCGGCGAACGCCTCATGCAGGGCAGGCACCTGGGGATTTGTCGGCTCGTTGTAATAGGCGTGCAGCCTGCTGAGGGCCGCGTGCGCCACCTCGTGGGCAACGATATCGTGAGAAAGACAAGTGAAAATAAGCTGCCCCGGCAGGTTCGGTCCGGGATCGTCTTCGTCGGCCGGGAAATAGCCGAAGAGGACAGCGTTCAACTCGTCGTCGAAATAAGCATTTCGCGCCTGAAAGGCATGCGGGATCAACCGAAGACGATCCCCACCTCGAAACCGCAGTCGCCTGCCTAGCGCTCGGTCGAAATTTTCCAGTACTTTCGACGCAACTGCGTAGACCATCTGCTGGTGAAACTGCGGATCGTGCTCAAGCGGCTCAAGGCCCTGAGTCATGGCAATCTCTTCGTCGTTCAGGTCTACAGCGCGAAAATAGCGACCAGTGGCGGCGTCGTAATCCACGATCTCCAGTCGATCGTCCCGGAATGCTCGCTCTTCGCGTTCGATCGGCCGGTACGGCACCTCGACAGTCACTCGATGATCGCCGGCGCGCGCGAGCATCGGATCGAATGCAAAGATGCGCAAGGGCCGGCGTTCAGGGCGAGTATCGAGGGGAGATTTGCGCATGGGTATCCTCTTCGGCTCCGAATCAGGTTGGTGACTGCCAAAAACCGGATCTATGCACCGCCATAATAATCTGATCCAGATTACAAATAGCATACGAAGAAGGACTCAGGGTCGGGTTGTTTCTTTGCATGGTCACATCCGCACTTTTCAGGGAGAGTCGCTTTACATTGGGCTCAAAAATCCAGGTAATTGGGGCACAATAAAGCCGGCTCCGTATGGAGCACCATAAGCCGGCCAGGCGGACGGAAAAACGAACGGAGGAGCAGGAAATGAGAAGCGCAATCGTAAGGTCTATCGCAGCTTGTTCGCTGGCCGCAGCGATCGCGCTGACCCCCTGGATGGAATTGGCGGCCGTCGCCGCCGAACCGATCGTGTTCGGTCTGGTAGACGAGGTCACCGGCCCGCAGGCCGAGGCTGGCCTGCTCCAGGCGCAGGGCGCGAAGCTCGCGGTCGAAGAGATCAATGCAGCGGGCGGCATCATGGGCCGGCAGGTCGAACTTCGGATCGAGGACAATCAGAGCGCGAACCCGACTACGGTGCTTGCCTACACCAAGCTGATCGAAGCCGGCGTGGTGGCCGTCATCGGTCCGCTTCGCAGCACCCAGGTGCAAGCCGCCTCGCCCACCATCGCGAAGTCGAAGGTGCCGGCGTTGATCGGCGGCAGCGATCCGAGCCTCACGAGAGTCAACAATCCGTGGATCTTCCGGGTCCGCCCGAATGATCTGTACTCGTCGAAGGTGATGGCCGAGTACGGTGCGAAGGAACTGAAGAAACGGAAATGGGCGATCGTGCATTCGACCGACACCTTCGGCAACGGCGGCAAGAATGCATTGGTGGATGCGCTCAAAGCTCATGGCATCGAGCCCGTCCTGATCCAGGGCTACACCAGCAACTCCCAGGATTTCACCCCCATCGTGTTGCAGGTCAAGAAATCCGGCGCAGACATCATCGGCAGCTACATGACCAACTCTCCGGACGTCGGGATCTTCGCGCGCCAGTTGCGCCAGTTGGGGGTGCAGACGGAGTGGATCGGTTCCACGTCTCTCGTGACCGAGACCGCGATGAAACTAGCGGGCGAAGCCCTGTGGGGCGTGCACAGCGTGGCGGACTTCGCCACCGAGGCCAACGATGAATCCCGCGGCTTCGCGAAGCGCTACCGCGCTAAATACGGCCATGAGGCGGATCTCTACTCGGCTTGCACGTATGGTGCTGTCTTTCTGCTGAAGCACGCCATCGAAAAGGCCAAGTCCACGGAAGCGGACGCCATTCGAAACGCACTGCTCTCGACGCGTGGGCTGAAGGGTGTCGAAGGCACCTACAACTTCGAGCCCAACGGCGACGGGGTGCACGGCTACAACGTGGTGAGGAACGACAAGGGCAAGATCACGTTCATCAAACATATCGAGTTCGATCAGTAGCCCGATGTCCGGAAAACAGAATCGCCGTAGTTTCCTGAGTCGCACCGCATTGCTGGGCGCCGCCGCCGCATTTTCCGGAACCGGGCTCCTCGCATCGCGGAGTGCCTGGTCGCAAGCCACCAATGCACAGCCCATCGACGGCGTGAAGGCACTGGTCTTCGATGTGTTCGGCACGCTGGTCGATTGGCGCAACGGCGTAGCGCGCGAGTCCGCCGCGATTCTAAAGCCGCTGGGCTATTCGCTAGACTGGATCGCGTTCGCGGACGCTTGGCGCGCCGAGTATCAACCGGGAATGGAGGAAGTTCGGTCCGGCGCCGTGCCGTTTTCCAAGCTCGACGTCATCCACCGCCGGATGCTCGAGCGCATCCGCCCACGCTTCGGATTGCAGGATTTGAACGAACCGGTCCTGCAGTCGCTCAATCTCGTCTGGCATCGGCTGGATGCGTGGCGAGGCGTGCCGGCGGGGCTCAACCGGCTGCGCCGCCGCTTCCTGCTCGCGCCGTGTTCTAACGGCAATATCTCGCTGATGGTCGACCTGGCCCGGCGCAACGACATTCGCTGGGATGCCATCCTAGGCGCGGAGATCGCCGGCGACTACAAGCCGAAACCCCGCGTCTACCTCGCAGCCGCGGAAGCATTCGGCATCGCGCCCGCGGAATGCATGATGGTGGCCGCCCACAGCGGCGACCTGAAAGCGGCCGCCGGGGCCGGCCTGCGTACGACGCACGTGGTGAGTGCGGATGAATTCGGGCCAATGACCGGGGAGCTCAAGCCCAAGGTTCCTGTCGATTTCGCTGTGCGCTCCCTCGACGAGCTTGCCGACATCTACAGGATTTGAGTTAGATCAGTCGCGCCGCTTCGTCTTCGGTCGGCAGCCGGCCCTCCGGCGTGAATTTGTCCACCGCTGCAGGCAAATCCCGGGTCAGCCTGGACAGCAACTCTTCCCGTGAGAGCCCGGTTTGCTGCGAAAGCGTCATAAGCACGTCGGGGCCGATCGCTTGCTCGAGCTGATCCCGGCCGAGCTGTTGATTGGGACCGGGCTTGACCCAGGAATCCGCCGCCTGGCCTTGGCCGTTTTGCTTGAATCGCTCGACCAGGTCTCGAAGCCCGCCGCTCAGCACACTCCCCACACTCCCACCGCCAAGCAGCCCGCCCAGATTTGCGAGCACGCCGCCCTGACTGCCCTGCTGATTGCTCTGGCCGGGACCGCCGCCCGGCTCTTGCTTCAACCCGCCGAGGACTTCGGCGATTTTGCCCCGGTTCTGATAACCCGCTACAGCGAGAAGTCCCAAAAGTGCAACCATGGATGGCATTCCGCGACTCATTTCATTCTCCTCAATGTTCTAAGTGGAACACATCGGCGCCATCGAACAAGTTCCGGCGCCAGCGTGCCATTTCCCCGAAACGACTGTCGGGGTGTATCGTCGTGTGCCAGCTCGGCCGTCACCGAGCCCCTCACAGGAGCAGGCCATGGGCATCATCTGGACGATCGTCATTGGATTAGTCGCCGGCGTTATCGCGAAGTTCATCATGCCTGGCAAGAACGAGCCGTCGGGTTTCGTGTTGACGACAATCCTCGGCATCGTGGGAGCAATCGTTGCGAGTTATCTCGGGCAAGCGCTTGGATGGTATGCGCCCGGCGAGGGTGCCGGGCTCATCGGCGCCGTCGTCGGCGCCGTTATCGTTCTCTTTGTTTGGGGAGCCATTGCGAAGCAACGCAAATAGGATACTCAAAGCATCCGGACAGTAGCCCCTCTCTGCGCTCACGGCCGAAAGAATAAACGCCGCCGCGTCGGGGGCGGCTACCCTGTCGCTGCGGCCGGTTCGCGACATGGCCGTAAGCGATCCGTTCTATCGGATCATTTCCCCAGCGCTTCTACCAGAAAAGAGTCCAGTCCTTGCGAGAGCTGTTTGCGGATGTATGCGGATTCAACCGCGCTTTTGAGCGGCGCAACGATGAACCCCGGCAAGTTTGCAATGCTCGTTAGCCCCGGTGACACATCAACGACCGATCCACCTTGAAAGGTGATCTGGGGGTTGAGAATGATATCGATACCTGAAATGGTATCGGCGCTGGTAGTAACGCTGCACACCAGATTTTGCGGATCGAGCTGGAGGACGCCCCCTTCCTTGCGCACCTCAAGCAGCGCGGCGCGCCGCATCCGGATATTGCCGTCACACTTCGCGTCCCTGACAATATCGAGCGTCTTGTTTGACAGCTCCGCACGCCCAGTCGTGTCCGGCGCGAACGTGGCACGACACTCGACCCATTCCGAACGCCCCTTACGGACCTGCTCCAAGCACTGGTCAGAAGAGTCTTTCATCTGCGCATCAGTTTCTTGCGCTTCGCTGAGTGACGCGAGTCCGACGATCGTGCCGACAATCGTGAGCTCAACAAGAGACCGGTACGTCACGACTGTCCGTCGCATGGTGCTTCAAGACAGGGAGAGGGGGCTTGTCGCCGAACTCACTCGGTCGCGGGGGTCGGAGTCGGTGCAATGGTGAACTTGCGGTTGCGCTTTGCCTCGTACACCAGCGGCGGACACACGGTCGCATCGTTGTGGATGACCTGGCAGTCGAGGCAATAGAAGCATTCGTCCATGTTGATTGCCCCGCTCGGCTCGATGGCCTGTATCGGGCAGCGATTTGCGCACAACTGGCAGGGGCTGCCGCATTCCTGGCGGCGCTTCAATGGCATGAACCGGCGCAAGCGCAGCTTGCCGCCAATCGCCATCACTGCGCCAAGCGGGCAGAGAAAACGACAGAACGCCCGTTCGACGAACAAGCCGGCAGCGAGAATCACCAACGCGAACACCACGAATGGCCAGGCTCGGTCCATTCTCAGTGAGATGACGGTCTTGAACGGCTCGATCTCAGCGGCGACCGCCATGGTCTGCAGTCCGTGCAGGGTGGCGACAGCAAGCACCGCGAGCGACACGTACTTCAAGCGCCACAACATACGATGAGTCCGGTGCGACGGCGACCACTGGGGCAACTTGACGACGCGGGCGAGCTTGGCCAGGAGCTCCTGCAGGGCGCCGAACGGGCACAGCCAGCCGCAGAACACGCCACGGCCCCAGATGACGAAGCTTACGACCGTGAACGCTAGCAGCACAAAGAGCAACGGGTCGGCAAGGAGCACGGCCACGCCGTTGCCATCGACGAACCCGTGCAACCACGCAAACACGTTGATGATGCTTAGCTGGGCCCCCGCTATCCAGCCTACCCACACCAGCGTGAAGAGTAGAAAGCCAATGCGCACCGCCTGATAGAGACGCGCGTGGCGCGTCAGCCTCTGCATCGCGATGAGCAGCACTGTGAGCACCAATAGGCCAAGGCCCAGCACGACAATGTTGTTCGCCTGTGCGCGCCAACTCTCGAGCCAAGGCGCATCGAGCGAATCCTCGGCAGACACCTCGACCGGTGGCAATACGAATCGCGAGGGCAACTTGTAGCTGAGCTTGAACTCTTGCGTTCGCGCGCCAGAACTGGAGTCGTCGCCCACTACTATTACCGCCTGCCACGGCGCGAGAACATCGATCCCCTTGTCAGCCGGTATTCGGAAAAGGGCGATCTCGTCGAACTTCGGTGCCCCTTTGGCTGAGACGAACGGCAGATATTGATAGCGCCCTGGCTCTCGCTGCAGCACGAATTTGTGCGCACCTTGCTCGATCCGGACCCGATCGAACGTGCCCGTATCGAACACCTTGGTGCCGACGAAGGAGTAGGGTCCCTTCCCCATGAGCAGCACGATCAGGTCCTGCGGGCCATGCGCCGCCACGTGCTCGCCGTAGCGCATGTTGCCGAGAAGATTGCGACCGATCGTGGGGGGATTGACCACGGCCGCATGGAGCTCGAGTGCGACATCCTCGCTACCTGTGCCCGCCTTGCCGCCATGGTGAATCCGCATTTGCTCCAGCGCACCAGCCGCGATGAGCTCCGACCAGGTCAAGGGTTGGAAGCTCGCTGTATCGACCATGGCGGTCGACGCGGCGCCACGCGTAAGCCCACGAGAGCGGGCCACCAGGCGGGCGCTCTGAACAATGGCATGGTTAAACGCCCGCGCACTCACGGTCGCCCCGCTGATGCCGTTGATAGCGCCCTGCGTGCCCTGGCCCGAGAGCGAAATCGAGCCGCCCGGGTCAAGACCGGTGTACTGCTTGATGAAACGCTCGAGCTGCGGACCCATGGAGTTGTAGTCGATGATCGGCTCAGAGTGCTCCACGAGGACGACGCCCGTGATCTTCCCCTGCAGATCCAGTCCGACCACGAAGTTGAACGGCGCACCGGAGAAGCCGACGACATCTGTCAATTCATCGGTAGAGAACATAAAGCCGATGGCGCGCCCGGCGCCGTAGACAGGTACGACTGGCGGCTTTCCAGACAGGGGGCCGGTGTAGGCCGCCTCTGGGAACAGGCGACTAATGGTGTCTTTCTTCAACCAGGCAGGTGCATCCGCCGCAAACACAGATCCGGGGACACCGAAGAGCGCGAGACATGCCAGTAAGACGAGTGCCATCGTCCTGGTCCCGAGACCTGGCGAGACCTCGCTTGAGGTGAGACTCACAGGGCGCACGGCCCGTGGATGCTTCGGCTCGTTGCTTGACCAACTGATACGCACGATTCCTCCCGGTCTGAATACAGCTGCGTGCTAGCCAAGGAGCTGGGCACGGAGCGCATCGGTGACACGGACATCAAATGTGGGCCCGGAGGCCGTGACGACTATCGCCGCGAGACCACGTGCCTGCGCCAGCGAATGCCCTCGCTCCGGTCCGAGGACAACCAGCGCCGTCGCCCATCCGTCGGCCTCCATGGCCGTATCGGCGACCACGCTCACCGCCATGGGCGGATGTTCGACTGGCCGCCCCGTCGCGGGATCGATGGAGTGCGAATAGTGCCGTCCATCCTGCTCGAAGAAATCTTTGGTGGTGCCGGAGGTGCAAATCGCCCGGTTCTCGAGGACGACGATCTCTCCAAGGACGCGTCGTCCCTCCACCGGGCGCTCGATGGCGACTCGCCAGTGTCTTCCCGCCGCCGTGGTGCCCCTGGCCCGGAACTCTCCACCGATTTCCACCAGGTAGTCGCGAATACCTTGGCGATCCAGAATCATGGCCAGGCGATCGACACCGTACCCCGGGGCAATTGCGTTCAAATCGAGTTGGGTGCGACTGTGTCTCTTGCGGATCGCACCGGCGGATGGGTCGATTTGCACGTGCTGGTAGCCGACGCTTTCCCGAACCCGCTCGATCATGTCGTCATTCGGAACTCGTTGGGCACGGTACTGCGGACCGAATCCCCAGAGATCGACCAACGGTCCGACGGTTACATCGAACGCACCCTGAGTCGAGGTGCTGATCCGCGATGCGCTATCGAGCACCTCGAGCAGGCCCCGTGACGCAGGCGCCCAAATGAGATCTTGTCGTCTGTTGAATTCCGACAGCTCCGACCGAGGGTCGTAGGTGGACATCGCCCGATTGATCGCGGCCAGCTCGACCTCGATAAGCTCCGCGAGCACCGTCCGCGCAGCATCGTCGATCGGCGCCGCCAGCTCCACGGCGTAGGTCGTGCCCATCGTAAGACCGCGGATCGTTGCGTGAACCGGCCGAGCGCATCCTGCTACAGAGCTCGCTGCCAGTAACGTGATGAACGTGCGACGTTTCATGCCCCCATCCTCAGGCTGGCTGTTTCCGTGACATTTTTATGGGCCGTGAGCCGACGACGTTTGCCAGCCTCCGGGAGCCAGACAGTTTGCCGTATCTCAGACCATTGGAAGTATAAGCGGGATTTTGTTGCTGTGAGCAAGCCTGTTGGTTTGGTTCGGTACTTGCCGTTGCTCGATTCAGCGCGATGCCCGAATATCCACATTCCAGATCGGTCTCAACGCCTCAAGGCGGCAATCCCAGTTTCTTGCGGAAGGCGATCCAGCGCGGGTCGGATTGGTAACCGTCATACCAGCGCGAACTAGCAAAGACAAGTCCGACCGACCGCTCTTCGAGGGCTTTATCCAGCAAGCGATAAACGTCAGCCAGATAGCGATCGTCGCGCGTTGCCAGTGCCCTGTAGACCAACTGAATACTGTAGGCCTGCCCGGGTTTGCCCTTCGACCGTTCCTTTATTTCATCCAGGAGTTGCAACGCGCGATCTGTGTCACCGGAGAACGCGTACACGGAGGCAAGACCAGAGAGCGGCCAAGCTTTCCGGCCCGCAACCTCCACCAGTTTCTGAAATATCGGCAGGGCCTGCTGGTAGTCTTTCTTTCCCACGTGACCCCAGGCAAGAGTGTTCAGAGCCCAAGGGTTTGCCGGATCCAGTTCATCGGATCTGCGTGCTTGATCGATCCCTTCGTTCCATCGGCCCGCGTGCTGGAAGCCCCCGGCCAGATCAGTATTCATGATGATCGAAACCGGATCCAGCTCGACCGCGCGCCGCAGCTCGGCAATCCCGTGATCCCACTCGCGTAGAAACAAAAGGTACCAGCCATACCAGTTATGGGTCAGCGCAGAGTTCGGGTTCAGTGCCAGCGCTCGCTCGAACGATTCCCGGGCACCGGCCCAATCCCATTCGTAGAAGGTCCTCACCACTCCCAGGGCAGTGTGGGCTTCGGCAACCGAGTCGTCGAGGTCCAACGCTTTCAGCGCGGCGATCCGCGCCTTTGGAAATCGATTTGCCGAATCGGCCTCGTAGGCCGCCAGTTGCTCGTGCGCGTCAGCAAGTGCCGCGTATGCAACGGCGTAGGACGCATCCTGTGAGATCGCCTCCTCGTAGTGCTCGACCGCCTTATGCAGACCCTCTACATCGCCCTTGTTGTAGTGAAAGCGCCCCAGGAGGTAGGCGTTGTACGCGCCGACATTCGCCGTGCCCGCTACGGCCGGTGCGGTCGCGGAGATCCCCAACTTCAGCGCAAGCGCATCGGCGACACGCTGGGCGATGTCCCGCTGGACCGCGAAAACATCTTGCAGCTCGCGGTCGTAGTCCTCTGCCCACAAATGCGCATCAGTGTTCGGGTTGATCAGCTGGGCCGATATGCGGACCTTGCCGCTCGCTGTACGCACACTTCCCTCCAAAACGGAACCTACGTTGAGTTCGCCAGCAATCTGGCCGATGTTCTTCTTGGTTCCTTTGTAAGAGGCAATCGAGGTGCGGGCGATTACCTCTAGGCCCTGGACTCGTGACAGCCGGGAGATCAGTTCCTCGGTTATCCCATCGACGAAGTATTCGTCCTCGGTGCTTGCGCTCATGCTCACGAACGGCAGCACGGCGATGCGGTTGTTCACCAGCCCCGCGGATGTTTGTGCTTGCATCCAAATCCACGTACCGGCCAGTCCTCCTGCAACCAGCAGGCCCCCGGTGCCGATCAGCGCGCGGCGCGTCTGCCGCTGGCGCATGCTGAAGGCCAGGCGCTCCGAGCCGGGGAACTGTTTGCGCTCCCAAGGCAGCACCATCCGGTAGACAATAACCGGCGTCCGTATGTTTTTCAGATCGGCTCTGCCAAGCCTGAGCAGCGGCAGCTCGATCTTGTTTTCGATCTGGCGCGCGATGTCCTCCGAGAGGCAGATGCCGCCGGGCTCGGCCAGTGGCTCGATGCGGGCGGCGATGTTGACTCCATCGCCGTGGACGCTAGACTCCTGCACGACGACGTCCCCCAAGTGCAGACCGACCCGCACTCTGATCCGGCGTTCCGGTGGCGCCGACATGTTGCGATCGTGGAGGGTGCGTTGGATGTCGACTGCGCAGCGTGTGCCTTGAAGCGCGCTGGGAAACTCGACGAAGAACCCATCCCCTACGGCCTCGATCTCGTGGCCGCCATGCCGCGCAAACGCCTCCCGCAAAAGGTTGCGATGCTCGTTCAGAAGTTCTAGAGCGAGCGCTTCGTTCTCCTGCGACAGCGCGCTGTAGCCCACCATGTCCGTGAACATGATGGCGGCAAGCCGTCGGCGCTGCTGCAGTTCATCAGCCATCAGCATGTCCGCCTAAACAAATCATCGCCACGTCACACGTCCTTCGCGACGCCCAGAACTCCTGAATTTGCAGAACGTGCCGAAGATTCGAGGGCGAGTGTCCGCATCTCATTTTAGTGCGGATCGAATGACTGCCATGGAGGAAATGCGACCGTCTACTGGCCGAACGTCGCCTCACGATCCAAAGCGAAGGTTCATTTCCATCACGTCCGGGCACCTTCGCACGACGGCCGCATGAATTTGCTAGGTCTCTGGAGGCGTGGTCAAGTCTTGATTTATGCCCAACATGTTTCCGAACGGGTCCTTTAGGGAAATATGCTTGGCATTCCATGGTGCGATCTCAATCTCCTGGGTGAAATCCGGACGCCGGCTTTTCCACTCCGCCATTAGAGCGTCCAAGTCATCGACATCTACGTGGCACATTGCGGGACCAGGATTGCCTCCCTTATGCTCCGATAGATGCAGCACGAGCCCATCGCGAGACACCTGCATATAGACAGGAAAGGTCGGTTCGAAACGAAACTCCCAGTCAATCTCGAACCCAAGCCAGTCAACGTAGTAAGCCTTCGCTTCCTCATAACTGCCAATGTGCAGAATCGGAACGGTGCGCTGCATGCGTGCCTTGTGATAGATATATCTTCTGAGCAACCGATAGGAATATCGGATTGCACAATAGTATCCGTCTAAATGGGTCGCAACTTGATCTGACGCCCAGTCCCCGTTCCGGCGAGCGTCGGCGGTTCGCAAATCAGACGTTCAACGATTGCAATCACCGCGCGGCAACAGACGCGAAGGCGGCTGTTGCTATTCCGATCCTTTGCGCGGTTGGGCACCGTGTTCGGTGCCAATGCTGGTACGGGATTGCGTCATCGAATTACTTCATTCGCTTGGAGGAGGATCGATTGCGGGATGGTGATATCGAGCGCCTTCGCGGTCTTCAGGTTGACAACCAGTTCGAACCGAGTTGGTCTCTCAACTGGCAGATCTGCAGGCTTGGCGCCTTTCAGGATCTTTTCCACAAACACTGCAGCGCGTCGATATTGGTCAGCGAGGTCTGGCCCGTAAGACAAGAGAGCACCCGCCATCGCGGCTCCCCGCGTTCCATACATCGTCGGAAGGCGGGCCCCGTTTGCCAGTTCCAGTATGCGCACTATGTGAACAATCGCGGGGGATGACATCAGCACCATCAGGGCCTGAGGGCGCCACTGCTTCATATCCGCGAACGCCTTTTCGATCTCATTGCGGTCATGCGCCGCGGCGGCGCGAACTTTCATGCCCAGGGCTGCGGCAGCGGCCTCCGTTCTCCTTAGATCGAGCGCATTCGTCGGACCTGTCGGATCCCAAAGTACAGCGATCAAGGAGGCCGTTGGTATGGTTTGCTTGAGCAGTTCAACGCGCTTTGCAACCAGTTCCTCGGAAAGGTCGGACGACCCCGTGATGTTGCCGCCTGGACGCGAGAGGCTGTCGACGAACCCTGCCTGAACGGGATCGAGAACCGTGACCATGACAATCGGGACGGAGTGCGTCATCTGCTGAGCCGCCCGCGTAGCAACGGCACCAAACGTCACCAGAGCATCGATATGGAGCCCAATCAACTTGGATGCGAGATCCGGCAGCAGTTCGTCCCGACCTTCGCTGGATTGGTAAAGAATCGAGAGATTCTGCCCTTGAATGTAACCCCGCTCGCGCAGCGTTTGCTCAAAGACATGGATGCCGTCCGCCTCGAATGGCAAGGTAAAGGGTGAGAGGTAGCCGACCCGTAAGACCTTGCCCGTCTGCTGCGCAGCAGCTTTTGCCGGCACGACGAAACCGCTGAGCGCGATTAGGCCTTCGAGTTCCGAAGCTGCCCAAGCCAGAGTCTTGTCCATGGAATCGCCGCTCTGTGTGTACCTCGCGACCATCTTTGTAATCGTAGCTCGCGCGTAGATCTGAGCCGCGATCGGGGATGGCGCGGGTGATCCGGATATCCAAAGCGTTTGGTCGGATGCTGGCGGATAGTGGGTGAGCGTTCCCTTGGGCGGCCCTTCCTCCGCCCAGACGTCGAAGTCGCGCAATCCCGAAAACCAGGGGATGTCGTAACCACCACCAGCCCTGACCAACTGCTCCACCGCCGCGCGCTGAGAGAGATGCGTGAGCAGGCTCTTCGCTGCCGGTTTGTTGCCGGAAAATTTCCAGATGCCCCAGAAGCTGGGCCGCGCGGCCTGATAACGACCTTTCGGTCCTTTGGGCGTCGGAAACGTCCAGAGTTGTCCAGCCAACTGTGGATTTGCGCGCTTGGCCGCAGCCCAAGCGCTCGGCGGATTCATGATCAATGCGCCTTTTCCTTCGACGAGCCACCTGTTGTTGGAGGTGTCGTCCCAGGTGAACACGTCACGCGGGAGAAATCGCACAAGCTGCTTCACATACTCCAGGGCCTGTCTGGTCGCATTCGAGTCGACGGTCACATTCCCGCTGGCGTCCACCAGCTCGGCGCCGTATGAAGCGAATAGCGCACTCACCCAGTCGACCGAATCACCTGTTTGCCCGAGCCCCAGGCCAAATGGATAGCCTGCCTTGAAGCATTTTTCGGCCGCCATCAAAAACGTGTCCCATGTCCACTGGTCCGTGAGTGAACTGTCCGGCGGCGCGTTTGCCGGGTACATCCCGGGAATGTCGAGACCGACATGCTGTTTGAACAAATCGATACGCGCGCAGGCAGCCAACATCTGGCTACCCGGCGTGGCAGGTACGGCGATCCAGTGTCCGTTCTGCTTGCCAACGCCCTCAACCGCCGGGAGGACCTTGCCGTTGCTTGCGATCAACGACCCCATGATGTCGTCAACCGGTTCCAGATTGCCCGTCTGCGCCGCCGCAAACCACGTGGGGAAAGCGAGAATATCGTGGCCCGACTTCGCCTGCGCCTCGGCAATGCCGATGAGGGCGAGCTTGCCACCCTGATCAGGGAAATAATCGATCTTGAGGTCGACCTTTTCTTTCTTCGACCATTCGTTGCAAAGTTTGATCAGGACGGCGTTGGCACCTGGCACCCAATGATCCCAGAAGCCGACACTGAGGGGGCTACCTGCATGGGAAGTCCGGATGTACGACGCAACGGCTGCGGCTCCAGAAGCCGCTGCGGAGGCTTTCAGAAAGCGCCGTCGATCGAACTGAGAGGCGGCCATTTTCAGTTCCTCCTATTGCCGGAATCCCCGCGGGTAAAGACAGACCCATGATGCGCCGAATGTATCGGGAAGAGAGGGTCAGGCAACTCTATATTTGCGGAACGCTTTCCTGGTGAATTCAGTTGTAGCGCCCGGCGTCAACGGGCCAATGCAAACTCCCCGCTCGAGTTGAACGGGGTACTCGAAAAGGGATTCGACCAGGTCGGGAATCACCTCCAGGTACCAACTATTGGGTATGGCCTTGACCAGGTGCTGGTGCACCTGCATCAAGTCTCCTGCGTGAGGGCACACCCGGATATTGTGCACATTGGCCATGGCGGCCACTTCCATCCAGGGTGTAATCCCGCCGATACGGCAAACATCCACCTGAATGATGTCCACTGCCGCGCTATCGATGTAGTCCCGGAAGCCGTGGGTCGTGTAGATGTGTTCACCCAGGGCAATCGGAATTGACGTCGCCTGCTTGAGCAACCGATGCGCCTCGATGTCGTCCGGATGCAAAGGTTCTTCGAGCCAGGTCAGGTCGAATTCTTCCAGCTTCCTTCCCCAGGTACTGGCCGTCATCAAATCCCAGCTCTGGTTTGCATCGACCATCAGGATGGTGTCGTCTCCGATAGCCTCCCTGACTGCTTTCACACGACGGTAATCCTCGCGCGGGTCCGGCTTGCCGACCTTCATCTTCAAGGCGGTATAACCCTCGGCCAGCTGCTCCAGCATTTCGTCTTTCAGTTCATCTCGCGTCCGGTTCAACCATCCGGCATTCGTGTTGTATGTCGGGATGTCCATCGTGCGGCACCCGCCCAGAACCTGCCACAACGGCCGTTCCGAACTCTTTGCAATGATGTCCCACAGCGCAATATCGACCGCCGATTGGGCCATCGTCGTGGCGCCGGCGCGTCCAATCCAGTGTGATTTTCCATAGTAGAGTTGATACCAGACCTCTTTTACATTGAACGGGTCCTTTCCCTTGAGTTCGCCGACAAAGAGGCTGTCAAGCACCTCTTTGATGACGCTGCCACCAGCTCCAACGGTAATGGTGTATCCAGTTCCGGTGATCCCGTCATCGGTGGATACGTTTACTCCGACGAATTCCAGAATCTTGGTGGCTTGCATGCCGTCGGCAATTTCACGCCGGATCGGTACCTGCAAAATAAAGCTCTCTGCACGGGTAATTTTCATGTTCGTACGCTATCCCCCAGAAAGGGACGGATTTATTTTCTCCAAAGCAGGGTGTAGTCTGCTTTCCGAATTCGTTCAGTCTCTGGTACGGGCACCTTGCCACGGAATCAGGGACAAAACCATCGGGTATATCAGGGTCCTTTTCTCTGATTGCGCCATTGAGGGCGTCCAGGCCCCACGGTTATTCCGCCGGTAACTTGCCCGGCAGTTCGAAGCGCTGTCGAGTAGTGCAATAGCGGTTGGCGTAGAGCCGGCCGACCGGCCGGTAGCGCTCATCGGCAATGCGCTTGGTGCGCGGGTCGATCAGGCCGTCCCGAGCATGGATGTGAACGACTTCACCGATTATCAGGTCGCGCTCCGTGCCGACCCCCACCTGCTTGAACAGCCAGCATTCGAAACTCACCGGCGCCTCGGCGATGCGCGGATGACCAACGACGCGGCATGGCGCCTCGGTGAAGCCAGCCTCGGAGAATTCGCTGACGTTCTCGTCGACTTCCTTGCTGGAGACGTGCATGCCGTTGGCGAGCTCTTCGTCGACCAGGTTCACCACGAACCCGCCGGTGCGCAGCAGATTGGACAGGGAATGTTTCATTTTGCCGTCGCTGCGTCGGGTGAAACTCAAGATCACCAGCATCGGATCCTCGCAGATCGCATTGAAGAAGGAGTAGGGCGCGCAGTTGGCGACACCGTTCTCGCTGCGTGTCGATACCAGTGCGATCGGCCGAGGGAACACCAGGCCGACCAACAGCTTGTAGCGCTCGGAAACGGATAGGGAAGAGGCCTGAATTTCCATGGGTCAGGATGCCGTTAGGCGAGTTGCCGGTGTTTAAGAAGGTGAGAGAACGAGCGAGGCAGCATGATTGCACAATTGATTTATCCGCACTCGGGGTTCCCCTTGAGGCGCGCCGAGCTCGACCGCCGCCCCGCAATGCGATGTAGTCGTGCTGATAGAATGGATCGCGTCGTTTTACCCAGTTCACGCGAACCATGGCATCGACGGTGACCGAACTTCCTCCCAATATCGTCCGCACGATGTGCCCGATGAATTGCCATCCCACGCTCTGCGGCATGCTGGCCGAAGTGCGCGAGGGCAGGCTGGTGGGCGTTAAGGGCGATGCCGACAATCCCGACAGCCAAGGGTTTCTTTGCATCCGCGGACAGGCATCGCGCGAGATCATCGACAATCCCGCGCGCCTGTTGTACCCGTTGATACGCGACCGCCGCGAGGACGAATTCCGCCGCGCGTCATGGGACGAAGTGTTCGACCGCATCGTCGCCGGGATGGGAGATCCCGCCGCCGTGGGTCTCTGGCCGGGGCATGGCATCTTCACGACCAGTTACGGCACGCGCATCAGCGCGCAATTGCTCGCGCGTTTCGCGAATTTCCACGGCAGCCAGTTCTGGAATCCCACCATGATCTGCTGGGGCTTGGGTGCGTTCGGGCTCGGCCTCACCGGCATGCTCGAGACCAACACCAAGGAAGACATGGGCGAGCACTCCGAGCTCATTTTGCTCTGGGCCGCCAATCTCGCGAGCCAGCCGAATACGGCGCGGCACCTGCTGGCCGCGAAACGGCGCGGCGCGCATATCGCGACGATCGACGTGCGCAAGACCGAGGCGGCCGCCAAGTCCGACGATGTGCTGATCATTCGTCCCGGCACGGACGCCGCGCTGGCGCTGGCGATGATGCACGTGATTTGCGGGGAGGGCCGCCACGACGCGACCTTCGTCGCGAAACACACGGTCGGATTCGACGAGCTCGCCGCCCACGTGAAGGCGTATACGCCGGCGTGGGCCGCCGATATCACGGGCGTTGCGTCCGACCGCATCGTGGCATTGGCGCGGCGCTATGCGGATACGCGGCCGGCGATGATCGTCCTCGGCGGCAGTTCCATGCACAAGGGCACCAACGGATGGCAGGCGGGGCGTGCGATCGCCTGCCTGCCGGCGCTGACCGGCAACGTCGGGGTCGCGGGCGGTGGTTTCGGGCCGCGTCATGGCAGCGCCGCGCACGGGCGTGGCCTCGGCAGCATCATCGAACCCGAACGCAGGACGCGCGCGCCGGATGTTCCCAACCAGATGTCGGCCGTAACGAAGGCGCTGCGCGAAGGCAGGGTCCGGACCCTGCTGCTGATGGGCACAAACATGTTGTCTTCATACGCCGATGCCGGCGATCTGGAGCAGGGCCTGCAACGCACCTCGCTGGTGGTCAGCTACGACCTGTTCCTGAACGACACGGCGCGCCGATTCGCGGATGTCGTGCTTCCGGGCACCGCCTGGCTGGAGGAAGTCGGGTGCAAGATGACGCATACGCATCTCTATCTCATGGAGCGCGCACTGGCGCCGCCCGCCGAGACGCGTTCGCTGTACGCGGTAATCAAGGAGCTGGCAGAGCGCCTCGGCCTCGCGGGTTTCCATCCCTGGGCGTCTGAAGAAGCGATGGTGGATGCCATCCTCGATCATCCCTGCACGGGCCGCGCGACGGTAGCGGCACTGCGTGTCGAGGGCGGCATCCGCGCGCTCAACATATCGCACGTGGCCAATCCGACGCTGGATTTCGATACGCCGTCGCGCAAGATCGAGTTCGTCTCGGAACAGGCGGGACGTCTCGGCCTGCCGATCTTGCCGGCATATGAGGCGCCTGTTGCGCAGGCGTCAGGTGCCCGCGCCCAAAGCTATTCGCTCGCCCTCGCCCAAGGGCGCACGATGATCCACTTTCACAGCTTCTATAACAACGGCAGGGAACTGCCGACACTCGCCCGGCGGGAAGCAGAGCCGACATTGTGGATTTCTCCCGACGACGCGGCGACGCGCAATCTCACGGACGGCGCGGCGATCCGCATCTTCAATGCTCGCGGCGACCTGATGGCGCGCGCCCACGTCACGACCCGCATTCCGACCGGCACTGTCTGGATGCGAGACGGATGGCCCGGCCTCAACCGCCTGACCGCCGGCGCGTCCGTGTTGCCGGATGCGGCGGTGGACTTGTTCGGGTTTTCCGCGGGTCAGGCGACGTTCGACGCGATGGTGGAAGTGGCGCCGGCATAGCCGCAGCGGGTCATGGTGGCTCCAATTGTTCGATCTTCCTCATGAAAATCGCCACCTTCAACGTGAACGGCATCACCGCGCGCCTGCCGCAACTCTTGATCTGGCTGGAACAAACGCGTCCAGACATCGTTTGCCTGCAGGAATTGAAAGCACCCCAGGAACGTTTTCCAGAAGCAGCGCTGGACGCTGCCGGATACGGGTTCGTGTGGCATGGCCAGAAAAGCTGGAACGGCGTTGCCATTCTCGCGCGCGGGCGCAAGCCGGTCGAACGGCGCCGCGTTCTGCCTGGAGACCCGCAGGACCTGCACAGCCGCTACATCGAGGCAACTGTTGGCGAGATCGTCGTCGGATGCCTCTATCTTCCCAACGGCAATCCCGCGCCGGGACCGAAGTTCGACTACAAGCTGGGCTGGTTCGACCGCTTCCAACGTCACGCGGCGGAACTCCTGGCCGCCAAGGTTCCTGCCGTGTTGGCTGGCGACTACAACGTGATACCGACCGAGCTCGACGTGTATGCGCCGGAGCGCTGGGTTGACGACGCGCTGTTCCGTCCCGAGGTGCGCGAGGCCTACAGGCGGCTGGTCGGACAGGGCTGGCTTGATGCGGTGCGTGCAATGTATCCCGGAGAACGCGTCTACACTTTCTGGGAATATTGGCGCAACGCCTTCCAGCGCGACGCGGGTATCCGCATCGATCATTTTCTTCTTGCCCCATCGCTGGCAAAGCGCCTGACCGGCGCAGGTGTCGATCGCGACGTGCGTGGCCGAGAAAAGGCGAGCGATCACGCTCCGGTGTGGATCGCATTGGCCGACTAGGGGTTAACACTTAATTCCGGCAACTGAACGCGGATCCAGACGAGATTGCTGTCGGAGGCGCAGCAAAGCGTGAACAGCGAGGGCCTTTCGGCCCCCGCTTTCACTGCAACGCCTGATAAACCTCTGCCAGCGAACGCCCGCGAGCTGCCTCCGCGCTGAACGCCTGGGAAATACGCCCGGCTTTCTCCGCATCCCCGGCGGCAATCTCCACCGCCAGTGCCTGCGCTTCCGACGCCGTCAGCTTGCGTACGAACAGCCGCGCGAAGCAGCGGCCCGGACGCACCAGCGCTTCGTCGAGATCGCCCACGTTCGGCAGGTTCGTCGAGAAGACGATCTTGCGTCCCTGCGAGCGAACCACGCCGTCGGCGATCGTGAGGAAGCGGTGCAGGTGGTCGTTGCCGTCCGCCCGCGGCTTCATCACGTGGTCCGCATCTTCCATCACGAAGGCGTCGTCCTCCCCCGTGATGAACTTCACGAACAGCGCATCGCTTTCCAGTGCCTTGGATTCCCCCGTATACATCACGCGAGCCGGCTCGCCCTTGCGGCGCGACACCTCCGCCAGGATCGCGCGGATAAGGCGCGTCTTGCCGGTGCCCGGAGGTCCCTGCAGCACCAGCACCGTCTCCTTCGCGTCGAGGTAGCGCGCGATGAAGGCGTGCACGCCACCCACGATCTCCGGATATGCGCCGTTGTGCACCACATCGGTCGCCAGCTCTTCGATCTCGGCGCTGTCGATCCCGTTCGAGGTCACGAAGTTCCAGTCGATCGTGAACATCGGCTCCGTGATCCGTGTCGAGCCCGCCTTGGCGAGGATGCGCTCCTTCGCCGCCTCGGCCTTCGCCACGTCGGCGGCCCAGATGTAGAACACGCACGAGCAGTACTCCGCCTTGCGGCTCCCATAAGCCATCACGAAGATCCCGTCCCCGTCGATGAAGAGGCTCTCGCCGTTCAGGCGCTCCACTCGCCACGACGGATCCAGCGCGATCGCATCCAGCAGCACCTCCAGTTCGATCCGCGCCGCGAAGTGCAGCTTGCGATAGATCGGGTAGCAAGACATGCCCTGTTCCACCGCCCGCGCAACGCGGTTCGACCAGACGAGCTGCGGCAATCCGTGCACGCGGTTCGTGTTCCCCGTCGACAATTTCGTTTCGTTGCGTTTCATGATCATTTGCCTGTCTTAAAAGTAAAAAACCCGGAGCTCTCGCGAGTCTCCGGGTTCGTGGCTTGCCACGTGGATGGATGGCGTTACGCCGTCGTCATCCTTCCGGAGAACGAGCGCCCATCGAACGCGCCGCCAGCGCACGGCAAAATGCCGCGCACGAGCGACTGCGCCCGCGTTGCGTTTCGTTGGTATTGCAAATGGCGACTCATTTCCGTTTCCAATTCAGCGGTTGATTCACACAAGGGGGCGCATCCTGCCCGAGCACGCAGAACGTGTCAACAGGTAGTCGCAAATATCTTCGCGATAGGACAAATCCGGGCTGCCCCCGGCAGATTGGCTTCAGCGTATGCCCCGTACAATGACCAGGAAGATCGATAGGGGAGCGAAAGTTCGACATGAGCAAGAGCCCGGTAGTGGGGGTCGCCGGTTGCGGTTCGATGGGATTGCCGATGGCGCAGGCGTTGCAGCACGCCGGCTACGAAGTCTGGGGCCTCGATATCCGTCGCGCCAGCGAGTTCGGTTCCTTTCAGTCACGCATGGTCGAGGACCCCGCGGAATTCGCCAGTCGCGTGCAGGTTGTCATCTCGGTCGTTCGTGACGTGACGCAGAACCGCGAGCTGTGTTTCGATCGTCAGGCATTGTTCACGCGCGCGCAGTATCCGGGCACCTTGATCGTGAGCTCGACATTGTCGCCGCGCTTCTTGCCGGAGTTGCGCAACCGGCTTCCGGTTGATGTCACGCTCGTCGATGCGCCCATGTCCGGCGCCCCGCATGCGGCACGTCTGCGCAAGTTGAGCTTCATGCTGGGCGGGCCCGGTGACGCTCTGGACCGGTTGATGCCCCTATTCCAGGCAATGGGGGAGCATGTGTTCAGACTCGGGCCCCTTGGCGCTGGCATGACGGCAAAGGTCCTGAACAACTACGTGGCCAGCGCCTCGGTCGTATCCGTGCGCCGTGCTTACGCCCGCGCCCGCGAGCTGGGCGCGGACCTGGAAGCGCTGCGATCAGTGATGAAGGCCAGTTCCGGATCGACCTGGTTCGGCGACCACTTCCACGACATCGACTGGTCGCACGAAGGTTACGAAGCCGACAATACGATCGGGATTCTGGAAAAAGACATACGCTCCGGGCTGGATGCGATGTGCGGGGCGCAGCGTGCAGAGCCCGATGCGTTCGACGCGGCATTGCTCGCGGCGATTCGCGCTATGGAGCCGTTTGAGGGGCCGTGACTACGTGGCTGTCGTGAAAGCCCCGTGACGTCGTGACTATCGTGCGGTCGGATTTTTCAGTTCGATGCCAAGCTGGAAACCAGGCGTGGGTAGCTAGGCAGTTGGATGATTTTTCGGTCGACCCCGATCTGCTGCGACTGCACACCTTCCACCCATTCGGCAATGGGGCGGAATTGCTCGCGCTCGGATGCCGATGACGCCTCGTCCATTTCGAAGAGCCCCTCTCCGGATTCCACGGCCGCAAGATAGACGTCGGAATCGAGAAGGCGAGTCAGCAGCGGCAAACTGAGGGATTTGAGAAAGCGCTCCAGCGGTTCGTAGTCCGGCATGGAATTGCGAACCTTGTTGGCGACCACCCCCAGGCGGATATTGCGCATCCGGATGCGGCCGGCAAGTAGTAATTCCCGAATGAAATTGGCGGTGGCATGAATATCCATTGCCGAAGGCGCGACCGGGACCACGATGCAGTCAGCCCGGGCAAGCATCTCCTGGAGCAAGAGACCGGAAGCGCCCGCCGGCGCATCGATAATGAGTTGCCGCGTGTTCGGTGGCACATGCATCTCAATACCGCGCAATTTGTTGCCTCTTTGGGGCGCGGCATTGGCGGCGTAAATTCGGTTTTGAAACGAATCGCGCAAGCGTAGCCAGTTGAGGCTCGATCCCTGGGGATCGTAATCCATGACCGTTACGGGCACCGCCCTGGCGGCAAAATAGCTGGCGAGACTGGTCGTGACGGTAGTCTTGCCCGACCCCCCCTTTGGATTGATTACGAGGGTGGTATTCATTCGCATGATCGGTGTTCGATTTTCACTCGAATTGCCCAGGCGCGGCACGGGGGAAATACCTCGCGTCTGGGTGTCAACGTGCACGTATCATGCCATTTGCCTTACGGGTATCTCGAAACGTCGAAACAGGTACTTAGCCAGTGTCGGACCTCCGGGGTTGTCACTCCCAAGCGACGGTAGGCCCACATACGGCAGCGAGCAAATCAGGGTCGGCGGGAAATGGTGTCTGGCCTGGCCTGCAGTGCGCATAATCGCTACTGCGCGCTGCGAAAACCAAAGAGCTAATGTCGCAAAAAACGGGATCTTTTCGAGGAGGAGTCTCATGCCGGCCAAGGACAAATCGAAGTCACTGATCATGATAGTTGCCGCTATGACGCTGTGCGGCGGCGCATACGGGGAGGGCGATCCCCAGCCTATAAACGACCTACCCAACCCCTACAAGACCATCGCGCCCTGGGGAAATCTTCCCGAGGGAAGGACATGGGGCGCGTTGAGCGCAGTCGCGATCGACAAAGACGGAGAATCGGTCTGGGTCGCAAACCGATGCGGCGCGAATCCCGACACCCCTCCTGGAGAATCTCCGTTTGCGTACGACAGCTGCGCCGGTTCCACCGTCGCGCCGGTCATGAAGTTCGATTCATCCGGAAAACCTTTGAAGAGTTTTGGCGCCGGCTTGTTTATTTTCCCACACAAGATTTATGTGGATGCGGACGGCAATATCTGGGTGGTCGATGGGAGAAGTGCTAATCCTCGGGAGCGCAAGAAGTACCCGGATGAAAAGCCGAAGGGCCATGTCGTAGTCAAGTTCAGTCCAGATGGAAAGGTGCTATTGACGATCGGCACTGCAGGTGTTGCGGGAAATCCGCCGCTCGCCCTGACCGAACCGTGCAGCGTCGTGACCGCACGCAACGGCGACATCTTCATCGCTGAAGGCCATGCGGGGCAATATCCCGGGCAAGGTCCGGATAGTGTCGGACGCATCTCGAAATTCACGAAGGACGGCAAGTTCGTCAAGTCCTTCGGCCGCTGGGGATCGGCGCCGGTGGAATTCAAGACGCCTCACGATATCGCTATGGATTCTCAGGGACGGCTCTTCGTCGCCGATCGGGGGAACATGCGTATCCAGATTCTGGACCAGGACGGGAAATTCATTGCCGAATGGAAGCAGTTCAGCCGTCCAAGCGGCGTCTACTTGCGTGACGGCATGATCTATGTCGCGGACTCCGAATCGAACGGGCTTCCGTTTGCCGCCCACCCCGGCTGGAAGAGAGGAATTCGAATCGGAAACCTGGAGGACGGCCGTGTCCTGTACCGTATCCCCGATCCGTTGGAGCTGGAGGGAACCAGTGCGGCGGAGGGTTTGGCGGTGGATGCGAAGGGCAATGTATATGGCGGGGAAGTCGGACCGAGGCAGTTGGTCAAACACGTCAAGTGAGAAAATCCTGTGCCTCGCATCCGATGGTTCCGTCGGACAACCGCACTGCGATTGGCCATTAGAGGTGTATGCGCTCCCTAGCAGTCATCCGCACCTGCGCAACGCGCGTCGCGGAACTTGATCAGAGCTTCCCTAGCTCGTCTGCAACCTGCGAGACACGAGCACCGAAAGGGTTCGACATGAGAGTCAGCAGCCACCACACATCGGAAGCCGCCGCCCCTTCGTCGTGGCACAGTTCTCTATTCATGCTGGCCGGTCTGGGAGTCCTGCTTGCTGCATGCGGGCAGAACGCGCCGCCGGATCGTTACGACCAGTCAAAAATGGAGCTGAAGTCGCCGCCGTCCGTGACTTCAAGCGTGCGGAACACCGGCGCGTTTTCGTCCGGCACCGGGCTTAGCACCGTTCCGGAAATAAAGCCCCTCGACCCGTCTCCGGTGAAAACCATCCAGCTCGACACGACACACAAGATCATCGAGATTGCACCCGGCGTGAAATTCAGCGCGTGGACGTTCGGCGACCAGGTGCCCGGACCGGTAATTCGTGCGCGGGTGGGCGACAGGATCAAGTTCAGCATGACCAACCGCAGCGACGAGGTCGCACCCGGACTGAAGGTCATCGCCCCGCCCATGATGCACTCGATGGACTTTCATGCGGCGATGGTTTCTCCGCAGGACAAATATCATTCCATTGCCCCGGGACAGACTATTACGTTCGAATTCACCCTCAACTACCCCGGCGTCTTCATGTACCACTGCGGCACACCGATGATCCTGGAGCACATCGCCGCCGGCATGTACGGCGTGTTCGTCGTGGAGCCGAAGGAAGGTTATCCGACCAAGGTCGATCGCGAGTACGTCGTGATCCAGAGCGAGTTCTATGCAAAGCCCGATCAGGATAAGCGCAAGGTCGACGGCGCGCCGCTCCATGTGCTCGACGGCGAACGTCTGCGCGCCAGTACACCGAGCCATACGGTGTTCAACGGCAGGCACAACGGCATGGTGAAGAAGCCGCTGCCGGCGAAGCCCGGTGAGCGTGTGCGTTTGTATGTTCTCAACGTAGGTCCCAGCAAAACCTCCAGCTTCCACGTAGTAGGCACGATCTTCGACCGCGTGTGGATGGACGGCAACCCGGACAACCAGTTTCGCGGCATGCAGACGGTGCTGCTGGGTTCATCCAGCGGCGCCATCGTGGAGTTCGTTATCCCGGAGGCGGGCCAGTACATTATGGTCGACCATCATTTCGCGAACGCATCCCAAGGCGCCATAGGATTGATCGACGCCGGCGGCAAACCCGAAGAGAAGGGCGATATCGAGCACCACAACATACCGGCAACGAGCACGCCCAATGATCCCGAAGCGGTCAAAGGCAAGCTCGACTTTGAGAGCAAATGCCTGGCGTGCCACTCAATCGGCCAGGGTCCCAGGCTTGGCCCCGACCTGGCCGGTGTGACCGCACGACGCAGCAAAGCATGGTTGACGAAGTGGCTCAAGTCGCCCGAAAGGATGCTCGAGAGCGATGCGGATGCCAAGGCCATGCTCCAGGAATACGCGGGCGTGCCGATGCCAAACCAGAATCTGAGTGATGCGGAGATCCGTCAGTACATCAGGTATTTTCAATGGGCGGACCAGCAACAGCACGCGGATGTGGGGCAAGCTGATGCTCAGCGCGGCAAGGAAGGAAAATGATGGGGAAGCTGTGGCGCGAGGTCGTCATCGGGACGCTCATAGGGGGTCTTGCGTCTGCGGCCTATGCCTGCGGCTATTGCATTGAAGACAAGATTGCGGCTGTTTACGACCACGCAGTCGTAATGCGCGCGGCTTCGCAAAAGCATCAGGTCGTGTTCTTCGCGCTCGAGGGACAGATTCCCGCGGGAGAAGAATCGCGGCGCACGCTGGAAGCAGTTGTGGAATCGGTTGCCGGCGTGGACAAAGGCAGCGCACGCGTTTCCGTTGCGGGCGCATCGTTGTCGGCGGCGTTCAATCCGCGGCGCACCGCTTTCGCCAGCATGGAGCGCTCCTTGAGCCGAAAACTCGCGCCCCGGGGACTAACGGTTGCAATCATGCGTGTAATGGACCAACCGGCAGAACTGAAGCCAGTCGGCAAGCGTTAGCCAGCGCCTCGATGGCTGCCATGCATCCACATGCTGCAGAGGCACGTATATGTGCATGATTAAGGAGGACAGACAATGAATAGACGCCAATTACTTGCGAGTATTCCCGGGCTCCTTCTTGGCCTGCCGGCCCTGGCGAAGGAAAACCCTGTATCTCCTCTCACCAAGCCCAAATCCGAATGGAAAACCCTGCTTCCCGCCATGAGCTATAGCGTTCTTTTCGAAGAACACACCGAGCGCGCGGGAACCAGCCCGTTGAACACGGAGAAGCGCACAGGCACATATGTTTGCGCCGCATGCTACCTGCCGCTTTTCAGCAGCGAGACGAAGTTCGACAGCGGCACGGGGTGGCCGAGTTTCTTCGATTCCTTGCCGGGCGTGCTCGGCACAAAAAAGGACAGGAAGCTTTTTGTGGCACGCACCGAATATCACTGCGTGCGTTGTGGCGGGCATCAAGGGCATGTCTTCGACGATGGTCCCAAACCCACCGGGCTGCGCTACTGCAACAACGGCGTGGCGCTACGATTCGTCCCGAAGGAAGAGAAACTTCCGGCGCTGCGAACCTGAGCGGGGCAGCAATCGCCCGCCGCTGAAGAACGTCAGCCGCAACGGCGCACCAGAAACGCGGCCAGCGTTTCGGCGCAAGCGCGGCCGTGGGACAGCGGCAGCCCGTGTTTGGAATTGGCGAAGACCTGCAACTCGGCGCCGGGGATCGCCGCACGCACCGCCGCCATCACTTCCAGCGGGATGAAGGGGCTGGATTGCGGACTGAACAAGAGGGTCGGAACGGAAATTTCGCCCAATCGTGGCGTCAGGTCCGCGCCGAGCAGCAAATCCGCGAGTCCGAGTGTTGCGTCCATCGAACAGGTTTCGTGCACGCGCAGATACCAGGCGTGCAGCTTGGGATCGAGCGCGCCGGGATGGAAACGCGATTCCATCAGTTGCCTGGCCCAGCCTGTTTGACCTTCCTGTGCGAGAACCTCGCGCCAGCCTTTGACATTGGCGACCAGCCCGCCGCGCGCAGCGGCGTTGGAAAGCGTGAGGCTCAGCAGACGGCGCGGCGCAGCGAGCGCGCACGCGAGCGCGACCGTGCCGCCTATCGATTCGCCTACCAGATGGAAGCGCTCAGCGCCCGTCGCATCGGTGACTTTCAGCAAGTCATCCACCAGTCCCTCGAAGGACCAGCGATAGTCGCGCTGAGGTTGCGCTGATTTGCCGAATCCCCGCATGTCGAACCGCAACAACCGGTAGCGGGTAGCCAGTAGCGGCAGCCAATCCGCCCAGATGTGCGTGTTGGCCGCAATGCCGTGATGGAACACTATCGTCTGCGGGTTGTCGATCCACGCCGGGACCATGTCGCACAGATCGTAATAGAGTGCGCCCGAACCGGTCTCGATCATCGGCACGATGAACGCCCTTTCAGTCGTAGACCACCAGCGTCTTGCCGCGGGTTTCCGGCAGAAGCGCCACCACCAGAATCACCACCGCAAAGCCGACAATCGCCACCATTCCGATAGCTTTGCCCAACGTGATAGTACTGCTCAGATAACCGACCAACGGCGCCGAAAAGGCGCTCATTCCGCGCCCGAAGTTGTAGACGAACCCCTGGCCCGAACCGCGCACGCGGCTCGGGTACAGCTCGGTCAGGAAAGGGCCGCATCCGCTGAAATTGCCCGAAACGAAGAAGCCGAGCGGGAATCCGAGAAACAGCATCAGCGTATCGTTGATCGGAATCTGCGTGTATAGGATGGCGATGAGCGCCGAGCCCGCTGCAAACAGGAAGAAAGTATTTTTGCGTCCCAGGTGGTCGGACGCATAAGCAGCGGCCAGGTAACCGACGAAAGAGCCGAAGATCACCACAAAGGTATACAACCCGGTGTTCAATACCGACAATCCGCGCTCGGTTTTCAGGAACGTCGGCAACCAGAAAAACACCGCATAGTAACCGGCCATCATGCCGGTGATCATCAGGCTGGTGAGCACCGTGGTTTTCAACAGTCCGGGCGAAAATATTTCTAGGAAGTGGCTGCCGCGTTGCTTCGCTTTGGTCCTGGTCGCGCTATAGACTTCCGGTTCCTGCACGTTGCGCCGGATGTAGAGCACCAGCAGTGCCGGAAGAATCCCGGCCCAGAACAATGCCCGCCACGCCAGATGTTCCGGCAGCAAGGAATACAGCAACAGGTAAAGCAGGTTCGCCACCCCCCAGCCCACCGCCCATCCGCTTTGCATCGTGCCCACCGCCTTGCCGCGGTGCTTCGGGCGGATCATTTCCCCGATCAGCACCGAACCGACCGCCCACTCGCCACCGAACCCGAGGCCCTGCAGCGAGCGCGTGATCAGCAACTGTTCGAAGGAATTCGTGAATCCGCACAGAAAGGTAAAAAACGCGAACCAGGCAATGGTCAACTGAAGAATGCGCACACGGCCGTATCGATCCGCCAGAATGCCAGCCAGCCAGCCGCCGATTGCCGAACTGATAACCGTCGCGGTTGTGATCCAGCCGGCTTCGATCTTCGACATGCCCCACACCGCAATCAGCGTGGGCACGACGAAAGTGAAGACCATGACATCGACCGAGTCGGTCGCCCAACCCCCGGCCGCGGCGATCAACGTCTTGCGCTCCCGCCCGTCCAGCTCCTTCAGCCATGCGAACATTTGTCGCCTCCCCGTTCCACTGTCCCGTTCCGGATGATACGGCCTGGGAGAAATCCTGAACAATTCAAGGGCGCGAAATGAGGGTTCGCTGGGCCCGAAGGGAACAGATTCTATTTTTCAGACGAAGAACGTGATCTAGAATCGAACTAGGCGTCCGCTTTGCTGCTATCGCTGGATCAAAGCATTGACCGGGACTTGGATCAGCACAATCAATCTTGCAAAGCCTTGCCGGCACGACCTATGGACAACTTGCAGGAATTGCAGTCCCTCGGCTTTACCTTGCCCAGTCCGGCCTATATTTTTGGCGCCATCGTTTTCGGCATCATTGGCTTCGCCGCCTATCGGTACGGCAAGAAAGCTCAGCGCAGTACGACCAAATGGCTTGGCGTTGCGCTGATGCTCTACCCCTATGCTATCTCGCAGACCTGGTTGCTGTACGTTGCTGGGGCTGCGCTGTGCGCCGGGCTGTTTCTGGATCGTGGATGAGCGACCAAGGTGAAAGAGTGAAGGAGTGAAGGGTGATTATTTTTTCTTGACCCACGCAGTGCAGTAACCATTGGGAGAAATTTCCGTATCACCTGGGTATAGCTTGCAACCACCCAATGCCTTCGCCGTCTTCCCCCGTATGAATTGAATACAGTTGCTACAGGCCTTTTCGCTTTTAGGCTTGTTCTGATACTTGAAAGAGGCGCGCATCGCCGCGTTGGTCGCAGCGTATGTCCTGCCAATGAGAGTCATGAGCGGAATCACGGCGAGGGCCGAACCTCCCAACTTGAGCATTCGACGGCGCGCCGATGCGATGTTGTCTTTCATTTGCTTTCTCCTTCGGATTGGATTGACGCTATCAAGTGTGGAATCATGCTATGTACGCGTCATGCCACATAACGTTCAACGCCCGAAGTCGATGACGAATGCCGATCGTCGATCCGCTTGTCGGGTCGGACAGATTTCTTGTTGCGCACTCCCAGAACTCAAATTAGAGCGCAATCTCGCCGTTGGAGCCACCTATTTGGTTGATGCACGGCCAGCCGGGAATGGGGTGTCCTCTCTCGCGCCAATGCTAGTATTGTGATTGCTGCATGTTCATGGAGACAGCCATGGATCGCCTCGCAAGTTGGCGTAATGCGCAAACAGCATAAACGCGTGGCCAAGACCCCGCGGCGGCGGATCGAGCCATCGACACCCTCGCAGGTGCATGAAAAGGCGAGGGCGGAAAGCAGGTTTCGTGTCAGCGAAAACCTCTTCCGTACCTTATGGGAAACCACCACTGACCCAATCGTGCTATTGGACGAGCACGGTCTGATTCAATACGCCAATCCCGCAATTTGGGACGTCTTCGGCTATGAGCCCAGCGATGTCGTTGGCAAGGGCATCGAAATTCTACAACCCCCCAATCTTCGAGCCGCGCATCGGGCGGGCCTCGCGCGTTACTTGCGTACCGGGATCAAGACGGTGAATTGGCGCTCCGTCGAGATGAGCGGCATGCACCGCAGCGGCCGGGAGTTTCCGATAGAACTTACCTTCAGCCGGATGGATTTCAGTGGCAAACCCGCTTTTGCCGGCTTCATCCGGGACATAACGGACCGGAAGCATTTCCAGGCCACGCTGGCTGGGCAAAAGGAAGTGCTCCAACTGATTGCATCCGGCGCCTCGCTTGACGGGATATTGAATTCGATCACGCAGCAAGTGGAGACACAGTTCCCGGAAATGCTGTGTTCGATCCTGCGAACAGATGAAAGCGGCACCCATCTGTTGTGCGCGGCTACCTCCAGTTTTCCGGAGGCCTTCAACGTGGCGATCAACGGCCAGGCTATTGGACCCAGTTCGGGGTCATGCGGGACGGCGGCCTACCGAAAAGAACTGGTGGTGGTGCAAGACATCGGCATCGATCCTTTGTGGTCGGACTTCCGTGATGTGGCATTGAGCAATAACCTTCGCGCTTGCTGGTCGCATCCGATTGTTTCGCATGGCGGTCGAGTCTTGGGAACCCTGGCCATGTACTACCGCCAACCGCGCACACCGGCCGCGCTTGAACTCGACACCATAAAGACCGCCGCGTCGCTGGCGGGCATTGCCATCGAACGCAAGCAGGCCGACGAAGTGTTGCTCCGAAACATGGAGCGATTCCAGATCGTTGCCCGGGCGACCAACGATGCAGTCTGGGACTGGGATCTCGCCACCAACGCCATCTGGTGGAATGACGGGTATCAGACGCTGTTCGGTTACCGGCCGGACGAAATCCGACCGGGCATCGAATCCTGGTACGACCAGATTCATCCCGAGGATCAGGCCCGCGTAGTCGACGGCATCCATTCACTGATCGACTCGGGAGGGCAGTCCTGGAACGACGAATACCGCTTCCGGCGCCGCGATGGGACATACGCATACATCTACGACCGTGGCTTTGTGATCCACGACCCGAATGCGAAAGCGGTGCGCATGATCGGTGCCATGCAAGACGTCACGGGGCGCACGGAGGCCGAAAGCGCACTGCGCGAGGCGGAGGACCGCTATCGCCGCCTGGTCGAGCTTTCTCCGGATGCCGTCCTCATCCACCAGGACCTGAAGTACGTCTATTTGAATCGCGCCAGTGTTGCGCTGCTTGGTGCGGCGCGACCGGAGGACCTGTTGGGTAGGTCGGTGTTGGATTTTGTGCCGCCTGAGTTCCGGGACCTGATCCGGGAGCGCATCCGCATGCAGGTCGAGGACGGCAAAACTCCGCCACCAATGGAACAAACCTACTTGCGGGCGGACGGTTCCAGGGTTGAAGTCGACGTGTCATCGGCGCCTTTCGCGTTCCGGGGCAAGCCCGCGGTGCAGGTCATTGCCCGTGACATTACCGAGCGCAAGCGCGCCGCGCTCTCAATCGCAGAGATGCAGGCCCGTTATCGCCAGTTGGTCGAGCTGTCTCCCGATGCCATCCACATTCATCAGGACGGCAAACTTGTGTTCGTCAACAGCGCCTGTGTTCGCCTGTTCGGTGCCACCTCGCCAGAGCAACTGATCGGGCGGCCCTTACTCGACTTCATCCATCCCGAGCAGCGCAAAAAGGTGCAGGCGCGCATGCGTGTCCAGTACGAGGAGCAAAGAGTCATTCCGGGCATGGAGCAGAAGGCCCTGCGACTCGACGGTTCGATCGTGGATGTAGAAATCAAATCCGCACCCTTCACATTCGAGGGCCGCCCGGCTATCCAGACGGTTGTGCGGGATATCACCGAGCGTAAGCGCGGCGAAGACGCGCTGCGACAATTTCGCGCCGCCATGGACCTTTCGCCAGATTTGATTCTGCTGGTCGATCGCGCAAGCATGCGATTTGTCGATGTCAACGGAACCACGTGCAGCGTTCTCGGGTATACCCGCGAGGAGATGCTGGCATTGGGCCCGCACGACGTTGCGCCCGTATCGCGGGATGAACTTGCCCGGCTATACGACCGAGTGATCGCAGGCGATTCCAGTGTGTCGACAGTTGAAATGCATCATCGCCGTAAAGACGGCTCGCTCGTTCCTGTCGAGCTGTTTCGCTGCGCAGTGCCTTCGCTCGATGGAAACATCGTCGTGATCATCGCGCGCGACATCACGGAACGCAAGAAAAACCAGGAGCGTCTGACGTATCTCGCCCAATACGACACGCTTACGAACCTTCCAAACCGTGGGCTGTTTCGTGACCGCCTTGAGCAGGCGATGCTGAGGGCAAAGCGGCACGGGCAAATGATGGCCGTACTGTTCATCGATATCGACCGGTTCAAGGAGATCAATGACACGCTCGGCCACCTGGTGGGTGACATCGTGTTGCAGATGATCGCGGAACGCCTGAAACGCCACGTACGCGATGTGGACACCATTGCCAGACTGGGCGGGGATGAATACACGCTGATACTGGAAGAGATCACGCAGGTGTCGCAAGCAGAGGCCGTCGCGGCGAAGATACTTTCCGCGTTGCCTGAACCGATCGTGCTGGAAGGCAGGGAGATTTTCGTGTCGGCCAGCATCGGCATCGCCATCTATCCAAGCGACGCGCTGGACATTGAAGATCTGATGAAGCGCGCGGATGTGGCGATGTACCAGGCCAAGCACGAGGGCCGCAATACGTACGTGCTGTATTCCGCGGGCCTGCAAATGCCAAGCTCGGAACGGCTCGATCTTGAAGCCTCGCTGCGGCGCGCCCTGAAACAGAAAGAATTCGTCCTCCACTATCAACCCAAAATCGAGCTCCGCACCGGTCTTATCGTTGGCGCCGAGGCGTTGATTCGCTGGGACAGCAAGTCCCGTGGGTTGGTGCCGCCGAACCAGTTCATTTCCCTGGCGGAGGAAACCGGGCTGATCATCGAACTCGGTGAATGGGTGCTACGCACCGCGTGTCGACAGCATCAGATTTGGGACAAGCTCGGGTTTGGCGAATTCACGATGGCAGTCAACCTTTCACCCAGGCAACTGAAGCACAAGGACATCATGGACGTGATTTCAAGCGCCTTGATGGACTCTGGCCTGCGTTCGAACCTGCTGGAACTGGAGATCACTGAAGGGATGCTGATGCAGAAAGGTGTGGACGATCTGCTCACACGGCTCATCGACATGGGGGTGCATCTCTCGATCGACGACTTTGGTACCGGCTACGCCAACCTCGCCTATCTGAAACGCTTTCGTGTGCAGAACCTGAAGATCGACAAATCTTTCGTGGATGGCATCCAGACCAGCACGGAGGACAGCGCAATCATCACCGCCATTATCGGTATGGCCAAGGCCCTTGGCATCAAGTTGATCGCTGAGGGTGTGGAGTCTGAGCAGCAAGCACAATTCCTGCTCCGGCTGGATTGTGAATATGGGCAGGGCTATTTCTTTGGGCGTCCGGTGCCTGCGGAAGCATTTGCAGAAAATTACTTTCAGAACAGGCGTAAGAGTTCCGTCGGCGATATCGTGCAGCCTCGGGGCAAGAAACCGATATAGGCTGCGCAATGGTGTCCTGCGATTTCAATCGCAGGACCCGATCACGCCGATTCGTCGTTCTTCGGCCCTCCCGAGGCGTCCCGCCGGATCTTGTCAGTTGCGTATCTGGGGTCCCGATCGTAACGTTGCTCCAGCGCGTCGATTGTCATGGTCGGGTTCTCGCAAGCCATGCGAGCAATGGCGTAGCGCTTGCCAAGACTCCAGTTGCGCTCCCGCGCGAAGTCGTCGAGGCGATCGATGACGTCGTCGAAATCCGCGTAGGTAACGGGCTGTTGCCGCTCTTCCGGTCCCGGCAGGGCTTGTGGGTTGCGTGGCCGGAGCCGCCACCATGTGATCAGCACAGCCGTCCACGCGACCACTCCGGCCGCCGCGCCAGCGGCACCGCCTACGAGAAACCCTGCGGTGCCGCTGGCGAGGAGCGCTGCTGCATGCACGATCACCTTGCTCTGGTCCGGCTATGCACTGCATGCCGGACCTTCCATTGGGGATTCATATCATTCGGAGCGCGTTCGTCGCTATCCACCACCCACCCCTTCATCGGGTGCAGCACTTCGCGCTTTACCGCGGACCCGGCGTTTCTCGTTCGCCCCTCCGCGCCCCAGCCGGCAAGTACTTGCTCAAGGCCCTGTGATGGATTGCGTTTGTCGAACAGCCGTCGAACGCGTGCCCAGAGGTCAGTGGTCATGTCGTCCTCCCGGCGGGAAATCCGCATCGGCGCAAGCGGGTTCAGCGTATTCCGCGGCGGGTACTGCGCCTGCGTGTGAATTGCCGACTCGCGCCGGCGCCCGTGGGCCGAAGTCGAAGATGAGTCCCAATGCGGCGACTGGATGCTCTCCTGCCGGCTCGAAGCCGTAAAGAGAACGCCACGCCCCGCGGTAGGCGCGTGCGAACACATGCGCCTCGGTGCTGTTCTCATCTTCGCCACTCAACATGCTGAAAACCCGGTAGTCCATAGTCCTCGCTCCTTTCCCCCCAAGGGTCGACACACCACGAGGCGCACCGGGGAGACTGGCGCGCGACTGCAGTGTCCGTTTACGCGAAGGAGAGCGCTTGACCCAATGCGTCAACCGTTTGTCCGCATGCGACAGGAGGGTGCGGCCGCGTGCCGCCCCGATGGCGGCGAAAATCCGCGGCCGGTGCGGGCCGGCAAGAGGCGCGCTGTCAGACTGACAGGGAACGCTGCGCGCGGTATTCGCTGGGCGAGATGCCCGTCCAGCGCTTGAATGCTCGTGTGAAGGCGCTTTGCTGCGAGAAACCCAGCAGAAAGGTGACGTCAGTGATGGAGTGCCGCGGGTCCTCGAGATGACGCATCGCGAGGTCTCGACGCGTATCGTCGACCAGCTTCTGGTAGGTGAGGTCTGCCTCGGCCAGCTTGCGCTGGAGCGTGCGACGGCTCATGTGGAGCTGCCCCGCCATCACGTCTTCGGACACCTCGCCGGAGGACAACTGCTCGAGCAGGTGTGCCTGACAACGGGCTACCACGTCCTTCTTGTCGATGTGTGCCAGCTGCTCGGTCAGGATCCGGTCCATCGTTGCCACGAGCTGGCGGTTCGATGTCGGCAGAGGACGATCGACATCCCTCCGGGATAGCGTGAAGCTGTCTTCGTCCACGGCGAAGTGAACGGCGCAGCCAAAATGGCGACGATACGCCTCGCTTTCCTTCGGCCGCATTCGCCGCAGGCGGACCACCACAGGCCGCAGCGACGAGCCCGCGTTCATCCTGCACATGTCTACCAGCAGCGACATGACGAAATCTACTGCGACGGCGCTCGATACAGGATCGCGCGCCTGCCTGGCCAGCACGAACGTGAGTCCAGCGGAAGATTCCTCCAGTCGGGTCGAGGACGCTTCTCCCAGCAGACGCCAATAGCGCACGACGCGCCCAAGCCCGGTCCGCAATGTCGAACTGGTAAGCCATGCATAGCCGAGCGCACCGAGATTCGAGGGATGCCAACACCGGGCCGCAAGCAGTCCGAACGCCGGGTCCGGAATACGCGCGGCGGCATCGCGCGCCAGCGAATCCCAGGTGCGCGACGGAATCCTCGCATTCGGGTTGCTGAGCAGATCCGGGTCGATGCCATGCCGTTCGAACATCGCCGGAGCATCGATTCCGTACATCTTGAACACGCTTACGACGATTTGGCCGAGCGTTGCGAGCGATGTTGGGGTCATGAAGCGAGGCCCTCGAGATCCGCCGCTCGGGTCGCCATGAATCGCCTCCGGGGTGCGGGAGCGAAGAGTCTACCTTACGCGCAGCACAGCGTCGCCGTTGGCAAGCTGTTGGTACTCTGCGTTGCGTGTGGTGTAGGCCACAGCCAATCGGAGGGGCGGTGAAAAAAGCAGGCTAGAATGTGCCATGCACAAGAGTGCGGGTGGAGATGAACCATGCACGATCTCGTGATTGAAAACGCCCGAGTCATCGATGGTCTCGGTGGCAGCTCGACGGAAGGCGGCATCGCCATCAAGGGCGGACGCATTGCGGCTGTCGGAAAAAATCTCGGCTCGGCCCAAACGCGCGTAGACGCGGACGGACACGTGGTGGCGCCGGGCATCGTCGATCTGCACACGCATTACGACGCGCAGCTCACCTGGGACAGCTTTGCCACGCCATCGCCAGGTAACGGCGTTACCACGGTCGTCATCGGCAACTGCGGTTTCACCATCGCACCCTGCAAGCCGGAGCATCGCGACTTGACGATGCGCAATCTCGGGCAGGTGGAAGGCATGCCGCTGGACGCGATGCGTGCGGGCATCGACTGGGGCTTTGAAACCTACCCGGAGTACCTCGATCTGCTGGAGCGCAAGGGATCGGTGCCCAATGTGGCGTCGTTCTGCGGACATTCCTCGGTGCGCGTGAATGTGATGGGCGAAGATGCCACGAAACGCAAGGCCACCGATGCCGAGGTCGCGCAAATGAAACGCATCGTCCGCGAGGCGATGGACGCGGGTGCGATCGGGTTTTCGACCTCCACGCTCGAGCAACACAATGGGGAAGGCGGCGTGCCGATGCCTTCACGCTTCGCCGGCGAACATGAATTGCGGGAACTCACCGGCGTGCTCGGCGAGGCGGGCAAGGGCGTGTTCATGCTTACGAAGGGCATGACCACCATGGTGCCCTGGCTCGAAGACCTCTCGGCACGCAACGGCCGTCCCGTGATGATCGCCGCACTGTTCACAGATCCCAACGACCCCGAACGCGTCGTCAGCGAATTCAGCGAGATACAGAACGCCCGCCGCCGCGGTCGGGAACTATGGGGCCAGGTGGCGTGCTATCCGCTCGGTATGGAATTCACCCTGTCGATGCCTTACCCGTTGCACGCGATGCTCGCCTGGCGCCCGGCCATGGAAGCCCTGGGCACCGATCGCTACTTGCAGTTGTTCAAGGATCGATCGTTCCGGGAGGCCGTCAAGGCGGAGGCGCGTACCAAGGGCGTGCCTGTGCGCTTTTCCTATCACTCCTTCGAACACATGCATGTGCACGACACGCCGAACCCGAAATTCAGATCGCTCGTTGGCGACCTAGTCACGGACCTTGCAAGCGCGGCCGGCAAGGATCCCTTCGACTGGATGTTGGATCACGCGCTCGACGGCGGCATCGACACGCTGTTTGATTGCAAGCTGTTCAATGTGGACGAGGAGAAGGTCCGCGATCTGCTGGTCCACCCTTGCGCGTCCCTTGGCCTCGGCGATGCGGGCGCACATCTGTCCTTCCTGTGCGACGCAGGCTACGGGTTGCATTTGTTCGGCCATTGGGTCCGCGAACGCGGCGACCTGACCCTGGAGCAGGCGGTACAGATGGTGACGAGCCGTCCTGCCGATGCCTATCGCATTCCGGATCGGGGCCGCCTCGTGCCGGGCGCGCACGCGGATGTCATCATGTTCGACCCTCAGACTGTCGGCCGCGGCGAAAAACGCCGTGTTGCGGATCTTCCCGCAGGTGCGACTCGAGTGGACGTTCCGCCGCTCGGTCTGAAAGGGGTCTGGGTAAACGGGCAACGCGTTGTCGACGAGGCGGGTCCGCTCGCAAACTGTGGCAAACCCGGAGTACTGATTCGAAACTTTCCGGCGTAACGATCCTCAACGAGCCGTCGGCTTGCGCGGAAAAGGCCGCGCAACTACTCAGTTGACCGAAGCTGCAGGCTGCTTGCGCCGGTCCGCGACGCGACGCTCGGGGAACCCGATCGGGATCGTGAACACGCGGCGGTTGCCGTCGCGCAACTCGATGTCGATACCGCCCCGGATCTGCCGGCGCGGACGCAAGGTTGCATGGACGTTGGTTGGCCCAACGGTGAAGTTGTAGATATCCTCGAGGGGTTGCGCATTCTTCGGGCGCACGACCTCGAAATCGCGGCACAACATCGCTGTCACCATCTTGATTTGCAACATGGCGAGTTTGCTGCCGGGGCAGAAGCGCGGTCCAGCGCCAAACGGCATGAATGCTTTGGTGTTGTGCGCGTCTGCGTCTTCATGTGTAGCTTGCAACCAGCGCTCGGGGCGGAAGTCATTCGCCTGTGCGAAGTTTGCATCCTGCGTGCCGACGTAACCACTGAGCACCAGAATGGGCGTTCCGCGCGGCACGGAAATGTCCCGGATCTGCACATCCTCGTTAGGCTCCAGAAACAGGTGTCCTCCGACCGGCTTGCAGCGCATCGCCTCGTTGGCAAAGGCTTCGATATAGCGTAGCCGGTCGGCAGTTGCCGGGTCCTGCCACGGTTGTTCGACCATTCCGAAAACTCTGTCCACTTCCTCCTGCACCGCCGACTGGACATGCGGGAATTCCATCAGGAAGTGGATCATGTAGGCGAGGGTATTGGCGGTCGTGTCTTCTCCGGCAAGCAGCAGGGTCATGACGTTGGCCGCGATTTCCTTGTCCGAGGGCCCCTCATCATCCTTTTCCTGGGCGGCGACCAGCGCCTCGAGAAGATTTCGGGGTTGGGCGCACAGCTCCGGGTTTGCGACCAGGCGCTCCCGCGTCTCCGTGATCAGGCCGTCGATGAACTTGCTTACCTCCTTCACCGCATTCGACACTTCGCGATCCGCCGGAAGTTCGACGTAGCGCCAATACGGGAAAAGAGCGGTCTGCCGCCGCGCGATGGCCGGGAACATTTTGTCCAGGTGAATCTGGATTGGATCCTTCTTTTCCTCCAGCGTGTTGATGTCCCGGCCGAACGCGAGCCCGCTGGTTACGTCTACCGTGAGCCGCATCAGGTCAGCAAGGGCATCGAACGGGGTGCCGGACAGCGCCGCCCGCCACCAGCGGCGACGCAACCTTCCTGCTACCTGCTCGAAACGCGGGATGAACTCCCGTACGTGGCCGGCGTTTAGCGCGTGCATGATGAATTTGCGCTGGCGCCTCCATTTCTCCCCCTCGGCCGTGAACAGCCCGTCGGCGCCGATGTCTCTCGCGATGTCTTCTATCTTGCGCCAGCGACGAAAGCGATCGGGCCGGTCGCGAAGCAACTGCTGAATGGTCTCGGCGTCGGCGACCGTGAGAATGCGTGTCGTCGCGACCCTGAACACGAACAGCGGACCGTACTGGTCGGCCCAGCCGGCAAGGAGTCGATGCAGCTCCTTGGGTTTGAGGTCGAAGGCGTTTCCCAGAAGGGGCAGACCGCGCGGGCCGGGCAACTCGTCCAGCGGGCGCAGTCGCGTTGCATGGAAGTGTTCTCCGCGAACCGATGCCATTTCAGATTCTTCCATGCTTGAATCTCCGAAAAACTGAATCAAGTCGCACGCCTCTTGCCACACGTACTGCATGCCTGTCAGAGCAGCAGTGGTGTGTGTTGCCGAGTTTATAAACTTTTCTGCGACCGAATCAAGTTTTCGTGATGCGCGTGCAGTTGAGCCCGCGCCAAAATCTATCATTGTGTGAGGTTTGGGCTCTTTTCGCGCCTTGCGGTATGGAAAACAGCGCGCGGACGGTCTCAACTCAGTTGTACCGGTCCGGCGCAGTCGCGTATTGCCGAGGTGTGTCCCGAGCGGGCAAGTCCCGGTTCGATGGAGGTTCGATGGATACCGCCTACCAGACGGTGATTTTTAGAATCTCAACCCGAGTCTCAAACCAATCTCGACTGTTTCGTTTTCCGGTTCAACGGCGAGGACTGGATTGCCCATAAACATACCGGCAGACGCCGTATCCGACTGATCGATATTCCAGTATTGGAACCAAGGCCCGAACGACCAGTTGGCTTTCTCGTAATACATGCTGCCTCTGAAGCCATAACCGGCAGACTGGTCATTCACGACATCGATGAGTCCGGTTATGCCGGTGTCGGCCAAGTATGACTTCTGCTGTCCTTTGATAAAGAAGTCATACTCGAGTGTCGTCGCTAATCTGGCATTGGACTCCAGTTTGAGACGATGAGTCGCCCCCAAGGGGGCGTAGACATATCGACTCGCGCGCCGATAGCCCACTGCGCCGGTATCGGAAGGTCCACGAATATCATTGAAAAGGTATCGGTAGCCAAGACCAAGATAGGGAGAGAGGCCGTAAGTTCCCTGATCGAAATCCCTGCCAACCGTCGCGCGCAACTCGTAATACCAATCCTCATTGCAGCACTTCGTTCCCGAGCCGGTATAGTCGGTATCGCCGGTCGCATACCTCACGTCTCCGCGTATGAACCAATTTTCACCCGCGCCGCCGATCACGGAGAAATCCAAGCCAAGTTTGTAACCTTCCAGGGTTACGTCGACAGTTGGCTCTTCATACTCGTAATTGGACAGAGTTATGCCCAGCTCCACACCGGGCTGCGTCTTCAAGCCGGGCTGCTGACCGGAAGCAACGAAGGGGGTCAGAAAAAGTAAAACCAATGCCAATGCGCCAGATACGCTTTTTTCGCTCTGCATGGTTCAGTCTCCGGTTCCTTGCATGAAATAGGATTTGTTTGTGGTCGCCAATCTCGTCTCTGAAGCAGTGGCGTTCCCCCCGGCCCGACATAGAGTAGTGCGGGGTGACACTCAGTCTGCGCGGTTCAGAGAGACTACTGCTGGCTTTCCCACCGTGTTTTGGCTTGCGCCAACGCCTCAGTCCGAACGTCCTTGGCCTCGGTCATGCATGCAGGCACGGCTTTCCTGGACCGCTTATGGCATTTCGCGATCGCATTCTTGTACTCCGTCTGTGCTTTCGCTTTGGCCATCTTGTAGTCGGTCTCTTTTGACTGAGTGATTACTGCTGTGGAGAGCCTGGTTTGCCTGGTGGGCTTCTGTATGACCGAACCGGCTTTGGCGTTCGGCGGTGCCGCCGCGGTGCTGATTCCAACGGCCCCAACGCCGACAAACAGTCCGGCGGCCAGTAAAGAAAGTGCGGCGTGCCTCATCCTGATTAACGATGCTTCTACGCCGCGGTGAGGGGATAGTTCGACGGGAACATCGCGCGTTTCGCTTCTTCGTCCATTTCCTGCTTGAAGGTGAAGTTTTTTCCGATAGTGCGCGCACGCGCAACGGCGGGCCGCGCATTGATCGCGGTAAACCAGCGCTTCAGGTTCGGGTAGGCCGCAATCGGATCGGCCTCTCCAGGAAGCACGATGGGAGCGCGGTCGACCCAACCCCAGGCCGCCATGTCCACGATCGAGTAATCGGCGCCGACGATGTGAGTACGTCCCTTCAAATGAGCGTCGAGCACGCGGTAGTGGCGATCCGCCTCGCGCCGATAGCGGTTGATCGCGTATGGAATCTGCTCCGGCGCGGCACGCTGAAAGTGTACTGCCTGTCCCGAATAGGGGCCGATGCCCGTCGCTACGAACATGAGCCAGGAAAGCATTTCTCCGCGATCCGCCACGCCGCCGACGAAACAACCGATCTTCTCGCCGAGATACAGCAGAATCGCGTTGGAATCGAATACTGTCACCTGTACACCACCGGGCCCGTCGGTATCCACGATGGCGGGCAGTTTGCCGTTCGGGTTGACAGCCCTGAAGTCCGCCGTGTGCTGTTCGCCCCTGCGCATATCCACTGGAAAGACCTCGTACGCGATACCCGCCTCCTCCAGGAATAGTGCGACTTTCATGGGATTCGGCGAGGGATGAAAGTAGAATCGGATCAAAGCGAGCTCCTTAAGGCTATCGAGTTAGGCGCGTTGTTCAATGGCGTCACGGCCGGAACCGACAAGTTAGATCACAAGCGCCCGCGCTTCAAGCGCAAGCCACGAAGCCGGCAATACGGTCGCCTATATTGATGGGGATGTGACGAATTTCAGGGTTACTACGCCCACAAGCCGATGCCGGCGGACGAGTTCGCGCTTGTTGCAGACCGAGATGGAGCAGATATTGATTTCCGCGGCTTAGTGTCCTGTCCGCACCGAGCATCCGCTATGCATCGGCGTGAGCTTTGCGCCAGGCCGACGGCGGCATGTTTACCATCCGCTTGAACGCGCGCGAGAACGCCGCTTCGGAGTCGTAGCCGACGTCGAGCGCAATGGTAGCGACATTGCGATTCGATTCGCGCAATAGCCGCGCGCCGAGCTGGATGCGCCAACTGGCAAGATACTGCATCGGCGGCTGTCCGAGGTATTGCACGAAGCGCTCATGGAGCGCAGAGCGCGACAAACCGACCTCGCGCGCGAGATCATCGACGCTCCACGCGTGATCGGGACGTTCGTGCATGAGCGCGAGCGCCTTGCCTACGAAACGATCGCGAAGTCCCGCGAGCCAACCGGTTGCCCCCTCGGGCAGGCTGTCGAGATAGCGGCGGGCCGCATCGACGAACATCATCTCCGAGAGTCTTTCCAGCACGGCGTCTCCGCCGGGCCGCCTGTTATTGGATTCGACCACCGCCTGGTCGATCACGCGGCCAACCCAATCGCCGGCGCGTGATGCCGGCACATGCAGGATGCGGGGGAGCGCCGCGACAAGCGGATTGAACGGACGCAGATCGCAGCCAAGGAACCCACACACGAGGATCGCATCGGCATCTGCTATGGGCAGCAATACGCCCGGTTCGCGGATTCCATGGTGAAACGCAATCGGCACCGGCTTGGGATCATCGCGACGGGCGGACACCCATGCGGCGTTTGCGGGAATCGGTTCCAGGCCGGGGGCGCTCGAGATGACGTGACGATCCCCCTGCGGAAACATCACGACATCGCCCGCGGCGAGTCTCACCGGAGGCAGACCGGAAACCGCTGCCCACCCGCTGCCCTTCGCGAGTAAGTGATATTCCATAACATGTTCGCAGCCCGGCATCACTCCGCCGGCGATCTGCTTTGCCGGCAGACCCTCGGCCGACCACTGGTCGCGAAAGCTGAGGTAGAAAAACACCGCGCCTCGCAGGCGCACGCTGCGCAACAGATCCGAAAGCGTATCGCGACTCATGGCATGGAACGTTCGGCGGAGGATTGATCAAGTGACGCGGACGCGCGATCAAGTCCATCGATCAATCGCGGACGCCCGATCAAGTGTGCCGGACGCGTTGTGAAGCGTCAATGACGCGCTTCGCGAAACAATGGCACCGCTGACAGTCACCAACGGTCTGCACAACTGAATTCCGCAGCCGTTAACCCAGCAAGAAACTATTTTCATCAATCCGGCAAAGGAAACCACCATGCAAACCGCCAATACTGTGTCAGATCATCAGCGCTACGCGAAAAGCATCGAAGCCTCCAAGCGGATACGCTGGGACATCGACCGCGATGTGATTCAAGGCCGCGAATTCGACCTTCGCCACAAGTTCCTGCCCGATAGCCTGTCGTGCGTCAACGAACTGGCTTTTTTGAAACCGGAAGAGAAACGCTTCCTGAGCCAGGTACAGGGCCGCACCTACGCCAACATGTTCGGTTTGGTCGAGCGCTTCATCGGCGCCAAGATGCTTGAGATCAGTCGGGACCACTGGCTGGGCGACCAGACCGCGCTCGAAGCCATCGTGCGGTTCACGGACGAGGAGTTGAAACACCAGGAGTTGTTCCGCCGCATCGAAAAGCTGGCCGCCGATCGCATGCCTCCCGGCTATCGTTTCGATGTCGCGCCCAATGACGTCGCTTCGTTCGTGCTTGGCAAGAGCACCTGGGCGGTACTGGGCCTGACCTGCCACATCGAGTTGTTCACGCAGACGCACTACCGCGCGAGTATCGCCGACGACTACGGTCTGTCAAACCTGTACAAGGACGTGTTCCTGTTCCACTGGAAGGAGGAATCGCAACACGCGATCATCGACGAGCTGGAGTGGGTGCGCGAGGACGCCAAACTGACATCGGACGCGGCGCGTGATGCCGCGGTCGATGACCTCATCGCCCTCGTCGGCGGCGTCGACGGTATCTTGCAAGCGCAAGCCAAATCCGACGCCGCGTACTTCCTGGACGTGACAGGCATGGCCGCTAACGACGTCCGCGCCGTTCAAGTCAATAACACCATGCTGAAGGCCTATCGGTGGCAATACATCGTCTCGGGAGTTCGGGAGCCGCGCTTCCAGAAGATACTCCGGGGCCTGATCAGCGACGCGCAGATGACGCGCATCCAAGCAGCACTCGCGCCGCTGACTTACGCCGTGCCCGCCAGGGTCGAAGCGCCGATGGAAATGGTGCATTGACAAGCGCACGGCGGCGAGCCGTGACTCGCCGCCGTGCCTCAGGGATGACCTTTTGTCGTCGCGAAATCGCGGACGCACGATCAAGCCTGCAAGACGCAGGGTTAAGCGTGGACGACGCTCTCCCGGAACAATGGCGACATTATCAGTGAGCAATCATATGAGTCCTTGGGCAATCATGGAAAAAGCAACATCTAGCGTCCCGAAGCCGGAGCGTACTGACTCTTCACAGCTACTCGTCGATGCGGATCCCGGCAAGACCGGAGCGACGATCCTGGATGCGGCATTTCGCCGGCCGGCGAACGAGGTCCTTCCACTTACACCCCAGGCGTTGGCGGCAAGAGCGCTCGCGACGATGCGCGAGCCTGCCCGCCCCGTCCCGATCGAGACCGGCCGCGCTGCACAGCGCATGGGCGCAGAACAACTACCAGTCAGCGCTACGATTGGCGGTTCAACGCACTACCGCGAAATCGGCGCTGGTCCGTTCGTGCTCTGCATTCACTCGTTCTCGAGCAGCTCGAACCAATACCAGGCGCTCATGCAGCGTCTCGCACCGCGGTTTCGTGTTGTGGCCGCCGATCTTTATGGCCACGGCAGGAGTACGTCGTGGTTGGGGGAGCGCCGGTTCACGCTTGCAGACGAGGCGGCTCCGCTCGAAGCACTGCTGCCGGACGATGATACCCCCGTGCATCTGGTCGGCCATTCCTACGGTGCGGCCGTGGCGCTCAGGATTGCTGCCGCCAACCGCGTGCGCGTTCGCTCGATGGCACTGTACGAGCCGACGATGTGGGGCACTCTGTCACACCTCTGCCCGAGCGATCCGGCTACGCTCGAGATCGAAGCAGTGCGCGACGACACCATCCAATTGATCGACGAGGGCCGGGTCGAAGCTGCAGCCGAGCGCTTCATCGACTACTGGTCCGGGCCCGGCAGTTGGGCTGCAATACCCGGGGAGCGCCGGCCCAGGCTCGTTACCGCCGTACGCTCGTTGCGCGCTGCCTGGAGTGCGACGTTCGTCGAGCGCTGGTCGGCAACGGCGTTGCGCTCACTTGACACACCGTGCCTGCTTGTCAGCGGGACGCACACAACCGCGGCGGCGCGTCGAGCGACCGGCCTGCTTCGGGACACGTTGCCGACGGCAACGGTAGTCGAGTTCGAAGGACTGGGTCACCTGGGCCCGATCACACATTCCGAACGCGTAGACGCGGCGATCGACACATTTCTCTCGTCGTCACCCATGAGGAGCCTTGCATGAACGCATTCCTGATAGTCACATACGGCGTCGCAGCTTATGTTTTTTTCCTCGCGACTTTTCTGTACGCGATCGCTTTCGTGGGCAACCTGCCGGTGCCGAAGACGATCGACAGCGGCGCGTCGGTGCCGCTCGCGGAGGCCTTGATCGTGAACCTGCTGCTACTCGGCCTATTCGCCGTGCAGCACAGCGTGATGGCCCGGCCTGCGTTCAAACGCTGGTGGACCCGCATCGTGCCGGAGGCGGTCGAGCGCAGTACGTTTGTATTGGCTGCAACCCTGGCGCTGGCCCTCTTGCTCTGGCAGTGGCGGCCGATCGCCGACCCCGTGATCTGGACGGTGGAAAACCGCGCCGCAGTCCTGGCGATCGATGCCGTGTTCTGGCTCGGATGGGCAGTGCTGCTGACCAGCACATTCCTGATCAACCATTTCGAACTGTTCGGGTTGCGGCAGGTGTTCGCACGGATGCTCGGACGCACCGTACCTGCAGCCGAATTCAGGACGCCGTTTCTCTATCGTCACGTGCGTCACCCGATCTATCTCGGATTTCTGATGGGCTTCTGGGCGACGCCGCACATGACGGCGGGCCATCTTCTTTTTGCCGTGGGAACCACCGGCTACATTCTGATCGGCATCTACTTCGAAGAGCGCGATCTGATCGCGCAGTTCGGGGACCGCTATCGCAACTATCGAGAGCAGGTCGGAATGCTACTGCCGTGGTCAGGCAAGCGCAGCAATGCCTCGAGGACCAATCGCGTCGGATCCGACGCCGCATAAATTCCATCAATCATCAGGAGAAATCAGGTGAATCTTGAACTGAATGCCGTTACTTCACACACTTCAACATCGAAGGCAGTTGCGGCCACGGCCAATATCGATTTCAACGCGATCAAGCAACGTCAGCAAGCCACCTGGGCGAGCGGCGACTTCGCAATTATCGGTACTACGCTCCAGATCGTCGGCGAGGCTCTGGCGGAAGCGGTCGATGTGCGTGCCGATGAAGCAGTATTGGACGTGGCCGCGGGCAATGGCAACGCCACTCTGGCCGCCGCCCGGCGTTTTGCGCGCGTGACATCTACCGATTATGTGTCGCATCTGCTCGAGAAGGGCGCAGCGCGGGCAAGGGCCGAGGGACTTGACGTCCAGTTCCAGGTGGCAGATGCCGAGGCGTTGCCGTTCGAAGACGGCTCCTTCGACGTGGCGTTGTCCACCTTCGGTGCGATGTTTACGCCCGAGCATCACAAGGCAGCGCGTGAGTTGATGCGGGTGGTTCGCAGCGGTGGACGCATCGGTATGGCGAACTGGACGCCGGAGGGTTTTATCGGCCAGCTCTTTCGCGTGATCGGTGCCTACGTGCCCCCGCCGGCTGGCACAAAATCCCCTGCACTGTGGGGCTCCGAGCCGAGGATCGTCGAGCTGTTCGGTCCGGAAGCGATCGACATTCGCTGTGTGCGACGAAACTTCAATTTCCGCTACCGATCCGCCGCGCACTGGATCGAGGTGTTCCGCAACTTCTACGGACCGACGCACAAGGCTTATGCGGCGCTGGCTCCCGATCGCCAGGCGGGCCTGACGGAAGACATTACGGCGCTGCTCGAAAGCCTGAACGTAGGCGGATCGAGCTCGCTCGTCGTCCCCGCGGAATACCTCGAAGTCGTGGTCACAAAGAAATGAGGCACGAGGAGCGAGGGGCGGGGGAGGTCAGCGGCGGCACTACGTCGCCGCTTTGAGCGCGTCCCTCACGAAATCCATCCGGTCCTGCCCCCAGAACATCTGATCGCCGACGAAGAACGTCGGTGCGCCGAAGACGCCTCGATCAACGGCCTTCTGAGTGGCGACCTTGAGCGCGTCCTTGGTGGCCAGCTCGCTGGCCGCGGTAACCAAAACCTGGGCATCGAAGCCTGACTTGCGCAGCGCCTGCGCTGCCGTGGCCGGGTCGTTCATGTTCAGAGAATCGACCCAGATCGCGTTGAACATGGCGTTGCAGTAATCCTTGAAGCGCGGGTCTTCTGTCCTCTGCATGACGATGGCGCCGCGCATCAACAGGAGGGTGTTGATCGGGAAATGTGGGTTCATTTTGAACGGCACGCCGTAGCGTTCCGCAAAACGCGCAAAGTCGGTAAAGACGTATTTGCCCTTCGCCGGAATGCTGGCCGGCGATTGATTGCCCGTGGCCTGGAACACGCCGCCCAGCAGCATCGGCTGGAGAACAGCGGTGGCTCGGGTCTCGGCTTCAAGGGCGGGAAGCTGCGTCCACGCGAGATAAGAAGCGACGCTGCCGAAGTCGAACCAGAATTCGAAACTTTTCATCAGAACTTCTCCAATACAGTGTGCAAAAACCGCTTCGCTGAGATGCGGAACGCAGCAACCCTGAACTGCGCGGCTAAACCGCGCCGATGCGGCGCCGCTCCCGTTCCAGCAGCTCGCGGCGAAGGATCTTGCCCGTGGGAGACTTGGGGATCTGGTCGATGAACTCGACGAGTCGCACCTTCTTGAAGGGTGCCACGCGTGCGGCTACGTAGTCCATAACATCCTGCTCATTCAACTCCCCCTTGCGAACCACGAAGGCCTTGGGGATTTCGCCATGCTCCTCGTCGGGGCTGGGAATCACCGCCGCATCGGCAACCGCCGGATGCGACACCAGCACCGCTTCCAGTTCGGCCGGCGCGACCTGGTAGCCGCTGTACTTGATGAGTTCCTTCAAACGGTCCACGACATAGAAATACCCCTCGTGGTCCGCGTAGCCGATGTCGCCGGTGTGGTACCAGCCGTCGGTGTCGATGCTCTGCGCCGTGGCGTCCGGGAGGTTGAGGTAGCCGCGCATGATGTTTGGGCCGCGCACGCAGATTTCTCCCTGCTCTTTCGGGCCGAGGGAAGCACCGCTGACGATATCGACGACCTTGGCCTCGCAGTTCGGCACCGGGGGGCCAATGGATGTCGCCTTCTGCGGATCGAGGGCGCGTGCATTCAGGTGCGTAGCCCCGCTCGCCTCGGTCATGCCATAGCCCTGCATCATGTTGCACTTCAGCCGGTCGGCGCAGGCGCGCAATGTGCTCGCCGCGATCGGCGCGGCACCGGAGGCGATCAGCCTGAGTGAACTCAAGTCGAACTGGTCTACCAATGGGTGCTTGGCGAGTGCCAGGACGATGGGCGGGACACAGGGCGCGTAGGTGATCTTCCGGTCCTGGATGGCGCGCAGGAAAACTTCCAGATCGAAACGCGGCATCGTGTAGAGCGTGACGCCCCGGTACAGCCCCAACCCGAGAATCAGCACCATGCCGTAGATGTGGAAAAAAGGCAGCGTGGCAAGCACCCGGTCGGATTCCACGATCATGTCCGCAGTCTGGCATTGGCGGATGTTCGCCGTCATGCTGAAGTGCGTGAGCATCACCCCTTTTGACCGTCCGGTCGTCCCCGACGAAAACGGAATCGCCGCGAGGTCGTTGCGCGCATCGCAACTATGGTCCGGCTCCGAAGGCTCGAGGGCGAGCAGGTCGTCGAGGGACACCACACCCGGCGTCGCGCCGATAACGAAAACTTCTACTACGCCCGACCGAGCGGCGGCTTCCCTCGCCCGTTCCAGCAGCGGAGGTATTGTTAGCAGGAATTTCGCCCCGGCGTCCTGCAACTGAGCCGTGAGTTCGTCGGCCGTGTAGAGGGGATTGATCGTCGCGCTCGCGCCGCCTGCGGATGCAACGCCGAGGAAAGCTACCGCATAGTCGGGATGGTTGGGACTGAAGATCGCCATTACGTCGCCCTTGCGGAATCCGCGCCTTGTCAGGCCTGAGGCGAATTGCCGAACACGTTGAGCGAGCTGGGCATAGGTCAGCGAGTAACCGGTGCCGACATCGACGAGAGCCGGCTTGTCGCCGAGCGCCGCGGCCTTGTGCAGGACGAAGCGATCGAAGGTGATCTCGGGAATGGTCACATCGGGATACGGGCTGCGGACGATCATTCGGTTCCTCCCTCCCGAAACGCAAAGGACTTCCGCCACAACAAATAACCAAAGGGCGGGTGGCGCTTTTTCGAGACGCCAAGTATGCGACATAACAATAAGGAGCGATCCCGCCTTTTGCAACGAAATCGGGAACGTACGCGATCATTGATTCATCCAATGTCCAGACGACGAAGAGTGCCTCGCCCGTTTCCGCACGGGAATGGCTCTCGTGTGGCCCAAAATCGGCCGCTTCGAGAGTCGCTTGCGCGAGATGGATCCAGTAGTGCTGGAGGGTTTCTGCTTGGCAGGCGGCGTTGCGACCGCATTGTCGCAGGAGTTTTTCAATCTTGAAAAAGGTATCCATATGACCAAATTTTTTCTTCTGACCTCCGTCGCACTTGGTTCCATGATGCTTGCGGCCCTGTCGTATGCAGCCGGCCCCAACGATGCCCAGATCGCGGCAATCGTCGTGACAGCAAATCAGGTAGATATAAACGCCGGCGAATTAGCGAAATCCAAATCCAGAAACGAGGAAGTGAAGGCATTTGCTCAAAGAATGATCGCCGACCATACGGGCGTCAATAAGTCGGCTGTTGATCTGGTGACGAAGCTCAAAGTGAAACCGGAGGAAAACGATACGAGCAGGGGTCTTGCAGCGGGGGGTGCCGACACGATCAAGAGGCTCCAGGGACTCACGGGAAAAGATTTCGACAAGGCTTACGTCGATAACGAGGTGGCCTACCATCAGACCGTGTTGGACGCACTCGACAATACGCTCATTCCGAACGCGACCAACGCAGAATTGAAGGCTCTATTGGTCAAAGTGCGCCCGGCATTCGTCGCGCATTTGGACCACGCGAAAAATATTCAGGCCACGCTGGGCAAATAGGGCGAATTTTCCGCGTGCCTCGAGTATCGCGATGAAGGGTGAATTCGCAGCGATAGTTATCGCGGCATTCTGTTTGCTGGCCTCGAGTGCTGGATTGACGGCCCTTCCACAGGACACCGTTCATACAGTGGTCATCGAGGGAATGAAATTCGTGCCCGACAAAATTACCGTTGCGCGAGGGGATACGGTCGTCTGGATCAACAAGGACTTTTTCCCCCATAGCGTCACTGCAACCGGCGGACGCTTTGACTCCCATGAAATAGAAGCGGCGAAAGCCTGGAAATATGTTCCAAAGAAGGAGGGAGAGTTTGGTTACCTCTGCAGCTTGCATCCGACCATGAAGGGCACATTGGTGGTGAAACAAACGGGATCGGGAAGCGATCGATCGGGGAGATAGGTCTGTCGACCAGTCCGGTGATCCTTATCTGAAACCAAGGAGAGCAAAATGAATCTTGTCGATCAAGTAACTTGCGCGCGAGACGCGACATGCGCTGCACGCAATATTTCGAACCGTCACCTGCTTCATGTCTCCGGCGGGCAAGTGCGAGTCGGGATGTGCGGGATTGCCGTGATGCTGTTAGCCGCCTGCAGCACCGGGCCAGGACAGATGTCGGCCTCGTCGTCGGATTCGGCGATGGTCGAGCAGGGCAAACAGATCTTTCGTTTCGATACCTTCGGTGACGAGACGACATGGACCGATACCCTGCGCCTGCACGAAGTGATCCGCACCGCGGTCGATCCCAAGACCGCCTTATCGGTCGGCCTGAAAGTGGACGCGGAAGCCCTGCCGGCGGCGGTCGTAAAAGGCATTCAGGACGGAAGCGTTAGTCTTACGAGTCCCGACACCACGGTCGCATTGCTCAAGCTCAACGCCGTCGTCGGCGTAAAGGGCAAGGTCGAAAACATCAATGGCAAGGACACGCTGACGCGGGTCGGCATCACTTGTGCACTTTGCCATTCGACGGTCGACAATTCATTCGCGCCCGGCATCGGCAAGCGGCTGGACGGTTGGCCCAATCGCGATCTCAATCCCGGAGCCATCATTGCTCTGTCGCCGGCGCTGAACGCAACAACGAAGGCGGTCTACAATTCCTGGGGTCCCGGGAAATACGATCCCCGCTTCAACCAGGACGGAAAGAATGGTCCGCAAGTCATCCCGCCGGCGTACGGCTTGAAGGGCATCCATCGCATTACGTCCACCGGCGATGGCAAAGATATCGCTTACTGGAACCGCTATGTAGGCGTCACCCAGATGGGTGGTCACGGGTCGTTTTCCGAACCCCGTACCAAGGTCAACGTCACCAATGGCACAGACGATCTCATCACCTCGAAGCTGCCGGCATTGCAGGCCTATCAGCTCACATTGCCCCCACCGCAGCCACCGGCAGGAAGCTTTGATCCTGCCGCCGCCAAGAGAGGAAAACTCATTTTCAACGGACCTGGCACATGTGCAACCTGCCATAGCGGCAACGAATTCACGGATGCGAACGCGCGACTGCACGCTGCTACCGATGTAGTGAGCGAACCGGAACCCAATGGAGCGCCCAGCTACGCATCGCGCAGCGCCACCAAGCAATACCGGACCGCACCGTTGCGCGGGTTGTGGCAGCACCCCCCGTATTTCCATAACGGCACGGCGCCGACCCTTGAGGCAGTTATCCAGACTTACAATTCCCGAAAAGCGCTGGGCCTTACGAACAATCAGATTGCTGATCTGGCCGAATACCTCAAATCACTCTAGACACAGCGCGAATCCCGATCGCGCACGTTGTGAAGGCGGGGATCAACCTGGAAAGGCGAGGGAAGCGATCAGGGCCGCGAGTTCCTCGGGATGCACGGGTTTCACCAAATGATGGTCGAACCCGGCCTCTCGGCCGCGCCGGCGATCCTCGTCCTGGCCGTAACCGGAAACCGCGATCAGGGCCAATTGCGAGCGGTCGTGAGCGGTCCTCAACTCGCGCGCTACGTCGTAACCACTCTTGCCCGGGAGTCCAATATCGAGCAGCACGACTTCCGGGCGGTATTGTGCGGCCAATTTGATCGCTTCGTGACCGTCGTAAGCCGTTCTTACGTCATGACCCATGACAGAGAGCAGCGTCGACAGACTATCGGCGCTGTCGCGATGATCATCGACCACCAGTATGCGGCGGTGTACTGAAGCCTGAGCGCTCTTTTGCGTCGGCACAGTTGCGGCAGGTGCAGGTACTGCCGGAAGACGGACGACAAATTCAGCGCCTTTCCCCGGCCCTTCGCTTAAGGCCATCGTCGACCCGCCATGCATCTCGACGATGCGCCTCGCGATGGTAAGGCCGATGCCCAATCCGCCTTCACTGCGGTCGAGTGCACGATCTCCTTGGATGAACAGGTCGAAGATGTTCGGCAGCAACTCCGCAGAAATACCCATGCCGTTGTCTCTCACTTTTAACACCGCCTGGCCGTTTTCGCTCCTCAGTGAGATCCAAATGCGTCCACCGGCCGGCGTGTACTTGGCTGCGTTATTGATCAAGTTGAGGACCACTTGAGAGATACGCGTTGCATCAGCCTCGACGTACAGATTTTCCCTGCAGAAATCCAGCTCTACCGCATGCTCGCGTGCATCGATCAACGGCTGGGCCGATTCCAGGGCGCGCAATACCATGCCGTTCAGATCCGAGATTTCCTTTTGAAGCCGTATTTTCCCTCGCGTAATTCTGCTGACGTCGAGCAAATCATCGACAATGTGCGAAAGATGCGAGACTTGCCGCTCCAGTAGGCCCAGCATGGGCAGATTCTGGGCCGGGTCGTTGCGCATGAGGGTGAGCGCATTGACCATGGGCGCCAGCGGATTCCTCAGTTCGTGGGAAAGCATCGCCAGGAACTCGTTAATATGGCGTTCGCTTTCTTGCATTTCTTCCACGCGCTGCCGTACCGCCAATTCCGCCCGCTTTCGCTGGGCCATGACGACGCTGAGGACCAGACCGGTAATGACCAAGGTCACGGTGTAGCAGAGCATATATAAGCTGGTCGCATCTGCGGAACCCAGGCCGAACGGGCCTTTCCCGTGCAGGGTGTAGTAGACGGCGATGCCGCTTATTGCCGCAATGGCCATCGTGACCGCACGCTGTTCGAATCTGGCCGCTGCCCAAAGAACGAATGGGAGCGTGACGAACGCAAGGGGTCGCGGGGTAGCGTTTGGAGTGAGGCCTCGGAATACCAGTAGCGCCGCGAGCACGAGAGACAATGCCAACGCAGCCGCTTCGATCCACTGCGCCATGCTCCAGCGCGGCAAGGGACGCAAGCGCCACCATGTCAGAATGAGCGGCGTGAAGATCATCATGCCGGAAGCGTCACCCTGCAGCCATATCCAGGCGTTTGAACTGAACTCTGAAGGCTGGATCGTGCCAGACAGCATCAAAGACATGGAGCCGATGGTTGCGGCAATCACCGCACTCAGGGCGCTCAGTGCGACAAACTTGGCAACTGCCTCGCCGGTGTCGAATTCGTCACGGATGCCGACATAGCGGCGGATAAGTGCAGCGGCCACCACGGCTTCCAATGTATTGCCGGTACCGATCAGGACTGCAAGAAGCGGTGAACCTTGTATTGTGAGATTTGTAAGTGCCGCGCCGAGCCATATGCCGGGCCAGATACGCGATCCAAATAGCAGGAGTGCGGCAAGCGCTATTCCGGAAGGTGGCCAGACGGCTGTGGCGTACCCGGGTGGAATGGCGAGCAACAACGACGCTTTCGCCGCCGTGAAATACACGACGGCGAGCAAGACGATCTTGCCCATAAGGAAAAGACGGTCAGGCCTGATTAACTTGTGACCCCCACGATTCAAATCTCATCCCCGCTCATTCCTGCATTTTGAAAGAGCCAACGATCAGGGCTTCCGGAAGCGCAACACGAACCGATCGCTGGTGCCACGACGGTCGCCAGCAGCGCGCGGCGAATCATTCCAATCCCGGGTATCGTCCTTGTTACGGAGGAAATTCGCTTGCCCATCGAGTACGAACCCCGCAGCCAGTACTTCAGACTTGACGACGTCCTCCTCAATGCGATGAAGGCTGCTGGTCACTGTGACACCATCCCCCGATCGGGCGCTGTGGTCGACAATCACAAAAACACCGCCGGGCTTGAGTGCATTGAATACGGCCTTGTTCATCGCGTCTCGATTCACCCCGAGCCAGACCGTGTCGTGATAGAACAGCACCATCGTGACCGCGTCGAGCGGACGCATATCGGGCGGAAAAGGATCGTCGAAATCGCGATCCAGGCGCTGGACGCCCTTCATTGCCGGCTTATCGAGTCGCGCGCTCCAGGGTTTTTCCAGAAACATTTCGAGCAACTTCTTGGAATTCTGTCCGTAGACGACGCCGTCCTTGCCCACAGCCCGCTGCAGCAATTCGGTTGTGTAGCCGCCGCCTGCACCGAGGTCGGCTATACGCCAACCCGGCTGTACACCGACGAACGCGAGAAGCTCGGCCGGTTTGCGGCCCGCGTCCATCGCGCGATCTTCAGGGCTGCGGTCCGAAGCAGAGACGACCGCGTTCGCGAGCGCCTTCGAATCCTGGCTCAACGCGTTTCCGGACAGGCCTGCGGTTGCCAGAAACAGAGCCAATAACGAGATGTAGATTCTTTTCATCCATTTCTCCAATCAGTTCAGATTCATTTGGGATTACTGGAACGAGTGTATTACTCTTGCATCGGGATCGTAGCGCAAAAATGTGGCGCGCGTTATCGCCAAGCTCGCCCTACGGTTTCAACATTCGGGAGCCCCAGATGAACGACTCTGCTAGTGTTCTTATTCTTTTCGGATCTCGCGCATGAATGATCTAAGTCACCTTCTAAGGAACAACCGCGCCTGGGCCGAAGGCGTGCGCAAGCGCGAACCGGGATTCTTCGATCAGCTCGCGCACCTGCAAACGCCGGAGTACCTGTGGATCGGCTGCTCCGACAGCCGCGTTCCCGCCAACCAGATCACCGGTCTTGCACCCGGCGAGGTGTTCGTACACCGCAACGTCGCCAACGTGGTGGTGCACGCCGACCTGAATTGCCTTTCCGTGCTGCAGTACGCGGTGGATGTGCTGAAGGTCAAGCACATCATTGTTTGCGGGCACTACGGCTGCGGCGGCGTGATCGCCGCGCACGACCATCTCAAGTTGGGGCTTGTCGACAATTGGCTGCGCCACGTGCAGGACGTCGGCCAGAAGCACCGCGATGTGCTCGCCAGGGAAAAGGTGAAGGAAAAGCGCATCGCGCGCCTCTGCGAGCTGAACGTTGTCGAGCAGGTAGTCAACGTCGCCCATACTACGGTCGTACAGGATGCATGGACCCGCGGCCAGACGCTCACCGTGCACGGCTGGATCTACGGCATCCGGGATGGATTGATACGCGACCTCGGGATGAGCGTTTCGCAGGCAGAAGCCCTGCAAGCGCACTATGCCTCAGCGGTTGCGTAGCACAACGCAAGCCGTCTTGAGTGAACGGCCGCTCGATGGAGCAAGGCTGTTCCCGGGGGGTGGCGAAACTTGTGACTGGAATGTGTGCCAAAGGGGACATACGCTGACGCTGAGCGGGAGCGGACGATGCGCGAAAAGGATGCGAGGGTTACGTTTCTTGCGACACGACACGGCAGGACCGCGAGCCGTGGTTTGCGTCCCTTGTCGATTGTCCTGTCTCTGGGCTTCTTTGCACTGGTAGCGCTGTCCGCGTGTGGCGAGAGTACCAAGGCAAAGGACGAAACGCGGACGGCTGAAGCATCGACTGCGGAGTTCGCGGTCTATGCGTTGTCGCGGGGCAAGGGCGTGCCGGAGCCGACACGCGGAGCACTTCAGAAAGCGCGGGCGTTGCTCGAGAGTGCGAAGAAGCGCGGCGAAGTGAAATGGCTCAAAGAGACACGCATTGGCCTGGAAGGCGAGACGCGCCTTTGCGTCGAGGCGAAAGATGTGGAGGCGGCGCGCACTCTTCTGCGAGAGTTGCGCATGATTGGAGACAAAGTCGAGTTGTTCAATGTCGTCGTGGAATCATGTCTGAAGAAGTAAACAATCTTGACCTTGCGCAGGGAAGAACCCTGCGTGCGGAAGGTAGTGTATGAAAAAAAATCTCGCGGCGCTGCAAAGCACATGTGTTCTTGTTTGCAGTTCCCTTGTCTTGGCGGCATATGCGTCTGTCACCGGCGCTGAGGACAACCCGGAAAGCCAATGCCCGGAACCAGCCACCGTTGAGGAATTGCGGTCACCGGCGGACGACAGTGCCACCGGCACGCATATTCGGCCCGCGACCGAGCGGGTGGAGGCCACCCCCGAGACCGTTGCGGAGGCAATGGCACAACTGCAGCGCAAGGCTAAGGAGGAGTGCTGGCAATGGGTGGACATCGCCTTCGAGGAGTTCGAGCGGGCCACCTACAGGGAGCCGTTCGACGGGGGCAAGTACATCGTCAGCGGTGACATAGCGATCCCCGATCGCAAGCGGCTCCGGGAATTTTTTGAAACACGCATAAAGCGCGAATCGCCCGAGTCGGTTCCGGGGGCGTTGATCGTGCACAAGGTCGGCGGCCGGGACGCGATCTGGAATTCGACCAATAGGAAACATCTGACTTACTGCGTAAGCAGTGCCTTCGGCGTCCGGCAGCAACGGGTAATCAGGGATATGGAAGCGGCCTCGGGCGCCTGGGAAGAGGTCGCTAACGTGAATTTTGTCCATCTTGCGGCCGAGGACGCGGACTGTAGCGCCGAAAATGCCAAGGTCGTGTTCGATATTCGGCCGGTCAACGTATACGGGCAATATCTGGCGCGGGCGTTCTTCCCGAACGAAGAACGCGCCGAACGGAACGTGCTGATCGACGAATCCTCGTTCCTTCTGGATCCCGACGGGTCCTTGCAACTGGTCGGAGTCTTGCGTCACGAGATCGGCCACACGCTCGGCTGGAGGCACGAGCACACCCGCCCGGAATCGGGAACTTGCTTCGAGGACAACAACTGGCGGCCGCTCACCGACTACGACCGCTTCTCAGTCATGCACTACCCGCAGTGCAATGGCGGCGCCGACTGGTCGCTGAAACTGACGCCCATGGATAAGAACGGAGCTGCCTGCGTTTATGGTGCCGCGCCGGGCTTCAAGGTGGACCCGCAAATCTGCAAGATGCAGGAGTGAGGGACACTACATCCAGGCCTCTTGGGCCACACTGCAAGCCCGTGAAGGCGTTATCCCGCAGCCCAGGCGCAGGCGAATGCGTGAGTGCGTTCCCCGTTGGAGTTGGGCTCGACACTTTCCCAGACGCGCTTCATCTTTCCGGACGACCAGATGCGCTCGCCGAACAGATTGAACATATCCATCGAGATCACGCGATGGTGCTTGTTCCTGCAATTCTCCTCGATCACCCCCGCCGTTTCCTTTACCGTCGCGTTGTCCGGCAGTTGCACCGGCCACAGGGACACGCGATACACCGCCTTCTTGGTAAGGGAGACGATTTCTTCGTTGCGGCTGAGCGAATCGGAATCGACGTAATACGTTGCGGTGGCGTCGCGGTCGATTTCCATCCATGTCTCCGCCTGTACGGGAATCGCGATCAGAGCAACGGCTGCAAACAGGAATTTCATGAAGCCTCCTTCCGGCACCGGCAAAGTGAAGAACAAGCGTTCGGGGCCCACTCCCGTGCCGTTTGATTGAGTTGACCATGCGGCCATGCTCCGCTCATGACGTTATGCGAAGTGCATTTGCAGGAAGGTCCATATGGAGCATCCGCAGCCAAGGTTTGTAGTTATGCCTTGTCAAGGCTTTCGCACATCTCAGGGAAAGACCTTATGGCATCCTCCGGGATGGACCCTAGGGAAGAACGACGAGAGACGAGGGGTGAGGGCTGAGGGGAGAGGGGAGAGGGAAGAGGGAAGAGGAACCTGCGAAAGGTACGTGTAAGGCGCTATAGACTCTCATCCCGAACGCGCCGCGTTGCGTGAGGTTACCTGTTCAATCCAAGCTGCCAATGCATCCATCATTTCCGCTCTGACTTCCGGATCTTTACGTCCCGTACGTGCCGGTACGTGAAACGAATGATCAGCGTCCTGAATGAGCTTGAGGGTTGCGCGCGCACCAAGCCGCTCCGTAAGAGGCTGCAAAAGCTGCAAGTTCGCGAACTCATCATGGGTTCCTTGAATGAACAGCATTGGAACCTGCACCTCGAAAAGATGCTTGCCGCGCTCGTCCGATGGCTGTCCCGGGGGATGAAGCGGGAACCCAAGGAACACCAGGCCGCGAACTCCGGACAACGGTGACGCGGCTTGTGCTTGGGAGGTCATGCGGCCACCAAACGATTTGCCGCCTGCGAACAGGTCAAGCCCTCGAACCAGACGTGACGTTTCCGCGATCGCCGCACGGACGGTGGCGTGGGCAACTTTGGGAGTGTCCGGCCGTTTTGAACCCCGCTCCATGTAAGGAAACTGATAGCGCAGCGTGGCGATGCTGCGTTCCGCAAGCCCGTCCGCGACCAGGGCCATGAAAGGATGGGTCATACCGGCCCCTGCGCCGTGTGCGAGCAAGAGACAGGCGCGTGCTCTCGCAGACGCCTGGAGCAAACCGGAGACTCGCTGTGTGGCGTCGAGCGCAATCGTCACTGGCAGCGGACCTGGTGAAGTCACGGCGAAATTTTCCTCAAACTTTCCGTGACGAGGCTCCGAATTGCATCAGCGTCTGCGCATAAGCCGGTGCAGTCGGTTCGTGCATGAAATATACGTAAGTCTCTTTCCATGCCGTAGCCGCGAGCCGGTCGGCCCATTGCTGCAGGTCACGATCCGAGTAGGTTTCGAGTCGCAACCTGACGTAGCCCCATGGAGCCGTTGGCACCAGAGGCGGCGGCGTATTGTCCTCGCGCTCCGAAAAGCACAAGGTCGCCCCGGCATCCCTGAGCGCCTCATAGACATCGTCGGCAAACCAACTATCGTTGCGGAACTCGAACGCCGCGTAGTGATCTTCGGGCAGCAGAGCAAGAAACTCGGAGAGGCGCGCCAAATCCTTCTTCAGGAATGGAGGTAGTTGAAACAGCACCGGGCCGCGCTTGTGACCGAGTGTTGCGAGATTTTTGTAGAGGTAGGCGACCGAATCGGCTGCCGTTTCGGCTTTGAGTCGCGCCATGTGCGTGATGCGCCGCGAAGCCTTGATGGCGAAGCGGAAGTCTTCCGGCGTGGATCTTGCCCAATTCTCCAGCACGCTGGTCTTGGGCATCTGGTAAAAAGTGTTGTTGATCTCGACGGTGGGCAGACGCTCGGCGTACCACTTGAGCATGGCGTCCGGCTTGATGTCCTCGGGATAGAAGGTTCCCTTCCACTCCTTGTAGGAATAACCGCTCGCACCTGCCCAGAGCCTGAACGTTGCAATTCTCTCTTTGCTCATAGAATGATTCAGCATGGCAAAAAATCAACTGAGCGAATATTCCACCAAACGCAAGTTTGCGGCTACCCCCGAGCCGGCGCCGCTGCTGGTCAGGCGGCCCAACGGACCGTTGCTTTTCGTCATCCAGCAGCATTCCGCTTCCCGGCTTCACTATGACTTCCGGCTGGAATGCGATGGCGTCCTTAAGTCCTGGGCAGTCCCAAAAGGGCCCTCTTTGGAGCTCAAAGAGAAGCGCCTCGCGGTGCAGGTGGAGGATCATCCCTATGAATATGGTTCGTTCGAAGGCGTGATTCCGCCCGGGCAGTACGGCGCGGGAGAAGTGATCGTATGGGATTGCGGCGTCTACTCGCCGGACGAAGGCGGCGAGACCTGGTTCCATGATCCCAAGGAGGCGCAGCGGCAGGTCCAGGAGGGCCTGGAGAAAGGCAAGCTCAGTTTCCAACTCCGGGGCGAGAAAGTGAAAGGTTCCTTCGCATTGGTGCGCACCAAGGAACGCAAGAACTGGCTGTTGCTCAAGCACAAGGACAGATTCGCGGCGGCCATCGACATAACCGCGCAGAACCGATCCGTACTCTCCGGAGTGGCGGTGGAAGACCTCAAGGTTGTCCCGGCACACCGTATCCCCGCGTCACAGCTCGTCCCTGCGGGCGAGTTCGAGGCGATGCCGGAGAAACTCGCGCCAATGCTCGCCGAAGCAGGCGATGCCCCATTCAACCATCCAGAGTGGGTGTGGGAGCCGAAGCTCGATGGATACCGGGTGCTGGCCTTCATCGATGGACAGAATGTGAACCTGCGTTCGCGGCGCGGATTGGCACTGGCCGGCACGTTCCCGCGGCTTGCAGCAGAACTCGGCAAACAAGGGGTGCAAACCATGATCCTCGACGGCGAGATCGTGGCGTTCGATGCAGGCGGCAAGCCGTCCTTCAACGCTCTGCAGAATCGTGTCCAATTAAAGACGGAACGCGAGATCGCGGCGGCCGACCGGGATGCGCCTGTCGTGTTCTACTGTTTCGATCTGCTGCATTTTGCCGGAATCAATCTGCGCAAGGCCCGCTACGGCGACCGGCGGCGCTACCTCGCGCAATGTCTGCTGCCTTCCCCGCTGGTGCAGTTGGTGCATGCATCGGAAGACGGCATCGCGCTGCACGACGCGGCGCTCGCGAGCGGCTTCGAGGGAACAATCGGCAAGCGCAAGGACAGCCGCTACGACGCCGGCCGGCGCTCGGCGGCGTGGTTGAAGATCAAGCCGACACAGAGCGCCGACTTTGTCGTCGGCGGCTACACCAAGGGAAAGGGTTCGCGCGCCCCGCTCGGGGCGCTTCTGGTTGGATACTGGGACAAGGGCAAGTTGCGCTTCGCCTCACATGTGGGCTCCGGATTCGATGCGCATACCCTCTCAGCGGTCAAGGCGCGGTTGGAGCCCCTGAAAAGAAGCACTTGTCCTTTCGCCGAAAAGCCGGAGGTGAATGCCCCGACGACCTGGGTCGAGCCCGAAGTCGTTGCCGAAGCAAACTTCCAGGGCTGGACCGAGGACGGTTCCCTGCGCGCGCCGGTGTTCCTGCGCCTGCGCGATGACGTCGACCCGAAGGGGGTGCGTCGTGTCGAACCCGCGGGAGGGTTGCAAGCCACGGCGGAGGCGAGACCACGCGCCGGCAGCCAGGCCGACGAAATCCTGGCGCAATTGGAAAACAGGAAGACCGCCTTTACGATCGCAGTTGGTCCGCACCAGATTCGCCTCACGCACCTCGACCGCGTCTACTGGCCCGCGGATCCGGCGCTCCAGCAACAGGCGCTTACCAAGCGCGACCTGCTGCGCTACTTCGCCCAGATCTCGCCCTTGATCCTGCCGCATCTGGCGGATCGCCCGCTCACCATGATCCGCATGCCCGACGGGATAAAGGGACAGCGATTTTTCCAGAAGCACTGGGAGCAGGAGCAGCCGGAGTTTGTTGAGACCATAACGGTCTTCTCGGAGCACAAAGACGAAAGCCATGAGTACCTGCTTTGCAACAACATGCAGACGCTGCTGTGGCTCGCGCAATCCGGCACGCTCGAATTTCACGTCTGGCATTCGCGTGCCAAGCCCGGACCCGACGCGACGTCCAAGAGCACTGACTATGCTTCATCGGCGGCGGCACTGGAGGACTCAGTGCTCAACTATCCGGACTACGTGGTGTTCGATATCGACCCTTACATTTACTCCGGAAAGGAAGCGCGCGGCGCGGAACCGGAATTGAACACGGTCGCGTTCGAGAAGGGCAAGGAAGTGGCATTCTGGCTGCGGGAGCTGTTGCAGAGCATGTCGCTCGAGCCGATCGTCAAGACGTCGGGCAAGACCGGCCTGCATGTCTTCGTTCCGATCCGGCGCACGCTCGATTTCGACGCCGCGCGCCACGTGTCGGAGCTGGTGGGCCGGCATCTGCTGCGCGCCCATCCGAAGGACATTACGATGGAATGGAGCGTGCTCAAACGTACGGGAAAGATCTTCATGGATTACAATATGAACGTCCGCGGCAAGACCTTGAACGTGGCCTACTCGCCGAGAGGCGAGCCCGGCGCGCCGGTCTCGATGCCGCTCACGTGGGACGAACTCGCGGGGGCGCACCCACTCGATTTCAGAATTACGAACGCGGCGCAGCGCCTGATTGAGAAAGGCGACCGCTGGCACGACGCCCTCAAACGCAAACAGAGCCTCGAGCGTGCGCTGAATCGCGCCAAGGCTTGACCCAGTCGGAGGCACAGCATGGCTGCACGTTCGATTGCATCGTTGACGGTTTCGTTCGGGCTGGTGTCGATCCCGGTGAGGCTCTACCCGGCCACCGAGGCAGGCCGCGCGATTTCCTTCAATCTCCTGCACAAGGCCTGCGGATCGCGTCTCAAACAGCAGTACTTGTGCTTGAAGGAGGAAGTGCCGGTCGCGCGCGAGGACATGGTGAAAGGCTATGAATTCGCGAAGGACCAGTACGTGATCTTCACGCCCGAGGAGTTGAAGGCGATGGAAGAGGCGGGCACGCACACGGCAGACATCACGGAATTCGTGCCGATCGAGTCGATCGACCCAGTGTATTTCGACAAGGCGTACTACCTCGCCCCCGACAAGGGCGGCGCCAAACCCTTTGCGCTGCTCGCGACCGCGTTGCGCGAATCGAAGCGCTGCGCGCTTGGCCGCTGGGCCGCCCGCGGCAAGCAGTACATCGTTATGATCCGTCCCGTCGAAGACGGCCTCATCATGCAGCAGCTCCTCTACGCGGGAGAGGTGCGGTCGATCAAGGACCTCGAGATCCCGAAGACCGAGGTGAAGCCCGCCGAGCTCAAGCTCGCCAAGCAGTTGATCGACGCGCAGGCTTCTGACAAGTTCGATCCCACCGCCTACACCGACGAGGTGAGCGCGCGCATTGAAGCGGCGGTACAGAAGAAGGTCGAGGGCCAGGAGATCACCATGGCCGAGGTACCCGAAGGCGGCGGTGCGCAAGTCATCGACCTCATGGAAGCGCTACGCGCCAGCCTGGGGAAGAAAGCGACCAAGCCCGTCAAGCCGAAGGAAGCCGAGGCGGAGGCGCGCAAGCCGCCCAAGCGGGCGCAGCAGGCCGAGCCTGTGGCGCGCAAGAGCGGCAAGAAATAGCGTCAACCCAGGCAGGGCCATGCATCAGTACGGCGTGCGCGACGTCGAGAAGCTGCTACGTCTGCCGCGCAGCACGATTCGGGGCCTTGTCGCCGCCGGGTTCGTTTCGCCCCGGCGCGGGCCACGCAAGGCCTGGCTGTTTTCCTTCCAGGACCTGATTGTGCTGCGTACTGCTCAGGCCCTGGCCGCCGCCAAGGTGCCGCAGCGCCGGATCACGAAGTCGGTCAAAGAGCTTCGCCGCCATCTTCCCGATGCCATGCCATTGTCCGGACTAAGCATCAGCGCGGTGGGCGACCGGGTCGTGGTCAACGAGGGCGGCAGCCGCTGGCAAGCAGACTCAGGGCAGTACCTGCTAGCGTTTGACGGCGACCCCGACAACGGTTCCCTGAGCGTGATCGAACGCCCACGTGCGGAGCTGCCGACAGCGGTGCGGGACTGGTTCGAAAGCGGAGTCGCGCTGGAGCAAGAAAACGTCGACGCGGCGTTACAAGCGTACGAGCAAGCTGTTACGGCGGAGCCTGCACATCTCGACGCCCGTATCAATCTGGGACGGTTACTGCACGAGACCAGGCGCCTTGCGAAAGCCGAGCATGTCTATCGCAAAGCGTTGGAAGTGTGTGGCGAGGATCCTGTGCTGCTTTTCAACCTTGGCGTGCTTCTCGACGACATGGGGCGAAAGCCAGAAGCGATCAAGGCGTATGAGACGGCGCTGCGCCGCGATCCACGCTTCGCCGATTGCCACTACAACCTGGCGTTGTTATGCGTAGAGGTCGGCAGGGGAAAACAAGCAATCCGGCACATGTCCCAGTATCGCAGACTGATCGGTGGGAAATCGGAGTGACGGGAAGGGAAGAGGGGCGAGGGAAGAGGGGAGAGGGAGGGGAAGGAACATTGAAAGCCAAAACATGGGGAATAAGCCTTGGCGAGTCGGCGGGACTTGGACTCGCTCTCGTGCTTTCGACTTTCACTTGGGGGGTTGCGCGCGCAGAAAGTACTGAGCCGGCATTTGCCGTCCTGGTTTTCTCAAAGACCGCCGGTTATCGGCACGATTCGATTCCCTCCGGCATCGCGGCCATTCGTGCGCTGGGCGAGCAAAACGATTTTGGCGTTGACGCCAGCGAAGACGCCGCGGTGTTCAACGATGAAAGTCTGGCGCGCTACAAGGTCGTGGTTTTTCTCAGCACATCGGGGGATGTACTCAACCCCGGCGAACAGGCGGCATTCGAGAAGTTTATACAGCGCGGCGGCGGATTCGTCGGTATTCATTCGGCAACCGACACCGAATACGACTGGCCCTGGTACGGTGACCTTGTCGGAAACTATTTCCGAAGGCATCCGGTCATTCAGTCCGCCAGGTTGAAGGTAATTGATCCGTCTCACCGTTCGACCAGGCAGCTGCCCATCGAATGGCCGCGAACCGACGAATGGTATGACTTCCAACACGATCTCGACCCCGATATCACGGTCTTGATCCGGATCGATGAAAAAACGTACAAGGGTGGACGGATGGGCGCAGACCATCCGATTTCCTGGTATCAGACCTACGATGGCGGCCGGGCTTGGTACACGGCGATCGGACATACGCCCGAGTCCTACAAGGAACCCTTGTTCCTTGAACATCTGCTTGGCGGTGTCACCTGGGCTGCCGGCGTCTTGCCAGCGAGATAGTGCGCTCATGCATACTGGTGGCGAAGGGACCCATGGGCGGGATTCTTTGGAATATCGCCTGCAAGTAGTGAATCCGCTTGCGCGTGATTGTCCAGAAGACGGGAGATCGCGATGGATGACAAGATCATCGTAAGCAACCGAGGCGCGCTGACGGCGAAGTACGGCAAGGCAGGACTGGCGAAAATCGAGGCCGCCGTTGCCGAGTTGATCGCCGCGGACAAGGGACGGGGGATCCGGTGCCGTCTCGTCTATCTCGACAATGCACTGGCCATGAAGAGAATGAAGGCCAAGGCGGTGACGGTCGCCATTGACCCGCGGCAGAACAAACGGGCAGTTGACGCCGTTTTTAAGGCTACTGATCCCGAATACCTGATGATCCTGGGGGCGCCGGATGTGGTCCCGCACCAGGACCTCAAGAACCTGATGTTTCAGAAGGACGACGACGAGGACCGCTTTGGGTATGGTGATCTGCCGTACGCCTGCGAGGGGGGCTACTCCCAAGATACGACGAAGTTCAAGGGGCCGACACGCGTGGTGGGACGTCTGCCAGACCTGAGAGGTGCACGCGAGCCCTCCTACCTGCTCAAGTTGCTCAGGATTGCAAGCCAGTATCGAACCCGTGACGTCGAGGACTACGCCCGCTATTTCGCCATGTCTACCCAGTCGTGGCGCGAATCGACCGCCATGAGCCTGTTCAACATCTTCGGTAACTCCGACGCGATGTTGCTGGCGCCGCCGACGAAGCCGCCGCTTGCGGCGAAGAAGCTCGCTGCGCTTTCGCATTTCATCAACTGCCACGGCGGTTCCTCGGACCCAGAATTTGTGGGGGAGACCGCGAGCAGGAAAAGCCAACCGGTGGCGATGACCAGCGATTCCATCAAGAAGAAGATAAAGCCAGGCACCGTGGCGTCGATCGAATGCTGCTATGGCGCGGAACTGTACGACTCGGTCACGCTGTCGCTGCCCATACCGATCTGCCAGCGCTATCTGGAACAGGGTTCATATGGCTACTTCGGCAGCAGCACGATCGCTTACGGGCCCGCGGACAGCAACGGCGCCGCTGACCTGATCACCCAGTACTTTCTGGCGGCGATGCTGGAAGGTGCGTCGCTGGGCCGTGCGGCGCTGATGGCGCGGCAGCGCTTCATCGAAGAAGTGGCCGAACTTGATCCGGTCGACCTCAAGACGCTTGCCCAGTTCAATCTTCTAGGCGATCCGTCGGTGCATCCGGCGCGGGTGGTGACCGCAACCGATACGCCGAAGAGCGCGGACCGCGAGGACATTCGACGCCTCCAGCGCCGGGAGCGCAGGCTGAAGTTGCGGGTCCAGGGCAGATACCTGGAGCAAACCAAACCGACAGCCGCGCGCAGGGAAAAAGGTGTGCGGAAATCGGTCAGGGTGCGCACGGCACTCACCCGCATTGCCAAGCGTGCGGGTATCGGCGGCAAGAGAGAATTTGTGGCATACAGGGTCAACAGACCAGCGGCGAACAGAGTGCGCGATACCAAGGCGGCTTCCGCCGCGACGCGTTACTACGTTGCGTTGAGTACCCCGCGAGGGCACCGCAGCGACACCTTGAATTTCGGCGTAGCGGCGGTGGCCAAGGAAGTGAGTGGACGTATCGTAGGCTACCGCATATATACGCAGCGTTGACATGAGCACCGACGACGTTGAGCCACGCAGGGTGGAAGGCATTGTCGGAACTGTGGAACGCGGACCGTTCGGTACCGGCAGCAAGAGCGCGCGCGAAGCAATCTGGTTCAACACTCTCCAAGGCCGGTTCGTGCTCCGGCGCAAGGATGGGCCGACTTTCGGCGACACCGCGCTGAACCGCTATGTTGGCAAGCGCGTGACCTGCAGCGGGTTTATCGTCGGCTACTCGTTGCTCGCGGACCGCATCAGCGTGGCCGGTGAGGCTTGACGGATCTGCCAACGCGAGAATGTACGGTCACAGCGCAAGGCTGCAGTTACGAAGCGCATACTCTCCCTTAGGCACGCTCCAGATGACCTACTCTGGCAACGCGAAAACCATCACTGCGTCTCCCTGCTTGAAACCGAACAGTGAATTGCCACCTGCGGCGACCGCGACGTACTGCTTGCCGTCTACCTGGTAAGTGACGGGCGGTGCGTTCACACCCGCACTACCGTGGATCTGCCAAAGCAACTCGCCGGTTTCGGAGTTGAAGGCGTTGAAGTTGCCGTTGCCCTCACCCACGAAAAGCAGATCACCCGCCGTGGCAAGCACGCCGCCAACCAGCGGTTCAGTTGTTTTCACCTGCCACTTGATCTTGCCGGAGCGTCGCGTGTCGATGGCGCTCAGGACACCCCAGCGCGGGCCAGCGCCAGGCTCCAAAGACGTGTAGCGCACCGCTGTCTTGTCCGCGGTTGCGGGGATTTCCTTCACCGTGTAAAGCATCGGCCAGTGAATCCCGGCGACAAAAGCGATCCCGGTGCGCGTATCGAATGAAACCGGCGACCAACTCGCACCTCCGGCGCCACCCGGCGCGATCTCGATGCCCTCCGAGGTAGGTCGCTTGAACATATTCTGCTGCGGCACGAAGGCGTCGGACTTGAAGACCAACCGGCCGTTGCGGCGATCCATCACATAGAACCAACCCGTTTTACCCGCCTGCCCTACAGCCGGAATCGTGTCATAGCCCTTGGTCACGTCGAACAGCACCGGGGGACTTGCCACGTCGTAGCCCCACATGTCATGCGGGACTTCCTGGTAGTACCACTTGACTGCGCCGGAGTCGGCGTCCAGTGCCACGAGAGACACCGTGTAGAGGTTGTCACCCGGTCGCGTCAAATCATCCATCTGCGGAGACGGGTTGCCGACACCGACATAGATCAGATTTTCTTTCGGGTCGATTGCGGGAGTAGTCCAAGCCGATCCGCCACCGCGACTTGCCGCGTCTGGAAACTGCGCGAGCGCGGCGCGTTCTCTTCCGATGTCGCGTTCCAGCAGTGCACCGTCGGCAGTCGTCTCGCGAAACTCACCTTCCCACCCTAACGCCGGCGTGGAGTCGAACTGCCAGACCTTCTTCCCCGTATTGGCGTCGAATGCCGCGTAAAAGCCCGCTCGCTGGCTTTGCCCTGCAATACCCACTACCGCCCCCAAGGGCGCTCCCGCGCGTTCCGAATCCAGGTGCAGGCCGTAGCCCACACCCGTGATACCGATGATGACCTTGCCCCTGTAGGCCAGTGGAGCCATGTTCGCGCCCACGCCGGTGGACCCACTTACACGACTGTTGCGAAGCGGGTCATCGGCACCAAGCTGATCGGTCTTTTCCGTTGCACCGTCGAGGTCCTGTACCAGCGGAATATCCCAAACCGTTTTGCCGTTGGTCTGGTCCAGTGCGATCAAACGGGCATCCACCGTGCCGATGAAGACCTTACCGTAGGCCACCGCCACACCTCTATTGGCCGGACCGCAACACATCTTTTCCGTACGCCGCTTGTGCTCATAGCGCCAGAGTTCCTTGCCGGTCTTGGCGTCGAGTGCGACGACGTGGTTGAACGGCAGGGACAGGTACATCACGCCATCCGCCACGATAGGCGTGGTTTGGAAGGTGGACGACACACCGCTCTTGAAGGTCCAGGCCGGGGCCAGGCGCTTGACGTTGCCCTTGTTGATTTGCTTGAGCGCGGAGAAGCGCTGATTGCTGTAATCCCGGCCGTGACTCAGCCAGTTGCTCGAATCCGCGTGGGCCTTGAGTAACCGGCTGTCGTCGATGATTCCCACCTGGCCGCTGGCGTGGAATGAACAACCCAGGGCCAGGAATCCAAACGCTAGTACGTGATGGCGCATGATCAATTCCCTATTTCTTGAATGCCTGGACGTAGTGCTCTGCTATGAAACCTACCATTAACGCGCTGTCGTTCTCCAACACCGGCCGCTTGATCAAGCTCGGATTCTCGCTCATCAACCGCAGTGCCTTGGCTTCGTTCAGATTCGCCTGCTGCGACGGCGACAACTTTCGCCAGGTAGAACCGCGGGTATTCAGTAGCGTTTCCCATCCGACCTGTTTCGACCATTCTTTCAGCCGCGGCAGATCAATTCCTGCCGTCTTGTAGTCATGAAAGTCGTAGTGCACGCCGTGTTCATCCAGCCAGGCACACGCCTTCTTCATGGTGTCGCAGTGTTTTATGCCGTAGATCGTTGGCACGAGGGGCGAGGGGCGAGGGAAGAGGGAAGAGAGCTTAAAGCTTGGTTAGGGACAGAATTGCTTTTCCCTCACTCCTCGTCCCTTACAACGTGAAAATCTTGCCCGGATTCATGATGTTCTGCGGGTCGAGCGCCTTCTTGACCTGGCGCATCACGGCGACCGCTTCGCCGTGTTCGGCGGTGAGGAACTTCATCTTGCCCAGTCCGATGCCGTGCTCGCCAGTGCAGGTGCCGTCCATCGCCAGCGCGCGCATCACTAACCGGTCGTTCAGCCGCTCGGCTTCGGCGATTTCCTTGGGATCGTCGCGATTGATCAGAAATCCGAGGTGGAAATTGCCGTCGCCGACATGGCCGACCAGTGGTGCGGTGAGGAAACTTTTTTTCAGGTCTTTCTTGGTCTCCAGAATGCATTCGGCAAGGCGGGAAATCGGCACGCACACATCGGTCGCCCAGATTTCGCACCCCGGGCGCAGTGCCTTGTTGGCATAGGTAACGTCATGCCGCGCCGTCCACAGATGGTTGCGCTCCTCGGTTTTGGTCGCCCACTTGAACTCGCCGCCACTGTTCTCGGCAGCGATGGATTGCACCATCTCCGCCTGTTCCTTGACGCCGGCATCGGTGCCGTGGAACTCGACGAAGAGCGTGTCCTTGACCGGATAGTCCAGCTTCGAGAACTTGTTCACCGAATCCATCTGCACGTCGTCGAGCAGCTCGATACGCGCCACCGGGATACCGAGCTGAATGGTCTGGATGACGGTATTGATCGCGCCTTCGATGCTCTCGAACGAGCAAACTGCTGCAGCCATCGCCTCGGGAATGCCGTATAGACGCAGCGTCACTTCGGTGATGATGCCGAGCGTTCCTTCGGAGCCGACGAACAGGCGGGTAAGGTCGTAACCGGCGGCGGATTTGCGCGCGCGTCGCGAGGTGCGGATGATACGGCCGTCAGCGAGCACCACCGTCAACGCCAGCACGTTCTCACGCATGGTTCCGTAGCGAACTGCGTTGGTGCCGGATGCCCGGGTCGCTGCCATGCCGCCCAGGGAGGCGTCAGCGCCAGGATCGATCGGGAAGAACAGGCCCTGATCACGGATGTGCGCGTTCAATTCCTTTCGGGTGACACGAGCCTGAACGGTGACGTCGAGGTCTTCCGGATTCACGCGCAGTACCTGGTTCATGTGCATCAGGTCCACGACCACGCCGCCCTGGTGCGGGATGACATTGCCTTCGAGCGAGGTGCCGGTACCGTACGCGACTACCGGAGTGATGTGCCGGGCGCATATGCGGACGATCTCTGCGACTTCCTCGGTCGTGTTGGGGAACACGACTGCGTCCGGCCGGTGCGGATGGTGCCAGGATTCGTCCTTGCTGTGGTGATCGCGTACCCCGGTGCTGGTCGAGAGACGGTCCTTGAAAATCACGCGCAATTCGTCGATCGCGGTCTGGAGTTCTGCTGCAGCCAGGGTCATTGCTGTTTCCTCGATTGCCCGTCAATGCATCCGGATAGGTTCCATTCTACGCCAGCAGGTACTTCTTCACTGCGGCCTCGTTCCAGGCGAAGCCCGTTCCGGGCCGGTCGGGGATGATCACATTGCCGTTTTTCACCTCGAACGGCTGCTGCAGGATCGGATTGGCCCAGTCCATGTATTCCAGCCAGTGGCAGGTAGGCGTCACCGCCAGAAGATGCGCGCTGATCTCCGGGAACAGATGGCTGGACATCTCCAAATGGTGCGCGTGCGCAAGCGCAGCGGCACGCATCCAGCCGGTCACGCCACCGATGCGCTGCACGTCGGGCATGTAGTACTCTGCCGCCTTTGCTTCGATCGCCTTTTGCATTTCGAAGGTATTGAGCAGGTTCTCGCCGATCTGGATCGGTGTCCTCACCTCCAGCGCAATCTTTGCACAGCCGGCGTAATCGTCGTGGCGGACCGGTTCCTCTATCCAGTACAGGCCTTCATCGTCGAGTGCGCGTCCGCGTTTGATGGCTTCGGTCACGGTCTGGCTCTGGTTGAGGTCGGTCATGAGCGATATGGCGTCTCCGACGCGTTTCTTGACGTTGCGCACCGCAGTCAGATCGTCCTTGAATTCAGGCCGCCCGATGCGCAGCTTGACCGCGCTGTAGCCGCCTTCCGAAAGCAGATCCGCCGCTTCGTCAGCGAGCAGCGCCGGATCCTTGATCCACAAACCACAGCTGTTGTAGGCGCGCACCGGTCTGATCTGTCCGCCTAATGCGCAGACAAGCGGTACACCGAGTCCCTGGGAGTATGCGTCCCAGACCGCCATGTCGATTCCGGCGAGCGCGAGGCCGACCAGCCCCGGCGTGTCGAACAGTGTGAAACGCTTGCGCAGCTTGGCATCGATCTCGTAGGGCACCAACGCATCGCCCTTGATAATATCGGCCACGGCCTCGATGGTGCTGACCAAAGGCTTCAGCATCGGCTTGCCATACGCTGCCAGATACGAATGCCCGCTGATGCCTTCGCCGGCTTCGACGTCCACCAGTACCAACGCTGCTTCCGGCAGCGCGCCCGACGCCGATATCGGCGGGCGCTTCATCGGCACCAACACTGGTCTGGCACGGATACTTTTTATTGTCAGTTTCATGGTTATCTCCCAAAGTCAAAACCCAACACAGAGGCACAGAGAGCGCCGAGGACACGGAGAAGAGCAATAGATGAATAGGTGATAATTCGTGGGCCAGTGAAAATGTCGCGACCAATTGCGGGAGTGTTCGATGCCGCATCGAAACAATCGGGACTTTGTTTTCCTCTGTGACCTCTGTGTTCTCTGTGCCTCTGTGTTGGGCGTAGATATTTAGACTTGCGCTTCGGCAGGACGCCCGTTGGCATAGAGCTTGAGCGCTGCGTACACGAAATGATTGGCCGGTGTCGGGATGCTGAGCTCATCACCGAGCCTGGCTACGGTGCCGGACAGCCAGGGCAGTTCCAGACGGTTGCCGCGACGCAAATCGCCGCACATCGACGCAACCATCGTGGCCGGATAGCCATCGACTCTGGACATCTGGTCAGCGATGAGCCCGGCATCGAAATTCACGCCTCTGGCTTTTCCGATCGCCATCACTTCTTCCATTACCTGTTGCATCAATGCGCGGGTGTCCGGGTCGGAGCGGATCGGCCCGATCGGCATCCGGGTCAGTGATGTCAGAGCCGATAGCGTAACCAGGCGCACGAACTTTTCCCAGATCGACCTGTTGATGTCGGTGACAACCTCGGCCTGGATGTTGGCGATCTTGCAGGCAACGAGCAACGCCTGCGATCTTGGTGAAGGTTTGCCATCGAGCTCTCCGAAAAACAGGTTGGCCATGCTGCCATTGTGGCGAATCACGCCAGGCTCTTCGATGAGCGCGGCGATATTTGCTACGCCACCCATCACGTGTTCCTTGCCGAGGATCGGCAGCAGCGTATCCACGGCGACCACTCCGTTCTGGAAGGACACCGCGACGGTGTTCGAAGCGATCAACGGTTTGGCGGCCTGCGCCGCTTCTTCGGTGCCCCAGAGTTTTACCGCGATCATTACGACATCGACCGGACCGATAATCGCCGTTTCCTTGGTCGCTTTCACTTCTGGTAAATGCAGGTCGCCGAGTGCGCTCAAGATCTTGAGCCCTTTTTTTTGCATGGCTTCGAGGTGCGCACCACGGGCGACGAATGTGACATCCTGTCCGCTCGCAGCCAGGCGGGCGCCGAAATAGCCGCCGACCCCGCCGCTGCCGATGATCGCAATCTTCATTGCCGGATTCTCCGTTGAGCCGAGAGGATGAAAGGATCGTCATGGTAGACGCTCGGCGCATTTTTTTGAACCGGCTTCATTGCGGCAGACGACTAGGGGAGCATAAAATTCCATCCGTGGTCTGCCGAATCGGCAATTGAGTAGCCTCGGACACCGCATAAGAGAGGACCGGATGAATCGCCCCGAAAGCCTTCGCCGTAACGCCAGCCCGCACCTCGCTTCGCGCATGGCCGGCATCGAACCGTTCCACGTGATGGCACTCATAGCGCGGGCAAGGGAGTTGGAGGCGCATGGGCGGAGCATCTCGAACATGGTGGTGGGCGAGCCCGATGCACCCACCGCACCGTTGATCGGAGAGGCCGGCATCCGCGCGATTCAGGCCGGCCGTGTGGCGTATACCCAGTCGCTGGGCATCACCGAATTGAGGGACGCAATCTCGGACTGGTACCGCATGCGCTACGCAGTGAACGTGCCGTCTTCGAGGATTGCCGTGACCACCGGCTCTTCGGGCGCGTTGCTGCTCACGATGGGCGCGCTGCTTTCCCCGGGAGACCGGGTGTTGATGACCGATCCCGGCTATCCGTGCAACCGGCATTTCGTGCGTGCGATGGAGGGCGATCCGGTCGGCATCCCGGTGGATGCTTCGACCGCCTACCAGCTCACCGCCAAACTGGTGGAAAAGCACTGGACGCCGAAGACGGCGGCGGTACTGATCGCGTCGCCGTCGAACCCGACCGGGACGCTGGTCAGGCACGATGAACTCGAGCGCATTCACTCCGTGGTTCGAGCGCGTGGCGGGGTGCTCATCGTGGACGAGATTTATCACGGCCTGACGTATGGACAGCGCGACCGCAGTGCGCTCGAGTTTGGCGCCGACATTTTCATCATCAACAGCTTCTCAAAGTATTTCGGCATGACCGGATGGCGTCTCGGGTGGATGGTGGCGCCCGAGACGATCATGCCGGCGGTGGAGAAGCTGGCGCAGAACCTGTTCATCTCTTCCTCGGAATTGGCGCAGAAGGCCGCACTCGCCGCGTTTCACCCCGAAACCATTGCGCTACTGGAGCACCGCCGCGACGCCTTCCGTGCGCAGCGTGATTTCCTGGTGCCGGAACTGCGCAGGCTTGGATTCGACATACCGGTGATGCCCGAGGGGGCGTTCTATATCTATGCGAACTGCGAACGGCTCACTTCCGACAGCTATCAGTTTTGCTGGGACGTGCTGGAGAAGGCCGGCGTGGCGATCGCGCCCGGAATCGACTTCGGCGACAATCGCGCGAAGCAGCACGTGCGCTTCTCGTATCCGAAGTCGATCCCTGTGCTTGCCGAAGGTGTGGAGCGATTGCGCCAGTATCTAAAAACGTGAATGCGTGAAGGGTGAATGTGTGAAGGGGCAAAAACAGAAACCCGAAATCTCACTCACGTGCTTCGGCGAAAGCGAGAGAATCCTCTAGAGCTCTTTCCCTTCACCCTTCACTCATTCACCCATTCACGCTTTTATGACTTTCATGCCCGGCATGCAGCAGCAAACCATTCGCGCCAACGGCGTGCGCATCAACGCGTGGGTCGGCGGCAAGGGCGATCCGGTGGTATTGCTCCATGGCTATCCGCAAACCGGACAGATGTGGCGCAAAGTCGTTCCGGGTCTGCTCAATCGGTTCACCGTGGTGTGCCCAGACTTGCGCGGGTACGGCGACTCTGAAAAACCGCGCGATGGTTACGACAAACGCAGCATGGCGAAAGACATCAGCGAGACGATGTCCGCGCTTGGATTCGAAAGCTATGGACTGGTCGGGCACGACCGCGGGGCGCGGGTGGCGCACCGCTTGGCCATGGACTATCCGGACGCCGTGCGAAACCTCGCTGTGCTCGACATCGTGCCCACGCACACCGTGTTCCGGGACGCCGGTAAGGAACTTGCCGCCGCGTACTGGCACTGGTTCTTCTTCCAGGTGCCGGATCTGCCCGAGATCATGATAGCCAACAGCGCCGAGCCATTTCTACGGCATATGTTCAGGGCGTTGTGCTATCGCCAGGATGCCATCGAGGAGCCGATGTTCCAGGATTACCTTCGTGCGTTCAAACTTCCCGGGACGATCCGTGCAGGTCTCGAAGACTACCGCGCGGCGGCGACAGTGGATATTGCCGACGACGAACGCGATCTGGGGAAAAAGCTTGCCTGCCCGGTGCTGGCGATCTGGGGAGAGCACGGGAAGATGCACACCCTGTTCGATGTACTAGGCTGTTGGAAGGAGAAGGCTGTCAACGTGCGCGGGCACCCGGTTCAGTGCGGACATTTCATCCCCGAGGAAGCCCCCGACGAGTTGTTGCGCGACCTGAATCCCTTCCTTTTGAAAGCATCCTAGGAACCCGGAACCCCAGAAACCGGTCTATCCATTGAACCGGGCGATCGCCTGGTCCGATTTCCAGGAGGTAATCTTGAAGCTCCGTTCCCTGGTCTTTGCTGTTCTACTCTCCCTGTCCTGTACCGCGTGGGCGGTCGAGCAGGAAGAGACCTTCACCGATCTCATCCCCGGCCGGGACATGCTCGACCCGGCCAATCTCGCGCAGCTACTGCGCCAGGGCGATGTTCGCGCGATGAACAATGTGGGCCTGCTCTGGGCCAAGGGCTACAACGGCAAGCAAAGCTACGCTGAAGCGTTTAACTGGTGGAAGGAAGCGGCCATGCGCGGCTACCCGGTGGCGATGAACAACATCGGGCTGCTGTATGCCAAAGGCAACGGCGTCGAACAGGACTACAAGAAGGCGTTCGAGTGGTGGCACCAGGCTGCGTTTCTCGGCAACGCCTGGGCAATGAACAACGTGGGCGATCTCTATGAAAAAGGTCTAGGCGTCGAACAGAGCCTGATCATGGCGTTGACCTGGTACCTAAGCGGTGCGCAACAGGGCGACCGCATGGCCATGTACAACCTCGGCTTGCTTTACGAAGCAGGCAAAGGCGTCGATCAAGACTACGCTGCGGCGTTGAACTGGTTCCGGAAGGCCGCGGACAAGGGCGACGGTTCCTCAATGCACCGTATCGGCGCGATGTATGCGGAAGGACGCGGAGTGATTGCCGATCCGGTGGAGGCGCACGCGTGGTACAGCGTTGCCGATTTGCGTTTTCCTCCGGAGGACGCCGACGAGGCGAAGCAGAACCGGCGCGATCTCGATGAACTAGGTACACGGCTCGATGCGGAGCAACTTGCGCGAGCCAAGGAGAGGGCGGCCGCCATCGATGCGCTGACCCGGCCCGCGGCGCCGGAGCCAATGAAACCTCTCGGCCCCGGTAGGAAGTCCACATGATTTTCACGATTTCCCGGTAGCAGGAACACGACGGAGATGCGGTAGTTACAACGGGCGTCTCAATTGAAAATTGAGGGCGCCTGATGCGGGATCGGATGTCTGTCCGGTAGTTCAATTCCATGCTGCACATCACCAACGGTGACATCGCGGTCGCGCGTATGCGCGACGGCAACTTGCCTGGCGAATATCTGCCGTGGCGCGACGTGCTGCACGAAGGTCCGGTGCCCGCAACGGTATCTCTGAAAGAGCTTTCCGCCATTCGCGCGCGCTACCTGGCCGAATGCGGTTACGGCGACGAAGCATCGATTGCCGCTCAATTCACGAGCCGTGATGCACTGCTCTCGCGCCATGCCGAATACAAGGAGGTCGTGCTCTGGTTCGAGCACGACCTCTACGATCAACTGCATTTGTTGCAGGTGCTGGACTGGCTTGGACAGCAGCCGCAACGCGCGTCGATTTCGCTGATCGTTGTCGGGAGTTATCCCGGTATCGATCGATTCCTCGGTTTGGGACAACTGACCCCGGCGCAGTTGGTCGGCCTGCTCGACACCAGAATTCCGGCTACCCGCGATCACTTCGAGGCTGCGTGTGGAGCATGGACCGCTTTCCGTCAGTCCACACCCGTTGCGCTTGCTGGTTTGCTCGCATCGGAGGTACCGCCGCTTCCCTATTTGCGCGACGCGCTCCTGCGCCTTCTTGAGGAATTGCCGTCTGCCGGCAACGGATTGTCGCTGACCGAACGTCGCGCGCTCGCAATCGTAGCGCAGGGCATCGAGCGTCCCGGTGAAATTTTCTCGGAGTTGAGGGCGCTGGAACAACGCCCCTTCCTCGGTGACTGGCCTTTCTGGCGCACGCTTGCCGGGCTTACCCGCGGTTCCGAACCATTGCTGACGATGAAGGGCGGGAAGCCATTCCACCATCCGCCCCCGGAACTGGAACCTCGGGCGTTCGATTGCCAGCGCCTGACGCTTACGCGTGCCGGGCGAGAAGTCTTGGAGAACCGCGGGGACGCGGTTAAACTTCAGTCGATCGACAGGTGGCTGGGTGGAACGCACCTTCGTGCCAATGCCGTCTGGCGCTGGGACGGGGAGATACAGCGGCTGATAGCGCCGTCGTAGAACTCCGGCGTCAGCGGTCGAGGAAAGGATTTGCATGCGATCGTTTTGTTTTCGCCGCCTGATCCGGACGTCGTTGCTTGGTGTTTTGGTCTCGCTAAGCCTTGCGTGGCCCGCGCTCGCTGCCGATAAACACACGAAGGCGAAGCGGAACGGCGTCGACTCCGAGGGCATGTACAGTAATTATGTGGAAAAAGGGCACTCCGAATTAGACCCGTATCTGGGCGACACCAGCCCGCTTACCGAGGCCGAACTGGTACCGGCCCTGCTGTCCGCCATCGATCAACTTTCCAAGTACCCACGACCTGCTTTCGCTCCGGAAATCTTTCGTGTTCCGCATGAGAGGCTGGAGGAGTTGGCCTGTACCCGCCAGTGCCGCGTGCTGGCCACGTATCAACCCGGCGAAGGGATTTTCCTGAACGAGGGTCTCAAGCCGGAAACCAACCTGTTCGATCGTTCGGTGCTGCTCCACGAACTGGTTCACTACGTGCAGGAGCTCAATCACGAACGCGGAGACTCCAAGCCCTGCGACCGCTGGTACTACCGCGAGATCGAGGCATACGCAATACAGAAGTCCTTTCTGATGCTGGTCGGCAGTTCTTATCGCGTGGGCTTCCACGCCAACAAGGCGAATTGCGACGCACAGGACGATCAGCAGGCATCCAAGTCCTATCACCAGTAACTCAGTCTGCCGCCGCCATTCGCAGCGCGTATCAATCGGATTGCGGCAAAATATTGGCCGTCTGCTCCCGCGAAGACCAACACTCGTCGCTTGACCTGAAGAAATCATGACCGCTGCCCCGACCCCGTTCCGCCTGCATGTCGGAGATGACGTGCTCACCGACCTCAAACTTCGACTCGCGCAGGTTCGGTGGCCGGACGAAGTACCGGACAACCACTGGAAGTACGGTACGGATCTGCCTTACCTGAAATCGCTGGTGGAGTACTGGCGCGACCGCTACGACTGGCGCAAGCACGAAGCCGTGCTCAACCGCTTCAACCAGTACAAGGTCAGGCTCGCTGGAATCGATGTTCACTACATCCGCGAGGAAGGCAAAGGTCCCAAGCCGATGCCGCTGTTGATCTCGCATGGCTGGCCGGGATCGGTGCACGAATTTCACAAACTGATTCCAATGCTCACGGACCCTGCACGCTTCGGCGGGGCTGCAGCGGACGCCTTCACAGTCGTCGCGCCATCGCTCCCTGGTTACACCTTCTCTTTTGCGCCGAACCAGCCGCGTTTCTCGGTCGAGCAGATTGCCGACGTATTTGCGGAGTTGATGACAGACGTACTTGGCAACAAGCGCTTTGCCGCACAGGGTGGCGACTGGGGCGCGTTCGTCACCTCGCGCCTCGGGTACGCCTACCCCCAAAGGCTTGCCGGCATTCACATCAACCTTCTGAGCCTGAGGCGCGATACCCCGCTTCCCGAACAACCGACCGAGGACGAGAAACTTTATTTCGAGCAACGCGCACACTGGATGAAGGAAGAAACGGGCTACACGTGGATCCAGGGCACCAGACCGCAGACGCTGGCCTACGCTCTCACCGATTCGCCGGTCGGACTCGCGGCCTGGATCGTCGAGAAGTTCCACACCTGGAGCGACCACAAGGGCGACTTCGACGGCTACATCGACCGCGACGCGATGTTGACCAACATCATGCTTTACTGGGTGACCGGCGCAATCGGCTCGTCGTTCTGGCCCTACTACGCGCGCATGCACGGTCCTTGGCCGATTCCGGACGGCGCACGGATCGAGGTGCCGATGGGCTACGCCGAATTCCCGAAGGAAATCCTGCGTCCGCCGCGCTCGCTGGCGGAAAAGATGTACTCCGACATCCGGCGTTGGACCAAAATGCCAAAGGGTGGGCACTTCGCTGCTCTCGAGCAACCGGAGCTGCTCGCAAAGGAAATCCGGGAGTTCTTTCGCCCGTTGCGTTAGCGGAACGTGTGATGCTCCAATCCATAGCGTGCTGGCGCACCCAATCGGCAGTTGAACAGATCGGGAGCTCAAAATGATCGGAAATTTTTGTCGTGCCGTCGTGCTGGCATGGGCGTCGGCTGGCGTATCGATGGCCGACGCCGAGACCCTCAGGATCGCGGTGATTGATCCGTTCAGCGGGCCGGCTGCGCTACAGGGAGAAATGGGAAGCCGCCACACCCAGATGGCGGTGGACGAGATCAATGCTCGCGGCGGTGTGCTGGGCGGCGTCACGCTGGAACTGGTGTTGTTCGACAATAAGTCCAGCCCACAGGAAAGCCTCGTGGTGCTCAAGCAGGCAATCGACCAGGATATCCGCCTGATCACCCAGGGCGTCGGTTCGCATGTAGCACACGCGCTGACCGACGCCGTTGTCAAGTACAACCAGCGCAACCCCGGGCACGAAGTCCTGTACCTGAACAACGGTGCGACCGATACGGTGCTCACCGAGGAAAAATGCAATTTCTGGCACTTTCGCTTCGATGCTAACCTGGACATGAAAATCGATGCGTTGACGGGTGTCCTGGCGACACAGAAGTCCGCGAAGAAGCTTTACATGATCAACCAGGACTACGCATACGGGCATTCGTTCAGGCGCGTGGCGAGGGAAATGCTGGGCAAGAGGCGTCCCGACGTCGAGATCGTGGGCGACGAACTGATCCCGCTGGGGAAAGTGAAGGACTTCTCTCCTTATATCGCAAAGATAAAATCGAGCGGCGCGGATACGGTACTGACCGGCAACTGGGGCAGCGACCTCGCGCTGCTGATCAAGTCAGCGGAAGAGTCCGGATTGAACGCGACGTTCTATACCAACTATGGCTTTCTGGTGGGTACGCCGCGTGCCTTTGGTGCTGCCGGCGCCAACCGCGTCAAGACAGTGGCGGGCTGGAACGCCAACATCGCCGGTCATCCCCTCGGGGGCTACTACCTGGACTACAAGAAGCGTTTCAAGGAGGACTGGGGGTTCATGGCCTACAAATACTTTGTCGAGATGCTGGCGCGCGCGATCGACAAAGCCGGATCGGCGGATCCGGTCAGGATCGCAAAGGCGCTGGAAGATATGCGCTACGACGGTGGTGTGGGCGAAGTATGGATGCGTGCCGATGACCACCAGATCATCATGCCGCTTTTTGTTTCGACTTTCGTCAAGGCCGGCACTACCGACGTGAAATACGACGCCGACGACACCGGTTACGGCTGGAAATCCGACGTGCGCATTGAAGCGAAGGACAATGTCTTGCCTACGAAATGCAAGATGGAAAGGCCTGCGAAGCAATGAAGGGTGAAGGAGTGAAGAAGTGAAGGGTGAGAAACATCCAAAAAAATGCTGGAATGGCAAAAGGCTGCCGCAGGGCATACTTATCAGGACTGTTGTTATTTCCTTAGAACGCCCTCCACAGCAACGACAATCCGCTCGCGATCAGAAGCACACTGATGAAGCCACCGACCTGCTCGCGGGAAAGTTTCGCGTGCAGGCGATAGCCGATGGTCAGGCCGATCAGCATCGAGGGGACGAGCAGCAGCACCCCCCACCAAACTTCCTCTTGCAGCATCAGTCCAGATAGCAGAAACACCAGCAGCCGGAATCCGGTGCTGCACGAAAAGACCGCGGAAAGCGTGGCCCGCATGCGGGTGTGGTCGGGTATGCGCGCGGTCAAGTAAGCGGCGTAGATCGGTCCGCCGACACCGAACAGGCCGCCGATCAATCCGCCGAACAGGCCGGTGGGGATGCCCCACCAGCGCGAAATGCTCTTGGTCGAGGTCCTTGCGATCAACCGGTAAACGCCGTAGCCCGTCACGAAGGCGCCGAGCAGGATCACCGTCGCCTGCTTCGGCAACGTCGCCAGCAACGTCACGCCGGCCAGGATGCCGCCGATCATCGGCGGAACTACAATTTTCAACTCCACAGTTTCCACATCGCCGCGAAACCTGATCCCGGTGGTCGCGGTTGCCAGAAAATCCACAAGTACCGCAAGAGGAACCACCGTCTGCAACGGCAGGAAGTGGACCAGCAACGGAATGCTCACCAGCGCCGAACCGAAGCCGGAAATGCCGAGAATGATGTAAGCCAGCAGACCGATCAGCGGTAACGCGATCACGGTTTCGAGCGGGAAAGGCATGGCTGGTTGATCTGATCGTGGGAGCGCTCCGAGTCTATCAGACGCCCTACCCTATAATGCTTCGTCCATTTCAATTGCAGAGGATGCAGTCATGCGGGGGCAGCAACGCGCCGTGATCATCGGCGGTGGAGTCATGGGCGCCGGGCGAAAGCAACCAGCTTGAATGCCTTTCACGCTTCCGCACGCGTTGTGCTCGTGCACGGTCTGTGGTTGAACGGATTGGCGATGCTGCCGCTCGGTAGGCGGCTTTCGCGTTGCGGATTCGACGTGGCGCGCTTTTCCTACGCGCCCGTAGCAGACACCCTCGAACGCAGTGCCGATAGACTGGCGCGATTTTGCCGTGAGCAGGCGACGAAGCCACTCCACCTTGTCGGCCACAGCCTGGGCGGGTTACTGATTCTTGCGGCACTGGAAAGAAACGCAGATTTGAAAGTGCGACGGGCGGTGTTGATCGGCAGTCCATACGCTGGCGTGACCGCGGCCGTCGGTTTGGCGCGATACGGTGTCGGGAAAAGGATGCTGGGCCGGACATTGAGAGACTGGATGCAACTGCCGAGACCATCGATGCCCAATGGAGTGGAGGTCGGTGTCATAGCGGGGAATGTGCCGTTTGGGCTGGGCCCACTGGTGGCCCGTCTGCCGAAACCGCACGACGGCGTGGTGCTGGTGGATGAAACGCGCGTACCTGGCGCGAAGGATTTTATCGTGCTGCGTATTAACCACACGGGAACGCTCTTCTCGCCGGCGGTGGGGCGGGCCGCCTGTGCCTTCCTGCGCAACGGGACATTTGGGCATGCGTAACGCGATTCTGGCTACGATCATGGCGGCAATTCTTTGCGGTTGCGCAAACATCGGCTACTACTTCCAGGCAGTCGGCGGCCAGATGGAAATCTGGAAACGCAGCCGGCCGATCGAAAAACTTGTCAGCGACGAAAGCACCGATGCCAAGCTGCGCGAGCGGCTGTCGCTGGTATTGAAGGTGCGGGAGTTCGCCAGCCGCGAGCTGGCGCTTCCTGACAACCAGAGCTATCGCAAGTATGCAGATCTACAGCGGCCGTTTGCGGTCTGGAACGTGTTCGCGACCAGCGAGTTCTCGATTGCGCCGGTCGAGTGGTGTTTTCCGTTTGCCGGATGTGTGGCTTACCGCGGTTACTTCGGCCAGCAGGGTGCCGACAAGTTCGCCGCCGGACTGCGCTCGCAAGGGCACGACGTACTCGTTGCCGGCATTCCAGCGTATTCCACGTTGGGATGGTTCGATGACCCGGTGCTGAATACCTTCATTTTCTACCCGAACGCCGAGATCGCGCGGTTGACGTTCCATGAGCTCGCGCATCAGGTGGTCTACATTTCCGGAGATACCGTGTTCAACGAATCCTTTGCCACCGCAGTCGAACTGGAAGGCGTGGATCGCTGGTTGAGCAAGGCCGGCAGCCAGAAGGAGCGCGCTGTATTCGATACTACGCAGGAATACAGGCGCGGCTTCGTCGAACTGGTGATGAAGTTCCGCGGCAGACTGGAGCAATTGTATTCCTCACCGCTGGCCGAGGAAGAGAAGCGCAGGATGAAGGCCGCGACCTTTGCCGAACTCCGGGCCGAGTACTTGCATCTGAAGAACGTATGGAAAGGATTTGCGGGCTATGATCGGTTCTTTTCGGGCGAGTTGAACAACGCAAGTCTGGTGCCGGTGGCGACCTATTCGGAACTGGTGCCCGCATTCCGGCGCCTGCTCGCGAAGAACGGCGGCGACTTCGGGCGCTTCTATGCGGAAGTGAAGGAACTTGGCAAGCTTTCCGCAGCCGAACGTGGAGCACGCCTGGGAGCGAATGTTCCCGGCGACGACCAGAGTGAAAGGCGATCCGCGCATCTCAACAGGCGATAGACTTGACGATGAATGGCGTTCTCATGTTGAACAGAGTCGTGCGCTCTCTACCGTTCCTGTTGATGCTGACGGCAGTGGCCACCGCACCTGTGCTGGCCAGAGCGGCGAGCGACATCGGCGACCCGGCCAAGCTCGAGGCGGTGCTGATGAATGGAAAAAAGGTGGATGTCGATCAGTGGAAAGGTAAAGTAGTCATGGTCAACTTCTGGGCCACCTGGTGCGCAGTCTGCCAGACCGAAATGCCGGGCTGGCAGAAGTTTTACGAGGCCAACAGGGACAAGGGTTTCGAGATGATTGCGCTGAGCGTGGATGACGGCGTGGAGGAGGTACGCGCATTCCTGGAGAGGAAGCCGTATCGCTTTCCGGTGGCGTGGCGCTTCGACAAGCAGGAGGATGACGACTTCGCGACCGTAAGCAGCACGCCCACGACATACTTCGTCGACAAGCGCGGCAAGGTTGCGCTGAAACACATCGGAAGAATGTCTGAGGAGTTCCTTAAACAGACCTTTGAAAGCCTGCAGCGCCGGTAGACGGCCTTGCCGGATGAGCCGGTGCTAGAATTCGACGGGCGGGGCCGTTCCGGCCCCGTCCTTTTTTGCTGCGGGACAGGAAATTGAGCGACTCATCCGATATCAATACGCTGCGGCGCATCCTCAAGCAGTACAAGACTATCGCCGTGGTCGGACTTTCCGCCAACTGGTACCGGCCGAGTTCCTTCGCCGCCAAATACATGCAGGAGCACGGCTACCGTGTCATCCCGGTGAACCCCATGTACAAGGAGGTCCTGGGGGAGAAGTGCTACGCCTCGCTCAAGGACATTCCCGGAAAAGTGGACATCGTGGATTGCTTTCGCAAGAGCGAAGACATCGAACCGATCGCGGACGAGGCCATCGCCATCGGCGCCAAGGTGTTGTGGATGCAGATTGGCGTGAAGAACGAGAAGGCGGCGGCGAAGGCGCGCAAGGCGGGACTGGAAGTGGTGCAGGACCGCTGTGTCAAGATCGAGCACGGGCGCTTGTTCGGAGGGCTGAACTGGGTGGGCGTGAACACCAAGATCATTTCCGCCAAGCGTCCTCAGTGGCTGCCGTATTAGCACCCTTCACCCTTCACAGCATTCACATGGCAGACAGAGAATTCGGATTTGGCACATTGTGCCTGCATGCGGGACAGATCCCGGACGCGGCGACAGGTTCGCGCGCGGTGCCGATCTACCAGACCACTTCGTACGTGTTCGACTCGGCCGATCACGCGGCCAGCCTGTTCAACCTGCAGACTTTCGGCAATGTGTATTCGCGAATCTCCAATCCTACGGTGGCGGTGTTCGAGGAACGCATGGCGGCGCTGGAAGGCGGCCGTGCCGCCCTGGCCGCCTCATCCGGCCAAGCGGCGCAGATGTGTGCCTTGCTTACGATCCTGCGTGAAGGCGACGAAATCGTATCGGCAAGTACGCTCTACGGCGGCACCTATTCGCAGTTCGACGTAACCTTCCGTCAATTCGGCATCAACACCGTGTTCGTGAACCCGGACGAGCCGGAAAATTTCCGCAAGGCGCTTACCCCGAGAACACGCGTTCTCTATGCGGAAACCATGGGCAATCCGCAGATCAACGTACTGGACATCGAGGCGGTGGCGAAGATCGCCAGGGAAGCGGGTGTGCCGCTGATCGTCGACAACACCTTTGCCTCGCCGTACCTGTGCCAGCCGATCAATTTTGGTGCCGACATCATCATTCATTCGGCGACCAAGTTCATCGGCGGCCACGGCACCACGATGGGCGGCGTGGTGGTCGAATCCGGAAAGTTTCCCTGGGGCAACGGCAATTTCCCGATGATGACCGAACCTTCCCGCGGCTATCACGGCGTGATCTTTCACGAGACCTTCGGCGACTTCGGTTACACCATGAAGTGCCGGATGGAGACCATGCGCACGCTAGGCCCGGCGTTGTCGCCTTTCAACGCCTGGATGCTGCTGCAGGGTCTGGAAACGTTGCATGTGCGCGTGGAACGCCATGTCGCCAATGCCGTGGAGGTAGCGCGATTTCTCGAAAACCATGCGCGAGTGTCTTGGGTGAATTACCCCGGGCTTGCGAGCAGCAAGTATCACGCGCTGGCGCGGAAGTACCTGCCCAAGGGTACCGGATCGATCATGACCTTCGGCATCAAAGGCGGTATGGATGCGGGGGTGAAGTTCATCGAAGCTCTGCAGTTCTGCTCCCACCTTGCCAACGTGGGCGACGCCAAGACGCTGGTGATCCATCCCGCTTCCACCACTCATCGTCAATTGTCGGAGGAAGAACAGGTCAAGGCAGGTGTCGGGCCCGACATGATCCGGCTTTCGATCGGCATCGAGGACGTCAACGACATACTCTGGGACATCGATCAGGCGCTCGCCCAATCCAAGACTTGATCACTCCAGAGCGCCACTTGACCGCCAAGCCGGTGACGACTCTTTTCAAATGAAGGGGGTCGTGTGGCCATTGATCGTAACCATGGCCATCCAGGCACTGGTGTCGATGGCTGTGTTCGCACCGTCGGTATTCGCTCCGGTCGCGCACGATGACATCGGTTTCCCGGCGAGCTGGGTGGGGATCGTCACCGCCCTGATCTTCATTGCCGCCACTTGCGGGGCGCTCTTTTCAGGGGGTGTCATTGCGCGGGTTGGCGCGCTGCGCATGAGCCAGTTCTCGCTGATGATGTGCGGCAGCGGCATTGCACTTATGGCGAGTTCCAACTCCTGGCTGGTCGCGCTCGGAGCGCTGGTGATGGGTCTGGGGTACGGCCCGGTCACGCCGTCCAGTTCGGCGATTCTCGCAGACCGCACTCCCGAGCGCATCCGCAGCTTCATCTTCTCGTTGAAACAGACAGGCGTGCCGATTGGAGGGGCGCTTGCCGGAGCAATCCTGCCCGCCTTGATCGTCGCTTTCGGCTGGAGAGTATCCGCATTGTCGGTGGGTCTGGCGTGCGTTGTGCTGGCCGCGGCGATCCAGCCATACCGGCCCGTGGTGGATCTCGCACAACATTTCGTTCCTCCGAAGAAGCCGGCAAGCCTGCTTGAACCGCTACGCCTGGTACTCGCGCATGCGCGCCTTCGCGAAATGGCTCTTGCGTCCTGTACCTATTCCGGAATGCAGGCTTGCCTCAGCACTTTCTTTGTCGTCTATCTAACCCAGCGAATCGGATTTTCCGTTCCAGTGGCCGGAGCGGTGCTGGCGACCGCGATGGCCGCCGGCATCATCGGTCGCATTTCGTGGGGGGTTGTGGCGGACAAGTGGGTGAAACCGCGAGCGTTGCTCGGAATGCTCGGTGTAACGATGTCGGCAGGAGCGGCGCTCACGGCATTATTTGCCGATACGTGGCCGCTCGCCGCAATACTTGCAGTGAGTTCCGCTTATGGCGCAAGCGCGATCGGATGGAACGGGGTGTATCTCTCGGAAGTGGCCCGTATTGCTCCGCCCGGCAAAGCCGGTGCCGCGACCGGGGCTTCGCTGGCGATGACTTACACCGGCGTCGTTGTTCTGCCGCTGTTGTTCTGGGCGATCGTTACGCTTTCGGACAGCTACGCGGCAGCCTACGTTGTCGCAGCCTGCCTGACTTTGTGGCGCGGCTCCTATCTATTCCGCAGCGATCGTTGAACGCCGGGCGATTGCCGCAGGCCTATTTCGTGAACGCCGAGCGATAAATCAGGCGAGCACGAAACTCTCAACCGCATTCGCGAAACGCCCGGGCTGGTCGTGATGCATCATGGCCGGCATCCGCAATGTTTTGCTCCCGCAGGGACCGATAGCAGGACCGGTAGCCGTCGAGCAACGCCTTGTCGCCTTTCATCCACTTCATCATCCATTCGCCGTCGCCCCACAGCCAAAGCGTTGGGGCGGTAATGCGCCTCCAGCAGGCCATCGCCTCCTCGACGCGGTAGAGCACCGGATTCACCATCTTGTGGCAAGGATCCGCGCGCAGACGGATGCTGCCGTCGGGCATCTGCTCGGCCCAGTGCGGCGCGAGGAATGCAGCCCGTTCATCGGTGATGCGTGGATTGTTTTTCTTCAGGCGCTCGACCACTTCGTCGAAGCGGGCATACGGGCGCAGTCCGGGTGGATTGCGCTCGTCCTCGAGCCACTGCGCGTAACGTTCCGGCGCTTTTTCCGGCTTGGTCGCGGGCAGGCCGAAGCCCTCCGCCAGCACCAGCTTTCCGACGCGCTCCGAACGGATGCCGGCGTAAAGGTTCGCGACGTTCCCGCCCATGCTGTGTCCCACCAAATTGGCGGGCGCATCCCGCTGGAAATGATCAAGCAGCGCGTCGAGGTCGGAAATGTAGTCCGGGAACCAGTAACTGTCGTTTGTCCACTCCGACAATCCGAACCCGCGCCAGTCCGGCGCGATGACGTGCCAGTTGTGGCGCAATTCGTCGACGACAAACTGGAACGACGCGGAGACATCCATCCAGCCATGCAGAAAGAAAAGTTTGGCTGCGCCCGGGTCTCCCCAGGTGCGCACGTGGTAACGCAGGCCGTGGATGTTGAGAAATTCCGAGCGGCTGTCCTTCACGGTTCAGGTTTTCCTGCGGATGCCGGAAGGCAGCACGGCAATGCGAGCGTGTTCGCCGCTAGTGAACGTGGAGGCGTCGGTCAGATAGTCGAGCATCATCTGGCCGGAATCGAATCCCCAGAAACAGAAACCGTCGATAGCGAAAGTCGGCACACCCCAGACCCCGGCTGCAATGGCCTCGTCGGTGTTCGATTTCAGGCGTGCCTTGACAGACTGGTCGGCAATGCGGGCCCCGGCGTCCGCGACACCGAGGGCATTGGCGAGCGCGGCGAACTCCGAAGGGTCGGATGGATCGCGACCCTCCGCCCAAATGAAGTCGAAAATCCTGCGTACGATTGCAAGAGGCGCATCGAGGGCGACGGCAAGCCTGAGAACCGAAAGTGGATTGAAAGGATGCCGTGGCGGGAGACGCATCGGCAAGCCGTGACGCCGCGCGAGCCAAAGCGTCTGGCGGTAGGTGTGCTCGCGTTTGCCTGGAATCTCGGCCGGCCCTAGTGTGCCGGCGTGGTCGAGCAGGGCGCCGAACAACACCGGTTTCAGGCGCACCTGCGCGCCAGCCGGCAAGGCTGGGAACATCGTGCACTGCAGATAACAGTAGGGCGAAATGAAATCGTAGTACCAGTCGAGCGTCCTCATGGCTACTCCTGTCCTGTCATCGGTTCCGGTTCTTCGTGGCGGCGGATGCTCAGGTAGGAAAGCAGTGCCAGTGCGATGCCGATCAGCAACATGCCGACGAGTTCCGACTTGCCCGGCTCCTCGCCGAGTTGCAGCCAGGAGGCCACGATCGCGATCACCGGGATGCCGAGCGACGAGAGGCTGGTGGTGCCGGCAGGAAGCCGGTGCAACACATACAACCACGCCAGCCAGCCGATGCCGGTGGCTAGCACGCCGTTGAACAGCGTGACGACGACGAACGTGTCCGACCAGATGATTGACTGACGATCGAACAACGCCTGTGCAATAAGTATCGGGATCAGGCCGACGATCATCTGCCAGAACGTGAACGACAAGGGTTCGACTTTGGCCCGATTGTGCAGGCGCTTCGCATAGACCACGCCGATTGCCCAGCACATGCCCGCCACTACTGCCAGCGTCTTGCTGAACAGCGAGGTATGCATCTGCCACGGCTCAAGGACGAACAACAGACCTACTATCGCCAGCACGACCGAAACCCATTGCAGTCCCTGGATGCGTTCGTGAAGCATGGGCCAGGCAAACACGAGAACCCAGAAAGGCATGGTGAACACCAGCACCGAGGTCTTGCCGGGCCCGCCTTCCGAAAGGGCCCAGGTATTGAGCAGCAGAAACGCACCGGTCTGAATCAGTCCGATCATCACCAAGGCCTGCCAGTGCCGCGGCCTGAGCGGCCTGCCCGTCGACAACAAGCCGATGAACAGCGTGAGAATGCCAAGCTCGAGGCGAAGTGCGACGACGTCCATGGGACTTGCGTATTCCAGGCCGATCTTCGAGGTAATCCAGGCGTATCCCCAAAGGATCACCAGCAGGATCATGACGATCGCCGCCCTGCGAGTTTCGCGCGCGCCTGTCATTGGGCGCCCGCGGGTTCCGGATTCAGATTTCCGTCCAGTGCGTTGCGCTGATCGAAAACAAAGCAACGACCTTTGAAATGCGCGTCGCCGCATTCCTCGAAGTAATGCAGGATGCCGCCATCGAGCTGGAAAACGTTTCGAAATCCTTTTTGAATGAGAACCGGCGCGGCCTTCTCGCAGCGGATACCGCCCGTGCAGAAGGCCACGACGGTCTTGCCCTTGAGTGATTCATCGAGCTTGTCCGCCGCCTGCGGGAATTCCCCGAACGACTTCAGGTTGAGGTGAACGGCATCGTGGAACGTGCCGGTTTGCACTTCGAAGGCGTTACGGGTGTCGAGCAGGACCACATCGCGCTTTTCGTCCAGCCAGCGCTTGAGCTCAGCCGGCGTTACGGCCGGCGCGCGCTGCCGCACGGGGTCGAGGCCCGCCACGCGCAGCGTAATGATTTCTTTCTTGATCTTGACGAGCATGCGTTTGAAAGGCTGGTAGGAGGACACGCTTTCCTTGAAGCGCAATCCGGCAAGACGCGGCTCGGCGTGCACGAAAGCCTTGAAGCGAGTCGCTGCGAGCTTGGAGCCGGAGACAAAAACGTTGATCCCTTCGGGGCTTAGCAAGATCGTGCCCGTGAGGCCGAGAGTGCCGCAGAATTCCTTGAAGCTCGCCTTGAGCTCGGACAGACGTTCGAGCGGCACGAACTTGTAGCCGGCGAGATTGATGAAGCGCATGGCAGGGATGGCGGTCGGAAGGCGCATATTTTAACAAGCGGCGCTGCAACAACCTAATAAAGCGAATCGGATTTCTCGGTCGGAATTGAGGGCGTAAAATGCCGCACATGCAACCGAAGTTCATCCACCTGCGCCTGCACAGCGAATATTCGATCGTTGATGGCATTGTCCGGCTCGACGGCGCAGTGGAGGCAGCACAGGCGGACGCGATGCCGGCGCTGGCATTGACCGATCTTTGCAACGTCTTCGGCATGGTGAAGTTCTACCAGAGCGCACGCAGCCAGGGGCTCAAGCCGATCATCGGCTGCGATGTCTGGATCAGTAACGAAGGCGATCGCGACAAGCCATTCAGGGTGCTGCTGCTGTGCACCTCCTCCGCAGGCTATCTGCGGCTGTGCGACTGGCTGACGCGCGCCTACCGCAACAATCAGCACCGCGGCCGCGCGGAAATTCACAAGAACTGGCTCCGCGAGACCGGCACTGAAGGTTTGATCGCGCTATCGGGCGCGCATTTTGGCGATATAGGCCATGCGCTTCTTGCCGATAACCCGCAGCAGGCGCTAAAGCTGGCACAGGAATGGGCGCAGCTTTTCCCCGCGCGCTTTTATATCGAGGTGCAACGCGCCGGCCATGCGCATGCTGAGCGCTACGTCAAGCGAGTAGTTCGGCTTGCCTCCGGTTTGAAACTGCCCGTTGTGGCGACGCACCCGGTTCAGTTTCTCAAGCGTGAGGATTTCGTCGCCCACGAGGCGCGGGTGTGCATTGCCGAGGGTTATGTTCTTTCAGACCAGCGCCGCCCACGCCACTTCACCGAAGAGCAGTACTTCAAGTCCCAGGCCGAGATGGCGGAACTTTTCGCCGACCTGCCGCAAGCGCTGGAAAACTCGGTGGAGATTGCCCGCCGCTGCAATTTCCCGCTCGATCTCGGCAAATCGAGGCTCCCGCTATTCCCCACTCCCGAAGGTGCCAGTCACGAGCAATATCTGCATGAACGCTCGGTCGCCGGTCTGGAACTTCGCATGCAGGCGCTCTACCCCGAGCCGGTCGAGCGCGCCGAGCACACGCCGCGTTACCGCGAGCGCCTCGAGTTCGAGATCAAGACCATAGTACAGATGGGTTTTCCCGGTTACTTTCTTATCGTCGCCGATTTTATCAACTGGGCGAAGGCGAACGGCGTGCCGGTGGGCCCGGGCCGGGGTTCCGGCGCGGGTTCGCTGGTCGCGTATTCTCTGGGGATCACGGACCTCGATCCGCTGCGCTACGACCTGCTGTTCGAGCGCTTCCTCAACCCGGAGCGGGTGTCCATGCCGGACTTCGATGTTGATTTTTGCCAGGACGGCCGCGACCGCGTGATCGAATACGTCCGCCACAAGTACGGTGAGGAGTCGGTGTCGCAGATTGTGACCTTCGGCACCATGGCGGCGAAGGCGGTGGTGCGCGACGTGGGCCGTGTCATGGAATGGAACTACAGCCGCACCGACGAACTCGCGAAGTTGATTCCGTTCCAGCCGGGCAAGCTCATCACGCTCAAGGACGCCCGCGAGATTGAGCCGCGGCTGAAGGAGCGCGAGGAATCGGAAGAGGAAACGCGCGAACTTCTGGCGCTCGCGGGACAACTCGAAGGCTTGACCCGCAACGTCGGCATGCATGCCGGCGGAGTACTGATCGCGCCCGGCAAGCTCACCGATTTCTGTCCGCTATATACCGCTTCCGGTTCGGACAGCGCGGTGTCGCAGCTCGACAAGGACGACGTGGAGGCGATCGGGCTGGTGAAGTTCGATTTCCTCGGCCTGACCACGCTTACTATCCTCGACTGGACGCTGCGCTTCATCAAGCGGCTCGATCCGGATTCGCAGGTCAGGCTCGAGCTGCTACCGCTCGACGACCCGGCCGCGTTCAAAGTGTTTGCGAGCGCCAATACCACTGCGGTGTTCCAGTTTGAATCGCGCGGCATGCGCGACTTGCTGAAACAGGCCAGGCCGGATCGCTTCGAAGACATCATCGCACTGGTCGCCCTGTTCCGTCCTGGTCCGATGGAACTTATCCCCGATTTCATCAAGCGCAAGCAGGGCCAGGAGCACTTCGCGTATCTCGACAAACGGCTGGAGACAATCCTGTCGCCGACCTACGGAATCATGGTGTACCAGGAACAGGTGATGCAGATCGCCCAGGTGATCGGCGGTTACAGCCTCGGCGCCGCCGACCTGCTGCGCCGCGCGATGGGCAAGAAGAAGGCCGAGGAGATGGCGCAGCACCGGGACATCTTCAAGGCCGGTGCGATGAAGAACGGCGTGTCCGAGTCGCGCGCCGAGCAGCTGTTCGACCTGATGGAGAAGTTCGCCGGCTACGGCTTCAACAAATCGCATGCAGCGGCCTACGCGCTGGTCGCGTATCAGACCGCTTACTTCAAGGCGCATCACGCGGCTGCCTTCATGGCCGCCAACATGTCGGCGGTCATGGACGATACCGACAAGGTGCAGCAGTTCTGCGAGGATACGATCGCCAACGGCCTGGAGGTGTTGCCGCCGGATATTCATGCAGCCGAGTACCGCTTTGTACCGGTGGATGCGAAACGCATCCGCTACGGGCTCGGGGCGGTGAAAGGGACCGGCGAATCGGCGATCGTGCACATGATCGAGGCGCGCGAACGGGGCGGGCCTTTCAAGGACTTGTTCGATTTCTGCCGCAGGGTGGACAAACGGATCGTCAATCGGCGGGTGATCGAATCGTTGGTGCGTGCCGGCGCATTCGACTCCATCAACGATCATCGCGCCAGCCTGATGGCCTCAGTCGGAATCGCAATGGAAGCGGCCGAACAGCAAAACCGGGCTGCCTCGCAGAACAGCCTGTTCGGCGAAACGTCGGCAACGGTCGAAGGGCCGAAGATGATCCAAGCGGGGCGCTGGGAGGCAAAAGAGCAACTGCAGAACGAGAAACTCGCGCTCGGGTACTACTTCAGCGGCCACCCGTACCAGAGTTACGCCGCGGGGGTGGAGGTCTTCGTGAAGACGCGGCTCGCGAATATCCAGCCGCAAGGACAGGCGGTGATCGTCGCGGGCGTCGTCTACAGCATCCGGCAGCAGCAGACCCGACGCGGGCGCATGGCGGTGGTCATGCTCGACGACGGCACGGCGCGCGTGGAGCTGACGGTTTTCAACGAGTTGTTCGAGCAACACCGCAACTGGCTCAAGGAAGATCAGTTATTGATCGTCGAGGGCAAGGCAGGCTTCGACAATTTCACCCAGGGCCTGCGGCTGACCGCGGACCGGCTCTATGATCTTGCCGCCGCACGCAGCCGCTTTGCACGCAAGGTGAGGCTGCACTGCAATGGCCAGTCGAGCGGCGGCAAACTCAAGGAACTGCTGGCGCCCTATCGCAATGGAGGGGATGGCGGCTGCCCCGTCTCGGTCGTGTACACCAACAAGGATGCGGAAGCCGAAATCGAGTTGGGAGACGCGTGGCGGGTCAAACTGGAGGACGGCTTGATCCACTCGCTCGGAAAGTGGATCGAGCCCAAGAACGTCCAGATCGTTTACCCATGAACGAACCTACCGTCATCGGCCCGGCGCTGCTCGACCAGATATGGCGGCAGGCCCGCGAGAACCCGCGCAAGCGCAAGAATTTCAACTTTCACCTGCGGGAGTCGGATCCTGCGAACCGGCTGCTCAATGCCGTTGAGCCCGAATCCTATGTACGCCCGCATCGGCACATGGATCCGGTGAAAGACGAGACCATCATTGCCGTGCGTGGCAGTTTCGGGATGGTGTTCTTTGACGAACGCGGCGTGGTGACCAAATCCCTGATCATTCGCGCCGGCGGCGAGACCATGGGTGTGAACATTCCCCACGGCGTCTACCACACGCTTGTGGCCCTGGATTCGGCCTCGGTGTTCTTCGAGGCAAAGGCCGGACCTTACGTGCCGATCTCCATGGCGGAGTTCGCGGCCTGGGCGCCGGCGGAAGGCGAACCGGGCGCCCTTGCATATTTGGAGAAACTGCGTGGCTTGTTTGACTATCAGTTGGCGGACTAACGATTTCGGGTCTACGGGAACAATGAATCCGTGAACGCCCTCGAAAACTTTCATCCTGCGGTCGCGGGCTGGTTTGCCCGCACGTTTGCCACACCGACCGAGTCGCAGGCACAGGCGTGGCCGGCGATCCAGTCCGGCAACCACGTCCTGATTGCGGCGCCGACCGGCTCGGGCAAGACGCTGGCTGCGTTCCTTGCCGCGATCGACGCACTGGTGCGGCTCGGTGTGCGAGGCGAATTGCGTGACGAGATCCACGTGGTCTACGTCTCTCCGCTCAAAGCGCTATCAAACGACATCCAAAAGAATCTCGATGAGCCGCTTGCGGGCATCCGGCAGGAACTCGCTGCTGCCGGACTGCTTGATGTGGAGATCCGGACATTGGTGCGCACCGGGGACACGCCGCAGGCCGACCGGGAGCGCATGAGGCGCAAACCGCCGCACATCCTGGTGACCACCCCGGAGTCGCTGTATATCCTGCTGACCAGCGATTCCGGCCGACGCATGCTTTCGACCGCACGCATCGCGATCGTGGACGAAATCCACGCGCTGGCGCCGAACAAGCGCGGCGTGCATCTAGCGCTGTCGCTCGAGCGCCTGCAGCACCTGACCGGCGGACGGTTGACCCGCGTCGGCCTTTCTGCGACGCAGAAGCCGATCGAGGAAGTCGCGCGCTTTCTCGTCGGCGGCGGACATTCCGGGCAGTTGCCGGGTGCGGACGCATGCACAATCATCGACAGCGGCCACGTGCGACGGCGTGATCTTGCCATCGAGGTTCCCGAATCGCCGCTCGAAGCGGTCATGTCGGCGGAAGTGTGGAGCCAGGTCTACGATCGCCTTGCCGAAATGATCCGCGAGCACCGCTCGACGCTGGTGTTCGTCAATACGCGAAGGCTGGCCGAGCGTGTGGCACGAGCGCTGTCGGAGCGTCTGGGTGACGACCAAGTCACTTCGCATCACGGCAGTCTCGCGCGCGAACAGCGACTGAATGCGGAGCAAAGACTGAAACGCGGCGAACTCAAGGCGCTGGTCGCCACGGCATCGCTCGAGCTTGGAATAGACATCGGCCACGTGGATCTGGTCTGCCAGATCTCCACGCCACGTTCCATCTCCGCGTTGCTGCAGCGTGTGGGCCGATCTGGGCACGCGGTCGGCGCGCTGCCGAAAGGGCGAATCTTTCCGCTGTCGCGCGACGACCTGGTGGAGTGCGCCGCGCTGCTCGACGCCGTAGGGCGCGGCGAGTTGGACCGTTTGCGCATCCCCAGACAGCCGCTGGATGTGCTGGCTCAGCAGATCGCTGCCGAGGTGGCGGGCGGCGAGTGGGATGAGGACGCCCTCTATGAACTGGTGCGGCGCGCGTGGCCCTACCGGGACCTGACACGCGAGGAATATAGCGAGATAGTTCGGATGCTGGCGGAAGGCTTTTCGATGCGGCGCGGCCGCAACCGTGCGCTGGTCCATCGCGACGCGGTGAATCGCAAGCTGCGGCCGCGCCAGGGGCTGAAGCTGACCGCCGTTACCAGCGGTGGAACGATCCCGGACACCGCCGACTACACCGTGGTGCTCTCGCCGCAGGATATGGTGATCGGCACGGTCAACGAGGACTTTGCGGTGGAGAGCCTGGCCGGAGACGTGTTCCAGCTCGGCAACGTGTCGTACCGCATCCTGCGCGTGGAAGCCGGCCGCGTGCGCGTAGAGGATGCCGCGGGCATGCCGCCATCGATTCCTTTCTGGCTCGGCGAGGCGCCTGCGCGAAGCGATGAAGTCTCGGCCGCGGTATCCCGGTTGCGCGCGGACATCGAGGCGCGGCTCGGCGATCGGGCGGCAGCGGTGTCCTATCTGGTTGAGCAGGTTGGGGTGGCAGCCGAAGGCGCAGAGCAGATCGTTGACTACTTCACCACTGCGAAAGCCGTGCTGGGAACGCTTCCAACGCAGCAGCGACTGATTCTGGAGCGCTTCTTCGACGAAAGCGGCGGTACCCAGCTTGTCATCCACTCGCCCTACGGCAATCGAATCAACCGCGCTTGGGGACTGGCGCTGCGCAAGCGCTTCTGCCGCAAATTCAATTTCGAGCTGCAAGCGGCGGCGACCGAAGATGCAATCATCCTGTCGTTGACCTCCTCACACAGTTTCGAGCTTGAGGAAGTGATCCGCTATCTGCATTCGAACAGCGCCCGCCCCGTGCTCGTGCAGGCGTTGCTGGACGCACCCATGTTCATGACGCGCTGGCGCTGGGATGCCTCGATCGCTTTGGCGCTACCGCGTTTTCGCGGCGGCGCCAAGGTGGCGCCACAGTTGCAGCGCATGCAGGCAGAGGACCTCGTTGCGGCAGTATTTCCGGACCAGTTGGCCTGTCAGGAGAATGTCGTCGGCGATCGGGAGATCCCGGATCATCCGCTAGTAAGGCAAACAATCGACGACTGCCTGCACGAGGCGATGGACATCGATGGCTTCGAGCGGCTGCTGCGAGCGCTGGAGCGGGGCGAATTGGAAGTGGTCACTCGCGAACTGGTCGAACCTTCGCCGCTCGCGCTGGAGATCCTGTCCGCGCGGCCCTATGCGTATCTTGACGATGCGCCGCTCGAGGAGCGACGAACGCAGGCAGTGGTCGCCCGGCGCTGGCTCGATCCCGAGAGTGCCGCGGACATCGGCAAGCTCGATCCCGAAGCGATTGTGCGCGTGAAGGAGGAAGCCTGGCCGCAGGCAGACACCGCAGACGAACTGCATGACGGACTGACCTGGCTGGGCTTGCTGACTGAGGCGGAAGTCGATGCCCAGCCGGGGTGGCGAGCGCTGTTGAATGGGCTCGGCGACGACAAACGGGTCACGCGTTTCTTGCCCTCGGAGCGACCGGACCTGGCGAGTTTCTTCGTAACTGCGGAACGATTGCCTGAGTTCACTGCGGTGCATCCCAGCGCCATATCGACACCTTTGATTGAAGCTCCGCCCGGGTACGCCAAGATCTGGTCGCGCGATGAAGCACTCGTCGAAATCGTGCGGGGTCGGCTGGAGGGATTGGGACCGACGACAGCGGCGGAGCTGGCAGCTTCGATCGAGGTTCCGGCGGCCGATATCGACCGCGCGCTGCTAGGACTCGAAGCGGAAGGGTTCGTCATGCGTGGCAGCTTCACTGCAACCGGTGTCGCTCAATGGTGCGAGCGCAGGTTGTTGGCGCGCATCACCCGCTACACGGTGAAGCGCCTGCGGCAGGAAATCGAACCCGTTCCCGCCGCCGACTTCATGCGTTTCCTGCTCGACTGGCAGCGCGTCACGGAACGCATGGAGGGGCCGGATGCGGTGGCTGCGGTGGTGGCGCAACTCGAAGGTTTCGAGGCGGCAGCCGCATCGTGGGAAACCGAACTGCTCCCGTCGCGCATCGCCGGCTACGAGCCGGAGTGGCTGGACGATTTGTGCCGCTCTGGGCGAGTGGCATGGACTCGGCTCGAGGCGCCACAATTCGATATGCAGCGCGGCCACGGTCCGAGTCCGGTGCGAAGCACACCGATCGCCTTGATGACTCGCAAGAATCTTCCAACGTGGATGACCCTTGCGAAGGCATCGACCGAGACAGTGCACTTGAGCACGCGCGCCCAGGTAGTGGCTGACCATCTTGCGCAGCATGGGGCCTCCTTCTTCGACGACATCGCCGGCGGTCTCGATCTGCCGCGCACGTTTGTCGAAGATGCACTGCGTGAGTTGACCGCTGCGGGTCTGGTGAATTCGGACGGCTTCAGCGGTTTACGCGCACTGTTGCTGCCCCCCGATCGGCGGAAGCCGGTAGCGGGGGCGCGCCGGCGGCGTACTGCTGGGTTCGGCGTGGAAGACGCCGGCCGCTGGGCGCTGATCCGGCGCAAGGCGCCTAGCGCCGCAATGCCTTCCACTCTTGCACGTGAAACGGCGGAGCAGATTGCGCGCACGTTGCTGAGGCGCTATGGCGTCGTGTTCTGGCGTTTGATTGCCCGCGAGGCAGACTGGCTGCCGCCATGGCGGGAGTTGCTGATGGCGTATCGTCGGCTGGAGACGCGCGGAGACATCCGCGGCGGGCGCTTCGTGGCAGGGTTTTCGGGGGAGCAATTCGCGCTACCGGAGGCGGTTGGCGTACTTCGCGGAGTTCGCAATCAGGAGAAGACCGGCCGCCCGGTCGCGGTCAGCGGCGCCGATCCGCTCAACCTGGCGGGAATCTTGTTACCCGGATCGCGGGTCCCCGCGGTTTACAGCAACCGTATTCTTTATCGCGATGGTGTCGTAATCGCCGCGCTCGTAGCGGGAGAAGTGCAGTATTTCGAAAATCTTGAACCGGCAAAGGCTTGGGACCTGCGCAATATCTTGCTGCGCGTTCCCGCGCCGGCAAGCCTGGCAGCCCTCATGTGATCAGCTATCGACCCAGGGCACTTCGCTGCCGTGTCTCGATCTTGAACGTGTTTTCAGGCGGTCGGTAGCTTGTCGAAGGCGCCGTAATCGCCTTCATCGTCGGCCGACTCGACGTCAACGCTGTCCACGCGCGCGCCCGGAGGTCCCAGCCGGGACCATTCGACTATGGAGTCGATGGCGAAAGCTTCGCCCTGAACGATCGCTTCGACGGTTCCGTCAAGGCGATTCCTCACCCAGCCGGTAACTTTTAGCTGCTCCGCGCGTTGGCGCATGGTTTCGCGCAGGTTCACGCCCTGGACCTGGCCACGGATGCGAAGTCGGCGCGTGATTTTCATGGGTGTTACTCACTTTACGCGCATGCCCGGCTGTGCGCCATCGTCGGGCGAGATCAGGAAAATGCCCGGCTCGTCGCCACTGGCGGCCAGTACCATTCCCTGGGATTCGCCGAAACGCATCTTGCGCGGCTGCAGGTTGGCGACCACCACGGTAAGCCGCCCGACCAGCTTCGCCGGGTCGTATGCCGACTTGATGCCCGCGAACACCTGCCGGCTTTCGTTGCCGAGATCGAGCTGGAGCTTGAGCAGCTTGTCGGCGCCTTCCACGTGTTCGGCGCTGACGATTCGGGCGACGCGCAAGTCGATCTTGTTGAAATCGTCGATCGTGATGGTTGAGGGTGCGATAGGCGTTTCCACTCTTCTCTCCTGCTTTTGTGCGGACTGCGACGGTGTTGGCAATGCAGGTTGCAGGCTTTCCCTGTTGGCTTCGACCAGTCCCGCGATTTGCGTGGGATCGATCCGAGTCAAGAGGTGCTTATACGAACGAATGCTTTCCGGAATGTCCTCAAGATCCGACCAAACGAATTCTCGATTCATGCCGAAGAGATCCATGGCCACACGCCGGGACGTGTGGGGCAGAATCGGGGTCAACAGAATCGTGAGAGTCTTGAAGGAGAACAACGCACGCGTGCAGACCTCATGCAACTGTTCGCGTTTAGACGGATCCTTTGCCAGGAACCAGGGCTGCATTTCGTCAACATAGACATTTACTGTGTCCACCGCCTTCATGATCTCCCGGATGGCTTTTCCGTACTCGCGCGCTTCGAATGCTTCTTGCACTATAAAAGCCAGGCCTCGGATAGCCTGTAGGTTGCGATTCAACTCGCCCAACGTTTTTTGAGACTGGGACAATTTCCCATCAAATTGTTTGGCAATGAATCCAGCGCAGCGGCTGGCGATGTTGACGTACTTCCCAACCAAATCGCTATTCACCCTCGCGACAAAGTCCTCTAGGTTGAGGTCGATGTCCTCCATCGTGCTGTTGAGTTTGGCGGCGTAGTAGTAGCGGAGCCATTCGGGATTCAGCCCTTGTTTTAAGTAACTCTCTGCCGTTATGAAGGTTCCGCGGGACTTGGACATCTTCTGTCCGTCCACCGTGAGGAAGCCGTGCGCGAAGACTTTTGTCGGCACGCGATAACCGGCGAACTCCAGCATCGCCGGCCAGAACAGGGCATGAAAATAGAGAATGTCCTTGCCGATGAAGTGGACCATCTCGGTATTGCTGCCCGGGCGCAGGAAGGCGTCCTTGTCGATGGTCTTGCCCGCCGCTTTCTGTTTGGCGACGTAGTTGCCGAAGCTGCCAAAGTATCCGACCGGCGCGTCAAGCCAGACGTAAAAAAACTTCTGGTTGTCGGTGCCCGGGATCGGAAAGCCGAAGTAGGGGGCGTCGCGGGAGATGTCCCAGTCGGCCAGCCTGTTGTCGCCAGGTTCACCCAGCCACTCCTTCATCTTGTTTGCCGCTTCCGGTTGCAAGCGGTCGCCGGTCTGGGTGAAGCTGCGCAGAAAATCCTCGCAGCGCTTATCGGAAAGCTTGAAAAAATGGTGTTCGGAGGCCTTTCGTTCCGGCTTGGCGCCTGAAACCGCCGAATAAGGCTCGATAAGATCGGTGGGCGAATACGTGGTGCCGCAGACTTCGCAGGAATCGCCGTACTGGTCTTTCGAATGGCAGTTCGGGCATTCGCCCTTGATGTAACGGTCGGGAAGGAACATCTGCCTGACCGGGTCGTAGAACTGCTCGACCGAACGCCTGGCGATCAGATCATTGGCCTTGAGGTGATTGTAGATGTCCTCGCAGAACGCCTGGTTCTCCGGGGAATTCGTGGTGTAGTAGTTGTCGAACGCAACGTGGAAGCCGGCGAAGTCGCGCGTGTGTTCGTCATACACGCGGGTGATCAATTGCTCCGGGGTGATGCCTTCCTTGTCGGCGCGCAGCATTATCGGTGTGCCGTGGGTGTCGTCGGCGCACACGTAATAGACCTCAGTGTCAGCTTGCATTCTCTGAAAGCGCACCCAAATGTCAGTCTGGATGTATTCCACCAAGTGGCCGAGGTGGATGCTGCCGTTGGCGTATGGCAGCGCCGAGGTGACGAGGATCCTGCGCGACATTTCGGGAAGACGCGGAAAAGCCCGGATTCTATCAAATGGACCCCGAGAAAGCCCTTTACGCGCCGGGAATTAAGCATAAAATTCGCCCCTTAAAATCCAAGGCAGAAGGCGTGGCAATCACCGAAGAGCAAGTCAGATCAGCCTTGCGGGAACTCACCGACCCGGTGACCGGGAAGGACTACGTGTCCGGCAAGGACGCCCGCAACATCAAGGTCGAGGGCAACGACGTTTCCCTCGACATCCTGCTCGGTTACCCGGCGAAGAGCCTGATTGAAGGGATCCGGCGTGACGTCGCCGCCAAGCTCAAATCCATTCCCGGCGTGGGGAACGTCAACGCCAATGTCCAGGTGAAGATCATCGCCCACGCCGTGCGGCCCGGCGTCAAGCTGATGCCCGGCGTGAAAAACGTGATCGCCGTGGCCTCTGGCAAAGGCGGGGTGGGCAAATCGACTACTGCGGTAAACCTGGCGCTGGCGCTCGCCGCCGAAGGCGCCCAGGTCGGCCTGCTGGACGCCGACATCTACGGCCCATCCCAGCAGATGATGATGGGGCTGACCGGCCGGCCGGAGTCTGCTGACGGAAAGACCATCGAGCCGAAAGTGAAATACGGCGTGCAGGCGATGTCGATCGGATTGCTGATCGACGTGGATACGCCGATGGTCTGGCGCGGGCCGATGGTGACCCAGGCATTGGAGCAGCTTCTGCGCGACACCCAGTGGAAGGACCTGGACTATATGGTGGTGGACTTGCCCCCCGGGACCGGCGATATCCAGCTCACGCTGTCGCAGAAGGTGCCGGTGACCGGAGCGGTGATCGTGACTACGCCGCAGGACATCGCGCTGATCGATGCCCGCAAAGGTCTCAAGATGTTCGAGAAGGTCGGTGTGCCAATCCTGGGTCTGGTGGAGAACATGAGCGTCCACGTCTGCTCCAAGTGCGGACACGAGGAGCACATCTTCGGCGAGGGTGGGGCGGCGTCCATGAGCAAGGACTACGGCGTGGAAGTGCTGGGCTCGCTGCCGCTCGACATCAAGATCCGTGAGCAAACCGACTCGGGCAAGCCGACAGTGGTCGCTGAACCGGACAGCCGCTCAGCGCAAATCTATAGAGAAATCGCCCGCAAGGTGGCAGCCAGGATTTCGGAGCTGTCGAAAGACCACAGCGCGGCTTTTCCCAAGATTGTTATCCAAAATACGTGAGGAGAAGGCATGACTGCAGGGGCGAGGGACGAGGGGCGAGGGATGAGGGGAAAACGGAAGCACCAAACCCAAGCTCGAATCTCGCCTTTCACTCCTCACCCCTCACCCCTCACCCCTCACGCGCAGCCATGAGCATCAAGTCGGACAAGTGGATTCGCCGCATGGCGCGCGAGCACGCGATGATCGTTCCGTTCGAGCCTGCGCAGGTCCGCGCGGTCAACGGCAACAAGATCGTGTCCTACGGGACTTCGAGTTATGGTTACGATATCCGCTGTTCGAACGACTTCAAGATATTCACCAATATCAATTCGACCATAGTGGATCCGAAGAATTTCGACGAGAAGTCATTTGTGGATTTCAGGGGCGATGTCTGCATAATCCCGCCGAATTCCTTCGCGCTTGCCCGCACGGTCGAATATTTCCGCGTCCCCCGCAACGTGCTCACGATTTGTTTGGGCAAATCGACTTACGCGCGCTGCGGCATTATCGTCAACGTCACGCCCTTCGAGCCGGAGTGGGAGGGCTATGTGACGCTCGAGTTTTCCAACACCACGCCGCTGCCTGCGAAGATCTACGCCAACGAGGGCGTCGCCCAGGTGATTTTCTTCGAGTCTGACCCCGATGACGTCTGCGAGACCTCCTACCGCGACCGTGGCGGGAAGTACCAGGGTCAAAAAGGTGTGACGCTTCCGAAAATCTGACGGGAGATCACTGTCCTAGTGGCGACGCCAAGCTGTCCTCGCAACCGCACCCGCCGAGATCCGGCACCGATGGTTTCGCCACGGAGAAAACGATGAAATTCCGCTTCCCAGTCGTCATCATCGATGAAGACTTCCGCTCGGAAAATGCGAGCGGCCTCGGTGTAAGGGCGCTCGCCAAGGCGATCGAAGGCGAGGGCCTCGAAGTGCTCGGGGTTACCAGCTACGGCGACCTTTCTTCGTTCGCGCAACAGCAAAGCCGCGCCTCGGCTTTTATCCTTTCGATCGACGACGAGGAATTCGGCGGCGGCTCGGAGGAAGAGACGACGAACGCGCTGAAGACGTTGCGTGCGTTCGTTCAGGAACTGCGCTTCAGGAACGCCGACATTCCGATCTACCTGTATGGCGAAACCCGCACGTCGCGACACATCCCGAACGACATCCTGCGCGAACTGCACGGCTTCATCCACATGTTCGAGGACACGCCGGAGTTCGTCGCGCGGCATATCATCCGTGAGGCGCGTTCGTACCTGGACGGGCTTTCGCCCCCGTTCTTTCGCGCGCTGGTGCACTACGCCCAGGACGGCTCGTACTCGTGGCACTGCCCCGGACATTCAGGCGGGGTGGCATTCCTCAAGAGCCCGGTCGGACAGATGTTCCACCAGTTCTTCGGCGAGAACATGCTACGCGCCGATGTCTGCAACGCGGTGGACGAACTCGGCCAACTGCTCGACCATACCGGGCCGGTCGCCGCCTCCGAGCGCAATGCCGCCCGCATCTTCAACGCGGATCATTGTTTTTTCGTCACCAACGGCACGTCGACCTCGAACAAGATGGTCTGGCACGCCAACGTGGCGCCGGACGACATAGTCGTCGTGGACCGCAATTGCCATGTATCCATCCTGCACGCCATTACCATGACCGGTGCAATCCCGGTGTTTCTCACGCCGACGCGCAACCACCTCGGCATCATCGGTCCGATCCCGCTCGGTGAATTCGAGCCGGAGAACATACGGAAGAAAATCGATGCCAATCCGTTTGCGCGCGCGGTGACGCGCAAGAAGCCTCGCATCCTGACGATCACCCAGAGTACCTACGATGGCGTGGTCTACAACGTTGAAATGCTCAAGGACACGCTGAATTCCTCAATCGACACCCTGCATTTCGACGAGGCCTGGCTGCCCCACGCGACTTTCCACGACTTCTACAAGAACATGCATGCGATCGGAAAGGACCGGCCGCGCACCAAGGATTCGGTCATCTATGCGACGCATTCCACGCACAAGCTGCTTGCCGGCATCTCGCAGGCGTCGCAGATTCTCGTGCAGGAGTCGCAGACCAGGAAGCTCGACCGCCATGCATTCAACGAGGCCTACCTGATGCATACCTCGACTTCGCCGCAGTACGCGATCATTGCTTCCTGCGACGTGGCGGCGGCCATGATGGAACCTCCCGGCGGCACGGCGCTGGTCGAGGAATCGATCGTCGAAGCGCTCGACTTCCGCCGTGCGATGCGCAAGGTTGACGAAGAATTCGGCAAGGACTGGTGGTTCAAGGTGTGGGGACCGGAAAAGCTGGCCCGGGAGGGCATCGGTTCGCGCGAGGAGTGGATACTCAAGTCCAACGAGAAGTGGCACGGCTTCGGCGATCTCGCGCCGGGTTTCAACATGCTCGACCCGATAAAGGCGACCGTCATCACGCCAGGCCTGGACGTGTCGGGCAAGTTCGCCAAGACTGGTATTCCCGCGGCGATCGTCACCCGGTATATGGCCGAACACGGCGTAATCGTCGAGAAGACCGGCCTCTACTCGTTCTTCATCATGTTCACCATCGGCATCACCAAAGGCCGCTGGAATACGCTGGTGACCGCGTTGCAACAGTTCAAGGACGACTACGACAAGAATCAGCCGCTATGGCGCATCCTGCCGGAGTTCTGCCAGGCGCATCCGCGTTACGAGCGCCTGGGCATGCGCGATTTGTGCGAGCAGATCCACGGCATGTACAAGGCGAACGACGTGGCGCGACTTACCACGGAGATGTACTTGTCGGACATGCAGCCAGCTATGAAGCCTTCGGACGCGTTCGCGGCGATGGCGCACCGGGAAATCGACCGCGTCGACATCGACAACCTCGAAGGGCGGGTTACCAGCGTGTTGGTGACGCCCTATCCCCCGGGCATTCCGCTGCTGATTCCGGGCGAGCGATTCAATTCCACGATCGTGCGTTATCTCCAGTTCGCGCGGGATTTCAACCGCAAGTTCCCCGGATTCGAGACCGACATCCATGGCCTGATAGAAGAACCTGGCGAAGGCGGCATTCGATTCTTCGTCGACTGCGTCCGGCAGGCCTGAGCCACTCTGCATTCGCTAACATGGCGGCAGATTCCAGCAATGTCGAACGTTTCCCTCTGCCGTTTTCATCACAGCAGATCTTAAAAGCGTTTGACGGTGCACGCCGGCTTCTGTAACGTCCGCCATACAAAAAAACACTTTCGAATTCGTGGTTCAAGTTGTTTTTGAGAATGTCCTTGGGGAGGGGGCAATAGGGGGTCTCATGCGGCATGCGAAGCACCTCGCGCTGTTCCTTTCGTTTGTGCTCGTTGTTCCTCTTGCGGCACTCGCAGCCGATGACCTTCTAGTTTCAGCCAAGCAGCAACTCGACAACGGCAATCCCCAAGGTGCCTACAGCCTTCTCGTACCGCTCCAGTCGGAACGTGCCGGCGATGCGGAGTACGATTTCCTGCTTGGTTCGGCAGCACTGGGGATTGGCAAGAACACAGAGGCGGTGTTCGCCCTCGAGCGGGTTCTTGCGGTATTGCCGAACAGCGCACCGGCTCGTGCTTTGATCGCTCGCGCCTATTTCAACCTGAAGGAGACCGAAACCGCCAGGCGCGAGTTCGAAAATGTCAAAAAGCAGGATGTCCCACCAGAGGTCGCGACGACCATCGACCGATTTCTGGACGCCATCGCGCGTGTCGAAGAATCCGAACGCACCAGCTTCCGTGGTTTCGTCGAACTCGGCATCGGTTATGACAGCAACGTCAACAGCGCCACTGCCGACAGCCAGGTGGCCGTGCCGTTTTTCGGCGGCACGATAGACCTCACATCCAGTTCCATCGAGCAAGACGACATGTTCGTGCATTTCGGCGGCGGGGTGAACTTTCAGCATCCATTCTCGAAACGACTCGGACTGTTCGGCGGTCTCGCCTACCAGAACAAGTCAAACGTGAACGAAAGAGATTTCTCCACGTATTACTACGATGTCAACCTTGGTCTAAGTTACCGGCGTGACCGCGACACGTTCACGCTCGGCGCGCAGTACAACACCTTCTTCGTGAACGATACGTCTTTGTACAGCGACGCCTACCGCAATGCATCCGGCCTGACCGGCCAGTGGCAGCACGACTTCGATTCCCGCAACCAGATGAGCTTTTTCGCCCAGTACAGCAAACTGGTTTATCCGGACCAGGAGATCCGCAATGCAGACCGTTACGTGGGCGGTGGGGGTTATGCCCACGCCTTCGGCAGCGGTGCCGTCATCTCGTATCTAGGCGTATACGCTGGTCTGGAGGATGAAAAAGCGGACAGTAACCCGGAATTCGGACACGACCTGTACGGTGCGCGTATTGGCGCGCAATGGAACATGACCGAGAAGTTCGCGTTGTTCCTCAATGCGAGCGGGGAACTACGCCAGTACGGCGGCCCCGACCCGTTTTTCGCTGTCGATCGCGAAGATAAGCAATACAACGCGTCTGCCGGTTTCATCATCTTCCCGAGCAAAGGTCTTCGGGTGACCACTCAGGCGAGCGGGACCCGCAACGACTCGAACATTCCGATTAACGAGTACGACCGTGTCGTCTACCAAGTATCCTTGCGGTACGACATGTAGCGAGAGGTGCCAAATCATGCCCCATGCCCAATTCCGTCGAAACAGTCGCGCAGCGTTGCTAGCCGCCATTGCTGCTGCTTACCCCATAGCGGGATATTCAGCGCCGGCTGCGAGAGTGGACTTCGCAGTCGGCAATGTCACCGCAGTCAACGCTGGCGGGCAGAGCCGGACGTTGGCGAAAGGCGCGCAGCTTAGTGAAGGCGAGACCGTCAGTACCAACAACGGCCGTGCACAATTGCGCTTCACCGACGGCGCGTACGTTTCCCTGCAACCGGAGTCGCAGTTTCGCATCGACCAGTACCGCTTCGAGGGCAAGGTGGACGGCAGCGAAAAGGGCTTGTTCAGCCTGTTGAAAGGCGGGCTTCGCACTGTTACCGGACTGGTGGGTCGGACCAACAGAAAGAACTACCAGGTCACCACCACGGTTGCGACTATCGGCATCCGCGGCACCGAGTACACAATTCAGTACGGCCAGTCAGTCGCAGGCACAGTTGGCGAAGGCGAGATTGAAGTCTGCAACGGCGCCGGTTGCCTGAGCGTAACCGATGGCGAGTCCTACTACGTGCAGAACCAGGAAATCAAGCCGGTCCTCAGCAACAAGAAGACCGACCTACCGCCGCCGTCACCGCAGAATCCTCCCCCCACTTTTGCCGAGGGCGAACACGTAACCGAAACCGGCGACCCTTGTGCGCTATTTCCGGATCAGTGCCAGACATCGAGCGGAGTACTCACCGGCACATTCAGGGGGAGCATCACTCTCGCGCACACCACCCTCACCAGTGGGGCGGGAAATCAAGCCGGGGCCAGCAGCCCGTACATGGGAAACGCGACTCTCGACCCCACCGGCAGACTGGAACTCATGGAAGACTGCTGCGGTGGGACGGTTGGGCCTGGTACAACTTCGTTTGCGGAGTTCAAGAACGACGGCATCATGACCTGGGCCCGGCTAACCGGCGGCACGCTTTCAGGGACCGCAAGCGGAAGAGGGGATACTCACGCAGGCGGGATCTACAGCCCTCCGGAAAGTTTCCACTACATCATCGGGGCGCCGGTGATCTCACGCCCGATCGGAGTAGTTAACTTCAGCTTCCTGGGCGGCACCGCTCCCACTTTCGGCCCGGCAGGCACGGGGTCGGCATCCGGATCGGCGATTTTTGCCTTGGGGACATTGACCGGCGCTTCGATGACCGCAGACTTCGGCCAGAACAGCATCGCATTCACTCTCGCTCTCAAGGATCCTTCGGGATTGCCCATCGAGTTTACTAGTGGAACCGGCAGGATCTCTAGCGGTACGGCGTTGTTCTCGAGCGATGTCCCCAGCACCAGCATTAGCACCAGCGGTAGCGGGGCCTGCTCGGGTGTTTGCACTGTGAATATCAACGGCTTTTTCGCTGGCGCGAACGCGGAGCGCGCGGGCTTCTCATACGCGGTCGACGGTGTTTCATTCTCCTGCGGAACGCCCCCCTGCAATGCGGTCGGCGTAGTCGGCCTGAAGAGGTAAACAACGCGGGGGCAGTGACGGACAGTCGGCCTTGTGGCGCGATTGACGACGAGCACGCTCAACCGGGCGGCGTGGTGCCGAGCACCACGCCGCCCTTTCTTCGACCGCACGCGATAAATACCGTGAGCGAAACGGGCGAGATTATCAAGCGAGTCGAGCGACTTCGACAGGCTGGCGACCTCGTTGTCGCAGAGCAAGAGTGCATCCAGGCCTGCGAGCGGTTTCCGCACGATGCCGATTTGCGGGTGCTGCTGGCGCTGCTGCATTTGCAATTGGCCAGGGACGAACAGGCGTTGAAAGCTCTGGATGCGGTCGTCAGGTTTGCACCCGAACATCTTGGCGCGCGGCGCGCAAGGGGAATGCTGCATGCCGGCAAAGGCCGGCACAAGCAGGCGATCGCCGATCTGCAGGTGGTCGCGAATGCCAGCCCGGATGATGCACGGTCGCATCATGATTGCGGGGTCGTGTTCGACATGGCCGGCGATCGGGCTTCCGCTATCGCGCAATACGAACTGGCCCTGAGTTGCGATCCCGGCTTTGTCGCTGCGCGGCTGAACCGTGGCTACGCGCTAGTCGCGCTGAATCGTCTTTACGAGGCGCTGGAGAACAATCGTCGTCTCGCACAGGATTTTCCTGAAATGCCGGAAGCGCATTACAACGTGGCGGAAGTGTCCATCGCGCTGCACCGCCCGGAGGAAGCATTGGATGCCTGCGATCGTGCGCTCGCGCTGCGGCCGGATTACGCGAAGGCACACATCGACCGCGCACTGGCGCTGGCGGAACTGGGGCGTATCGAACCCGCGCAGCGGAGCCTCGATTGCGCGCGCGGCCTCGATCCAACTGCGTTCCTCGGCTTCAACGCGGGATTTGACGACAAGATCGGTGGGTTTCTCGATCAATTCGATGCGCGCTCGCTGTACCTGCACCGGCTTTACCAGGAGCAGGAGGAATGCAACTGGCGCCGGCGCCAGGAACTGGTGGAGCGCTTTGAGCGCTTGATTATCGAAGGCGCGGACTCCGGCCATGAACTGGCCGATTCGCATCTACCATTTCGTGCGCTGGCGTTCCCTATTTCTCGAGAGGCCAGCCTGCTGCTGGCGCAGGGGGTGGCAAAGCGGCTGCGTACCGGCGTAACGCCTTTGCCAAGGCAGAAACCGTCGGAGGGCCGGATACGCATTGGATACGTTTCGCCTGATTTCAGGGTGCATCCGGCCGCTTTCCTCACCCGGCAGTTGTACGGCCTGCACGACCGGAACCGCTTCGAAGTCTTTGCATACTCTCTGGTTGCCGATGACGGCAGCGAGGTGCGCAAGGACATCGTCGCGGGCGTGGACCGCTTCCGCGACGTTTCAGCGCTGAACTCGGCGCAGATCGCGGAACAGATTCATCGCGACGGCATCCACGTCGCGATCGACCTTTCGGGCTACACCAATTTCGCCCGCAGCGAAATCTTCGCGTTTGCGCCGGCGCCAGTGCAGGTCAACTATCTCGGCTTCGCAGGCAGTCTCGGTGCGGGAGCCTACCAGTATGCGATCGTCGACGAGGTGATCTGTCCGCCGGGCGATGAGCGCTGGTGGACGGAGCATCTGGTGTACATGCCGGACACATACTACGTGACCGACAATCGCACCAGGGTTACGCCGGTTACCGTTGGCAGGCGCGACGTCGGTTTGCCGCCATCCGGCTTTGTGTTCTGCTGCTTCAACAACAGTTACAAGATTGGTCCGGAGATTTTCGATGTGTGGATGCGCATCCTGGCGCGGGCCCGCGATTCCGTGCTCTGGCTGCTTGGCAAGGATCTAGCGACCGAAGCCAATCTGCGCAGGGAGGCCGAGGCGCGCGGAATTGCGGGCAGCCGCATCGTGGTTGGACCATCCCTGCCAAGGGAGAACCACCTGGCGCGCTATCCGCTGGCAGGCATTTTCCTGGACACGCTCCACTGCAACGCACACACCACCGCGGTCGACGCATTGTGGATGGGGGTACCGGTGCTGACATGTCCCGGAACAACGATGCCGGCCAGGGTGGGCGCCAGCCTGCTGCGTGCCGCCGGCCTGCCCGAGTTGATCGTGCGCGACTTGCGGGAGTACGAGGAAATCGCGGTACGGCTCGCGGCCGAAGGTTCATCCGAGCTGACCCTGCTCAAGGCCCGGCTCGCGCAAAACCGCCTGGGCTGCGCATTGTTCGATACCGCAACCTTCGTGCGCCATCTCGAAAAAGCCTACGAGCTGATGTGGACAAGAGAAGAGCAGGGATTGCCGCCTGAGTCATTCCGGGTGCCGCGAGTGCAGCGCGCGGTTCCTCTTCATACACGCTGGCACTGACTATTTCTTCAGGATCCCGACCAACGCGGTTCCCGCGTGAGGTCGTTACCCTGATGCGTCAAGGCTTTCTCACCGGTTGTCACGCGTGTGTTCGTAGGTTACATAGCTATAGCCGAAACCGTCCGCTTCGCCATGCCGCAACTCCCGTGCGGTTTCGCGCCAGATCCCCTTTTCGAGTTCAGGGAAGTAAGTGTCGCCTTCGTATTTCCGGTCGATCTCGGTAGCCAGGATGCGGTCCGCGATCGGAAGAACGAGTGCGTAGATCTCGCTGCCGCCGATGACGAAGATTTCGTTGTCGCCTCGCGCTGCCGCGATGGCGGCATTGAGGGAATCGACGACCTTCGCGCCGGTTACGGTGTATCCAGGTTTGCGGCTGATGATGATGTGTTTGCGCCCGGGCAATATTCGGCCGATTGACTCCCAGGTCTTGCGACCCATCACGATGTGATGGCCCATCGTGAGTTGGCGAAAGCGCTTCAGGTCTTCGGAAATACGCCAGGGAATACTTCCGGCCTTGCCGATAACGCGATTTTCTGCATACGCCACGATGATCGAGATTCGGGGATGCGCCGCTTTCGACCCAGTCACTCGTCACCCGTCACTTGTCACCAGTAGTTCAAACTGCCACCTGCGCCTTGATGGCGGGATGGGGTTCGTAGCCGACCAGATTGAAATCCTCGTAGCGGAAATCGAACAGGTTCCTGACGTCCGGGTTGAGAATCATCCGAGGCAGTGCACGCGGCTGCCGCGAAAGCTGTTCGCGCGCCTGTTCCAGATGGTTCAGATACAGGTGGGTATCGCCGAAGGTGTGCACGAATTCACCGGGTCTCAGATTGCAGACGTGTGCAACCATGAGCGTCAATGCTGCGTAAGAGGCAATGTTGAACGGCACCCCGATGAAGAGGTCGGCGCTGCGTTGGTAGAGCTGGCAGGAGAGCTCGCCGTCGGCAACGTAGAACTGAAAAAAAGCGTGGCAGGGCATGAGCGCCATGCGCTCAAGATCGGCGACGTTCCAGGCCGACACGATGAGGCGCCTCGAGTCCGGGTTATGCCTGATGTTCTCGATTACTTTCGCCATCTGATCGATATGGCGTCCGTCAGGCGCCGGCCAGGAACGCCACTGATAGCCGTACACCGGACCGAGTTCGCCTTTGTCGTCGGCCCATTCGTCCCAGATCGACACCCCGTTTTCCCTGAGGTAGCGGACGTTGGTTTCGCCCTTCAGGAACCACAACAGTTCGTGGATGATGGACTTGAGGTGAACTTTCTTGGTGGTCAGCAGCGGGAAGCCGGCCTGCAGATCAAAGCGAAGCTGCGGCCCAAAGACGCTGAGCGTTCCGGTACCAGTCCGGTCGTTCTTGCGGGTGCCGTGTTCGAGGATATGGCGCATCAGGTCGAGGTACTGGCGCATGGTCCTGGCCTGGTCGAGGTGGGGATGAATGTGCAGGCATTCTAAATCAGGCAGCCTGGTGACGCATCGGCTCATGCGGTGCCCTGTTGCTGCCGGGATTCCGCAGGGCACGTGATAAACTTCGACGGTCCTTTTCGGGTGGGCAATGTCAGGAAATACGCTCGGCAAACTCTTCTGTGTCACGTCCTTTGGCGAAAGCCATGGCCCGGCAATCGGATGCGTCGTCGACGGTTGCCCACCGGGAATTGAGCTCGCCGAGGAGGACATCCAGAAAGAGCTCGATCGCCGCAAGCCCGGAACTTCCAGGCATGTCACCCAGCGGCGCGAGCCCGATACTGTGGAGATTCTTTCCGGCGTCTTCGAAGGCCGGACCACCGGTACTCCGATCGCGTTGCTGATCCGCAATCAGGACCAACGCAGCAAGGACTACGGCAACATCGTCGAGACTTTCCGTCCGGGGCACGCGGATTACACCTATTGGCAAAAATACGGCATCCGAGACTATCGTGGCGGCGGGCGGCAGTCGGCTCGCGAAACCGCGGTGCGCGTGGCCGCCGCGGCGATTGCGAAGAAGTGGCTGTGGGAGCACCACCGCGTGTTGATTCGCGGCTACATGTCCCAACTCGGCCCGATCCGCATCGCGTTCAGGACATGGGACGCGGTGAACGCCAATCCGTTCTTTGCGCCCGATCCGGACATCGTGCCAAAACTCGAGAAGTTCATGGACGAACTGCGCAAGTCCGGGGATTCGTGCGGGGCGAAAATCACCGTGGTGGCGGAGAACGTTCCGGTCGGCTGGGGCGAGCCGGTTTACGACAAGCTCGATGCCGAAATAGGCTACGCCATGATGGGGATTAACGCCGTGAAAGGCGTGGAAATTGGCGCCGGCTTCGCCGCGGTCGAACAGAAAGGCACGGAGCACGGGGACGAAATGACGCCGGAAGGCTATCTGAGCAACAATGCCGGCGGCATCCTCGGCGGCATCTCCAGCGGCCAGGACATCGTGGTCAACATCGCGGTGAAGCCGACCTCGAGTATCCGCCTGCCGCGGCGTTCGGTCGACAAGCTGGGCGAGCCAACCGTGGTGGAAACTAGCGGGCGCCATGACCCCTGTGTCGGCATTCGGGCCACGCCCATCGCCGAAGCGATGCTGGCACTGATCCTGATAGACCACGCCCTGCGCCATCGCGCGCAGAATGCCGACGTGCGCTGTCCCACACCCAGGATTGCCGCGCGCGCTCCAGCCGCGGCGGCAAGCGCCGGCAATCCCAGCCAGGCAACCAACCCCGACCCTGACGAAGCCTGAGGCCAATCACCCCCGTGAGCTGGCTGCAGCGCCTCGCCGAGGTCAACGAACTGGACTGGCGCCCGGTAGGAACCCCGGCGTTCGTTGCTGCTACCTGCGGCATCGCGTTCGTTGCTTTCCTCGCCAACACCGGACAACGCTGGGTATTCCTGCTCGACAACGCCAATCTTGCCTTGCACGAGGCGGGTCACCCGATCTTCGGCTTGTTGCTGGGCGATCGGATCACCGTTTATGGCGGCACGTTCGCGCAACTGCTGTTCCCGATTGCAGCCAGCGCGACGTTCTGGCGTCGCCGCGAGGCACTTTCGTTCGCGTTGTGCTCGGTATGGCTATTCGAGAATTTCTGGAATATCGCCCGCTACATGGCCGATGCGCGCGCGCACCTGCTGCCGCTGGTCGGCAGCGGCGAACACGACTGGACCGAGATCTTCTCTCGCTGGGATGTCCTGAGCCGTGATACGGGCATCGCTGCGTTCATCACCTTCCTCGGATGGATCGGGGTGTTGGTCGCCTGGGGCTGGCTTGCACGGCGTTGGTGGCTCGATCGCGAACGCGGACCTCGCTGAGAGTCGGTCATTCCATGGTACGCGGATCTTTTTACTTCCGGCTTTCCAACTTCTATTTCTGGTATTTCGCCTTCATCGGCGCGTTCGCGCCGTATTTCGCCTTGTATCTGAAGTCGCTGGGATTCTCGGCATTCCAGATCGGCGTATTACTTGCCGTTAACCCGGTGGCGCGCATCTTCGGACCGAATATCTGGGGTTGGCTGTCCGACCACTACCGTGCCCGCGGCCAACTGATTCGTCTGACCGCTGTGGGAACGGCGGTGACGTTTGCCGCGGTGTTCTTCAACGGCGGAATAGCCTGGATGTTCACGGCATTACTGGTACTGAACATTTTCTGGTGCGGAGTGCTGCCGTTGGCGGAATCGGCCACGCTCAACCTGCTGGGCCTGCGGGTTGGTACTTACGGGCGCATACGGCTGTGGGGTTCGGTCGGGTTCCTGGCTGTGGTTGTGGCTGGCGGGTATCTGCTCGATTACTTCGGAATCGGCGCGCTTGCGCCGATGGTGCTGACGCTGCTGGTGTTGATGGCGGCGAGCACCTTTCCCCTGCCGCGCGACCGCGAACCCGCCCACCACGGCGAGCACGCGCCGATTCTGCGCATCGTGGCGCAGCCCGCGGTCATTGCCCTGTTTGCCGGCTTTTTCCTCATGCAGGTGGCGAATGGGCCCTACAACACCTTCTACTCGATACATCTGGTCGATGCCGGGTATTCGAAAAAGGCGGTGGGGTGGTTGTGGGCGTTGGGCGTCCTTGCAGAGATCGGATTGTTCATGTGGCTGCCGAGACTGATGCGGGCGTACAACCTCAACCAGATTCTGCTATTCAGTTTCGGTTGTGCGTTCGTGCGTTTTCTGCTGATCGGCTGGGGAGTCGGTTCGATTCCCGCCATGGTAGTGGCGCAACTCATGCATGCGGTCACTTTTGGCGCTTATCACGCCGCCGGCGTGGCGGCGATGCACCAGATTTTCCGCGGCCGCAACCAGGCGCGCGGCCAGGCGCTGTACACCAGCCTCGGCTACGGCCTGGGAGGCACGCTAGGTGCGCTCGGCGCCGGATATGCCTGGGAAGGCTGGGGTCCGCAATGGACCTTCACGTGTGCCGCTGTTTCTGCCTTGCTGGCGTTCGTGGTGGTGTCATGGAAACCGATATCCTTCGGCGCAAAAACCGCGAACTAGCTGCGCCAAACTGCCGTCCACCCAGCGGGATATGTCATAATTTCCGCTTGCTCTGAACACACTATGAATCGGCAGACGCTTTACGACAAACTCTGGGCGACCCACCTGGTCCGTCAGGAACCGGATGGGACAGCGTTGATCTACATCGATCGCCACCTGGTGCACGAAGTCACCAGCCCGCAGGCATTCGAGGGGCTCAAGCTCGCCAACCGCAAGCCTTGGCGCATGGACTCGGTGGTCGCCACAGCCGACCACAACACGCCGACCACGGACTGGAACCAGGGAATCAAGGATCCGATTTCGCGCCTGCAGGTCGAGACGTTGGACACTAACATGCGCGAGTTCGGCGCCAAGGCGTATTTCCCCTTTCTCGATCGTCGCCAGGGGATCGTGCACGTTATCGGCCCGGAGCAGGGAGCGACGCTTCCCGGGATGACCGTGGTGTGCGGCGATTCGCATACCAGCACCCATGGCGCGTTCGGTTGTCTCGCCCATGGCATCGGCACGTCGGAGGTGGAACATGTACTCGCCACCCAGTGCCTGATGCAGAAGAAGATGAAAAACATGCTGATCGAGGTGAACGGCGCGCTAGGCCGCGGTGTCACCTCCAAGGATGTGGCTCTGGCAGTGATCGGCAGGATCGGCACGGCGGGCGGTACCGGTCATGCGGTCGAGTTCGGCGGAAGCGCGGTGCGTGCGTTGTCGATGGAAGCACGCATGACCCTTTGCAACATGGCGATCGAAGCCGGCGCTCGCGCTGGCATGGTGGCAGTGGACGAGACCACCATCGAGTATTTGCGAGGCCGTCCGTTCGCTCCCAAAGGAGAAATGTGGAATCGGGCGGTAGCCTATTGGCGCACGTTGAAAAGCGACGACAACGCCCGTTTCGATTTCGCAATGCGTGTGGATGCCCGCGAGATCAAGCCGCAGGTGACCTGGGGCACTTCGCCGGAAATGGTGGTGCCGGTTGACGGTCGGGTGCCCGATCCGGACAAGGAAAAGGACGAAGTGAAGCGCGAAGGCATTGAGCGCGCGCTGATTTATATGGGTCTCAAGCCCAATACCTCGATTACCGATATCCGCCTCGACAAAGTGTTCATCGGCTCGTGCACCAACTCGCGCATCGAGGATCTGCGTTCAGCGGCGCAAGTCGTGCGCGGCAGACGTGTTGCCGCCAATGTGCGCCTGGCGATGGTGGTGCCGGGCTCGGGCCTCGTGAAGGAACAGGCAGAAAAAGAAGGCCTGGACCGGGTGTTTCGCGATGCGGGATTCGAGTGGCGTCAGCCGGGCTGCTCGATGTGCCTGGCAATGAACGACGACCGGCTGGAACCGGGCGAACGTTGCGCATCGACTTCGAACCGCAACTTCGAGGGACGCCAGGGCGCGGGCGGGCGTACACATCTGGTGAGTCCGGCGATGGCGGCAGGCGCGGCCATTGCCGGTCACTTCGTCGACGTGCGCTCGGGACTATAGAACCGCTATTCGGGGGCAATCATGGACAATCGGTTCCTTATCGTGCTCGCGGTCGCAGGTGCACTAGTCTTGGCTGGCTGCAACACCATGGAAGGGTTCGGCAAGGACCTGTCCACGCTTGGCAACAAGATCGAGAAGAAGGCGGACGAGAAAAAGTAGCCATGGAGAAGTTCACCCGCTTGGAAGGTCTCGTCGCGCCGCTCGATCGCGCCAACGTCGACACCGATGCGATTATTCCGAAGCAGTTCCTGAAGTCGATCAGGCGCTCTGGATTCGGCGTCAATCTGTTCGACGCGTGGCGTTATCTGGATGTTGGCGAACCCGGAATGGACCCGTCCGGGCGTAAGCCAAACCCCGATTTTGTCCTGAACAAGCCACGATACAGGGGGGCGAACATTCTTCTTGCCCGCAGGAATTTCGGCTGCGGCTCCTCGCGGGAGCACGCACCCTGGGCGTTGGCCGACTTTGGTTTCCGTGCGCTGATCGCGCCGAGTTACGCCGACATCTTCTGCAACAACTGCTTCAAGAATGGCATTCTGCCGATCGTGCTGCCCGAATCCCAGGTTGATCGTCTGTTTCACGACGTTGCCGCGTTCCCCGGATTCAGGCTGGTGATCGACCTGGGTGCGCAGACGGTCGCCTATCCGGACGGCAGTCAGGTGTTCGCTTTCGAAGTTGATTCCTTCCGCAGGCATTGCCTGCTCAACGGGCTGGACGACATCGGGCTGACGTTGCAGCATGTCGAGGAGATCAAGGCCTTCGAGGCCAAACGCCGTATCGAGCAACCCTGGCTATTCAGCTAGGGTGACGGGTGAAGGCTGAAGGGTAGTGCCTGGCGTTGCCGCTTCTGCCCCTCGAGCATCCACGGAATCACGCATGAAAATCGCAGTACTCCCCGGTGACGGCATCGGCCCCGAGATCGTGAAGCAGGCACTCAAGGTGCTCGAGGCGCTGTCGCACGAAGGCCGGAAATTCGAACTGCAGGAAGCGCCTATCGGGGGCGCCGGGTACGATACCGCGGGAGATCCCTTACCGGAATCGACGCTGGCGTTGGCCCGATCAGCGGACGCAGTGCTGCTGGGCGCCGTTGGCGGGCCAAAGTACGACAAGTTGCCGCGGCCGATGCGTCCCGAGCAGGGCTTGCTGCGGATACGCAAGGAACTGGACCTGTTCGCCAACCTGCGTCCCGCGCTACTGTACGAGGAGCTTGCCAAAGCCTCGACGCTCAAGTCCGATGTGGTGGTCGGGCTCGACATCATGATCTTGCGGGAGCTGACCGGCGACATCTACTTCGGTCAGCCGCGCGGGCGGCGCGAGACCGGTAGCGGTGAGCGCGAGGGCTACGACACCATGAAATACAGCGAATCGGAGATCCGTCGCATCGCCCATATGGGTTTCGCCATCGCGCGAAAGCGGGCGAAGCGATTGTGCTCGGTGGACAAGGCCAACGTGCTGGATACCAGTATCCTGTGGCGGGATGTGGTCAGTGAAGTGGCGAAGGAATATCCGGACATCGAATTGACGCACATGTACGTGGACAATGCGGCAATGCAATTGGTGCGGGCACCCAGGCAGTTCGACGTTATGCTCACCGGCAACATGTTCGGCGATATCCTCTCGGACGAGGCCTCGATGCTTACCGGCTCGATCGGCATGCTACCCTCGGCTTCCCTGGATGCGCGCAACAAGGGTTTGTACGAGCCGATTCACGGGTCCGCTCCGGACATCGCGGGCAAGGATGTAGCCAATCCGCTCGCGACGATTCTTTCGGCCGCGATGATGATGCGCCATACCTTCAACCAGGAAGCGCTCGCGGCGCGCATCGAAGCTGCAGTGAGGCGCGTGCTCAAGCACGGTTACCGGACTGCCGATATTCACGAACCCGGGACCAGGAAGGTCGGGACTGAAGAAATGGGCGATGCCGTGGTAGCGGCGTTGCAGGCATGACAGGAGGGATAGGCAATGAATGCAACTGACGCCGCGGTGGTTTCCACGCGCCGCACCGGAACGAATGCCGCGATCAGGCGAGTGGGCTTGGTCGGCTGGCGCGGCATGGTCGGTTCCGTGCTGATGCAGCGCATGCGCGAAGAGCGCGACTTCGATCACATCGATCCGGTTTTCTTCACCACCTCTCAACCAGGAGGCAAGGGCCCGGACGTCGGCAAGGAAGTGCCGCCGCTCAGGCGCGCCGAGGATTTGAAGGAACTCAAGTCCATGCAGGTGATCGTTTCCTGCCAAGGCGGCGAATACACCAACGACATCTACCCGAAATTACGCGCCGACGGCTGGAACGGCTACTGGATCGATGCCGCCTCGCCACTGCGCATGCGCGAAGATGCTGTGATCATTCTCGATCCGGTCAATCTCGATGTGATCAGGAAGGCGCTTGCTCAGGGTGTCCGCAATTACATCGGCGGCAACTGCACTGTCAGCCTGATGTTGATGGGCATGCACGGGCTGTTCAAGGCCGGAGTTGTGGAGTGGATGACGGCGATGACGTATCAGGCCGCCTCGGGCGCCGGCGCTCAGAACATGCGCGAACTGGTGTCGCAGATGGGTTACATCCATGCTGCGACAAGATCGCTGCTCGAAGATCCGGCCTCGTCGATTCTGGAGATCGACCGCCGGGTCAGCGACGCGCTGCGCAGCCGGGCATTACCGAGCGAGCATTTCGGGCTGCCGTTGGCATGCAGCCTGATACCGTGGATCGACAAGGACCTCGGCAACGGTCAGAGCCGCGAGGAATGGAAAGCCCAGGCGGAAGGCAACAAGATCCTGGGACGCGAATCGAATCCGGTTCCGATCGACGGCGTTTGTGTGCGCATAGGCGCGATGCGCTGCCACAGCCAGGCGCTCACCATCAAGCTCACGAAGGACCTGCCGCTCGATGAAATCGAAGGGCTGCTAGGCTCCGCAAACAAGTGGGTGAAGGTAGTGCCCAATCAACGCGAGGCGTCGATCCGGGAGTTGACGCCGGCAGCGGTCACCGGCACGCTCGCGGTGCAGATAGGACGATTGCGAAAACTGCCGATGGGGGGCGAATATCTCGCTGCATTTACAGTGGGCGACCAGTTGCTGTGGGGCGCGGCGGAGCCTTTGCGTCGCATGCTGCGAATTCTGCTCGAACAGTAGCGTGCGCCCACCGGTGTGACCGCAGGCACTACCTCAAAATTGATCGATAAAGTCTCGGGTTACCGGAGAATGTAAGAGGAAAGTTGAGCTTGCATCTCTAAACCCATGATGTTATTTTAATTACCCTTTATACAAAAACGATCAGGGTGGGCGCCTTGGGCATAACGTCTAGCCGCGCATGGATTCTCGCCGCGTCGTTGCTCGCTGTCTCTGCGGTAGCGCACGGGGCAGGTCTGGGCAAGCTCAACGTCATATCGGCGCTCGGTGAACCGTTCAACGCGGAAATCGAGTTAGTCGCCGAGAAAAAAGAAATTAGTTCGCTTGCTGCGCGTCTCGCGAGTCAGGAGGCGTTCGGACGGGCCGGACTCGGCTACTCGAGCGCGCTCGACAACGTCAAGATCAAGATAGAAAAACGCGCGGACGGCGAGCCTTACGTACACCTGACTACGACTGAGCCGGTCAACGAGCCCTTTCTCGATTTGCTGTTGGAATTGTCCTGGTCTTCCGGACGCATCAGCCGCGAATTCACTGCCCTGCTTGATCCGCCGTCTTTGATCGCCGATCGCGCCGCACAGAAGGCTTCCGAGGCCGAAGTCCGTGCTTCGCCACCCAAGCCGGAGCCGCAGCCCGAGCCGCTTGCCGAGCCAGCCGCACAGGCGCCAACTGCGGATGCCGCTGCAGCAGAAGCGCCTGCAACGGAGGCTCCCGCAGCAGCATCGGAAGCGCCGGCGGTCACCGAGGCCCCTCCTGCGGTCGAACCTGCCCCTTCGGGACCGGTGGAAACAATCGGTGGTCAGATGGCCACTTACCATACGGAAAAGAATGTCAACAGCACCTCGCGTGGCGGTACTGCAACAAGCGCTGCAGGACGCGAAAGTTATGGTCCAGTGAAACGCGGCGATACTCTGACGAAGATTGCACTTGCCACCAAACCTGCCGACGTGAGCTTGGAGCAAATGCTGGTGCTGCTGTTCCGCGGGAATCCGGACGCTTTCTTCGCCAAGAACATGAACCGGCTGAAGACCGGAAAGATCATCAAGCTGCCGACACCGGATCAATACGGCAGCATCGAGCAAACCGACGCGCGCAAGGAAGTTCTGGTGCAGGCGCGCGACTGGAATGTCTACCGCGAGCAACTGGCGGTTGCGGCGGGAGAAGCGACGCCGACCGAAGAGCCGGCCCAGCAGGAGGCCGCCGGCAAAATAACAACGAAGGTCGAGGATCAGGCTGCCGTTGCGAAACAACAGCCAAAGGAAGTGCTCAAGCTTTCCCAGAGCGAACCGTCCGCCACGGCGGCGGCGGGTACCCCAGCCGGAGACGCAAAGACGGCCCAGGGACAGGCCCGCGTGCGCGCGCTGGAGGAGGAGTTGGTTGCGCGCGACAAGGCCGTCAAGGATGCCAACGAGCGCGTAGGCAAGCTCGAAAAGACCATCAAGGACCTGCAGGCTTTGCTGGAGATCAAGAACAAGGGCATGGCTGACTTGCAGAAACCTGCTGGCCCACCTCCTGCTACGGCTACACCGGCACAACCCGCGCCGGCCCAACCTGCGCGGAAACCAGAAGCAAAACCGGAAACCCCAGCGACTTCGCCTGTTGCGCCCGCACCACCACCTGAGGCCAAATCGGCCCCGGCGCAGACGCCGCCTGCTCCCGATGGGGCGCCACCGAAAACAGAAATTGCGCCACCGCCCCAACCAGCCCCGCCACCCAAGCCCGCGCCCAGACCGGTACCGCCGCGCGCCCCGGAGCCGAGCTTGTTGGATCGGGTGATGGAGCAACCCGCCTATCTTGGCGCTGCGGTTGGTGTGCTGGTGCTGATCGGCGCGCTCGCGGTACGCGCCGTCAAGCGCCGCCGCGAATCGAAATCCAAAACCGAAGAAGCTGGCCCTGCGCCAGAAGTCGGCGCTGCGCGCTACACGTCGCAGGCGTTCAACAGCAATGACACCGACCTGAGCGCGGCCAACGCACGCGCGGCCAGCAACATTGCTGAGGAAGTCGATCCGGTCGCGGAGGCGGAGATTTTCCTCGCCTACGGTCGCGATGCCCAGGCTGAGGATCTGCTGAAGGAAGCGCTCACGGCCTTTCCCACGCGCTACGAAATCCACGTCAAGTTGTTACAGATTTATGCCAATCGCAAGGACACCAAGGCATTCGAGCAACTGGCGCGCGACCTGCAGAAAGGAACCGGCGGCAGCGGAGAATTGTGGGATCAGGCCGTCAGACTGGGCTACCAGATTGATCCGGACAATCCGCGCTATGCCGCCGGCCGGCCGCGCGGTGGCGAAGTTGCTGCCATCACAGCCGTCGCGGCCCCGGGCGCTGCCGACAATGTCGATTTCAACATCGGCTTCGAAGACCCGAACGCAACAACCTCGACCGATATCGATCTCGGCGACGACGCCGCCCAGTTGGAAAAGACCCAGACCATCGCCCCCTCGGCGTTCGAGTCTCAAGAGGACACCACCATTCTGCGACCCGCGGCGGCGTCAACGGTGGATTTCAGCGTCGATTTGCCAGCGGCAGGGACCGCGGCCGAGGAAACCGAAGCGCCGCCAAAGCAAGAGGGCAATACCATCGATTTCGATTTCGACCTCAACGCCCTTGCTGCACCGTCTGCCTCGGTACCGGCTGCCGAGGAACCCAAACCTGCTGCCGGCGGAGTGGATTTCGATACGTCGCTCGAATCGCCTGGCGAGCCCACGACCGGTTCCGGCGCCGTGCAGGAAATCGATCTATCGGGTATCAACCTCGACCTGGGCACCGGAACCTCTCCCCAGGTTTCAGCCACGGGCAAGGATGATCATTGGTATGACGTGCAGACCAAGTTCGACCTTGCCAAGGCGTACCAGGAAATGGGTGACAAGGACGGTGCACGCGAGATCCTCAAGGAAGTTCTTCGGGAAGGCGACGCCGAGCAGAAGACGGCCGCACAGACGGTGCTCGCCAATCTCGATTCCTGAAGCTAGCCACTCCACCGCGGCCGTATCCCGTGGTGGCGCCTTGCTGCGCAATTCCACGGTCAGTTGATCCGCAGCGTTCTTGCTGCGCCCGGCAACCGTTCTGGAACCCCCCGCTGTGAGAATTGCTCTCGGACTCGAATACGACGGAACTGCGTTCTGCGGCTGGCAGACGCAGCCAAACGGCTGTGCGGTTCAGGATGCCCTGCAGCGCGCGCTGTCGGAGGTGGCGGGCAAAAACGTCGATACCGTTTGCGCTGGGCGTACCGACGCCGGAGTGCACGCGCTTGCACAGGTGGTGCATTTCGACGTTGATGTCGAGCGTCCGCCGGAGGCGTGGATCCGGGGCGGCAATGCCCTGCTGCCCGAAGCCATTGCGGTGAACTGGGCCCGTGAAGTGAGCCCGGAGTTCCACGCGCGCTTTTCCGCCACCGGAAGGCGCTACGTCTTTTGGCTGCTCAACCGGCCGCAGCGCCCGGGGCTCCTTCGGGGGCGGGTAGGCTGGTTTTACAGGCGCCTGGATGAACGGGCGATGCAACAGGCCGCGCAATGCCTGATCGGCAACCACGATTTCAGCGCTTTCCGCGCCGCCGATTGCCAGGCGAAAACACCGGTCAGAACGATGCGCCGACTCGAGATCTCGCGCCGCGGCGATCTGGTTCGCTTCGAGTTTGCCGCCGACGCCTTCCTCCAGCATATGGTGCGCAATATCGTCGGTTCGCTGGTCTATGTTGGCAGCGGCCGACGGCCTGCCGCCTGGATCGGCGAAGTGCTGCGAAGCCGCGAGCGCAATCGTGCCGCACCTACATTTGCAGCCTCGGGACTTTACCTTGCGGCGGTAGAATACGATGCGTCATGGGCGCTGCCCTCGCATCCGGACGTTGCCAGTCTCGAAGAAACACTGCTCGCGGCAGAATGATTTTCAGGAGTTCCGGACCGGGATGGCGACAGCGGTAAAAATCTGTGGCATCACCCGTGTCGAAGATGCGCTTGCAGCAGCGCATGCCGGCGCGCACGCGATCGGCCTGATCTTCGCCGCCGAAAGTCCGCGACGAGTCTCGACCGCGGCCGCGCGCGCCATCGTCGAAGCGCTCCCGGCGTTCGTCACGCCGGTGGCTTTGTTCGTCGATCCGCAACCCGCGGAAGTCGAGCGAGTGCTCGACGAAGTCGGTCCGCAGCTGCTGCAGTTTCACGGCGACGAAACGCCCGATTTCTGCGCGGGATTCAGCGTGCCCTACATCAAGGTCGTGAGGGTCGGGCCGGGAGTGGATTTGCTACAATACGCCGGCCGTCATCGCGCCGCCAAAGGTTTACTGCTCGACGCGTTCGTGGAGGGCAGTCGTGGCGGTACCGGAGCCACGTTCGACTGGTCGCTGATTCCGGCCAAGCTTCCCCTGCCGCTGATCCTTGCCGGCGGGCTCGATCCCGACAACGTGGGCGACGCCGTGCGCCGCGTGCGTCCATGGGCGGTCGATGTGAGCAGCGGCGTCGAGACCGCAAAGGGAATAAAGAGCGCGGCCAAGATCGCCGCGTTCATACGAGGAGTGAGAGATGCAGATGTATGAGGCCCTAAAGGCTTACAACCTTCCCGACGCCGGGGGCCACTTCGGACCGTATGGCGGCGTATTCGTCGCCGAAACGCTGATGCACGCCCTCGACGAGTTGCGCACGCAGTATGAGCGTATGCGCAACGATTCCGCGTTCGTCACCGAATTCGAATCCGATCTCAAGCACTACGTCGGCCGTCCCAGCCCCGTATATCACGCCAGTCGCCTGTCACAACATGCGGGCGGCGCGCAGATCTGGCTCAAGCGCGAAGATCTGAATCACACCGGCGCGCACAAGATCAACAACACCGTCGGCCAGGCGCTGTTAGCCAGACACATGGGCAAGAAACGGGTGATCGCCGAAACTGGCGCCGGTCAGCACGGCGTGGCCGCCGCTACCGTCGCCGCCCGGTACGGCATGGAATGCGTGGTGTACATGGGATCGGAAGACATCAAGCGCCAGTCGATGAACGTGTTCCGGATGAAGCTGCTGGGCGCGACGGTGGTGCCGGTGGAGAGCGGCTCGAAAACACTGAAGGATGCACTCAACGAAGCAATGCGCGACTGGGTCACCAACGTCGAGAGCACTTTCTACATCATCGGCACGGTTGCTGGCCCGCATCCCTACCCGATGATGGTGCGAGATTTCAATTCGGTCGTGGGGCGCGAACTGCGCACCCAGATGCCGGAAGCAATCGGCCGCCAACCTGACGCGATTCTCGCCTGCGTAGGCGGCGGCTCGAATGCCATGGGTGCGTTTTATCCGTACATCGAGGACAAGTCGGTGCGATTGATCGGCGTCGAAGCCGGCGGACTGGGTCTTGCCTCCGGAAAGCACGCTGCCACGCTATGCGCCGGCAAACCCGGCGTGTTGCACGGCAATCGCACCTATTTGATCCAGGACGAGAACGGCCAGATCATCGAGACCCATTCGATTTCCGCCGGTCTCGACTATCCGGGCGTGGGCCCGGAACACGCGTGGCTCAAGGATAGCGGCCGCGCCGAGTACGTCTCGATCACAGATGACGAGGCGCTCAACGCTTTTCACACACTGACCCGGATGGAGGGCATCATGCCGGCGCTCGAGTCCGCGCACGCTGTGGCGTATGCGATGAAGTTGGCGCCCACGCTATCCACGGACCAGGTGCTGCTGGTGAATCTTTCCGGCCGCGGCGACAAGGACATGAACACCGTCGCCGAACGTTCGGGTCTGAAGCTCTAGGAAAGTAAGGCAACGGGAGAGGGATGAGTAGACTCAAGCCTCTCCTCTCATCCCTCATCCCTCATCCCTCACCCCTCAAGAATGTCCCGTATTCCGGAAACGTTCAGGAAACTCCAGGCGCAGGGAAACAAGGCGCTGATTCCTTTCGTCACCGCCGGAGACCCTAATCCGGCGATGACTGTGCCGATCATGCACGCGCTGGTTGGTGCCGGCGCGGACATCATCGAACTGGGCGTGCCCTTTTCCGATCCGATGGCTGACGGACCGACCATCCAGCGCTCCAGCGAGCGTGCGCTCAAGCACGGCGTGGGACTCAAACACGTGCTCGGCATGGTGCGGAATTTCCGGACCACCAATCGGACTACCCCGGTGGTGTTGATGGGGTATGCCAATCCAATCGAGGCGATGGGTTATGCTGCATTCACAGAAGCCGCGCAGGCGAGCGGCGTGGATGGGGTGCTGGTGGTCGACTATCCGCCCGAGGAGAGCAGGCAGCTGGCCGATCTGCTCAAGGCCAAAGGCATCAATTCCATTTTCCTGTTGGCGCCGACATCGGAAGACAGCCGCATGGAGCAGGTCGGGCGCATGGCGTCAGGATACATATACTACGTGTCGCTCAAGGGCGTAACGGGTGCTGCGCACCTCGATCTCCGGCAGGTCACTGCGAAGCTACCGCAGATCCGTTCGCATATACGGCTTCCCATCGGCGTGGGCTTTGGTATCCGCGACGCCCAAACTGCGAAAGCGATTTCGGTGATTTCCGACGCGGTGGTGATCGGCAGCCGCCTGGTGCAGGAGATCGAGTCCTCGAGTCCCGACCAGGTGCTTGGCAATCTGTCGGTTCTGCTCGGCGGAATCCGGCGCGCCATGGACGGTGCGTGAGCCTGTTTTCGGAACACGCGATTGAATTGCGCCCGCACTTGCGGGTTCGTCAAACCACGGGGGGACGTGGATGAGCTGGTTGCAGAAGCTGCTTCCGCCGAAGATCAAGCGCAACGCCGGGGCCATCAAGAAGGCTGTGCCGGAAGGGCTGTGGAGCAAATGTGAGATTTGCGAGACGGTGCTCTATCGCGCCGATCTGGACAAGAATCTCAATGTTTGCCCCAAGTGCGGGCACCACAACCGCCTCACGGCCCGCGAGCGCATCGACCTCACGCTCGACACGGAAGGCCAGTTTGAAATAGGCGCGGAGATCAGTCCCATCGACTTCCTCAAGTTCGTGGATAGCAAGCGCTATACCGAACGCCTCGAGCAGGCCAAGGCCGAAACCGAAGAGGAAGACGCGCTTGTAGTCGTGCAGGGTTCGATCAAGAACGTGCCGCTGGTCGCGGCAGCCTTCGAGTTTCGTTTCCTGGGCGGTTCGATGGGCTCAGTGGTAGGCGAGCGCTTCGTGCGTGGTGTGCAGAGCTGTTGCGAACAGAATCTACCCTTCGTCTGCTTTTCCTCGAGTGGTGGTGCGCGCATGCAGGAAGGTCTCATGTCGTTGATGCAGATGGCCAAGACCACCGCCGCGCTCACCCAGCTTTCCAGGGCGAGACTGCCCTTCATCTCGATTCTTACCGATCCCACCATGGGCGGCGTGTCGGCGAGCTTCGCCATGATCGGCGATGTGGTGATTGCCGAGCCTGGAGCGTTGATCGGTTTCGCTGGTCCGCGCGTGATCGAACAAACAGTGCGCCAGACTTTGCCGGAGGGCTTTCAGCGTGCGGAGTTTCTGCTGGAGCATGGCGCAATCGACATGATCGTCGATCGCCGGCAGATGCGCGATAAGCTCGCCAGTCTGATCACGCTGCTGATGCGCGCTCCGGCGGCCTAGCTTTTTTCCTCTTGGCCGGCTCCCGCAAAGCCGGAATTCTACGTGCCCATCGATCGCGTCACAGCGCCGCAGTCGCTTTCCGACTGGCTCTCCTACCTCGAGCGCATCCATCCTTCTGCCATCGACATGGGCTTGGATCGCGTTGCCCGCGTTCGCGATCGTCTCGGCCTGATTCCCGCTTTCCCGATCATTGCAGTGGCCGGCACCAACGGCAAAGGCTCCGTGTGCGCGATGCTCGGGAGCATTCTTTCCAGCGCCGGCTATAAGGCGGGTGTCTACACTTCGCCGCACCTGCTGCGTTACAGCGAGCGGGTACGTGTGAAGGGGGAGGAAGCGGCGGACGAGCAACTGGTGCGCGCGTTTTCGCGCATCGAGGAGTTACGCGGCGAGGTCTCGCTTACCTATTTCGAGTTCGGCACGCTGGCGGCGATGGATATTTTCATCCGCGAGCGGGTGGATCTTGCAGTCCTCGAAGTCGGGTTGGGAGGCAGGCTGGATGCGGTGAATGCATTCGATTCCGATTGTGCGGTCGTTACCAGTGTGGATTTCGACCACATGGAATACCTGGGCAACAACCGGGACAGCATCGGAGCCGAGAAGGCGGGGATTTTCCGCGCCGGCCGGCCTGCAATCTGCGGCGAGGGGGACGCGCCCGCCGGGCTGCTGGGGCGCGCGGAACAAATCGGCGCGAAGCTGCATCTGATCGGGCGCGACTACGGGTTCACTGCCATTCCTGCCCAATGGCAGTTCTGGAGTGCGCTGGGCAAGCGTTCGGCACTGCCGTATCCGGCGCTGCGCGGCGACTATCAACTCGGCAACGCCGCCACGGCATTGTCCGCACTGGAACAACTGAGGGACCGGTTGCCGGTAGACATGGGCGCGATCCGGCGTGGATTGCTAGATGTGCAGTTGCCGGGACGCTTTCAGGTTCTGCCCGGCCGGCCCATGGTGATCCTCGATGTCGCACATAACCCGCACGCTGCCCGTGCACTGGCATCCAGTCTGCGGCGCTTGCCCGGCGGCAAGACGATTGCGGTGTTCGCGATGCTCAGGGACAAGGACATCGAAGGCGTTGCGACAGCGATGCGGGACGTCGTGGACGAGTGGCTTGTCGCCGGCCTTTCCAGCCCTCGCGGTGCCGGCGCGGAGCGAATCCGGCAGGCTCTGGCAGCGGCGCAAGTCGACCTGCCAGTGGCAGAGTTCGATACGCCTGTACACGCGTATCAACATGCGATCAGATCGGCGGGCCAAAATGATAAAATTTTGGTGTTTGGCTCTTTCTACACGGTGGGTGCGGTGCTGGCAGCACGCAAGTGAATCCGGCGCCGATTCACGACGATATGGCGAAAGCGATTAGCGACGAAGAACTGCAACTGAAGAAGCGAGCGCGGCGACGACTGGTCGGGGCTATTGCCCTGGTGCTCTTGGTCGTCGTGTTTCTGCCGATGTTTCTCGACAGCGAACCGAAACCGCTGAGTCAGGACATCGCAATCACTATTCCACCGTTACCTGGCGCCGATTCGCGCCCTGAGCCCGCAACCGCCACTTCCGCCGCCGTAGCACCGTCGAGCCCAGACATGTCCCCCGCGAAGACCGAGATCGCGCCGCCGGTTCGGCCGGCGCCTCCAGTGGCGGCGGTGCCGAAGGCCGAGGCGCCCAAGCCCGAACCCAGAGCGGCGCCGATGCCGCAACGCGGGACCGATCAGGATTACGTGGTGCAACTGGGCGCTTTTTCCAGCGCAGCTAACGCCCGGGCGCTGCAACGCAAGCTGCAGGAGAACAAGTTCAAGGCCTACACCGAGGTCATGAAGAGTTCCGGCGCCGAAAGGACGCGCGTGCGCGTCGGCCCTTACGATTCACGCGAAGCGGCAGAAAAGGCACGCCAGCGCATGCGCGCTCTGAAGCTGGTGATCGGCGATGCTACGGTGGTGCGTCAGGGTGAGTGAGCTCGCAAAGCGGGCATCATGCGAAATCCGACCTTGATTCCTCGTCCCGCAATGACCATTTACCCGGTGTACCGCGGAGTGAACCGCTCCCGATGACGGTCTTCGACCTCATCGTCATCTTGATCGTGGCGGTATCGGTGGGGATAAGCATCTGGCGCGGAATGGTGCGCGAAGTGCTGGCGCTGGCCTCGTGGATCGGGGCATTCTGGATTGCCAAGGAATTGGCCGGGTACGTCGCAACCTGGTTACCGGAATCGGTGACTAATCCCGGGTTAAGGCTGATGTTCGGCTTCATCGCGGTCATGCTCGCCAGCCTATTGGTGTTCAGCCTCACCGGCATGTTGATCGTGCGCTTGGTCAAAGTCGCGGGGCTCACCGCCTCGGACCGGATGCTCGGCGCGGCCTTTGGTCTATTGCGCGGCCTGTTGATCGCGGTGACCGTGGTTCTGCTCGGCGGGATGACTTCGGCACCGGGCCAGCCTTACTGGCGCGACGCGTTGTTGTCGGCTCCGCTGGAGACCGCGGCTATGTGGGTAGTGCCCTGGCTACCGCGCGACGTGGCGCGCAGGGTCAAATTCGAGCGAACGGTTTAGACTATACTTCGCCTGCATTGTGCCGGCTACACGAGCCGGCGCCGGTGGGTGTGGAGGCGTGAACCATGTGCGGAATTCTGGGCGTTGTAGCCAAATCGCCAGCGAACCAGCTGCTCTATGACGGGCTGCAGGTGCTGCAGCACAGGGGTCAGGACGCCGCCGGAATCGTCACCGCGGAAGGCAGCAAGTTCCAGATGCACAAGGGCGGAGGCCTGGTTCGGGACGTGTTTCGTACCCGCGACATGCGCCACCTGGTCGGCAACATCGGCATCGCTCATTGCCGCTATCCCACCGCCGGTTCTGCCTCGTCCTTCGCCGAGGCTCAGCCGCTGTACGTAAATTCCCCGTTCGGCATCGTGCTCGGCCACAACGGCAACCTCACCAATGCCGAGCAACTCAAGCGCGATCTTTTCCGTGCGGACCTGCGCCACGTCAACACCAATTCCGACTCGGAAGTGCTGCTCAACGTGCTTGCGCACGAACTGCAGGAGGCGTCCAGCGGCTCCCAGCTCGACCCGCCGACCATATTTCAGGCAGTGTCCGGCGTACACCGCCGCTGTCGCGGCGCATATGCGGTCGTGGCGATGATCGCCGGTTATGGCCTGCTGGCATTCCGCGATCCCTACGGCATCCGCCCGCTGGTGGTGGGCGTGGCAAAAACGGACAAAGGCGCGGAATACTTGGTGGCCTCTGAGAGCGTGGCGCTCGATACCCTGGGATTCGAGCGGGTGCGCGACGTGGCCCCCGGCGAGGCGATATTCATCGACTACGACGGCAGCTTCTACGGCCGCCAGTGCGCTGCGAATCCCCAGCACAATCCCTGCATTTTCGAGTTCGTATACCTGGCGCGCCCCGACTCGGTTATCGACGGCATCTCGGTGTACGAGACGCGCATGCGCATGGGCGCGAGCCTCGCCGGGAAGATCAAACGCGAGTATCGCGACCTCGACATAGACGTGGTGATCCCGATTCCGGATTCCAGCCGCCCCTCGGCGATGGAACTTGCCGAGAATCTCGGGCTGCCTTACCGGGAAGGGTTCATCAAGAATCGCTACATCGGGCGCACCTTCATCATGCCGGGCCAGGAAGTGCGCAAGAAATCAGTGCGGCAGAAACTGAACGCCATCGGCATGGAGTTCAAGGGCAAGAACGTGATGCTGGTGGACGATTCGATCGTACGCGGTACCACCAGCCGGGAGATCGTCCAGATGGCGCGCGACGCCGGCGCGCGCAAGGTCTATTTCGCGTCCGCAGCTCCGCCGGTGCGCTATCCCAACGTGTACGGTATCGACATGCCGACCTCGCGCGAACTCATCGCCACGGGACGGACCAACGACGAGATCGCCCACGAGATCGGTGCCGACCGCCTGATTTACCAGGATCTGGATGCGTTGATCGACGACGTGCGCTCTGTCAATCCGAAGATCGAGCATTTCGAGACCTCGTGTTTCAACGGCATTTATGTCACTGGCGACATCACGCCGGAGTACCTTGCCGATGTCGAGGCGCAACGCAATGATGGCGAGTTGTCGCTCCGCGAGGCCAACGTTACCCAACTGGACCTGAACCTGGCGACTGCTGAATAACCTTTGAATCCCCCTGGCGCCGGCGATTGACAGACCCGGGCGCCCGGAGTAGCGTGTGATTTCGCGCCGATTTGACGACAGCTTGCGGGCGCGTAACAAATACTGCTAAAGCGTGCGTCGGATTCCGGACCCGCTTAGCGAAAGCTCAAGCGGGTTTTTTTGCGCCTGCTGCGAACGCGGCGCGCAACAGGAACGGGACAAATTCAATGAGGTTGGACGAACTGGAACTGGAAACGCTGGCAGTGCGCGCGGGTATCCACCGCAGCCAGTTCAACGAACATTCGGAAGCGTTGTACCTGACGTCGAGCTTCGTCTTCAAGGACGCAGCGGAGGCGGCTGCGCGTTTTTCCGGCGAGGATCCGGGAATGGTGTATTCGCGCTACACCAACCCCACGGTGAGTGCGCTGCAGGAACGCCTTGCCGCCTTGGAGGGTGCGGAGTGCTGCATCGCGACGGCATCGGGAATGTCCGCGATCCTCGGCTGCGTGATGGCGCTGATGAAGGCCGGCACCCATATCGTCTCGTCGCGCAGCATTTTCGGCGCGACCGTGCAGTTGTTCGGCAACATGATGCAGCGCTTTGGCGTCGACACCACGTTCGTGCCGGCGACCGACGTCGCCGCATGGGAACAGGCGATACGACCCAACACGCGCCTCCTGTTCCTGGAAACGCCCTCCAATCCGCTGACCGAGATTTCCGACGTCGCGGCATTGGCCGATGTAGCCCACCGGCACGGTGCGCTGCTGGTGGTGGACAACTGCTTCTGCAGCCCGGCGTTGCAGCGGCCGCTTGAACTCGGTGCCGACATCGTCATGCATTCCGCCACAAAATTTCTGGATGGCCAGGGTCGGGTGCTTGGCGGCGCGGTGCTGGGCAGGCGCGAGCTGATTCTCGACGGCATGATCGGTTTCCTGCGCAGTTGCGGCGCGACGCTCTCGCCGTTCAATGCCTGGGTGATACTGAAAGGTCTGGAGACACTGGGCCTGCGCATGCAGGCGCACTCCAAAGGTGCGCTGGAGCTGGCGCAGTGGCTGGAACAGCACCCGAAAGTGGAACGAGTTTATTACCCGGGACTGGCTTCCCATCCGCAGCATGCATTGGCAATGCGCCAGCAAAAGAGCGGCGGCGGGATCGTCTCATTCGATGTGGCGGGTGGGCGCGAAGCGGCTTGGAAGGTGATCGATTCGACCCAACTAGTTTCCATCACTGCGAACCTCGGCGATACCAAGACCACGATCACCCATCCGGCCAGTACTACGCACGGGCGCGTTGCGCCGGAGGCCCGCAAGGCCGCCGGAATTGGCGAGGGTTTGCTGCGTATCGCGGTGGGACTGGAAGCCGTCTCGGACATCCAGGCGGATTTGGCGCGCGGCCTGTCGAAGGTGTAGCAATTCGGTTACCTGAGTGCTACGGCCCGGCAGCCGGCCGCATCACAAAGCAGGTACGACCCCTGTCCGTACCAGTCGGACAGTACCCAACGTTCGCACGAGCGGCCGTCGACGACATGCTCGTGCCGCGCCGGCCTGTGGGTGTGGCCGTGGATCAGCCTGGGGTAGGCGTGGCTCCTCAACACTGCTGCGACCGTAGCCGGTGCCACGTCCATGATCGCCAGGTCCTTCACCTGCTTGGCCTGCTCGCTCTGGCCGCGTGCGTCTTGCGCCATGCGCGCGCGTTCGACCAGCGGTTTGGCGAGGAAGGCCTGCTGCCATGCGGGATTGCGCACCATGGCGCGGAACTTCTGGTACTCAAGGTCGTCGCTGCACAGCGTATCTCCGTGCATCAACAGCGTCGGCCGGCCGTACAGATTCACCATGGTGGGGTCCTCAAGGATCTTCATTCCGCTTTCGAGTGCGAAACGCTCGCCGATCAGAAAGTCCCGGTTACCGTGCATGAAGTACACGGGCACGCCCCCATAGGATAGCTTGTGGAATGCGTCGGCGATCCTGCGGGCAAACGGGTGCTCCAGCCCGTCGTCGCCGATCCAGTATTCGAACAGGTCGCCGAGCACGTAGACCGCGTCGGAACGTGGCGCGGTTTGTTCCAGGAATTTCAGCAGCGCTTCAGTTGCCTCCGGCGTGTCCGGCGCCAGATGCAGATCTGAAATGAAGAGCGTTTGCGGCATCGAGAGAGGAAGAAGAGGCGTTGAAAACCGGACGGGGTTGAATGCAGTTACTCGTCCCTTGCCCCTGGTACCTCGTCCCTAGATCGCTTCGGCTTTCTTGATGACCACGTCTTCCTTCGGGACATCTTGGTGCATTCCGTTGCTGCCGGTAGCCACACCCTTGATCTTGTCGACGACTTCGCGGCCCTCGACCACGCGCCCGAACACGCAATACCCGTAGCCGTCAGCGGTAGCTGCGCGGAAATTGAGGAATTTGTTGTCAACGAGGTTGATGAAGAATTGCCCGGTGGCCGAGTGCGGACTGGGGGTGCGCGCCATGGCAACAGTGTAGGCATCGTTCTTGAGTCCGTTCTCGGCCTCGTTCCTGATAGGTGCCCGCGTGGTCTTCTCCTTCATGCCGGGCTCGAAACCGCCGCCCTGAACCATGAAGCCGTTTATCACGCGATGGAACACGGTGTTGTTGTAGAAACCGTCGTTTACATATTGCAGGAAGTTGTCTACGCTGCCGGGCGCTTTTGCGGGGTCGAGCTCGAGGACGATGTCGCCGAGCGAGGTTTGCAGTTTCACCCGGCTCATTTTGCCTCCAGAATTTGGATGTCCTCGATCAGGACTTCTTGCTGCGGCACGTCCGTGGGAAACGGACCGCCCTTGCCGGTGGGAACCCGGACGATCCTGCTCACCACATCCATGCCTTTGACCACTTTACCGAATACCGCATAGCCGTAACCCTGCACTGTTGGCGAGGAATAGTTGAGAAAAGCGTTGTCCGCGACGTTGATAAAGAACTGGGCCGTGGCGGAATTCGGATTGCGGGTGCGCGCCATCGCGATCGATCCGGTGTCGTTCTTCAGCCCGTTGGAGGACTCGATCTCGATCGGGTCGCGGGTGGATTTTTGCTCGAAAGTCCGGGTGAATCCCCCGCCCTGCGCCATGAATCCGGGGATCACGCGATGAAAGATCGTATCCTTGTAAAAGCCGGCCTTAACGTATCCGAGAAAATTCTCCACGGTTTTGGGCGCCTTTTCCGGATAGAGTTCGACGGTCAGGCTGCCCAGGTTGGTCTTGATTTCAACTTTGGGATTGGCGGCAAATGCGCCAGTACTCAAAACGATGGCGCAAACGACGCCCAAAAACTTCTTCATTGGATATCCTTTGATGCGGGTTTGAATTTACTCGAGCTTCTAAAATCGGACCTCGGACCTGCTCTTATGCTGCCCCTTCATACACGATTCGCCAGTTGCCGCCTTCCTTGATCCAGTATTGGCGTTTCTTCATCCGGTTGGAGAGGTTGCTGCTGGCATAATCCTGCTCGAAGGTGGCCACTGCAATTTCCTCTCTGCCCGGATAAAGCAACAGCGACACATCGGACAACTGCACCTTGATCCAGGCCTTGGATGCGTTCACCTGGCGTTTCTGCGCCGACCACTGCTCCAGGGTCATACCGTTGGAGGAGAATTTTCTGGCGTAGTTGGCCAGGTAGGTTTCGGTGTTGCGGCTTTCCCAATCGCGCCGCCAGTGTTCGATGGACGTCAGCAGATCGGTTCGCAATGCCTCGACTTCGCCGGGCTTGGCCCACGCGAGCGCATCGGCTATAACAACCGGCGTAGACCCGATTTGCAATATGCGGGCGAGTGCATCCAGATCGGTATTGGAAAGCACAATGCAGCCGTCGCTCGCGCGTGGTGGCCGGCTGTAGGTGTCGCGCGGGGTTCCATGCAGCCAAATGCCGTAGCCATCACGGCCGCGCACGCGGTCCCACTCGTTCGGATAATTGATTGGGAATGCGCCGCTGCCATAGAAATCGGTAAGTTTTTCCTTCGGCAACTCGCTGACCACGTGATAAACGCCGATCGGCGTGCGCTTGTCGCCCTCCCGCAGCTTTTCCATCCCGTTCTTGCCGATGGTCACGTAGTAGTCGGCCACGTAACGCGCCGCGTTGCCGGCGTTCTCGAACACGAAGAGCGTCGATTTGGCCGAGTCGAGGACCAGCGCGTACTTCTGCTTCTGTGGCATTTGCAGAAGGTATCGCGGCGCCAGCTCCCGCGGAGTCTCGATCTGATAGCGCGCCAGCCGCGCGCGCGCTTCCTGGCGCAAACCGTCGACCTCGTCGGGCGGAGCACCGGATGCATTGCCGATGCTGTTGATAGGGCGGGAACGCGCGATCAGCAGGTCTCCCCTCACCAGTTGCGCAAGGCGGAAATTGGGGTTCGACACCAGCAGATTGTCTATCTGTTCGAGCGCCGAAGAGAATCTGCTCTCACCGATGTCAAGCAGTGCCCGTACCAGCATCGCCTCGGGCGCGGCGAGCTGGCGCGGCACGGCCGTCGGCGGGACCAATCCCATTGCCCACGCATACGAGGCACCGGCCACGGTGATTGCCACCAGCGCCTGTGCGAGCGTCTGCCTCGAACCTGCTTGAAGTCGGCGTGGGGGGGGCACTAGTTCATTCTTTCCTGGACGATCAGCCAGCGATCGTTGATCTTCGTGAGTATCAGCGTCTTTGCGCCAGAAGCGCTCAGCGTGTCGGATTTGTAACCCTGGCGAAAGGTTACGACGGCCCGGCCATTCGCATCGAAGGAGACGTTCGGTGAGTCCACCGTTACTTCGATCGATTTCTGCTTGGTTATGCGATCGCGTCGGGTGGCTTCCCAAGCGGCGCGCGGCTCGCCGCCGGGCACCAGGAAGCTGGGCGCATAGTACGCGAGGTAGGCCTCTGGGTCCTTGGACGACCAAGCCTTGGCCCAACCGTTCACCGTAGCGAGCACCGACTCCGTTTCCGCTTTACTCGGTGCAGGCGGCTTCCTCGACTTAGGCTGATTCTGGTCCTTCGGGACGGCTGCTGGCGCGGCCGCAACCGTGGTTTCGGTTACGTCGGCCTTTGAAATCCCCTTTCCGGGTACCACGCTGCTGGAGAACAGATCCTTGATCATCGCCAGCTTGGTTTGCGCAGCCGCATTGCCGCGGTCCAACTGCAACGCTTTGTCGTAAGCTTCGCTCGCCATCTTGGCGTACACGTCGCCGAGGTTCTCGTGCGCGATGGCATAACTCGGATGAGTGCGGATCGCCATCTCGAGCGAATTGCGCGCCTTGTCGTACTGCCCCTGCGAGGCATACAGGACGGCGAGATTATTGTAGGGTTCAGGCAACTCCGGATAATCGTCGGTGAGGGCGGTGAACACCTTGATTGCGTCGTTCGGTTTGTTCTGCTCGGTGAGGATCAGTCCCTTGAGGAAGCGTGCGCGTGCGTCGCGCGGATTCGCGTTGATCGCCGCGTCGATTTTTTCCAGAGCGGCTGCGTGGTTGCCCTGCTTGAACAGACGGCTGGCGTCATCGAAGTTGTCGGCGACGGCCATTCCACAATGCAGTCCAAGTACGAACAGTACGGCGCCCAGCGAGGCGGTTTGCAATCGGCTCATGTGCTAAACTTTGCCTCAATAAGAAACGGTAGGTTATTGTAAATAATAGTAGATTCTATCAGTTGAGCCGTGGTTCGACAATCAAGAGCGCCCAAGCCGGCCGGCTCCGTTTGGCGGCGCCGCACACCCGACCCAGAATGATTCCCGATGCTGAAGATTTATAACTCGCTCACTCGCGCCAAGGAGACTTTTACCCCGATTCTTGCCGGAAAGGTGGGAATGTACGTGTGCGGCATGACCGTCTACGACCTGTGCCACGTAGGCCACGCGCGCTTCATGATGGCGTTCGATGTGGCCTATCGCTGGCTGGACACGCTGGGCTACAAGGTCACCTACGTTCGCAACGTCACCGACATCGACGACAAGATCATCAAGCGGGCTCTGGAACGCAACATCCCAATCCGCCAGCTGACCGACGAGATGACGCAAGCGATGCATGAGGACGTGGCGGCGCTCGGCATCCTGCTGCCGACGCACGAGCCGCGAGCGACCCAGCATGTGCCACAAATGATCAGGATGATCTCGACGCTGGAGCGTAAGGGCTTCGCCTATCGTGCGCCCAACGGTGACGTGAACTATTCGGTTCGCAAATTCCCCGGCTACGGAAAGCTGTCGGGCAAATCGCTCGACCAATTACGCGCGGGCGAACGCGTGGCCGTAGTCGACGGCAAGAACGATCCGCTGGACTTTGTTCTTTGGAAGAGCGCGAAGGAGAACGAACCCGAAGACGCTAAATGGGAAGCACCGTTCGGCAGCGGCCGCCCGGGCTGGCACATTGAATGCTCCGCGATGTGCTGCGCCATTCTGGGTGAGCACTTCGACATCCACGGCGGCGGCATGGACCTGCAGTTTCCCCACCATGAAAACGAGATCGCGCAAAGCGAAGCTGCGACGGGCAAGCCTTTTGTCAACTACTGGATGCACAACGGCTTCCTCAATGTCGACAACGAAAAAATGTCGAAGTCGTTGGGCAATTTCTTCACCATCCGCGACGTTCTGAAGCGCTACGACGGGGAGATATTGCGCTTCTTCATGCTGCGGACACACTACCGAAGCCAGCTGAACTTTTCCGATGTGTATTTGGATGACGCAAAGCAGGCGCTGACCCGGCTTTATACTGCGTTGAAGATGGTGCCGGCGCCGGCCGGGAGTGTGGACTGGAAAGAGCCTTATGCGGCCCGCTTCCTAGGGGCGATGAACGACGACTTCAACACCCCGGAAGCCGTTGCGGTCTTGTTCGATCTCGCCAACGAAGCCAATCGCAGCCAGTCGTCGAGCGCAGCTGTGCTGCTCAAGTCGCTTGGTGCAGTGCTGGGTCTGTTGCAACGCAATCCGGAAGAGTTTCTGCGCGGCGATTTGCCTGCTGGTTGGACCGTGCCACGAATCGAAGAAATGATCGCGGGGCGTGCGCATGCAAAGAAGGCCAGGAGTTACGCCGAGTCTGACCGTATCCGCGACGAACTGCTCGCCGCCGGGATCGTGCTCGAGGATGGGCCCGCAGGCACAACCTGGCGCCGCAAGTGACGCTGCGTAGGGAGCGTGAAAAAGGGCCGGCGGTTGGTGCGGCCCTTTTTTCCAGTCGCAACGGCTATTCGGCGAAGAATTCCCTCACGCGGTCCATCCAGCTCTTGGCACGGGGGTTGTGACGACCGCTGTCACGCTCGTTGATGTCTTCGAGTTCCTGCAACAATTCCTTCTGCCTCGAAGTCAGGTTCACCGGCGTTTCCACTACAACGTGGCACAGCAGATCGCCATGGGTGTTGCTGCGCACGCCCTTGATGCCCTTGCCGCGCAAACGGAATGCTTTCCCGGTCTGCGTCTCCGGAGGAATCTTGATCTTGGCGTAGCCGTCCAGAGTCGGAATCTCGATCTCCCCCCCCAGCGCCGCCCTGGTGAGGCTGATCGGCATCTCGCAGTGCAGGTCGTTGCTCTCGCGCGTGAAAACTTCGTGCGCGCGGACGTGGATCACCACGTATAGATCGCCCGCCGGACCGCCGTTGACTCCCGCTTCTCCTTCCCCTGAAAGGCGGATTCGATCGCCCTCATCGACCCCGGCGGGGATCTTGACCGAGAGCGTCTTCTGGCGCTTGACGCGGCCTGCGCCGTTGCAGTTGCTGCAGGGATTCTTCACAGCTTTGCCGCTGCCGTGGCATTTCGGGCAAGTCTGCTGGATCGAGAAAAACCCCTGTGTCATACGCACCTGGCCCTGGCCGCCGCACGTTGGACAAGTCATCGGCTGCGTTCCGGGCTTCGCCCCCGAACCGCCGCAGGTCTCGCACCCTTCCATGGTCGGGATGCGTACCCGGGTCTCCGTACCGCGGGCCGCTTCTTCCAGTGAAATTTCCAGGTTGTAGCGCAAGTCGGCGCCGCGGTAGACGTTGGAGCGCTGTCGTCCCGCCCCGAAAATGTCGCCAAAGATATCGCCGAAGGCATCGGCGAAAGTACCGAAACCCGCGCCGGCCGCTCCCGCTCCCATTCCTTGCGGATTGACCCCGGCGTGGCCGTACTGATCGTAGGCGCCGCGCTTGCCGGCGTCGCAAAGCACTTCGTAGGCTTCCTTTGCCTCCTTGAATAGCTCCTCGGATTTCGGGTTGTCCGGATTGCGATCCGGATGGTGCTTCATCGCCAGCTTCCGATAGGCCTTCTTGATTTCCTCTTCGGAAGCGTCGCGATTGATGCCGAGCACCTCGTAATAGTCGCGTTTCGACATTCAGATCCCTCTTGGCTGGCAGGGTCGCCGCTCTATTTCTTTTGGACAACGCAAGGGGTGAGCCGGAAATCCGCCTCACCCCTGACGAATTGCACCTTGCGCTATCACGCAGATTTCTTCTGGTCCTTCACTTCCTCGTATTCCGCATCCACCACGTTGCCGTCTTCCGGCTTGGGGCTGCCGGGTTCGGACTGGGGCTGGGGTGTATCCTGCTGCGCCTGCTGCTGCGAGTACACCTTCTCCGCCAGCTTGTGTGATGCCTCGGCCAAAGCCTTGGACTTGGCCTCGATCGCGTCCTTGTCGCCGCTCTTGATGGCTTCTTCCGCCGCCTTGATCGCCGCTTCGATGCTGGACTTTTCGTCCGCGGAAACTTTGTCGCCATGCTCGGCAAGCGATTTCTTCACCGCGTGGATGAGCGCGTCACACTGGTTGCGCGCTTCCACCGTTTCACGGGCTTTGCGATCCTCATCCGCGTGCGCTTCGGCGTCCTTCACCATGCGCTGGATCTCGTCTTCCTTGAGACCCGAATTGGCCTGGATCTTGATCTTGTTTTCCTTGCCGGTTGCCTTGTCCTTGGCGGAGACGTGCAGGATGCCATTGGCGTCGATGTCGAACGTGACTTCGATTTGCGGCATCCCACGCGGTGCCGGCGGGATGTCGGACAGGTTGAATTGGCCGAGGCTCTTGTTGCCGGAAGCTATTTCACGCTCACCCTGCAGCACATGGATCGTTACCGCGGTCTGGTTGTCGTCGGCAGTCGAGAACACTTGCTGCGCCTTGGTCGGAATCGTGGTGTTCTTCTGGATCAGCTTGGCCATCACACCGCCCAGGGTTTCGATGCCCAAGCTGAGCGGCGTGACGTCGAGCAGCAGGACATCCTTCACGTCACCCTGCAACACACCGGCCTGAATCGCTGCGCCGATCGCGACTGCTTCATCAGGATTCACGTCCTTGCGCGGTTCCTTGCCGAAAATTTCCTTCACCTTCTCCTGGACTTTCGGCATGCGAGTCATGCCGCCTACCAGGATTACATCGGAGATGTCGGTGATCTTCACCCCGGCGTCCTTGATCGCGATGCGGCACGGTTCCACTGTCTTCTGGATCAGTTCATCGACCAGGCTTTCGAACTTGGCCCGTGTGATCTTGATCGCGAGGTGTTTGGGTCCCGAGGCATCGGCGGTGATGTAGGGCAAATTGATCTCGGTTTGTTGGCTCGACGATAGCTCGATCTTCGCTTTTTCGGCCGCTTCCTTGAGACGCTGCAGCGCAAGCACGTCCTTGCGCAGATCTATTCCCTGCTCCTTCTTGAACTCGTCGGCGAGATAGTCCATCAGCCGCTGGTCGAAGTCCTCACCGCCAAGAAAGGTGTCGCCATTGGTCGAGAGCACCTCGAATTGGTGTTCCTTGTCCACCACGGCGATTTCGATGATCGAGATGTCGAACGTACCTCCGCCCAGGTCGTACACCGCGATCTTGCGGTCGCCTTCCTTCTTGTCCATGCCAAAGGCGAGCGCCGCCGCGGTCGGCTCGTTGATGATGCGCTTGACCTCCAGCCCGGCGATGCGGCCGGCGTCCTTGGTGGCCTGGCGTTGCGAGTCGTTGAAGTAGGCGGGCACGGTGATCACCGCCTCAGTGACTGGCTCGCCGAGATAGTCCTCGGCGGTTTTCTTCATCTTCACCAGTACCTGCGCCGAAACCTCGGGCGGCGAGACCTTTTTCCCGCGTACCTCGATCCAGGCATCGCCGTTGCTGTTCTGGATGATCTTGTACGGCATCAGGTCGATGTCCTTCTGAACTTCCGGTTCTGTGAAGCGGCGGCCGATCAGGCGCTTGACCGCGAACAGAGTGTTTTTCGGGTTGGTGACCGCCTGGCGCTTGGCCGGGGCACCCACCAGCACTTCGCCATCTTCCATGTAGGCGACAATCGAGGGTGTGGTGCGCGCACCTTCGGAATTCTCGATCACCTTGGATTGCCCGCTCTCCATCACGGCCACACAGGAATTCGTTGTGCCGAGGTCAATACCGATAATCTTTCCCATGGTCTTTCCTTTGTTCGAAAGTGAAAAATGCCTTTGATTGCGAAGATTTGGTCTTCCGCGTTGAAAATCAAGCAGCGTTGCGCGATTTCGCGATGGTGACCAGCGCTGGGCGTATCACGCGGTCGTTCAGGGTGTAACCCTTCTGCAGCACGCTGACCACGGTATTGGGTTCGGCATCGGCCTCCACCACGCCGATGCCTTGGTGTTTGTGGGGATCGAATTTTTCCCCTAAAGGGTTGATTTCTTTGACTGAAAATTTCTCGAACGCGCCGGTCAGTTGTTTTAGCGTCAACTCGACACCGCTTCTAAGCGCATCTGTCGCGGCGTTGCCGGACGCGAGCGCCGCTTCCAGGCTGTCGCGTACCGCCAGCAGTTCGCCGGCGAAACCATCGAGGGCGTACTTGTGGGCGTTGGCAATGTCGGTCTGCGAGCGCTTGCGCACGTTGTCGGCCTCGGCCTTGGCGCGCAACCAGGCATCGTGGTTCTCCTGGGCCGCACGCTCGGCTTTCTTCAGCAATTCTTCCATGCCCTGCGCAGTCTCCATTGCCGGGGCATCATTTGTCTCCGCCGCCGGCACCGCCGCGCCATTACCGTTCTCCGGCATTCCCTCCGCATTCTCCTGATCCTGCATCCACTCCTCCTGTATCTAATTGCCTCAGACATATTGGGTTCCGCCGGCACTATTTCAACCCTGCCCCGGCGCTGAGTCCGGCCCGGGGAAAGGGGCAATCCTTTTTGGTCGGTCGCGAACGCAGCAGAGCGTACGACTATACTTCCGTCCGTTTCTGCCGGCAGCCGCGGGCTGCCATGGAGTACAAACAGGGAGTCATGAGTGAAAAGGATTCTGGCGGTTGCGTTAGGCGCCTTGTGTATGATCGCGGCACCCCCGGTTTCTGCGGAGCCGCTGATGCGGCTGCACACCAGCTATTACTACGTCAACGGTCCGTCGGCGACCCTTCTCGCGGCACAGATCGATCAGAACGGTCCGCCCGGCGCGGATGGCAAACGCCATGCCGGAAAGACCAAATGGGATGTGCAGTGGAAGTTCAAGCACGAACAGCACGGCGCCACTTGCAGCATGAAGGAGGTGGCGGTCGCAATCGGCGTCGCTCAGACCCTGCCCAAATGGCGTAACGAGGCAAAGGGCGCAGTCGCGTTAAAGATCCGATGGCAGCAGTTCGTCGATGGGCTCAAGCGCCATGAGGACGGACACAAAGATCATGGACTCGCCGCCGGCAAGGAAATCGAAGCCGCGTTGCTTGGCGCGAAACCGGCAAGCAACTGCGAGGATTTCGCCGCTGCCGCAAACTCCGCGGCAGAAGCCATCGTGACGAAGTACCAGAAGCTCGATCAGGACTACGACCGCAAGACCGACCACGGCCGGAGCCAGGGCGCGACGCTGCTTTGACGACCTAGTTTTTCGCGCCCATCGCAATCGCGCGCGTGCGACTCTCCTCGGCAGCGCGCAGTGCCGGGGCCTGGTCCCAGTCGGTGGATGCCCAGCCATGCAAGTTTTCCGCCGCGATGCGGGACAGCGCCTGGATCCATTCGTGACGCTGGTTCAGGCAAGGGATGTAGTGGAATTCCTGGCCCCCCGCCTTGAGGAAGGCAGCCTTGTTCTCGATGCCGATCTCCTCGAGGGTTTCGAGGCAATCGGAGACGAATCCCGGGCAGACCACGTCCGCTCGCGAAGTCTTGCGCTTGCCCAGCGCTCGGATGGTATCGATGGTGTAGGGCTTGAGCCACTCGGTGCGGCCGAAGCGCGATTGGAAGGTCACCATATACTGTTCCGGCTTCAGACCCAATTCCTGAGCCAGCAAGCGGCCGGTTACATGACACTCGCAATGGTAGGGGTCGCCACGATCGAGCGTAAAGCGGGGCACTCCGTGAAAGCTCATTACCAGTTTGTCCGGCCGGCCGTTCACTGCCCAGTAGTCGTTGATGTTTTTCGCCAGCGCGGCGATGTAGCCGGGATGGTCGTGATAGTGCTTGACCAGACGCAGCGCCGGCGCATTGCGCATTCTCTTGACTGCATCGAACACCGCGTCGAAGGCGCTGCCGGTGGTGCTCGCCGCGTACTGCGGATAGAGCGGCAGTACTAGTACGCGGTCGCAACCCTGACTGCGTAGTTCACCCAGTACGACGCCGATCGACGGTTCGCCGTAGCGCATCGCCCATGAGACACAATGCGGCGTTTTCACGTGCTCGCCCAGATAACCCTTCAACAGCATCGCCTGTTTTTCGGTGTGGACCCTCAGCGGTGAACCGTCCCTGGTCCAGATCATTGCGTATTTCGCAGCCGACCGTTTCGGCCGGGTATTGAGAATGATGCCGTTCAGGATGGGCCACCATAACAGCCGTGGAACCTCGACTACACGCGGATCAGACAGGAATTGCCTGAGGTAAGGCTTGACCGCCCTTGCAGTCGGCGCGGTAGGCGTCCCAAGGTTGATGAGCAGGATGCCGGTCATGGCGATTGTGCCATGTTGAAACTTGGGTTCGCGAACAAAGGACATGCGCCGGACGACTGAGCCCCGCTAGAAGTCCACGTAACGGACTCGCGAAACTTGATTCCGTTTGCGCGGACTTTTAACGGGGTGGGGCGTCAGATGGTTTAGGGACCGTGCGCAACGCCCGGAGAGTTGGGTTCGGGCCTCGTGCTTCTTGAAAATATTCAATGCTGCGACAGCGCGCTCGAGAGCAGCTTTGCGGTGATGTCCACGATCGGGATCACGCGCTCGTAAGCCATGCGGGTGGGTCCTACCACGCCTACCGTGCCGACCACCTGGCCGTCGACTTCGTAGGGTGCGGTCACCACGCTGCATTCGTCCAGCGGCACCAGGCCGGATTCGCCGCCGATGAAAATCTGCACTCCGTGCGCGCGGCTGCTGATGTCCAGCAACTGCAAAAGGCTGGTCTTTTGCTCGAACATGTCGAACAGCCGCCTCAGGCTCGCCATGTTCGACGATAGATCCTGCACGTGCAGCAGATTGTGTTCACCGGAAAGCACGTAGTCTTCCGAGTTCTGATTCATCACCTCGGTGCCGGCTTCGAGCGCCTGCGTCATAAGCCGAGTCATATCCTCACGCAGCTGGCGCAGTTCGTCCTGAATGCGCGCCTTGATTGCGTCGAATGTCATCCCGGCGAAGTTCTGATTCAGGAAATTGGCGGCTTCGACAAGTTCCGAGGGCTTATATGCGCGATCGGTGAGGATGATGCGATTCTGAACGTCGCCGTCGGGAGCGACGATGATCAGCAAGATACGTTTTTCCGACAGGCTCAGGAACTCCATGTGCCGGAACGCGGCGTTCCGGCGTTTGGGTGTCATTACCACGCCCGCGAAGCGCGTGAGGTCCGAAAGAAGGTGCGAGGCCTGCGATACCAGCTTCTGGGTGTTATCAGGCTGCAACTGGTCCTCCAGTTGATTGATCTCAACCTGGTCGAGCGGCCTGACCTTGAGCAGCGTGTCTACGAAGAAACGGTAGCCACGCCGTGTTGGTATGCGTCCGGCGGACGCGTGAGGGCTGGCGATAAACCCCAAGTCCTCGAGGTCCGCCATGATGTTGCGGATGCTCGCTGGGCTGAGGTCAAGTCCGGAAAACCTGGCGAGCGCTCGCGATCCGACCGGCTGCCCGTCGGCAATGTAGCGCTCGACCAGCATCTTGAGCAGTATCTGCGCGCGTTCGCTCGGAGTGGAATCGTTCGTTCCCATGTACCCATTCTACAAAGCTTTTTGGAGTCGAAGTAGCCTTCGTTGCAAATGCCTCCGTAAGCGGCGGTTCGGGAGGAAATGTGCTTTAATTCGGAGCATGTCGAGCGCATTCAAGACCATCGCCCTGATCGGCAAGTACAAGAGCCCGGAGATCGCCGAGCCTCTTCTGCGGCTGGCGGATTTTCTGAAAGGGCGGGGCGTCAGAATCGTGCTCGATCCGCTCACGGCCGCGCACATTGGCAAGAACAATCACAGCGTGCTGCCGCTCGAAGAGGTCGGCCGCAGCGCCGACCTTGCCATCGTCATCGGCGGAGATGGCACCATGCTGAACATCGCTCGTACATTTGCGCCTTACAACGTGGCACTGGTCGGGATCAACCAGGGACGCCTCGGCTTTCTCACCGATTTGTCGATGGGAACCATGTTCGAGGCCATCGGCTCCATCCTCGACGGCAGGTACATCACCGAAACGCGCATGCTGCTGCAGGCTGCGGTGGTGAGCGGCGAACACCAGGTGCTGGACGTGCTGGCATTCAACGACGTGTCTGTCAACAAGGGCGCAGAGGGCAGCCTGATCGAAATCGAGGTGCATATCGACGGGCAATTCGTCTACAACCTGCGTTCTGACGGGTTGATCGTGGCTTCTCCAACCGGTTCGACCGCGTACGCACTTTCTTCCGGCGGGCCGATTCTGCATCCCAGCCTGAGCGTCATTGGCTTGGTCCCGGTCTGTCCGCACACACTGTCGAACCGCCCGGTAGTGGTCAGCAGCGAGTCGGTGATCGAAATACTTATTCGCAAGGCGGCTGACGCACGTGCGCATTTCGACAGCCATTCACACTACGAACTGCAGGAGCGAGACAAGATCATCGTGCGCCGTTGTCCCCACGCGACCCGCCTGCTTCATCCGCTTGGCTACAACTACTATCACATGCTCCGGGAAAAGCTCCATTGGAGCGAAACCCTGTAACGACGATCAGTCATCGCCGACAGTTTTTTTCCGCATTCATGTTGCGTAGCCTCACCATCCGCGACTTCGTGATCGTCGACAAGCTCGATCTCGATTTTCAGCCAGGCTTCACCGTGCTTACAGGTGAAACCGGTGCCGGCAAATCCATCCTGATCGATGCGCTGGCCGCGGTGCTGGGCAGCCGTGCCGACTCTGCACAGGTCCGTGAAGGAAAGGACAAGGCTGAAGTGAGCGCGGAATTCTCGACCGACGAAGCGCCTGCCGTTTCGGCATATCTGGCGGGCAATGATCTCGGCGGCGACGACGGCGAGTGCCTGCTGCGCCGGGTGATCGAGTCTTCGGGCCGCTCGCGCGCGTACGTCAACGGCCGGCCGGCCACGGTGCAACAACTCCGGGATGTCGGCGAACTTCTTGTGGATATCCACGGCCAGCATGCGCACCAGTCGCTGTTGCGCGCGGCCGCCCAGCGCGATCTGCTGGATGGCTATGTCGGCGCCTCCAATTTGGCGAGCGAGGTCGCGGCAGCATTTCGCGCCTGGCAGGAAATCAGGCTACAGCGGCTGGCGCTGGAGACCGATGCTCAGGCCTTGGAATCCGAGCGCGAGCAACTGCAGTGGCAGGTGAGGGAACTGGATGCTCTTGCTTTTCGCGCCGAAGAATGGGAGGCATTGCAGGCGGAGCACAAGCGCCTGGCGCACGCCGCCAGCCTGATCGAGGCAGTCCAGTTCAGCCTGGACGTGCTGTCCGAAGGAGAGGTATCCGCGCTCGCCGCGGTCGCGTCGGTGAGTTCGCGGCTCGAGGGGATGACCGATTTCGACCCGCAGCTGAAGGAAATTATCGCTGCGCTCGAACCGGCACAGATCCAGTTGCAGGAGGCAGTCCACGGCCTGCGCCACTATCAGAACCGCTTGGATCTGGATCCGCAGCGGCTGCGCGAGGTGGAATCGCGGCTCGACGCCGTGCATACGGCGTCGCGCAAATTCAGACTGAATCCACCAGAGCTTCCGGAAAATCTGGCGAATATGAAGGCGCGGTTGGCGGAACTGGAGACCGGGTTCGACCCGGAAGCACTGCGCCAACGCGAAAGCCAGACTGCGGCACACTGGCAGGAACGCGCGAAGAAGCTCTCCGCGCTGCGCAAGAAAGCTGCGGCGGATTTCTCCAAGCGAGTCACCGAGTCGATGCAAAGCCTGGCGATGGCCGGCGGCGCGTTCGAGATTGCTCTGATTCCTCTGAGCGAAGGCAACGCGCATGGGCTGGAGCAGATCGAATTCCTCGTTGCCAGCCATGCCGGTGCCACGCCGCTCGCGTTGGCGAAGGTCGCTTCGGGTGGCGAACTCTCTCGCATAAGCCTCGCGATCCAGACCGTGACCAGCCAAGGAGCCGCGGTGCCGACGCTGATTTTCGACGAAGTGGATGCGGGTATCGGCGGGCGGGTGGCGGAAATCGTGGGAAGGCTGCTCAAGGAACTCGGAAGCCGCCATCAGGTGATGTGTGTTACTCACCTGCCGCAGGTAGCGGCGACCGCCAACCAGCAATGGCGAGTGAGCAAGTCGGCTGCCAACGGCAAGATGGCGAGCCAGGTAGCGGTGCTGGACCGTGCCTCCCGCGTCGATGAAATTGCACGCATGCTCGGCGGGGTGAAGATCACCGAGACCACGCGCAAGCATGCCGCGGAATTGCTGGGATTCGGCGCGCGCTAACGCGCTCGCGAAAGCCGTCGTGGAAGACAAACTCGTTGTGCAGGCCGCCGACGCGGTCGAAGTCGAACTGCCGGTTGCCGGCGTCGGCAGCCGCAGCTACGCTTTCCTGATCGACTGGCACATCCGCTTGTTACTGGCGTTGGCGTGGCTGCTGGGGATCGCGGTGCTGATCGGACTCCTGTCACCCGCCGAGGACTTCTTCTCGCCCTTGGTGAATGCCGGCAAGGCGGCCATGTACGCGGCGTTGATGCCGGCGGCCGCGATTTATTTTCTCTACCACCCATTGCTCGAAATCATGATGCACGGACGCACGCCCGGAAAACGCATGGCGGGCATACGCATCGTCACCGAGCGCGCACTTACCCCCGATGTTGGAGCGCTGATCATCCGTAACGTCTTCAGGCTGGTGGATGCACTGCCAGCGTTCTACGTGCTCGGCCTCGTGGTGGCGATGTTCACCGCGCGCCAGGTTCGCATCGGCGATCTTGCCGCCGGCACGTTGCTGGTTTACGACGCGGGCAAGCGCGACCTCGATTTCGACGGCGTGATTGGGTCCCCCACTTCGCGTCTGTCGTCTGGGGACAGAGAGTTGCTGGACGATCTGCTTGAGCGCTGGAGTGGACTCGATGCGCCGTTGCGCCGGGGCCTCGCGGAGAAATTCCTGGCCCGCATCGGCGAGCCGGTGGCGAGCGGTACCGTGTCCGAGTTGCGCAAACGGCTGCGCAAACTCAGGGATGAGTCGCGTGGCAATCCGGCCTGAGGCCGCTCTGGCGGTCTGGCTGCAGGGGCGCGCGGCGCAATGGCAGCGGCTGAGCCGCAATCTCGCGAGGGTCGGCGTGCGCCGGCAGGCAGAGCTGCTGGAATTGAAGGAATTGGTGAGCGGGTACCGCGCGCTGGCTCGCGACGTGTCGCTGGCACGGGCGGCGGCCCCGGACACCAAACTCGTAGTCCGGCTCGAGGCGCTGCTCACGCAGGCGCGTGAGGTAATCCACCGCAAGCCAGGCAATGTGCGTGACTCCTTGACGGGTTTGTTTCGCGAGGGCGCCCCGCGGGCGGCCTTCGACTTGCGGGGCCGCATCGCCGCGGTCACGGCGCTCTTTCTCGCCAGCGCCGCGGCCGGCTGGTGGTTGGTGCACAGTTACCCGGAACTGGCGGCGCTGTTCGCTTCCGAGCAGATGATCAACGGCGTGCAGCGCGGCGAACTCTGGACCGACGGGTTGATCAACATCGTCCCCTCGGCGCTGCTGTCCCTCGGCATCATGACCAACAACATCGTGGTTTCGCTGTTTGCGTTTACGCTCGGCGCCCTGTACGGATTGGGCACGCTGTACATTGTCGGCATGAACGGTCTGATGCTGGGCGGGGTGTTTGCGATGACGGCGCAAAACGGCCTTTCGGGCAGGCTTGGCGAGTTCGTCGTCGCGCACGGCATCGTCGAGATCTCGGTGATCCTGCTCGCTGCTGCTGCCGGTGTCGAACTCGGAGAGTCTTTGGCACGGCCGGGAAACCGCGGCCGCGCTACGGCTTTTCGCGAGGCGGTGCGCCACGCCGGCCAATTGCTTCCGGTGTGCGCGCTTTTCCTGGTTGGCGCCGGACTGATCGAAGGATACGTTTCGCCCGACCCGCATTTCACGACGGCGCACCGCGTTGCCATCGGCCTGGCCTATTGGGTGCTCCTGATGCTGGTGTTGAGCGGCAGGTTGTGGCGACGGCCCGCGCACGGCCGCTCAGATCTGACGCTGTAGGCGCAGGGCCTCGTAGGAGCGCAGGACCGCGCGATCGAGCTGGGCGGGCACGGTCGTGATCGCTTGCGCGCCGCTGCGGCGCAGCCGCAGCGTCATTCCCCGCACCGAGAGCAACATTTCCGCGGCGGCGAACGCCTGGTAAGGATGGAGCCAGTGCCTGGACGGCTGATGGCGCAACGCCAGCGTCTCGTCATCCAGCGTGCCCGCAATCACGGGTAGATGCTTGGGCGCCAGCAACTGCACGGCGCGAATCAGCTGGGCAGGGTCCTGGCTTTCGTCCACGTCGGTGAGCAGTACCACCAGGCTGCGATGGTGCAGCAGGCGGCGCGCCAACAGCGCCGCAGCAAGCGGGTTGGATTCGGACGTGACCGAATGCGCCTGCTCGAGAATGCGGCGCACCCCGAGAAGCGCCGCGGCTCCGTGCGCGGGCGGCACCGCCGCAAGCGGACGGTCGGCAAACACGACCATTCCAACGTGATCGCCGTTCAGGATCGCCCTTTCCGCCAGTCTGGCGGCAACGTTCACGTAGTGGTGCAGGCGGCTCAACATTCCGGCCTGCAGATTCGAAGTCCTGCCAGCGTCCAGCAACACCAGCAGTTCCAGGTTGCGCTCCTCGCTATGCAGTCGCACGGTATAGCGCTGGCTACGCGCGGTGGCTTTCCAGTCGATGGTCCTCACGGGATCGCCGGGCCGATAATCGCGCAACCCGAGCAGTTCGAAGCCAGCGCCCGCGTTGCGTTGCACGCGTTCACCCTGAGGCCGGGTGCCGGGACCACGCTCGGCGCCGCGCAGCCGCGCTGGGACCACCTTCAGCCGGTGCGGGACATCGAACTTGCGGGACCACCAGGCCAGCCCGAATACGCCGCGCGATCGAGTGTAAACCCGGTGCCATTCGAGTGCGCCCAGTTTCTGCGCGCTGAACGAGAAGGGGTGTACAACGCGTCCGTGCGCCGGCAAGGTGCAGGCCGCAATTGCGTCGCTGCCGCTCAGGCCATTCGCAAATACCTGCTGCAGTTCGACCTGGAGCGGCCGTTCGCCATCGTTCCCAAGGACCAGCTCGGCGGCGGTGGGTTGGCCGAGCATGACGCGCTCCGGGATGCGGGGCGAGATCCTAAGCCCGCGCCGACGCGCGACCACGCATTCGAGCAACAGCCCGATCAGCAGGCTCGCTGCCGGCACTCGCCACAAATCCGGCCAGGGATCGGCCTGCCACTGGCCGATGATTCCAATAAGCGTCACCGCCACGGCGACGACGTAGGCCAGTGCGGTCAGGTTCATCTCAATAGACCCGGCTGGAACGACAAGGCGCGTTCTCTCACTGACGCGGCACCTTGACGCTGTCGAGGATGCTTTGTGCAACCTGCTGGTCGCTTATCCCTTCGAGCGCTGCGTCCGCGGTCATCATCAGCCGGTGCGGCAGAACAAAGCGAACCATCGACTTGACGTCATCGGGTGCGACGAACTCGGCGCCGCGTAGCGCCGCCGCAATCCGGGCGCAACGCATCAGCGCCAGGGCACCCCGGGTGGACAGGCCCAGATTGGCCTGCGGGTGGTTGCGGCTGGCGGCGGCGATGTCGGTGACGTAGCCGTAGATCGCATCGGCCACGTGTACGTTTGCGACTTGTTTACGTGCCAGCGCCAGGGAGTCGCCAGCGAGCGCTGCAATCGGCGCCGTCGCGTTGAAGTGCCCGCCACGCAGATCGTAGGTGCGCAGCACCTTTTGCTCCATTTCGGCCGACGGATAGTCCACATCCAGCCGCATCAGGAACCGGTCGAGCTGTGACTCGGGGAGCGGGAAAGTACCTTCGAAATCGCGGGGGTTCTGCGTGGCAATGACCAGGAAATCCTGCGGCAGGCTGTAAGTCTTTCGGTCGATGGTGACCTGGAATTCTTCCATCGCCTGCAACAAAGCCGACTGTGTCTTAGGGCCCGAGCGGTTGACCTCGTCGACCAGTACGATGCTGGCGAACAGTGGTCCGGGAATAAATTCGAACTTCTTTTCCTCGCGGCTGAAGATATGGATGCCGGTGATGTCCGAGGGCATCAGGTCGGCGGTGCATTGCACGCGATTGAAGGTACCGCCGAGTGCAGCGGCGACCGATTTCGCCAGCAAAGTTTTGCCGATGCCGGGCACTCCCTGCAGCAGCACATGACCTCCGGCGATCAGCCCGATGCACAGTCCATGGATCACGTGATCCATGCCGAACACCACGTTCTCCAGTTGCGCGCGCAGTTGCTGTTCCAGGGAGGAAGCAGGATTGCTCATTGCAGGTGTTTCCTTATGTTGTTGATGAGGTTGTTGAGGCGCACGAGATCTGGTGTGCGTCCCTGTGCCAGCCCGGTATGGAATGCCCGCAATTCGGCGATCTGGCCGCGCGGCACGCGCGGATTTCCGGCCAGTAGTTCCCAGTCGACTTCGTCTGCCCCCGCACGAACGCCGCGCAATTCGACTAAAAAGTGGCGTAGCAGCCCCACTGCAACCTCGCGCCCGGACAAACGCCGGGCGAACAGCCCGCCCACTGCGCGCACGAAGTCCACCGCACGCGGGAGCTCGGGCCGTGGAACAAGCGGAGCGATGCGGTTGCTGCGCCCTACCACATAGAGCAGCCAGAAGCCGACGATGAACCACAGCGTCGCGTGCAGGCGCGCGTCCCCGAAGAAGGCGTTCGGGTCGTAGACTTCGGTCAGGCCCTGGTGCATGTCGTCGAAAATCACCCGGCCGTCCGGACCCAGCGAACCGGCCACGATGTTGGCGAGCAGACGCGCGTTGTCGCCACCGCCGAGCGCGGCGTTGCTGAACAGATCAGCGTAGCCGCTGATCCAGCCGATTCCCTCACCGATGCGCACCTGCCAGAACACCGGAGATTCCGTTAAAGGATCTTCGAGCAATACCAGCGAGGTGCGGTATTTCTCCTTCGACGTGAGCGCCAGCGGGAAGGCCGATTGCGTGCGCACGCGCACATCGCTGACTGCATGCAAGACCGGGTGCTGGCCGCGAGTAATCAATCCGTGTGGCACGGGTTCGCCATCCTTGTCGAGTGGTACCTGTGCCGCGGCTTCGTCCTCGGAATTGTCCGGCTGATCGCCTTCGGCGTCCCGGAATTCCAGGTTGAATCCAAGCGCGGCCAACAAGCCCGACGGCTGCCCGCCGCGACGCTGCGGCCATGCGAATACCTCGATGCCGCCGTCGAGCACAAGCACAGCATTGCCGCTCTCGACCCAGTCTTTCAACGCGCTGATTTCCAATTGCCGCGCCGGCAGAATCTGCGGCAGGGTCAGGATCATGAGATTGCCGCGATCCGCTAGTCCCGCATCGGCCAGAAGCCGGTCGTAGCGGGTGCGCAGGCTGGCAACGTGGATGCCGCTCGACTCGATCCAGGACCGCAGGCCACGCAGCCCGCGTTTTCCGCGGTCCTCGGACGTCGGCATAGATTCCGGCGGGGCGTCGGGTTCGCGTGGTCCGACCAGCAGCACGAACACCAAATACACAGCTGTCAGCGCGCCCAGCAGGGTAAGCAGGCGTTCTCTCATCGGAGCCCGGCCCCGGCGGGCACGGTGCCGACAATAGCTTGTGCTGCCCGATGCAGCGGCAACAGCTGCGCCGCGACGACAGCGCGGTTTCCGAACAACACCGCGTCGGCCGCGGCTGCCAGCTCTGCAAAGGGCGCCTCGTGCACACGGGCCGCCTTGCCGAGCCGCGCCAGCATTTCCCGGTTGGTGAGGCTCAGGTCATCGGGAAGGAGTCCGCGTCCGATCAATTCCTGCAACACCAGCCACAGAAGCGCGGCCGGCTGCTGGCCGGGTGGAAGATTTGCGACATCCTTCCACGTCAATCCGGCCGGGCCGTTGGTCACAGCTATGTGACTGGTGTGTTGCGCGCGGCTCCGGCGCTGCAGCCACGAGGACAGATTGGTCGCGCGCAACTCGTTGACCACGACCGCCAGCGCCAGCAGCAGAACTACCGCAATGCTGGCGCGCAGGACGAGGTCGGCAAGCCAATCGGGAGGATCGAGCGACTCCAGGAATTCGGTCAGCCAGCGGTAGTCCGATGCGCTGCTTCCACGTAGTTTTTTCGCCACCCAATCCTTGAATCGTTGCCACCAGGAAACCGGCGGCGTGGGTTCGACTGCCAGCGTGCGCGCCAGCAGTTCCGGCAACCCCGCGAAATCGAAACGCTCGACGCTCGCGGGCGGGCTGCGATATGCAGCCAGCAACGCGCGCAGGTCTTTGAGCTGGTTAGGTGTGGTTTGCTGATCTAGGGGCGGGCTCAATGAGTCCGCCGCCGGTAGCTCTGCAACGGCCCTGGCAAGCCCCGGGCAAACCTCTTCCAAGATCAGGCGCCGATAAGGTGGCAGCGGCTCGACACTGGCATCGAGCGCGCCGAGACAGCGCTCCAGGCGCCGGCCGACTTCGGCCGCGGCCTCGGCGGCAGCCAACGCGCTCGGCGCCCCCAGCGTGCAGCACAACAGGCCGAGCAGGAGGAAGTGGCGGGGCGACCCGTTAAGCAAGCCGCGCCGCAAGATCGCGCCCTTCTTTCCTCAACTTCAGATCGTGATACTGCACGATCATGATCGAGTAAATCAGGGGTGCGGTGATGCCGCCGATCGCCGCTTCGGTCAGGTTCACCGTGATCAACATGTCGCTCGCGGGCTTGCCTTCCGACATGATCAGGGAAGCGCCGAAAGCGATTCCGAGGCCGAGGTAAAGAATCATCACGATGACCACCGGCACCGAAACCACTACCAGCGTGCGCCACCAGTTGCCCCAGACCAGCCGGTGGCTGCGCTTGAGCGCGGCCAGTGCCGATTCGCCGTCAAGAACGATGGCAATAAACGCGAACGACAGGCTAAGTGACAAGATGATGCCGGGAATGATCAGCAATATCAGACCGCCGGCCATCGCCAGGAGGTAGAGCAGGGCTGCGGCGACGAGCGGCAGCGCGCAACGGACTCCGCGCGACAGCGCCTGTCCGGCGCTGGCCTGATGCAATTCGGCCACCGCGCCGAGCCGGTATACAACCGCGGCGATCAGTGCCATGTAGATCGGCAACGCCACCAGGAAGAGGACCAGAAGCGTTGACGCGGGTACGGGGCTCTCGACCTGCTCGCTGCCGCCCATCAGGACGTGGACGACATTCGGGATTGCGAGCACCGCGGCAGCCGCCAGTGAAAGCGGAAGAACGCCGGTAAAAGCCTTGACGAACAACTTGAAACCGCTGTCCAGTACCCTGCCTACGGTCTGCGGTTCACTCGCGAGAGCCACCATGTTCGCCTCCTAGTGTGGTTGCGATGAAATCCTGCCGCCGGAACTATCCGTCTCCCACCGTCATGACGGATAGCGGTTCCGCAATGCAGCCGGTATTCGCCAGCCGCACGGTCTCAGGATTTGTTGCGGTTCGGGCAGTTGGGTTTGATGCAGTCAGCATACAACTGCAGCGAGTGTTCGTGGATGGTGAAGCCGCGTTCCTTGGCGATCTTCACCTGACGTCGCTCGATTTCCGGATCGTAGAATTCCTCGACCTCTCCGCACTGAATGCAGACCAAGTGATCGTGGTGGCCGCCCTGATTGAGTTCGAAAACAGCCTTGCCGGATTCGAAATGGTGGCGGATCAGAATGCCGGCCTGCTCGAACTGGGTGAGCACCCGGTAGATGGTTGCCAAACCAATCTCCATGCCCTCCTTCATGAGCACCTTGTAGACGTCCTCGGCCGTGAGGTGGCGCACATCGCTGTTCTCGAACAGGTCGAGAATCTTCAGGCGCGGCAGCGTCGCCTTCAGTCCAATGTTCTTGAGATCATTAGGAGTGGTCATGGCAGGACTGACAGGGGAAGGGTTGGTGAATTATCATAGCGGCTTTTAACCCTATTGGATACCGCGCTCCGACACTGTTGCCGCCGGATGACGCCACTCACTTCATGCGCTTACTTTGGCTCCTACTGTCCGCCGTGCTTGCCGGTTGCATGCTGGCGCCCCACAAGATCGACATCCAGCAGGGGAACTACGTAGACCAGGAAATGGTGGCGAAACTCAAGCCAGACATGACGCGCTCGCAGGTGCGCTTCATTCTTGGCACGCCTCTGGTCGCCGACTTGTTTCATCCCAATCGGTGGGACTATGTTTATCTCATCGGCAAGGCAGGTGACGTGCGCAGGCAACGCAAGCTTACCGTTGTCTTCGAAGGCGACAAGCTCAAGTTCATCGACGGCGACGTGGTCCCCAGCGAAAATCTCACGCGCGCACCGGCCGAGACCGCCAACCCCTGATCGCGGGGGAGCCGACTTCGAATCGCCGACTGCCGATGACACCTCAGAGAATTGCAATCGCGGGTAGTACCGGCCGCATGGGCCGCGCACTCGTCGAGGCATTGGCGCAGGCCGGCGACTTCGAGCTCAAGGCCGCCCTGGAGCGCTCCGACAACCGGTTTATCGGGAAGGACATTGGCGAGCTGGTGGGGGCGCCGTGCGGCGTGCAGATCTCGGCCGATCTCGAGCGCTCGCTAACGGGCTGCGACGTCCTGGTAGATTTCACCCGCCCCGAGGCAACGCTTAAACACGTCCAAATCTGTCGCGCCCGCGGCGTGCGCATGGTGATCGGGACCACTGGCTTCACGCCGGAACAGAAGAAAGAGATCGGCGCCGCTTCCGGGGACGTCGCAATGGTGATGGCCCCAAACATGAGCGTCGGAGTGAATCTGACGTTCAAACTTCTCCAGTTGGCGGCACAAGTCCTCGAAGGTTACGACGTCGAAATCATCGAGGCGCATCACCGCCACAAGGTGGATGCGCCTTCGGGTACGGCCCTGCGCATGGGAGAAGTCATTGCCGAGACGCTGGGGCGCGACCTCGCCGAATGCGCCGTTTATGGCCGTCAAGGCGTAACCGGTGAACGCAAGCCCACGACAATAGGGTTCGCCACGGTGCGCGGCGGCGACATCGTCGGCGACCATACCGCGTTGTTCGCCGGTACCGGCGAACGAGTGGAAATCACCCACAGAGCTGCAAGCCGCGTCACGTTTGCGCTGGGGGCCTTGCGTGCGGCGCGTTTTCTGGTTGACAAAGAGCATGGTTTGTTCGACATGCAGGACGTGCTCGGACTCCGCTAGACGCCCGTCATTGGCCGCGAAGAAAGTGGCCTTTGACATGCAGGATGTTCTCGGCGGGAGGTAGGAACAGCAACGGCGCGTTGAACCGAGCTGCCCCTTACTCTATAATGCGGGCTCACAAAGAAAGCGGGAGGGGCATGTGCCTCTCCCGCTTTCCATATGTAGGTAGGGTACCCCTCGAAACTGCGCCCCCCAGGAGTCTTACGTGACTGCGCTTGACCGTCACCCTGCCGTCCTCGCGCTCGCCGACGGCACGATCTTCCGGGGCATTTCCATCGGGGCGCACACCCACACCGCCGGCGAAGTGGTGTTCAACACAGCGATCACCGGTTATCAGGAAATCCTTACCGATCCCTCGTACTGCCGGCAGATCGTTACTCTGACGTATCCACACATCGGCAACGTCGGCGTCAATCCGGAAGACATGGAATCCCGGAAGGTCTTTGCGGCGGGGTTGGTGATTCGCGACCTGCCGGTGCTCGCCAGCAACTTCCGCCGCAGCCAGGATCTATCCGACTACCTGACGGCGCAGGGCGTAGCGGCGATCGCCGGCATCGATACCCGCAAACTCACGCGGATACTTCGCGAAAAGGGCGCGCAGAACGGTTGCCTGATGGCAGGCAAAGTGGACGAAGCGCTCGCGCTGAAGGAAGCGCGCGCTTTTCCCGGCCTGACTGGCATGGACCTGGCCAAGGTGGTCAGCTGCACGAAATCCTTCGAATGGAACCAGACTGAATGGGCGCTGGGCAAAAGCTACGGCACTCAGACCGCGCAGAAGCATCATGTTGTCGCGTACGACTACGGCATCAAGTACAACATCCTGCGCAAGCTCGCCAGCCGCGGTTGCCGCCTGACCGTCCTGCCTGCGCAGGCAACCGCGGAACAGGCGCTGGCGCTCAAGCCGCAGGGGATTTTTCTTTCCAACGGTCCCGGCGACCCAGAGCCCTGCGACTATGCGATCAGGGCTATTCGCAAGTTTCTCGACGCCGGCGTTCCCATGTTCGGCATCTGCCTCGGCCACCAGTTGCTGGGACTGGCCAGTGGCGCGAAGACGATAAAGATGAAATTCGGCCACCACGGCGCCAACCATCCGGTGCAGGACGTCGACAGCGGGCGGGTAATGATCACCAGCCAGAACCACGGCTTCGCGGTGGACGCGACCACGCTGCCGGCGAACGTCCGAGTAACGCATGTATCGCTGTTCGACGGCAGCCTGCAGGGGTTCGAACGCACCGACAAGCCGGCCTTCTGCTTCCAGGGCCACCCCGAAGCGAGCCCCGGCCCGCATGACGTCGATTACCTTTTCGATCGCTTCGTGAAGATGCTCGAGCAACACAGGCATCGCTAGAATCCCGTGCCGAAACGTACAGACATCGACAGCGTTCTGATCATTGGCGCCGGCCCCATCGTCATTGGTCAGGCGTGCGAGTTCGACTACTCCGGTGCCCAGGCCTGCAAGGCCCTGCGCGAAGAGGGTTATCGCGTCATCCTGGTGAATTCCAATCCGGCGACCATCATGACGGACCCGGAGATGGCGGATGTCACATACATCGAGCCGATCACCTGGCAGATGCTGGAAAAAATAATTGCCGTCGAGCGCCCCGATGCGTTGCTGCCCACCATGGGTGGCCAGACCGCGCTCAACTGCGCGCTGGACCTTGCAAGGGAGCGTGTGCTGGAGAAGTACGGCGTCGAAATGATCGGTGCCTCAAAGGAGGCAATCGACATGGCCGAGGACCGCGAGAAATTCAAGAAAGCCATGACCAGGATAGGGTTGGCGAGCCCACGCTCGTCTATCGCCCACAGCCTGGAAGAGGCGATGCAAGTGCAGGCGATGGTCGGTTTCCCCACCATCATCAGGCCTTCGTTCACCCTCGGGGGTACCGGCGGGGGCATTGCCTACAACAAGGAAGAATTTGTCGCCATCTGCGAACGCGGGCTGGATGCCTCGCCCACCCACGAGCTGCTGATCGAGGAGTCGGTGATCGGCTGGAAAGAGTTCGAGATGGAAGTGGTACGCGACCATAAGGACAATTGCATCATCGTCTGTTCGATCGAGAACCTCGATCCGATGGGCATTCATACCGGGGATTCGATTACCGTAGCCCCGGCGCAGACGCTCACCGACAAGGAATACCAGATAATGCGCGACGCCTCGATCGCCTGCCTGCGGGAGATCGGGGTCGACACCGGCGGCTCCAACGTGCAATTCGGCATCGACCCAAAGGACGGCCGCATGGTCATCATCGAGATGAATCCGCGGGTATCGCGTTCGTCTGCCCTGGCGTCAAAAGCAACCGGCTTCCCGATTGCAAAGATCGCGGCCAAACTCGCTGTCGGTTACACGCTCGACGAACTGCGCAATGACATTACCGGCGGCGCCACGCCGGCTTCGTTCGAACCGACCATCGATTATGTGGTCACCAAGATTCCGCGCTTCGCCTTCGAGAAATTCCCGCAGGCCGACTCCCGTCTTACCACGCAGATGAAGTCGGTGGGCGAGGTGATGGCGATCGGACGCACGTTTCAGGAGTCGTTGCAGAAAGCCCTGCGCGGGCTGGAGACGGGCATCGACGGATTCGACGAAAAGACCGCCGACCGTGAGGCCATCGAGGCCGAACTCGCCGATGCCGGCCCGGAGCGCATCCTTTTCCTCGCCGACGCGATGCGCATCGGCATGGGCCTGGAGAAAGTTCACCAGCTGACCCGCATCGACCCTTGGTTTCTGGCACAGATCGAAGACATCATCCGCCAGGAGAAGGCATTGGCAGGCAAGCGCATCGGCGACCTCGACGGCGATACGCTGTGGACTCTCAAGCGTGCCGGCTTTTCTGATCGCAGGCTGGCGAAACTGCTGAGCGCCACCCAGGACGCAGTGCGTGCCAAGCGCTGGGAATTGAATGTTCGGCCCGTCTACAAGCGGGTAGATACCTGTGCCGCCGAGTTCGACACCCGCACGGCTTACATGTATTCCACGTACGAGGAGGAATGCGAGGCGCGACCCACCGCGCGCAAGAAAGTCATGGTACTGGGCGGCGGGCCGAACCGGATCGGTCAGGGTATCGAGTTCGACTACTGCTGCGTGCACGCGGCGCTTGCGCTGCGCGAAGACGGCTATGAGACCATCATGGTCAACTGCAATCCGGAAACCGTATCCACCGATTACGACACCTCCGACCGGCTGTACTTCGAACCATTGACGCTCGAAGACGTGCTCGAAATCGTCGCGGTGGAGAAACCGCTCGGGGTCATCGTGCAGTACGGCGGGCAGACGCCGCTGAAACTCGCGCAGGACCTGGATGCGAACGGCGTGCCCATCATCGGCACGAATCCGGACATGATCGACTGCGCCGAGGACCGCGAGCGTTTCCAGAAGATGCTGGTCCACCTCGGGCTCCGGCAACCGCCCAACCGTAGCGCGCGCAACCCCGAGGCGGCGCTGGCACTGGCGCAGGAAATCGGCTACCCGCTGGTGGTGCGTCCTTCGTACGTGCTGGGAGGTCGGGCGATGGAAATCGTGCACGAGCAGCGCGATCTGGAGCGCTACATGCGCGAAGCGGTGAAGGTTTCCAATGACTCGCCGGTGCTTCTGGACCGTTTCCTCAACGACGCGATCGAAGTTGACGTGGATGCCATTTGCGACGGCGGACACGTGCTGATCGGCGGCATCATGGAGCACATAGAGCAGGCAGGTGTGCACTCCGGTGATTCGGCCTGTTCGCTGCCGCCTTACAGCCTGTCGGCACAACTGCAGGACGAACTGCGCAGGCAGACCGTGGCGATGGCCAAAGCGCTGGAGGTGGTGGGGCTGATGAACGTGCAGTTCGCCATCCAGAACGATGTGGTATTCGTTTTGGAAGTCAATCCGCGCGCCTCACGCACGGTGCCTTACGTGTCCAAAGCCATCGGCGTGGCTCTGGCGAAGATTGCGGCGCGCTGTATGGTGGGCCAGAGCCTCGAGAGCCAAGGCGTAAGGGGCGAGGTCGTTCCGCCGTACTACGCGGTCAAGGAGGCCGTATTCCCCTTCATCAAATTCCCGGGCGTTGATACCATCCTCGGTCCGGAGATGAAGTCCACCGGCGAGGTGATGGGCGTCGCCGATACCTTTGCCGAAGCATTCGTGAAATCCCAGCTCGCCGCCGGCGTGCGCCTGCCCTCTGGCGGCAAAGTGTTTATCAGCGTGCGCGACTCCGACAAGCCCAAGGTAATCGAGATCGCGGGAGCGCTGGCGATACTGGGATGCACCCTGCTTGCCACCCGCGGTACCGCCGCGGCGCTTGCCGCGGCTGGTCTCCAGGTCGCTACGGTGAACAAAGTGGCGGAGGGCCGCCCACATGTGGTAGACATGATCAAGAACGGCGAGATTGCGCTGATCATCAACACGGTGGAAGACCGCCGCAGCGCCATCCAGGATTCCTATTCGATACGGCGGTCCGCTCTGCAGGCGCGCGTGACCTACTACACCACTATTGCCGGCGCGCGTGCCGCTTGCGCCGGCATGCAACAGATGCGCGAGCTCACGGCGTATTCGTTGCAGAACCTGCATGCCAGGCTGCGCTGAGCCGGCGCGAGAACACCGATCCGCGCACATGCGATCGGCAGGCAATCATTGACGGCAATCACCCCGCACAGATGCTAAGAGGTATTGAAAGATGACCAAGATTCCCCTGACCGTAAAAGGCGCCGAGTTGATGCGTTCCGAGTTGCATCAGCTCAAGACCATTGAACGACCGAAGGTAATTGCATCGATCCAGGAGGCGCGAACCCACGGGGATCTGTCGGAGAATGCCGAGTACGACGCGGCGAAGGAAAGGCAGAGCTTTATAGAAGGCCGCATTGTGGAACTGGAGGGCAAGCTCGCCAATGCGCAAATTATCGAGCCGGCGCACGTCGATGCCGACGGCCGCTGCGTATTTGGCGCCACCGTAGACCTCCAGGAGGTAGGCAGCGACGAATCAGTGACCTACCAGATCGTCGGCGACGACGAAGCCGATATCAAGAGCGGAAAGATCTCAATCAGCTCGCCTATCGCGCGTGCGCTGATCGGAAAGTACTCCGGCGATGTCGCCGAAGTCAAAGCGCCCGGCGGCATCAAGGAGTACGAGATCCTGGACGTGAAGTATCTGTAGGGATAGGGGACTAGGGGCTGGAGAATCAAGCACGATTCTGGAAGCTGCGCTTGAGCACACGACGCGGTTTTCTTCGCGGCTTGGTCCGGGACTTCGCAGCAGGCTCGGGTCGCGGACGGTAAATTACCAGGATCCTGCCGATATGCTGGACAGCGATCGCACCGAGTTCGTCGCAAACGCGGCCCAGGGTATCCGTCCTGGCATCGCGGTCTTCGCCGGAGACCCGTATCTTGATCAGTTCATGGGCGTTGAGGCTGCGCTCGATTTCCTGGAGTACCGCCGCAGTAAGCCCGCCATCGCCAATCAGCACCACGGGATCGAGGGCGTGGGCGCGAGCCTTGAGTGCACGGCGTTCGCCGGTGGTCAATTGGTTTGCCAGAAATCCTCCTGAAGACGAAATTGTAGGCAATGGCACGAACCAAGACCAGCAAGGCCTGGATGCACGAGCACGTTACCGATCCCTACGTGCGGCGCGCGAAGCAGGAGGGTTACCGCTCCCGTGCGGCTTATAAACTGATTGAGGTGTTGGAAAAGGACAAGGTGGTCGGCTCCGGAATGACAGTAGTGGACCTTGGTGCTGCGCCCGGCGGCTGGTCCCAGGTGCTGGTTCCGCTGGTGGGCACCAAAGGGCGCGTGATTGCGCTCGATGTGATGGAAATGCAGCCGATCGAAGGGGTCGCGATCATTCGCGGCGATTTTTCCGAGACCACGACCCTGGAACGGCTGGAAATGGAACTGGCCGGCCGCCAAATCGACCTTGTGATTTCGGACATGGCACCCAATATCAGCGGCGTGGGCCTCGTGGATCAGGCTCGATCGATCGGGCTGGCCGAACTGGCGCTGGAATTTGCCCGCGAAAGGCTGAAACCGGGTGGTAACTTTCTGGTCAAAATGTTCCAGGGTTCGGGGGTCGACGAATTCAGAAAGCAACTCGCCGAAGCATTTTCGACGGTGGCGGTGCGCAAACCCAGGGCTTCACGCGGCCGCTCCAGCGAGCTGTACCTGCTGGCCAAGGGACGACGAACCTCCGCGTGAACTGCGGTGGCGGTGACCCGCGGCGGGCACCCTCAAATGGGTTTAGAATGAGCAATGAAATTCGCGGTTTATCGCCGCGGCACAAGGAGCAAAGTTGAACAATCTCGTCAAGAACGTAGCGATCTGGCTGGTCATCGCCCTGGTGCTGATGACGGTTTTCAACCAGTTCAGCGCCCGCCAGCATCAGACCACGTCGATGGAGTATTCCCAGTTCATCGACGAGATCAAGCAGGGTAATGTCGCCAAGGTGACGATAGAAGGCCGCGTGCTCAAAGGCGTAAGGAACGACGGGCGCAAGTTTACGACATACTCGCCCTCCGACCCCTGGCTGGTGTCCGATCTGCTCAAGGCTGGCGTCATCATCGAGGCCAAGCCCGAAGAAGAGCCGTCGCTGCTGATGAACATCTTCGTGTCCTGGTTCCCCATGCTGTTGCTGATCGGCGTATGGATATTTTTCATGCGCCAAATGCAAGGCGGCGGGCGCGGCGGTGCATTCTCGTTCGGCAAAAGCAGGGCACGAATGCTGGACGAGTCCACCAACACCGTGACGTTCGCCGACGTTGCCGGCTGTGAGGAAGCGAAAGAGGAAGTGTCCGAACTGGTGGATTTCCTGCGCGACCCAGGCAAGTTCCAGAAACTCGGCGGCCGCATTCCACGCGGCGTGCTGATGGTCGGCTCTCCGGGTACCGGCAAGACTTTGCTGGCCCGGGCGATCGCCGGGGAAGCCAAAGTGCCGTTCTTCTCGATTTCCGGCTCCGACTTCGTCGAGATGTTCGTCGGCGTCGGTGCAGCGCGCGTGCGCGACATGTTCGAGCAGGCCAAGAAGCACGCACCCTGCATTGTGTTCATCGATGAAATCGACGCTGTAGGCCGCCAGCGCGGCGCTGGCCTAGGGGGCGGTAACGACGAGCGCGAACAGACGCTCAACCAGTTACTGGTGGAAATGGACGGCTTCGAGACGGGGTCCGGGGTGATCGTCATTGCGGCGACCAACAGGCCGGATGTGCTCGACCCGGCGCTGCTCAGGCCCGGACGTTTCGACCGCCAGGTGGTGGTGCCGCTGCCCGACATTCGCGGGCGCGAGCAAATCCTCATGGTGCACATGCGCAAGGTTCCGGTCGCGCCGGACGTGCGCCCCGATATCCTTGCCCGCGGCACTCCCGGATTCTCCGGCGCCGACCTTGCCAATCTCGTGAACGAAGCGGCGTTGTTCGCGGCACGGTCGAACAAGCGGCTGGTGGACATGGAAGATTTCGAACGCGCCAAGGACAAGATCATGATGGGCGCGGAGCGCAAGTCCATGGTGATGCCCGAGCACGAGCGCCGCAACACCGCATACCACGAATCCGGCCATTCGGTGGTCGCAAAACTGCTGCCAAGGACCGACCCGGTGCACAAGGTCACCATCATCCCGCGCGGGCGCGCATTGGGGGTGACCATGCAGCTTCCGCAGGAAGACCGTTACAGCATGGACCGCGAACAGATCCTGCAGAACATCTCGGTGCTATTCGGCGGTCGCATCGCCGAAGAGATTTTCATGGGCCAGATGACCACCGGCGCGTCGAACGACTTCGAGCGCGCCACCGAGATGGCGCGCCGCATGGTCACGCAGTGGGGCATGAGCGACCAGCTCGGACCGATGGTGTACGGCGAAAACGAGGGCGAAGTTTTCCTCGGCCGTTCGATCACCACCCACAAGAACGTTTCCGAAACCACCATGCAGAAGGTGGACGCCGAAATCCGCCGCATCATCGACGATCAATACACACTTGCCCGCAAGCTGATCGAGAACAATCGCGACAAGGTCGAAGCGATGGCGAGGGCGCTCCTGGAGTGGGAGACACTCGACTCGGACCAGATTAACGACATCATGGAAGGACGTCCGCCGCGTCCTCCGAAGCCCACGGGCACGCCGAACGCACCCCCTTCGTCGTCGCAGGGCAATGCGCCATCGCCTGCTGCGACCACCACACCGGCACGCGAAGCGTAATAGCACCTGAGGGGTAGGAGGAGAGGGGTGAGGGCTAAAATCCTCACCCTTTTCGTATCTTGAATTGGCGCTTGAACGTCGACAACTCTTGCACCATACCCAGCCGGAATGTGATGGCACTTCCCAACCCCTCACCCCTCATTTCTCACGCGGTTCTGAAACTTGGCCGTTTCTCGCTGCCGCTGGAACGCCCGCTGATCATGGGGGTGGTGAATGTCACTCCGGATTCGTTTTCCGACGGCGGACAATTCTTCGATACGCGACGGGCGGTGGAACATGCGCGTATCCTGATCGAGGAGGGCGCCGACATTCTCGATATCGGCGGAGAATCGTCGCGGCCGGGCGCCGAGTCGGTAGGCCTCGATGAAGAATTGCGGCGGGTAGTGCCCGTGCTGGAAAAACTGAGTGGGATCCCGGTACCGGTATCGGTCGACACGTGCAAACCGGAAGTGATGCGGCGCGCGATTGCGGCCGGGGCGGCGATGGTGAACGACATCAACGCATTGCGCGAGCGGGGTGCGCTGGAGGCAGTGGCGGAGAGTGAGGCCGCGGTATGCATCGTGCACATGCAGGGTCAGCCGCGCACTATGCAGCAAGACCCGCACTATGAAGACGTGGTGTCGGAGGTAGAAGCGTTTCTTGTGAAGCGCGTCGAAGCGGCGCAGCACGCAGGCATTGGACGCGACCGCATTGTTATCGATCCTGGCTTCGGCTTTGGCAAGAAAACCGGGCACAACCTCGACCTGCTGCGCGGTCTGCCCCGGATCGCCGGTCTAGGACAGCCGGTTCTGGTCGGACTGTCGCGCAAATCGCTATTCGGTAAAATCACCGGCAAAGCAATCGCGGACCGGGTCTCCGCGAGCGTGGCCGCCGCACTTCTGGCGGCCGAGCGAGGCGCGGCACTGGTTCGCGTGCACGATGTAGCGGCGACCCGCGATGCGCTGCTGGTGCTCAACGCAATAGAAAGACACTCCCTTGCCAAAGACTAGAAAGTACTTCGGAACCGACGGCGTGCGCGGGCGCGTAGGCGAACTGCCGATTACACCAGACCTTGTGATGCGGCTCGGGTATGCCGCTGGCAAGGTCCTTGCAGCGGAACGCGTCTTGCCGTCAGGCGAGCACGCAGCTGTGCTCATCGGCAAGGACACGCGCATCTCCGGTTACATGCTGGAATCAGCCTTGCAGGCCGGGTTGTCGGCTGCAGGAGTGGACATTTATCTCTCCGGGCCAATGCCGACCCCAGCGGTGGCCTATCTCACCCGTGCGCTGAGGTTACAGGCGGGCATCGTCATCTCTGCATCGCACAATCCGTTCGAAGACAACGGCATCAAGTTCTTCTCCGCCGACGGCAACAAGCTTCCGGATTCAGTCGAGCATTCTATCGAAGCGCGCCTGGATGAGCCGCTGGAAACCATGCCCTCTGCGCAACTGGGCAAGGCACGGCGCATCGACGACGCCGCCGGGCGTTACATCGAGTTCTGCAAGAGCACTTTTCCGAATGATCTCGATTTGCGTGGCGTCAGACTGGTGGTCGACTGCGCACATGGCGCGACCTATCACGTTGCGGCGCATGTCTTTCACGAACTTGGTGCGGACGTGACCTCGATCGGTAACCACCCGGACGGGCTGAACATCAATCGCGAGTGCGGCGCTACCCATCCGGAGGCGCTGGCCGCGGCGGTCAAGGCAAACCGTGCGCATCTGGGAATCGCGTTCGACGGCGACGGCGACCGGCTGGTCATGGCGGATCACGAGGGTAGGCTGTACGACGGCGACCAGTTGCTTTATGTAATCGCGCGTTTCCGCCACAAACGGGGCACGCTCAAAGGCGGCGTTGCCGGCACGTTGATGACCAACCTGGGCATGGAGCACGCGCTCGCCGAACTTGGAGTGCCCTTCACGCGTGCCGCAGTGGGCGATCGCTATGTGCTGGAACTGCTGATTGAGAACCAGTGGCAACTCGGCGGCGAGAACTCCGGCCATATCATCTGCCTCGACAAGCACACTACCGGCGACGCCATCATCTCTGCCCTGCAGGTGCTGCACGCGCTGCGCGCTGGGAGCAGGCCGCTGGCCGACTTGTGCGGCGACTTGCGCATGTACCCGCAGGTCCTGGTGAACGTGAAGGTGCGCAAAGGTTTCGACTTGCAGGGAAATGACCAGGTCCAGGCGGCGCTCAAGGCTACCGAAAACCGCCTGAAAGGCACGGGCCGTGTGCTGTTGCGCGCTTCTGGAACCGAGCCGGTGATCCGTGTCATGGTGGAAGGGGAGGGGCGCAAGCAAATTACCCAACTCGCTGATGCGCTGGCCGATACCATCCGCACGCAGGCTCACGTACGCGCCTGAGTTTCGCGGCCTGCCGCAGTGAGGGCAACGCAATCAAACTGTCACAATGCCGCCATAGAATCGCGACGTTGGCTCGCACGAAATCCACAATGACAGGAGATTGAAGTCATGTTCAAGCCTCACCGATTCATGCTTGCCGCGGTTGCGGCCTTGTTCGCGGGTGCACTCGGTGCGAATGCCGTTCCGGCGCACGCTCAAACAGTCAAAATCGATGGATCCTCGACCGTATTCCCGATCACCGAAGCTATTGCCGAAGACTTCCAGAAGGCCAAGAAGGGCAAGATCAGGGTGACGGTCGGCATTTCGGGGACCGGCGGCGGCTTCAAGAAATTCTGTCGTGGTGAAACAGACATTTCCGATGCGTCCCGTCCGATCCTGAAAAAGGAGATGGAAGAATGTAAAAAGACCGGAATCCAGTACATCGAACTGCCGGTCGCCTATGACGCGCTGACGGTAGTGATCCACCCCGAGAACAAATGGGCGCAAACCCTGAGCGTGGCCGAACTCAAAAAAATGTGGGAGCCGGCCGCCCAGGGCAAAGTCACCAATTGGAAGCAGGTAAACCCGGGCTTCCCTGACGCACCGCTAAAACTGTTCGGCGCCGGCGCCGATTCCGGTACGTTCGACTATTTCACCGAAGCGATCAACGGCAAATCCAAGTCAAGTCGCGGAGACTTTACAGCATCGGAAGACGACAACGTGCTGGTGCAAGGCGTCTCGCGCGACGTTAACGCGCTAGGTTTCTTCGGGTTGGCCTACTACATAGAGAATCAGGACAAGCTGAAAGCGGTCGCGATCACCGACAAATCAGGTGCCAAGGGCGTGCAGCCTTCAGTGGAAACTGTCATGGACGGGTCTTACCAGCCGCTGGCGCGTCCGATTTTCATCTATGTCAACGCCAAGTCGCTCGAGCGTCCCGAAGTCAGGGAATTCCTCGAGTTCTACATGAAGAATGCCGGTGCACTGGTGCGCGAAGTCAAGTACGTTCCACTTCCCGAGGATGCCTACGCCTACAACAACGACCACATCCAGAAGAAGGTTCTGGGCACCAAGTTCGGTGGCGAGAACAAGGTCGGGCTGACCATTCAGCAACTGATGAAGATGGAAGCGAAGCTGTAATCGAGAGCGAATCCGTTATACAGGAGGGGCGCTGCCCCTCCTGTTTTTTGCCCGGGTTCCGGGTGGTCTGAGAATTCTGTAATATAGCCCCGGCTCCGAACCGATGAGTTCCGTCGCCCCCACCCACGGTCTGAATACCTTGGCGGATAACACAGTCAGCGCACGGCTCGCGAAGAGGAAATCCCGCCATATTCGCGAGCGCTTCATCGAGATCCTGCTTTTCCTCGCGGCGTCGGTGTCGGTTGCTGTTACGGTCGGTATTGTCGTCATCCTGCTTACCGAGTCGTACCAGTTTTTCCAGCATGTCCCGCTTTGGGACTTCCTCACCGATACCCAATGGACGCCGCTGTTCGATGATGCGCATTACGGCATCATGGTGCTGCTTTCGGGCACTCTGGTTAGTTCCTTTGTCGCGCTGTCGGTGGCAATTCCGCTGGGCACCATCATCGCGATCTACCTGTCGGAGTTCGCGCCGTTCTCCATACGTGAGGTGGCGAAGCCGTTTCTCGAGTTGCTCGGCGGTGTGCCTACCATCGTCTACGGCTATTTCGCGCTACTGTACGTGACGCCGGCATTGCAGTTTTTTTTCCCCGGCCTGCCCGGCTTCAACCTGCTTTCGGCGGGGCTGGTAATGGGCATCATGATCATTCCCTACGTAAGCTCTGTGTCCGAGGATGCGATGCGCGCGGTGCCGATGGCGATGCGCGAAGGCTCCTATGCTATGGGGGCCACCCGCTTCCAGACAGCGATCCGGGTCGTGACCCCGGCCGCATTTTCCGGGATTGCCGCCGCTTACATTCTCGGTATTTCGCGCGCGGTGGGTGAAACCATGATCCTGGCAGTCGCGGCAGGCATGCAGCCGAACCTGACCTGGGATCCCACGGAACCGGCAGCTACCATTACCGCTTACATCGTGCAGGTGGCGCTCGGCGATCTACCGCACGGCAGTATCGGCTATCAAACCATTTTTGCCGCCGGCCTTACCTTGATGTTGTTGACGCTGTTCTTCAACATCTTGGGGCACGTTATGAAGCGCAGATACCGGCAGGCCTATTGATATGGCCGACATGACGGTAGCCGAGATCCGGGCGCTAATCACGAAGCACAAACGCTGGGACCTCATCTTTGCCACCATTGGCGTGCTGGCGTTGATGGTGGGTGTGCTCACGTTCGTCTCCCTGTTCGCTGGCATGGCGATCGATGGTGCGCACCGCCTTTCGCTGGATTTCTTCACCCATTTCCCGTCTCGCCATCCCGAACAGGCGGGTATCCTGTCGGCTTGGGTCGGTACCACGCTGGTAATGATTGTCACCGCGGTAACCGCGGTGCCGCTCGGCGTGGCGGGCGCGGTCTATCTCGAGGAATATGCGCCCAAGAACTGGGTCACCGACATCATCGAGATCAACGTCACCAACCTCGCTGGCGTGCCCTCGATTGTTTACGGCCTGCTAGCACTGGGGCTGTTCGTGTACCAGTTTGGTTTCGGACAGAGCATTCTCTCCGCCGGCCTGACGCTTGCGCTCTTGATCCTACCGGTGGTCATTGTCGCTACACGCGAAGCAATCCGATCGATACCGGCAGTCATCCGCGAGGGAGCCTACGCACTCGGCGCCACCAAGTGGCAAACCACCGCGGATCATATTCTTCCCTACTCGCTTCCAGGGATTCTGACCGGCGTGATCATCGGAATGGCGCGCGCAATCGGCGAAACGGCGCCGATCATCACCATCGGCGCGTTGACATTCATCGCCTTCCTGCCCCCGGCGCCGTTCAGTGGGGATCCACCGGCGGGCCCGTTCGACTGGCTGTTTGCGCCGTTTACGGTAATGCCCATCCAGATGTTCAACTGGACTTCGCGCCCTGAAGCGGCATTCCACCAGAACGCCGCGGCTGCCGGTCTGGTGCTGGTAGTGATGACGCTGTCCATGAATGCCCTGGCGATCTACATTCGCTATCGGCTCAGAAAGAAAATCAAGTGGTAAGGAAACGCCATGTCGAAATTCACTGAAGGAACCAATGCGAAGGCGAACCTCGTCGTCAAGGCGGAGGCGCAGAATCTGAGTTTCTACTACGGCTCGTTCAACGCGTTGAAAAGCATCAACATGCCTATCTACGAGAAAAGGGTCACCGCCCTGATCGGACCTTCAGGTTGCGGTAAGTCAACGTATTTACGCTGTTTCAACCGCATGCACGACCTCTACGCGGGGAACCGGTACGAAGGCGAAATCCGGCTGCAACCCGACAATACCAACCTGCTCAACCAGCAGGTGGACCCTATCGAAGTGCGCATGCGCATCAGTATGGTGTTTCAGAAGCCCAATCCCTTTCCGAAATCGATCTACGAAAACGTGGCTTATGGCCTGCGCGTGCGCGGCGTTAGGGGCGTGGCGACACTCGACGATAAGGTGGAGCAGGCGCTGCGCGGCGCTGCGCTGTGGGACGAAGTTAAAGACCGGCTCAATGACCTGGCGTTCAACCTGTCCGGGGGGCAGCAGCAGCGTCTTTGTATCGCGCGGGCGCTCGCCACCGAGCCTGAGATCCTGCTGTTCGATGAACCCACCTCGGCGCTCGACCCGATAGCGACGGCAAGCATCGAGGAACTGATCGCCGACCTCAAGCACAAGGTGACGATCCTGATCGTCACCCACAACATGCAGCAGGCAGCGCGCGTGTCGGATTTCACCGCTTACATGTATCTGGGTGAAATGATCGAGTTCGACGCAACCGACACCATTTTTATCAAGCCCAAGAACAAGGCCACTGAGGATTACATTACCGGTCGATTCGGCTAAGAAGTGACCGATACCGTAAGGGCGGAGGCTAGGCTGGTGTTCTTCCGCCAGTTAAGTCACTCGTTTCTTGAGTGATGGTCATAACCGCTGCAAACGATTCGGGTAAGCGAAGCCGATAGCAACCTACTAACTAAAGAATGGTCGAGCCGTTGAGTCTGTAACGCCCTGATTCTCTTCGCGGCCGTTCGTCGAGACGGCGCAAATCACCTTTTTCGCAGCGCACAACGTTGACCCCCATTCCCCGGGGCGGGTAAAATTCACCCGTTTTATCGGTGGGATAGCGCATGCGGCAGCGGCTGGCGGTGGGCAACTGGAAGATGTACGGCAGTCTTCCAGAAAACCAGGCCCTCCTCGACACGGTTGCGGCGGCCGTTGCTGGGCTGCGCGGGACGATCTGCGCGGTGTGCGTCCCTTTCCCCTACCTCGCCCAGGTTCAGGCAGCCTTGGCCCAATCGAAAATGGTGTGGGGCGCCCAGAATGTCAGCCAGTATCCCAAAGGAGCGTTTACCGGCGAAGTCTCCGCCGGAATGCTGTGCGAGTTTGGCTGTCGATATGTGATCGTCGGACATTCCGAACGCCGGCAGTGGTTCGGCGAGGATGACCGCACGGTGGCGCTCAAGGCGAAAGCAGTGTTGGCGGCAGGAATGGTACCAATCGTCTGTGCCGGCGAAACACTAGCTGAACGCGAGAGTGGCGTAACTGAAGACGTGGTGGGGCGGCAGATTGCCGCGGTTCTAGATGAATTGGGCGCAGAGGGACTGAAAGGGGCGGTTCTGGCATATGAGCCGGTGTGGGCGATCGGTACCGGCAGGACTGCAACTCCGGAACAGGCGCAGGCGGTGCATGCCTATATTCGGGGTCTGCTTGCCAAACGGGACCGCGCGCTTGGCGATGCGGCTCCGATACTCTACGGCGGTAGCGTCAAGGCCGCGAACGCCGCGGAATTGTTTGCGATGCCGGACGTGGATGGCGGATTGATTGGTGGGGCTTCGCTCGTGGCTCAGGAACTCATTGCGATTTGCAAGGCAGCGGATGCGCCAGTCGCACGGAAGCGCTGAAGAAGCGGATCGCTGAAACGACGGGATACCTATGGAAACCTTGATTCTTGTTTTTCATGTGGCTGCGGCCTTGTGTGTTATCGGCTTGGTGCTGCTTCAGCACGGCAAGGGCGCGGACATGGGAGCGGCATTCGGCAGCGGCTCCGCCGGCAGTCTGTTCGGCTCCAGCGGTTCGGCCAATTTTCTGAGCCGCACCACGGCAGTTCTGGCAGCGGTGTTCTTCGCTACAAGCCTCGGTCTTACCTACGTGGCCAGCCACAAGGGCAGGCCTGAGGGGGTGATGTCCACACACGAAGAGGCCCCGGTGGACCCGGCGAAGACTATTCCGGCGCCATCGAGCACGGTGCCGGCGCCTACTGGCGAGTCCAAGGCGAACGAAGTACCGAAGGAAAAGTGAGGCGAGAGGGGTGAGAAATGAGGCACTGGACTGTCAAGCTTTCACGATCCGCCTCACGCCTGATCCCTCACGTTTCAAAGTTTGCCGACGTGGTGAAATTGGTAGACACGCCATCTTGAGGGGGTGGTGGGGTAACCCGTGGGAGTTCGAGTCTCCCCGTCGGCACCAGAGCACACAGAGAGCGGCAAGCAGGAGCGGGCGCATGCACCGGGAGCAGAAGGGTATGACTTGGCGCGCGCAATCGATTCTGATCCCGTCTTCTGACAGGTCGAAAGTTGTCAATGCTTGAGCAGTACTTTCCGGTTCTCCTGTTCATCTTCGTCGGCCTGGCCGCTGGAGTGGCGCTTCCGCTGTTGGGTGGTGGTCTGAGCAGATTGCTCGGTGTTCACCGTCCCGATCCCGAGAAACTCTCCCCATATGAGTGCGGTTTCGAGGCGTTCGAGGACGCCAGGATGAAGTTCGACGTCCGCTACTATCTGGTCGCCATCCTGTTCATCCTGTTCGATCTGGAAATTGCATTTCTCTTCCCGTGGGCCGTAGTGCTCGAGGAAATCGGAACCTTCGGCTTCGTTTCCATGATTATTTTCGTTGCCATCCTCGTCATCGGCTTTGTTTACGAGTGGAAAAAGGGGGCGTTGGAGTGGGACTGAGACCGTGAGTTATCTGGCGCGGAGCCGGCGGATCGTGGAGCAGGGGCCCCACTTGTGGGGATGTGACCGTGCAGCCGGCCCTGGGAGCCTAATACATGCCGGCCCTCGCGTCTCCGGGGTCAGATCCCTATTCTTCCACCCGAGCAAGGCGAGCCGTCTACGCCGCCGGCTAGGTGTGGCTTCCCCACGCGGTTCGGAGGCGGCGAAATGACCATCGAAGGCGCGACTGAAAAAGGCTTCGTCACCACCACGATCGATAACGTCATCAACTGGACACGCACAGGCTCGATGTGGCCGATGACCTTCGGCTTGGCCTGCTGCGCAGTCGAGATGATGCACGCCGGCGCGGCGCGGTATGACCTCGACCGGTTTGGCGTCGTCTTCCGTCCCAGCCCGCGTCAATCCGACGTCATGATCGTAGCAGGCACGCTGTGCAACAAGATGGCCCCTGCGTTGCGCAAGGTTTATGACCAGATGGCCGAGCCGCGCTGGGTCATCTCGATGGGGTCCTGCGCGAACGGCGGCGGTTACTACCACTATTCCTATTCGGTGGTGCGCGGGTGCGACCGCATCGTTCCGGTGGATGTTTACGTTCCCGGCTGCCCGCCCACCGCGGAGGCGTTACTTTACGGAATCATCCAGCTCCAGAACAAGATCCGGCGCACGAACACCATAGCGCGCTGAACCTCAAGGCCATGAACACCAAGCTCGCGGCGCTTGCCGATAACCTGAAGGCCGTGCTCGTCGAAAGGCTCGCCGGCCTTGACGAGTCTTTTGGTGAGCTAACGCTAGTGGTTAAGGCGACAGACCTTCTTTGGACGGCCGCGCAATTGCGCGAGCATCCGCTGCTGCGCTTCGAACAGCTCGTCGACTTGTGCGGAGTCGATTACCTCGACTTCGGCAATCGCGCGCGCGAAGGTGCCCGTTATGCAGTCGTGTATCACTTGCTTTCGGTTTCGCGCAATCAGCGCCTTCGGCTGCGGGTATTCGCAACGGGAGACGATTTTCCCTCTTTGGATTCGGTCAACGGAATCTGGCCGTCGGCCAACTGGTACGAGCGCGAAACTTTCGACCTGTTCGGGATCGTATTTCCCGGACATCCTGATCTGCGCCGCATTCTTACCGACTACGGATTCATCGGCCACCCTTTCCGCAAGGATTTCCCGCTCTCCGGATACGTGGAGATGCGTTACGACCCTGACCAGAGACGCATCATCTATCAGCCGGTCAGCATCGAACCGCGCGAGACCGTGCCGCGAGTGGTGCGAGAAGCGAACTACGGGGATGTGGAATAAAACGGTGGCCCCTATCCATTCACCATGAATTCTCGCTCCCCCCGCCCTGCGGGCTTAACTTGCCGAGGCAAGATAGTGACTCCGACATCACGTTGGCAGTGCAGACGTGAGCCTGCGCCGCAACAAGGCGCGGAGCGCTCTGTTGTCTACGCCGAAGTTGTTTGTGTTCTTGGCGTTATCCGCGACTCGACTACTCGAGCGACGTGCCGTGGCTGAGATTCGCAATTACACAATGAACTTTGGGCCCCAGCACCCTGCGGCGCACGGAGTGTTGCGGCTGGTGCTGGAACTGGACGGCGAGGTGATCCAACGCGCCGATCCGCACATCGGCCTGCTGCATCGCGCGACCGAGAAGCTTGCTGAGCACAAGACTTTCCTGCAGTCGGTGCCGTACATGGACCGCCTCGACTACGTGTCGATGATGTGCAACGAGCACGCCTATGTACTGGCGATCGAAAAGCTGCTCGGGATCGAGGTTCCGCAACGCGCGCAATACATCCGTGTGATGTTCGACGAGATCACACGGGTGCTGAATCACCTTCTCTGGCTTGGGGCGCATGCACTCGACGTCGGCGCCATGACTGTGTTCCTGTACTGTTTCCGCGAGCGCGAAGACCTGATGGACTGTTACGAAGCGGTCTCGGGCGCTCGCCTGCATGCTGCTTATTACCGCCCGGGCGGAGTCTACCGAGAGCTTCCCGACGCCATGCCGCGTTACCAGGCCTCCAAGATCCACGGCGAAAAGGCGGTGCACGAACTCAACAGGAACCGGCAGGGGTCGCTGCTGGACTTCATCGAGGACTTTACCGATCGGTTTCCCGGGCTTGTGGACGAATACGAGACGCTGCTCACCGACAACCGCATCTGGAAGCAGCGCACGGTAGGTATCGGCGTGGTCGCACCTGAACGCGCACTGGCCCTGGGGTTCAGTGGACCGATGCTGCGCGGCTCCGGGGTGGAATGGGACCTGCGGAAGAAGCGGCCGTACGCCGTCTACGATCGAATGGATTTCGACATCCCGGTCGGCGTAAATGGTGACTGCTACGACCGCTATCTGGTGCGCATCGAGGAAATGCGCCAGTCGAATCGCATCGTCAGGCAATGCATCGACTGGTTGCGTAAGAACCCCGGACCGGTCATCACCGACAACCACAAGGTCGCACCGCCTTCCCGCGTGGACATGAAGATGAACATGGAAGAGCTGATCCACCACTTCAAGCTCTTCACCGAGGGCATGCATGTACCGGCGGGCGAGACCTACGCTGCGGTCGAGGCGCCGAAGGGCGAGTTTGGCATCTACCTCATTTCCGACGGCGCGAACAAGCCATACCGGCTGAAAATCCGCGCGCCGGGTTTTGCCCATCTGGCGGCGCTGGATGAGATGGCACGCGGCCACATGATCGCCGACGTGGTGGCCATCATCGGCACTCAGGACATCGTTTTCGGAGAAGTGGACCGATGAACGCGCCGATGATGCTGTCGCCAGAATCGCTGGCAAGGATCGACAAGGCGATTGCCAAGTATCCGCCGAATCACCGGCAGTCAGCGGTAATGGCCGCGCTCACCGTCGCGCAGGACGAGAAGGGCTGGCTTTCCACCGAGACAATGAACTTCGTTGCGCAGTACCTGGGTATGGCTCCGATCGCGGTGTACGAAGCGGCGACTTTCTACGGCATGTACAACATGAAGCCGGTCGGGCGCAACAAGATCACCATCTGCACCAACCTGCCGTGCGCGCTGTCGGGTGCGGCCGATGCGGCCGATCATCTCAAGAAGAAACTCGGTATCGGCTTCAACGAAACCACCCCGGACGGCGGTTTCACACTCAAGGAAGGCGAATGCCTGGGGGCGTGCGGCGATGCGCCGGTGTGCCTGCACAACGACAAGAAAATGCTTTCGTTCATGACCCCGGACAAACTGGATGCGCTGGTCGAGGAGTTGAGAAAATGAATGCCCCTCGGCCTCCTTTCCCGCCGGATATCTACGGCCCCGAAGCGATTCTCCTCAAGGGACTCACCGGCCTCAACTGGCGGCTGAAGGACTACGAGGCTCGAGGTGGCTACCAGGCGCTGAAGAAGATCCTGCGCGAAAACATTGCGCCAGAGCAGGTGATCACGGATGTGAAGAAATCGGCCTTGCGCGGGCGTGGTGGTGCAGGTTTTCCAACCGGATTGAAGTGGAGCTTCATGCCGCGCACCTTCCCCGGCCAGAAGTACCTGGTGTGCAATTCCGACGAGGGCGAGCCGGGCACATTCAAGGACCGCGATATCCTCCGCTACAACCCGCACATCGTCATCGAAGGCATGGCAATCGCGGCCTACGCGATGGGAATCACCGTCGGCTACAACTACATCCACGGTGAAATATGGGACGTGTACGAGCGCTTCGAGGAAGCGCTGACCGAAGCCTGCGACGCCGGTTATCTCGGCAAGAACATATTAGGGTCGGCATTCAGCTTCGATCTGTACGCACACCACGGCTGGGGCGCGTACATCTGCGGCGAGGAAACCGCACTGTTGGAGTCGCTTGAAGGCAAGAAGGCACTACCGCGCTTCAAGCCGCCGTTCCCGGCGAGTTACGGTCTGTATGGCAAGCCGACCACGATCAACAACACCGAAACGTTTGCGGCGGCGCCCTGGATCATCGCCAATGGCGGCGAAGCCTTCCTGAGTCTCGGGCGGCCAAACAACGGCGGCACCAAGATCTTTTCCGTCTCGGGTCAAGTCGAGCGTCCCGGCAACTACGAAGTCAGGCTCGGCACCGCCTTCCCGAAATTGCTGGAGATGGCCGGCGGCATGCGCGGCGGGCGCAAACTCAAAGCGGTCATTCCTGGCGGATCTTCCATGCCGGTGCTGCCCGCCGAAGTCATGATGCAGACCGACATGGACTACGATTCGATCGCGAAGGCCGGGTCGATGCTAGGCTCCGGGGCCGTAATCGTCATGGACGAGACCACTTGCATGGTGCGCGCGTTGCAGCGGCTGTCGTATTTCTACTTCGAGGAATCGTGCGGGCAGTGCACGCCCTGCCGCGAAGGTACCGGCTGGCTGTATCGGATCGTCCATCGCATCGAGCATGGGCAGGGCCGGTCCGAGGATCTGGAAACGCTGACCTCGGTAGCCGACAACATCGCAGGCCGCACCATCTGCGCGCTGGGCGATGCGGCGGCCCTGCCGGTGAAGAGCTTCATCAAGCACTTCCGCGAAGAGTTTCAGTATCACATCGACCACAAGAAGTGCCTGGTATGAGGCCAGACTGATGGCGCACCTCGAAGTAGATGGCCGGCCGGTCGAAATGCCGGACAACAGCACGATCCTCGATGCCGCGAACAAGCTCGGTATCTACGTCCCGCATTTCTGCTATCACAGGAAGCTGTCGATCGCCGCCAACTGCCGCATGTGCCTGGTGCAGGTGGAAAAAGCGCCGAAGCCGCTACCTGCGTGCGCCACGCCGGCTACCGAGGGGATGAAGGTCCATACCCACTCGGAGGCCGCGCTCAAGGCGCAGAAAGGCGTGATGGAATTCCTGCTCATCAACCATCCGCTCGACTGCCCGATCTGCGACCAGGGCGGCGAATGCCAGTTGCAAGACCTCGCTGTCGGCTACGGCGCATCGAGTTCCCGCTACACGGAACCCAAGCGGGTGGTAACGAACAAGGAACTGGGGCCGCTGGTCTGTGCTGACGAAATGTCCCGCTGCATCCATTGCACCCGCTGTGTGCGTTTCGGGCAGGAGATCGCCGGCATCATGGAACTCGGCATGGTCGGCCGCGGGGAGCACGCCGAGATCATGCCGTTCGTATCGCGCACAGTGGATTCCGAACTGTCGGGGAACATGATCGACGTCTGTCCGGTAGGCGCGCTCACCTCAGAACCGTTCCGTTACAAAGCGCGCACCTGGGAGCTGGCGCGGCGCAAGTCCATCAGCCCGCACGATGGACTTGGCTCCAATCTGGTGGTCCAGGTCAAGGACAACCGTGTCATGCGCGTGCTTCCGCTCGAGAACGAAAGTATCAACGAGTGCTGGCTTTCTGACCGGGACCGGTTCTCCTACGAGGGGCTCAACTCGCAAGAACGGCTGACCACCCCAATGATCAAGCGCGACGGAAACTGGGAGGAGGCGGACTGGACCACCGCGCTCGAATTCGTCGCCGCGGGACTCAAGCGCATCCGCGATGCGCATGGCGGCAACGCGGTCGGCGCGCTCGCGTCGCCGCAGGCGACACTGGAAGAACTATTTCTCCTCGGTAAACTTGCGCGTGGAATCGGCAGCGGCAACGTCGATTTTCGTCTGCGTCAATCAGACTTTTCCGGGGACGGAAGTCGTCGCGGTGCGCCGTGGCTGGGAATGAAGGTTGCAGCGATCAGTGGGCTCGACCGGGTGCTGGTGATAGGATCGACGCTGCGCAAGGATCACCCGCTGCTGGCTGCGAGATTTCGCCGGGGTGCCAAGAAAGGCGCGCAATTCAACCTGATCAATCCGGTGGACGATGACCTGCTGATGCACGTCACCAACAAGGTGATCGTCGCCCCGAGTGTCATGCCCGAAGCGCTCGGGCAGGTTCTGAAAGCTGCTGCCGAGGCGAAGTCAATGACCGTGCCGGCGGCGGTCGTCGGTCTCGCGGTTGGCGATTCTGCCCGCGCGATAGCGGCAAGCCTTATTTCCGGCAGCAACCGCGCGGTATTTCTCGGCAACATCGCGCAGCATCATCCACAGGCTTGCCAGTTGCATCGCCTGGCGCAGGAACTGGCGAAAGTCGCAGGTGCGGGATTCGGTTTTCTCGGAGAGGCGGCAAACGGCGTCGGCGGTTACCTTGCGGGCACGCTGCCTTTGGGGTCTGAACCGTCGGGCCTGAATGCTGCTCAGATGCTCATCCAGCCGCGCCGGGCTTACCTGCTGCTGAATGCCGAAGTTGAGCTCGATACGTTTGACCCGCGCACGGCACGCGCCGCGATGCAGGGCGCTGAACTGGTCGTATTCATGTCCCCCTACAAGCAACGCGCCGCGGATTGTGCGCAGGTTCAGCTGCCGGTGTCGCCGTTTACTGAAACCGCCGGCACTTACGTCAATACCGAAGGCGTAGTGCAGAGCTTTCAGGCAGTGGTGCGGCCGCTGGGCGAAACCCGTCCGGCGTGGAAAGTTTTGCGCGTACTCGGTACGCTCCTCGACCTTGCGGGTTTCGAATTCGACAACATCGATGAGGTGCGCGGCGAGTGGCAGACTTCCGTCGGCGACGTCGCGTCCAGACTTTCGAACGAAATCGGCGGGGCTCCCGTGGTAGTGGCGCCCGCGCGGTCCGCGGATGCCGGGCGAGCGGAGATCGAAAGAATCGGTGAAGTGCCGATCTACCACGTGGACGCGATCGTGCGCCGCGCGGATTCGCTGCAGCAGACGCGGGACGCGCAGGTGGGGACGGCTTGGCTGGCGGGGAGCCTGATCGACAGACTTGGGCTGCACGACGGCGACCGCCTCAGGATCAAGCAGGAGGGCGGCGAAGCTACGCTGCCCTTCGGGCGCGACGACAGCCTGCCTGCAAATTGTGTGCGCCTGCCCTCGGGCTGCCGTGAAACCGAGGGTCTGGGAGCGATGTTCGGCGCGGTGACTCTGGAACGCGTAGCTGCACAGGAGCGAGTGACGGCGTGAGTTTGACCTTCCTCGAAAATCTCATCGGGACCGGGGGCGTCACGGCGCTATGGACGCTGGCAAAAATACTCGCCATTGTTATCCCGATCATCCTGAGCGTGGCATACCTTACGCTGGTAGAGCGCAAGGTCATAGGCTACATGCAGATCCGCATCGGCCCGAACCGCGTCGGCTACAAAGGGCTGCTACAACCGTTCGCCGACGTGCTCAAGCTGCTGATCAAGGAAGTCATCGTCCCCTCCGGGGCGAACAAGTTCCTGTTCATGCTGGCTCCCGTTCTTGCCATCATGCCGGCATTCGCGGCCTGGGCGGTGGTGCCGTTTTCTCCGGAACTGGTGCTGGCGGACGTTAACGCCGGGTTGCTGTACGTGATGGCAATTACCTCGATGGGCGTATACGGTGTGATCATTGCCGGCTGGGCGTCGAATTCCAAGTACGCCTTCCTCGGTGCGATGCGCTCTGCCGCGCAGATCGTCTCTTACGAGATCGCGATGGGCTTCGCGCTGGTGTGCGTGCTGATGATGTCGGGCAGCCTGAATCTCTCTACCATCGTTAACGAGCAGAAATCCGGGTGGGGACTGCTGGGCTGGAACCTGATCCCGCTGTTGCCAATGTTCCTGGTGTATTTCATTTCCGGCGTGGCCGAGACCAACCGCGCGCCGTTCGACGTTGCGGAAGGGGAGTCGGAGATCGTGGCCGGTTTCCACGTTGAGTATTCGGGCACGGCATTCGCGGTGTTCTTCCTGGCCGAGTACGCGAACATGATCCTGGTCTCCGCACTAGCCTCGGTAATGTTCCTCGGCGGCTGGCTTTCCCCGGTCCCGTTCATTCCGGACGGTTTCCCATGGCTGGCGATCAAGATGGCCGTGCTGCTGTTCTGTTTCCTGTGGTTCCGCGCCACGTTCCCGCGCTATCGCTACGATCAGATCATGCGGCTGGGCTGGAAGGTCTTCATCCCGTTGACGATAGTCTGGCTGGTTTTGGTTGGTGGACTGATGCAGACGCAGTACTGGCCATGGTGAGGACGGAAAAATGATCGAGCGCATCCGTGATTTTTTCCGCACCTTCCTGCTGTTCGAACTGGTGAAAGGCCTGATGCTCACCGGCCGATACTTCTTCGCGCGCAAGATCACCGTTCAGTTTCCGGAGGAAAAGACCCCGCAGTCGGGGCGCTTCCGCGGCCTGCACGCGCTGCGCCGCTATCCCAGCGGCGAGGAACGCTGCATTGCCTGCAAGCTGTGTGAGGCGGTGTGTCCGGCGCTCGCGATCACCATCGAATCCGAGCAGCGGACTGACGGCACCCGACGCACCACGCGCTACGACATCGACCTTACCAAGTGCATCTTCTGCGGTTTTTGCGAGGAGTCCTGTCCGGTGGATGCGATTGTCGAGACCCGCATCCTCGAATACCACGGGGAAAAACGCGGCGATCTCCTGTACACCAAGGAGATGCTGCTGGCGATTGGCGACCGCTACGAGGCACAGGTCGCCAAGGATCGGGCCGAGGACGCGGTGTACCGGTGAGGTGGGGCCAGAGTCTTGAGGCATGAGGGGGCAGACCTCTCAGCCCTCAATCACTATTACCAAGAACATGGATTTCGAGACCGGCGTCTTTTATTTCTTTGCTGCAATGCTGGTGTTCGCCGCGCTACGCGTCATTACCGCGCGCAATCCGGTGCACTCGGCGCTTTTCCTGGTGCTGGCGTTCTTTACCGCAGCGGCGCTGTGGATGCTGCTCGAGGCCGAATTCCTCGCGATAGCATTGGTACTCGTCTACGTAGGCGCTGTGATGGTGCTTTTCCTGTTCGTGGTGATGATGCTCGACATCAACCTCGACCGCCTCAGGGAGGGCTACTGGGACTATCTGGTGCCGGCGCTGATCGTAGCTGGCGTGATGGTAGCGGAAATGGCAATTATCCTCGGTGTCCGCTACTTCAACCTCGAAGGCATGCCGACGCCAGTGCCCAGGAGCCGCGATTACAGCAACACGCGCGAGCTTGGCCTCCTGATCTACACCGACTACGTTTATCCGTTCGAGGTCGCCGCGGTGATCCTGCTGGTGGCGATCGTCGCCGCCATTGCGCTGACTCTGCGGCATCGCAAGGACACCAAGTACCTCGACCCGGGGAAGCAGATCAGTATCCGCCGCAAAGACCGCGTGCGCATGGTTTCGATGCCGTCGGAGAAACCCAGTGACGAGTGACGCGTGACAAGGGACGAGAGAATTGCAAATGCGACGTGTCGCCAAGTTGAAGGGTATTCGCCCATGAAACACAAAGAAGGGCGGAGGGAACTTGTTTCCGTCACTCGTCACTCGTCACGTGTCACTTGCCCGACGGGAGTCGGACAATGATCTCTCTTTCCCACTACCTCATTCTCGGCGCCGTATTGTTCGCGATCAGCGTGGTGGGAATCTTTCTGAACCGCAAGAACGTGATCATCCTGCTGATGGCGATCGAGTTGATGCTGCTGGCGGTGAATATCAATTTCGTCGCCTTTTCGCATTTCCTGCAGGACCCCGCCGGTCAGGTATTCGTGTTTTTTATCCTTACGGTCGCGGCGGCCGAGTCGGCAATCGGTCTGGCGATTCTGGTGGTGCTGTTTCGCAACGTGCACACCATCAACGTCGATGATCTGGACAAACTGAAAGGCTGAAAAGCGTGAGGAGAGAGGAGTCAGGAGTAAGGAGGATTGCCGTGGGGTTTGAGTTACCCCTCACCCCTCGCCCCTCACCCCTCACGCACGTGGATCCATGAAAACGCTTTACCTCGTCGTTCCCCTGGCCCCCCTTGCAGGCGCTCTGATCGCCGGCCTACTGGGCTGGCTGCTCGGCCGGCGCGCCACTCACTGGGTGGCGATAATCTGCATGACGGTGTCTACGGTTGCGGCCTTTCTGGTGTTTCGCGATGTTCTCGCGGGCAACACGTTCAACGGAGCGATCTATACCTGGATCACTACCGGGGATATCTCTTTCGAAATCGGGTTCCTGATCGACAGATTGTCAGCCACCATGATGCTGGTGGTGACGTTTGTCTCGTTGATGGTGCACATCTACACCATCGGTTATATGGCGGACGATCCCGGCTACCAGCGTTTTTTTTCGTATATTTCCCTCTTCACCTTCTCGATGCTGATGTTGGTGATGAGCAACAACTTTCTGCAGCTGTTTTTCGGCTGGGAAGCGGTCGGCCTGGTTTCCTATCTCCTGATCGGCTTCTGGTACACGCGCCCGAGCGCGATCTATGCCAGCCTCAAGGCGTTCCTGGTGAATCGAGTCGGCGATTTCGGTTTCGTGCTTGGTATTGCACTGATATTCGTGTACTGCGGTTCGCTCGACTACGCGCAGGTTTTCGCGCGCGCACCCGAACTGACCGGCGAGACGGTGGAAATGGCATACGTCGGCTGGCCGCTCCTTACCACCATCTGCATCCTGCTGTTCATCGGGGCGATGGCTAAATCGGCGCAATTTCCACTGCACGTCTGGCTGCCGGACTCGATGGAGGGCCCGACGCCGATCTCGGCGCTGATCCATGCCGCGACCATGGTGACTGCGGGTATTTTCATGGTGGCCCGCATGTCGCCGCTGTTCGAGCTGTCGGAAACGGCACTGTCGTTCGTGATGGTGATCGGCGCGATCACCGCATTGTCCATGGCCCTGGTGGCGGTGGTGCAGAACGACATCAAGCGTGTGGTGGCCTACTCGACTCTGTCGCAGCTCGGTTACATGACTGTAGCGCTGGGTGCCTCGGCCTTCGCCGGGGCCATATTTCATCTAGCGACCCACGCCTTTTTCAAGGCGCTGCTGTTCCTCGGCGCCGGCTCCGTGATCATCGCCCTCCACCACGAACAGGACATGCGCAAGATGGGTGGGCTGAGGAAACACATGCCGATTACGTACGCCACCATGCTGATCGGCGCGCTGGCAAGCGCGGGCATCCCCGGTTTTTCCGGTTTCTTTTCCAAGGACGCGATCATCGAGGCGGTGCATCTGTCGCAACTGCCCGGCAGCGGTTTCGCACACTTCTGCGTGCTGTCATGCGTATTCGTCACTGCGTTCTATACCTTCCGGCTTTTTTTCATGACTTTCCACGGCAAGGAGCATTTTCAAATGCACGGCGACGATCACGGAAACGGGCACGGCCAAGCGCCGCATGAATCCCCATGGGTCGTGACCGTGCCGCTGGTAATACTCGCTGTGCCGACAATCTGCGCCGGCTGGGTCATCGGGCCAGTGCTGTTCGGCGGCTACTTCGGCGATGCCATCGTGGTTGCCGAATCCCACGACGTGCTTGCCGAGTTGGGCAAGGACTTCCACGGCGTAGTGTCGATGATGGCGCACGCGCTTGCGACATGGCCGTTCTGGCTTGCCGTTGCGGGCATTGCCAGCGCGGCTTACCTGTATCTCAAGCGCACCGATCTGCCCGATGTATTGAGGCAAAGGCTTCTGCCGCTCTATACGGTCCTCGACCAGAAGTACTATTTCGACCGCTTCAACGACTGGTTCTTTGCCGACGGCGCGCGCTTGATCGGGCACGGATTGTGGAAGGGCGGCGACGTCGCGATTATCGACGGCTTCGTCAATGGCTCGGCAAGACTTGTCGGCTGGCTAGCGACCGTAGTTCGCAAGCTCCAGTCCGGTTACGTCTATACCTACGCCTTCGCAATGATCATCGGCATGGTGACACTGCTTACCCTCTGGTTTGCCAGAAGCTGACAACACGAAGACATCATGTTTGGTCTGCCCTACCTGAGTACCGTTATCTGGCTGCCAATCCTCGCCGGAGTCGCGGTCTTGTTCACCGGTTCCGATCGCAATGCCGGTATCGCCCGCTGGCTGGCTCTCGCCGGTGCGATCGGAGGGCTGGTGGTTGCGCTGCCCCTCTACGCCGAGTTCGACCCGGGCGCGGCGGCAATGCAGTTTGTGGAATTGATACCCTGGATTGCGTCCTACAACGTCAACTATCACCTCGGTATCGACGGCGTCTCGCTGTTGATGATCCTTCTCAACTGTTTCACCACCGTGCTGGTGGTGCTCGCGGGATGGCAGGTGGTGGAAAGTCGGGTGGCCCAGTATATGGCGGCCTTCCTGGCCCTTTCGGGGATCATGAACGGGGTGTTCTGCGCGCAAGATGCCGCCCTGTTCTATGTCTTCTTCGAAGCGACGCTCATTCCGATGTTCATCGTCATAGGCGTATGGGGAGGCCCGAACCGGGTCTATGCGGCGCTCAAGTTTTTCCTCTACACGCTGGTCGGCTCGTTGCTGACATTGATTGCGTTCATATACCTGTACGTTGCCTCCGAGGGGAGTTTTGCGCTGGCCGACTACTATCGCCTGCCAATCCCATTGGGGACTCAGCTCCTGCTGTTTATTGCCTTCTTTGCCGCGTTTGCTGTCAAGGTGCCGATGTTCCCTGTCCATACGTGGCTGCCCGACGCGCACGTCGAGGCACCAACCGGGGGCTCAGTGGTATTGGCTGCCGTGATGCTGAAGCTTGGCGCGTATGGTTTCATCCGGCTGTCGCTGCCGATCCTACCGGACGCCAGCCACGTACTTGCGCCGGTGGTCATCGGCCTGTCCCTGATCGCGGTGGTGTACATCGGTCTGGTGGCGTTGGTGCAGACCGACATGAAGAAGCTGATTGCCTACTCCTCAATTTCGCACATGGGGTTCGTGACGCTGGGTATTTTCCTGTTCAACGATCACGGTATGGAAGGCGCGGTTATCCAGATGGTCTCGCACGGCTTCGTTTCGGGTGCGCTGTTCCTGTGCGTTGGCGTCCTATACGACCGCATGCACTCACGTTTGATCGCCGACTACGGTGGGGTGGTAAACACGATGCCGGTATTTGCCGCCTTCTTCATGCTGTTCGCGATGGCCAATTGCGGTTTGCCTGGCACCAGCGGTTTTGTCGGCGAGTTCCTAGTGATACTGGGGACGATGGAAGAAAACTTCTGGTACGCGTTCGCCGCGGCGAGCACTCTGCTGTTCGGCGCAGCCTATACGCTGTGGATGATCAAGCGCGTCGTGTTCGGCGCGGTGGCCAACGGCCAGGTTGCGGCTTTGACGGACATTACCCGGCGCGAGGGGGTGGTGCTTGGCCTGGTCGCAATTGCGGTGCTGGTAATGGGCTTGTATCCGCAGCCTTTCGCTGCAGTGCTGCATACTTCAGTCAGCGAACTGCTGACGGTGGCAAACCAGAGCAAATTATGAGAACCCTAAACTTGTGACGTACGAAATCCCCGATTTCCTGCTGGCGGCTCCCGAGATCATCCTGCTTACGATGGTCTGTGTCATTCTGGTCGTGGACCTGTTTCTGTCCGATGCCCGCCGGGGCTGGACCTATGCGCTGAGTCAGGTGTCGCTGGTCGGCACTGCGGCGATGGTGTTCTTCATGGGCGGGGAGGACGTCGCCTACACTTTCAACGGCATGTTCGTCGACGACCCGATGGCAGACGTGCTCAAGATCGCAGTTTGCCTGACGGTGGCCGTCATGCTGGCTTACTCGCGAGCCTACGTTGCCGCGCGCGACATGTACCGCGGGGAGTTCTTCGTACTTTCGCTGTTCGCCACGCTCGGAATGATGGTGATGATCTCGGCGAATCACTTCCTGGTGCTTTACCTCGGGCTGGAGTTGCTGTCGCTGTCCCTGTACGCCATGGTGGCGCTGCCGCGCGATTCCGGCAATAGCACGGAGGCGGCGATGAAATACTTCGTGCTCGGTGCGCTGGCCTCCGGCATGCTGCTCTACGGCATGTCGATGATCTACGGCGCCACCGGGTCGCTGGAGGTCACTGAAGTGGCGCAGCGTATTTTCGACGGCGATGCCATTCCGACCATCCTGATCTTCGGTCTGGTGTTCGTGGTTGCCGGCATCGGTTTCAAACTCGGTGCCGTGCCGTTCCATATGTGGGTGCCGGACGTCTATCACGGCGCGCCGACGGCGGTGACCCTGCTGATCGGAACCGCGCCCAAGCTGGCGGCGTTCGCGTTCGTCATGCGTCTGCTGGTAGAGGCGCTGGGCATGCAGCAATTGCTCGTCGAATGGCAGCAGATGCTCGTGATCCTGGCGGTGGCATCGCTGGCTATCGGCAATATCACCGCGATCGCGCAGACCAATCTGAAGCGCATGCTGGCGTATTCGACCATTTCGCACATGGGCTTCCTGCTGCTTGGCGTCCTCAGCGGCACGCTCGAGGGGTTCAGCGCGGCGATGTTCTATACCGTCATTTACGTGCTGATGGCATTGGGTACTTTCGGCATGATCCTGCTGCTTTCACGACAGGGGTTCGAGGCCGAGAACCTGGATGACTTCAAGGGGCTCAACCAACGCGACCCTTGGTACGCTTTCATCATGATGCTGCTGATGTTCTCGATGGCGGGCATTCCCCCGACCATGGGATTCTGGGCCAAACTGTTCGTGCTCCAGGCGGTACTGTCGGTGGGCTACATCTGGCTCGCTGTAGTGGCGGTCTTATTTTCGCTTATCGGCGCGTTCTACTATCTGCGCATCGTCAAGCTGATGTACTTCGATGCGCCGACCGACGCTGCACCGATCGAACCGCACGCGGACATCCGGGTATTGATGTCGGCCAATGGCCTTGCGGTGCTGGTGCTCGGGCTGGTGCCGGGCTCGCTCCTGGTCATATGCGAACGCGCAATACAACTTTCCCTGTGAGTGCCGATTTCACCGAAAAGAGAATTTCGTCGCACAAGGCCTACCGTGGCGACCTGCTGCAAGTCAACGAGGACGAGGTCAGGTTGCCTGATGGCAGCCAGGCCCGGCGCGAGTACGTCCTGCATCCCGGAGCCGCGTTGATCCTGCCGATTTTCGAAGATGGCTCGGTGCTGCTGGAACGCCAGTTTCGCTATCCGGTCGGAAGCCATTTCTACGAATTGCCCGCCGGCAAACTCGAGGCTGGCGAGCCGTCGCTGGAAACTGCCAGACGCGAGCTTCTGGAGGAAACGGGTTATGTGGCGGCGGAGTGGCGCGAGCTGTGCCGCTTACATCCCTGCATCGGGTACTCCAACGAGACCATCGACTTTTTCCTGGCGCGCAAGCTCGAATTCAAGGGGGCGCAACTCGACAAAGGCGAGTTCCTGGAGACGTTGCGGTTGCCACTTGCCGAGGGGCTCGATTGGGTTCGACGGGGGCGTATCAATGACACGAAAACCATAGTCGGCCTGTTCTGGGCCGAGAAGATTATCGGGGAAGCATGGTAGAAAATGGCGGCGGGATCAGGCGAGCTTCGTCGCTGCTTGCTGCTCCTCGTCGATTGAAGCCAGAAAGGGTTGGGGGTGTCCGAAGAGAAAGCCCTGTCCGTATGGCACTCCCATCTCGACCAGGATTTTCACCACCTCCTGGTTCTCGACCCACTCTGCAATAACCTGCTTGTTTAACCCGCGCGCGACGTCGCACAATGCGCGCACGAACAGGCGATTAGCCTCGTCGCTCGCCAGACCGCGTATGAAACTGCCGTCGATTTTCAGGTAGTCCACGTCGAAGCGCTTGAGGAAATAGAAGGAGCTGAATCCCGCCCCGAAGTCGTCGAGCGCAAAGCGGCAACCCAGTTTCTTCATCTGGGAAATAAATTCCTGCGTGACGCCCACTTCCGCCATCGCCGCAGTTTCCGTAATCTCGAACACCAGTTGATCGTGATCCACTGGTGCGGCGGCGAGCATTCCCTCAAAGCGCCGCACCCACTGCTGATCGGAGAGGCTCACGCGAGACAGGTTCACGAAGTAGCGAATCTTCTGGCCGCGCATGTGCGGCTGCTTCAGGATTTCCAGGACCTTGGCCACCACGCGCAGGTCCATTTCCTGGGCCATGCCGAGCGACTCGGCCACCTCGATGAACTGTCCCGGCAGGACGATGTTGCCACCGCGGTCGAGGATGCGCACCAGTACTTCGTGGTGGACCAGGGTCTGGTCCGAGAGTCTGACCACCGGCTGCGAGTAGAGCAATATGCGGTCCTCGTCCAGCACCTCGCGCAGTTCCCGCGCCCAGTGCACACGCCTGTGGGTGCTGCGCAGGTCGTCGGAATTGTTGTCGTGCAGTACGAAACGGTTGCGGCCGTTGTCCTTTGCCTGGTACATGGCGATGTCCACGTTGGCGAGAAGCGAAGCCACGTCGTTTCCGTGAAACGGATACGCCACGATCCCGACCGAGGCGGTCAACGTTGACAGACATCCCTGCCCGCCCGATTGGAACTTGTAATGGCGCAGTGCGGTGAGCGCGCGTTCGGCAACCTGCGCGGCCTCGGCGCGCAGCGCATCTGGCAGATGAAGCGCGAATTCGTCGCCGCCCAATCGGAAAACCTGCACGTCCTCCTCTTTCACCAAGTCCTTGAGCAACCCGCCGATGCCGATGATCAACTGGTCGCCGGCACGATGACCGAAGTTGTCGTTGATGTACTTGAAGTGATCGACGTCCAGGAGAAGCACCGAGCCTTTTTCGCCGTCCGCAAGCGCGGCTTCAAGCACCTTCTGGAGCGAAACCCGATTGGGTAAACCGGTGAGCGAATCGTGGGTGGCGAAACGTTCTATCTCGAGCGCGGCCCTATGTTGCTCGGTGACGTTGCGCGCGGTGCCGCGCAGCCCGACGATTGCGCCGCTGTCGTCGTGGGCAACGCGTGCATTGATTCCCACCCAACGGTCATTGCCGTCGGCAGATATGAGGTGCGTGAGGTAGTTCTTTACCTCGCCGTTGCGGCGCAGCATCAAAAGGAAGCGGCGGTTGGAAACGTGGGCAAGGCCGGCTTCGAAATCGAAGAAGCAGCGGCCGATCAGATCCATTTGCTTCAAACCGAATATATCCACGCAGCCGTTATTGAGGTAGGTGAAGCGGCCCAGCGAGTCGGTAGTCCAGATCAGGTCGTGAGACGTTTCGACCAGGTCGCGGTAACGGGACTCGCTCTCCAGGAGCAACTGGATGATGCGGCGTTTTTCCTTGAGCGTCTTGCGCGCGGCCGCCAGTTCGTCTTCGTACTTTTCGACTTCGTGCTTGTCGCTGCCAGTTACCAGGGCAGAGCCGGCCAGGCCGTCTATGATCTCGCACGCATAGCGCCGATGACCCCCGTTGGTGCGGCGTGCCACCAGCACGCCCTGGGCGTCCCAGCGCCTAAGTTTTTGCAACGGGATGCCGAGCTTTGCCGCGGCTTCCTGAATCGAATATTCGGGAAGTTCATGCCCCATTTTGCGCCTCAGTACTCAATTGATGCCGATTGGTCGGGCCGGCAAGGTTCAACGCGCCGACTCATTAGTGCAGGTGCATGGCGACGCCCGGTTCGTCCTGGCGCACACCCGTGATACGGTCGTTCTGCCGCGAAACCAGTCGCTGCATCAACTTGAGATCGCGTTGACCCAGATTCAGCGCCGTGTCCACCCACACCTCCACCACACCAATCAGTTCCGCGTACTCGAGCCTGTGTACGCGCCTGCGCGCGGCGGCGAGGCCGGCCATCGCATTGCGGCTGCGGCTGCGGGACCGGATGAACCCGGCGATTTCCGCCTCACCCCGGCCTTGGTCCACGACCAGATCCACTATCCCCATAGCCAGCATATCATCGGCAGTGTAGAACTTGCCGCTGGTGATGAGGTTTTCGGTTGCCCGCTTGCCCACCTTACGTTCCAGGAAGGAATAGGCCCCCATCCCCGGGAACAGGTTGAACAGGATCTCCGGAAAGCCAAAGCGTGCCTGACGCTCCGCGACCAGCACGTCGGACGACAACGCCGCCTCGAACCCGCCGCCCAGGCATTCACCCTGGATCAACGAGATCGTGGTAATCGGCAACTCATGGCCGATGTAATTGCGGTAAAGGACGTCCACGCAAGCCTTGCCATAACCAAGCAGGCCCTCGCGATCCTGATTGCCGATGAACTTTGTGAACAGGCTCAGGTCGCCGCCGAGGTTGAACACACCGGGCACCTTGGACGCCAGGATCGCGTATTCGATCGGCGTGTTCTCGTCTCCACACTCCACTTCACCGCCGGTGTGGGTGATAAAACGGCAGTAGCGGTCCAGGTCACGCAAGAGTTCGGGATTAAAATTGGGCCTCGGTGACGGATTCCAGCGCAACCACATTGCGTGTTGTTCGCGATCAAAAAAGGCGGATAGCTGTTCTGAGAAAAAGTACTCAGTCGCTTCCCCGGCAGGCTTGGCCCCAGTCGATGCTGGAACCTTTAGTAGTGCCTGTGGGATATTCATGTCCATTTTCAGTTCTCCCTGTGCGATGGTTTTGGATTGTGAAACTGCCGCAACGGGACCTCCCCCAAAGCGGCTTGCGCCTTGACTCTAAACGAGTTTACCTGCAAAACGCAAATCTAACACTTTGATAGATTTATATTTTTTGCTTTATTGTCAATAATTTGGATGAGCTTGTCATTCTAAAGCGACAATAAAACTTGGAATTTTGCTTTGAACGGCCGCTTTTATGAATGCGGAGGTGCTTCAAGAACACAGTACAAGGTATGGATATTGTTGACGTTCTTCGCGAGAAGCGCTAGAAAGGGAACCCGATAAGAACCATAGTTGCCCGCCGGATCCCCGATGCGCTTCTTCCTCCGCTTTATCGCGCGGCTGCTGTTCCGTGTCAGAGTCGTCGGCGACCTGGCGCCGTTCGGGCACGCGGACCGGCTGCTGCTGGTCGCCAACCACCACTCGCGGCGCGACGCGATCTTGCTTGCACTGTTCCTGCCGCGTACGCCGGTAATCGTTGTTCCGCCTGAGGAAACGCGCAGCCGGTTGATGCGCTGGTTGCTTGAGCACGTCGACCATGAAGTGCAGGATCTGAACAATCCCCTCAGCATGAAACCGCTGTTGCGATTGCTGCGCAGCGGGCGGCCGGTGGTGGTGTTTCCCGAGGGGCGCATAGCGCGCAACGCTGCCGTGATGAAGGTTTACCCGGTTCCCGCGCTGATCGCACTCAAGAGCGGTGCCGCAGTACTGCCGGTACACGTAGAAGGCACCGGGCAGTGCTTCAGCCGCTCAGGTTCAACCTCGATCGTGCGGCGGTTCCTGCCCTCGGTGACGGTGCGGGTCTTCACGCCCACTCGCATAGATGGAGGTGCCGCGGGAAGCGCGCGCCGGCGACGCGCTTTCGCCACCCGCAGGCTCACAACCATCATGCAAACCATGGCGCTGCAGTCGCATGCCTGCAAGCCGCTGTTCGAGAGCTTTCTGGATGCGGTGGCGGCGCACGGGCGCGCTGCGGTGCTGATGGAGGATCAGAACGAGGAGCCGCAAACCTACGGCCAGATTCTGCGCATGAGTTTGGCCCTGTCGCGGTTGCTTAAGCGTTTTACCAGCGTAGGCGAGAACGTAGGCGTGCTGCTGCCGAACGTGGTCCCGGCCGTAGGTGTGGTGATGGGCCTGTCGGCTATCGGACGCGTGCCGGCCATTTTTAACTACACGGCGGGACCGCTGGGCGTGGAAAGCGCGCGGGTGGCCGCCGGCGTGCGAACCGTGATCACTTCCCGAAAATTCATCGAGCAGGCACACCTGCATTTGCTGCTTGATGCGCTTGCCGGCTGCAACATCGCCTATCTCGAGGATCTTCGCAGCCAGTTCGGCTGGCGCGATAAGTTATGGCTGATCGGATTCGCACTGCGCTTTCCGCGTCTCGCAATTGCAAAGCAGTCCACGCTCGATCCCGCGGTGGTGTTGTTTACTTCCGGCTCCGAAGACCGGCCCAAAGGGGTGGTGCTTTCGCACCATGCAATTGTAGCCAACGTGGCGCAGATGCGCGCGGTGTTCGACTTCTCGCCGAAGGACAAGATCCTCAACCCGCTGCCGCTGTATCACGCCTACAGTTTTACCGCCGGTGTCATGTTGTCGCTGATTACTGGTACGCGGCTTTACCTCTTTATTTCGCCGCTGCGTTACCGCGCCATTCCAGAGATTGCGTACCGCCGCGAATGCACCGTCCTGTTCGGCACCAGCACTTTTCTGTCGTTCTACGCGCGCTATGCCAACCCGATGGACTTCTGCCGGCTGCGTTACGTGATCTCCGGCGGCGAAAAGCTGTCGCCCGAAGTCGCCCGGGTGTGGATGGAGAAGTTCGGATTGCGTATCCTCGAAGGATATGGTTCGACCGAATGCGCGCCGGTGATTTCGCTGGCCACGGCGTCCGCGTATCGCCGCAATGCGGTGGGCCGATTCCTGCCTGGCATCGACTACCAGATCGAGCCCATGGATGGCATCGACAAGGGGGGAGTGCTGCATATCCGCGGGCCGAACCTGATGCTGGGCTACTACCGTTATGCCAATCCAGGCGTGATAGAGGCGCCCAAGTCGAGCGTGGGCGAAGGCTGGTACGACACCGGAGATGTCGTGGAAGTGGATCAAGACGGGATGCTCAAAATCTCCGGACGGGTGAAACGGTTCGCGAAGATCGCCGGCGAAATGGTGTCGCTGGACATGATCGAACACGTGGCGCGCGAAGCTATGGCTGACCATCACCATGCCGCGGTGCTTACGATGCAGGATTTCGGCGGCGAGTCCACGGTGCTGTTCACCACGGCCGCACAACTCACCCGCGCCCAATTGCTGGAGGCGGCGAAGGCGCTGGGGACGCACGACCTTTCGGTGGCGCGCAGAATCGTTCACCTGCGCGAAATCCCGCTGCTTGCTTCGGGCAAGGTAGACTACATGGGACTCAAAAATCTCATCGAGGGCGACGCAGTCAAGAAACTGCTGGCTGCGATGGCCAGGAACCCGGTGGATACCGAGCCCCGTTCCTCCACAAATTAGTCATCGCTTGCGCAGAAGGGGCCTCGCAGTACAGCGCACTGGCCCGGTCGTTACAATTCTGTCGAGGTCGGTCGCCAATTGCTGAGGTTCGACCAGGCATTCCCGCAGAACTACCCGTCCCGAACACCGCGGGTCCGCGCCACGCTGCGGACCATCCCGCTTGAAAACGCGGGACGGCGCCCCTAGCTTGCATCAATGTGATGAATCGCGGAAAGGGGAATCGCGCCATGGCCGAAACAGCCACCAAAGAGACGCTGGGCTTCCAGACCGAAGTCAAGCAACTGCTCAATCTGATGATCCACTCCTTGTACAGCAACAAGGAGATTTTCCTGCGCGAACTGATTTCCAATGCCTCGGATGCCTGCGACAAACTGCGCTTCGAGGCGCTGACTGAACCGGAACTGTTCGAGGCCGGTCCCGAGCTCGGGATAAGGATCTGGTACGACAAGGCGGCGCGCACGCTTACCATTTCCGATAACGGCATTGGCATGTCCCGTCAGGAAATCATCGACAACATCGGCACAATCGCCAAGTCCGGTACCCGCGAATTCTTCGACCGTCTGACCGGCGACCAGGCCAGGGACGCCCACCTAATCGGCCAGTTCGGCGTGGGGTTTTATTCCTCGTTCATCGTTGCGGATAAGGTCACGCTGGTTAGCCGTCGCGCCGGCCTGGGCAAGGAACACGGCGTGCGCTGGGAATCGTCGGGCGAAGGCGACTACACCATCGAGACCGTGGAAAAGCAGAGCCGAGGCACCGATGTCACGCTGCATCTCCGGGCGGGCGAGGACGAACTGCTGGAGGGCTTTCGTTTGCGTTCCATCATCCGCAAGTATTCGGACCATATCACGCTGCCCATCCTGATGAAAAAAGAGGAGTGGAGTAAGGAAAAGGGCGCAAACGTCGTCGGGGAAGACGATGAAACGGTCAACCAGGCTTCCGCTCTGTGGGCGCGCCCCAAGTCCGAGATCAGCGAAGAGCAGTACCAGGAGTTCTACAAGCACGTTGCCCATGATTTCGAAGTGCCGTTGGCCTGGGTACACGCTAAGGTCGAGGGAAAATCCGAGTACACCCAGTTGCTCTACATTCCGGCACGGGCACCCTTCGACCTGTGGGACCGTGAGCACCGTCACGGCATCAAACTCTACGTGCGGCGGGTATTCATCATGGATGATGCCGACCAACTGATCCCCGCGTACCTGCGTTTCGTGCGCGGGGTGGTCGATTCCAACGACCTGCCGCTCAATGTCTCACGGGAAATCCTGCAGGAATCCAAGGACGTCGAGACGATCCGCAAGGGCTGCGTCAACAAGGTGCTCGGGTTGCTCGAAGATTTGGCGGAGAACCAGAAGGAAACGTACGCGCGCTTCTGGAAGGAGTTCGGCAGCGTGTTCAAGGAAGGCACGGGCGAAGACGGTGCGAACAAGGAACGCATCGCCAGGCTGATGCGCTTTGCCTCGACCCACGGCGACACCGACGAGCAGGCCGTGGCACTCGCCGACTACCTGTCGCGGATGAAGGAAGGCCAGGCAAAGATCTACTACATCACGGCCGACAGCCTGGCCGCCGCAAAGAACAGCCCGCACCTGGAAATCTTCCGCAAAAAGGGTATCGAAGTGTTGCTGCTTTCCGACCGTGTAGACGAATGGGTGGCGTCCAATCTGACCGAGTTCGAAGGCAAGCCGTTTCAATCGGTGGCCAAGGGCGATCTCGACCTGGGCGGACTTGCGGACGAGGAGAAGAAGGAACAGGAAAACGAAGTCGGCGAATACAAGGACCTCGTCGAGAACATGAAGAAAACGCTGGATGCCCGGGTGAAGGACGTGCGGCTGACGTTCCGGCTGACCTCTTCGCCAGCCTGCCTGGTGTCGGACCAACACGGCTTGAGCGCCAATCTCGAGCGCATGCTCAAGGCCGCCGGCCAGAAAGTGCCCGGAAACAAACCGGTTCTCGAGATCAACCCGCACCATCCCCTGGTGCAACGCCTCAAATACGAATCCGACGACGCGCGCTTCGTAGACTGGAGCCACATCCTGTTCGATCAGGCGCTCCTTGCCGAAGGTGGGCAGCTCGAAGATCCGGCGGGATTCGTCAAACGCCTGAATGAACTGATACTGACCCCTTCTCCCCCCTCTTCCCCTCTCCCCGACCCTCTTCCGCAGAGGGGAGAGAGGGCTTAGAACCCCTAAGAAGCAACGGGCGACCAACTGGTCGCCCGATTGTTTTCGATTTTCTGGAGTGCTTTATGTTCTAGCGACTCACAGTTTCCTCTCCCTTGGCGGGAGAGGGGGGCGGGGCTGTCTACTTGCCTTTCCAGTTCGGCGTCCGCTTTTGCGCGAAGGCATCGATGCCCTCGCCGACGTCCTCTGCCATCATGTTGCAGGCCATGACCTCCGAGGCGTACTCGTAGGCCGCGTCCATTCCCATTTCGATCTGCTTGTAGAACATCCTCTTGCCTGTAGTGACCGCTACCGAGGATTTGGCGATGATCGCATCCGCTAGTGCCTTCACTTCCGCATCCAGATTTTCGATGGCAACCACGCGATTGACCAGGCCGCGAGCCTTTGCATTTGCGGCGTCGATGAAATCACCAGTGAGCAGCATCTCCATAGCGTTCTTGCGTGAGACGTTGCGAGCCAGCGCTACGCTGGGGGTCGAGCAGAACAGGGCGACATTGATTCCGGATACGGCGAAGCGTGCATTGTCTGAGGCCACCGCAAGATCGCATTGGGCGACCAGCTGGCAGCCAGCAGCTGTGGCGATACCGTGTACTCGTGCGATCACCGGCTGCGGCATCCGGGTGAGGGTGAGCATGATCCTGCTGCATCGGGCGAAAAGCTGCTCGTAATAAGCCTTCTTCGGGGTGGCGCGCATCTGCTTGAGGTCATGACCGGCGCAGAATGCACTGCCACTGCCGGCAATGACGACCACGCGCACTAACGGATCCTTTTCAATCGAATCGAGTGCGGACTGCAGTTCGATCAGCAGTTCCTCGGAAAGCGCGTTGTACTGTTTCGGGCGGTTGAGCGTGACCGTGGCAATGCCGCCGGCGTCATGGCGCAGCAGCACCGGTTCGTTGCTCGCTTGCAGTACGGCAGACATGGGAATTCTCCGCGTTGACGCTGGAGCGGCAATTATAGGCCCCCAGGAGGCGTCTGTTCTAGGCTCGCAGGTAGCCGTAGACGACAGGCGTGTTCTGCTCTGGAACGCCGAGGTAGCGCTCGAACGCGTCCGCGGCGAGCGGTTCGCTGAATAGAAAACCCTGGATCTCGTCGCATCCGTAGGCCTGCAGGAAATTGAGTTGCTCCGGCGTTTCCACACCTTCCGCGACCACGTCGAGTTTCATATTGTGTGCCATAGCGATGATGCCGCGGGTGATCGAGGCGTCGTCGCGGTCGTCCGGCAGATCCCGGATGAAGGAACGGTCGATCTTTACGCAGTTGATCGGAAAGCGCTTCAGGTACGCTAGCGACGAGTAGCCGGTGCCGAAGTCGTCGATCGCGAGGCGCACCCCCGTGTCGCGCAGGGCTTGCAACACTTTCACCGCTCCCTCGGCGTCGCGCATCACCATGCTCTCGGTAATCTCCAGCTCGAGATTTTCCGCGGGAAAGCCGGTCTGCTCGAGGATGACGGCGACGCGCTGCGCAAAGCCCCGGTCGAACAATTGTCTCACCGACAGATTCACCGACACGCGCAGACCGGTGTGGCCGGACTTGCGCAGTACCTGCCCATTCCGGCAGGCCTCCTCCAGAACCCAGTCACCGATCTGTACAACTATGCCGGTCTCCTCCGCAATCGCGATGAATTCGCTCGGCTGCATCAGACCCTTTTCCGGGTTGCGCCAGCGCACCAGCGCCTCCATCCCGGCCACGGTGCGCGAGGACACCCGCACTTTGGGCTGGAAGTGCACTGTGAACTCCTTGCGTTCCAGGCCGCGCCGCAGCGCCGATTCGATCGACAGACGCTCGCGGGTATGCACGTTCATTTCCGGCGAGAAGTACTGGAACCCGTTCTTGCCGAATTCCTTGGCCCGGTACATCGCGACGTCGCTGTTCTTGAGCAGAGTCTGCATGTCGTTGCCGTCGTGCGGATATGTGCTGATGCCAATACTGGCGGTGATGAGAAAATCCTGGTCGTCTATCAGCAACGGCCGGGAGGTGGCTTCGAGGATCTTGACGGCCACCGCGTTGACGGCCTCGACGGTCGATGCATCCTGCATCAGGATCACGAACTCGTCGCCGCCGAACCTGGCGATGATGTCGCTGTCGCGCAAGCACGCGCGCAGCCGAGACGCCACCTGCTTGAGCAATTGGTCGCCGGCTTCATGGCCGATGGTGTCGTTGATATTCTTGAAGCGGTCCAGGTCGACCAGCATCAGTGCACAGTGCAATCCGTAACGCTGAGTGGTAGCGAGGGCGTGCTCGAAGGCGCGGTGGAAGTAGGCGCGGTTGGGAATCCCCGTGAGTTCGTCGTGGTAGGCGAGATACTCGATGTGCTCTTCGGCGCGCTTGCGATCTGTCATGTCGCGAATAATCAGCGTGGCGCACGACTCGCCGTTACGCTCGGGGAAGGTGGCACATGCGAATTCCACCGGCACCAGACCGCCGTCCTTGCGGCGCAGCCTCACTTCGCCATGCGCCACACCGGCGCGACCGCCTTGGTTCAGCAGTGCCTGCGCCCGAGGGTCGCTCGAGTCGACGATGTCGTCGCGTCCAAACGCGCGCAGCTCCTCCTCGTCGTAGTCCAGCAGCCTGCAGGCTGCATCGTTGGCGGCGACGATCGCGCCGCCCCGTCGCGTGAGGAGAATCGCGTCGATGCTGTTTTCGAACAATGCACGATAGCGAACTTCGCTTTCGCGCAACGACTCGGACAGCGCGCGCTGTTCGGTGATGTCTTCGTTCAGAGATATGGCGCCGATGACTTCGTCGTCGTTGGACAGAATCGGCACGGCAGAATCGAGGATGGTTTTGCGGTCGCCGTCGCCCGATTCGATGTCGATGACTTGGTTGCTGGTAACTTCCCTTTTCGCGAGCGCTTTTGCCAGGCCCCAGTCGGACGCCTCCACGCGCTGACCCGTATCCTTGCGCCAGCCCTTCAACCCGCCTTGGCCACTCATATTGGCCGATGGCGCCTGTCCCCAGATCTTCTTGCTTGCGGTATTGCCCAGCACCAAGGTTCCATCCCCGTCGGTCACCAATACCCCGACCGGCAAAGTGTCGAGCACCTGGTGCAGCAAACGCGCGCTTTGCGCAGCCGAGTGAGTAAGCTCGCTTCTGCGCCGAAGTTCCTGCACTAGGAGCCAGGCAAGCACGATGATGCCCAGCGTAAAGCCGGTCAGCACGACGATCATCATCGTCCTTTGATCGCGCCAACTGGTCAGCACCACCTCTTCCGACAACCCGACTTGCACCATCAGTGGCAAGCCCGCCACTTGTCGCGCACTGTAGATGCGCGCTTCGCCGTCCACCGGACTGACAGTGCGGAAGGTGTAGCTACCGGAGCGGGCGAGGTCCTTCAGTGCCAAGTTGCCGCCTGTAGCCATGCCGACCCAGGTGGGAGCAGCGGGCGTGCGAGCGATCAATTCGCCGTCCTGATGCAGCAACTCGATGGCGCCCTTTCGGCCGACGTCGATATTCCGGTAAAAGGCCTGAAACGCGCGCGGCTCCAGCGCCACAACGATCACACCGCCGAAACTGCCGTCGGCGGTGGGCAGCCGGCGGCTTGCCGCCACGAACCACGCCCCCGTGGTGCGGTTGAGGATCGGCTTGCCGACGTAAAAACTGTGCGGCCGCTTACGGTGCCAGCTGAAGTATTCGCGATCGGCAAAGTCACTGGTCGCTGTGGGGTGAGGGTCGGAGTGGTGCGTGATCACGCCTTCGGCATCGACGATGAACACGGCGCGCGCATAAGGAAGCGAAGCGAGCTTCTGCTTCAGCAGGGCACGCATCTCGGGGTTGCCGCTGTCCCGCCACGCCGGTGCGTGCGCCCAGGTGTCGGCAAGGTTGACCAGCACCATTTCCACCGACTGCAGGGTGCGCGTTGTCTGTTCGTCCAGTGCCTCCGCGAGGTTCCGAGTCGCGCGTCCGGCGTCGAGCAGATCGGATTGGCGTGCTTTCGCGAGATTGAAAGCGGCGAGGGTGAAGAGGGTGACGACCAGCAGGGCGGCGAGCCCTGGGATCAGATAGAGCAGCAGGCGTTCCCGCTCTCGCGGGCGCTGGTTGGGAGCGTGGGCCGGCGGCGTCACGGCGATCGTGTGACAGTCACGGCGCAAAGTGTACCGCGACCTTACCCGACCAGGAAATCTAATTCGCTGCCATCTTTGCACGGGCTGTACCCCCGCGCGCGCGGCGCGCGGTAAACTCAAAGTATTGCGGATATTCCCCGACAGGTACGGTGGATGGATACTAACCAGATCGACTCTGTCTTCCTTGCGTCCTTGCTGCCAGTGCTGACCGGACGAGCGGGCAATACCGGCTGCGAAGCCCGGGGCGTCACGTTGCGCGGGACTACGCTCGGCGAATTGCGCACCGGCAGCGACCGCGCGATGTTCCCCGGGCTTGCCGACGTGTTCGCGCGCCGATGACGCAATACTTTTCCTGCGGTCACGCTTCGTCACCCAACTGGCGCGACGCAGCGGCGCAGTGTCTGAAACAGGCGGGCAAGGGACCAGCGGGTGCGAATCTCGGTTTTCTCTATATCACCGACAACTTTGCCGGCGAAGTTGCGGATATCCTCGCCTACTTCCGAACCAACACCGGCATCCTGCACTGGACCGGTACCGTCGGAATGGGCGTCGTCGGCACCGGACGCGAGTATTACGACGAGCCTGCGCTGGCGATCATGCTGTGTGCCTTCGACGACGCAAGCTTCAGGGTTTTCTCCGGAGTGCGTGCGCCCCAGGATCTCGAGCGACAGCCGCTGCACTTCGGCGGCCTGCCGGCCAATTTTGCCATTGTCCACGGAGACCCGCGCAACGCCCAGCTGGCGCGGTTGATCGGCGATTTCGCCGGGGTCATGGAAAGCGGATTCATTGCCGGGGGACTGACCAGCTCCCGCCGCGAAGTGGCGCAGATTGCCGACGGCATTGCAAAAGGGGGCCTTTCGGGCGTGCTCTTTTCGGATGAAGTCGTGGTGTCAACTCGGCTTACCCAGGGTTGTTCGCCCATCGGCCCGCGTCACACCATTACCGGTAGCCGCCAGAACGTCCTGATCTCGCTCGATGGACGCGCGGCTCTCGACGTTTTCAGGGAGGATGTGGGCCTGCCGCTGTCGCGCAACCTGGCCGAGCTCGGCGGCACCATTTTTGCCGGCTTGCATGTCGGCGGTTCGGACACCGGCGACTATGTGGTGCGCAATCTCGTGGGAATCGACCCGGTGCACAAGGTGTTGGCGATCGGCGACGTACCGCAGGCCGGGGGTGAAATCATTTTCTGTCGCCGCGACGAAACCAGCGCAACCGAGGACATGGCGCGCATGCTCGACAGTATCAGAAGCGGACTGTTCGGGCGTCCGCGCGGCGGCCTCTACTACTCCTGTGTCGCCCGAGGTCCGAATCTTTTCGGCGACGAGTCCGAAGAAGTCGGCATGATCCGGCAGGCGCTGGGCGATTTTCCACTGGTTGGATTCTTCTGCAACGGCGAGATTTCGCACAACAGGTTGTATGGCTATACGGGAGTACTGACGCTGTTCCTTTGAAAGGCAGGGGAGAGGGACGAGCGGTTAGGGAACTCGCAGGGAAAATCCATTATTCTTGCGCAAATCATTTGCGCCACGCCAAATCCAACCATGCATCCCCCTTTCCTCGTCCCTAACCCCTAGCCCCTGATCCGTCATGTCCAGACGCCCCACTTCCGAGTTTCTGCGTGCCATCGCGGCATTTCGCCGGTATGCCCATCCGGAACGCAGCGAAGCTTGGGAGGAGCGTTTCGCTTTCGGACTCGCAGACATCGAACAGGTGTTCGAGGCGCAGGTTGCCATTGAACCGGTGCTTTCGCCGCCTCGTCCTCATCATTATCCTGGCTTCGAACCCGGTAGCTATCAACCGGTGTCGATTTCCTCGGACCTGTTCTTTGCCAGCGCAGTGCAGATTGCCCATCAGGTCAGGCAGCGAAGATTGTCTCCGCACGACATCGCCACTTTGTTTCTCGACCGCATAGATGCCAACCGGCATTTGAATGCCTTCATCACCGTGAACCGTGACCTGGTCCTTCGGGAGGCGGAGTCGCTGTCGCAGAGCGTGCAGCGCGGCGAGGATCCCGGTCCGCTTGCCGGTGTCCCGGTCGCCGTGAAAGACCTCATGTCGGTGCGCGGGTATCCGCTGACGGCCGGAACCAGGGCGATCGAGGCCAGAATCCAGGAGCGCGATGCCAGGGTGGTGGCACGCCTGCGCGCGGCCGGTGCGCTTATCGTCGGGACTGCCAATCTGCATGAACTCGCGTACGGCATCAGCAGCGCCAATCCACATTTCGGCCACGTGCAGAATCCGCGCCATCCAGGGTATATCCCTGGCGGCTCCAGCGGCGGTTCGGCGGCCGCGGTTGCGGCGGGACTCGCGGCAATGGCAGTAGGTTCCTGCACTGGCGGATCGATCCGTTTGCCGGCGGCATGCTGCGGCGTTGTCGGTTTCAAGCCGACATACGACGCCGTGCCACGCGATGGTGTGGTGCCGCTTGCATGGTCACTGGATCATATCGGCCCCCTTACCCGCAACGTCGAGGACGCCGCGGTTGCCTTCGAAGTAATGGCTGGACTGGAGACGCACTCGATGCTGCCGCTCGAGCCGGTGATGCCTCCGCGAATAATGAAGCCGAGTAAGTTCTTCTACGACTCGCTGGACGATGAGGTACGGAAAGCGGTCGAAAATGCGCTGTCGGCTTTCCGTAAGGCAGGTGCGCCTGTTGGTGAGGTGGACGTGCCGGGCATCGAGCTGGCTCCGGGTATACAGCTCATCACCATCAACAGCGAGGCGAGCCAGGCCAATTGGCATCTGCTGGAAAAAAATGGGAACAAGCTGGGCGAGGACGTTCGCGTACGCCTTGAGATCGGCCAGTTCTACCTCGCGGTGGATTACATAAAGGCCCAGCGATTGCGCGCGCAGGTGCGGCAATCCATGATCGCTTCGTTCGGGACCGCCGACGTGATGATCATACCGGCCATGCCGGTGTTACCCACGAAGAGTGGCATCGCGACCATCAATCTCGATGGCAAAAATCAGCATGTGGCGCCCACGCTCACGCGCTTTACCTCACCAATCAATTTCTGCGGCTTTCCGGCGCTGTCAATGCCTTGCGGTAAATCGAAAACGGGCCTGCCGGTGAACATGCAGATCGTTGGGCGTCCCGGTGCCGACGCCAGCGTATTGAGCACCGCTCGCTGGTGCGAGCAGGTGCTCACGGCTTGATGCCATGCCGTCCGCGCCGAGACACCCGCCCAAATACAGGGAGAGGAATCATCGAAATGCATAAGACTCTCGTGGCGCTCGCCGCCATCGCGGGCATGTTGTCCGGTGCCGTACACGCCACGCCTCTCGAAGAGTGCTCGAGCGCGAATGTGCCGGTAGCGTGCCTTGATGCGAAACTCAAAGAAGCCAATCTGCGCCTGAACGCGACACTGAAGGCGGCGCAGGGACGTATCGAGCAACTGCAACAGGACGGCCGACGTCCCGTCCTGGGCGCCTTCGTGGACAGCCAGCGCAAATTCAATGCCTACCGCGATGCGCAATGCACCTGGCAGGCAATCCACGCTGCGCCCGGCTCCAACCCTGTAGAGTATGTCAAGGACTGTCAGATCCGCGTGACGATCGCGCGTGAGCAGGAACTTAACGCGTTTGCAAGCGGCAGGGAAGCCACACCCGCGGTTGCGGCCGAGCCAAAGGGCGAGACCGGGACCGAGGAAGCCATTGTGACGGCATTGCCTCCTGTCACTGCCGAAATACCAGCGGCCGTGCAACCGACCGAAACGCCTCCGCCCGCAACCGCGGACACTCCGGCGCCCGTCCGACGCGGTAACGAATGGCGTCTTACCGACTGGATCGTGAACGGCGTTCAACGCCAACTGGTAGCCGATTCGAATGTCACGATCGCCTTCGATCCGTCGGGCAAGCTCAGCGGCAATGCCTCTGTAAACGCTTTTTCCGGAAATTTCCGCTTCGACGCTGAAGGCCGGTTGCAATGGCCGCGCGCCGGGTTCACTTTGACCCGGATGGCGGGTCCACGGGATCTGATGGCACAGGAACGGGCGTTTCTCGATTCGTTGCGCCGCACCGTCCACTACCATGCCGACGGTCAGCAATTGGTGCTCGAGAGCGCCAACCGGACGGTCGTTCTGACTTTTTCACGATAGTCGGCCTCTATAATACGCAGCATCCTCCAACGGAGCCGGGCAGCCATGGACCACGCATTCAAATTTTCCGTAAGCCATGTCGCGACAAGCAGATTCGAGGACGACGGCTTGCGACCTTTTTTCCAGTACCGCGATCTCGGTATTCGAGATGCGACGAACGGCCTGGTGCTTGCCCATGTCATTCGCGCCAAGCCGGGTACTCATGCGAAGCCGGAACGGCATCACCACGAAGTCCAGTTTCAATTGGTGTACGTGCTCAAGGGCTGGGTGAAGTTCCACTACGAAGGCGTCGGAGAAGTCACCCTCAAGGCCGGCTCCTGCGTGCATCAGCCGCCGGGTATAAGGCACACCGAACTGGGGCATTCGGATGATCTGGAATTGATCGAAATTGTGATGCCGGCCGACTTCGAGACTGTCAATGATCAAGTGAATGAGTGAAGGCGTTACTTCACGTCTTGCTTTTCGCCTTTCACCCTTCACTCATTCACGGGCGCAGCCTCAATGACTCTTTCTTTCCGAAAACGCCTGCAGAAAGGTGACGTTCTGATCGGCGCGCTGGTGCAAATGCCGCTTCCTGAGATCGCCGAAACGTTCGTACAGGCCGGTTACGACTGGCTGTTCGTGGATCTTGAGCATTCGCCGATGGATGCGCGCAATGCCCTGGATATTCTCACCGCGACGGATAGCCGCGTACCCTGTGTGGTGCGCGTGCCATGGAACGACGAGGCCAACATCAAGAAGGCGCTCGACATTGGCGCCACCGGAATCATCGTGCCACTGGTGAATAACGCACAGGACGCGAAGCTGGCGGTCGGCCGGTGCAAATACCCGCCAGCCGGATTCAGGAGTGTGGGCATCACCCGCAGCCAGCGTTTCGATCTCGACTTCGATTCGTACATGAAGCGCGCGAACGACGAGATTGCGGTGATCGTGCAGATCGAGCATGTCGAGGCGGTGAATAACATCGACGCGATACTCGACGTTCCCGGAATCGACGGCGTGTTCGTGGGTCCCTTCGACATGTCCGGCAGCATGGACCTGCCCGGGCAGATCAATCATCCGCAGGTGCAGGAAGCAATAAGGAAGGTCATCAAGGCCTGCGAGAAGCACGACATAGCGCGCTGCATTTACGCGCATACGCCGAAGCACGCGACTGCGTATCTGCAACAGGGCTACCGGGTCATCGGTCTTTGCACCGACTACATCATGCTCGCGCGCACCGCGGCCGAGTACCTCAAGGCCGTTCGGGGATAAGACTTTGCAATCCGGTGAATCGCTCTCGCTCCGCACCGTCGCCGCGCGGCTTACTCCAGGGGAGGACCTGCGCAATGCGATCGAGAGACTTGCCCACGAGCATCATGTCGAAGCCGGCTGCGTATTGAGTGCGGTAGGCAGCCTGAGCACGGCGACCCTGCGCCTTGCCGGCGCGCAGACGTTCTCGAAGTTCAAAGGCCTGTTCGAGATCGTATCGCTGTCCGGGACCATTTCACCGGATGGCGTACACGTACACTTGTCAATCGCCGGCACAGACGGCCATGCGGTCGGCGGGCATCGGGTGCACGGCTGCATTGTGCACACCACTGTCGAGGTGGTCGTAGCCGACCTTGCCGGCATGCGTTTCGCGCGAATGCCCGATGCCACCACCGGGTACAAGGAGCTCAATATCTAGAGTGCCGACTGAAGGATTTGCTTTCGAAAGCAATCAACCCCGAGGAGAGAATCAAATGGCAAGACCCCCATTCAATCCAAACAAAGTGGACTGGTCCGGAGAAAACCCCGGAATGTATCTAAAGGAAACCGCTGACGGACCGTTCGTCACACTGATCAGTTTCTTCCGCGTGGTTACCTCGACACACGGCAAAGGGCACGCCGCGTTCATGTTGCTGGATCCGCACGGAGACGGCAGGAATCCTGAGAAGCCCAATGTGTGCCTGACCGACAACGAGCCGCTTGCCGATTACGTGAAGAAGGGTTTTGTTTCCTACTTTGGCGCATTCAAGGGCGCGAAAGGCCTTGCCAACGTGCAGATGAAACCGGCCTGGGATTTCATGGCGGGGGGCGACGGCCGCACCTCGCACACCGAGTGGTTCAGGAGCGCGATTGGGCAAGTGAGCCTGACCTGGCAGCAGCTCTCCGCGCCCTTCATGGTGGAGTTCATGAAGGAACAGTCCGCCACAGGTGCGCACGAGATGTTCTCGCTTTTTCTCGAATCCTCGAGGGTCGAGGCAACGATCAACGGAAAGAGTGTCGCCGGCAAGCCGTTCCCGCGCGACTGGGCCGGACGCAAGAGCACGACTGCGTTTCTCGCGTTCAGTGAGACGTGGATCAAGGTCTGATACGCCGTGACGATCGTGACGGCGTGACGAGGCTCCGCTGGAGCACGCCATGCAGACAATGGACATGATCGTGATCGTCGAGATCGCCATAAAAAGAAATGCGTTGACCTTGGCGTTCACGGTCTTGGCACTCGTTCAACCGGGACAGTGCTTCGCGCAGGAATCGTCGAAGTCCACGCTCAATGCCGAACAAAGCAGGGCGCTCGATCTGGAGGGGATATCGAATTGGCTTCGAGACAGGTTCTCGCAAAACGAGCTCGAAGCCTTGCGTCCCGGAGAGCTCTGGCTGGAATCGCACTTTTGCGGCTGCAATGACGTACCCACAAAGCATTTTCCGTACGCTGTGGTCTTGCTCGGAACCCCGAAGGGGGATCTGGTTGCCAGGCCGGAACGTCACGAGATGGCGGTCCGCTTTACGGCGCTCGCGGTCAGGTATGGCGATCGTTACTGCGATCTGGAGTCAGAAACCACTTGTTACGGGTCATTCCCGCATCCATGCGACTTCACCGACTTCCGCTACGGAGGTCTTCTAGTCGATTTCTTTCCGACGTGCAAAGCAGACTAGAATTCGGAGTTGCAGATGTGTGGTAGCTGGAGGCTGGACGCGCAGGACCTGAACACCTACCGGACCGAAGGGTTGGTCAAGTCGCCGTTCCGGATCCCGGACGAGCAACTCGGGCGCATGCGCGACTCGCTTGCGAAACTGCTGCGCGACAACGCCCATATCGCTCCCGAAACCCTGGTCTGCCCGCACATTCGCTACGGAACGAACCACGATGATGCCGCCGCCGCGCAGTGGCTGGAATACGCACGCCATCCGGGCATCCTCGATCTGGTTGCGCAGCTGATCGGGGACGACATCATCCTCTGGGGCAGCCAGGTCTTTTGCAAACCGTCGCTGACCGGCAAGGCAATTCCCTGGCATCAGGACGGTCAATACTGGCCGATTCGTCCCATTGCAACGTGCTCGGTCTGGATCGCTCTCGATGACGCCATGCCCGAAAACGGGTGCATGCGCTACATACCCGGATCGCACGCCAACGGCAGAATCTACCGGCATCGAGTCACCGACCGCAGCGATGTCGTTCTCAACCAGGAAGTCGAGCCATCTCAGTTTGACGAGAGCGCCGCGCGTGACGACGTGCTCAAGGCGGGCCAATTCTCAATGCACGATGTGCATCTGATCCACGGTTCGAACGCCAACCGTTCGGCCAGGCGCCGCGCGGGATTCGTGATCCGCTATATGCCGGCGACCTCGGTGTTCGAACGTGCGAATGGCGACGAGCACGTGCAGTCAGGAGTGACTTTCAGCATGAGCAAACGGCCGATCTGGCTACTGCGAGGCAACGACCGCAGCGGGCGTAACGATTTCGCCGTTGGGCACGGCAAGGACTACGCGTTAGTTCCGCGTCTGTCGGACGAAGACGGGGTAGAGCCAGAGTGATGTCGCTGCATGCCACGACTCTTGAAATATGGAACCACGGGCACGGGCGTTACGCATTCAGGGTAATCTCCACGGACCCCACTCCCTCGATCGTGTATTTGTAATGCTCCCCCGCCTTCGGGAACCGGGTGGTGACCCAGCTTCCGGTCAGAACGATCTCGCCCTTCTCCAACGTTTCACCTCTCGCGCTGAGGCTGTTGGCCAGCCAGCGTAGCGGTTCGAACGGATGCCCGAGGACGTCGGAGCCTTTGCCTTCGTCGATCACCTTGCCGTCGCACTCCAGCACGCTCTTCGCCGTGCCGAGATCGGGCCAGGTGCTCTTGAATTCGCCGAGTACGTTGCCTTCGTTCCAGGAATTGTCGGCAACCAGCGAAAGCAGGTCGAGGGGGTAATCGGAGTTCCGGTCGTCGATGACTTCGAAGGCCGGGCAGACCGCGTCAACCATGGCGGCGACTTCGTACATTTCGTAGGGCCTGCCGCGAGGCTGTAAAGATGTTCCGAGCCGGACGCAGCATTCGAACTCGATGCCGAGGTGAACCAGCTTCGACAACGACAGCGTAGCGCCGCTTCGATGCAGGCGACTCTCGAATACCACGCCGGAATTCGGATGATCAACGCCGCACATTTCCTGCATGCGCTTCGAGGTCAGCCCGATCTTGTAACCGACCCGCCGGCCGTGGGTGGCATCGAGCCGTTTGAGGTACGCTGCCTGGATCGCGTATGCGCCATTCAGATCGATCGCGCCGTAGTCGCGTGCAAAGGGCACGATCTTGTGCTTGGCCGCATGGTCGCGCACCAACGCTGCCGCCGCCTGTTCCGCTCTAACGATCATTTCTCCTCCCGTGACGACATGATATCGGCACTCCGGTATGCTTTGTTTGCTGGCCGCGTTTTGCGGTGCACTAGAGTCGTAGTTTGGGGGGAGAGCATGCGTTTGGCGTGTTGGATGTTCATCGCCGCGGCCATGGCGCCGGCCGTCTGCGCCGCCGAGTATCCAGACCATCCGGTGCGAATGATCGTGCCGTTCACCCCCGCCGGCGCGACCGACCTGCTGGCACGGCTGGTGGGCGAACGCTTGGCCGCGAAGCTCGGACAATCTGTAGTGATCGACAATCGCGCCGGAGCCGGAGGGAATGTCGGTGCGGAAATTGCCGCACACGCGGCGCCCGACGGCTACACACTGTTGATGGGACCGGCCTCGGTATATGCCATTTCCGCAACACTCTATCCCAAGCTCGGATACGACCTGAGGACGGATCTAATCCCGGTTTCTCTGGTTGCCAATGTGCCGCACACACTGCTCGTGCACAACGAAATGCCGGTGAGGTCGGTGACCGAACTGATTCAACTGGCGAAGCAGAGGCCTGGGCAGCTCAATATTGCGTCACAGGGTAATGGCACGGTTTCGCACCTGGAAGCCGAACTGCTCAAGCATATGGCGCGAATCGACATGTTGCATGTGCCCTACCGCGGCAGCGCGCCGGCGATCCTGGATCTGATCGGAGGGAGGGTGCAGGCGATGTTCGACAGCATCGCTTCCGCGCTTCCGCACATCCGCGCCGGCAAGGTGCGTGCGATCGCGGTGGCGTCGAACACGCGTTCCACTCTTATGCCGAACGTGCCGACCGTTGCGGAATCGGACCTCCCCGGCTACCACGCGCATTCGTGGCTCGGCGTTTTTGTGCCGGCCGGTACGCCGCAATCCATCGTGGACCGCCTGCAGCGCGATCTCGTGGCAGCCATCGACGACCCGAAGGCAAGGGCGCGCCTGGTCGAGGCCGGATTCGAACCAAAAAGCAGTACTCAGGCAGATTTCGCGAAGTTGGTGCGGGAAGAAATTGAGAAGTGGCGGCCGCTGGTGAAAATGTCCGGGGCCACTCCAGACTAAAAGCGGTGAAGGCGTGACAGCCCTCCGGGTGCATGTGAGGGTGAATGGGTGAAGGGTAATCGAATCGTGAAGTGAATGAGGAAGGAACCATGGCTGGTCCGTTGAAGGGGATTCGCGTGCTCGATCTGACCCGTGTGCTGGCCGGGCCCGTGGCGACGCAAACACTCGCTGATCTCGGCGCGGAAGTGATCAAGGTCGAGCGCCCCGGGGCGGGCGATGACGCGCGCGGCTGGGGTCCGCCTTACGTCAAGGATGTGCAAGGCAAGGACACTATCGAAACTACATATTTCGCCGGCGCCAATCGCGGCAAGAAATCTGTCACTGTGGACATCACCCGCGGGGAGGGACAGGATTTGGTGCGCAAGCTGGCCGGGAAATGCGATGTGTTCATCGAGAATTTCAAGGCTGGCACGCTGTCCCGTTACGGGCTTGCCTACGAGCAGATCAGGCAGACGCGTCAGGACATTGTGTACTGTTCGATTACGGGCTTCGGCCAGACCGGCCCTTACGCCGCGCGTCCCGGTTATGATCCGATTGCGCAGGCGTTAAGCGGTTTGATGAGCGTAACCGGTGAACGCGAGGACGTGCCGGGGACCGTTCCTCAACGAGTCGGTGTCGCAGTGATCGATTTGATGACTGCGCATCATGCGGTGATTGCGGTCGTGTCGGCGCTGTACCACCGACAGGCCACGGCCCGCGGGCAGTACATCGACATGTCGTTGCTGGACGTGGGCGTGGCCTCGATGGCGAACATCGCATCCGCTTATCTCGGCGCAGGTGTGATCGCCAAGCGCAATGGCGGTGTGCATCCGAGTGTGGTGCCCTCGCAGGTATTCCTGTGCAAAGACGGCTACGTGATCGTTGCCGCCGGCAACGACGGTCAGTTCGCCAAGTTGTGCGAGGCGGGGGGTAGACCGGATCTCGTACGTGATCCGCGCTTCACGGCAAATTCGGCGCGGGTCAGGAACCGTGATGCGCTGGGACCGTTGCTCGACGCGATGTTTCTGCAGCATCCGGTGTCCTGGTGGAATACGAGACTCGCCGTGGCCGGCGTGCCTTGCGCACCGATCAACGACATCGCGCAGGTCTTCGAAGATCCTCAGGTTCGGCACCGCGAATTGAGAGTCGAATTGCCGGACGCGGCCGCCGGCAAAGCCGCGTTTGTCGCCAGCCCGCTGCGTTTCTCCGAATCACCGGTCCAATATCGGCTACCGCCGCCGCTGCTCGGGGAACACAATCACGAAGTACTCAAAGATCTGTTGGGAATGTCGCCGAAGGAAATCGCGCAGTTGCGCACCTCCAGTGTGATCTAGGCCCGTATCCTGCCGAGCTTGCGAATTTGCATTTCCGAGAGCATCGTTAACCGAACACTAACCGCACTTGGCCTGTCCCATGACGACCGATCCGGCCGCAATTCCTGTTGTCCACAACACGGAAGCGAAGCGTTTCGAAATCAACCTGGACGGCAAGACGGCCTACTCGAAGTACCTGCTTGCCGGTGGCAGAATCATCATCGAGCATACCGAGGTGCCGGAGGCGCTTGAAGGCCGTGGCCTGGCGGGCCGCATCGTCGCCACTGCGCTCGATTACGCCCGCGCTCAGAGCCTGAAGGTACTGCCTATCTGCCCGTTCGCGAAAAGCTTCATCGGCAAGCATCGCGGGTACCAGGACCTCCTGGAAAGCTAGGGAAGATCAACCACTGCAAGCCGCATGCGCGCGGCGGCGGTTCCGCATTCACTAGTTGCTGATCAGCAGGAGTTCGAATTCGCCGGGGCTGAGCGTGCCGTCGTGGTTGAAATCGGCATCGTCGAATTTCGCCACCAATGACGCATCTTCTTCCCACACCTCTTGCCGGCTGAGCATGCCGTCACCGTTGAGGTCCACTTTCATGCGGACCCAGTCGATTTCGTCCAGACTGTACCCAGTCGCGCGAAGGTTCGTCCACGAAATAGGGAGCGCCGTCGAGCCCAGCGATAGCAGCAAAAGCCCGAGGGCGGCGGCGGTAAAAAGCAACGTGTTACGCATAATGACCTCCTCTGTCTGAGTGCGAGACCGGGGAGAGGGCCTCGGGTTTCGTGGCGGAACTTCTTCTTGAGCGCTGTTGCAAGTCGAGACGAGGAACCGCCTCTCGCGCGGGCACCTACAGGTTTCGTGCCAGAGAACACGTTTTTCCCGAAGATCAGTCGGTTATCCCTGAATCGGCATATGGAGCCGCGACATTAGACCCGAAACCGTCGTAGCTTGGAGTCACAGTCGCGGTGCAATCAGCGTAAGTCTCTATACTCAGGCGAAATTGATGTGTTGCCGTCAAACGACACCATAATGATCGCCGCGAACATTTGCATACCGACCGCGACGGGCGGGCCGGGTTCAACATTTTCTTCTTTGCGGGGTCGAGATGAATAGCGAAGAACTTTGCTTCACGCCGGCAAACGATCTGGTGTACATGATTCGCGAGAAGCGCGTCTCACCGGTCGAGGTGATGGAGGCGACGATCGAACGCGCCGAGCGCCTGAATCCGAAGCTCAACGCCATATGCACGCCAACTTTCGAACTGGCGATGACTGCGGCGCGCGACGCCGAAGCCGCGGTGATGCGCGGCGCGGCCCTGGGCCCCCTGCATGGCATCCCGACCAGCATCAAGGATCTGGCCTTCACCAAGGGGGTGCGGACGATGGCGGGATCGCACATCTTCAGCGACCGCGTTCCGGACATCGATCATGTACACGTCGCGCGGCTGCATGCAGCAGGTGCGATCTCGATCGGCAAGACCACGACCTCGGAATTCGGCTGGACCGGTGTGAGCCGGAGTCCGCTGACGGGGGTTACCCACAATCCCTGGAAGCACGGCATGAACGCGGGAGCATCGAGTGCCGGAGCGGCGGTATGTGCGGCAGCGGGAATCGGTCCCATCCACCAGGGCTCGGACGGTGCCGGATCGATCCGCATGCCGGCATCGTTCTGCGGTGTGTATGGCCTCAAGCCCTCGCATGGGCGCGTACCTTACCACCCGTTGCCAGCCAACGGCCTGATCTCTCACGTCGGGCCCATCACGCGCACCGTGGCCGATGCGGCGCTGATGTTGCGGGCGATGGCGGGCCCCGATGATCGGGACATGACTAGTATTGCTGCCGAGCCCGAAAACTTTCCCGAGAAACTGGAGCGAGGTGTCGCCGGGCTCAGGGTCGCGTACAGCCCCAATCTCGGTTATCTCAGGGTGGATCCGGAAGTCGCCGCGCCGGTGAAAGCGGCGGTGGGTGCCTTCGAAGAACTCGGCTGCCAGGTCGACGAAGTGAATCCGGGATGGGGCGACCCGATTGAAACGGAACACTGCCTGTTCGCGGCGCACATCGCCGGCATGTATGGCGGTTTTCTCGACCGCTGGGCTGACAAGATGGATCCCGGACTTGTGGCGATCATCCGCCACGGTATGACATACAGCGCGGTCGACTACTGCAAGGCGTACAGCCAGAGGCTTGCGTATTACGACAAAGTGCGTGATTTCTTCGAGCGCTACGATCTGCTGCTTACGCCCACTCTCTCGGTTGCTGCCTTTCCCGCGGAGCGCCTGATTCCATCTAACTGGGAACAGCACGAATGGGACTGGTTGCGCTGGGCCGGCTTCAGTTACCCATTCAACTTGACGTGGCTGCCTGCGGCCACTTGTCCCTGCGGTTTTACCGAGGCAGGGCTGCCTGTCGGCCTGCAAATCGTCGCCGGCCGAAACCGGGACCTGCGGGTTCTTCAGGCGTCGCGCGCGTTCGAACAGGTTCGCCCGTGGGCACTGCGACGTCCGCCGCTCTGAATCAACGTCTCCTATCCGGCTTTGATCAGTTCTCCGAGTCGATCACGGATTGTTCGATGAGATGCTGCCGCCGCTGCCTGCGTAGCTCCGCAACACACTTCGTGGCGCCTTCGAGTTCGGTTCGCAACGCCCGAGCCTCTGCTTCGAAACCTGCCGCGATGGCGCTCTCGAGGCGCTGCTTAAGGCGCGGTTCGACACCGCACCCGGCAGCGGAGAAATCCTCGAACCAGGCCTGCATTTCTCCCAGGCGATCGAGGTCTTCGCGCGACAACCAGTAGGTATCGTTCCACGGAGTTGCCAGCATCTTCTCCGTCAGGTCACGCGGTATCAGCAACTCGTCCAGGGAATCGTGTACTTCGCGCATCAGCGTTTGGTAACGCCGCCGCACAGCCTCAGGGTCCGCGGCTGCCAGCACCGTAGCGTCGAAGTAAGGCCTGTGTACCCCGACTGCGTCGGCCACGGCCACGCGCGAAACCGCGTTGACGAACATGAAAAAGCACGCGCTGACGCAGCGCGTACTCGAAGCATCGGGAAGCCACGCCTCGATCAACGCGTCTCTGAGAAAATGCCCGATGCTGATTGCCTCGACAAGGTCGCCTCCATCGACGACAAAGACGGCGCGCCCGCCGTGTTCGACGAAGTCCCGGGGATGCTCCCGGAGAAACCGCAGCAACCGGTCCAGGTCTCCCTCGGCGACTTCGCCCTTCATCCACAATGCCTTGCCGTCCGCATCGGCATCGAGGCGCGCCACCGAATCGAAGGAGAAATTCAAGCCCTGCTGTGCAGGCACGAACGGCACATCCCAGCATAGCCAGATCGTTGCAACTATGAAACTTCGAAGAACCGTTCGCACCGAATTGCTCCGAAAGGACCGTGCCGGATCAGCGCCGCTGGTCCGGCTGTACAAAGCCGGGCCGAGCCTCGTAGTTACGCACAAAACGCAGTACATCGGGAAGAAATTCCCGGAAATCGGCTTCCAGTTGTGCATAGTTGCCGACCAGTTCGTCCGCCGAGTTCAGAAGACGGTTTTCGCGCTTCAGCCGCTGCCCCATCCGGTTCAACGCCGTGTATATCGACCCGATGTCCGCATACGACCCGAGCCAATCCCATTGCATCATCATCGGTGCCATGCGTTGCAGCCGCTCGGGAAGAACCGTGTGATAGCGTTGCAGTACCCGGTAAACCCTCCCGGTGAACTCAGCCAGCGGCTCATCGTGAAAATCCTGCCAGTGCCTGGCCAGGAAGTGGTCGTAGAACACATCCACCATGATCCCCGCGTAACGCCTGCGCCCGGCGCTCATCCGTGACTTGCTACGAAGCACCACTGGATGTGCGTCGGTGAACACGTCGATCTTGCGATGCATGGCGATACCGCGGGTGATCTCGCGTCCGTATCGGTCATCTAGCGGCCCCTTCACGAAGTCGCCCATTAGGCTGCCCAGCCATGCGTCTTCGTGCGGTTCGGAAAGATAGAGGTGGGCGAGGTAGTTCATCGCTTCGCGGGTGAAGGAGTGAATGAGAGAAGAGCGAAGGGTGCGTCGCACTGGCGCGAGCGGCGAGCAAAGTCTGAGTCAGGGCGCTTCGTTGTTACCCTTCACCCTTCACTCATTCAACGTCCTTCCATATAGTCCATCGTGAGATGCACCAGCGAACGCATGCCGAGCTTCAACGCCGATTCGTCGACGTAGAAGCGCGGAGAGTGGTTGTAGGCCACTTTGGTCAGGTCCGTTCCTTTTGGCGAGCCACCAAGAAAAATGAACAACCCCGGTGCCTTCTGCGCGAAGAAGGAGAAATCCTCTGCGCCCGTGGTCTTGCCGCGCAATTTCACGTTTTGTTCGCCGGCCACACGCCTGAGAGTCGGCAGCATGCGTTCGGTCAGATCCGGATCATTGACGGTGACGGCGTAGGGTTTTTCGATGGCGACCGTTGCCTGCGCGCCCGCCGCGGCGGCAATGTGTTCCGCGATCATCCTTACGCGCCGATGGATGTCGTCTCGCATAGCCTCGTCGAAGGTGCGGATGGTGCCCACCATCTCAACCTTATCGGGAATTATGTTGAAGCGATTCCCGCCGTCTATGCCGCCGATGGTTACAACCGCCGGTTCCTGCGTCAAGTTGACCTGGCGGCTAACGATGGTCTGCAGTCCCATCACGATCTGCGCTGCGACCACGATTGGATCCACGCCGGTCCACGGCGCCGAACCGTGCGTCTGCCGCCCCTGGACGGTGATACGCAGGATGTCGGCCGCGGCCATTATCGGGCCCGGACGGTAGGCAAGCGTCCCGACCTCATACGACGAGCCGATGTGCAGACCGAAAACAACATCCGGGCGAGGATTCTCCATAACACCCTGTTTAACCATTAACGCCGCACCACCTTCCTCGCCCGGTGGCGGACTTTCCTCTGCTGGTTGAAAGATGAACTTGACGGTTCCCGGCAGGCGGTCGCGCAGCTTCATGAGGATTTCTGCCGCACCCATGAGCATGGCAACGTGGGTATCGTGGCCGCAGGCGTGCATGACGCCGGTTTCCTTACCGGCCCAGGTGGTCTTGATCTTCGATGCGAACGGAAGATCCACTTCCTCGGTCACCGGCAGCGCGTCCATGTCTGCGCGCAATGCAACGACCGGGCCGGGCTTTTTGCCGTGCAGCAGCGCAACCACGCCGGTATGCGCGACCCCGGTGCGCACCTCCAGACCAAGCGCCTTGAGGTGCTCGGCCACCTTGCCGGCGGTACGGAACTCGCGATTACCGAGCTCGGGATTCTGGTGGATGTCGCGCCGCCACTCGATCATTCTGGGCTCGAGTTGATCGGCCATCCGGTCGATATCGGTGCGAAGATCTGCGGCGCCAGCGATCGGCGCAAGCAATACAAACAGAGGGACGGCAAAGAGGGGAAATCGAGTCGGAAGAGGCACCATGGGCTCCTGAAGGACGGCGACGTGGATAGATTTACTGTTGCCCGACATCACCGCACAGTCAATCTGCGGCAACCCGGCGCTTCTCAATGCAAGATCAGACCACCAACGAACCAGATCAGCAGCAAAACGACGAAGCCGCACACCGCGTATGTTCCCATGCGCAAACGCCGGTCGTTCTGTTCCTCGCGTTCCAGCGCATCGAGAACACCGCGTACTTTTCGCAATGCAGTCTGTTCGACCGTTCTGCGGACGTTGTCGTCGAGAGCTCGATCGGGAGGCGGTTTCGGATTGTCCATACCGGTCATCCGTGTTGCTGGTGTCTTTCGATGTCGGCACGATGCGTGGCAGCTTCAATTCCTTTTACCGCAAAGATTCGAAGAACGCAAAGCGTGCATGTTTTGCGGTTAGCATGATTGGGGGCGACCGTCCGCCGGGCCGTTCGTGCCGAGTTCCGGTCCCTGAATCGATCCGGAGAACAGATGAATCCAGATGACGATCTCTATCCTTGCAGTTTCGTGATCTTCGGAGCCACCGGCCATCTCGCAGCGACCAAGCTGCTGCCGGCTCTCTATCGCCTGGAGTTGGACGGCCGGCTGCCGGAGGTGACCAACTTTATCGCGTTTGCGCGCCGGGAATGGACAGATGCGCACTGGAAAGCGCACATGAATCAGGCACTGCGCGCGAATCAGGGAAAACGGTTCACCCCGGAATGCTTCGACAGATTTGCTGCACGTTTCAGCTACGTGCGCGGCGATCTTCAGGATGCCGGGTCGTTCAATCGCCTCCTCGCGGAACTCGGCAAGCCCAAGACCGGCGTGTGCTCGAACATCGTATTTTATCTGGCGATCAAGCCCGAGGACTTCGGCGCCGTCGCCGCCAATCTTGCGGCGGCCGGCCTGAACAGCCCACGAGGCTTGCACCGCATTGTGGTCGAGAAACCCTTTGGTGTGGACCTGGAAAGTGCGCGGGGCCTGAATCAATTGATGCACCGCCACTTCAACGAGCAGCAGATCTATCGCATCGACCACTATCTAGCCAAAGAAACTGTGCAGAACCTGCTGGTATTCCGCTTTGCCAACCTGATGATCGAGCCGTTGTGGAACCGCAACTTCGTGGACCACGTCCAGATCACTGTCGCCGAACGGGCCGGCATCGAGAATCGCGCCGACTACTACGACAAGGCCGGCGCCTTGCGAGACATGGTGCAAAACCACCTCATGCAGTTGCTCACCCTGGTTGCAATGGAGCCTCCGGCGGCATTGGAAGCGGATACTTTGCGAGACGAGAAAGTGAAAATCCTGCGCTCGATCCGGCCAATTCCCCAGGATGCGGTCAACGCCCATGCTTTCCGTGCCCAATACGGCGCCGGCACGATAGACGGGAAACAGGTGCCCGGCTATCAGAACGAATCCGGGGTCGCGGAGGGTTCTATCACGGAAACATACGTTGCCGCGAAATTCTTCATCGACAACTGGCGCTGGCACGGTGTGCCTTTCTATTTGCGCACCGGAAAACGACTAGCTACACAGTCATCGCTTATCGCGCTACGCCTGCGGCATCCGCCACAACAATTGTTCCGCGAAACGCCGCTTGAGAACATGACGCCGAACTGGATTCTCCTCGGCATCCAGCCGGACGAGAGCATGCGCCTGGAAATCCACGCGAAACAACCGGGGCAGGGAATGCAGACTCGGGTGATCCAGATGAATGCCGGTTACCGGCAGGATCACGAACCGCAGCCGGAGGCCTACGAGGCCCTGCTGGCGGATATCATCCGTGGCGATCCCACCAACTTCATCCGCTTTGACGAAGTTGAGTGGGCATGGCGGGTCGTCGATCCGATCCTCCGGTCGTGGGGGCAGGAGCGCGATTTTGTCCAGACCTACCTTGCCGGCGGCTGGGGGCCGGAGGAAGCCAACGGCCTGTTTGAAGGCGAAGACCAGATGTGGCGCGACGCGGTGTGAGGGTTGAGGCGAGAGGTGCTGGGCACCGGCACTTGAGGCCTCAGCACTCTGTACTGAGTACCCGCCAGGAACCGGCGGTGCGGGCTGTAAACTAGCGTCAGCGCAACCGAAGGGCCCGCGATCACGACAGGGAGGAATAGCGATGACAACAGAATCAGGCTCCGCAATTGTGACGGGCGGTTCGCGCGGTATCGGTCGGGCGATCGCCGAGGCACTCGCGAAAACGGGCTTCAGGGTAGCCATCGGTTACCGGGAACGCCGCACTGAGGCGGATGCATTGGCGGCACGCATTCATGCGGCAGGCGGTCAGGCCATTGCTTTGCGCACCGACGTGACGCTAACCGAGGATGCGGACGCGCTGGTGCAGGCGACTTTGGACGCGTTCGGCAGCGTGGACGTGCTGGTGAACAACGCAGGTATCGCGCTGCCAAATGTGAGCATTGCCGACACGGATACAAAGCAGTGGGAACGGGTGCTGGCGGTCAACCTGACCGCCCCGTTTCAAATGATTCGTGCGGTGCTCCCGCACATGCGCGAAAAGCGCCGCGGCCACATCATCAATATTTCCTCCAACGCGACCCAGCGACTGCCTGCGGGTCTTGGCGCGTACGCGGTCTCGAAAGCAGGACTGGAAGCGCTCACCCGCATCCTCGCAAAAGAGGAGGGGCCTAACGGAATTCGTGTGAATGCGGTGGCGCCCGGGCCGATTCGCACGGAGATGCTGGAGGAGTATTTCACCAAAATGGGTCCGGAGCGCACGCAGGCATTTCTCAGTTCAATTCCATTGCGCCGCGCCGGTGAGCCGCAGGAGATCGCGGCCATGGTGGCTTTCCTCGCAACCGATGCCAGCTATGTGACCGGCCAAGTGATCTTCGTCAACGGCGGCGGGCCGGGAGGATAGCGGTCGGTAGTACCGGAAACGTGTCAGGGGCAGGTAACCCTGCATCGAGTAGCTTCAGTAGCCACGATTTCGACCGGAAAGTAGTTGCGGCCAAGACCGCTCGGCCCGGGAAAAAACGAGATGGCGGTTCGCTGGCAGAACTGACCTCGACAAATGCGTCCTGTAGATTCCGGCTGTCGCGAGGGGAGGAACGCGAACCAGTCGTCGGCCGCTCTGAGTCAGTTGCGGAGAGCCAGGGAGGGAAACCCCCGCCATCTCGATGGAAACCTTACGCATGCATGCCCCCAGAACCGGTACTCAATTCTTCTGCAACTACAGTGTGCAGCATAGCCCGGGCGGGGCAGCGGCGATATCGATGAAACGGTGAATTTTCTGTAGTGTGGCGTCTTGAACGGACGTCGGGAATTGAACTACATGGACCACGCGGGCGGGATATGCAGGCGTCGCACCAGGCGGCACAAGCACCCAGCCGCGGTGCGGCTTGAACTCTTCCGGAACACTCCGGACAGATCTTCCCAATGGCTCTAGGCTACGTGCCGGCAGCCGCCGGATTTGAGCACCCGTTCGGTAGACGCCGGATTGCTGGCGAGCCTGCGATGCGGACGAATCGGGCGTCTGACCAACTCCCCACCGCAGTTGGGGCACACACCCTGGAGCACGCCGGTCGCGCAGCCGCGGCAGAAAGTGCACTCGAAAGAGCAGATCATAGCGTCCATGGAATCCGGCGGCAGGTCCATATCGCAGCATTCGCAGTTAGGTCGAAGCTGAAGCATCGCGTCCCCCGGGAAGAAATCAAAAAAGTGAATGTTGCCGGACACTGAACCTGTGCACCGACGCGCTGTCCGATATCGATAGTGCCGAAGCGCAGAATCTTACAAAGTTTCCCTTTACAGTCTGCTCCGACAGGAAGAACATTTCCACCGGTAGCCAGGGCTGCGTTTCAATCGCTTGGTGTATGCGAGAAGGCGATTCTGACCGCCTTGTTGAGCACGGACCCGAGATGAAAACGGGGGCCCCGTCTGCACAGTCATCCCACCTTGAGAGCTCCGTTCTGAGCTCAGCCGCCCTTATCGCGCGGCAACAAATTGGATGGCAGTCCTGGCGCCTCTAGCTTCTTCGCCCTGCCGGAAGTGGGGTAGTGTGCGTTCAATATTTTCGTTTCCGCAGGTCCACAGCTGCGGCGCTTCCGCGCCCTGCCAACGCGATACAATTCCGCCGTGACTGTCAATCAATCCGATCAAGGATGACCGATGAAGCGCTTTCTTGTTTCAACCGCCCTGATTCTTCCGCTAGTTGCGCACGCCGGTTTCGACGACGCAGTACAGGCCTACGGGACCGGCGATTACGCCACGGCGCTTGCCGAATTCAAGGTGCTCGCCGACCAAGGCAAGCCCGAAGCACAGTATTTCATGGGATTGTTCTACCACAACGGCTTCGGCGTGGCGCGCGATCAGACTGAATCGGCGAAATGGTTTCTGAAGGCTGCACGGCAAGGCGACGCGCGCGCTCAATACTACGTCGGCATCATGGCGGAAAAAGGCCAGGGCGTCGAAAAGGATCCGGTGGCCGCGCACAGGTGGCTTTCACTTTCGGCTGCGAATCCCCAGACCTCCCATCGTGACTCGCTTTACACCAGGGAAGCGATCGATAAGCTTGAGAAGAAAATGACGCCGGAGCAGATCACCCAAGCAAAGGAGACGGCGAAGAACGGGAATCCGCAGAACTGACCCAGCGGTTTGTTCGGTCAGTTGGGGCCGGGTCATCCTGGGCCTTCCCTGGCAGGTGCGTATCTGTCCGCGCCGGGTCGCCGTTCATGACGACAACCCCAGTCGACCAACGTCCCTGACGTTCCGCGCCATTTCAGTGAACGTTGTCGCCGCCCAACAACGCCGTCTTTCTTGCGACACGCAAGGGTAGGCTTCAAGTCGTTGGATTCGTGCATCGTTCTTCCGACTGTAAACGAACCAATCGGTGGTATGGCTTTTGCAGCCGATTCGTTCCGCAACTGCAGTCGCACGAAACCCAGATCCTGGGATCAATACACCGCAAATTCATCATGCGCATTTACATGGCGCGACGCGTTCCAACCGGAACGCGAGGAGTATCCAAAGCATCGATAGCGTGAGGGTAGGTAGGTTCACGTATCGGATCCTGCTGCGGCAAAGATCGAAAACCGGAGTCCGTGGTGAATCCAGATTGTATGGCAAGGTTCTGAATACGACTGACCGCACCGGGCTAACTATGCAACAAGCCACGTTATCAGATGTCGTCGGAAGGGCGATCGGAAATTTTGCGTTGCCGATGGCTGTACTCGGGGCATCGATCCTGCTGGTCGGTTACATGCCAGAGCTACCTGATTTCCTCTCTGTGCTGAGGATGTACGGAACATATTTCATTTTGGTGGTCGGGCTGCTCATCAGCCTGGCATTCAAGCGTGGCAAGGCACTGGTCGCGATTCTGTCGTTGATGCTTGCGTATGCCGGTTTCAGACTGTTCCTGGTCGGCGAAGCGGCCGACTTTCCGGCAAGGACGGTGTACGTTGCGCTCTGTATTTTCGTCCCATGCAATCTGGCACTGCTCTCCTTCGTGCGCGAGCGCGGTACGCTCAACCTCTACGGGGCGCGACGACTCGGCTTGCTCGTGACCGAGATCGGCGTGACGGCCGCAATAGTCCTCGGCGACTTCCAGATCGTCACCGACAGCCTCTATCGGCCGATTTTCGATGATGCCGTTCGAGAAGGCTCGCCGATTCCACAGCTTGGCATGGTTGCGATGGCGGTCGCTCTGGTGATCGCAGTTGGATGTGCCGTCGTCAGAGGCTCCGCAATCGAGGCGGCACTGGCGGTGGTCATCGCCGCGTTTGCCGCAGCATGCAATGGAGCGGAAACTTCAGACGTATTCGCGTGGTTGACTGCCGCCGGCGTCATCGTAACGGTCGCTGTCCTGCAGGACTCGCACGGGCTTGCGTTCCGGGACGAACTCACCGGATTGCCGGGTCGCCGCGTACTCAACGAACGTCTCATGGGCCTTGAAGGGAGCTATACGATCGCCATGGTGGACGTAGACCACTTCAAGGCGTTTAACGACACCTGGGGTCACGATATCGGCGATCAGGTGCTCAAGATGGTTGCTTCGCGTCTTCGGAGCGTGGGTGGTGGCGGCAGGGCGTATAGATATGGGGGAGAGGAATTTACGATTGTTTTCCCAGGTAAACGCGTGCGGGAAGTACTGCCTCGTGTCGAAGCGCTGCGGAAGGACATAGACACGTACAGGATGCAGATACGCGCAGCTAACGATCCGCGTAGCGCACAGACCGGTACGGTGAGAAACGCTGGCGATGCTGCGCCAATCCTGATTTCGGTGAGAGTCAGTATTGGCGTCGCCGAGAAGAATGCCCGCCTCGCCAATCCTCACGCGGTTATCAAGGCCGCGGACGAAGCACTCTATCGGGCAAAAACCGCGGGCAGAAACCGGGTTAGTCGCTGAGTGTCCGAAACCTGGCCACTCGATTTGAGGTTCTCGATGGCGGGGATGAGCCGGCCGCCGGCCGGCCATAAGAGTGCAGAGGTCGCAGAGGTGAAAGAAGAGTTCTCAAAGGAATAGAAACCTGGCTCGGCTCTGATTCACCCGCGTCACGCCGTGGGTTCGCGGCTGAGCCGAATTGCTTTTTCCGGACAGGCGGCCACACATAAGCCGCAGGCATGGCAGGCGTCCGCGTTCAATGCGAACGATTGGCGCCATTTGTGCGCGTAGCCCTTGAGTTTCCCGGTCAGCGTGAGACCGCGCCGCTGTTCCGGCGCAACCGTGGCCATGCTGAAAACCTGATACGGACACACGGCGACGCAGTCTTCCTTGCCTTCGCAGCGATTGCGATCGATCACCGGCCGGAAGACTCCGGGTTCCTGCGGGCATTGTGCTGCCGGGTTGCTCATTGGCTGGTCATGTCTGAATCGAGTGAGCACCTGCGATCATGCCCTAACTTGTAGCGGCTGGGCTTGCCAGAGAGAACATCTACGGGGTGCCCGCAAGGCACGGGCAAAAAAAGCGGGGAGCTTGCGCTCCCCGCCAGGTGTCGGGCCGTGACGTTTTAAGCCGTCTTCTTCCCTACAAACCCATAGGCTACGTTGTTGCGCTCGATGCCTTCGGCTTCGTACTCCTGCTTCATGAGGGCCAGTTGGTCGTGGCTCAGAGCCGGATACTCGGCCTGGATCTTGTACTTGTAAAGCCGCGCCGAGTTCTCGCCGAATATCATGCGCTTGACCTTGCTGTCCGGACCGCCGAGTTTGGTCTTCCAGCCATGTTTCTTCATGATGTCGTCCGGTACTTCCAGACGGCGGAAGGCCTCGATCTGCCACTGGGGGCTCCCGTACCAGACAGAATCTGAACCCCAGACAACGTGGTCCGCGCCCATCTGATTGACCATCTGTCCGATCATCGCTGCCGCCAGACGCGGGCTGGCCACGGCAACGGTGGCGAACGTCGTGCCCAATTCGGCGTAGACGTTCTTACAGCCGTGTTTCGAGGCAAGTTCGCACACGTCGGTGGTCCAGTCGATGCGGCCGGTCTTTTCGAACTTGTCGAGCGAATACGCCGGATCTTCGAGGAAGTTGCGCATCGCACCGTGGTAGATGATGAAGTTGAGCTGCGGCCAGTCTTTCGCGGCTTTGAGCACGTCGTCCACGGTGGCGTGTTTCCACACACCCGGCCAGGACGTTTCGTAGTCGAGGGGCAGCAGGCCCTTGTGGATACAGATGGTATTGATGCCCGACTTCTTTGCCTTCTCGTACCATGGATAGACCAGAGCCTCGTCGTCCAGGCGCCATGCAGTGCCTTTGGTTGACGGCGACAGCGGATCCCCGATCGTGTAGCACTTCCATGAATCGGGCTTCAACTCGGCGATGCCGCGATCGACTTCGTCCATCCACCCTGCCTGTCCGGGCGTAATGACCGTGTGGCCGAACAGACGGCGCGAGCCTGCCACTTTGTTGATCGCTTCGCGAGCATGCATGATCTGGTCGTTGCTCAGCAGCCACCAGTCCGGATCGTCGAAGGGGGCGCCCGAGAGCAACGCCACCTTGGTGTCGCTGTCCAGGTAAATCTCCTTCAGGTAGTTCTGGAGCTTGTAGCGCTGCAGGACTAGTGGAATGTCCTTCAGCATGTCCGGGTTCCAGTGCTCCGATGCATATTTGCCCAGACCCAGCAGGCCTTCCTTGTCGAAATCATCGCGCACGAAGTGCGTCTGATCGTCAAAGATGAACTGCCCTTTTTGCGCCTTGGCACGGGCATCGGCAATATCGACGTCGGCGGCTTCCGCCTCGGACACATCCCAGATCGGACCAAAGACCTGGTTCATGGCCAGAAATGCGGTCGCCATGCCCGAAGCCGTCTTCAGGAAGGTGCGCCGGTCCATGTTGAGCTTGGCTGCGTACTGATCGGCGAGTTCTTTGATGCGGCCTTCTACCTGACGCTGCTTCTCCGTCTGCGGCATCGGGTTATATTCGCCGTTTGAAACAATCTGTGTCGGTACCGGCGATGGAAACGCGGCATCGTCGGCTGCCGAGGTGCGTTTACGTTCTTCGTCACTTAACCACATACGGGACTCCCCCTTCTGAAGGCTGGATTGTCTGAACGTTCAGGATGGCGGCCATCGGCGTGTTTTCACTTATTACACCTTCGGCCACATCTCTCTTTCTAGTCTTAAATTGCATGGAGTCAAGTACGGTCGTCGCTGCGCCACCGCAAGGTTGTACGCACGCCGGTTGGTACAATGGCGCCAACCGACGTTTCTCCTGATGAAAACCCTTCCTGATCCGAGGGCTTACACGCCGTTTTCGTCGAATCCGCTGGTCCTTGCAGCCGAACACGCCACAAAAGCGGGTTCTGCGTTGCAGCAACAGAAGTCCGGCGGAACGCTGCTGAGCCTTATGAGAGAAACGCTGGAAGCGGGCAATGACGCCCGGATTGAGCAAGCCCTTGCGGAAGCAACGTCCCAGTCGGTGCGAGCGACATTGCGACGCGCGCTGGCAACGGCACTGGAACCAGGCAACGACAATCTGATCATGCGGGTATTCGCGATCCCGTTGCTTATCGTCACCGGCGGGCGCGGCTTGGCGGTGGTGCCAGGGGTCGTGCCGGACATCGGTGAGTTGCAGGCGCTGTTCCAAGAGCACGGCGTGCTCGGTCAGTCGATGAACTTCGGACTGGGCAATGCGTTGACCACCGATGAGAGACTATCCGCGGTGAGGCCCAGCGTGCTCTACCAGCTTGCCCGCGAAGAGGCAGCTGAGGGATTCCGACCGCCTGACGTTGCCCCTCAGGACATCGAGGTGGACTCGGGCGACGAGCGGGTGTACTTGCGTTTCCTCCTGGGGGCGGCGGTCGGCGCGGCAACCGCGGCGGATTTCCGCGAAACGGCGGGAAACATCGGCGCGTGGGGACTGGCGTTTACACAGGCGCTTGCCAGGCAGCTTGGTCAGGAAGGCCTGTCTCTGCTGGCTATCCCGAGGCCGCCGACGAACCTGCAGCGGGCACTTGAATCCGGCCGCTTCGCACTAAGGGAAATGCAATTTCAGTTGTTTCTAAGCGACGCACTGCGCCGATTTCGCGCGCGTGTCGGCGATCCGGATGCAACCGTCGCGTCCTACTCGGACGGCAGCGTCCGCATCTGCCTCGATTCGCCTTTCGATGAGTCGCTGGCATGCGAATACCGCTGGCCGCTGTACGCTGACGACGACCTCGGCTCGGTGGGGAGCAGTATTTTCGGCTTGCTGGGCGATTGCAGGCTGGAAACCGTCCAGGTTGCGGAAACTATCTGGCTCGCCAAGGCCGCTTCGCACTGAAGCAAAGTCAAGAGCGTTGACGCAGAGGGCGCAGAGAAAACACAGCGCGGACCGATTTGTTTCGGCGGACACTAACCTTTAGGTTACGTGGGAGCGAAAAAAACAACAAAAGGTCGCAGTGAAATTCCTGAACGAATAACAGCCCCCGCAAGAAATCTGCGGTGAATCCGAAGCTCGCCCGGATTCTCTCCCCTTGATGATTTCGCGCCGTGTCCTCTGCGTCCTGAGCGCCTGTGTGTTGGGTTCTTGCGGATTTCCTTTGCGTTCCTTGTGTCTTTTACGTTGAGGTTTTCTTACTTCGGTGGTTCATCGAGGAAGAGTTGGACTTCGCGAAAAAGCTGCGTGCGGTTCCTTTCCATGATCACCGTGTGCGTGCCCTCGCCGATTTCCACCATGCGCTTCACCGGCGCGTTCCTGAGTTGACCGAACAGCGCGGTGGCCATGTAAGAAGGCGTATCCTGGTCCCATTCGGCGTGCACGATCAGCGTCGGCACGCGGATGTTGGCAGGGTCGTAGTAGGGCTTGCCCGCGACCCAGTATTCGCGCAGGTCCTGGACCACGCCGTTGGGGGCGCGCAATTGCCCCGACTCCTTCGCCTTCGGATCCGTCTGCCAGGTAGCATCGGCCCAGGCATCGAACCACCCCGGGGGGATCAGATCCGCCGCCTTGTCTTCCGGTACCCCGGCGAGCCAGCGCTTCTTCGCGTTCTCTTTCAGCACGGTGCGATAGGCGCCGAGGGGGCCGTCTCCTCCAAGCTGGCTCGGCGTGTTGCGCAGCCATAGCGGCGCATAGAGCACGAGCTTTTTCACCTTGTCGCTGTTCGCTGCCGCGTATGCGCCCATGATGGAAGTGCCCCACGACCAGCCAAGCAGATTGATTTTTTCCACGCCGCGACGCCTGCGGATGAACTCCGCCGCGGTTGCAACGTCGCGCACCGCCACGTCGGTAGTGACGATCGGCGCGTTTTCCTGCGGCGGCCGGTCCATCTCCACTGGACGTGTCGAAAGTCCGTAACCACGCAAATCCACGAGGTACACGTCCCAACCGTGCGCGGCGATGTAATCCATCCACGACATGCCGTCGAGCTGCAGATCGAAGGCCGTCTCGGAAGGATACGTGGCCCCGTGCACGTACAACAGGATCCGGTCCGCGGAGTCCTTGAGTTCCTTTGGCCGCTTGTTGCGGATATAGAGCTGAATTCCCGGCGTGTCGGACGGGATGGTGACGTGCTCGGTGACCAGAGCCCGCATTTTCGCCCCGATGGCGTTGTCGTTGGCGACGGCTGCGGCACACAGGCATGAGAGTGCCGCAGCCAGCAGGGAATTGCAGGTGAGGGACTTCAACTTGATCTCCTTGAACGCGCGTTCTCGGCGCCGGCTGCCACTGTAGCGAAAGCGGTTGTGCGCGTCACCTCGTGGCCGGTTCCGCCGCAAGATTTACTCTGCCTTGGTGTCGTAATGAAGTACTTTTTTCGCGTATCGTCGGAGCATGGGTGAAACTGCACCACCGTACGCCGGGCTGACGCCCGACCTGATGCTGAACGCGGTCGAATCCGTTGGCTTTCTCTGTGACGGCAGGCTGCTGGCGCTCAACAGTTATGAGAACCGCGTATATCAAATCGGCATCGAAGACGACAAACCCCTGGTTGCGAAATTCTACCGGCCGGGTCGCTGGAGCGATGCGCAGATTCTCGAGGAGCACGCGTTCACCGCGGAACTGGCGGAACGTGAGATTCCAGCAGTGCCGCCGACGGCAGTGGACGGGCACACCTTGCACGCTTTTCAGGGCTTTCGTTTCGCGCTGTATCCGCGCCGCGGCGGGCGAGCCCCGGAATTGGACAATCCGGACACGCTCGAATGGCTCGGCCGCTTCATCGGTCGCATCCATGCGGTGGGAACGCTGGCGCCCTTCGCGCATCGTCCCGCACTGGATATCGCCACCTTCGGCGACGAGCCCCGGGAATATCTGCTCGGAAACGACTTCATTCCTGCGGACCTGCGTGAGGCGTACGCAAGCGTGATTGACCAGGCGCTCGCGGGGGTGCGGGACAGCTTCCAGCGCGCAGGCGCGCAGCACGCGATCCGCCTGCACGGGGATTGCCATCCGGGCAATGTGTTGTGGACCGACGGCGGGCCGCATTTTGTGGACTTCGACGATGCGCGCATGGGGCCGGCTCTCCAGGACCTGTGGATGCTGCTTTCCGGAGACCGCACGGCGATGACCCGCCAGCTTTCCGATGTGCTTGCCGGTTATGAGGATTTCTTCGAATTCGACCGCCGCGAAGTGCAACTGCTCGAGGCGTTGCGCACGCTCCGGCTGATCCACTACTCGGCGTGGCTGGCGCGGCGCTGGACGGACCCGGCGTTCCCGGCCGCTTTCCCATGGTTCCACACCACGAAATACTGGCAGGACCAGATATTGCAACTCAGGGAGCAGGTGGCGGCAATGCAGGACCTGCCACTCGGGCCGTTGTAGGCCGGAATCCCAATTGTGGCGGCCTTCTTGGCGCTTCGTGACATACTACTTACATTCTGCGCCAGGCTGCCGGCACGGGATTTCACATGGAGAAATCCACGGAAGCTCTGCATAAGGAACTTCCCGGATGCGACGGCGAATTCTCAGCGAGACAGAATGATCTATCATTTGCACGAATTTCAAAAAACGTTGATGACGCCCGCGGTCCTTCTCGCGGACACGGTCAAACGTCTCTTCACCAGTCCCTTCAGTCCACTCGCCTATACCCCGGTTTCCCGCGCAATCGCTGCCAATAGCGAAGTCTTCGTGCGGCTGATGCGGCGCTATCCGAAACCGCAGTGGCGGATAGACCACACGATGATCGACGGTGAGCGTGTCGCGGTCATCCGCGAGGTCGCTGTGGACAAGCCGTTTTGCCAACTCCTGCACTTCAGAAAAGACGTTCCGGTTGACCAGCCGAAATTGCTGATCGTCGCTCCGCTTTCCGGGCACTTCGCCACGCTGCTGCGCGACACGGTGCGCACCGCGCTTCCGGACCACGATGTGTGGATCACCGACTGGGTGGACGCCAAGATGGTGCCGCTATCGAAGGGTTCCTTCCACCTGGATGACTACGTGGACTACATCCGGGAGTTCATCCGGCTTCTTGCACCTGACCTCTACGTGATGTCGGTGTGCCAGCCCACAGTGCCCGTGCTTGCCGCGGTGTCGCTGATGGCGGCGGAGAACGATCCGGCGGCGCCGAAGGCGATGATCATGATGGGCGGGCCGATCGACACCCGCCGCAATCCGACGGCGGTGAATGATTTTGCTTCCGGGCGCCCGCACTCATGGTTCTCGGGCAAGGTGATCATGCGCGTGCCGCCGAACTATCCTGGCTTCATGCGCAAGGTATACCCGGGCTTCTTGCAACACGCCAGTTTCCTTGCTATGAATCCCGACCGTCACCTTGACGCACACAAGCAGTTCTACAACCATCTGATCCGCGGCGATGGAGAGAGTGCCGAGGCACATCGGCATTTCTATGACGAATACAACGCTGTGCTCGACATGCCCGCCGAGTACTACCTTGATACCGTCAAGGCGGTGTTCCAGGAATTCCAGTTGCCGAAAGGCAAAATGACGGTGCACGGTGTACCGGTGCAGCCGGAGGCAATCAGAAATACGGCGTTGTTTACCATCGAGGGCGAACTGGACGATATTTCCGGCAATGGCCAGACCGAAGCGGCGCACACCCTGTGCCGCACCATTCCCGCGGACAAGCGCAAGCACCTGCTGGCGAAAGGCGTGGGTCATTACGGCATATTCAGCGGACGCAAGTTCCGCGAGCTTATTTATCCTCAGATACGCGGCTTCATCCGCCTGGTTGCCCAGAGGGATGAAGACCTGAAGCTGGTGCGCGTCAAGTAAATCCGCGCGGGAGGGCGCCTTTTTTTGGTCCGTGCCGCGACTTTTGCAATAGAATCCCGTCCATCCTGAAAGCGGGGCTCCGGCGAGGCCGGCGCACCTGTGCGCCACGGCGTGATTCGGGTGTTCGATCAGAAAAATCAGGTGCAATGCATCCACCGGCGAGTTGCTTGCCGCCGGAGCGGGCTAGTGCACCAAAGCAGACCTCGCGAGGAGAAAATGAAGAAGATACTGACTGTCGTTGCTGCAACGGCACTGGCGGTTGCCGCAAACGCGGTTCTAGCTGCCGACTATCCGTCGCGGCCGGTCACCCTGATCGTGCCATGGGGCGCAGGCGGGGGTACCGACGCGGTAGCGCGGATGCTGGCCTCTCTGCTGGAGAAGGATTTCGGCAAGCCTGTGAACGTGGTCAATCGAACCGGGGGCAGCGGTGTGGTCGGACACCAAGCGATCGCCACCGCGGCAGCCGACGGTTATACGTTCGGCCTGATCACTTTCGAAATCACGCAGATGCATCATCAGGGCCTGACCCAGCTCAATGGCGCAAGCTTCACCCCGATCGGACTGATCAATGTCGATCCGGCGGCGATCCAGGTCAATGCCGATTCCCCGTATAAGACACTGCCGGACTTGCTTGAGGCGATACGCAAGAACCCGGGCAAGCTCAAGGCTTCAGGCACCGCGCGCGGAGGGTCATGGCACCTGTCCCTCTACGGCATGCTCGCCGACCTGAAGATCGATCCGGCCTCCGTGCCCTGGGTTCCGAGCATCAGTAACGCGGCAGGGCTGCAGGAACTTGCGGCGGGCGGTGTGGAAATCGTGAGCGGCTCCCATCCTGAAGGCCGTGCATTGATCGAAGCGGGCAGGGTCCGCAGTCTTGCCATCATGGACGAAGCACCGTCGCAGCTTTTTCCCAAGGTGCCTACGCTGAAGACGGCGGTGGGCAGCACATGGCTGAGCGGTGTCTGGCGCGGGATCGCCGCGCCGAAAAACCTGCCGAAGGCGATCGAGGAGCGGCTGATCGCTGCGGTCAAGAACGCCTACGACAGCAAGGAATATCGGGAATTCATGACCGGCCGCGGTTTCGGGATGCGTTATCTTCCGCCGCAGGAATTCGCGGCGTTGATGGCGAAAACTGACGCCGAGAACGGCATCCTCATGAAGAAATTCGGAATGACGCAGTAGACAAGGGCCGAGGCACGAGTAACTGCCTACACTCTGCCCTCGTACCTCGCCCCCGAACGTGACTTTGTGAAATTCAACGACTCCCTCGTCGGCACCGGCCTGATCGCGTTTGCCGGCGCTATTTTCTGGAATGTGCGAGGATTCCCGTCGATGCCCGGCGACCAGGTCGGTCCTGCCCTGTTCCCGCAACTCATCGCGGCGGGGCTCGCAATCTGCGGCACGATCTTCGTCATTCAGGCGGCGCGCCGAAGAACCGGCGCACCGTGGATCGAGTTGCCGGACTGGTTTCGCTCGCCGCGGCAGGTGGCGGGCTTCGCGGTCGTCACGTTGGGCCTTCTGGCGTACTGCCTCCTGGTCGAGACGCTCGGTTTCTTTGTCTGTGCGCCGCTGCTGCTTGGCGCGCTGCTCGTGGTATTGCAGGTTCGCGCCTGGACGGTGCCGATGATCGCAATTGGCACCTCCGTGCTTATCCATTTCATCTTCTACAAGGGACTGGGCGTGCCTTTGCCGTGGGGCGTGCTGCAGTCATGGGCCTGGTAGGGACATGGAACATCTAGTCCAGGCTTTCGGGCTCGTATTCGATCCCTATGTTCTGCTGGTGATCGGGGCCTCGGCGCTGTATGGGCTGTTCGTTGGCGCCATTCCCGGCCTTACCGCCACCATGGCGACTGCGCTGCTGGTGCCGGTCACATTTTTCATGCCGCCGGTGCCCGCGGTCGCCGCGATTGTCACGGCAACTGCGATGGCAATTTTCTCGGGCGATATTCCCGGCGCGCTGCTGCGGATTCCCGGAACGCCGGCGTCGGCGGCATATTGCGATGAAGCTTATGCCATGACTCAAAAAGGTCAGGCGGAGATCGTGCTCGGCGCGGGACTGGTGTTTTCCGTGATAGGGGGAATCTTTGGCACCATCGTACTGGTGACCGCGGCCCCCGCACTCGCCGATGTCGCGCTGAATTTCAGTTCCTTCGAGTACTTCTGGCTGGTGCTGCTGGGACTGACCTGCGCGATTTTCATCGCATCGAAAAACGTGCTGAAGGCATTCGTGTCCCTGTTGATCGGTTTGCTCATAGCCGCTGTCGGGATGGAGAATCCGGCCGCGTTTCCGCGATTCAGTTTCGACGAACCCAACCTGATGGGTGGCATCACCCTGATCCCGATGATGGTGGGGTTGTTCGCCGTGTCCGAGGTTCTGCGCTATGTGACATCGATCGAACGGCCGCTGCGCCTCGCGCAGGAGAAGTTCGGAAGTATCTTCAAGGGCCAGTGGGCGCTTGTGCGCCAGTATCCGGTTCAGACTCTGCGCGGCAGCGCGCTGGGCACACTGATCGGCGCATTGCCGGGTGCGGGTGCCGATATCGCGGCCTGGATGTCGTACGCGATGTCCAAGAAATTCTCGAAGCAGCCGGAGAAGTTCGGCACCGGCCACGTCGAAGGCGTGATCGAAAGCGGGGCGGCGAACAACAGCGCGCTATCCGGTGCATGGATTCCCGCGCTGGTGTTCGGGATTCCCGGCGATTCCATTACCGCCATTGCCATCGGCGTCCTGTACCTTAAAAACATGAATCCAGGCCCGATGATATTCATCGACAATCCGCAAAATATCTATGCGGTGTTCATCGTGTTCTTCCTTGCCAATCTGATGATGCTGCCGCTCGGCGTGCTGGCGATAAAAAGCTATAAACAGGTACTCAAGGTTCCGCGGGCGGTGCTGATGCCGCTGATTCTGCTGTTCTGCACGGTGGGGGCGTTTGCGATCAATAATTCCGCGTTCGACATCGGCGTCATGCTTGTATTCGGCGTCCTGGCATTCGTTATGGAGGAAAACGGTTTTCCGGTGGCCCCGGTCATTCTGGGAGCCGTGCTCGGCCGCATGCTGGAAGAAAACTTCGTCACATCATTGATCAAGGCGGACGGGCATTTCGTCGCATTCTTCGATCGTCCGATTGCCGGGGTGCTCGCATTGCTCACGTTCGCGGTATGGGTTTCACCGCTCGTAATCAAGTGGTGGCGCCATCGCTGGCGAGCGGTGACCGCCTAGAGATTGATACTGTTTGCCAACGGCATCTGATTGCCGGTGCCGCTGATAGAATACAGGCCCTGCTGGAACGCAATGTTCTGGTGCGTAGGTGGACCTCCCTGACAATTGAAGCATCAATAATAGGAGCGAGCGATGACCAAAGCCGTACGATTCCATAAGACCGGCGGGCCCGAAGTGCTTCAAGTCGACGACGTACAGGTCGGCGATCCCGGCGACGGCCAGGCCCGGGTCAAGAACACCGCCATCGGCCTGAATTTCATCGACACCTATCATCGTTCCGGCCTGTATCCATTGCCGCTGCCGAGCGGCGCCGGCCTGGAAGCGGCGGGTGTGGTCGACGCGGTAGGCAACGGCGTCACCCACGTCAAGCCCGGCGATCGGGTGGGCTACGCCGGCGGTCCACCGGGAGCGTATGCCGAAGTCCGTTTGATTCCGGCGGACCGTCTGGTGAAGGTACCCGATGGCATCTCCGACAAGCAAGTCGCGGCGATGATGCTCAAGGGACTCACCGTGCAGTACCTCATCCGTCGCGTGTACCACGTGGAGAAGGGCGAGACCGTGCTCTTCCATGCTGCTGCCGGTGGCGTCGGTTTGATCGCCTGCCAGTGGCTCAAGGCATTGGGCGTGACGGTTATTGGCACCGTCGGGTCGGATGAGAAGGCGAAGATTGCCCAAGCGCACGGCTGCGACCACACCATCGTCTACACCCGCGAGAACTTCGTCGATCGGGTGAAGCAAATCACTGGTGGCAGGAAGGTTCCGGTGGTATTCGACTCGGTGGGCAAAGATACTTTCATGGGTTCGTTGGACTGCCTTCAGCCACGCGGTCTGCTGGCCATGTTCGGCAACGGCTCCGGACCGGTAGCAGCGTTCGATCTCAATCTGCTCGCAGCGAAGGGCTCGCTGTACGTAACCCGGCCTTCGCTGATGGTCTATACCGCTCAACGCAAGGATCTAGAGGCCGGCGCGAAGGAATTGTTCGACATGGTCAAGTCCGGCAAGGTCAAGATCGAGGTCAATCAGACCTACGCGTTGAAAGACGCTGCCCAGGCACATCGCGATCTCGAAGCCCGGAAGACCACCGGCTCGACAGTCCTGTTGCCATAGCAGCAAGAGCGCGCAACGTGAGGACGCAAAGAAAAAATACAGTTGGGAAGACAAGATCAGATGTGGGTTTCTTGACACATTGTTTTCTTGCCTTCCTTTGCGCCCTTTGCGTTGAAATATCCAATTGGGGGAGTAGACAGTGATAGAGGATCTGAAGAACAAGGTCGTCCTGGTCACCGGCTCGAGCACAGGGATCGGAGCGGCGGCTGCCAAGACATTTGGGGCGAATGGGGCCCGGGTCGCGGTCCACTACAACAAGAGCAAGAGCGAGGCAGAGAAAGTCGCAGCCGAGATCGAGAGGTCAGGCGGGAAAGCTTTCCTTGTGGCCGGAGACGTTTCCGGCTCCGTGGTATGCAAAGAGCTGGTGAACAAGACCGTCGCCCACTTCGGCCGCATTGACGTCTTGATCAACAACGCCGGCGGACTGGTTCAACGCATGCCGGTGGAGTCCATGACCGACGAACTTTTCGACCAGGTGATCAACCTCAACGTGCGTTCAGCGATGATGTGTACCGCCGCCGCCGCGGTCCAGATGAAAAAACAGGGCACCGGCGGTGCGATCATTAACGTCACCTCGATTGCCGCCCGCCATGGAGGTGGTCCCGGCGCGGTGCTCTACGCCTCGGCCAAGGGATTCGTTTCCACGATGACGCGCGGCCACGCCAAGGAACTGGTCAAAGACAAGATCCGGGTCAACGCAGTGGCGCCTGGCGTAATCATGACGCCCTTCCATGAGCGTTTCTCAACGCCGCAGATGCTCGAAGGCTTCAAGGCAACCATTCCGATGAACCGACTCGGCACTCCGGACGAATGCGCCGGCGCTTTTCTGTTCCTGGCGTCCGAACGGATGTCGGGATACGTGACCGGTCAGATACTCGAGGTCAATGGCGGTCAATACATGCCCTGACCACGGAAGCGAAGGACGAAGGAAAAGAGGGGCGAGTTCATAGCGCCCCCAATCTTTGGAGGAGAGAAATGTTCAATCTTGCCGGGAAGGTTGCGCTCGTCACCGGCGCCTCGCGCGGACTGGGCTGGGCGATGGCGCAATCGCTGGCCTCCGCTGGCGCACACGTGATACTGAACGCGCGCGATGAAGCGGCACTGAAGGACCGGGTGAAGGAACTCGCCGCCAAAGGGTCAAGGGGCGAGGCGGCGGCCTTCGACGTTACCGATCACGCCGCCGGCGCCGCATGTATCGGGGCCGCGGCAAAGAAGCACGGCCGCTTCGACATCCTGGTAGCCAACGCAGGTATTCAACACCGCAAGCCGATCACGGAGTTCGACGCGGCCGACTTTGAACGTGTTGTCGCAACCAATCTCACGGCGGTATGGGCGCTGGCAAAGGAATCAGCGAAGGTCATGATTCCTGCAAAGCGCGGACGCATCATCATGACCGGCTCGGTCAGCGCCATTCTCGCCAGGCCCACAATTTCCGCATACGTTGCCAGCAAGGGAGCGGTTCACGCGCTTACCCGGGAACTGGCCGTCGAGCTGGCGCAGCACAACATCACCGTAAACTCGATTGCGCCCGGTTATTTTGCCACCGAGATGAATACCGCTCTGATCCAGAACAAGGAATTCAATGACTGGGTGTGCAAGCGCACGCCCGCCGGCCGTTGGGGCAAGCTGGATGAGATCGGCCCGGTCGCGGTGTTCCTGGCTTCCGACGAAGCTTCTTACGTGAACGGCCATATTCTTGTGACCGACGGGGCGTTCAGCGCGGCGATGTAATCGCCCAGCGGCAAAGCTGGAGAGACAAGGGAGAAACAACTGTGGCCAAAAAATTCAGAATCGGCATTACTCGCGACGCGATCACTGCCAACGGAACTGTATTCGGTGAAGAGGCGATGAAGGCACTGGATGATCCGGCAGTCGAATGGGAGTTTCTTGCCGAGAAGGTACCGGAGCTTACCCGCGCACACGGCGAGAACTACGATGCCTTGTGTGTCATGAGCGCAAGGGTTACGCCAGCCACGCTGTCGAGCCCGAAGCGCAACGTCAAACTGATCGCCCGCTTCGGCGTCGGCTACGACTCCGTGGACGTGCAGGCATGCACCGAAAACGGCGTGATGCTCACCATTACGCCCGATGGCGTGCGCCGTCCGGTGGCTGCGAGCGTGATCGGCTTCGTGCTCGCGCTCGCGCATCGCATGTTTCTGAAGGATCGCCTCACCCGCGAGGGCCGCTGGGCCGAAAAAGGCAATTACCTCGGCAGCGGCCTCATGGGACGCACCCTCGGCGTGATCGGCGTGGGCAATATCGGCAAGGAGATCTTCCGACTGGTTCAGCCTTTCGGGATGCGCCTGCTGGGTTGCGATCCGCATGTGCCGCAATCGGCGGTTTCTTCGCTCAACGTTACCATGGTGGACAAGGACAAATTGTTGCGCGAAGCAGACTTCATATCGGTCAACACACTGCTTGATGAGCAGACCAAGGGGTTGATCGGCACGCGTGAATTTGCCCTCATGAAACCCGGTGCATACTTCATCAATACCGCGCGCGGCCCGGTAGTGGTGGAATCCGCGCTGATCGACACGCTCCGAAACAACCGGATCGCCGGTGCGGCCATCGACGTGTTCGAGAATGAACCGGTGGCGCCGGACAATCCGCTGCTGAAACTGGATAACGTCATCCTGGCCCCCCATGCGATCTGCCATACCGACGAGTGCATGAGCCTGCTCGGACAGGGTGCATTCAAGGCGGCGGTGGACCTGGCGCATGGACGCAAGCCGCACCTGATCGTCAACACGGAAGTGTTGAAGCATCCAGCTTGGGCCGGAAAATTTCATGCTTGAAAATCAGCCACCAGTAGCGAGATACGACAAATGCGAACCAACCCGGTAAAGGCAAAGCTTCTGGCCGGCAAGCCGGTCTTCGGCGCATTCGGCTGGGAATTCCTGGTTCCTGGCTTACCGCAGATTGTGAAGTCGTGCGGCGCGGAATTCCTGCTGATCGACATGGAGCATGCAGGTACCAGTTACGAAACGCTCAAGGATCAGGCTGCCCTTTGCCGCGGCCTCGATCTCGTGCCGATGGCGAGGGTGCCGGCCAATCAATATCACTACATCTCGCGCGCACTGGATCTCGGCGTCATGGGAATCATGGCGCCGATGGTGGGTTCCGCCGAAGAAGCGCGACACATTGTTTCGTGCACGCGTTACCCTCCGGCCGGACGACGGGGGGCAGCGTTCGGCTTTGCAGCTGACGATTACATCGGGGGAAGCGTCGCCGACAAGATCAACATTGCCAACGAGCGCAATCTGGTGATGTGCCTCATCGAGACTGCCGAAGGCATGGAGAACGTCGAAGAGATTGCCGCCGTTCCAGGCGTAGACGTCCTCTGGCTCGGCCATTTCGATCTCACGAATTTTCTCGGTATTCCCGCGCAGTTCGACCATCCGAAATACGTCAAGGCCATCCAGAAAATGACGGCCGCGGCAAGGAAACACGGCAAGGTTCTCGCGTGTGCCACAGGCGACGATCAATGGAGCCGCGACTACTGGGGCAAAGGTTTCCGGCTGTTCGCGATGGGTATCGATTCCATGCTGCTGCAAGGTGCACTGCGCCAAGGCATCGGCGTGCTGCAGTCGCTTCAAGAACCCGGAAAAAAAACAGGAAAAAAGTAACCCGACCAGAAATGGCCTGCCGATCAAAGCAGAACGGGACGGCCGCAAAGGAGGAGAAAAAATGGCGCAGGCCAAGTTCCGCATCGGCATCACCCGCGACAACCTCAAGCCGGATGGCGAGCCGATCTTCGACGAATCGGCCTTCAAGGTGCTGAACGATCCGCGGATCGAGTACGAATTCCTTCCGGAAAACGAGCCCGAGCTCACGCCCGAGACCGCGGCCAAGTACGACGCACTGGCGGTCATGCTGGCCAAGGTCACCCGCAAGACCGTCTCCGGCGCCAATCGCAGGTTAAAGCTGATTGCGCGTTTTGGCGTCGGTTACGACACGGTGGACGTGCCGGCTTGCACCGAAAACGGCGTGATCCTCAGCATCACGCCGGAAGGCGTGCGCCGGCCGCTGGCGACTTCCGAGCTCACGCTGATTCTGATGCTGGCGCAGAAGGTGCTGATCAAGGACAAGCTCACCCGCGAGGGGCGCTGGCAGGAGCGACTGAATCATTTCGGCACGGGGCTCAGCGGCCGGGTGCTCGGGTCGATCGGCGTGGGTAATGTGGGCGCGGAACTGTTCCGGTTGGTCGCCCCATTCGGGATGAAGCATCTGGCCTGCGATCCATATGTGACCCAGGAATCGGTGGCGCCGCTGGGCGTCAAACTCACCGACATGGACACGGTGTTCCGCGAAGCCGATTTCGTAGTGGTCAACTGCCCGCTCAATGAGGAAACGCGCAAGCTCATCGGCACCCGGCAATTCTCGCTTATGAAACCGTCCGCGTACTTTATCAATACCGCGCGCGGACCGATTGTCGACGAAAAAGCATTGCTCGATGCGCTTTCCAGCCGCCGCATTGCCGGCGCCGGCGTTGACGTCTTCGAGCAGGAACCCACTCCGGCGGACAATCCCTTGCTGAAGCTCGACAATATCGTGGTTACCCCGCATCACATCTGCCTCACCGACGAATGCATCAACACTGTCGCGGCGGGCGTGTTCAGCTCCTGCCGGGATCTTGCGCACGCCCGTGTGCCGAAGAACGTGGTGAACCAGGAAGTCCTCGGAAAAGTGCCGTATTTCCACAGATAGAGGCTGTGACCACGTGACTGCCGTAACGACGCGAATACTGCGAAAAATGGACTAACCAAACCGACTTGCGACTTTTGACAGTCACGACAGTCAAGATAGCCACGAAGTCACGGCATCCTTATGAGACCCAACCCGCTGAAACGGAAGCTGCTTGACGGTGCCAATGTCTACGGTCTGTTCGCGTTCGAATTCTTCACCCCGGGATTGGCGCAGATAGCGAAGGAAGCCGGCGCCGAATGTGTTCTGTTCGACATGGAGCACTCCGGAGCCGGCATCGATACCATCAAACAGCAGCTTGCATACTGTCGCGGACTCGACATTGCCGCCTTCGTGCGCGTGCCGACCCACCAGTATCACTTTGTTGCCCGTGCCCTTGATGCGGGAGCGCTCGGAATCATGGTGCCCATGGTCGAGACCGCGCAGCAGGCACGCGACATTGTCTCGTGGACCCGATATCCGCCAAAAGGCAGGCGTGGCGCCGTGTTGGGGGCGGCCCATGATGACTACACGGGCGGGAGCATGAAGGAAAAGTTCGCTGCCCTGAACGAACGCTGCTTCGTGATGCTGCAAATCGAGACAGAGGTCGGCGTTGGAAACGTCGAGGAAATAGCTGCCGTGCCGGGCGTCGATTCGCTGTGCATCGGATACGCCGACCTGTCGAATTTCCTCGGGGTTCCTGGCGACCTCAAGCACCCGAAGTATCTTGACGCGGTACAGCGGATTGCGGCGGCGGCCGTGAAGCACGGGCATGTCCTTGCTACGGCGGCTCCCAACGCAGTGTTTGCCAGGGAATATGTCGAACTCGGCTTCAGACTGATATTCTTCGGCACGGACGCCCATCTCATGCAATCCGCGCTCGCAGAGCGCATTGCGGCGATGAAACCGGCCGGCGGCAAGTAAGCAGCAACCGGATCCCTGCAGGTCACAACAGGAGGAAACCGCAATGAAGTCTCTCGGATCTCTGACGATGGCGGCAATGCTTGCGGTCTCCATCCTGTCCTCGGCGGCCGTCGCACAGACCATCACGCTCCACGGCGCGGTTCAGTTCAATGACGAGCATGCGTTCAACCGCACGTTGCTCAAGTTCGAAGAGTTGACCAAAAAGTACTATGGCAAACCGATCAATTTCGTACTTCACCGCAACAGCGAGCTGGGGCTCGAGAAGGACTATTTCGTCTATCTGAACCAAGGCAAAGGCGTGGATTACGCGGTCGTCTCGCCAGCGCACATGTCCACGTTCTCGCGCGCGGCTCCGTTCATCGATGCGCCGTTCCTATTTCGCGATGTCGAACACTGGCGCAAGGTGCTCGACGCCGACCTGTTCAAGCCGATCGCCGACGAAATTGCCAAGAAGGCCGATGTCATGCTGATCGGCTACGCCGGCGGCGGCACGCGCAACATCTTCGCCAACAAGCCGCTGCGCAATCTGGCGGACCTGAAGGGCCTCAAGGTGCGGGTCATGGGCGCGCCGATCTGGACCCGAACCTTCGCCGCCGCCGGCATGTCGCCATCAGTCATCGCCTACAACGAGATCTACAACGCGATTCAGAACGGGGTGATCTCCGCGGGGGACAACGAGGCAGCCGGTGTCGAGCAGATGAAATTCTATGAAGTCGGGCCAAACCTCTCCCTTACGGAGCACTCGATCACGATTCGGCCGCTGTGCTTTTCCGGCAAGACGTTCAGGATGCTGCCGCCCGATCTACAGGCCGCGATCCTCAAAGCGGGCAAGGAAGCGGGTGCTTACGGACGCGCTCTCGAATCGCACGAAGACGCCGCCAAGCTGGAGGCGATGGAGAAGGCCGGCAAGCTCAAGCGAATTCCCTTTGCCGATCGCGTACAGATGAAAAACCTGGTCGATCCGGTGATCGACGCTTATGCAAAGGATGTCGGCGCCGACCAGATCCTCGCCAGGATCAACGCGATCAAGTGAAGAAACTCAACGCGCTCAGCCACCGGGTGCTGACTTGGCTCATGGTGGGTACGGTGGCCGTGCTGATCGTACCGGTTTCTCTTCAGATTTTCTCGCGCTTTACCCAGTTGATCCCGTCCTACATCTGGACCGAGGAACTCGCGCGTTTTCTGTTCATCTGGATGGTGATGCTCGGCGCCATGATCGGCGTCCGTGAGGGCACGCATTTCGAGGTTGACGTGTGGCCGCAGCTTGGGCCGCGTGCGAACGCGCTGCTGCGCCTCGTCTCGCACGTCTTCGTGCTGGTTTTCGCGCTCGTTTTTATCTGGTGGGGCATCGAGTTCACCCGCTTCGGCTGGGACCAGTTGTCCGAAATCGCCGAGCTTCCCATGTGGATGATCTTCATCGCCTGGCCGGTCGCCGGGCTCACCTGGGTGTTGTTTGTCGGTGAATCTTTCGTCACCAATGTGCGCATTCTGCGAGAGGGCACGCCGCGATGACGGAAGTCGCGTTGTCGGCAGGCTCTGCCGCCGCGATCCTGTTCGGCGGGTTTTTCCTGCTGCTCGTCCTGCGCGTGCCGGTGGCTTTCGCGCTCGGGTTGTCCTGCCTGCCGATTCTGGCAATCGAGCCGCGGCTATCACCGATTACGCTGTTCAATGAAACCTTCAAGGCCTACAACTCGTTCATCCTGTTGGCGGTGCCGTTCTTCCTGCTGACGGCGAACCTGATGAACGTGGGCGGCATCACGGACCGGCTTGTGCGCTTGTCGCGGACAATGGTGGGCAACTGGCCCGGATCACTGGCGCAGATCAACGTCCTGCTCTCGGTCTTCTTTGCCGGGATCTCCGGATCTTCCACTGCGGATGCGGCGAGCCAGAGCAAGATCTTCATCGACGCACAAGTGAAGGAGGGATATGGCCTGTCGTTCTCGATTGCGATCACCGCCGTGTCTGCGGTGCTCGCCGTCATTATTCCGCCATCGATCCTGATGGTGGTATGGGGCGGCGTCATCTCCACCTCGATCGGCGCCCTCTACCTCGCCGGCATCCTGCCCGGATTGTTGATCGCAGGCGCCCAAATGGCGACCGTGCACGTCTACGCCAAGCTCTACAAGTATCCGGTCTATCCGCGCGCGACTTTGAGAGAGTTTGTGACCTCCGCTATCCAGTCATTGCCGGCGTTGTTCACGCCCGTCATCATCGTCGGCGGCATCCTGCTCGGCTGGTTTACTGCCACCGAGTCGGCCGCGATCGCCGTGCTCTACGCGGCCATCCTGTCCATCTTTGTCTACCGCGAGATGAATATGACGCATTTGTACCACGCGTTCGCCGAGACCGGCAGGCTGGCTGCGGTGGCATTGTTCTGCGTAGGCACAGCGTCTGTTTTTGGCTGGCTTCTCGCCTACTACCAGATTCCGCGATTGCTGCTGGAGAATGTCACCTCCTGGGGACTCGGCATTACCGGAGTGGGATTCTTCATTGCATTCACGTTTCTCGTCGTCGGCTGCTTTCTCGACGCGATCCCCGCGATCATCATCGTTGGCACCACGCTGCAGCCGCTAGCCGAATCCGTGCACATGCATCCGGTGCAGTTCGCCATCATCGGCATCATCTCGCTGGCGTTCGGACTGGTGACGCCGCCATATGGGCTGTGCCTGATGATTTCATGCGCCGTAGCCAAAGTGCCGCTCAAGTTCGCCCTCAAGGACACCATGATCATGCTTGTGCCGATGTTTGTCGTACTGGCCGCATGCATTTTATGGCCGGAAATACCGCTGTTTCTGCCGCGACTGATCTCGCCCGAGTTCCTGAAGTGACCCGGCCGAGAAGGCGACAGCCGCCTAGCGATGGAGCGCTTGACTAATTGGGGGTGCGGGATTTTGTTATCCTGTTTCGCGCGGCCTGTCTGGCGTAGCCGCTAGGGCCTACACCGTAGTTCGTGAACTCCTAACATGAGATTGAAAAAGCAGGGTGACGTTGTTTCAGTCCGCGGATCGGACGCCTGCATGGGCGCGGAGATCACCGGAGTCGATCTGTCGCACCCGTTGTCCGACAGCATCTTCGACGAAGTGCGCGGAGCGCTGCATCGCCATCACGTGCTGGTTTTCCGCAGTCAGTCGCTGGAACCCAAAAACTTTCTGGAATTCGCCAGCCGTTTCGGCAGCCCGGAGCCGCATTTGCTCGACCAGTTCCATCATTCACAGTACACCGACATTCTGGTGCTTTCCAACGTCAGGAAGAACGGCAAACCCATAGGGCTCGCTGATGGTGGTACGTATTGGCATACCGACTATTCCTATCTGCAGATTCCGGCGCGCGCCACGCTGCTGCATTCGATCCACGTGCCTAAGGTCGGGGGCGACACATTATTCGCCGATCAGGAGCAAGCCTACGAAGACTTGCCGGAAGCGATGAAGAATCGCATTGACGGACGGGTAACGCTGAATGTTTACGGCAACCGCGACGATCCCGATCAGGCTTCGCGTACGTCCGCATTTGCGCCGACGCAGGAACAGAAGGAGAAGCGCGGCGCAACGCTGATCCGGCATCCGCTGGTGCGCCGCCATCCCTACACCGGCCGCAAGGCGTTGTACTCGGTATCGGGTACGTCGTTTGCGATCGAGGGTATGGCCGACGCCGAGGGCCTCTCGCTGCTGCGCGAATTGGCCGCGCACTCGACCCAGAAGAAGTACCAGTACCGGGTGAAGTACGGCGTAGGCGACGTAGTGGTGTGGGACAACGCATCGGTCCTGCACTCTGCAACTCTCACGGATCCGGACGATGCGCGTACACTCTTCCGCATCACCGTAAAGGAAACGCAACGACCTGTTGCCTGAAGAACCTATGTCCAAGGCCTGGTTCCCGTGCAATGGTTCCAAGACTGGGCATGCTGTTGCGCTGTTGAGCGCATTGCTCATCGCCGCGACGGCATGGCCGGCCGACAGCACTCTCGTCCTCGAGAACACCGCAATCGAGAAGAAATTGCGCGAGCAGTTCTTTACCGACAAGGGGCGTTTCTGGCTCAACAATTCAGACGCGTGCAACCAGTCCTGGCTGGAAGCACCAAAGGTCACGGCCGCAGCGGGAAGGTTGCGCATCGGCGTGCTGTTCAGCGGACGCGTGGGTGCGTCGGTTGGTGGCCAGTGCATGGGCGGTGCCGACGCGTTCAACGTCACGGCATCAGGCAAGCCTTTCTTCCGGGACGGCCGCCTCGGCGTCGAAGACATCCGTATCGACTCCCTGTCCAAGGAGATCTATCGGCCGTTATTGCAACCTGTGTTCAGTTCGATGGTGCCCAAGGCGTTGGACGTGAACCTCAAGGAAACGGTGATGGGACTGATGGCCGGGCGCACTGCGCCGTACGAGGTGGAAATCAAGGATCTGGTTGCCACGGAGGTCACCGCGGATGCGGATCGCGTGAATGTAAAGCTTCTGTTCGATCTGCGGGTGCGTTGAGGGACCGTCTTCAGTGTTCGAACACCGCTCGACTCAGCTTCGTTCGCAGCCGCAATTCATCCGCCGCCTGGCGCGCAGCCTGTTGTTCGTCGCGGTGATTATGTCGTTTCTGTTCGGGATGGCACGATCTTTATGGCGGACTTGCGCTCATCGTGGCTGCCGGCGGGACCTTCACGCCTCGCTGCACCGCTTCTTGCATCGGTTTCATCTCGATGAAGAGTAAAAAAATAGAGACTAGCCTTGCGTTGGCGGTCGCACTGGCGTTGCTGGGGTCATGTCTTTTTTTTGGCGGCGCGCATGCCGCCAACTATCCGCGGCCCGTGCAGGGCGACTACGTCATCCGCAACTTCGCGTTTGCGAGCGGCGAAGGTCTCCCCGAGATGAAGCTGCACTATTTTACTCTCGGGACCCCCACCCGCGATGCCAGTGGCGGTGTCACCAACGCGGTGCTGCTGCTGCACGGCACTTCCGGGAGAGGGGCGAACTTTCTGACCGAGGCCTTTGCCGGTGAACTCTTCGGTACGGGCCAGCCACTGGATGCGGGCCGCTATTACATCATCGTTCCGGACAACCTGGGACACGGAAAATCCACCAAGCCCAGCGACGGATTGCGCGCGAAGTTTCCGCGCTACGGTTATACGGACATGGTCGCGGCGCAACACCGGTTGTTGACGGATGGATTGGGTGTCCACCATTTACGCCTGATCGTCGGCACTTCGATGGGCGGAATGCATGCGTGGATGTGGGCGGTGAGCGAACCGGGTTTCATGGACGCCGTCCTGCCCATGGTCTGCCTGCCTGATCAGATTGCCGGCCGCAACCGCATGGAACGGCGGCTCATCGTCGATGCCATTCGCAATGATCCTGAGTGGAACGGCGGTGCCTACACGAAGCAGCCGCAGGGACTTGTTACCGCGTTGAGAATGGTGGTCATCGGTGCAGGCAGCGTGAAGCGATTTTACCTGGAGGCGCCGACGCAAGAAGCGACCGACCGCCTGCTGGACCGGCAAGTGCAGCAACGCCTTCAGGGCGCGGACGCCAACGATTTCCTATACGCCTGGGAGGCATCACGCGACTACGATCCCGGCCCCGGGCTGGAGCGTATCCGCGCGCCCGTGACGGCCATAAATTTCCAGGACGACGAGCGCAACCCGCCTGAGCTCGGCATCATGGAGCGCGCCATCAAGCGCGTGGCGCTCGGAAAATATGTCCTCGTGCCCGCAGGCGAGCGCACGCGCGGCCATGGGAGTTTCTACGACGCCGGCTTGTGGAAGGCGGAGTTGGAAGACCTGCTGGCGCGGTCTACGCGCTGAAGCGCCCGGTGTACCCCGCTGCTTCACACCGAATAGCTAGTTTCCGGTCAACGCTTTGCGGAAGCCGGAGTTCTGGACCAGTTGATGCGTCGCCCCGATGAGCGAGTCGCTGAGCACTTCGTAGTAGTTGTCCGCCTTGTACGCTATTCCGAACCGGCTCGAAGTGCCGGTGGTCGCGACCGCCCACAAAATCTTGCCGCTCGGATCGGTGAACACGCTCTGCAACTCGACTTCGGCGTTGTAACGGCTGGACTCCTCGGCGAAAAATCTCCTCACTTCGGTCTTCATAATCACGTCGCCGTCGCTTTCCACCACCTTGAGGCCCAGACCGGCCATCAGCAATTTCACCTGATAAGTCACGAAGCGGGCGACATCCTCGTTCGTAGCGACCTTGCGAAATGGGACCTTGGTCGTACTTTGGCCGATAAACCCAGGATCCTCGCGCTTGTCGGTAAAAGGATCTATCTGCAGCTTGATGCCTTCGAGACCTTTCACGTCGAGCGGCAGCCTTTCCGACATCGGAGAAGTTGGCTTAAAGACGAGCGGGATGCCTTCAAGTTTATCCGCGGCATTGACGGTGGCGAAATTGCAGACGGACATACAGGTTGCAAAAACTGCCAGCGCAAAATGGAATCGCTTTTTCATCCTGTTTACTCCTTGGTGAGCGAACTGAGACCTTGGTAACCGTGGGATATCGGGCAGTACGGCCGGCCACGCGATGAGGCCGCTTGTGTGAGCTGGCCGGCTTTGACCATGCGCGCGTTTACAGCGGCTTGTTCGGATCGATGATGGTGCGCCACATGTGCGCAGTAGGGCTCGAATCATTACCCAGTCCTTCCCTGGGCTGGCGAAAGTGGCGGCCGATGATGTCGGCAAAAGGCTCGAGCGCCCACGGCGCGTCCTTGTCGAAACTGTAGTCGTCGAACACCGTGATCTGCCTCGCGACCATGTACCAGGGATGCTTGCGCGCGTAGCGATACGCTGCTTCGATGTGCTCCGGCGGCTGGTAGTTCTCGCCGAACATCGTCACGTACATCGCGGGATACTCATAACCGACCGACTCGTCCGCGTAGTATCGCAGCGCCTGATGGTAGCGGATCGCCCACGCGACTTTTTCGGAGACGTATGGCTCCACCAACTGCGCGCCCCACCAGCCGTGGTCGGGCCTCATAACCACCATCCCCACGTCGTGCAGCAGACAACCCAGCACGGTTTCCTCGTCCATTCCGGCTTTCAGTGCCAGCGTCGCGCATTGCACGCAATGCATGCCGGCGGCGAAAGGCATGCCGAATTTCGGCTTGTCCATACGAAATCTGAACACATCAACGAGTGTCGGCCGGGCGGGCATCGCGGCGAGGGGCACGGCCGTCTTGGACGCAGCGGTGCCCGCGCCGATCTCTCTCAGGGTTTGCAAGCGGTCATTTTTCATGCTGGGAAAACGAATATCTGCAACCAATTCATTCCAAGTCGGGGTTGTCGTCCGACCACCGGCGCTGCGGCCTGTCGTTGGAATCGCCTTCCGGGATCGCGGGCGTATCTTCGTCGTCGGCGGCGTCGAATTTCTCCATCTCCTGGATCAACGATTGCAGCCGCCTTTCCGTGGCGCTTTCCCGGTCCGGCTGTTTGACGATGCTCCTGACGACGGAAACCGCACCCTTGAAGTCCCGCTCGGTCTTGATCGGGCGGGCATGTCCGTTTGGTTTCATAGGGCCGTCTCGCGACATATGTGCCTCCACTGAACATCCAGCCTTCCAATGCAGTACCGTTAGAAACATGCCTTGACGACCCCACCGTCCACGCGCAATGCGGTGCCGTTGGTGGCGGAAGAAAGCGGGCTGCAGACGTAGGCAACCAGGCTGGCGACTTCCTCGGGAGTAGCATAGCGCTTTAGTAAGGACGTCGGGCGATGTATCTGGAAGAACTCCTTTTCCACCTCTGCGAGGGATTTGCCCGGCGCCCGTCTGGCGATGGCGGCCCTGTTGCCGTGAGTGAGCGTCGGTCCCGGCAGCACGGCATTCACCGTGACTGCCGTACCGGCGCAGGTTTCGGCAAGTCCGCGTGAAATGGCAAGTTGCGCAGCTTTGGTCATCCCGTAATGGATCATGTCCGGAGGAATCTGGATTCCGCTCTCGCTGCTGATGAATACGATGCGCCCCCAGTTGCGCGCCTTCATTCCGCCAAGGTAGGCTCGCGACAGCCGCACGCCGCTCATCACGTTGACGTCAAAAAACCGCTGCCAGTCCAGGTCAGCAGTCTGCTCGAAAGGTTTGCGCTCGAAGATGCCGAGGTTATTCACCAGGATGTCTACATCCGGGAAGCGACTCACCAGTTCCGTCGCCGCGGCCGCCGTCGAGAGATCACCCGCGAATAGGTCGAGCTTCGCGTTTGGGGCCGTGCTGCGGATCTCCGCCATTGCCTCGTTCACCGCACCTTCCGTACGGCCATTGACAATGACCCGCGCACCTTCCGAGGCGAGCAGGGTGGCGACCGCGAGGCCGATGCCCTTCGTGGATCCCGAGACCAGTGCCGATTTGTCCTGCAGCTTGAAATCCATTTCCGATATTTCTCCCGACCGCAGCGTACTTGCGGCGGGTATATAAACCAAATTTCGTGCCGCTGCAACCGAGACGAGGTGGGGTCTCCTGCAAAGTTGCTATGAGTCTGGTTGCAACGCCTGGACAAACCACTGCGCCGTCAAATCGTCTGTTGGGAAGTACATTTCGAGACGCAGGTTCTACTGCGAGACATCGAGCAGCGGTCCCATCGTCGCAATCGTCGGGAACATGCTCTACGTGGAATCAGTTCCCTGAAGCGCTTGCGATGAGCACGGCGGGGACGCGCGTCGCGCTCCCGCCGCGTCGACGGGGGGAGGCAACGGAGCGATTTTTCTTTGATTGACTGATCGACGACTATTCGTGCGCGGATCAATGTTCCGGTTCGGAGACTTTCTTCAATGCTTTGCCGGCGCTTTCGGTTTTCTTCAGGGCGAGGTCGCCGAGAGACACTATGCCGACCAGCCGCTTCTTGCGGTCGAGCACGGGCAGCCGCCGCACTTGCAGATCGCCCATGTTTCTTGCCACTTGTTCCAGCGTGTCATCCTCATAGACGTATTTGATGTTTTCCGACATTACGTCGCGCACTTTGCACTGGTCGGGCGCTTTGCCGCGGGCAACGGCACGAAGCGTGATATCCCGGTCGGTCAGGATGCCGACCAGACGATCGTTTTCGCCGACTGGCAGGGCGCCAGCGTCGATGCCCTCCATCATCTGCGCTGCGTGCTGCAGCGTGTCCTCGGGCGAGGCAATTTTTACATCTCGGCTCATGACTTGGCTGACATTCATCGCGTTTCTCCTTTGGAATCAAATTGAAATCGGGAAGCGCCGCTCGTGCGCGGCCTCGCCGCCCTGAATACGGCAACGATAAGACCGAATTGTTCCCATCAATAACGGGCTTTGCGGACAGCGTGAATTGCCGCTTGTCGTCGCGCCGCGACATCAGAATCCCACGGCTTGACCGTCTCTTCGCGGCTCCGATCCGGCGACATACCCACCTTCGACGCGATAGATGAGTTGGGCACTGCCATAGCTGCCGATTTCGACCTCGCCCTTTTTTGAGACGCGCACACGATGGCCACGATCTCGCAAACCTTCGACAACAACCGGCGGAAAGGCGGGTTCGAGAAGCACTTCGCCGCTCTTGCTCACTTTCCAGCGTGGCGCATCGGCAGCCGCCTGCGGATTCTGGCCATAGTCGAGCATGCGTACGGTCATCTGCAAATGACCCTGTGGTTGCATGTCCCCCCCCATGACCCCGAAGCTCATCAGCGGCTTTCCCTCGCGGGTCAGGAAGGCAGGAATGATGGTGTGGAACGGACGCTTTCCTCCGGCGACCTGATTGGGATGCCCGGATTGCAGGGTAAAACATGCGCCGCGGTTCTGCAGGCTGATGCCGGTTCCCTGAACGATGACCCCTGACCCGAAGCCCATGTAGTTGCTTTGAATGTAGGAGACCATCATGCCTCCAGCGTCAGCGGCAGTGAGATAGACGGTGTCGGAACTCGTGAGCGTTCCAGCGCCAAAATCGGTGGCGCGTTTGGGGTCGATCTGGTGGGCGCGCTGACGAAGATAGTCGGGGTTCAATAAGTCGCTGGCTTTCACTTTCATGGTGGCGGAATCGGAGACGTAGCGATAGACGTCCGCGAAGGCCAACTTCATCGCCTCGATCTGCAGATGAAAGCTGTCGACCGAGTCCACCGTGAGATTGGCCAGGCCCCATTCGCGCAGGATTCCCAGCGCCATCAACGCTGCGATGCCCTGTCCGTTCGGAGGGATTTCGTGGAGATGATGGCCCTGATAGGCGACATCGATGGGTTCCACCCAGTCCGCTCGATGGGCGGCAAGATCGGCGGCGGTCATCGCGCCGCCTTGAGATGCGCTGGCCGCCGCAATCTTCGCGGCAATCTCTCCGCGATAGAACGCCTCCCCTTTGGATTGCGCGATACCGCGCAAGGTCTTCCCCTGATCCGGGAAGCGGAACAGTTCACCCGGTCCGGGCGCGCGACCGCCAGGCATGAAGGCGTCGCGGAATGTCGGTTGACTTCGAAGCCGCTCAGTTGCATCGGACCATTGCTTTGCGATTACGGGGGAGACAAAGTAGCCACGTTCCGCATACTCGACGGCCGGCTCGAAAAGATCCGCAAACGGCAATCGCCCGAATCGTTGTGACAGCGCAACCCATCCGGAAACCGCACCGGGAACGGTTACTGAGTCCCACCCCTCCGTCGGCACAATTTCGCGCCCGGCAAACCGCGCTGGAGACCACGCGGAGGGCGATCGGCCTGAGGCGTTCAGCCCGTGCAGTTTGCCGTCGGCCCACACTAGCGCAAATGCGTCGCCACCGATGCCGTTCATTGTGGGTTCCACCACGGTGAGCGTGACGGCGGTGGCAACGGCGGCGTCAACCGCGTTACCGCCTTTGAGAAGCATGCGCAACCCCGCCTGCGCCGCCAAAGGCTGGGAGGCTGCGACAATGTTTCTGGCAAGGAGCGGACTGCGCTGCGAGGGGTAGGGTAGATCCCAACTGAAGGTCATGGATTCGAATTCCCTGGAATATGCTGATCGAACCCGGATTATATTCGGGGAACGACGAAAAGCAGGAAAGCGTGCGCTTCCGGGTCCAGCGGAATTAGAATCGCGCTGCAGACCGACCGTCTTCGGCAACGATTCGCGGAACGTGTACGGAGAATGCGAGCAGCGACCACTCAACAGTCAGGGGGACACGAATGAAACGCAGATCCTTTCTTAAGAAAGCGGCCGTGAGTGTTGCCGCCGGCACCGTTGCAGCTCCGGCCATCGCCCAATCGCAGCCGGCCATCCAGTGGCGGATGGCAGCCAGCTGGCCCAAGAGCCTCGACACAATATACGGTGGCGCGGAACTAGTGGCCAAACGCGTGGCCGAGATGACCGACGGCAAGTTTCAAATCCGTGTTTTTGCCGCTGGCGAAATCGTTCCGGCGCTGCAAGTACTCGATGCCGTCCAGGCCGGAACCGTGGAAATGGGTCACACCGCGGCCTACTACTACTACGGCAAGGACCCGGCATTCACCTTGGCTAGCTGCCTCTCGTTCGGAATGAATACGCGCCAGAGCTTTTCTTGGTGGCACTTCGGTGGCGGCGCCGAGGCAATGGCGCCCCTGTTCAAGGATTACGGCTGCATTGCCTTGCTCGCCGGCAGCACCGGCTGCCAGATGGGCGGCTGGTTCCGCAAGGAGATCAAGTCGGTCGCCGACCTGAAGGGATTGAAGTTTCGCATCGGTGGCATGGCCGGCCTCGTGCTGGCGAAGCTCGACGTGGTACCCCAGATGATCGGCGGGCCCGATATCTACCCTGCGCTCGAGAAAGGCACGATTGACGGCGCGGAGTGGGTGGGGCCGTATGATGACGAGAAGCTGGGTTTCAACAAAGTGGCCAAGTACTACTATTACCCGGGGTGGTGGGAAGGCGGGCCGATGCTCATGGCGCTGGTCAACGAAAAAAAATGGAACGAGTTGCCCAAGACCTATCGCGCGGCATTGACTGCCGCCTGTGGTGAGGCGTCCGCGTGGATGCCTGCGAAGTACGACGCGCAGAATCCCCCGGCCGTGCGCCGCCTGGTCGCAAGCGGCACGCAATTGCGTCCTTTCCCCAAACCCGTGATGGAAGCCTGCGAAAAAGCGTCCTTCGAGCTCTACGAAGAACTCAAGGCGAAGAGCGCGCACTGGAAGCGAATCTATCCGGAGTGGAAGAAGTTCCGCGACGAGCAATTCCTGTGGTTCCGTGTCGCCGAGTCCACTTACGACAATTACGCCTTCTACTCGAAGCTCGGAGCGGGCAAATAGGGCAAGCTACTTCGCGGGCTCTGCGTCTCCGGGCTTGGTTCCGAAATCGGGAATGTCGCCTTCGCGTTCGAGTTGCTCGCGGTCGTGTTCGCCCGACGGGATGTTGATCTCGATTTTCGACGGGTCGACGCCGCTCTTGTGCAGCGTGACCGTGACGATCTGCGGAAACGCGATGAGGATGCCGACCATGATGACCTGGATCACGACGAAAGGAACCGCACCCCAGTAGATCTGGCCGGTCGTGACAGGGGCGATGGTCTTGCCCGTGATCTTGTCCAGATAGGCCTTGCCAGGCGCGACACTGCGAAGGTAGAAAAGCGCGAACCCGAACGGCGGATGCATGAAGGAGGTCTGCATGTTCACGCCGAGCAGGACGCCGAACCAGATCAGGTCGATACCGAGTTTGTCCGCCACCGGTGCGAGCAACGGCACAATGATGAACGCCAGTTCGAAGAAGTCCAGAAAGAAGGCGAGCAGGAAAACCAGGATGTTGACAACGATCAGAAACCCCACCTGGCCCCCGGGCAGACTGGTCAGCAGATGTTCAACCCAAAGATCGCCGTTTACGGCTCGGAACGTGAGACTGAAAACCGTCGAACCGACCAGGATGAAGATGACGAAGGAAGACAACTTCGCTGTCGAGTTCATCGCCTGCCGGAGCAGGGACCAGCTCAAACGCCGGTTGGCGAGCGCGAGCAGCAAGGCACCTGTTGCCCCCATCGCGCCGCCTTCGGTGGGTGTCGCAATACCGAGGAAGATCGTTCCCAGCACCAGGAAGATCAGCGCCAGCGGCGGAATCAGGACAAGCAAGACCCGGCTTAGCAGTTTGGCGCCGCGTAGCGTGCGTGCTTCCGGCGGCAACGCGGGCATGGACCCGGGAGTGAGTATTGACCGACCGAATACGTATAGCAGATACAGGGCGGCCAGCCCCAGGCCTGGCAGAATCGCACCCTGGTACATATCGCCGACTGAGCGACCGAGTTGATCTGCCAGCACGATCAGCACCAGCGATGGCGGAATGATTTGTGCGAGCGTACCGGAAGCCGCGATTACACCGCTCGCCAGCCGCCGGTCATAACCGTAGCGAAGCATGATCGGCAACGAGATCAGACCCATCGAGATGACCGACGCTGCGACGATACCGGTGGTTGCAGCCAGCAGCGCGCCGACCAGCACCACTGCGTAGGCGAGACCACCGCGAACCGGCCCGAAAAGCTGGCCGACCGTGTCGAGCAGGTCCTCAGCCATACCGCTGCGCTCCAGCACCAGGCCCATGAAGGTAAAAAACGGCACGGCCAGCAGCGTCTCATTGGCCATGATGCCGAAGATCCTTTCCGGCAAGGCCTGGAACAGCCCGGCGTTGAGCAGCCCGAGGTGAACGCCGAGCAAGCCGAACGACAGGCCGACCGCGCCCAGCGCAAAGGCGACCGGGTAGCCCAGGAGCAGGAAAACAACGAGCGCCGCGAACATCAGCGGCGCAATGTTGGCTACGATGAATGCGCTCATCGTGCCACCCCCGGTCCATCGCCCGTCGGTGCGATCAGGGGGGCAGGAGGCTTATCCGCCAGATCAGGAATGATGCCCCTGAGTACGGCGACGCGTTTGATAAGCTCGGACAGCCCCTGCAGGCTGAGCAGAAAGAAGCCCAGCGGGACCAGCAGCCGTATCGGCCAGCGCATCAGGCCGCCGGCGTTGCTCGACATCTCCTGGCTGGTCCACGCATTCATGAATATCGGCCAGGACAGCCACATGATGAACATCGAGACCGGAAGCAAGAAGAACACCGTGCCGAAAATATCGATCCATAGTTGGCTGCGCCGGGAAAGCCGTGACGACACCACATCGATGCGGATGTGTTCGTTATGCAGCAGCGTGTATCCGGCGCACAACAGGAATACCGCCGCGAACAGATACCACTGAAGCTCGAGCCAGGCATTCGAGCTCAGGTTGAACAGGTAGCGTGCCAGCGCGTTGCCCGAGCTCACCAGCGTCATGACAAGCACCAGCCAAATCAGCGCTTGTCCAATCCTCGCATTCAGCGCGTCGATTGCACGCGAGATCCTCAACAGGGTTTGCATGGTCGGCTCCGCACTTGTGGTTGGCGCATGGAGCCGCCACCGGGCACCGCGAATGCGGCGCAGCCGCGATTCTCGCCGATCACCCGCCCGCTTGCAAAACATGGCCGGGTTCCCGCTGGGCACCGCGCCGGATTATGATGGGACCCCCGACAAATACCGGTACCCACACTCTCATGTTCGAAACGACCATCGCGGGCAGTTTGCCCAAACCATCCTGGCTCGCCGAGCCCGGAAAGCTGTGGCCTCAATGGAAGCTTGCGGGCGATGCGCTGGACGAAGCCAAACGCGACGCGACTTTGGTATGGCTCAAGGCGCAGGAGGACGCCGGGATAGATGTCGTCGGCGACGGCGAACAATCGCGGCAGCACTTCGTCCATGGATTCCTCGAATCGGTGGAAGGTCTCGATTTCCATCACAAGGTGAAGATGGGCATTCGCAACAACCGCTACGAGGCCATGGTGCCGGTGGTGGTCGCGGCGGTGCGGTTGCGCGGTCGCGTTCACGAAACGGAAGCGCAGATTGCGCGCGCGCACACTGCCAGGAAACTCAAGATCACCATGCCGGGGCCGATGACCATGGTCGATACCGTCTCCGACTCGCATTATCGCGACAAGGCGAAGCTGGCGATGGCGCTAGCCGAGCTTCTCAATCAGGAAGCGCGCGCGCTCGAAGCGCAGGGCGTGGACGTGATCCAGTTCGACGAGCCGGCGTTCAACGTCTACATGGACGATGTGACCCGCTGGGGAATCGAAGCGCTCCACCGCGCGATCGAAGGCCTCAAATGCCGGACCGCGGTTCACATCTGCTATGGTTACGGCATCCAGGCCAACATCGACTGGAAGAAGTCTCTGGGCAATCAGTGGCGGCAGTACGAAGAAATCTTTCCGGCGCTGGCGAAGAGCCGGCTCGACCAGGTCTCCGTCGAGTGCATGCATTCGCTCGTGCCGATGAGCCTTTTGAAACTGTTGGGCGACAAGGACGTGCTGGTCGGTGCGATCGACGTGGCCACTGACAGGGTCGAAACGCCCGAGGAGATCGCCGGCTTGATCGCCGAGGCGACCAAGTACGTGCCCAAGGAACACATCTTCGCCTGCACCAACTGCGGGATGGCGCCGATGAAACGCGAGGTAGCGGTGGCGAAACTCCAGGCGCTGAGTGCCGGGTCCGCGCTTGCGCGCGAACGCCTGGCCTAAACGGGCGGTGATGCCAGATTGAGGCTTACCCTGCTCCCGACCGGGAACCGGACGTATGCAATTCGATATGAAGGTTTGGCTTGGCTCCCTTGGGCTTGCGCAATACGCCGAGCTGTTCGCGGTGAACGCAATCGACGCGGAGGTGCTGGCCGATCTGACAGACGACGAGTTGCGACAGCTGGGTGTGCCTCTTGGGCATCGCAAGAAGCTGCTCAAGGCGATCGCTAGTTTAGACGGCGCTGCGGCGCCGGACACAGATCCTGCGCCAACCACCAAACCCCCAGCCGGCGAACGCCGTCAACTCACCGTGCTGTTCTGCGACATGGTGGGATTCACCGAGTTGGCCAACCGTGTTGATCCCGAAGTACTGCAGCGGATCATCCGCAGTTACGAGGATGCCTGCGCGGTGTGCATTGCCCGCTACGAAGGCTACGTATTCCAGCGCTTGGGCGATGCCATTGTCGCCTTCTTCGGCTATCCGCTGGCGCACGAAGGCGAAGCCGAACGCGCCATCCGTGCGGCCCTGGAAATCATAGAGTCGCTGGCCAAGCTCGATGTGCCCGATGCTGGACATCTGGCGGTTCGCATCGGTATTGCGACCGGGCTGGTGGTGGTGTCCTCGGTGGAGAAAGGCGCGGTAGGCGAGACCATGAATCTGGCCTCCCGGCTGCAAGGCATCGCCCGGCCCGGCAGTATCGTAGTGAGCGAGCGGGTGCACCACCTTGCCGGCGGCAGCTTCGACTACGAGGACCTAGGCGAGCAGACGCTCAAGGGCATCGCCCGCCCGACCCATGCCTATCGCATCGTACAGGTAAGCGAGGCGGCCAGCCGTTTCGAGGCCGCGCACGGTGAAGCCGGATTGACTCCGCTGGTGGGCCGCGAACAGGAGATCGGGCTGCTGCTGGAACGCTGGCAACTGTCTCAAGAGGGAGAAGGTCAGATAGTGATGCTGTCGGGCGAACCCGGCATCGGCAAGAGCCGCGTTCTGAGTGCCCTGCGCGAGCGACTGGAGCATCGGCACGTGCAATTCCTGCTCTTCCAGTGCTCGCCCTACTACATCAACAGCGCCTTCTGGCCCTCCATCGACAATTTGGAGCGGACGCTGAAGTTCGCTCGCGACGAGCCGCCCGAATCCAAGCTCGATAAGCTCGAAGCGTTGGTGGTAGCTCACTACGGACGGCCGCTGAGCGATGTCCGCTTCATCGCCTCGATGCTGTCGATCCCTTGTGACGAGCGTTACGGAACGATCTCCATGACCCCGCAGAAGCACAAAGACGAGACGCTGCGTACCTTGGCAGACCTCACCGAAGCCGCCGCGCGCAACCAACCCATCGTGATGCTGTTCGAGGACTTGCACTGGGCCGATCCCACCACGCTGGAACTGCTCGACGTGTTGATCCAGCGGCTGCGCAGCATCCCGCTGCTGATGCTGCTCACGCATCGGCCCGAGTTTCAGTCGCGCTGGTCCGGGCAGGCGAATGTCAGCGCACTGAACCTGTCCAAGCTCACCCGGGCGCAGACCGCGGCGATCGTAGCGAGACTCGTGGGCGTGAAGGACCTACCCGCAGCGCTGCTCGAGCAGATTCTCGCTCACACCGACGGCGTGCCACTGTTCGTCGAAGAGCTGACCAAGTCCATTCTTGAGTCCGGCGAGCTCAAGGAGGCCGGCGATCACTACGAATATGTCGGCTCGTCCGATAGCATCACAATCCCCGCGACCCTGCGCGATTCGCTGATGGCGCGGCTGGATCGATTGTTGCCGGCGAAAGAGATTGCGCAGATTGGCGCCGCGATTGGACGCGAGTTCAGTTACGAGCTTATTGCGGCAGTCGTACCCCACCCGAAGACGGACCTCGACAGTGCGCTCAACCAGTTGACCGAATCCGGACTCGCCTTCCGGCGCGGCACGCTGCCCGAATCCACCTACACCTTCAAGCACGCACTGGTCCGAGATGCCGCTTACGACTCGCTGCTCAAGAGCAAGCGCCGCGAGCTGCATGTGCAGATTGCCACGGCAATTCGTGAGCGATTTTCCGAGCAGGCCGAAGCGGCGCCCGAACTATTGGCCCATCACTACACGGAAGGTCAAAGCTTCGAAAGTGCGGCCCACTACTGGAGGGTTGCGGCCGAGCGCGCTGCCGTGCGGTTTTCCACACCGGAGGCGATTGCCCATGCCAGACAAGGTCTGGCCATCGTCGCCAAGTTGCCGGAGAGTGAGGCTCGAACGGACCAGGAGCTCGCGTTGCGGATTTGCCTGATCTCAAGTTTGCGAATAGCGGACCGCCTTGGCGAAGCCTTGGAGCAACTGGATCAGGCCGAGGCTTTGGCCGCAAAGAATGGACGCAATGTGGACCTGGCACGCATCCATCATCTGCGCGGAAACATCTACTTTCCACTGGGCAAGATGGACCAATGCCTTGCCGAGCATCAGAAGTCCCTGGAGTTCGCCCGCAAGGCGGGTTCGACTGAAGACGAGGCTCGCACCGAGGGTGGTCTCTGCGATGCATACTACATGCGCGGACAATTGCGCTCATCACATGAACACGTAGAACGCTGCATCGAGCTGTGCCGGGCGCACGGTTTCGATGCTATCGAAACTGCTTATTTGCCTATGCGCGCCACCACGCACCAGTACGCGTTGCGCTTCAAGGAGGCGCTGGAGGACTGCCGATCAGTCCTGGATATGGAAGATAGAGTCAGTCAGCCTCGGGCACAGATCATCGCACTTAATACCAAGATATTCATTTCCTTGGACCAGCATGATTTCGTTCAGGCCGAGGAAGATTCCCGCAGAGCGGCCGAGCTGATGGAGAGGATTGGCGCGCGGCGATTCGTACCGTTGTGCAATCATGGCATCGCGGTCGCGCGGTTGCACCGAGGCGACCGGCAAGGCGCCCTTGAGCTTCTTGAGACGAGCTTGACCGTTGCACAAGAGACCGGAATGAATTTTTGGGGACCCATCGTGTGCAGTGTCATTGCAATGGCCAGCGGTGACCCAAAGCGCCGCCAGGACGCGCTACGTCAGGGGCAGGATCTCCTGGATCGGGGATGTGTCAGCCACAATTACTTCTGGTTCTATCGCGATGCGATCGAGGTTAGCCTCGCTATGAACGACTGGGATCAGGCAGATCGATATGCAGGGGCGCTGGAGGAATATTTCCGCGTTGAGCCGATGTCTTGGCCAAGCTTTATCGTTGCTCGAGGCCGCGCTCTGGCGGAATTCGGGCGTGGAACGCTCGGTGAGGCCACCGTCTCCCGGATCAAGCACCTCCGTGACCAGGCGACTCGTCTCAACATGCATAGCGAACTGACGCGGCTCGAGGCGGCCCTTGAGTCTAGAACAACGTAAGTTCACCGAAGGCTCCGGCAAAGTCGACACAGGGCGCCGAACGGTATCGGGGTCTGGCTGGAGGAGTTTGGGGCGGAGCAGTTAGCCGACCGTTGCTGAGCCATAAGCTGGGCCGCCCGCCCTGCTGTTACGTGCAAGTGTCCGCTACCCCGAGCGCACCGGCTTCATCCCCCGTGCGTCTTGCGGCTATCCTCCGGCGCGCCGGCGCGCTCGTTCATCCCGTAGTCGCGCATTACCGAGGCCACTCGCAGTCGGTAGTCGGCGAACACTCCGCCGCGCCCTTTCGCTTGCGCCATTCGATGCCCGGTGAGATTGCGCCACCTGCGAATCGCTTCGTCGTCACGCCAGAACGACAGCGACAGGAACTTGCCTCGCGTGGTCAGGCTTTCGAAGCGCTCGACCGACACGAATCCGTCAATCTTCTCCAGTTCGCTCTTGAGGGCGCCGGCGAGATCGAAATATTCTGCGGCACGCCCTTCGGCCGGCCACACTTCAAAGATCACCGCAATCACGGGCGTCTCCTCTCATGCTCGCGTGCGCAACGGCTGCAACCGACCAGCAACGCGGGTTCGGGCGGGGATAGGGCCATCCAAATACCGAAGTTACCGGGATTCTGGAGGAACGTGGATTGCAAGCGCGCGTCCGGTCTTGTTCGTGCTGGTCGTGAAAATGCTGGTGCCGATGGAGACCCCGCCGCCGCCGGTACTTGTGCCGATGCCCGCGCCCACCCCCCCACCGCCGCCATCCGACCCCGTGTGCTGCAGCAGCACGCCGTTCGCGCCCAGCGACGCGGCCTCCTTCTTGAGCCGTTCGATGACGGCATCCATTTTCTTCTGTTCTCCGAAGGCGAAAGACGATCGGCTGGAAGCGTCGATGACGGCGATCTCTTCGTAGTTCGGGGGTGCAGAGGAATACAGCGTCACCTGCGACGCGTCGATCGGCGCTCGCGGTTTTCCGGTGATCACATGCGACGTCGTGGCGCAACCCGCCAACGCGAAAACCGCAAGCCACAGCGCGAACGAGTAGTTTCTTATTGTGTGCTTCATGTCGGCTCCTTTTGCCGTGTGCGGAGATCGGCATCAATTCTTGCGTTGCGTCGCTTCCGCCCACCAGAGTTGCAGATGCTTTTCCATCAGTCCAGGATTGAACATCTGAGGGAGCGAGAAGTTCCCAGCGTCATTCCTGTTCCCGGGGTTGCCATCAGTGCGTTCCTGCTCGGCGACCAAACGCTCGGCCGTGCGAAAGGCGTCCTGGAACGAAGCACTCTGCGGTAGTGCGTCCTTGAAGAAGGCCCGGCCGAAGTAGGTGAAGTCATTCTCGTCTGCGCAGCCGAATGACTGCCGGTCGTACCTGGCCGCTGCGATCACGAGGGTGCGATTGTCCTTGATTGGATCGATGAAGCCGCCACCATAGCACGCCGATACCACGACCACTTTCCAGCGGATGCCGGTTTCCTTGAGCAGTGCCGCCAAATGCTTCGCCGATAAGCCACGCAAGGTGATGTTGTTCTGGTTCAACGCAAGTTCGTGCTCTCTCGAACCATGGCTCGACAAAAACAGAAACAGGATGTCCTTCTCCTTGTCCATGCGTGCGCCTATGGCTGCCAGGGATTCGCGGATGCTGGTAACGGTGGCCATGGGTACCGTATCGACGGTGTTGCGGCTGTTGATCAGCAGCAGCGAACGTCCCTCCGTTCCGAACCTGCGGGCAAACTGGTCGCGGACAAATTCAACTTCGCGCCGAAACACCTCCTGCGAACCATCGCCGGCAACCGCGAGCAGATACAGGTTGATCTTCTTTGGGTCCCGCGGCGGGAGCGACGCCAGCGCGTTGTCGAGGAGGCGGCGCTGGTTATAGAGTGCCGTTTCGACGTTGATCGCTGCCTTCTGCATGTCCTTATGCGCCGGCAGCTTGCCAAAGCGCCAGATGCCGCTTTCCTGGGTACGACCATCCGCTTGCGCTTTGACGTAAGTGAGCGTTCCTTGGCCCTCATACAGGCCGCGCGAGAAACCACCTTTATAGCGGTCACCGTTGGCGAGCCGCATCTGCCCCTGCCCGTCGAAAAGCCACTGCTTGAAGTCGCCTTCATACAGCGTGCCGTCCTTACCCACGAACCGGCCGTTGCCTTCCATCTGTCCGTCGACGAACTGCCCTTCGTAAATGTTGCCTGTTCCATCGGTATAGCGTCCCGCGCCATGAGGCCGCCAGTTGCGGAAGCTACCCTCGTGGCGTGAGCCGTCCTTGCGCGAATACGTTCCGGTGCCGTTGAACTCGCCCTTGTCGAACTCGCCCGTGTAGATTTCGCTGTCGCGGTTCTCGAAGCTGCCTTTGCCGTGAAACCGGCCACGCACAAACTCTCCACGATATTTCCCTCCGTCCGCATAGGTCAGTTCGCCCTGACCCCAATATCGCCCTTGCCTGAATTCCCCGCGGTACTCGCCATTGGCATCGGTAAGCCGTCCGTGGCCATGAAAGTAACCGTGCACGAACGCGCCTTCATAAACTTCGCCGTCGGGCATTTCATAGCGGCCCGACCCATTGAAGTAGTCGTCGCGAAATTCACCGACATAGAGCGAACCGTCCAGCATTTGCATGCGACCGTGCCCGGCCATCAAGCCATCGCGGAAATCCCCTTCGTAGACGTGGCCGGACCGAGAACTGAAGCGCCCCTTGCCGGAGAACAGTCCCTTGGCGAACTTTCCGTCATAGCGATCGCCGTTGTCCCATTCCATGCGCCCGCCGCCATGGAGCTTTCCATCGACGATCGGCCCGTAATAACGCCCACCATCGGCGGTCACCGCGTCCGGTTTGGGGGCGGTATCAGCGAGAACAAAGAGGGGCCACGCGAGGATGAGAAAGAAGAGCTGTGCCTGGCGAACGTAAGGGAGTGAAAGAAGCATGAAAGCCTTTCTCGGAAATGCTTGGACACGAAATGCATGGATCGCGCACTGCGCGGCCTCGTGTTTGACCCTACCGAATCTCGGGCTTGGCCGCAAGGCTGGCCGGCGTACCCATGCCGGCTAAACGAAACGGTAATAGATCTGCCACCTTGCTTACACGGCTCGCGCATACAGTGTTCAGCGGGTGCGTAGCCACGCCCGCGAATTCCATACTGACCTGAGAGGAGCAAGCGATGCGCAACATATCTGACAGGCTCGCCGTTACCGCCGCATTCGTCATGACGTCTGTGTTCGGGTTAGCGGCCTATGCGGAGGACGACAGTCGCTTTTATGACGGCAGGCACAACGAATACTATGACGGCCGTGGTTTCTACGGTGACCATGGCCAAAAAGTACAGGATGAAACCGTGCAGCTTGGTGCTCGGCCGTTTTACCTGATTGAAGGCTTGGACGACGGCAAGTTGAAAAACCGGCTGAAGAAATGCGAGAACGGTCCCTTCTACCGCACCGATTTTTCGATAGGCCATCGCGGCGCAGCGCTGCAGTTTCCAGAACACACGAAAGAGTCTTACCAGGCCGGGGCGCGTATGGGTGCCGGTATCGTGGAGTGCGACGTAACATTCACAAGGGAAGGAGATCTGGTCTGCCGTCACGCCGAGTGTGACCTGCATACGACGACCAATATCGTCACGACTCCGTTAAACGCGAAATGCTCCGTGCCATGGACGGGACCGGGGTCGAGCCCCAAGTGTTGCGCCAGCGATCTCACGCTTTCCGAATTCAAGACGCTCAGGGGCAAGATGGATGCGAGCAACCCCGCAGCAACGACGCCGGAAGGATATCTCGGCGGCACTGCCTCCTGGCGCACCGATCTGTACACGGGCCGCGGCACATTGATGACGCTCAAGGAAAGCATCGAACTCAACGAGCAAAACGGCGTGAAGCACACGCCCGAGCTGAAGGAAGGGGACCCGCAGCGAATCAAAGCCGTCTTCGGCAGTCAGGCGAAATACGCGCAGAAGATGATCGACGAATTGAAAGCGGCCAGGGTCAATCCGAAAGACGTATGGGTCCAGTCCTTCAACAAGGACGACGTTCTGTACTGGATTCAGAATGAGCCTCGTTTCGGCAGGCAGGCCGTCTTTCTGGACAGCATCGACCCGACGGTCACTCCGCCGATACCGCGCATGACGCTCGATGAGCTCAGGCAGTTGAAAAAGAAAGGCGTCAAAATCATAGCACCGCCGCTTTTTGCCTTGCTTGCGGTAAACGAGGACAACGAAATCGTCCCGTCGCAATATGCGCGCGACATCAAAGGGCTCGGATTCGACATCATCACCTGGACCTTCGAGCGTTCCGACCTGCGCGGCGGCGCTGCGTTCGCCGGCTTCTACTACCTGTTCGATCCGCGGAGCAACGCGGTAAAGAAGGATAGCGACATGTACAAGGCGCTGGACGTCCTCGCGCGCCAGGTTGGCATCCTCGGAATTTTCTCCGACTGGCCGGCGACCGTGACTTATTACGCCAATTGCATGGGCTTGAAGTGATCTCTCGAAAGGTGGCCGCCGACCGCGGCCACGCTCGAGGCAACTAAAGGGTGGCCCTGGTCAACGACGGAATTCGGAACGGGCGGCAGAATGCCGGCCGGACTTGAGCGCTGCCGTCGCTCGGTCGTCATCGTCAGCCTCGCGGAAACGGAACCAACCGACGTTCATTTCTTCCCAAGTTTGGTCTCCCCAGCGCACCACCTTGGTGGGATCGGGATTGGCGGGGTTCTGCGCGGAATTGTCCCAGGTCATGTCGAGCACGACACGAGTGCCTGCGGGAACCAGCTTCGATGGGTTCAGCACATACAGAGGCTGCCAGTTGAAGTCGTATTTCGGCACCGACAAAAGTATCTCGGTGCTGCCATCCGGATAGTGTGCGGTGAAGCGCGCAGCGCGTCCGCGCAGATGCGCGTGCGGCAGCAGGCTGTAGAGCATCACGTCGCGGTCGAACACCTGTTCAAGCGATTGAGAGTGCGACTTGGCGTTAGCCGGGATCTCCAGCGACGTATCGAAAATCACCGCCAATTCCAGTGCGTGCTTTGGCGGCTTGTCGTAGAAGTAGTAGCCCACGCGAGTAACGTCGGTGATCGTCTTGCCGATAGGCGTGTAATGCATCTGGAACCGGAAGTTCGCTTCCTTGCGCAAAAAGACGCCGGTATCCGCCGGGTAGGGCACCGCGTTCTTGCCCGGCGCGTAACCGCCCAGTTCGCCGATCTGGCCGCGCATCTGGCGCCGCTCGCCGTTGCCGGGGTCGTCGATCCCTGCAAGCACGTGGTGCACTACCGAACGGTTTCCGGGAAGGATTTCGATCGCGCGTATCCAGACATCGCGTCCCAGCGGATTGCGCGCGACCGGATACTGGTAGCTGACTACGCCGGTAGCCGGCACTTCATGGGCAGGTACTTCGACGACCAGGTCCGGTTTTCCAAGCGTCCATTCCGACCATTTTGTGTCCAGAGCCGCGAGCGGGTCCGGCCCCTTTCCACGCGGCGCGCCGGCTTCGATCCAATGCACCAGTGTTTTTGCGTCGTCGTTGCCGATGGAACGGTCGCCGACGAAACTGCCGTAATGCGGATCCGCATGCCATGGCGGCATCCTCTTGGTGCGGATGACTTCGCGGATCATCGGCGCGAAGCCACGCACTTTGTTGTAGCCGTTCATCGCCCAAGGGGCGACGCCGCCGTCGCGGTGGCAGGATGCGCAGCGGTCCGCAAGCAGCGGCGCAATGCGCCCGGAATAGGAGATCCTCGCATGCTCGTCGCGACGGTCGCGCTCCGGGAAATTCACGATGCAACCCATTGCCTCGGCCTGCGCGATCGCGAGCGGCTTTCCTTCGAGCGTCGCATCGAGCGCGTCGGTGAGGTAGTGTTTCTGGGCGGCAGGGCGCTGCGCGCCGTACGCAAGGCGGTCATCGACCGGGCCCCGGTAGACGAGCTTCCAGTTCCTGGTGTCGATCACGAACACGTCGGCCGTGCGCATGATGCCCAGCGATTCGCCGATCAGTTGCGTTTCGTCTACCAGGATCGGGAAGTCGATGCCGAATTCGGCTGCTTCCCTGGCGACGGCATCGCGGTCGTCCTGCAGGTTGGGATTTATCAGCAGGAACTCCACACCCTGACTGCGATACCGGTCGCGGATCTCCTTTAGGTCCGGCACCGTGTTGCGGACGATAGGACAGCCGTTGCCGTGCACCATGATGACCACGGCCTTGGCATCCGACAGGTAGTACAGTTCGTGGGAAGCGCCGTGCTGGTCCAGCAGCCGGAAGTTGTCCACCCGCTCGCCCGGGTTCAAAGCAAGGGCCGATGCGGCAATGCCGAACGTGAGTACTGGCACGCACAGAGAGCGACGCAGCGCGTGCATTGCTTCCCCCTATTCCTCGGGACGAGGCGGCGGCGAGCGGCGGAGCAGCGCCAGGTTTCGCTCTTTGGCCACTTTTGTCGCGAACGGGATGCTGTTGTAGATCGTTTCAATGTACAGGTTCCGGCCTCCAAAGTGCGTCTCGGCGTAGCGATAAACGCCTCCGAGCTCATCATTGAGCCGAGTCATGGCGCTTTTGTAAAAGCCCGGCGTCTTCACCACCAGGTCTTCCGCCGATTTGAATTTCACGCTTTCGCGGTGGTCGCCCTTGTCTCGGGCGGCCAGCCCGCCCTCAACGAACTCCAGAAACAGACGATCGCGACATTTCTCCAGATAGCAGCGGTCCGCCATTTGGGCAATGATGTCCGCAGTGCCCAGCATGTTGCCGAGCAGGCGGAAGGTTGGACTTGGCACCCGGATCGTGTGCGCGGGCCGCTCGTAGCCGGTAAAGTGGATGACTCGCGAGGCTGCCGGGGCGAGGCTTGCCAAGCCCAGCTTGCTGAGGTACTCCGCGAGAAATCTGGCGCCGCGAGTTACGTGCTTGAGCGTATATTCCGCGCCACTCCTATGTCGCATATCACTGGTGCGGCGCAGGTAGCCGGCATCGTGAAATAATGCCGTGACGACACCGAAACCGAACAGTCGCGGGCCGAGGGTTTCTGCGCGGTCGCGCGAGCGTTCATAGCCGTCCATAAGCCGCGCCATTGCCAGCGTAACGTCGAGCGTGTGCTGCAGGTTGTGGTAGCCGGTGTCGGAGGCCCGGTAGCCTGGATACTCACCGAGGTGCAAGCGGACCAGATCCCGAAATGAGCGGTTCAGAACGCGGGTAGACGCCTTCGGGTAGAGCTTCACGAAGATGCGGTTGATTTCGCCGCTGACCGCCGCCGGATCGGTGGTATTGATCCGGTTGGTCACGTCGTAGTCGTTCCGTCGTTCCATTCTTTGGAGGGATGTCCCCGTCGGGCCTTGGACGATTTCGCAAGGCTATCAGGACTTTCAGAACTGAGCCATATCCTTGCGTAACCCGGCGGCGTTAGGGCCCTTGCTCAAGAGCCTCCTCTATCGGCATGGATGTCTCTTCGATAGGTTTCGGGACCGAAATAGATCGCGATGGCGGTGAGCAACGACAGCACGATGATGTATCCCGCCACGCCCCAAGGTTTGCCGCCGGCCCAAATCAAAAGCAGACCCGAGACGAACGGCGCGGGACCACCTGCAAGCAGCGAGCCCAACTCGCGCGCGGAGGCGAAGCCGCTATAGCGCAGCCGGGCGCCGAACAGTTCCGCAAAATAGGCCGCTTGCGAGCCGAACATCCCGGCAACGCCGACGGCAATCACCAGAATGAGTGCAATCCATACCAATACCGGCGAGCCGGTGTTCACCATCAGGAAGAATGGAAACGCCATCACGGCGGAGAAAAGAGCGGCGCAGCCATACACTGGGCGCCGGCCTATGCGGTCCGACAGCGATGCAAAAAAGGGAATTGTAAAAAGGGAGATCGCATACGCGCACATGATCCCGGATAGCACCATTGTCCGGGAAAGTCCGAGCTGTTTGGTCATATAACTCAACGTGAACACCGGATACAGAAAGCCCAGTCCGTTCTCCGCGAGACGCGCGCCGAATACCACCAGGAATTCGCGCGGGTGCCTGATAAAGGCTTCTTTCACGGGCGAGCGCGCAGCCTTGGCATTGGCGGAAATTTCTCTGAACACCGGGGTTTCCGACACGCGAGCGCGTATGTAGAAGCCGAACGCGATCAGGACAACGCTGAGCAGGAACGGAATACGCCAGCCCCAGGTCAGGAAATCTTCCTTGGGCAGCAGCGTGACCAGCGCGAAAACGCCAGTGGCGAGCAACAGACCGAAGTTCACGCCAAGCGCCGCCCAACTGCCAAAGAAGCCACGTTTGTCTGGGGGCGCGTGCTCGACGGCAAGGATCACAGCACCGCCGTACTCCGCGCCGGCGCCGAAACCCTGTACCAACCGCAGCGCCACCAACATGGCGGGTGCCCAGATGCCGGCCGTTTCGTAGGTTGGCAAAAGGCCGATCAGGAAGGTTCCAACCCCCACCAGCATCAAGGTGATGACCAGTACCGGCTTGCGCCCGAGCCGGTCGCCGAGGTGACCGAACACCATTCCGCCAAATGGCCGCGCGAAGAATCCAACGCCGAATGTTGCGAAAGCGGCAAGCGTGCCGACCGCCGGATCGAGTTTGGGGAAGAACAAATCGCCGAAAACCAACGCTGCCGCCGTGCCGTAGATAAAGAAGTCGTACCACTCGAGCGCGGAACCAACGGCCGACGCCAGGAGCACTTTGCGGTGTGACTTATCCATGATCTTCCCCAGTTGTTGCGCTACGGACGGCGCTTGGATTCGTCAGTCGTTTATCGACAGAATCGCCACAGCGTATGGTTTCAGCGTCAAAGCGGGTTTCATCTGCTTCCATGCCTTCTGGAAACCATGCGGATCGGTGGTTGCCTTCACGAAATTGTCCTCATCGAGGAATGAGCCGAACAGGGAGCCTTTGGCGCCAGTGATCCGCACCGTCTGCTCGCCGGCGGTAAGGTTGGACAGCCATAGTGTGGTGCCGCCCTTGCCGCGGTAGGCCAGGCATTCCACTTTCTGGTTGTCGGAGGACATTGCAGCGACGAGCTTTTGCCCTGCGCCACGGGTGAGGCCGCTGATCACGTGATATACGGGGAACACTGCCGGACCGGTAAGCTGGTCGTACCAGGGCTGCTTGTGCTCCGCATTGCGGTAGATGATGCCGAGCGGCCCGCTCGGCGCCCCCATGGAAATGGCATCGACGCCGGCGCGGGCGAAAGTGGCGATGTAACCCAACGTCCAAGCCGCACCGAATAATCCTCGCTGGCGCGGTTCAAGTTTGGTCAGGCACACGCGCACGTTTTGGGGGTTCGGGGTCCAGGTCGCGCCGTGCGGATTGTCGCGGCAGCCGATTCCACTCGGCCCGATACGATACGGCGTCTTCGCGATGAAGGAACGCGCGGTGGTCGCCTGGTAGGGGAGTGCCTCCAGCGTTTCCATCACCGAGCGGTCATCCGCGGCGTGCACGATCGGGCAGGTGGTGTTATGCACGAAGTCCAGCCGTCGCGCGGGCACTTGCTTGCGATTGAGTTCGGTAAAGAACGAGAACATCCCCCCGCCGACCCTAATGCCGACTAAGGCGGCGCGCGCCGCTGCGTAGAGGTCTTCGAGCGGAGGCGCCGGCGGGCGCGGGCCGCCGGGCAGAACGGACTTCAGGTCCCCAACCGGCACCACCTCGATCGCGGCCAGCTTGAGCCCCGACTGTTTCACCATGTCCGCCAGCCGCTGTAGTTCCTTCTTGTAGGCATCCACGCTCTCGACCACGATTTCGAGCACAGCATCGGCGCCAGTCTGTTCGCACAGCACCCGGTAACCGTACAGCTCCTTCAATCCGTGCTTTTGGCGCGGATCGAAATGTAAGACCAGGAAGCGCGGTGCCGCGAGCTTCAGCAGCCCAAGCTGCTTGACCGCGTGTTCGATCTCTTCCGCAGGCATCCCCAGGCCGAGCGGCGGCAGCGCGTCGCGCCCGGGCTGGCCGATTCTGATTTCGATGCCTTTGCCTGCGGCAGCTTTCGTGCCTCTGGAAGCCGAACCGCTGAGCTTGACCTTGACCGCCTGCTTTACCTTCTCGCCGGCCTTTAGGGTGTATGGCCAGGGCAGCACCAATGGACGCACGTAGGTCTTGAACGACGCATCGGTCCAGTTGCGGTGGTCCTCCATTTCGAAAGTGTCACCCTCCATGCGCACGGTCGCCTTCAAACCCGGCATCACTTCGTGGGTGAGCGCGCGGATGTTGAGGAAGGGTTGAATCGGGTTCACCAACTCCGGGAACTTGTCCTTCACGATCCTGCCGTCCACGTGCTCCACTTCGACCGGGAAACCCGCCACACCCTTGAGCGGATGCAGCACTACGAAACCGGTGCGCGCCGTCTTGAAGTCGGTCTTGGGAATGGCGATGCCGTCGAAAACCAGATTCCCGTCCCGGGTACCTTCGATTTTCGCGTCGTACGCGATCTCCTGATCGGTGCGCTTGCACACTGCATGGAAGGAAACCGAAAAACTGTCGGCGCGCTGGTCGATACTCAGATTACTGATGACCGGGGTGTAGGTGCCCCAGTTTTCGTCACGCACCAGAAAGCCGACCGCGCGCAGCACTTCAATGCCATTGACTTTGAGGTAGCGCAACTGGCCGTTGTCGAACTCGACCGACATCGGCCCGGCCTTGAGCATTCGTCCGGGCGTGTCCGGCTGTTCGGTTCCGCAAAGCGCGATCGCGCGCGAGATGTTGGAATTCTTCATTTATGTCTCCGTCGATGGTGGGCATCCAATTGAACGGGGAAGTCGAAAGCGTGATGCCCCTCACTCAACCCTCTCCTCCTGCTGACGGAAAAGGGTCCTACCTTCACACATTCACTCTTCACTCATTCACAGGACTTTTTCTGACACGGGGTCGATGATGACGGCGCGGTTCATGTTGGCGGTCAACTCGACACGCTGGTTGATTTCGGTGACGTCGTGCGCCTGCAGTTCCGCAGTTACCTCGGTGCCGCCCAATTTGAAAGTGGCATAGGTGCGCGAGCCGGTAGGCTGCAGCAGCTCGATGTTCGCGTCATAGTGCGCCAGGCCGGGGCGCGCGTCGCCAGGGAGTGCGCGGCTAATGTGCTCGGGACGCAAACCCAAAATGATGGGCTGGTCGCGCTTTATCGCCAGCCTGTCCTGCCGGCTTGCCGGCACAGCCAGCAGCGTGCCGTCGGCGAGCCGCACGGCCAGCCCGCCTGCGGCGGCGACGATTGTCGCGTTGACGAAATTCATCGAAGGCGAACCCAGGAAGCCCGCAACATACTTCGTCGCCGGGCGTTCGAACAGATCGAGCGGCGCGCCTGCCTGTTCGATTTCACCGTCGCGCAACAGCACGATGCGGTCAGCCATGGTCATGGCCTCGATCTGATCGTGCGTGACGTAGATCATGGTCCGATCCAATTCCTGGTGCAGGCGCTTGATCTCGCCGCGCATCTCGTCGCGTAGCTGTGCATCGAGGTTGGAGAGCGGTTCGTCGAACAGGAACAGACGGGCGTTGCGGACGATAGCGCGGCCGATGGCGACTCGCTGTAACTGACCGCCGGAAAGCTGGCGCGGGAAACGGTCGAGCAGGTGATCGATTCCGAGCATCTGTGCCGCCCGCCGCACTTTGGGCTCGATTTCCGCGTTGGGGGTCTTTCGGGAGCGCAGGCCGAAGGCGATGTTGTCGAACACCTTCATGTAAGGGTAAAGCGCATAGTTCTGGAAAACCATCGCAATATCCCGATCCCGCGGCGGCAGGTGATTGACGACCTCACCGCCTATTTCAATGGTGCCCCGGTCGGCATCCTCCAACCCGGCGATCGTCCGGAGCAGCGTGCTCTTGCCGCAGCCGGACTGGCCCACCAGTACCGTGAATTCTCCGGCAGGAATTTCCAGGTCCACGCCGCGCACGGCGTGCACCTGTCCGTAGTACTTGTGTAGCGCGGTTATTTTCAGATCAGCCATGTGAATTTAAGGGACGAGGGAAGAGGGGCGAATGCAAAAGCAGACCCGCTAGCCACACCTTCTCAAGTCCTGGTCCTCGTCCTCGATCCTTCCAGTAGGCTGCACTTGACGGTCCCTCATCCCTCGCCCCTCGTCCCTCACCCCTTTACCGCGCCAAGGGAAATCCCTCTCACGAGATAGCGCTGCATGAACGCCACCGCAATGAAAATCGGCACCGTACCCAGCACTGACATTGCCGAGATTTTGGCCCAGAAATTCGACTGGCCACCGAAGTAGTGGGTAACCTGCACCGTATAAGTGGTGACCTCGGTGCGTGTCAGTACCAGCGCGAAGATGAAATCGTTCCAGGCGAAAACGAAGGTAAAGATCGCGGTCGCGAACAGTCCAGCGCGGCACATTGGAAAAACCACTTTCCAGATAACTTGCCAGCGGGTACAGCCGTCTACCAGTGCGGATTCCTCCAGCGCTCTGGGAATGTCGAGAATGTAGCCTCGCATCATCCAGATCACGTATGGCAGGTTGAAGGCGGTGTAGAGCAGAATCACGCCGGTGTAGGTATCCACCAGTCCGAGCCACACGTACAGCAGAAAGATCGGGAACACCACTGCGATCGGCGGGATCATTCGCTGCGAGATGATCCAGTTGTCCAGGTGCTCCCCGCCGGTCCGGAATCGCGCCAGGCTGTAGGCGCAGATGGTTCCCAGGAACATCGCGATCACGGTGCTCACCCCCGCGACCACAAAGCTGTTCCAAACCGTGATCGCGTCGCCGTCCTTGAAGAGCACCGCGTAATTGTCGAAATGGATGCGGCCCGGATACCATTTGGGCGGAAACGAGTAGATCTCCTCCGGGGTCTTGAAGGAAATCATGAACAACCAATAGATCGGAAACAGGAACATCACCGTGATCGCGACCGCGGCGGCCAGACGCGAACCGGTGCGCAGTGCGTGACGCTGTTTGACGGTCATCATCTGGACAATTCGACCTTCTTCAACGCCACCATCACCACTACCGACAGCAGGATGATCACCAGGAAAGCAACGGCCGCGGTGTAACTCGTCTCGAACTGCTGGAATCCCTTGATGTATGTGAAGATCGAAATGGTCTCGGTCATGGTTCCGGGACCGCCTTTGGTAAGAGCCCAGACGATGTCGAACAAGCGAAACAGGTCCAGCCCGCGGATCAGGATGGCGATCGCCATCACCGGCCAAATGGCCGGCAGCACGATCTTGAAGAAAGTTCGCCACCAGCCGGCGCCGTCGATCGCTGCGGCCTCGAGCTGCGACTTGTCGACGTTGGCAAGCGCGGCGAGGAGCAGCAGAAACATGAATGGCGTCCATTGCCAGACTTCGGCAACGATGATCGCCGGATAAACGAGGTGGGGGCTGATGGACCACAAAAGCGTCAGTTCCTCGCCCCAGATCCAGCCGATGATCTGGTTGATCGGCCCGAAGCGATGGTTGAACATGAGCGACCACGTGGCGCCCGAGACGATTGGCGACACCACCACGGGCAGGACCAGCAGCGCAATGAAAATCTGCCGTCCCGGCAGCCGTTCGATGAACAACTGCGCCATCGCCAGCCCGAGCAAAAGTTCGAGAGGCAGCGCGATCACGGTGAGGACTACCGTGTGCAACAGCGCTTCCCACAGGCGCGTGTCCTCGAACAACTGCGAGTAATTGGCAAATCCGATGAAATCGGTGCTGGTCTCGGTCATGGTGATGCCCTGGAAGCTCACCAGAAGGAGGTAGACCAGCGGGAATATGCCGATCAACAGCAGCACCAGTATCGCCGGCCCGATCAGCAGGTATTTGAAGTTGCGCTCGGTGAAGCTCGCGCGCAGAGAAGCCGGATGTGCAGCCACTGTGCAGACCTATTCGGGATAGGTTCTATTGTTGGGACACAAAAAAGGGAGCGCCAGGTCGACGGCGCTCCCACCATTTGTCCCGCCGCGGCTGCCCCGTCGGGCAACCGTGGCGGACGATCGAACTTATGAAAGCGGCGTGAACCGCCGGTTCATTACTTCGGGTAGGCGCCGGATTTCGCGGCCCACGCGGCGTATACCGCCTTTTGTTTGTCCGCCCCTACCTGCTTGGTGATCGCATCCCACTGCTTGGCGACGTCGTCGAGAATCTTCTTCGAATCCTCGCCCGCCCACAGCCGGCTTATGCCCTGGCGCAACGCCTCTTCGTACTTGTCGGTCTGAATCAGCGAAAGATCCAGGAGACCGGTCTTCGCACCCTGGCCCAGTGCCGCGAGATAGTCCTTCGCATCCGGCCACAACTTCAGGTAGCCCGGATTGGTGAAGTGCGAGTTTCGGAACGGGTCGCGTAGCGCATAAGGAAGTTGCACGCGCTTGTTGCTGGTCTCTTCGCTGTTCAGCCATTGGATGAACAGATAGGCCGCTTCCTTGTTCTTGCTGGTGGAGGCAACTGACAACGCAAAACCTGCCGCGAGCTGCGGATGACCGCCCGGCGGCAGCGCATACCCGACTTTGCCGGCGATCGTGGATTTCGGCACCCAGTCGAGCGCCTTCTCATTGGCGAGATATCCGGCGGCGAAGCGGCCATAAGGCGGCCACGAGATGGTCATCGCGCTTTCGCCCTTGAGGAAAGTCGCCAGGTTCTCGACGAAGCCGAATTTCTCCACGCCCGGAGGCATGAAACGGTTCTCGTTGCGCATCTCGGTGAACACCTTGACCCCGATCGGGCTGTTCACGGTCGCCTTCATGTCGGCGTCGAAGAACTTGCCGCCTTCGACCCGGAAGCGCTCCTGGAACATGAACATCGTGTACGGCGGTTCGCGGAAGAACGCGGCGCCATAGGTGCCTTCCTTCTTCAGCTTCTCGGTGAGGAACGATCCGATTTCGTCGAATTGCTTCCAGGTCTTCGGCGGCGCGAGGTCGTAGCCGTGTTTGGCTTTGAAGTCCTTCTTGAGATCGTCGCGGGCGAAGATATCCTTGCGGTAGTAGAACAGGAACACGTCGCCGTCGTCGGGGAAGCCGTAGATCTTGCCATTGACCGTCATCTGGTTGTCGCGATAGGTCGGGGCGATCGTCTTCAGTTCGTCGCGGAAGCCGTACTTGTCCACGTAGGAGTCGAGTTGTTCGAGCGCGCCGGCCTGTACGAGGTCGGGCATCCACGCGGGGATCACATTGAGTGCGTCATAGGCACCGGTGCCGGCACGAAACTCCTGCATGATCTTGGTGAACATTTCCGCAGTCGGAACTTCGACCACTTTCACCTTGCATCCCGTTTCCTTTTCCCACAGGGGGCCGGAGAACTGGGTCGGATCGAGGGATTGCAGACCTGCTTCCCAGACGATGGTGATGGTCTTGCCAGCGCAAATCTTCTTGGCAGCTTCGACGGCAGTTTTCGCTCCGTTTTGCGCACCGGCTCCGCCTGCCGAGGCAACGCCCACGGCAGTAGCGATCGACAGCAGCAAACCTTTGAGCAGACCTGACCGGCGAAGGATGGTTGACTGATCCTTCATGATGCTCCTCCGTGAGATATAAGTTTTTGATTCGTCGCTCTTTATGGCGAGCGATTCAGCACTGCGTGCCGATTATGTTGAACCGCCCCCTTGAGTGTCAAGCAAACCCGGAGCGAGCGCGCTTTCGCCGCACTGCAACGAAACCTGGCGCGCGGGAATCCTCGCTCCTAGATGGCTCACCCAAGCCGGGGAACCAGGGCCTTGAGTCTCAATGCGACTTTTGTGGTGCAATAGCCATCGGCGTGTCTCGCATTCGATGAAGGAACTTCCTTGAACGTTTCGATTCTCCAGGCTGCAACGGAGTTGCTCGAGCAGCGGCTGTCGCTTAAACCGATTACCGAGTTGCCGGAATCCATGCGACCCGGGAACGAATCGCAAGGCTATGCATTGCAGAGAGTGCTCAATGGCCTGCTGACCGTTGCCGGAATGGGCGAACAGGTCGGCCACAAGATCGGCTGCACAACTCCGGTGATGCAGGCGTTCCTGGACATCCCCAATCCCTGCGCCGGCCGAGTTTTCGAAAAGACCGTTCTGCGCCGCGTGGGAAAGGTGCCACGCTCCGGTTTCGTCAAGCTCGGGATCGAGTGCGAAATCGCAGTCGAACTCTCTCGCGACCTGCCGCCTGAGGGGGCGCCTTTCACGCGCGACAGCGTCGCGACCGCAGTGGGCGCTGTAATGGCTGCAATTGAGATCGTGGACGACCGCTATGCAAACTATCGCACGCTCGGGGTGCCGACGCTCATAGCCGACGACTTCTTCGATTCCGGCTGCGTGCTGGGCGATCCGGTGCGTGACTGGCGGCGGCTAGATCTGACGCGCCTGTCCGGCACCACCACAATCAACGGCGTCAATGTCGGACGGGGTACCGGCGCGCTGGTGATGGGCCACCCATTCGAGGCGTTGGCGTGGTTGGCAAATTCGCGCGCGAAGCACGACCTCGGAGCGCTCCACGCCGGCGAGTTCGTGCTGCTCGGCAGCGTGGTCGAGACAAAGTGGCTCAATGCCGGCGACCGTGCGCGGATCGAAATCGAATCGCTTGGCGCGGCGGAGCTCACGGTGGACCGGTAAGATAAAGCGAGCGGGGCGTGTCCCGGCCAACAAGCGCATGTCCCTGGCTACTACGATCAACTGGCGGACGTTCCCGCGCAAAGTATGCCCCGTGTCACACAGGCACGCGTTGTCCTGAAAGAGCTCGGCTGAAATTTCTGGTCGCCCATAGCCGCGTTGACTCACCTCGACGGGATCACGCGCCGCAGGACGTTCTCCGGACAGTTTCTTCTGCTGTATTTTCAGTTTGGTTTAAGGTGGGCCGTCTAGAGTGGCACCGCATTACTTAACCATGGAGACTGAAAATGACGAATTCCGGAATGCGGTCCAAACTGCCACTGACGATCGCTTCCTTGCTTGGCATCCTGATGCTGGCCACTGCGACGGTTCCTGCAGTGGCAGACGATGACCACGTCAACGCACGCAAACTTCGCGAGTCCGGAGAGATCATGCCACTCGAGAAGATTATCGAGCGCGCCCGCGCGGAAAAGCCGGGAGAAGTGCTGGAAACAGAGCTCGACCGGAAAAATGGCGGCTATGTATACGAAGTGGAGATTGTCGACGACGCCGGGCAGGTCTGGGAGATCAAGCTGGACGCCAAGACCGGCAAATTGATCAAAGTAGAACGTGACGACTGACCATGCGGGTGCTTCTGGTTGAGGACGATGGAACGCTCGGGCCGCAGTTGAAAAGCGCGCTCGAGCAGGCTGGCTATGCGGTGGACCTCTCTACTGACGGAGTGGATGCCGAGGCGCTCGGCGACATCGAATCCTACGATCTGGTTGTCCTCGATCTGGGTCTTCCCAAGCGGCCGGGGCTTGAGGTCCTTGCCAACTGGCGCACGCGCGATAACCGCGTTCCGGTGGTGATACTGACGGCGCGTGACGGTTGGCAGGAGAAGGTCGAAGGTCTTCGGGTCGGGGCGGACGACTATTTAGGCAAGCCGTTTCGTCTCGAAGAACTACTGGCGCGTGTCGGCGCGGTACTCAAGCGCAGCAAGGCGGCAACCGCCGGGCCACTCAAGGCCGAAGGCATCACGCTGGATGAACAGACGCAGTCACTGGTCGCGCCCAATGGGACCCGAACCATGTTGACTGGCATCGAATTCAGGCTGTTGCGCTGCTTCATGCTGCATCCCGGACAGTTGCTGTCCAAGACCCAACTCTCCGAGCATATCTACGACTTTGACGGGGACAAAGACAGCAACGTCATCGAGGTATATGTGAACCGCCTTCGCCAGAAGATCGGCCGTGAGCTGATTCAGACACGCCGGGGCCAAGGTTACGTGTTCGATGCGAAATATTGATGCTGTCGCTTAAGGGGCGTCTGTCCCTGACGTTGGCCGTCAGTTTGGTTGCGCTGCTGACCGTGCAATGGCTGGTGGCCAGCTTCGCAATCCGGCAACTCACCGAAGGACAACTCGTTGCCCGGCTCACGCACGACGCCGAGAACCTGCTTGCCGGCACACAGGTCGATGCGCAAGACCTTTTGCAAATCGATCCCCGGCGCGTCAACACCGTCTATCAACGTCCGTTTTCAGGTCACTACTATGTGGTCAGCGCAAGCGGGAATCAGCAGATCTCGCGCTCGCTTTGGGACACATCCTTGGACATCCCGGCCGTCACACCCGGAACCGAGGCACACATTCGTGCGGCCGGCCCTGAGCGACAGCCCCTGCTGGTCGTGGTGCGCGGTTACCGCAAGCACGATCGCGAGATTACGATCGCGGTCGCAGAGGACATGAGTGACCTGCACTCTCAATTGCGGCGCTTCCAGTTGATCTACGGAGCCGTTTCCGCAGCGGTGCTGATCGCGCTGCTGTTGATCCAGCGATTTATCGTCGCCAGCGGACTGAGGCCCCTGGATGCGATCAAGGACAACATGGCCAGGCTCGAGCGCGGCGAGGTCGGACGCATTGAAGCGTCGGGTCCGGCGGAAATTGCGCCGTTGATTTCGCAGCTCAATCGCCTTCTGGGGACAATGGGCAACCGCACGCGGCGCTCGCGCGAGGCACTGGGCAATCTCGCCCACGCGCTGAAAACCCGGCTTGCGATTCTCAATCAGGTCGCTGAGCGGCCAGAGCTGGCCGCAAATTCCGAGATGTGCATCGCGATCCGGGAATCTGCGGAGGGTATTCGCCGCGTCGTCGAACGCGAACTCAAGCGGGCACGATTGATGGGCGATGCATTGCCCGGCCAGCGCGTGGATCTGCGCGACGAAATCACCCTCCTGTCGCAGACCCTGCAAATTCTTCATGCGGACAAATCCCCGGTGCTTCTTTGGAACATCGCCACCGGCGTGAATTTCGTAGGGGACCGCGAAGACCTTCTGGAACTGCTGGGCAATGTGCTGGACAACGCCTGCAAGTTCTGTCGCGGAAAGGTTGCGCTGACTGTTACCAACGGCGAATGCATCACGTTCATCGTCGAAGACGACGGACCCGGATGTGCCGCTGAAGAGATGGACAAACTCACGCGCCGCGGATTTCGTGCCGATGAATCCATGCCCGGCAGCGGGTTAGGCCTCGCCATCGTGAGCGATATTGTCGAAGGCTACGGCGGGACACTGTCCTTCAGCCGTTCCACGGCACTCGGCGGCCTACGAGTTGAAGTGGGGCTGCCCGGCAGGCGGAACGCTGGCGACAATCGATGAATCATGATTATCAAACCCGACTTAAGGAGAAATGCAATGACGCGAAACGCAATCCACAGTTTGTTGGCTACTGCTGCAATCTCAACTTCCATTTTCATGCTTAGCACGCCGGTTTTTGCGGACGATGACATGGTGGAAATGCGTGCGATCGCAAAAGCAGCCAATCTAATCGTGCCGGAAAAGGCCATCGAGAAAGCACTTGCCGTCAAACCGGGGACAGTGGTGGACGCGGACATCGACCGCAAATTCAAGGGCTATTACTACGAGATCGAAATCATCGATGCGCAAGCGGTCGAATGGGAGGTCGATATCGATGCCAAGACTGGCGAGGTACGCCGGGTGAAGCGCGACTGGTTCGATTGAGATCGCTGATTTCAGTCTCAGCGATGGTGCGCACCGCCCTGACTTCATGAAAGAAACCTACACTCCCGGCTACAGCGAAGCCGCGGCCGCATTCATGGCGCGGCGCCGACTCGACCCCAGCGGTGCATTCTTTATTCCGCATCTCAAGCCCGGCATCAGTGTGCTCGACTGTGGTTGCGGTCCAGGAACAATAACGCGCGACATTGCACAGTGCATCGGGCGTGGCCGTGTCATCGGGCTTGATTTCAACGCGGAGCAAGTTGCGGTCGCATCGCGCGACGCCAGGTCAAAGAGCATCGCCAATGTCGAATTCAAGCAGGGCAGCGTATACGATTTGCCGTTCGCGGAAGGTTCGTTCGATGCGGTCTTCTCGCACGCATTGCTGGAGCATTTGCGCGAACCGGCGAAAGCCGTAAAGGAATTCGGGCGCGTGCTCAAGCCGCGTGGCACGCTCGGCGTGTGCACGCCCGACTGGGGCGGATTCCTGCTGGCGCCGCCTTCGGAAGAATTGCTGCTTGCATTCGAGGCGTACAAGGAACTGCAGAATCGCAACGGTGGTGACGTCTACTGCGGGCGCAAGCTGGGCCAGTTCCTTGCAGATGCTGGTTTCGGACAAATCGAGCTGCGGGCCCGTTACGAGAACTACGATCCGCTCACCGTCATCGGCGACTTCCTCGCGGTCAATCTGGAAGAGGCGGGCGACTTGAAGAGTGCCGAAGTGTGGCGCCAATGGGGACGCAACCCGAATGGCATGTTCGCGCAGGCTTGGGTGAGTTGTGTGGGGAGAAAGGCGTGAAGGGTAAGAGCTCTAGTGCTTTTTGTGGCTTACGCTGAATTGAGTAAGTGAGATATTGGGTTTCTGCTTTTACCCTTCACGCCTTCACTCATCCACCCTTCACCACAAAAGAAAAACCGGCAGGCGCTGAAAGCGCACTGCCGGTTTTGATTTGAACCAATAGCTACTAGTACAGCACGACCGGGTTGCCCGGGGAGCCGGTAGCGCCAATTATGCGCAGCGGCGCCCAGATGAACGCGCCTTCCTTGATGCCGGCCTTGACCAGCGACTCGGTGTCCACGTTCTCGAGGTTCCAGATTCCGCGGCGGGGCATGCCTTCGGTGTGGCAGGGCACTGCAAAACCATCGCCCCCTTCGCCGAACGGCTGTGCGTCGTTTGCCGATGTGTCGCCCATCTGCAGGGCGATATCGCGCGAATACATATACTCACAGCCGCTGATGCCCCAGCCCGGTTCGCCTTGCGCGAAGATCGCGCGCGCGGCGGCACGTTGCTCGGCGTTCAGCGACTTGTAGCGCCCGTTACCCCAGGTGTTGCCCTGGCCGGTATGCAGCGCGACGCAATCACCCGGGCCGATATCGGCGACGCCCATGGCTTTGATCATGCCGGCCATGTCTTCCCCGGTGACGATGCCGGGGCTCTTCGGGTCCTTGGGAATCGGCAGCATTTCCGCGGAGGCGGAGAGTTTGCCTTGCGACTTGCGATACGCTACAGCGTCTAACACCACCAGACGGCAGACGAAACCGAGTTCACCCACGTGCTCCACGCCCAATGGACCCATGCCGACCACGCGGCCGCCTGCGCCACGCTCGTACGAATCCCAGTTGATCCGGCCGTTGTAGAACATCGGGCCCTTCGAGGTGTTCACGCCGATGTGGCCGGGACCGTCGAACTGGGTCTGGATCTGGCCAATTTCCGTGGTGACCAACTCGTCGTGATATACCAGCGCATTCTGGCCGAATGGACCGCCGGTGGGCGTACCCGGAATGCTCATTTGCCAGCCGCGCGGGCCGAATGCCGGTGCTTCGCGATGGTAGTACTTGCCGATGGTGATGGCCTTGAACTGCTTGATGGTGGCCAACGCCTTTTTGATGTTGGCCGAATTCTTCGTATGGTTCGCACTGCCGGCCTTGTCGTCCGCGCCCCATTTGCTGGGCGCCCAGTTTTCCTGAAGCGGCTTGTCGCTTACCGGTCCTTTCAACGTCTGTGCCATGGCGGACCCGGCGAACAGCGCCAGGGCCACACCCGTAATGATGGATAACTTCATTTGGGACTCCCTCCTCCGTGAGAATGAATTTCTCGATGTTGTTCTAAGATCCGACCCCGCCTGATGAGGCAAGAACAGTAACCTTCTTACCCTGCAGACAATTGATAAGATGGCATGATCCGGGTCTTTATTGCAAGTTGAAATATATATTTCAGACAGACATTAGGCGTTGCCAAAGAACTAGCCATGAAATGACGCAGTGCGGCATGGTGCGCCGTGAACCATGGCGCAACGGTTGCTGCCGCACCCGTGCTGGGCTATCGTTACACCCAATCGTCGTGCTGGACTAATTTCTCGAGGAAACGGATGGCAATTACCAAACAACAGATTGAGCACTATCGCGACGACGGCTACGTGGTGGTCGAGAATGTGCTCGACGCGGCTACTCTTGGCCGGCTCCGCAAAGTTATTGCTGGACTGGTCGCGAATGCGGGCGGTATTGCTACGCATAACGACGTCTATGATCTGGAGCCCACGCACACACCGGAGAATCCTCGTGTGCGCCGCATCAAAACCCCGCACAAGGTAGACCGGCTGTTCTGGGACGTAATCCGGCAGCCGGACATATTGGCCGTAGTGAAGGCGCTGCTGGGGCCGAACGTGCGGCTGCATGGCTCAAAGCTGAACATCAAGGCGCCCAAGTACGGTTCACCGGTGGAGTGGCATCAGGACTGGGCGTTTTACCCGCATACCAACGACGACATACTCGCGATTGGCGTGATGCTTGACGATGTCGAAGACGAAAACGGTCCAATGCTGGTGATGCCCGGTACGCACCGGGTGAACAAAGTCTGGAACCATCATCTGGACGGGCGCTTCGTCGGCGCGATCGATCCAACGCTAAAAACGGACCTTGATTACTCGAAAGCGGTCGCCTGCACCGGTAAGGCCGGCACGTGCTCTTTCCATCACGTGCGCCTTGTGCACGGGTCGGCCCAGAATACTTCCGAGCGACCGCGTAATTTGTTGCTGTACGAGTGCGCGGCGGCAGATGCCTGGCCGCTGGTGAATTTCAAGGATCTCGATGAACTCAATAGCCGCATGTTGTGCGGCGAACCGACCCTCGAACCTCGCGTCGAGAAAGTGCCGGTGCGCATGCCGCTGCCGCCGGCACTGGCCCAGGGTTCGATCTACGAGAACCAAACCGTATTGCGCAACCGTTTCTTCGAGGTCAAGGCAGCGACTTGAGCAGCAGGCGAACAAACGGCGGGCCCTGCCCGCCGTTTTGCTTTTCGGGAATGCCGCGAGTCGTTACTACGGGTGCTTGCCGTTCTTCCCCGCAAAATCTAAAAAGCAACCAGAAAAATCAGGAGGAATTGTCATGGACGTACGCGCGGCAGTTGCGCACAAGGCGGGCACGGCTCTCTCCATAGAAACGGTGCAGTTGGAAGGCCCGAAGACGGGAGAAGTGCTGGTCGAAATAATTGCCACCGGTATCTGTCATACGGACGAGTACACACTGTCCGGCGCCGATCCGGAAGGTCTGTTTCCGTCCATCCTCGGACATGAAGGCGCGGGCGTGGTCTTGGACCTCGGTCCCGGTGTGAAGAGTCTGAAGAAGGGCGACCACGTCATCCCGCTGTATGTGCCCGAGTGCCGCGAGTGCGAATACTGCGTATCGCAGAAGACTAACCTTTGCCAGTCCATCCGCCTCACTCAGGGACGAGGCGTGATGCCCGACGGAACCAGCCGCTTTTCGCTGGGCGGGCAGAAATTGCATCACTACATGGGCACTTCGACGTTTTCCAGATACACCGTGGTGCCGGAAATTGCGCTGGCCAGAATCCGCGAGGACGCGCCGTTCGACAAAGTCTGCTACATCGGCTGCGGAGTAACGACCGGCATTGGCGCGGTAATCAACACCGCGAAGGTCCATCCGGGCGCCAATGTGGTGGTGTTCGGTCTCGGCGGCATCGGGCTCAACGTGGTGCAGGGTGCGCGCATGGCAGGCGCCAACATGATCGTGGGCGTCGACCTGAATCCCAAGCGGCGGGCGCTCGCCGAGAAATTCGGTATGACGCACTTCGTCAATCCGAAGGACATGAGCGAGGATGAGCTGGTGCCCTACCTCGTCAACCTGACGAAGGGCGGGGCGGACTACAGCTTCGAATGCATCGGCAACGTGAAAGTCATGCGCCAGGCGCTGGAATGCTGCCACAAGGGCTGGGGTGTGTCGGTGATCATCGGTGTCGCCCCGGCCGGCGCGGAAATTGCCACCCGGCCATTCCAGCTGGTGACCGGCCGGGTCTGGAAGGGAACCGCCTTCGGCGGCGCGCGCGGCCGTACGGATGTACCGAAGATCGTGGACTGGTACATGGAAAAGAAGATCAATATCGACGACCTCATTACCCACAAGCTCAAATTCGAAGACATCAACAAGGGCTTCGACCTGATGCATGCCGGCGAGTCCATCCGCTCTGTCGTGGTCTTCTAGTGCAGACACCCGCTGCGCTCTGCGTTGGGTTTAGACCTAGATGAAAACCATCAGCGAGCACAAGTGCTTCGGCGGAGTGCAGGGGTACTACGCGCACGCGTCGAAGGAGATCGGGCTGGAAATGAAGTTCGCCGTGTATCGGCCGCCTCAGGCGACGGCGGGCCGCGTGCCGGTGCTGTACTACCTCGCCGGGTTGACCTGCACCGAGGAGACCTTTGCCATAAAGACCGGTGCCCAGCGCGTCGCCGCGGAACTGGGATTGATGCTCGTCGCACCGGATACCAGTCCGCGCGGCGCCAATATTCCAGGGGAGACGGATTCATGGGACTTTGGGCTCGGCGCCGGCTTCTACGTTGATGCCACGCGCGAGCCCTGGTCCCGTCACTACCGAATGTACAGTCATGTCGCCCGCGAGCTACCGGACTTGATCGCGGCGAGGTTTCCAGCGGACACGGCTCGGCAAGGCATCTTCGGGCATTCGATGGGTGGGCATGGCGCATTGGTCTGTGCACTGAAGAACCCGGGACAGTACCGGTCACTTTCAGCATTCGCGCCGATCGCTGCGCCGATGCGGAGTCCGTGGGGAAAAAAGGCGTTCCAGGGTTACCTCGGCGAGGATATCGCGCAGTGGCGCGAATACGATGCCAGCGAGCTGGTTAAGCATGCGCTGTTTCCCGGCGAGATCCTGGTGGATCAGGGGTTGGCGGACAAATTCCTGTCGGATCAGCTCTATCCGGACGTGTTCGAAGCGGCGTGCCGCGAATCCGGACAGAAGCTGACGTTACGGCGGCAGGAAGGTTACGATCACGGCTACTTTTTCATTTCGACCTTCATGGAAGACCATCTGCGCCATCATGCCGTCCAGTTAAGCGCTTGAAAACAGGTCTAGCCACCGTGGACGCTCTGTTCTAGGGAGAGAAATGTCATGCAAAAACTGCTCGTTTACCAATCGCTTTGGGCAATGGAGCGGCGCCGTCCGGACGGCCAGGAGTGGACGCTAGACCAGAAGCTGAACATGATCCACGGCGCCGGCTTCGACGGTTGCGGCGTGCGATTCTTCGACTACAAGTACGCGAAAGAAGTCACCGATTTCCTGCGCGCGCGCAAGATGACCTGGCAGGCGCAATGTTATCCGCAAAAAATCGACGACCTGAAGCCGATCCTTGAGCATGTGAAAGAACTCGGCGCGGATCACATCAATCTGCAACCCGACGTGCGGCCGTATTCGATCCAGGAATGCATTCCCTACATCGAAGGCTGGCGCCGTCTCGCGCACGACGCGAAGATTCCGGTGCACGTAGAAACCCACCGCGACCGCATGACGACCGACTTGTTCTTCACCATGCAGTTGCTCGACTGTTTCCCGGACCTGCGCCTGACCGGGGACTTGTCGCATTACGTGGTAGGGCGCGAGTTCGCCTGGCCGATCAGCGAAGTGAATCACGGGTACATGCACCGCATTCTCGACAACTGCTGGGGTTTCCACGGCCGTGTGGCGAGCCGCGAACAAGTGCAGATCCAGATCAGCTTCCCGCATCAGAAGGACTGGGTGGACTTGTTCATTGGCTGGTGGGAGTACGGCTTCCGAAGCTGGCGCAAGCGCGCGCCCAAGGATGCGACGCTGACGTTCCTCTGCGAACTGGGGCCGAAGGAATACGCAATGACCGGCTCCGACGGCTACGAGCTTTCCGACCGCTGGGAGGAGGCTTTAATGATGAAGGACATGATCTGTGCGCTGTGGAACCGCATCGAGGCCGAGGAGCGCGCCGCGCGCGCTGCATGACCCTCGAATCAACGCGCGGTCTCGCGCGCCAGTACACGCGCCATCGCCTCGGCAAGTTGCTGGAAGTCGAGTGGTTTGGTGAGGATCTCGTCGATCCCGGCAGAGAGCGCCTCCTGATTCAACAGGGGCCCGGTATATCCGCTGATCATGACGATGGGAATGTCGGGTCGCGCCATCCGCAGATGCTTCGCTAGTTCGATGCCCGTCATGCCAGGCATGAGGTGATCGAGCGCCACCATATCGAAACGCCACGGGTCGGCGCGAAATTCCGCCAGTGCTTCCGGCGCGCGGGTGAAACCCGCCGGTTCGTACCTAAGCGCTGCGAGCATCTCTTCGGCGAGCAGCATGAGCGGCTTCTCGTCCTCCACAAGCAGGACGCGTTCGCCGCTGCCGCGCGGCAAGGGCGATTCGGTTTCGGCTTTTTCCATCGCGGCGGCGTCGGTCCTCGGCAGATAGAGTTCGAATGTACTGCCCCGGCCGGGACGGCTGGCAACATCGATTACACCTCCCAGTTCGGTGACGATGCCATGCACCAGGGCCAGACCCAGGCCGGTCCCGGTGCCGGACTCCTTGGTGGTGAAGAATGGTTCGAAAATGCGCTCGACCACCGCCGCTTCCATGCCGCAGCCGGTGTCGTGCACACCCAGTCGAACGTGTTGCCCGGCCGGAAGCAGGCCGTGCGACAAGGGTTTGTCCAACGGGGTCGCGACCGTGTCCAGCGTCACGCTCAAGGTCCCTCCTTGGTCCATGGCGTGAACAGCGTTAGTGCATAAATTCATCACGAGCTGATGAATGTGTGTCGGGTCGGCTATGACCGCGGATTGTGATTCCGTCAGCCGTGCGTTGAGTTCGATGCCTGCCGGCAGCGATGCGCGCACAAGTTCCAGCGTCTCTTCCACCAGCCGGCCCGCATTAACCACCAAGTGTTTGCCGCGGGTGCTACGGCTGTAACTGAGGATCTGGTCGACCAGCGCCCGCGCCCTATGCGCTGCCGACATGACGTTCCCTACATAGTGTCTGAGCTTGCCTTCCGGGGCCGCGTTCAGCGCCATGTCCCCGTAGCCGAGAATCGCCGCAAGGATGTTATTGAAGTCGTGAGCGATGCCGCCGGCCATGGTGCCGATCGCTTCCAGTTTTTCGGCCTGCCGCAGACGCGTCTCCAGCTTGGTGCGTTCGGCTTCCGCGAGCTTTCGTTCGGTAATTTCGCGATAGATGGCGTAACTGGCTATCTGTCCGGTGGCCGTGAGAATGGGTGCTCCCAGCACCGAGACGTGCAGCCGCGTGCCGTCTTTGCGCAGGCACTCCGTCTCGCTTTGCGCATGCCGCCCTTGCGCGACGCTGCGGGCCATGCGTTCCGCATCCTGAAGCAGGTCGTCAGGAACGATGAGTCGGCCGAGCGGGCGGCCGTGCGCCTCGGTCGCCGCGTAGCCGAACATCCTGGTGAACTCTCGATTGACGCGCGTCACGCGTTCCTGAAGGTCGAGCATGACGATCGCCTCGGGCGCACTTTCGAACAACTCGTCGAGTAGTGCGGTCTGCACGCGCAATCCCTCCTCGGCCTGTTCCCGCCGCCGCAGTTCGCGCAATACCAGCCACATCAGCAGCATGACACTCAGACACAGTATCGAGGTACGCACCGCGCTGTGCATCGCCTGGACGTACCAGGCCTCCAACACCGCCGCTTTTTGCACGCTGGCACCGACTGCGACCGGGAAACTTGCGACTGCCTGCGCGGCATATATTTTTTCGCGACCGTCGACCGGGCTCGGGAGAAGTGCCACCGCGGCCTGCGTGCTACCAAGCAGTTTCGCGAACACTTGGTGTTCGGAGAAGGACCGGCCGGTGTCGGCGATGCTGCCTGGATAATGCACGATCAGGTTGCCGTCGTGTGTCAGCAAGCTAATCTCGCTGCCGCGGCCGGGATCGATTGCGGCATAGAAGCGCCTGAAGTACTCGAGATCGAGGAAAGCTACGGCCACACCTAGAAACCTGCCATGGGGACCGTCAATGCGGCGGCTGAGCGCGATGGTCCACTCCTCAGTGTCGTAGAGACGGGTCGGCTCCGACACGTAAAGCCCTGGGGCCTTTTCATCGCGGTGAACGGTGAAATAGGCCGCATCGGCCAGTGAGCTCGTCTCCGACGTGCCGCGGCCTCCGACGAATACCCGGCCGTTTGCATTGAGCACCACCATGTCGCGGACTTGTGCAATGGCGGTGGCACGTTCCCGCACGCGCCGCTGCGACTCGCGATCGCTTCGCTGCGGACCGGTCACATGCTGGTCCGCCGCAGTGTCGCGTACGGCCACGTCCACCACTTCCAGCGCGAGGGCGGTTTGTTCGGAAAGCGTCCGGGCCAGGCTGAGGTAGCTCTTCTCCGCGGTCTCGACGACGATATCGAGCCTGCGCATCACGTCGTACACCTGGAAGATGGCAGTTGCGGCAATGAGCAAGCCGCCCGTTATCCAAAGCGCACGGCGGAAGTCGACGCGTCGCGGCGCAAGGGCCGGCCTGTGCGGTGACGCGATGGGAATGGGGTGCTGACTCTGATCCGGCATCATCGTGTTCTACGTGACAAAGGGTCCCGGCAGCCGGCCCATCGCCCGGCCAGGCGTCGTATTACAGTCTGCAATTACAGCGCCGAGGGTTGGCCGCTATACTACTTATCGATCACTATGAGTATGGCGCCGCACATTCTTATTGTCGACGACGATGCCGATATTCGCCGGCTGGTATCCGACTATCTCGGGGAGTTCAATCTGCGCGTGTCCTGCGCACAGGACTCTCAGGCCATGCGCAAAGAACTTGCGCATGAAGTGGTGGATCTGATTTTGCTCGACCTCAAGCTTCCGGAAGAGGACGGCATGGTCATTGCGCGCGAACTGCGCGCCAAGTCGGATATTCCGATCATCATGCTGACCAGCCGCAAGGAGGACGTGGACCGGATCATGGGCCTTGAGCTCGGTGCCGACGACTATCTGACCAAGCCGTTCAATCCTCGCGAATTGCTGGCGCGCGTGCGCACCGTCCTGCGGCGGACTCAGGCGCATCGTGTCGCTGCGGCCGAGGGTGGAGCGCAGCGGGCTTTTCGCTTTCCGGGATGGGAGCTGGACATGCGTACGCGACGCCTGACTTCCCGGGAAGGCGAGCGTGTCGATCTCACGCACGCGGAGTTCGGTTTGCTGGTTGCCTTCCTCGGTGCCCCGCAACGCATTCTCAGCCGCGAACAGCTGATCGAGTTGAGCCATCGTTACGACGACGACGTATACGACCGCAGCATCGACGTGCAGATCCTCAGGCTGCGGCGCAAGATCGAAACTGACCCGAGTCGCCCAGAACTAATCAAGACCGAACGCGGAGAAGGCTACATCTTCAACGCAAAGGTCGAAACCGTTGCCTAGTGGTTCCGTGACGGCATTCTCCGGGTTCTCGTCCAACGGGAGCCCGGGAAAACCGCCGAGGACGCGGGCGGCAGCAGGTTCCTGGATGCGACGCGCGTGTGAGCGATGATCATATCGTCATGACTTTGAGGCTTCTGGCGGCGGTTGTCGCCGGCGGGCTCATTGGACTGGAACGCAGTTTTCGCGGGCGGCCAGCGGGATTTCGCACTCACACCCTGGTGTGCATGGCCTCCACCGCATTGATGCTCGTTACCGTTTACGAGTGGCAGTGGGTGCAATCGCATGTCCCGGAAACGATTCGCATGGACCCGACCCGCATGGCGCAGGGCATCATGACCGGTATCGGCTTTCTCGGAGCCGGCGTGATATTCAAGGAAGGCATCACCGTTCGTGGCCTGACGACCGCCGCCTCGATCTGGACCACTGCGGCGCTCGGCATACTCATAGGAATCGGTTTCTACTTTCCTGCGGCGATAACGACTCTACTGGCGATCTTCGTGCTCTCGGCCTTCCGCTGGGTCGAATCGCGTATGCCTACACAGAACTACGCGCGGTTTGACGTTGCCTTTTCGAGGGATGCTGCCATGGACGAACCCGCTTTGCGTGCGGCGATGGCCGCACACAGTATTACAGTTGGACATTTGAGCTACCGACTTGCGGATGGCGGCGAACGTTTCAAATACCGGATGGTGATTCAGACGACACGCCCGGATGGTTTCCGCGAACTGGCTCGCAGCCTGTCGGCGAACCGGCTGGTGCTGGAGTTCAGGATCGACCCCGCCGGAGATTGAAGATGACCGCAAACTGCCGGGATGGCGAGCCGCTCCTGCGCCCCTCAACAGCCGAGCCAGCCCAGCGCTTTGGAGATTCCCTGTGCCGCATGGCGCAGCCGCTCCTTCGCGGCCGGGATCGTAACCCGCGAATCGCGCTGCTTGAGATAGACAATGTTGAGCGCGGCGATCACGCCGAATCGATCGAAGAGGGGAAAGCAGATGTCCACCACCCCGTTGATGGTGTCGCTCGGTCCTTCGTCATAGCCGCGCCTGCGGATCGCGTCCAGGCGAGCAACCAGCGCCCGCTTCCGCGCCGGCGCGGCGCGAGGCGAGCCTAACACCTCGGAGAGGTATTGATCGTGCTGCTCGCCAGTCTGGAATGCGGTGATGACGCGTGCCGACACCCGGTCATCGTGAAACGCAAAATGCGCGCCCTGCCGCACCGAACAGGTCATCGGTTCCGGTGGTTCCGCCTGGGCAAGCACCACCAGGCGCGCGTCGTGGTGTACGCACAGATGATTGGATTGCCCGGTTTGACTGGCCAGCACCTGCATGTGCGGCATTGCACAATCAAGCAGCCGGTCCACCCCGGGGTGGCGGTGCGCCAGTTCGAAAAGCCGCAGTGTGAGTGCGTACCCAGAGTCGGTTTGGCGCATCAGGTAGCCGCGGCGAACCAGCACGTCGAGCATGCGAAACAGCTCGTTGGCAGTACGCTTCAGCCGCCGGGCAATTTCCTGCTGGTTCAATCCGTGGGGCTCGGCCGCGAGCAATTCCAGCACGTCAAGACCCTTCTCCAGCGCGGGGGCGGAGTAGCGCGCCTCCTCGTGCGCGACCGATTTTCGTGTTGACAAGCAGGCACCCCGTTTTTATATTTGAAATCCCATTTTATCTATAAACTACAGCCGCATCGCAGCATTGCACCCGCACTTGGATTGTGAAGTTGTGTCATTAGGCTTTTCCGTAAGTAAAGCAAGTGCTTCGACACTTGTATAACAACTGGAGGAAATAATGGAAACCCTGCGTTTGTTCAAACGGAGTGCCGCCGTTCTCGGCACCTTTTTGGCTTTTTCCGCCGCAGTAAATGCTGCCGATCCGTCGACTTTTCCGGCACCAACCGGTGACAAGAGCATCGTTCCAGCAGGTGCCAAACTGGAACTCATTTTCGACGGTGGCTGCATGCTGACCGAAGGGGTTGCGGCGGGCCATGACGGAATGATCTATTTCAGCGACATTACCTTCAGTGCATTCTGCAAGGATCCCTCCGGCAAGTACCCGCAGGCCGGTAACATCTGGAAATACAACCCCAAGAACGGCGAAACCACGATCTTTCGTAGCCCCTCGGGCATGTCCAACGGCCTCAAGTTCGATCGCGATGGCAATATGCTTGCGGCGCTTGGCGCGGATTACGGCGGACGCATGTTGATCAAGACCGACATGAAGACGGGCAAGAGCATCATTCTTTCCGGCCTTTATGACGGCAAGCCTTATAACGCGCTGAACGACATCACCATCGATGAGAAGGGACGGATTTATTTCACCGATCCACGCTACCTCGGCCATGAAGGGGTTTACCAAGCCGGTTTTGCGGCCTATCGCCTCGATACGGATGGCAAGGTGTCCCGCGTGGCGGCCAACTGCGGCAAGTGCAACGGCATCCTGATCTCGCCAGACCAGAAAACCATGTATATCGTGAGCAACGATAATGGCTGGCTGGAGTTTCAGGACCTCAAGAAGGGCGAGTCCACGGTGCAGAACGCGCACCTGCTCCAGGCCTACGACGTGGATGCGGAAGGAAACCTCAGCAATCGGCGCGTGGTGATCGACTACGGCAAGCTGGACAAGCCGTGCAGTGGCCCGGACGGCATTCTCGCCGACGTTGACGGCAATATCTGGTTGGCCTCGCGTTGTGAGCATCGACCTGGCGTGCAGGTGATCAGTCCGCAAGGCAAGGAGCTGGCATATATCTCCACCGGCACCGAAATGCCGACCAACATCGGTTTCGGCCGCGGTTCGGATTCGAACCTCCTGTACCTGACCTCGGGCAAGAGCCTCTACAAGATCCGGGTGGGCAAGAAGGGCTATCAACTCCCCTGATTTCCGGGGGGCCGCAATGGGGTCGCAGGGGCCTTCTAGGTCCCTGCGGCTTTTTTCAGACAGGAGCAGTTTCATGAGCGTCGCGCACCCGGCACCTGCAACGAAGGTCCACAAGGCCCTTACGGAGACGCAGGTAGAGGCATTCAAACGCAATGGCTACCACTTTCCGCTGCGCGTGATTACCGAAGTCGAAGCGACTGGATACCGTCAAAAGATCGAGGCGTTCGAGGCCGTGCACGGGCTGGTAATGAAGACCCCTTACCGCAACAAGCCTCATCTTGTTTTCAAATGGGCCAACGACCTGATCCGCAATCCGCGCATTCTCGACGCAGTCGAGGACGTGCTCGGACCCGATTTGCTGGTATGGGGAAGCAGTTTTTTCATCAAGGAGCCGCTTGATCCGGCCTACGTTTCCTGGCACCAGGATTCCACATACTGGGGGCTTTCGCACCCGGACATCGTGACCGCATGGGTGGCGCTGTCGGTGAGCGATTTGCCCAATGGCGCGATGCGGGTCATGCCTGGCAGCCATCTCAAGGACCAGCTTCCGCACAAGGACACTTTTGCCCGGGACAATCTGCTGACGCGTGGGCAGGAAGTTGCGGTAGAAGTGGATGAGAGACAGGCCGTGGACCTGTTACTCAGGCCTGGTGAGATGTCGTTACACCACGTGCGCATGGTGCACGGTTCGGAGCCCAATCGCGCGGACTACCGGCGACTCGGCTTTGCAATACGCTATGTGCCTACCTATGTGCGTCAGACCGCGGGGCCGAAGGACTACGCCATGCTGGTGCGCGGTGTGGACCGTTTCCATCATTTCGATTACGAACCCGCGCCACGTGTGGATCTCGGCGAGGAGGAAGTCGCCACGCACAAACGCAACACCGAGGAAGCGAACAAGATCCTGTATCGGGGAACGGACAGGGTGAAGAACTAGACGAGGGTAGAGGGACGAGGGGAGAGGGCTGAGGGAGAATCATTAAAGACCACTGCGGACTCTCGGTTTGATATGAGCCCCCATCCCTTACCCACGCGCCTCATCGTTCGCCCTTAGCCCCTCGTCCGTCTCCATCCCCATGATCCTAGAGGTCGCAGTCCTCGACGTAATTTCCGGGCGCGAAGTGGAATTCGAGTCCGCATTCAAGCAGGCGCAGGCGATCATCTCCTCGATGCACGGTTACCGGTCGCACGAGTTGCGACGCTGCGTCGAGACCACGACCAGGTACATTTTGCTGGTCCACTGGGACAAACTGGAAGACCATACGGTTGGGTTCCGCGGATCACCTGGGTATCAGGAGTGGAAGCGACTGCTTCATCACTTCTACGATCCCTTTCCAGTGGTCGAGCACTACACCGCGGTGACCGGCGCGCCTTGAGACGTAACAGCCGGCAGGCAGCCGAATAACGACGAGGCGCGAAGCGCCCGCAAATTCAAAAGGGGAAATAGATGGAATACCTGACCGGCGCGCTCCTGCTGCTCGCGTTTCTTGTAGTCGTCGCCGCGATTGTTCGTGGCCAGAGTCCCATCATCATGCTGTTGCTGTTGGCGATCGTTTGGGCGGCGCTCGCAGGTATCGGCGTCAATGATATTCAGGCGAAGGTTCTTCAGGGAGGCGGCGTGCAGTACGCCTCGGCGGTGATCATCATCGTCTTCGGTGCCTGGTTTGCGCAGGTTCTGATCCAGACCGGAATCGCCGAAAGCGTGATCCGCTCGGCGGTTGAACTTACGGGTGATCGGCCCCTCGTCACTGCGATGACCATCACGCTTGTTACCGCGTTGTTGTTCACTTCGATGTACGGCGTGGGCGCAGCAATTGCGATAGGCGTCATCGCCCTTCCCATCATGATGAGCCAGGGCATTCCGGCGCGAGTTGCAGCGCCTGCCTTTACGATGGGCATCGGCGCGGGCTGCTTCGTAAATGTCGTGCTATTCGGCCAGTTCCAGACATTGTTTCCTGGAATCAAGTACGAAGCGCCCTACCTCAACGTATGGATCATCGGCATGATCGTGTACATAGCGATCGCCTGGCTGATGACCTGGATCAACCTGCGCAAACTGGGTGTGCGCCATGCCGCGTCGATCGATTCCGCCGCGCCCGCGCCGCGCAAGCGAACTCCCTACTACACTTATCTGGTGCCGGTGTTTCCGGTGTTCATGATCATGGCGTTCAAGTGGCAGATCATCCCGACCTTTCTTCTGTCCATCGTGCTCGCCCTGACACTGACCTGGAAACAGCGCGGCTTTCAGGGGTCGCTCAACCTCTTCAACAAGACCTTCTACGATGCTTTTCCGGACATCGCTACCATCGCCGCACTCTGGACAATCTGCGGGATGATAATCGTCGCCGGCCAGATGCCTCAGGTTGCGGGTGCGTTAAAGCCGATCTTCGATCCGATCCTTCCGCACAACGCGGCGCAGACGGCGGTATTCTTCGCGGTGCTTGGTGGTATTGGCAGCATCTACCGCGGTCCTCTGTGCGTGGTCGGCACCGGAGCGGCGTTGCTCGCGATCCTGCTTTCCAACAACGAGATTCCAGTGCCGTATCTTTATGCGCTTTGGCTAGGGCCGACAGTCATGCAGGGAAGTGTCGATCCCACCAACTCCTGGACCCTGTGGACAATCGGCTATACCAAGGTATCGCACGGACAGTTCCTCAAGACCGCGCTGCCATTCGGCTGCCTGATGGTCGCCGTCATGTCGGCGATCGGCTACTACATGCTGCGCTGAGCCGCGCGAAGCATGAGCGAACTGAAGACTTATCGCATTGGCATCGACGTCGGCGGCACCTTCACTAAGGCGGTCCTGATCGACAACGCGACCTTCGAAGTGGCGGGGCGCTATTCCGTCATGACCACGCACAGCGATCCGCGCGGAGTGGCAAAGGGTGTGATCGAAGTATTCCGCAACGTGCTCGAGCGCTCCGGGGTCGATCCCGGGGATGTCGTTTTCCTCGCGCACAGCACGACGCAAGCCACGAATGCGCTGCTGGAAGGCGACGTAGCGCCGGTCGGCGTCATCGGAATGGCGAGTCGCGTTGAAGCCATGCTGGCGCGCGGACAAAGTAGTATAAAGGAGATCGAACTCGCGCCGGGCCGTTTCCTTCGGCCCCTCCATCGATTCATTACCACTGAGAAGTTAACCGAGCAACTGGTGAGGGAAACCCTGTCGGCGCTGCGCGATGAAGGGGCGCAGGTCATCGTGGCGAGCAGCGCTTTTAGTGTCGATGACCAGAGCGCAGAAGAAATGGTGATGCGGGTCGCTTCCCAGATGGGATTGCCGGTTACTGGAGGCCACGAGATCACCAAACTCTACGGCTTGACGGTTCGCACGCGCACTGCCGTTATCAATGCCAGCATCCTGCCAAAGATGATCGGTACCGCCAACATGACTGAAGCGGCAGTGCGCGAGGCGGGCATCTCCGCGTCGCTGATGATCATGCGCGGTGATGGTGGCGTGATGGACGTGCAGGAAATGCGACGCCGGCCGGTCGTGACGATGTTGTCGGGGCCGGCGGCAAGCGTAGCGGGCGCCCTGATGTACCTGCGCGTCTCCGACGGGATCTACTTCGAGGTGGGCGGGACCAGCACAAACATCGGCGTGATCCGCAACGGCAGGCCCACGATCAAACATGCCAAAGTGGGCGGTCACGATACCTATGTCAATTCACTGGATGTCCGGGTAATCGGCATCGCGGGCGGCAGCATGGTGCGCGTACGCGGCAATGACGTCTTCGATGTCGGACCGCGCAGCGCACACATTGCCGGGCTGCACTATGCGGCGTTCGCCAGACCGGAAGAGATTATCGATCCCCGGGTCGAGCTGTTTAAGCCCAGGGAGGGCGATCCCGACGACTATGTCGCGATCCGCTCCGCAAACGGCGAGCGCTATGCCATCACCAATACCTGCGCTGCCAACGTACTGGGCTACGCGAAAGCGCGCTGGCACGCACATGGCAATGCGGAGTCGGCGCGAAAGGCCATCGCGCCGCTGGCGCAACGGCTCGGCGTTTCAATTGAGGAAGCGGCCCGCCGCATCCTCGAAAAGGCTTCCGGCAAAGTCATTCCCGTGGTTGAAGATCTGGTCCGCGAGTACGCGCTCGACCGCGATCAGGCTGTGCTGGTCGGTGAAGGCGGCGGCGCGGCGGCGCTGATCCCGTTCGTGGCCGAGTGCATGAATCTGGATTTCAGTATTTCGCAGGATGCCGAGGTAATTTCCTCGATTGGCGTCGCGCTTGCACTGGTGCGGGAAACGATCGAGCGAGTGATTCCAAACGCGATGCCGGATGATCTGCAACGAATCAAGCGCGAGGCATTCGATGCGGTCGTCCGGCTGGGCGCCGCACCGGAGAACGTCGAAGTGACGATCGAGGTAGATCCGCAAACGCAGCGCGTTCGGGCCACCGCAATGGGCGCCTCGGAGATGCGTGCGCAGGACATGCGCAAGGAAGTCAGCGAGGACGAGGCGCGGGAAATTGCGGCCCGGTCCATGGGGCTTTCGCCCGATACCGTACGGCTTGCCGCCGCAACGGACCAGGTGCGGGTTTTCCAAGGTCAGGTCGAGGAACGTAGGTGGCACATATTCAGATCGCGTCGTACGCCTTTGCGCGCGGTCGATCGCGAAGGTGTCATTCGTGTTCAGCGCAGCGATGGAGTGGTTGCCCGAGCGACCGCGCAGAACGGGCTCGCGGAGATGCGTCGCCTCTGGGAAGAGGTGACCATTTACAACGGAGACAGCGTCATCACACCCGACATGTTCGTGATTGCCGGGCGGCGCGTCGTCGACCTATCGGGAGTGAACGCCTTGGAGCAGGCCTTGGCGATAGGGCGCAGCGAGCTGGAGGGACTTGCTCCCGAAGCACCGGTCGCGCTGATCACCGTGCAAGGGGCACGCGGGATATGACCGTCCCCACATCCTCCGCCCTGGGGCTTCTGGCGTTGAGCAGCGATGTACAGTTCCTTCGCATTCCTGATTCGCAGCGAAGCGAACTGGTGGAGCGAGCGTTGCAAGACGGAGTTCGTCTCGCCCAACGTGTATGCCAACAGTGGGGTTCTGATCCCTCGCTTATTGCTGGTCGGTGCAACTTACCGATTTTGGAGAGCGATACCGAGGCTGGCTTTGGGAGTACGGTGATTTATGCGGAGTACGCCGTCCGCCCGCCATCCATTACGCTTTACGCGCCAGCGATACGACGCCTCGATGCGCTGATCGTCAAGCAGCCCCGCATTGACTGGGGTATCGAGCAGACAAGACCGGTCTTCGTGGCTCACGAGCTTTATCACCATTTCGACTTGATGCGTGGGAAGGACGCGCTGATCCGGTGGCACCGGGTGAACATGGTGAAGCTGGGAAGGTGGACATGGACCGTAGGGCTGTCGACTCTTCCCGAGATTGCCGCGGGTGCATTTGCCCAGCAATTACTCGGACTGGCTTTTCATCCCAAGCTGCTTGATGTACTCGTTACCGGAGGGCGCTTTTCGTGAAGTTCCGCGCGGCGGTGCTGAACAAAGTCAACGAACCGATGACGCTCGACACCCTGGAGATGGTGGCACTCGCGCCGGGCGACGTGTTGGTGCAAGTGAAGGCGAGCGGTCTGTGCCACACCGATCTCGAAGTGATTCAGGGTTCGCTCGCCTATCCGCTGCCGATCGTGCTCGGTCACGAAGGCGCCGGGATCGTCGAAGCCGTTGGCAGCGAGGTTACGCAAGTGAAGGGCGGCGACCACGTGATCCTTTCATGGAATCCGCACTGCGGACACTGCTTCTACTGTGAGCGCGACCTGCCGATCTTGTGCGAGCCTTTCTCCCGCAATCAGCCGAAAGGTTTGCTGCTGGACGGAAAGTCGAGAATGCGCCGTGCCGGCGAGCAGGTTCACCACTATTCCGTCACGTCGACGCATGCGGAATACACGGTGGTGCCGGAATCCGGCGCCATTGCGGTCTCAAAGGACATCGCCTTCGACCGTGCTTGTATCATCGGCTGCGGGGTGATGACCGGTGTCGGTGCTGCCGTGCGTAAGGCCAGGGTTGCTGCGGGTTCCAACGTCGTGGTCATCGGTTGCGGGGCGGTAGGACTCAACGTGCTGCAGGGCGCGAAGCTGGTCGATGCGGGCCAGATCATCGCGGTGGACGTGGGCAAGGCCAGGCTGGATCGTGCACGTTTGTTCGGGGCAACCCATACCGTGGACGGATCGAGCAGCGATACACTGGACCAGATTCGGGCGCTCACCCAAGGCCGCGGCGCGGACTATGTGTTCGAGGCGGCCGGAAACAAGAAAACCTTCCGGCTGGCGATCGAGGCGGTCCGGCCCGGCGGTGACGTCGTGTGGCTCGGCAAAGTCAACATCAACGAAGAAGTCAGTTTCCGCTGGGGATCGCTAATGGGCGAGAGGCGTATCGTGCGATCCAGTTACGGCGACGCCCGCCCGCGTCGCGATTTCCCGTGGATTGCGCGCGAGTATCTGGAGGGACGGCTCAAGCTCGACGAACTGATTACCAAGCGCATCAGACTGGAAGACATCAACGACGGTTTCGCCTCTCTCGCGCGGGGCGAGGGTATTCGGACTGTCGTCATGTTTGATTAGAGCGAAAACCCAACGCAGAGGCGCAGAGGGCGCAGAGATCACGGAGAACGGAAAACGCGAATGAAATGGCAATCCCACAACTCTGAGCAGCCACCGCATTTCAACGCGATATCAACTCATCGTTGATGGAAATCCAATTCTCTGTGTCCTCCGTGCGCTCTGTGCCTCCGCGTTGGGTGTAGACAGATGATCGGCTTTAATCACCCACCAATGCAACCGGGCTGGATCGAAGCGCCGCACCGGACGGCAGAGCTTGGGGATCTGGAACTCGAATCCGGTGAAGTGATCCGGGAGTACCGGCAGTCGTACATCACGCACGGTGAACTCAACGGCGATAGGTCAAACGCAGTCCTGGTATGCGCTTCGCTGACTGGCAATCACCACCGCCTTGATTTTCTGATCGGCGAGGGCAGGGCGCTCGATCCCTCGCATCAGTTTATCGTGGCCACGGACCCGATCGGCAACGGCTTGTCCACTTCGCCTTCGAACAGCGCCCGACAGCCCGGAATGCAGTTTCCGCGCTTCAACATTCGCGACATCGTGAATGCGCAGTACCATTTGCTTTCCGGGCAACTTGGTATCGCCCGGCTGCACGCGGTGGTTGGGGCGTCGATGGGCGGAATGCAGGCGTTGCAGTGGGCGGTGAGCTATCCGGATTTTGTACGCACCGTGGTCGCGATGACGCCGATGGCGAAGACCGCACCGTGGGCGGTGCTGATCACCGAAACGGCGCGTGCCTGCCTGATGGCCGACCCGGCCTGGAACGGCGAAGGATTCAGCGCGGTACCCGAGCGCGGCTGGCGTGCCCACACCGGACTGATGACCGCGTTGCTCTCGCGCACGCCGATGGCGCTCACCGAAATTCTTCCGGACTGCGCCGCAGCGCACTTGTGGTTCGAGCACTTATTTGCACAAAACCGCACTCTGGGATTCGACGCCCACGACTACCTCTATCAGTCCTGGGCCTACGAGGCGCACGACGTTGGCACGACGGCCGGGTTCGCCGATACCGCGGCCGCGCTTGCCTCTATAAGAGCGAAGGCGCTCTTACTGGCGCCGCCGCTCGACCTTTTCAATCCTGCCCAATCGGCGCGTGATGCCGCCGCTGCGATTCCAAATGCCCGATTTGTCGAAATTCCCTCGCTTCAGGGGCACCAGGCCGCCACCAGCACCAAATCCGAGGACGCGGCATTCCTCAATCGCGTCATCGGCGAGTTCCTAGAAAAGCTTGGCGACCGTATTGGCGGACATTAGACTTTAGTAATCCCTCACCCCTAACCCCTCAGCCCTCTTCCGAAGGAAATCCATGATCGTCGATCATCGCACCTATGCAATAAAGCCAGGCAAGCTGAACGAATTCCTAAAGCTTTATGAGAAGGAAATACTTCCGTTGCAGCTCAAGTATCTCGGCCACTGCGTTGGCTGGTACGTGAGCAACGATATCGGTCCTCTGTCGCAGATCGTACATATGTGGGCTTACAAGAATCTGGCCGATCGGGAGGAGCGTCGTGGCCGCCTTGCACAGGACCCCGGATTCGCTCCTTACCTTGCCAAGGCGCAGCCGCTTCTGGATAGCATGGAGAACAAGATTTTGCACACCGCTCCTTTCTTTACGCTGCCGGAAATGAAAGGGTGAGGGTCAAGTAACGTGACCAAGACTCTCCCGTGCGCTGGGACCTGGGCCCCGCCCAGTCCTCAGTCCTGGTTTTTTGTAGATTGAGTTTAGGGGGAGTGCACATGAAATTGAGTATCGCGGTTATCACGCTGCTGGCGCTAGCGAATGAACTGGCAAGCGCGCATCACGGACGCCTGCAGGACCATTTGCTCCGCGGGACGATACTCAGTTACGGTGTGTACAGCACCGCATCGGGCGCGTTCCTGCAGCGTGCCGCGCATGCGCCAGGTGGTCCCGCCGGGATCGAGCTTGTCGAACAGACGACCATCCTGCCTGCACAGCCGGGAACGCGCTTCGGCTTTTGCGTCAGCGTCGCCGGCGCACTGGAAGACGGTGACCTCGATCTCGAGAAAGTGATCTTGCATCCCCCGATTTTCGGCGCAGACGGCGCAGTCTTGACCGGTTACGAACAGGAAATCGAACTGACGGTCAGCGGCGGCGAGGCGACCGCCTGTCTTGGGCACACGCTTGAAAACGAGACCGAGGCCGTGCCGGGAAAGTGGACAGTGAGGCTGATGGCGGCCGATCAGGTCATTGCCGAGAAAACTTTCGAACTGCGTTAGTTGTGTTCCAACTTTCTGTAACGGTGATTTACTGCACGAACGGAGGCGGCGATGAAAACAGAACTCGTGTATCTCGTTTGGGTGACGGTGCTTACGGCCTTGATCTGGATTCCTTACATTCTCGACCGGGCAATGGTGTGGGGTCTACTGGACGCCGTGGGGTATCCGGAGAATCCGAAGCCGCAGTCGCCGTGGGCGCGACGCATGATAAAGGCGCACGTCAATGCAATCGAGAATCTTGTAGTTTTTGCCACCCTGGTGTTGGTGGCGCAGGACCTGGGTGTCAGCAATGGGGCGACGGTCATGGCTTGCGCGGCATATTTTTGGGCGCGGGTGGTCCATCTGCTGGCCTATACATTCAAGGTACCTTGGGTGCGCACGCTTGCCTTCACTGTGGGATTCGTGGCGCAGATGACGCTTGCGTGGCAGATCCTGTGCGTAACGAGGCTCTCTGCATAATCGAGACAAGAAAACGGGCGGGGTGTGAGCCCCGCCCGTCTGGCTACAACGATGATTGATCAGTAAGCAGCGACTGGATTGCCGGGTGAGCCCGTGGCGCCCACTAGTTTGAGTGGTGCCCAGGCGAATGCGAACTCGTACGCTTTGTCGGCGGACAGGTCATCCAGATCGAGGTTTTCGAAGTTATAGATGCCGCGTCTTGCCACCAGGTTCATGTGGCAGTAGGCGAACGATTCCGGCACGCCGCTCTTGGCGAAGTCGAATGGCTCGAGACCCCAGGTGTCGCTGCCGATCATCGAGATCTTCTTCCCAGCCAGGTAATCGCAAACTTCCGGAGATACGCCCGGTTCGCCCGAACCGAACTCGGCAGAATCCTTTGCAAGCTGCTCATCGGTCTTGACCTTCTCACCACCCGGGCGGCCCAGATGGTTGGTCTTCCACAGTGCATTCCAGCCGGTGCGGAAAAGCACCACATCCCCCTGAGTCGCATCCTTGATGCCGTGTTTCTGCAGCGCCTCCTTGTAATCTGCCAGAGTGATTGCGTAGCCTTTTGGCAGTATCGCCACACCCTTCAATGCAGCGATGTCGATCAGGATGCCGCGAGTAAAGAAGCCGCCCGCCTTTTCCGTGCCGTTCACTTTCATCCCGCGCGGCGTCTCCACGTCTTGCAAGCGCTTCTTATTATAGAAGTAGTCACCGTCCTTCCATCCGGAGACACCCTCAATACGGATCATTGGGTGTGCGAGACCGTCCCATTGGGTACCGACCTGGCCGATTTCCGCAGTAACCATTTCGTCCATGAACGTCATGCTGTAATTGTCGCCGGGCCAGTTGAGCGGGCCGTGCGTTGGCATGCCCGGAATGCTCAGCGCAAATGTACGCCCCGGAACCAGCGGCATATGATTGCTGTATGGCATGCCGAGCAGAGCCATCTTGCCGCGCTTGACCAGCTTGCCTGCCTCGATGCGTTTCTGCGGGGTGATGTAGTTGGTGCCGCCGGCTTCGTCATCGGGACCGAATTCGCTCGGCCACCATTTTTCATCCACGGGATTGTTGCCGGCGATAACGCTGCCGGAGAGAAGAACCGACGCGACTGCCGAAACTGCCAGAACTCTTATTGCCTGATACATGATTGCTATCCTCCCACCTATTTGTGTTTGATACGGTTCGGGCACGGCATGAGCGCCGCGCCAAATGGGTTCTTACTCCTACGAACAAGTGATAGTCAAGAAAACTGTTTCATTGTGAAATCCAGAGTACTCGTGTTGCGGCGCGTTGAGCTCGTCCAATTATTACAATATGAAATAAATCGCCGTGTTTTGTAGTACCCAGGAAGCAACGAATTGGGCGAGGAACCCCCGCAGTTCAGCCCGAGTTGAGCAGATGAACAGAAAAACCCAAGCCGGCAGGCGCCCGTTTGTTCTGTTTTGCGCCGCAACCGCAATGGCCGCTGAGGGTCCCGACGAACCGTCAACTATGCCGGGACTACGGCCGTTGAAGGAACCGCTGTTGTCCCACCTAATATGGAGGCATCGATGATCAAGCTCACCACCATCACGCATCTTGTCGTTCTACTCTTGTTGCTCAGCGTGCCCACAGCGCAGGCGGAAGACAACGAGAGGCCGAGTGCGTGTCGTACGGATGTTGCGAAGCTGTGCAAGGGTATCTATCCCGGCGGTGGTCGCGTCGCCATGTGCCTCAAACAGCACGAGTCGGAACTTTCTCCGGGGTGTCGTGAATCCATCGCAGCGACAGGAGAACAAATCAAGGAATTCGCAGAAGCCTGCAAACCGGATGTGGCAAAGCAGTGCAAGGGCGTGCAACCGGGACAGGGACGCATTGGACGCTGCCTCGTTGAGCACAAGGACCAACTGTCCGCCGGCTGCCGGGAGAAGATCGCGGAGGCGGAGAGCAAACATCCCTGCGTGAAGGACATAAGGACCTTGTGCAAGGCTGTGCGGCCGGGCGAGGGACGCATCGCCCAGTGCCTGAAGCAGCACGAGGCAGAGTTGTCGGCCGAATGCAAGGCAAAGCACCCGCAAGAACGCGATGAGGACAAGAGGTAACCGGCGAGGGCAGCGAGAGCAACGTCAAGAACAACGCAGTCCTCGGGCTGCGACGGGAAAACGAACTCTTCAGACCTCCCTCTCCCCCGGCGGGACTCAGTTCAGTACCCCCTTGAGGGGTAGAGGGCTGGGGAGAGGGGGTGGGCTGGTCAGTTCTTCCCTTCGCTGGAGGCCCAATTCTTCATCAGCATGTTGGACGGGAAATTCTCGTCCACCAACTTCCTTGCGGTCTCAGCGCCCGCTACCGGTAATCCCTTCGGATCGAGCACGCCGATCTGCACCAGCACCGACGCCTGATCCCAGTAAATGTGCTCGTGGTAGATCTTTTCGCCGCGGAAATTGACGATCGCCACCAGCGGAATCTCCACGTATTTGCCGGTGGGCGGGATGCCGGGCAGCATCCAATCGATCTCGATGTCGTGGGTAAAACAGAACAGCATCTCGTCCACCAGTCGGTCGGCTCCTATGGTGCGCGAGATTGGGATGAGTTTGGTGTCCTTGGGTGTCTTCGGGATGAAGTGGTACTTGTAGAAGCGCTTCAGATGCTCGTGGCCGACGCCGCCGGTGAGGGTTGGGATGTGATTTACGTAGGGCTCGGCCACCATGGTCTTCATGGTCGCGTCCACGTCGCGGGTGCCGAACTCGTGCATGGTGTGCAGTTCCCATAGCGCTGACAGGTCGTAGTACGGACCCAAGACCTTGCGGAACAGCGCGATCGACCGCGAGTGCGCCATCATCGAGGCCGGTCGGTCGTAATGCATTCCGGCGGTGCGTGCGAACGCGTGGTCCACTCCGGGATATACGTAGATCTCAATTTCCGGTCTGCCCTTGAACGCAGCCTTGATCTTTTCGATGGCTTCCGGGGGCGCGTATTTGTCGTTGGCGGCGAAGTGCAGAACCATCGGCACCTTGATCTTTTCGGCTTCCTTCAGGTACTGATCGATAGTCACGCCGTAGTAGCCGACCGCGCAATCCACGCCGGAGCGTGCCGCCGCAAGATACGCCAGGCGCCCGCCAAGACAGAAGCCGAGAGCGCCGACTTTGCCTTTGACTTCGGTACGGGTGCGGAGCACGCGCACCGCAGCTGTGATGTCTTCCATGCCCTTGTCGGTGTCGAAGCGCTGGAAATAGGCGAATGCCTTCTTCCAGTCTTCCTCGGTGTAGCCGAGCTCGACGTCCTTGTCGAGACGCCAGAACAGATCGGGCGCCAGAACCACGTAGCCCTCCTCCGCATAGTGGTCGGCGACTTCACGGATGTAGGCGTTGATGCCAAAAATTTCCTGGCACAGGACGATGCCGGGGCCCTTGCCCGCCGTGGGCACGGCGAGGTAACCCCTGAACTTGCTGCCGTCCGCGGCCTTGATCTCGATCCACTGTCCTTTGATGTTTTGCCCGGCCATTTCTGCTCCCCTCGATCCCCTGATTTGGCGACTGCAGCGCGGTTGGCGCCGGAGCGACGTTTTAACCTGCCCGGGCGCGCCATGTCAAACCGCGCGCATCGCGCCAAGCCGCGTCTGGCGCGGCTTTCGGCTTGACAAAAGACCCCCTGACACCTAGATTCGGTCGGGTCTTTTACCACAACAAGAATGTCCGGCGAATCCGTATCGCGACTGGCGCCGGAAAACGTTCAACTTCAACCGGGAGGAATCACCATGAATTCGTTTACACGCCGTCGCTTTCTGCGGGCGACTGGTGCGGCCGCGCTGTCCACGCCGTTCGCCGGCTCCCTGCTCACCGCTTCCGAGGCTTCTGCGCAGTCCGGCAAGGTGCTGACCATCGCATACAACGTTGCACTGCCCTCGTGGGATCCAACCACCGGCCCATCCGCGGTGAATCCGACCATCCAGTCGTTCTACAAAGCGGTGTTCGATTCGTATGTAGACCAGAATCCCGATCTTTCCTTCAAACCCGGTCTGCTTACCAAGTGGGGCTGGAGCAAGGACAAGACAAAAATCGAAATGGAGGTACGCAGAAACGCGTTCTGGCATGACGGCACGCCGGTCACGCCGGCAGACGTGGTCTGGTCGCTGGAACGCGCAGGCGATCCGGCGAGCGGCAACCCGATCCAGTTCGTGTGGGGCAAGATTGGCAACTTCAAGGTCAGCGGCCAAACGATCACAGGCGACGTCAAGGAATTCGAGCCGGCACTGTTCAAGTGGATGGCGTTTCTCACCGGCTACGTGCTGCCGCAGAAAGCCTATACGGCGGCCGGCGCCGCCGGTTGGGAAAGCAAGCCGATAGGCAGCGGCCCGTACGTGGTCGAGAAGTTCGAGCGCAATGCCTACATCCGCCTCAAGGCCTTCCCAAAATATTGGGGGCCGAAGCCGGAATTCGAAACCGTGGTGTTCAAGCTGGTTGGCGATGCCTCGGCGCGCGTGGCGGAGATCGAGAGCGGCTCTTCCGATCTCACCCTGGAAGTGCCGTATGAGGAATTCGACCGCCTCGCCGGGAAGGCGGGATTCACCGGCGTAGTGCATCCGGTCTCCGACATCGGCATGATTTTCATCTCCAATCGCGAGCCGATGCTGGACAAGAATGTGCGCCTGGCGATGATCCACGCGATCGACAGGAATTCGATTGTCGAAAAACTGTTGCGCGGCCATGGAACCGTGATCCACACTCTGCAGGCGCCGCAGTATGCCGCTTACGATTCTTCGATCACGGTCAAATACGACCCGGAGCTGTCGAAGAATCTGCTCGCTGCTTCCGGATATTCGACATCCAAACCGGTGAAATTCACGATCCAGACCACGCGCGGCTTCAAGCCCAAGGACTACGAAATGATCCAGGCGGTCGTCGGCATGTGGCGCAAGGTAGGGATCGAAGCGAACATCGAGACCTACGAGATTGCCAAGCACTTCGAGTTGCGTACTCGCCACGCGCTGGCGCCGGCGGCGTTCTACAACTGGGGCAATTCAATCGGTGATCCATCCACCTCAACAGGCTTCGCCATGTTCAGCCACTCGCCACACTCGGCGTATAAGACCGAGGATGTGGATAAGCTGATAGGCCCTTTGTGGGGCGAGAAGGACGAAGCCAAACGTATTTCGGGCTACAAGGCGGCGGATCGCTACATCGCGGAGCAAGGTTACGTCATCCCGCTGCTGCAATACTTTCAGCCCGTTTTGCATCGGAGTGACCTGAAGTTCACGCCTCACGTCGCCGGCTTCATCCTCCCCCAGGCGATCAAGTCGGCCTAGAGCCCAACCTCAACGCAAAGGCGCGAAGGACGCAGAGAAAAACGGGAAACCGATAACAAGTTCAAGAACCCAGATTGCTGCTTGGCGATCCATGCCAGCTTATTGATGGTTTGCCGTTCATCTATGGGTTTCTTCTCTGCGCTGTCTGTCTATCTGCGCCTCTGCGTTGGGTTTAGATGCCTATTCGTTACTTCTTGAAGCGTCTGCTGTGGGCACTTCCGACCTTGTTCGGCGTGGCGGTGGTGGTGTTCGTGCTGGTTCGGGTGGTGCCGGGCGATCCGATCGCGATGATGTTGCCGCCCGGGGCCACCCAGGAGGATGTCGGCCGTCTGCGGGCGTCGTATGGTCTGGATGCGCCGATCGCGAAGCAGTTCGTGGCTTGGAGTGGTGATGTACTGCGCGGCAACTTCGGCGCCTCAATCAGCCTGCGCGAACAGGTGCTGCCGCTGATCCTCGGGCGGTTGCCTGCCACTCTCGAACTGGTGACCGTTGCCGTGATTGCGGCCTGCGCCCTGGCGACGCTGATGGCGGTGATGGGCGTGTATTTCCGGGGACGCTGGCCGGAGCTGGCGGTGGACGGCGTCACGGGTTTCACGCTTGCTATCCCCGATTTTCTCTGGGGCCTGCTGTTCATCCTGGTGCTCGGCGTGCTGGTGCCGGTGCTGCCGATTTCGGGCCGCGTCGATCCAACTCTGGACTTCGATCCGGCGACCGGCTTCTACTTGATCGAAACGTTGCTGACACTGCAGTTCGCGGCGCTTGGCGATCTGCTAAAGCACGTCGTTCTTCCGGCGGCGGCGCTTGCGTTGCCGCTCGCTTCCGCGCTTACACGCGTACTCAAGGGCTCGCTGACGGAGGTGATGAACCAGGACTACGTCACGCTTGCGCGTGCAAAGGGGTACTCGCGGTTGCGCACATTGTGGCGGGTGGCGTTGCGAAACGCGCTTATCCCGACGGTCACGCTGACCGGCGTGCAATTTTCCTTCCTGATCGGCGGCACGGTGCTGATCGAACATCTGTTCTCCTATCCAGGCATCGGCAACCTGGCCATTGCCGCGGTGATTCAGCGCGATCTGCCGCTCATCCAGGGACTGGTGCTGACCTTCGCGGTGCTGTTCATCCTCACCAATCTGATGGTGGACATGACGTACTCCGCACTCAATCCGAAGGTGAAGCAGGGATGAGTCCGCTCGGCGTCTGGCGCAACCCCCGGGTGGCATTCGGCATGTTGGTGGTGCTGGCATTGACGATCGCGGCCGCCGGCGCGCCCTGGCTCTCACCACACGACCCGCTTGAGCAGGATCTGCTGAATTCCTTTCAGGCGCCGGCGTGGTCTGGCGCGGACGCCGCGCACGTGCTCGGCACCGACAGCCTCGGACGCGACACACTTTCCCGACTGATATTCGGTGCGCGCGCCGCGCTCATTGTCGCTTTCGTTGCCGCGCTGTTTGCGGGGCTGCTTGGCACCATCCTCGGTCTTGCCGCAGGCTATTTCGGCGGCCGACTGGATGCCGTGATCTCGCGGTTGGTGGATGTCTGGATGAGCTTCCCTTCGGTGCTTCTGTGCATTGTGCTCGCCGCGGTGCTGGGGGCCGGACTGCATACCGTGGTGATCGCCATCATCGTCATCGACTGGACTCGCTTCTGCCGGGTGGTGCGGTCGGAAGTGATCGTGCAGAACAGCCACGACTACGTCGCTTCGGCGATGACCATCGGACTGTCCTCGTGGCGCGTGCTAATCAGCGAGATCCTGCCCAACGTCGCGCCGCTGTTGCTGACACTGTTCACCCTGGAGATGGGGATCGCCATCGTAGTCGAGGCGATTCTGTCGTACGTCGGCCTGTCGGTTTCCTCGGGCGTACCGACTTGGGGTGGAATCATTCAGGAAGGCCGGTTGTATGTGAACCAGGCGTGGTGGCTGATGGCGCTGCCGATGGCCTGCATCGTGATGGCGGTGCTCGGGCTCAACGCGCTGGGCGACGGCCTTCGCGAAGCCTTCGACCCGGTTGAATCGAGATGACCGCGTTGCTCGACATCCGCGACCTGGATCTGTGCCTGAAAGCGCGTCCATCCGTGCGGCTGCTGCGTCGCGTTTCGTTAGCTGTTAACGCGGGACACATCGTCGGACTCGTCGGAGAATCCGGTGCCGGCAAGACCATGGTCGGGCGGGTAGTGCTCGGTATCGCGCCGGGGAATGCACGCGTGACCGGTAGTGTGGTTTTCGACGGTCGTGATATCACGCACCTGTCCGAGTCGGATCGCCGCCATTTGCTTGGACGCGAGATCGCTTTCATACCCCAGAATCCGATGACCGCGCTCAATCCGGTCGAACGTATCGAGCCACAGATGACCGATGTACTGCGCATGCATTTGGGCATGACCCGCGATGCGGCACATGGCCGTGCATTGGAGATGCTGCGCGAAGTCCGGCTGCGCGAGCCCGAGAAGGTCTTGCGCCAATATCCGCACGAGCTTTCCGGCGGCATGCGCCAGCGGGTGCTGCTCGCAATCGCCTTTGCCTGCAAACCCAAACTCGTGATCGCGGATGAGCCGACTACTGCGCTCGACGTGACCATACAGAAACAGATCTTGCGGCTGATCAAGGAACTGCAGAGGATTTCGGGTACCGCGATCCTGTTCATCACCCATGATCTCGGCGTGGTGGCGAAGCTTTGCGACCATGTTGCCGTGATGCATGGCGGGCGGGTTCTCGAGTCCGAAACGGCCGCGCAGTTGTTTGCCCGTCCTGCGCACGACTACACCCGTGCGCTGTTCGCTGCCACGCCCCGATTTGACCGTCCGGGAGGATTGCTGCAGGCGATCCCGGCGGCGCTGACGCAGCGGTTGGCTGATGAAGCGCGAGAGCTCGATTCTTCCAGGCGCCGCGACGGCGAATGAGAAGACAACGCTGCGTGGCACCGTTTTCATCGTTGCCCAGCTTGGCGCCCTCATGTGAACGTTAGACCGTTGTTCAACCCAACGAAACACAGAAAGCAACCTTTTAACCGAAAGGTTCGTTGATGCCCCTTCTGGATGCCCGGAGGCTGACGCTGCAGTTGCCGGATCGTGCGGCGACACGGCTGTTCGGCGGGCCAACACCGTTAACGACCCTCTTCCGCGACGTGGATCTGTGCATGGAGCCCGGCGAGTCGGTCGGTATCGTCGGTGAATCCGGTTCGGGCAAGACCTCGTTGGCGCGCACGCTGCTGCGCCTGTACGAGCCCACGGGGGGCAGCCTGCACTTCGAAGGCCGCGATATCACGCATCTCGGACAGGACGAACTGCGCCCGTTGAGAAGCCGCATCCAGCTCATCTTCCAGGATTCATTGTCGTCGTTGAATCCACGCCACCGCATCGGCACCATACTGTCGCAGCCGCTGCTTGCCTATGCCAGAGTAGCGGACCGCCGCCAAGGTTGGCGCGCGGCCTGTAAGTTGCTGGAGCGCGTCGGTTTGCCCGCTGCGTTCGCAGACCGATTTCCGCACGAACTTTCCGGCGGACAGCGCCAGCGGGTAGGCATCGCCCGCGCGATCGCGCTCAAACCCGCCCTGGTGGTGGCGGACGAAGTGGTGTCGGGGCTGGACGTGTCCACCCAGGCGCAGATCCTCACGCTCCTCAGGGAACTGAAACAGGAGGACTCGTTGATCTTCATCAGTCACGACCTGTCGGTCGTGAGGGTGTTATGCGACAGGGTGTTGGTGATGCGACAGGGGCAGGTGGTCGAATCCGGTCCGTGTGCCGAGCTTTTCGCCGCGCCCGCACACGATTACACTCGCAGTCTGCTCGACGCCATCCCGCTACCTGACCTGGATCCGGACTGGGTCAGTCGTGGCGCGGAAAGCGAACAACATGAAGAGCGAAAGGAGATGGGCGGAATGAATATCAAGGGAGCGGTGGCGCTGGTGACCGGCAGCAGCCGGGGCATTGGCAGGAATTTCGTCAAGGCATTGGTCGCCAAAGGCGCAAAAAAGGTCTACGCATCCGCGCGCGATCCGTCCAAAGTAGCGGACTTGGTCGCGGCGCATCCCGGAAAAGTCGAGGCGTTGCAACTCGACATTACCAACGATGCGCAAATCGCTGCCGCAGCGAAGAAGTGCAAGGACGTGACGCTGCTGATCAACAACGCCGGCATCAATCTCAAGACCGGCATCATCGCCGGAAAAAGCGCGGATAACGCGCGCGCGGAGTTCAATACCAATTTTTTCGGCACTTTTGCCGTGACCCGTGCATTCTCGCCGGTCCTCGGGGCCAACGGCGGAGGCGCAATCGTCAACATGCTGTCAATCCTCGGCCGGGTGAGCCTGCCTGCCTACGGCTCGTACTGCGCATCGAAAGCGGCCTGCCTGCTCATGACCCAGGGCACGCGCGCCGAGTTGGCGAAGCAGGGCACGTTGGTTGTGGGGGTGATGCCAGGCGCGACCGACACTGACGTCGAACGCGACTACAAGGGTCACAAGGAAAATCCCTACGACGTGGCTACGGCTGCGCTCGACGCGGTGGAGAACGGGACGGAAGACGCGTATCCCGGGCAGATGGCAGATGGCGTGTCGGCGGGGCTTGCCGCCAATCCGAAAGCGGTGGAGAAAGAGTTCTCGGCATACCTGCCTGGCTGAGTATCGCTAATCGATCGTGAGAAAGGCTAGGCGGGTCGTTCTTTCGGCGCCGCCGTACTGAGTCCTTTCGCGTTTTGCTTCCTCAGTTTTTTCGCCCGTTTGGCTACTCTCGCGATGTCCTTTTTGGCTTTCTGTTTCCTTCGCCTGGTGTGAAGCATCTGTGTATGACTCAATGGAGCCTCCGTTCAATATTAATGTCATGGTTGTCCTGTTCTCCGGGCCGCAACCAGTGAGCAAGTACTTTGCTCGTATTTCCGACGCAACGATGTTAGGTAACCCACATTGGGAAAACAGTCTTTTCGTCAGCGCGGTTGCGCTTGCAATACGTCGATCCGAGGACGCTACTTGGCGGCGACGGCGGGACGGAAGTAAACCTGCTTGTCCCGGTCCACGACTTCGTACTCCCGATTCGGCACGACCAGGAACTGCTCGACCCGGCTGCGTACCGACAGTCCGCGCTCGGAGTAGCCGTGCATGTGCTTCCACAGGTTGTCGAGGAACCACTTCTCCATCCCGTTGTGTTTGACCTCGAGGCGTTCATTTCCGAGGAAAGCGATCGGGATCACGCGGTGGTAGCCGACTTGATCGTGGTCAACCTGCAGATATTCGAAGCCGATCATGCCCTGCGGCAACAGCAGCGCCCTGTCTTCGATTTTTGCGATTCCACCTTCGCCGATCGGGATACGCCACATCACCGTTTCGGTTACCGGTGTCGATTCGATCGCAAAGAACACGGCAATCGCCAATACTCCGGCGGCTGCCAACGAGAACACCAGATCGCGTAGCCTCGCGATCGGTCCTCCCGGGCCGATATGCAGCACCCGTGCCACCAGCCAGCCGATTGCGACCCAGCAGAAAATCGCCACACCCAGGAAGAGTTGTTGCAGCGGGCCGCTCCACGTCCAGGCTTGCAGTCCGGCGAACCCGGCCACAGTAAGCGCCATGAAAATCAAAAGCCCGATGATGTCCCAGCTCCAGCGTGTCCAGCGGAACCATGCTGGCTGGTGCCACAAGCGCAGGAAATGCCAAGCCCTCAAGTCCCAGGGTGTGCCCAGGCTTTGACGACAGAACGCGCATTGGGAGTCGGCAATCACGGTCTCGCGATGGCAGTAGGGGCACTCCATCACCATGCGCTCTTCCATGCGCAGGCGCGCACTCGCCATTTCCATTCGCAGCCGCAGGACGGACGCGAGGATGCGGTGAGCGAGCAGGATGATCGCGGCCCAATAGACAAACGCGGAAACCGTGGCCAGCGAGGCGCCGAGCGACTGCTCGATAAACAGGAACAGGCTACGCATCATTGGGGCACCCTGCGTGTTCCGACAGGGCATTATATGCGGCGAATCCCCCGCTATGAATGACGCTAAAAAGCGACAGTTGGGAAATATCAAAGCGTTATCACAACGGCATCGGATGCGGTAGACCCGTCGCCGTCGCTTATTTACACTGGAAGTGCTGCTTTTTCCCCGCACCGAACGCCATCAGACCGAGCCCGAGTGCTATGAACGGTTCAGCCGTTTCCCAGGTTCTTTCGGCAGACGAGTTGCGCGCGATCGACGCGTGGTGGCGTGCCGCCAACTACCTCAGCGTTGGCCAGATTTATTTGCTCGACAACCCTCTGTTGCGCGAATCGATTAAGCCCCATCACATCAAACCGCGCTTGCTTGGTCATTGGGGCACCTGTCCGGGGCTCAACCTGATCTACGCGCACCTCAACCGGCTCATTCGAAAGTTCGATCTGAACATGATCTATGTCACCGGACCCGGGCATGGCGGCCCGGCACTGGTGGCCAATTCCTGGCTGGAGGGGACATACACCGAGTTCTATCCGCAGATTCCGCAGGACCAGGACGGAATGAAGCGCCTGTTCCGGCAGTTTTCCTTTCCGGGCGGGATACCCAGTCACGTTGCGCCGGAAACACCGGGGTCGATACATGAGGGTGGCGAACTCGGTTACTCGCTTTCGCACGCGTTCGGAGCAGTCTTCGATAACCCCACACTCATCGTGGCGTGCGTGGTCGGCGACGGCGAGGCAGAAACCGGACCGCTTGCGGCCAGTTGGCACTCGAACAAGTTCCTTAACCCCGCGCACGATGGCGCAGTGCTGCCGATCCTGCACCTCAACGGCTACAAGATCGCCAATCCAACGCTGCTGGCGCGCATTCCACGCGACGAACTGGAGAATCTGTTCATCGGTTACGGGTACCAGCCGCAGTTCGTCGAGGGCACGGACCCGATGCACGTCCACCAGCAAATGGCGGACGCAATCGAATCCGCAGTGATGGCGATCCGCGGAATCCAGGACGCTGCGCGAAAGAGTGGCGTATCGAAGCGCCCACGCTGGCCGCTGGTGGTGCTGCGAACACCCAAGGGCTGGACCGGGCCGAAGGAGGTGGACGGCAAGAAAAACGAAGGCTCGTGGCGTTCGCACCAGGTGCCGTTCAGCGACATGACCAAAGAGCACATCGCGATACTCGACAAGTGGATGAGGAGTTACCGGCCGCAGGAATTGTTCGACGACAGCGGCCATCCGCGCTTCGAGATCAAGGCGCTCGCACCGCGCGGAGCGCTGCGGATGGGTGCCAATCCGCACGCCAATGGCGGCGCGTTGCTCAAGGAATTGCGCATGCCGGACTTTCGCGAATACGCCGTGCGCGTGCTCAGACCGGGGCAGACCACCGCCGAAGCCACGCGGGTGATGGGCGCCCTGTTGCGCGACGTAATCAAACTCAACGCCAGCGAGCGCAACTTCCGCGTGTTCGGCCCGGACGAAACCGCGTCGAACCGGCTCGGCGCGGTCTTCGAGGCGACTGCGAAGACCTGGCTGGCACAGACGCTTCCGGAAGATGACTTGCTAGGCCCCGAGGGGCGGGTGATGGAAATTCTTTCGGAGCACACCTGCCAAGGCTGGCTCGAAGGTTATCTGCTGACGGGCCGTCACGGATTGTTTTCCTGCTACGAGGCGTTCATCCACATCGTGGATTCGATGTTCAACCAGCACGCCAAGTGGCTGAAGGTGGCCGGCAGGGAAGTGCCGTGGCGCCGGCCGATTGCTTCGCTCAACTACCTGCTGACGTCGCACGTCTGGCGTCAGGACCATAACGGCTTCTCGCACCAGGATCCCGGCTTCATAGACCACGTCGTCAACAAGCAGGCCGACGTGATCCGCGTGTACCTGCCGCCGGACGCCAACACGCTGCTCTCGGTCACTGCCCATTGCCTGCGCAGTCGTAATCTGATCAACGTGATCGTGGCCGGTAAGCAGCCTGCGCTGCAATACCTTGACATGGATGCCGCGATCAAGCATTGCGCTGCGGGAATCGGTATCTGGGACTGGGCGGGCAACGAGCAGGGCGGTGACCCGGATGTTGTAATGGCTTGCGCGGGGGACGTACCGACCCTGGAGACGCTGGCGGCGGTGCACCTCCTGCGGCGACTCGCGCCTGAGATCAAGGTGCGCGTGGTCAACGTAGTGGACCTGATGACGCTGCAACCTGCCGGCGTGCATCCGCACGGGCTCGAAGACCGCGAATTCGACGCCATCTTCACCACGGACAAGCCGATAATCTTTGCATATCATGGCTACCCATGGCTGATCCACAGGCTGACCTACCGGCGCAACAACCACGGCAACCTTCATGTGCGCGGTTACAAGGAGAAAGGAACCACGACCACGCCCTTCGACATGGTGGTACTGAATGACTTGGACCGTTACCATTTGGTGATTGACGTGGCGGAACGGCTGCCGAAGGTCGTCCGGGCTGTCGAAGTGAAGCAGACAATGCGTGACAAGCTGGCCGACCACAAGCGCTACATCGCCGAACACGGTGAAGATATGCCCGAAATCCGTAACTGGAAGTGGGAAACCTGACAAGGAAGCAACCATGAACCTGCTCGAATCGCTGCAGAAACATTCGATCATCGTGGCCGACACCGGCGACATCGACTCCATTGCGCGGGTCAAGCCGCAGGACGCCACCACCAATCCATCGTTGCTTTATCAGGCGGCTCAGAACGCTGCATACCGTCCGCTGGTGGACGATGCAATCGCTTTCGGCATGAAAGCCAGGGGCGACCGAGCCGGAAAGGCTGAAGCCCTGATGGAAAAGCTCTCGGTCAACTTTGGCTGCGAGATCCTCAAGTACGTGAAGGGGCGGGTTTCAACGGAAGTGGACGCCGGTCTCTCTTTCGATGTTGACGGTACGCTCGCGAAAGCACGGCGGTTGATCGAACTGTATCAGCGGGCCGGCGTATCCCGCGAACGCGTGCTGATCAAAGTAGCGAGCACCTGGGAGGGCATCAAGGCGGCGGAAAAACTGGAGCGCGAAGGCATCCACTGCAACCTGACTTTGCTGTTCAGCGTTGCTCAAGCCGTGGCTTGTGCGGACGCCGGCGTCACGCTGATTTCGCCTTTCGTAGGCCGCATCTACGACTGGTACAAGAAGGAACGCAAAGTCGAGGACATCGCGCCTGCGGACGATCCGGGCGTGCAGTCAGTAACGCGCATTTATCACTACTACAAGAAGTTCGGCTACCGGACCCAGGTGATGGGGGCCAGCTTCCGCAAGGTCGAGCAGATCGTCTGGCTTGCCGGATGCGACCTGCTCACCATCGCCCCTGATCTTCTCGACAAGATGGCAAAGACCAACGGGGATGTAACGCGCAAGTTGACGGTCGAGGTCGCGAAGGCGAGCGGCCTTGAGAAGATCGCCCTGGATGAAAAAACCTTCCGCTGGATGCACAACGAAGACGCAATGGCGACCGAGAAGCTCGCAGATGGGATCCGCCGTTTCCATGCTGATGCCCGCAAGCTCGAGGACTACGTGCTGGCGATGGTGGAAAAAAGCCAGGCAGCCTGAGTTATCACAATGTGACAACCAGAAGATCGTCTTTTGGGGGAGTGCTGGAAATGCATATTCTTGCGAGAATCGCAGCGATGCTGGCAACGTTGACCGTTTTGCCTGCAATGGCAGATGCGGACATCCGCTTTCTTAACCCTGACGGATTGTTCAAGCCTAGTACCTTTTCTCAGATTGCCGTCACAGAGGGCGACAAGATTGTCTACATAAGCGGCCAGACCGCGCGCGATCCGACATCGAAGATCGTTGCAGTCGGCGATGTGAAAGGCCAGGCCGAGAAAGTGTTCGCGAACTTGCGCACAGCGATCGAATCGGTTGGGGGTTCGATGGCTGACATCGCCAAGATCACCACTTTTGTTGTGAATCTCCAACCCGACGACAGAGCGTGGATCGGGGAAATGGTGAAGAAGCATTTCCCCAAGCCGCCGGCGCATACGCTGGTGGGCATTTCGGCCCTCGCCACGCCCGAACTTCTGATCGAGATCGAAGCGATCGCGGTCCTGGACTAGCCCCTCACCCCCGCACTCTCCACGAAATGGAGAGGGTCCAGAAGACGGTGAGGCGTTTCGCATTCGGGTATTTCATCACCCTCTCTGCCCTTAGGGGGAGAGGGACAGGTGAGATGGTTCTTTTTAGGAGGAAACAAAAATGGCGAAAAAGTTCATCAACCCGCCCGGGCTCAAGCCGCTGGGCATGTACACGCAGGCAACCACCGCGCGCGGCGGAACTATGGTATTCATCAGCGGCCAGGTGGCGGTGGATGCTACTGGCAAGACGGTCGGCGTGGGGGACATCCGCGCCCAGGCGGTGCAGGTATTCGAGAATCTGAAGCTGGCGCTCACGGGTGCCGGAGCCACGTTCGATGACGTGATCAAGTTCACCATCTACCTTACCAACCTGACGCCGGAAACCCGCAAAGCGGTGATGGAAGTGCGCAGCCGCTACATTTCCAAAGAGCATCCGCCAGCCGCGACCATGGTCGGAATCCACAAACTGGTCCAGGACGACTTGCTGCTCGAGATCGAAGCGATCGCCGCCATTGACTGAACGGCACGTTGCATCAGCCACAAAGGAACGCAAACGGATGCTGGAATTGAGCTTGCGACTTCTAAGTACTGCTACTTCGCAGCAGACAGCATCAGGCACGCATCGCCCGAGGTCGCCAGAACCTGCGAATCTCGCGTTACTCGTTTTCTCTCTTGCGATAGGGCTGGTGGTAGATCAGTACTGCGGACTCGCCGGTCAGCTTTTAACTGGTGTCTGTTTCTGGGCGGTATTCTTCTGGTTGCTGAAGACCAACCCGCCCGAATGGCGCCTGCCTTTCTACGCATGCCTGGTATGGGCAACCGCGGGCGAGATTTATCTATCGCTGGTGTGGGGGCTGTACACCTACCGGCTGGAGAACATTCCGTTGTTCATTCCGCCCGGGCATGTGCTGATGCTCTATCTGGGCTTGGTCTTCGCGCCGCGGGTGCCACGCGCCTTCGTCGCGCTGGTGCCGGCTGCCGCGATTGGATACGCGGCGTTCGCATGGATCAGTGGTTTCGACACAGTCAGCATTCCGTTGATCGGGTTGTTCATGCTGTGCATGCTGCAGCCGGAAGGACGGCGTTTGTACGCTGTGATGTTCGTCGCCTCGTTGATATTGGAGTTGTACGGAACCTGGATCGGCAACTGGGTATGGCACCCGGACGTCCCGCACCTTGCACTCAGCAGTACCAACCCGCCGCTCGCCGCGGGCTCGTTCTACTGTGCTCTGGACGTATTGGTCGTACTGACTGCCCGCACACTCAGGCGGCTGCCTATCGCGGCGGCAACGCCCGCTACAAGTTAGGGTTTGCGGCCCTCTCAACCAGGCTGATAGATCGCACCAATGGACAGAGCACTTGTTGGCGAAGGATGGAAGTTGAGCCTTTTGGAGGGATGGAGCGACAAGCGCGAGGTCGCGGAACACTTGCTGGTTCCGCCGGACGGTGGTGCCGTACTTAGCATTCGCACAACGAAGATCAACCGTAGTTTGACCGACAAGGATCTTCGTTACCTGGCACGGGATCTCATAGAAGACGGGTATGAACCCGAGGGCGTCAAACTGGGAGAATTCGAAGGCTTGGCCTTTCGGTACGAAGAGGACAACGCTTATTGGAGGCAGTGGTATCTCCGAAACGGACTACTCTGGCTTCAGATCAACTATGATTGTCCGGAGTCTGATCAGGGTATGCATGACGTGGCTATAGACAGGATTCTTGCGACCTTGGCCGTTGATGCGGATGCAAGCTGACGCGCCCGAGGTGAAGAACGAAGAATGATCAGAAAACTCAGTTCGGGCGAGTATCGGTTGTACTCCCGGAAGAAGAATCCCAAGACCGGTAGACGTCGCAATCTTGGGACGTTCAAGACTCGCATGGCGGCCGAAAAGCATGAGCGCGCCTACAATACTTCAAGCGCCAAGGATAGAGTTCGGGTCCTTGTGCCTTCCGCCTTTTTCTTGGCCTCCTCGTCTAGACGAGGGAGGTTTCGATTGCTGTTGCCTCCGTCCTTGGGTGTCCAAGAGGCGCTATTTCGTTAGGACATATGCATGGCCGCATGGTTGATTCCAGCGCTCAAGGCTGTTCTGCCCCATGTAGGGACAATCATTTCGGCCGCCGGGCCTGCATTCACAAAGAAAAAGACAGACGCGTCCGCCAATCAGACGCTCTTGCTGCAACAACAGATTGCAGAACTTCAATCGGCGGCTTCGCAAAACGCTGTGCATATCAAGGAACTGGCGGAGCAACTGCAAAACACAGTGGCGGCACTGGAGCATGCCGCGTCGATTGCTCAAGCAAACCTCCGGCGCGTATTCTTGTTTTGTCTGGTTGCAACGGCCTTGTCTGCGGTCGCTTTATGCGTGGCGCTGCTTGTCATTTTCTATCGATGAACCCCGCGAGCGTCGTGCAATGTCAACCACCCATATCGGCCCGCCGCACAGCAAACGGGGCTTGAGCCAACAATACGGTCTTGGTTTTCGCTGAATGAAGGACGCGCACAGGCGAGCCGTCGTCGGAGTCGCGGTAGTTGCTCTAGTCGCAGGGGCAGCTGTCCTGCTCTATGGCTTCCGAGTTACAGCAATTGGCACGGCCTACAAGGCGAAAATTCTGTGCTCTGGTATCTTTGTATCGCGACGCGACCCTAAGTCGCTTCTCGACACCGACCTTTCGGCTGACGATCTCAGGCTCTTGCGGCATATAGATGTGCAAGTGGATCGTGACTCGCGCGAAGTCACGGCGACATTCTTTGGATTTGCCAAGCGAAAGGCCGTGTATGGGGAAGGGCGAGGCTGCGCCATTGTCCATGGGAAAGCTGCGACGCCAGCGACACCCCGCGCTGACGGTTTCGCAAACCGTTTGAGCGAGCGGGAAGCGATGACGGATGGACTCGAGGCAGTTGGCGGGCAAACCCCGGAGTTTGACCATGCCCGTTTGAATGCTGCCTTGGAATGGGCATTTTCGGAACCCGCCTCTTCTCTTCCGCGACGCACCCGTGCCGTGGTGGTCGTCTACAAAGGTCACCTGGTAGCCGAACGTTACGCGCCCGGGTTTACCAAGGACACTCCGCTCATCGGCTGGTCTATGACGAAAAGCGTCGTTAATGCGCTCGTCGGCGTCTTGGTGAAGCAGGGGAAGGTTTCTCTGAGCGACCCGGTACCGATACCGGAGTGGCAAGATGCGAGTGACCCACGGCGCAGGATTACCCTGGAGCAACTCCTGCGCATGACTAGCGGCCTGAAGTTCCACGAAGACTACGGCAAGCCGCTTGCTGACGTCACCTACATGCTGCTCGGTGTTCCAGATGCAGCGGCTTTTGCCGCCGCAAAGCGCATTGAAGCAGAACCCGGCTCGCGTTGGAGCTATTCGAGTGGAACCACCAACATCGTTGCCTATGCGATCCGGAAAATTGTCGGGGAGCCTGACTACTTGGAGTTCCCACGTCGCGCATTTTTCGATCGAATCGGCATGACGAGTGCAGTCATGGAAACAGACGCGTCGGGAACATTTGTGGGATCCTCGTTCATGTACGCCACGGCGCGCGACTGGGCACGTTTCGGTCTGTTATATCTCCGCGACGGTGTGTGGCTGGGCGAGCGCATTCTTCCGGAGGGGTGGGTGGCTTTCACGCGTACGCCGACTCCGACTGGCCTCGAGCGTCAGTACGGCGCCCATTTTTGGTTGAGTATTCCCGAGGAAAACCGGTGCGAAACCGGGAGCCGTTCGCTGCCCGGCGACGCTTTTCACGCAATTGGGCACGAGGGGCAGTTTGTTACCGTCATCCCGTCCCGTGAGCTAGTGCTCGTTCGGCTCGGATTCACGCACTATCCTTGTGCTTGGGATCATCAGGTGTTCGTTGACTTGGTGTCGCGCGCTTTCGAAAACGGCGAACCCGCCAACCTGGCGCCCAACAGCGACGCACATCGTGAAACCGGTGTGCGCCGATTGGGATCACGTTAGCCAGCACGAGATAGCCATCACAGATCGGATTGTTGCCGCAGATATTCCTTGCGTTTCATTTCCAGGTAGTCCTGTTTCTCCATCTCGTGGAGTTGGCGCGGATAGCGTTCAACAGACGCAAACCAGTCCATCAACCGTTTCTCCAATTGAGCGGGCGGCGCCGCAGACAGCGCGCCGAGGTAGGCTTCGATGGCGAGGTAATAGCGCATGGTGTTGCGCTCCACGATGCCGCGCAGGCCGTCGACGTAGACGATCTCTCCGTTAGCGCGCCTGCCCGCTACGGTGAAACCCACTTTGTTGTATCCAGCCGTGCGCAGATACGCCAGGGTCGCGAGTTTCGCCATAGTCCCGTAGGTATACGAGTAGGCCAGGTGCAGAAAGGTCTGTCCGTCCTTCAGGGGCACGGCCTCCATCAGGATGCGATAGTTGCGGGTACCGAACGGCCCCATGTCTGCATTCAGGATCACCGCAAGGTATCCCGGTCCTGCTTCGATTATGTGAAATGTGAATTCCACGCGATGGGTCTGTTCCATGGGCTGATCCGATTTCCTGCCGATGTTGACCTTCAGCACGGTTCCTGCGCCCTTGGCGAATGCCCGGCAGTATTTGGTGTTCACATGCAGGATGAGAATGTCGCACCAGTGAGCCGGCTCTTTAAGTGCAGACTGCACCGCTGCAAAGGGATGGCGGAGCAGCGCGTACATGTTGCCCGTCAGGTCGCCGGAAGCCTCGGTGGACTCGAGGTACAGGGGTTTTTGAAACTGATTGTCATCGAGTTGGCCGCTCAGTTCGGCGTATTTCGCACGAAGCGCCGTCGCTGAATTCACAGTCGCGCCTTCCGCATGAACCATGTTTCCTCCTGCATGGACGAGAAACGCGACGAGCATGCAGGCCAGCCGCCCGGCTGCGAAATTCCCGAATTGATTTTTCCCTTTCTGCATTACAGGGCCTCTCTGGAACGCGGATCGACTCGACCGTTCACCGCAAATTGTAAAACGTCCCGAGCTCCGATCATCCAGACCGATGACACATCTATGTGGGTTGGCCAACAGACAGGAGCGTTACTTAGACATCTAATTTCAGGGATCTCCCGATTCCCTGTCGATGCTTGGAGTCCGCGCGGTACTCACCTCGCCCGTTGACCCTCTCACGGGCTTCTGCCATAGTTCAATGCGCTTCGACGTCGCCCTTTCGCAGCGATCCACGTCCCATCGAGCTAGCGGCATCCGATTTTCGTGACCTCGCCGCGAAACTCGATGCTCGAAGCGCCTCCCCCTGCGTACGTATCTTCAATACTGGCGATTACGAGAGAAAACCATGCTCGAACTCAGACCTACGTGCGAGCACTGCAACAAGGCATTGCCGCCCGCCTCGCTTGAAGCGCGCATTTGTACCTATGAATGCACGTTTTGCGTAACGTGCGTCGATATGGTTCTAGGAAACGTCTGCCCGAACTGTGGTGGCGGTTTTGTCCCCAGACCCGTCAGGCCGTCGAAGAACTGGAAAGGTGACAACTTTCTTGGCAAGGATCCGGCGAGCACAAAGGTCAGACACAGGCCGATTGATCCTGCAGCTCATGCGCTGTTTTCGGCCACAATCAAGATCATTCCACCTGAGAAACGGTAGCGGACAGACTCCATCGAATGGGCCAGGTTTTCACATCAAGGTGAGCAAGGCAAAGGTGGTTGGACTACTGCCAGGCCTCATGTCATTCATCCAGCATGCCTGAGCGACCGCTTTGGAGGTCGGTTGGACGACAAGCGACCCTCTATGTTGAAGAAATGGTGCCGCCCGGAATTCGCGGCGCCTTCGCAGCGCTGCTGGCAACCGCTATCGGGACAATGGCGGGCCTGCTCGTCAACAGCGGATTCGGTGTGCGGGCCTCGGTCATCAATTTCGTCTACGGACTCCTCGGGCCACTGTTCGATATCGCCAGGGACTATCCCAACGGCCAGTTAGTCGTTGCCGGTTTCATTTATAGCGTGCCGGTTGTGCTGATAGTCGGCTTGGCGATCGGCCTGATCCTGCGTGGGATACGTTTCCGGCGCCTGCTGCTCTGTTCGATTCTCATCTGGCCGCTCTATATTGTGGGCCGGAGGCTTGTGGTGTTCGTCCACATGGGCGAGCAGGAAGGCAGGGCGGCTTCGGCACTTTTCCAGACCTTCATCGTTCCGGAGATGGTTGCGTACCTGATGCAGTATTCGTTGCTGTTCCTGATTATCTACATGACCAATGCGGTCCTGGTGCGCCCGGTACAGAGGATTTCAGCGTAGCCGACGTCCTCCATATCAAGAGTGGTCTTTAGTTTCCCGTTAGGCAGTTCGAGTTTCCGTGAGCCCGAGTTCGCGCATCATCGCTTCACGCATCGCGTTGATGTCGAGCGAGGCATGGTAAGCTGAACAGCTCAAGAAATTGCTGGGCGAATTCATCCGCACGACCGAAGAGGAATAGCGCGCCGGCGCAGCTTTCCGTTTGCGCCTCGCCGTCACGGCGTTTCTGCAATTGGTCCTTGGTTCCGCTCGACCCGAAAGCAACTTATCGGTGAGTCTGTGTGTGATCGTCAGGCCGGTCGCATGTTGATCTTTTATGAGGAGTCAGAGTGGCCAGGTTCACCAATAAAGTTGTCGTACTGACCGGAGGCGGCAGCGGCATCGGGCTCGAGTCGGCGAAGCTGTTCGCAAAGGAGGGTGCCAAGCTCGTGCTGGCCGGCCGCAATGAAGCGGCGCTAAAGTCCGCGCTTCAGACAGCAGGTACGGGAAACGCAGCCTATGTTGTTACCGATGTGTCGAAGGCGGAAGACAACATGCGCCTGATCAAAACCACCGAGGACAAGTTCGGCGGCGTGGATATTTTCATCGCCAACGCCGGCGTGGAGGGCGCCTCCGCGTCGATCGTGGACTACCCGCTCGACACGTTCGACCAGGTGATGGCAGTGAACGTGCGCGGTGTCTTCCTGGGATTGAAATACGCGATCCCCGCGATCAGGAAACGCGGGAAGGGAGCCATCATCATCACGTCGTCGATCGGCGGCATCAAGGCGAGGGGATTGGGCAATTCAGCTTATATCGCCAGCAAGCACGCCGAGATCGGGCTGATGCGCACCGCGACCACGGAATGCGCGCCATTCAACATTCGCGTGAACTGCGTGCTCCCAGGACCTACCGATACGCGAATGATCCGCAATATCGAAGAGGGCCGTTCACCCGGTGCCCCGGAGAAAGCACGCGAGGTGATACTCAACGGCCTGCCTATGAAGCGCTATGGTACGCCCGAGGAGGTGGCCCGACTGATCGTGTTCCTTGCGTCAGACGAGGCCAGCATCTGCACCGGCGGGGTATATTCGGCGGACGGCGGACTGTCCGCGATCTGAGCGGTTTGGGCATTGCCGAAATCACGATCATGAACAGTCCGCGATCTTGCTTCGCCCGCAGAGATTAATACAGTGAGAACGCAGGCAGTTCCGGCATAGTGGTTGGGCATCACCAACTTTCGTCTTCCAGCTTCTGCGGTTTCCAGTCCGTGCTCGCCGATGGCGTGCCGGCACAGGCGGTCCTGGCGGTGATTTCCGGCAGATTGCCTTTCAGAGAAATGATCCGGAATCCCGGATAGAGCACCACGATCGCGTTGTCCGGCACATCCTTGTAGATTACGGCGTTGGCGCCGATCTTCACGTTGTTGCCAACGGTAATCTTGCCGAATAGCCGCGCACCCGGCGCTATGTAAGTGTTGTCGCCGATGGATGGAGCGCCATAGGTTTCGGCGAATCCCGACGCGCCAAGCGTGATGTTTTGGGCCAGCGTGCAGTTGCTGCCGATCACCACGTTGGGGGACACCGTGATGCCGCCGAAATGTCCGATGTAAAGACCCGGGCCCACCCGCACCTCCCGGGGCAGTTCTATTCCCCAGAGAATTTTTACCAGCCCATTGAAGAAGTAATAGGGCCCTTCCAGCAACAATCGGATCGGGAAGGATTGGGTTTGAAGCCACTGTCCGAAGCGCAGGACAAGGATCGCCTGCACCCCTGCTGCACGCGCACAATTCAGCATTCGGCGCGTTTTGGCACCGCTCAGATAATCATAAGTGCGCTGGACATCGGCCCGCCATGCGCCACGGATATGTGGCGTACGCACGGCCGTTCGCGGCGGGTGTAACGCGCGCCGGGCAATTCCGGTGGTTGACGTTTGCATGAATCAGCGTAATCGCACGCGCCAATCTGATCAATCCGCCAATCGGAGCATCGCCTGCTTTCGGCCAGGCTGTCCGCAAACTACCGGTGGTGCATCCTGTCAAACGGCCGTAGGAGCGGGGGGAGATTCCGCTGCAAAAATAATGGGACGAGAAAGCATGTGTGGGGAGTGGCTGTACTGGTGATGTCTGATATCCCGCGTCGAGTGTCTTGCTAGCTCTTCGACTCAGTACCTGCACTCGGCTAGCGCACCAAGGCGCGGACCATCTCGCATGTCCGCAATGGCGACATGTCCACCTGTCGCAGCCTCGCTCGCCGTCGTTTGGGCAAGCGCTCCTTCCGGCCGTATCATCCCGGTCGAACTTGGCCTGAGTCCTCCGCGCCCCACCGGCGTGAAGGAACTCCTTGCCCCCATCCGGCACAGATCCTTGCCTAAGGCGCCAAAGTTAATCACTTTCGCGGTCAGTCCGCTCAAGTTCGCCGCCACGTCCAACGTGGGTACGGTCGAATGGATCGTCCCGCTCACCCCCGTGGGCGCCGCGGCTTGAATGACGTTCAACCCAAATACCCCCGGTTGAAACACAGCCGGTTCGCTTCCGCCGATGGTCAAGCTGTTGCCACTGGGCAGCAGGGTCTGCACGTTGATGCTCACGTTGCCCCCGCTAGCCCCCGCCGCAGCGGTGTTGGCTTGGATGAAACCGGTATTGAGCACCAATGAGCCGGCTTGGATGTTGATGTCGCCTCCGTTTCCAGTGCCACCTCCAACCGAGGTGGTGATCTGGGAGTTCTCCAGTTGAATGAGCTGACCACCCCCAATCGTAATATTGCCCCCATTGCCCAGATTGGCGCTGGTGGTGATGTGGCTGGGGTCCACGAACAACTTTCCGGTGAAATGGATTTGGATGTCGCTCGCGGCCACGTTGCCGGTAGATTCCGCAGTGATCTTCGAATCCTTCAACGTGATGTCGTGCGCGGAGACCGAAAGGAGCGTGGGAGTCAAAGCGCCCGGATTCTGCGCCTGGGCATCGTTGCGAATCGACAGGAGGCCACTATTGGACAAGGTAATCGCATTTGTGGACTCCACCATCAAGCTTCCGGCTTGACCGGATGAACCCACCTGGGCACCGCTCGAGACTTCGCCCCGATTCACAAGAAGATTTTGCGCGCCGATCAGGACACTTCCCGCCTGGCCGCTGCCAAGCGTATCAGTGGCGATCCTGCCATTATTCAAGACCGAAACGTCTCCGGCGACCTGCAAATTGACGGTGCCGCCCTTGCCTGATCCACGGGTGATCGCGGACATGGTCGCGCCGTTCTGTACCGTCACATTGCCGGCGTTGACGGTTACATCGCCGCCAATCCCCTTCGCCTCTCCGGTTCCTTGCACGGTCTGCAAAAGTGGATTGGTGACGGTGATTCTCGACTGCCGATTCCCGTTGTCGGGAATCTGCGAAGGTGCACCCGTCGACTGGAACGTCTCCTGGCCGATCTTCAGGGTCCAGTTCTGCAGGGTGCCGACATTGCCGGTGGCTTGATCCCGCACGTTCAAAGTCCAATCGCCTGCTGTTATCTCGTTGATCAACTGGGCCAACGGTTCACGCGGGGTGAAAGTGCCGGTAAAGGGTGCCGATCCGGAGGTAATCGGGTTCGTGGCTTGATCGTTGAAACCCGTTCCGGTGAAGTTATCGCCGCTCCCGCCGACGCGCGAAAGCAGCGCCACCCTGGTTCCGGTCGGGCTGTCCAACTGCACGACCAGGTCACCGTCATTGGCATGCAGGATGTTGATGGTGATCGTCAGATCGGCGAAGGGCCGCAAGGTGTCCGCGATAATCGCGGTGTCGGGCCCGTCGACCAGCACGCGGCCTGCCTGGATGACGACCGAGCCACCCTTTCCGTCGCCACTGGTACTCGTCGTAACCTTGCCGCCCGATTGCAAGAGCAGTTGATCGGCGGCTGTCAGAGTGATATTGCCCGCATCGCCTTTGCCGCCGGTGGCTGCCGTAACACTGGCGCCATTGTTTACCGTGATGTTCTTCGCGACCAGCGTAATGCTCCCACCCGGTCCGTTGCCCCGTGTGGCGTCCGACCTCAGGCTGGTGGTGGACCCGGCAATCGTAATGTTTTCGGTCGTCGTGATCGAAACACTGCCGCCGGTGCCTCCGCTGGTGGTGCTGCTGTCGATCTGGGCGCCGTCGTTCAGCAGCAGATTTTTCGCGGTAATCGCAATGTTGCCGGCGCTACCGGGTTGGGCTGTGGTGCCACCACCACCGCCCGCACCCCCGCCGCCGGTTCCACCTCCGCCCGTTCCTCCACCTCCGGTTCCGCCGCCACCCGTACCTCCGCCTCCACCTCCTCCGGTTCCGGTCGAGGGGCTTTGGGTTTTTGCGAACAGGCCGCTGCGGTTATCGGTCTGGCTGTTGGCGTTCACGCCGGAGACGGTGACATCACCTGTCATCGAGACGGCAATGGATCCACCTCTTCCCTCACCTGAAGTGCTGGCTTCGATGCGCCCGCCGCTCAGCACGGCAAGGCTATCACCGGTCATCGCAACGTTGCCGGCCTTACCCTTGCCGGACGTTTCCGCGGTAATGTTTGCAAGTTGCTCCACCTTCATCTGCCCAGCGGAGATCAGAATATTGCCTCCTTGACCCGCCGCCTCCGTGCTCGTCGAGATAGCACTATCGGTCCCAGCGACAAGCAGCGTTTGAGCAGTGACGCTAACCGATCCGCCATTGCCATTGGTAGAGGTGTTCGAGGAAATCCGGCTACCGCCCAGAATAGACAAGCTGTCTGCAACCTGGACTTTCACGGTGCCGGCATTCCCGAACTGGCTGATCGGATGAAATCCGCTGAAGGTCTGAGAAAAGATGCCCGATACATTGTCGAGAAGGAGCGAGCCTGCGGTCACATCGACGGTTCCTGCATGTCCCACCGAACGTGTACTCGAGGAGATCTCGCTGGAGAAAATGGACAGGTTGCCAGCAACTTGAATCCGGATGTCGCCTGCATTACCGGAGGATGTGCCGAACTTTTCCTCGTTGAGAGCCCGGCTCAGGACGCCTCCTACGAAACCTGTGACACCGCGCGCGTCCATCAGCATCGAACCGGCCATCACATCGATATTCCCGGCCGAACCCATTGAAAATGTGTTTGTCGCGATTTCGCCGCCGTTCAGGAGCGAGATGTGACCCGCGACGTTTACGCTGATGTTGCCGGCATCCCCGGTCGAGCCCGGGTTAGCTTGGCTGTCGATGGAGCCGGCATCGAGCAAGAGCGATGCCGCTTCTACCTTGACTGTGCCGGCTGATCCTCCCCAGGTGCTCGAGCTTATGACGCCATGGTTCACCACGGAGAGCTGTTTCGCGACCGTAACCGTGACGTCGCCGCTGTCACCAGACGCCCCCTGACTGGCGTTACTAAAGATTCCAGATGTGCCCACCGTTCCGGGCCCATCGATCATCAAAGAGCCATTGGTTACCTTGACGTTGACATTACCAGCCGAACCCGTCGATTCCGTGATCGACGAGACCTGACCTTCGTTGAGCAGAGACATCTGGTCAGCCACATTGACGTTGATGTCTCCGGCGTTACCGGATGATCCTTTCAAAGCCGAATTGAAAACGCCTGTGAAGAGCGCCGTGGAGACGTTCTCATTGACGGTGAGAGTGCGTGCATCGACTTCAACCGGTCCGGTCGATCCCATTCCGCTGGTGCTTGACATGATCTGACCGCCGTTAAGGAGCGTAAGGTCATCGGTGACGTGAACCTGGAGCCCCCCGGTATTGCCCGACGAAAATGTCTGAGCGAAGACTCCAGTGATAAAAGGCAACGGATTGCCTTGACCATCGACGATCATGCTGCCACTCCTGACGGACACGGATCCGCCGGATCCACTTGAGAATATCAGCGACCCAAGCTGCCCGCCGCCGAGAATAGTTAGCAGTCCACCAACGTCGGCATGGATATCACCGGCATTGCCCGTACCACCGAATGCCGAGTTGAAGATCCCCGTGCTAAACCCCGCAGGGGTCTTCCGCCCATCTATCGTAAGCGACGCTGCTGCTACATCGATCGGCCCAGTCGATCCCGATGAAAAAGTGCTTGCGGAAACTACGGCGCCGTTTTCGACCCGAATATCCTCTACCGCGCGGATAGAGATTGGCCCGGTATTGCCCAGTCCGGCCTGAGCCTGCGAGATGACTCCCGTGGAGGTCCCCGATTGTTGGATTCCATCCAGGGCAACAGATTTGCCTCTCAGAGAAATGCTCCCGCCCGGCGCCGAAGACTGCGTGATAGAAGTGATCTGACCACCTCGGCTCATTGCGATTTGCCCGGCGGCATCAAGTGCGATCGAACTCCCGGCATTCGACCCACTGGTAAACGAGTGCACGAAACCTCTGGCCAGGATGATGTCGGCGGTGCTTTCAAGCGCGATGGAGCCAACAGAGGATTGTGCGCCTTGGTTGGACGCTATTCGACTCCCTTCCGTGAGGGACATTGGTCCACCCAGTAGCCGGATCGAGCTTGCTCCACTAGTTGTCAACGTTGCATTTGTCATTGCGATAGCACCCGAGAAGGCCTGGGTCGATGTGCCGTCGAGATTAACCTCGAGCGGATTTCTACCAGTTGCCGCCAGGAGCGCACCGCCATTTGGCACGGATATCGTCGCAGAGCTCAATTGAACGTCATCAGCCGTTAGAGTGAGCCTGCCACCAATACCCGAGATATTGGTGATGCCCGAAGGGACGCCGTTTGCGTCCCGGTTGTCGACGCGTATCGCTGCTGACGCAGCGCGGCCCAGAAACCCGAACGCTTCCGGCGGTGCGATGGTCAGGGTGGAGTCACTCCCGTTTCCCGCCTTAAACACCGTCCCACCAGCGAATCTCAGATTATCTGCCGTGCTCACATGGAACGCTGCGGGCACATCGACCTGCGCGCCGGCACCGAAAGTGATTCCGTTCGGATTCACGAAAAAGAAGTTGGGATTGCTCCCGGCAGCGGGAACGAGCGCCAGGAGACCGTTGATCGTCGTGGGAGACATTCCGCTTACACGGCTGACCACGTTGTTGAGGGTAGGCGTGGTGGTGGTGAAAACTGCGGCATCACCCGTTCCGATGCTGAAGCTCTCGAAACTATGGAAGAGGTTGGCTCCCGAGAGTTTCCCCTGTGCTTCGGTAATGGTGTAGACGTTGCCGGGGATTGAGTAAGTCGCCCCTCGGTTTCCGGTCACCACCGTGTTGCTCGAACTCGGGGTGAGCGTCTGAGCTGTACGATCCCAACTGGTGTCCGTCTTTATGGTTGTTACGGTCTGGGCCACCACCAGGCCCGATACAAGCGCAAGGAAAATGGTGGCGCCGATAACCACTTGCTTAGTGGTTCTTCGGCAATTACGGGTATTCATTGTCCACTCCCTACCAGAATAAATGGCGCCCAGAAGAATGGGTGATTCATCGATTTATTCTTGAGGAGCGCAAGCTGGGCTTGTTGCAGCGCCTTGGCCTTGGTGATTCCTGGCTTAGTCATTGACTCGTAGAACCCCACCATCAGCGTCTTCGTGGCGGCATCATCCACGGGCCACAGGCTGCCCAAGGCACTACCGGCATGCGCTTTCAGCGCAGCCCCGGCGATACCCAATGGCACCCGATCATCTCCTTCCGCGGTCTGGCAGGCGCTCAGGGAGAGCAGACTGATCGGGTTCTCCTCCAGAGTCCGCCCGCGCAACAAGGTCTGCAACTGATCCATCGTAAGCAAGTCGTCATACGCAAGGATGAAACTCCCTTCGGAACGCGGACTGAACACGGCATGAGATGCAATGTGCACGGTTCGATACTCCTCCGCGCCAAATTGCTGCCGGAAGCGCTCCACGGTAAATTCGCTGTTCAACAAACGGTCGCCGCGAGTAACGGCTTTCAGCGCCTGAATTTCTTCGGCCACACCCGGAAGCGCGAGCTCTTCCCCCTGACCGGGCGCGCGTGTTCCAGGCACAACGGCACCCAATCCCAACTGTTCGCGGGCTCGTTGACTCAGCTTCCCTACCACAGGTCCAGGTTCGGACAATCCTGCCAGCAGCACCTTGCCGATTCCCTGCTCCTGCTTCGCGGAACCGATCACTGTCAATCCCGGTGCAATGGCGACTGCAAACTTTTCGATCAGGAAACGCTTGCCGTCATGCAATGCCCCGATCGGAACCATGCGCAAAGGACCGTCGGGAACGAAAACAAGCGTATCGATCCTCTGCTCTGCAAGCAGCGGCTCAATCGGCCTGAGCAACAAATCATAGAACTCCTGTGCTGACGCAAGATAGCCAGGCAAGGCCTCTCTGACGGCCTTTGCAAATGAAGTCGCTTTGGCACGAAGCACTTCGGAATCGATATTTGCATATACGGCCTCGATTCCAGCCTGAGTTTCGACAAGCAGCGCTAACCGGTTCGCAAGAATTACAGGATAGAGCACCGCAGTCCTGGTTGTGAGTTGCGATGCGGTACCCGGGGCAAGACTGGTGACGAGGCAGCGCTCTCCAAGATAGTCCTGCAGTTCTGTTTGCTTGATCAGCTCGACGGTATCTCGTGCCCGGCGAAACAGCAGCAATCGTTCGCCTCCCGTCGCATTTCCAGCCTGTCGCAGCAGCAGCTCTGCAAGCCCGACGTAGATGGGTTCAAGGGTTTCCCGGAAGGAGGATCGACCACCGACGTATTCGATTGGAATATCCTGGCGAATCGCCTCCACGTGATCGACGGCTGCCTGATAGGCCCCGAGCGCAAGCTCATCCTGCCCTTGCGCACGCAGCAATCGCCCCCGGCGCCATTGAAGGCCGATCAACATCTCGGGCGCTTCATCCGACTGCAGCTGCGTTATGGCTTGCGTCGTCAACCCAAGCGCGTCCGCAACCCGGTGGTTGTCCTCGTAAAGTTGAGATAGTTCGTCCAGCGCTTCAGCCAATACGAACCGATCCTTCGCCTGGGCCGCCAAAGATCGCGCACGTTCCAAGTTCTCATGGGCAAGCCGTGTACCCTGCGGTCCGAGCAAGCGCGCCTGGCTGCCAAGATTGTTGCTAAACCTTGCACGCTCGCGCGGGTCCCGGACTCTCTCGATTTGTTCCTGCAGCTTGTTCAATTCCGATAGCCTGGTATCGGGAGGTGCCGATCTTGCCAAGTTCAATCCGGCGCTCACCGAAGTCTCGAGGTTTCCGGTTTTCCTTGCTATCCGGTAATACTCGGCCGCTTTCTCTTTCTGTTCGCCGTTTGCATAAAGATTACCCAGATCATTTGCGATAATCGCGCGCTCGGTCTGGTCTACGGATTTTCCGTAGGCTTCCTTCAATCTGGATTCAGCCTCCGTCAGACGATGTGCTTGCAAATACGCGGCGCCAAGTTCGCCCAACACCTTGGCGGAACACGACTCGCCCGAGCGCGCACGCTCACCTTCCAGCAGATCTATGGCAAGGCGAAAATGGCCAGAGCGCCTGAGACTTGCCGCGTTGTTCGCCACTTCCTCCGAATCGGCGTTCGCGTTGCATACCCAAAACAGGTTTCCGGTCGCCAGAATTAGACATGCAATTAAACCCCGCGCCGCTCGAAGCAGCGGTTTGACGCGACCAGGCAAGAAATTAGAACGCATAGCGAACCTGCAAGTGAATTCCATGATTCTGGAGTGTGCCGTCTTTTTTGGCATCGATGTCGTCCAATTGATAGCCATAGAAAAGCTCCCCGAGAAATCCTTTGTGCTCTGCGGTCAGCCCAAGGCCGATGGAACTTAATTGCTGGCTCTCTTCCCCCTGATTTTTCGCGCCACCAAAATCAAAGAATGGCACCACCATCACCTGGTATCGCTGGCCCGGGTTCTGGAAAATCGGATACCTGAATTCGATGCTTGCATTGTATCCACGATCGCGGACAACTTGATTCTCGATGTAGCCTCGAACGGAAAATACTCCCCCGAGAGCGAACTGCTCCAATGGAACGAGCCGGTCCTGGGTGGCCTGAACAGTGCCTCGCAAGGAGACATTCGCCCCATTCTGTAGCACGCGCCGCACAAAGTTCGCCTGACCTAACCAGACGAAATAGCTCTCCGGTGCTACCGTGGGATCGGTGCTCGCGATCGTATTGGTCTGTCCCCAGGAAAAGGTGGACCTGACGGCAAGCGCCTGACGCTCCCAACGCTCTATCCAATCCTGTTGGAATCGGGTTGCACGTACTGTCGAAGTTCCAGTCGGCTCTCCCGCGACGAAAGAGAAAGGGATACCGAGCAACTCTGTACTGTTCTTTCGGCGATTGAAGATCACGCCGACCGATACCCTACGTGCCGGGGAGTCCACAAATGCATGACTCAAACCGGCTTCGTAACTTTCGAACCTGCTGTTTATGTTGAGAGAATCAAGCGGTTCCTCGATAACGCTGGAGCTGCCGTACTCGTAATGCAGCAACAGATCGGTTCGGTAGACAACCGGGGCAGTCCAGGAAATGTCGTACTGGGGTCTATTGAACAGTACCTCGTCATCCAGTCCGGTTTCCGCGCTTGCAAAAAGCGTATCCCCCACTCCAGAGAGATTCCGCACTGTGCCCGCAATTCCCAGTGCGTCTGTACCTATAGAAGGTGGGCGATGATTATTCGCATAAATGGACAACTCCCATGGCCGCGCACGCGTCACTTCCACATCGAGGGTTGCCAGACCGGGGCGCTCACCTGGCTCCAACCGCGCATTGACTTTGGAAAACAACGGATCGGAAAGCAGAAGCTGAAAGCGCTCTTGCAAGGCGTTGACATTGAGCACCTCGCCCTCCTGCACCAACCGCTGCCGCAAGTAGGACGGGAGCAGACCGCCAAGGCCGGAAGTGCGCAATCCCTGTACACGCCCTTCAATGACCCGAAACCGCACTACTCCGTTCTGCAGGAAACCGTCCTCGAGGAGCACGCCGGAATTTATGTACCCTCGGTCAATATAGACATGGGTAAGTTTCTGCCGGAGTTCTTCCAATTGCGCGATGCTGAGCCGTCGATGCGCGTACGGTTCTGCAACTTGCTCCAAAATGTCGGTCGGAATCACTTTGTTGCCGTCGAAGACAAAGCCCTCTACATCCAATTGAGGCTCCCCACCTGCGGGCGCTTCGTCGGGGCGCTCGAGTGTCGGCAGCTCAAAGGGCTTGATGTCTTTGTCTGGCAGAAACTCCGGCGCAGGTAATGGCTGTTCACTGGGACGCTCAATTACACCGGACGGAATTTGGGCCATACATACGCCTGGGCAAAGGTGCAGCCCCACAGCGAACATATAGCCCGAGAATCGGATTAGTATTTTTCCCATCCCCTCTCCTCGGACAGATTTCACATCATGCGTTTCCGATCATCGCGAAGGAGCCGGTCGGTCACGGCTCGGATGACATTTTTTGCAGCAGCAATACGTTTCTCAGGTTGCGTTCCACGTCGGTCGGTGAAGGAACCATTTTATCGATGCGGGCCGCCAGTTCCCGTGCGTCGCGAGTCGCGACGACAAACTCCTGCCAGCGTCCCCCGCTCGAAGCAGAGTCAACCGCTTCCACTCGCCATGACAGTTGCTCGCCGGGAGGCAAGTTGACTTCCGGCGGAAGTCTGAAATCGCCATTCGCGATGGGTCCTTCATAAACAGTCGTCCTGCTGCTTGTGACGATACGAATTCGATAAGGGGGTCTTGTGTCTCCCTGATACCAGCGAAACACAAGGGGCTCAACGTCGGTCACGATGCCTTGCGGGGCAATCTGGACGATGCCTGCCGGATTCGGCGTTTCCCGCATTCGAACGCCGGCCCGCGTCAGATTCTCCCTGGCCAGATTGACACCCTTGAATACCGAATTGAGCACAGTGCTCGATGGTGCCGGGGCATTGCCAATTGGGCGAACGGCATTCGATTCGATCACATACTGGCCACGGCCTCGCAGACCCACCGCGGTTCCCGCGTCCGGAAAGTAGAGCGTGGCCTCATCGGCCTCCGATAGGGACAACACATCGCGCCGGGCAAAACAATGTAAAAGGCTGACGGGCCAGTGATCCTGCGGGTTCGCCGATGGCGACTTTGCGAGCGCAACCGAACCGCGAAGATCCACGAGCATGCTGACGCATTCTTCCGTCCGCGCGTCGACGGGCACGATCAATCCGAAGAACAAGTACGCGGCTAACGTTGCAGCTATCTTGGACACCTTGCACCTCGATCAATAGGCGAGCGATCGTTCGACTCGATACGCTTTTACTTTATCGCGCAGTCACTTACCTTGCCACTGGAATTTTTTCGTCCGGGAGTGTGACTTATTTACTGGACATGGGAACGCCAAACGCCTCCACGGATGTGTGACCAGCAAGGTCCAGCTTTCCGAGGGGGCCAAAAGAGAAATCGTTGGCGCAGATTCTGGCCACCTGCTCTGTAGCTACTATTGCCATGAGCAGGGGTTTGCAATACGACTGCAAGCGAGCTGCTACATTCACTGCGTCGCCCACCGCGCTGTAGCCGTGACGATCGTGCGTGCCGATATTGCCTGCCACTGCGGCCCCGGCACTCAATCCAACTCCCATGTCGATTTGTGGTCGCCCCTCAATGGCAAGCTGTTCATTGAGTGCATCCAGACGTTTGAACATTTCCTTTGCCGCTAGACCAGCCCGGTGAGGCCCATCGGGAACGGGACTCGGCGCACCAAAAATGGCAAGAATGCCGTCCCCACGAAAGTTGTCGATGGTTCCATCGAACTGATGAATCGCCGGCGTGATGGCTTCATAGTATCTGTTCAGCAACGCCAATACTTGCTCCGGTGGAAGCCTCTCCGTCATCGTCGTATAGCCACGTAAATCGGCATACAGGAAGCCCAGGCTCTCGTACCTTCGAGGTTTCCCGGGATCGACTACTCCCGCCAGGATGGCCTCCAGCAGATTCTTGCTCACATAACCACCGAATTGCCGTTCAACCGCCAAACGACCTCGTCGTTGTTCCAAAGCTTCCATCGCGGAGCGAACAATTGCGCCAAGCATCGAAGCTACAATGGGGCTGGTTATCGGAAACGCAAACCCACGCAGGTAAAGAAGAAAGGTTCCCGCTACCAAGACGGAAAACGAGAGAATCGAGACGATCCACACAAGCGAAATCCCATGAACAAATATCACCGTGGCACAACCAAGAACGATCAATGGCCCAAGCCAACGTGGAGGATCCTGCAGAATCCTGCCGGATTGCTGCGCGCGAATAGTCTGTGCGAGCAGAAGGACACCCGGCGGAGCACTCGCCTGTGGCGCCCATCGGGCCAGCGACAAAGGCTGTCGAATCGGATCATCGTCCGGCCCCACTTTTCCTACGAACACGATTCGATCCGAAAATAAAGCCGGAAGACGTTCCGGCTGTGCCCGAAGCCACTCGATCGCATCGTGCATCGGTATGTAGTCGAACGGCGCGCCCACTGCAAAGTCGATAGCGCCCCACGTCATCGGGAGGCCCAACTTTTGAGCGATACGTTCTGTAAGAAGTGGAATCGTTCCCGGATTTGGGTCGTCCCGCCGCTCGACGCGTCTTGCAATTCCATCTTCATCGACCGCAACATAGGCCAATCCCAGGGAATCTATGCCGACCGCGGCCATCAACATGTTGTGAAGAGCTCGCGGGCGTCCATGCGAATCGAGCATGACGCCCACAACTAGGCGATTGGACTGTTTTGCAGCAATCAAACCCCTAAGAAGCGCCGCGTCAAATCCAGGAACTATCCCGTCATACGAGCGCTCGGGAAGTGCAATATCCACCACAACCAATTTCGGGTTCCCTCGCGCGATTGCGGCCAGACCTTCTCCTATGTGACGATGCCATAGTGCAAAAGGCTCCTCGAACCGCCGTTCGGTTTCCTCGTCAATTCCGACGATTACTACGCTCTCGTTGGCGGGTCGCACAGCAACCGCGCGTGCGAACTTTTGCGTCGCGTCCAGGAAAATCAAATCCAGTCTCTCCCGCAGCGGCGTAAGATGAAAGCCCGCAACGGCAAGCAAGATCAGGACAAGTGGGATCGTGCTCTGGCCGCGGTTTCCAGGTCGCGCGAGAAAAGTTCTGGTTGGCATTTGATGTTGACTTGCTCCAACACAAGAGGACAATTTTGTTGCTGCATCTATATTACTGCGGCATTCTAGGGCGTCACCAGCACTAGCTGCACCAAGCTTGAGGAATATCGTGGGCCGCGTACAAGTGGATCAATTCCTGAAGAACAACTGAACTCATCACGAACGCACGATCGGCGTCGAAAAAAGAAAACGCTGCACAGTCCTCCCAGGATTGAACGATGGCACAACAGGATCCCGCCGACGGCCGCATTCTTACCGAACTTCGCGACCGGCTGTTTATCATCGGCATCGATCGGCCGGCGAAGCTGAACGGCTTTACGCCGGTGATGCTGCGTGGGTTGGCGCGAGCGTATACCGCTTTCGAGCACGAATCCCGGGCGCGTTGCGCGGTGGTATTCGCCGAAGGATCGCATTTCACCGCCGGCTTGGATCTGCCGAAGGTTGCGTCTTATCTCGGCGGCAACACGCTTCTGGTCGAGGAGGGCGAGATCGACCCGTTCGGGTTGCGTGCGCCGTTTCGCAGAAAACCGGTGATAGTGGCGGTTCAGGGTATCTGCTTCACGCTCGGCGTCGAGTTGATGCTGGCGGCGGATATCGTCATCGCGGCTGCGGATACGCGCTTCGCGCAACTGGAAGTCAAACGCGGCTTGCTGCCGACCGGCGGCGCCACGTTCCGGATGGTCGAGCGCGCCGGCTGGGGCAATGCAATGCGTTATCTGCTGACCGGAGACGAATTCGATGCGCAGACTGCGCTGAGGCTGGGCTTCATTCAGGAGGTCGTGGAACCCGGCCGGCAGATTGATCGGGCGATCGAGCTGGCGAAGCACATCGCAGACCAGTCGCCACTCGCGCTGGCGGCGACCATCGAGAATGCCCGGTTGGCGCAGCGCGATGGTCCGGCAGCGGCAACGGCGCAGTTCGGCGTAACGCAGACCAGGCTGCTTGCATCCGCGGATTTTCAGGAAGGAATGCGCAGCTTCAAGGAAAAGCGTCCGCCGCACTTCGGTGGGAAGTAGAACCGATGAGCAGTGGAAAACAACGTCGCGTCGAGATCAAGAGCAGGCGCGCGCTCCGCAAGATAAAGGCGACCGTCAAACTCCCGCCCAAGCCGCTGCCGACTGGTACGGCTCCGGTGAACGAAGCGTTGCTGGCGCCCAACAACAGCTACGGCGCGCCGCAATTCGTGTATCGCGGCTACTACCTCGACCTGCCTTTCACCTGCCAGGGCTGCGGCAAGGAGGAAGTGTGGAGCGCAACTCAGCAGAAATGGTGGTACGAAGTGGCGAAGGGGTTCGCCTATTCCACCGCGAAGCTTTGCCGGACCTGCCGTCGCGAAGTCCGCGCGCGAAGCGATGAAAGCCGGCGATTGCATCTCGAAGGCCTGACCCGCAAGATGAAAAAGACCGGGTGAGGGTTGTCGTGGCCCAGGTCACTTTCTGTCCCAGCGGGTTGCTTTGCTGTCGCGCACTGGCGACACTGGCGGGATGTGGAACCTGATGAAAAGTGCGAGGCAGGCTTGCATAATGGCTTGCCGGAATCGCCGGCTGATATTCCCGGAATCGAACCTTGATCACTACGGGTGACAACATGATCTGGATAAGGAATCTCGATCTCAAGCTCGCCATTGGTTTCGTGTTGGGCACAATCGCCCTGTTTGTAATGGGCGCCGCAGCGTGGAACCTGGGTGAACCCCGCTGGCTTAACTGTCTCGTCAGCCTTTTCGGCGGCCTGCTCGGGTGGTGGTTCGGCATTTTTGCCTCGCCGACAGATCAAGGAGAGAAGAGACCCTTTTCCGAATTCGGCAAGACGTTGCTGGCGTTCGTCGGCGGGTTCTTTTTTGCGAAGATCGACAGCGTCTTCGACGTGTTTCTGGTCAAGGACGGCGCGCCGGACCAGATGTTCGTGCAACGCGTCCTGCTGCTCGGAATCGCTTTTTGCCTGGGTGCGTTGTTCACTTTCTTCGGCCGCCGTTATGTCGGGACCGGTACTTGAGCGGATATGCAAACACATGATCGCAGGACAGCTGTTGCATGGCTATTGCCGCTTCTGGCGCTGGTGGCCTCGCCGGCGCTTGCCGAAAAGAAGTACGGGCCGGGCGTTACGGATGCCGAGATCAAGATCGGCCAGACCATGCCCTACAGCGGCCCGGTGTCGGCATTCGGCACGATGGGCAGGGCCGAGGCGGCTTACTTCGAAATGGTCAATGCATCAGGTGGCGTCAACGGGCGCAAGATCCGACTCCTTTCGCTGGACGATGGCTACAGCCCGCCCAAGACCATCGAACAAACACGCAGGCTCGTCGAATCCGACCAGGTCCTTCTCCTGTTCAGCTCTTTCGGCACCCCGCCGAATACTGCGGCGCTGAAATACCTGAACGCCAAAGGTGTTCCGCAACTGTTTATCGCGGCCACCGGAATGAAATGGGGCGACCCTCGGAACTTCCCGTGGACGATGGCGTTTCTGCCGAGCCAGCGCACCGGCACCGCCGGGTATGTCCAATATCTGCTGAAGAACCGCCCCGACGCGAAGGTCGCGGTGCTCCACCAGAATGACGACTTCGGCAAGGACTATGTAAAGGCGCTGAGAGATCATTTGGGAGCAAGGGCCGACAGGATGATCGTCGCCGAGGCTTCCTACGAGTCGACCGACCCGTCAGTCGATTCGCAGATCGCCACGCTGAAGAGTTCCGGTGCCGATACGCTGTTCAGCTTCGCTTCGCCGAAATTCGCGGCCCAGTCCATCCGCAAGGTCCACGACATCGGCTGGAAGCCGCTGCACTTCATTCCCTATAGCGCAACTTCGGTCACTGCCGTACTTCGGCCCGCGGGACTGGAAAAATCCGTCGGGGTGATTTCGTCCGGATATGTAAAGGATCCCACCGACCCGCAATGGAAGGACGATGCTGCCACGAAAGAGTGGCTGGCGTGGATGAAGAAGTATTTCCCGGACGGCGATGTGGCAGATATCTACAACGTCTACGCCTATACCAACGCGCAACTGCTGATCCATGTGCTCAAACAGTGCGGCGACGAATTGACACGCGAAAAGGTGATGAAGGAGGCAGGGAATCTCAGCAATCTGGGATTGCCGATGTTGTTGCCCGGGGTAAGCATCAACACCAGCTCGACCGACTACGACCCGGTCAAGCAATTGCAGTTGATGCGCTTCGACGGCAAGGAGTGGGTGCGATTCGGCGAGGTGATCGGCCGCTAAGGTCTGGTTACGATGGTCGGGACGCGCGAGATAACACGAAGAAAGACAGTTTCAAGAATGCCCATGGGATTCGACGCAAAGATTTTTTCTCCTAGTGGGCTCGCAGGTAAAATGATTTGGACAACAATCGGTCTGTCTGGAGACAGAATTGAACCGATATTCCTTCTTCCCTTGCCCTCACAATGAAGATAGTCATTGCGCTACTCTCGGTTCTGCTTGTTTCCTGTGCGTCACGCTATGTAGAACCTACAGCCTCAACGCCGTCGGCAACCCTCACAACGGTACATCTCACGACCACGTTTCCGTCATGGACAACAGTTACCGCGTATAGCAATCCGGAGTGTCAGGCCACTGAGGGATTCGGTCGCATGGCACTTGTCGGCAAGGCAAACGACATATCCGAATCGCCTAAATCCACTACTGTTCGCGCGGGCGAGCGCCTGATACTGAGCGTAGATGGCTTTTCACGGGGGGACTACACGGCGGCGGGGCACACCGAATACACCTGCGTAAACCTGATCAGTTTCACTCCACAAGTGGGCAGGGCGTATACCGTATCGCAACAAGTGTTACCAGGGAATAAATGCATTTCGACGATCGTAGAGAATGAAACTCGTGAGCCAGTCGCCGATCTTGAACGTCACCCAACGTCGGCAACCTGCCAAGCAAGGGGTATGTAGCTGCCCAGCGATTGATGGTTCCGGTTAGTCGGTAACCAGCTCGGATTGCAACGCAGCGGCGATCCCTCCGACAACTGACCGTCTTTCATGAGAAGGACGCCGCCGTCCAACGGCACGGCAAATTGGCCGCATATCGCCAGCTCAACTTACTGGCTCATCTGCAGTTCGTTCATCGTTGCGTAGCAGCGGCAAGAGGCGGCTTCCAGGCCTTTGCGATCCAGAATCGTCACTTTTCCGCGGCAGTAGTCGATCAGCCTGCGTTGCTGAAGCAGGCCGGCGGCTTCGTTGACCGTGGCGCGACGCACCCCGAGCATTTTAGCGACAAGGGCCTGCGTAAGGACGAATTCCAACGACCGCAAGCGGTCGCTGGTCATCAACAGCCGTCGGGCGAGGCGCGCCTCGACTGCATGAAAGAGCTTGCAGGCGGCAGTCGTCCTTGCCTGGACGAGCTCCTCATGCGCATAGCGGAGCAGTACGCGCTGCAACGGCAGGCATTGGCGGAATGCTTCGACAAAGGACGTCCCTTTCATTCGCAGGGCTGTTCCACCTGCCTGCACGACGGCGCGAACCGATGAGATTTCTGCTCCCAGCACGAGCGACGTTCCAACTACGCCCTCATAACCGACCAGCCCAACTTCCAGGGCCCGGTCGTGCTCTGCAGTCGTCAGCAGGGAAATCATGCAGTCGATCGGGAAGTAGATATACCTGACCGGTACGCCCTGCTCTTCGAGCACCTCGCCGAATTTCACGGTCAGCGGCTCAAGGCGGGGCAGCAGACTTTGATACTCCGCGGCAGGCAGCGCCGCCAGCAGATGGTTGGCAATCGACGCTTCACCGGCCAATTCACGCAGCGCACGCCGCGCCGCAGGCAGGAGGACGACTTTGCTGGTCGAATAGTCGACTACGGCGTCGATCTCGCCGGCATCGATAGCTTGCCGTTCGGGGCTGCCTTCAACCAGCCCCAGCATCGGGTTCATTGTGTTTTGAGGTTCAAGCCAAGCGCGAACAGCACTTTGGCCCGATCGCTGAGGTTGCCGACCACATTCGCGGCCGGTAGCGGAAACAGCTTGGCGAGGCTGGGTGTGACGAGCACGCCGTCAGCCATCGCGCGCCCCGGATGCTCCAGGACGTCGACTACCTCCAGTTTGTGACCCTCCTTCAAGTATTCCTGGCAAATCGCCTCGAGATTGGCGATGGCCTGAACGGAATTGGGTGCTTTGCCTGCGATGTACAGGCGCAGTACAACGACCGTCGTCACCTCTGCACCGCGTGCCTTGCGCTTATGCGGCCGCCGGCTCATTTTGCGGCCCCGTTTCCGCTTTTTCTCACGGCTCTGATTGGGGCGTCCGGGTCCGCGTTGCGCTTCTTGCGTAGCGCTTTCTCGCGGTCGCTCGAGGAGACGCTGAGCACTTCGTTTTCACCGGCGTACAACGCCAACTCGGCGTTTTGCCTTTGCAGATCCAGCTGCAGAGCCTTGATCTTGGCGCTGGTGTTGGCTTCGGCGAATTCGAGCTCGCGGCGCTTATGCTCGAATGCCGCGCGGTTCCGGGCCTTCCTGGCGTGCTCTTCGGCTTCCTTCTCCCAGCGCAGCGTACCCATGAGCACCTCGCCTCCCGCGCTATAGACATCGGTGAGAGTTGGGCCCGAGTTGCTCAAGACGAGCTCGCGCACTTGGTTGGAGTGCGCTGTGCCGCGCGATTTGACGATGGTCAGGGCGCGATTGCGTTCGCCGCTTCGCTCCTGGTAGGAAAGATGAATCCAGGTATCCGCAATCGTCGAGACCTGCAGGTCGGTCGATTCTGCGTGCGGGTTCTCAGCGTCGCTCAGCGCGGTCACCAGCAGGGTGATCCCTTCATCCTTGACCATGTAAATAAGCCGGGTGGCGACCGTGCGCGCGGCGTCCAGGTTCCCGGCCTTGGCGATCGCGGTAAGCGGGTCGATCACCATGCAACGCGGTTGAAACTCGCGGATGAGCGACCTGAGCTGGAGCAAATGTTCTTCGGCGTTGATGCCTTCGGTGCGCGCCGAATGCATGCGTAACACGCCGGAATCGAGGTGCGGCTTCAGCGCGATTCCAACCGAAGTCAGATTGCGCGCGATCTGCTCCGCGGCCTCGTCATAGCTCACGAACAGCGTGCGCTCGCCTTGCTTGCAGGCCGCTTCGGCGAACTTGCCCGCCAGGGTGGTCTTGGAAGTGCCAGGTACTCCCGTAATCAGCGTGCTGCTTCCGCGATAGACGCCGCCGCCGAGCATCGCGTCGAGACGCTCGAAGCCCGCGCTCATACGCTCGCTGGAAGCCTCGTGCCGCAGCTCCGCAGGCCCAGCGGCCCCCACTTCGATGCCCGAGGGGCCGAAGCTCATCGGAAACTCAGCGGTCGCGTAGCCCGAACCTCGGTACTTCGTGATCTGGATGCTTCGCGTGGAAACGCGGTGCTCCTGGTGCCGCCCGAAGCGCACCACGCAATCGACCATGAATTGCAGGAAGCCGTAATGCACTGCCTCGGAATGCTGGGACTCGAGCTTCGTCGTGAGGATGGCGGTCAATGCGTTCTCCGCGAGCCAGTCGCGGATCCGGTAGATTTCCCGCGTTTCCGCGACCGGATCCTGCAGCAGCGTCAGAAGCACGTCGATGCCGTCGAATACGATCCACTGCGCGCCGATCTCCTCTTTCTTGGCCGCGAGCATGGCCAGCATGCCGGCCAGGTCGAAGTCCCCGGCCTTGACCAGCGTGGGGGACAAATGGGCATCGAGAAAGAAGAGTTCCTTCGCTGGCAAGCTCGCCAGCTGCCAGTCGAAGGTAGCGCCATTGGCGACGATCTGACGGGGGCTTTCCTCGAACGCGACAAAGATGCCGGACGCGCTGTACCCGCGCGCTGCGTTGACCAGGCACTGCAGCGCGAACACTGTTTTGCCCGCGCCCGGTCCGCCGACGAGCAGGCTGGTGCGATGGCGCGGCAAGCCGCCTCCACTCAGGTCATCAAATCCCTCTATACCGGTCGCCAGTTTGGCTAGCGGTCGCGGTGGAGTGCTTCGCCTAGCGAGGCTGGATGTTCTTTTCATGAACAAAAAGATAATCCAGACCTTGGCCGTCCATCTGTCCGCTACCGGACACTGGCGCGATGCGCATGGATGCACTCATATGTCCGCAAACGGACAGACGCGTGGTCGTGGACGCGTGAGACTGCGTTACATGAGGCATGCACCGGACAACCGCGATGGGACGTACGAACCGCAACGTAAAGCGACGCTAGCGCTTCACGAATTCCTTTCAGACAACGAGTCTGACTTGATCGAGAGATGCCGCTTGAAATCGGCGCAGCGGCCTTTGCCTAAGGATGCCCAAGAGGTGCTGAAGCATGGCATCCCGATTTTTCTTGGGCAGCTCATTCGGACGCTCGCAATGGAACAGACACAGGAGCCTATGCGCAGCCGCCAGATTTCCGGTCCGGCGGGCGGGGGTGGGCCGGTCATATCCGAAATGGGTGCGACGGCTGCCCTGCATGGGCGCGAATTGTTGAACCATGGGTTTACGATCGACCAGGTGGTGCACGCCTACGGTGATGCGTGCCAGGCAATAACCGATCTTGCAGCGGAACACCGCATTCCGTTTCAAATAGATGAATTTCGGACCCTTAACCGCTGCCTGGACAATGCGATCGCCGATGCCGTCACCGAATATTCCTACCAGCACGATGTCTCGATCGCGAATAAGCAAGCACAAGAAGGGAATGAACGCTTAGGCATCCTCATGCATGAACTTCGCAATCACCTCCAGACTGCCACAATGGCGTTCACCGCCATCCAAGCAGGCAATGTCGGGGCTTCCGGCGCTACGGCTAGGATACTGCAGCGTGAATTGGTAGCGTTAGGCAGGTTAGTGGATGGTTCCGTATTCGACGTTCGCATGCAGGCCGGAGTGGCAATGCGCGTCTTTTCTCTCGCTTCTTTTATCGCTTATGTCCAAATCTCCGCGGCGCTTGAGGCAGACCGTCATGACTGCCGGTTTGTCGTCTCTTCGGTGGACCCGGACCTTGCCATAGTGGCCGACCGGTATCTGCTTTCCGCGGCGGTCGGGAACCTCCTGCAAAACGCCTTTAAGTTCACCCAACCACGAACCAATGTCACCCTGAACGCCTACGCAACTGCCGATCGCATCTTGATAGACGTGGAAGATCATTGCGGCGGGCTGCATTCGAGCGATCCAGAAGAGTTGTTCGCGGCCTTTGCCCAAGGCGGGGCGGATAAAAGGGGCCGGAGACTCGGATTGTCCATAGTACGCCGCAGCGTCGAGGCACATCGCGGCATTCTGCGTGTTCGCGATCAGCCCGGTGTGGGATGCGTCTTCACCATTGATCTACCTCGCCACGCAACTCAGGAAGAAGGCCTGCACCTTGGGCATCCTTCAGACTAGAAGCGCGGGTGCATTTCGTACTCCCAAATGCAATGCCGCTGCAGTTCGCGTCACGACAGTTCACTAGGTCCCGATGATGGGCGACACCCTGAGACGATGGATCGTGGCCGAGTCTTCTGACGAGGGCGTTTCGGTGTTCAGTGCGCGACTGCCGCGAGCACGGGCCGCTGTCCGGTCTAGCGGCGCGGCAAGCTACCCGCCTGGCCGGGGGACGGGGAGCAGGCGTTCAGTCTCGCGTCTCACCACGGTGTAGCACTCGCAGGCACGCTTCTCCAGGCCCGGGCGATCGAGCACGGTGATGAGTCCGCGGCCGTAGGTGATCAGGCCTTCGCGCTCGAGCCTGCCCGCCGACTCTGTGACACCCTGGCGGCGCACGCCCAGCATGTTGGAGATCAGCTCCTGGGTCATCTGCAGCTTGTTCTCCGGCAGACGGTCCAGGCTGAGAAGCAGCCATCGGCACAGCTGCTCGTCCACGCTGTGGTGCAGATTGCAAACCGCGGTCTGCGAGATCTGCGTGATCAGCGCCTGCGTGAACTTCAGCAGCGTGAGCTGAAAGGCGCCGCCCTCGGCAAAGTGGGCTTTCAACGTCTCGGCAGGCAGGCGATAGGCCTTGCAGGCGCTTTGCACGACGCCCCGATTCGGTGTGGTTTCGCCGCCCATGAAGAGCGAGACGCCGATCATTCCTTCTGACCCGACCACTGCGAGCTCAGCCGAGATGCCGCCCGCCGTGACGTACAGCAACGACACGATGCCCTCCACGGGGAAGTACACGTGCGGCAGCGGGCCGCCCGATTCGTAGAGGGAATGGCCAAGCGCCATTTCGATGAACTCGAGTCCCGGCAGCAGCCGCTGATAGTCCGTCGACGGCAGCGCCGAAAGAATCAGGTTCTGCGTCGGCGGAGGCCGGGTAGATTGGGACGAGGCGGAGGGAGTTTTCATCGACTGCCCTGTGTATGAAATCGTACACATAGTTCGACCCTTCGCGCAACATCGCTACGATAGCCACCGTAGGCCTTCAGAAGCAGACATTGGTCGCTGGTCAAGCTGGCGACTGCTACACCTCATTTACCTTTCAAAGTTTTCATAATTTCTCTTTGTTTTCCTTGCGTTCTTGCGTCAAGGCTGTTCCGATTCATCCCCAATTAGCGGGGATGGGATTACAGCGCCGCAGCGCCGGCGCGTGCGACGATTCCGTCCTGGAAGGATTGCACCCCGGACACGCCGATCCCTCCGAGAAACTGCCCGTCTTTCAGCAACGGGACACCGCCGTCCAGCGGCACCGCGCCCGGCAAGCCCATCATGACCGTGCGCCCTTCGAGAACGTTGTCTTCGATGGCCTTGGTCGGCCGTTTGAACAGGATTGCGGTTCTGCCTTTCGCTTCCGCGATCCGGCTGGACGCTTTCTGTGTTCCATCCATGCGTTCCAGATACATGAGATGGCCGCCGTCATCCACCACCGCGATCACGATCGCCCAGCCATTCTTTTCTGCCTCAGCTCTCGCCGCCGCGGCCACGCGTTTTGCATCCTCCAACGACAGAGCAGCGTGCTGGAACATCGAAACGTCTCCTGTCAGTGCTTGATGTCGAAAAGGTTCTTGTAGATCCTGCCGTCTTTCATCACCAGTTTGATATTTGCGGATGCCGTCAGCAGCCGCACATCGTCCTGCGGAGCGCCGGCGACCACAAGCAGATCGGCGAGGAGGCCCTTGGCGATTTCGCCGGTCTGGCCTTCCAGCATCATTGCCGCCGCGCCGGTGCGGGTCGCGGCAACCAGTGCCTCTGAATCGGAGTAGCCGAAGAAACGCACGAAGTGCTCGAGATCGCGAGCGTTGGTGCCGTGCGGCGTCCATGGAAAACCGTAGTCGCCGCCAACCAGAACCCGCAGACCGCGCTTGCGCAGCTCTGCGAACACCTTCTGCGCGCACTCGAACTGGTGGACCACACCGGTGTCCTCGGCTTTCTGGTAGGTGATGCCCCACGGTTCAGCTTCGTACATGAGGTTGTGCAAAAGCCCGATCGCCGGGGCCAGAAAGATCCGCTCGCGCGCGGCTTCCAGGAGGTCGAGACACTCTTCATCGGCGTACTCGAGGTGATAGAGGATTTCGACGCCATGCTTCAGCGCCAGCTTGATCGACGGCGCCGCACGCACATGGGCGGCCACTCTCTTGCCGTGGGCGTGCGCAACGTTTGCCGCAGCCCCCACCTCCGCGTCCTGCATGACGGTCTGATGCGGACGGGCGCCCGGAATCGTCTGGTTCCCGGACACGTTCAACTTGATGGTGTCCACACCTTCGCGCAGCAACGTTCTGCACGCGCGCGTGACCTCTTCCGCGCCGTCCACCACCATTGCGATCGACTCGCGATAGATGTGCAGACGCCGCTCATCGCCCAGGTTGCCGGTATTTGTCAGTTCCGGGCTGGCGGCCAGCAGGCGGGGACCCACGGCATTTCCGGTATTGATGTCGTTGCGAACCACCACATCGAGGCGCGGCTTCGCGGAGCCGCCGCTAAGGCAGGACGTAAAGCCGGCCTCCAGCACGACGCGCGCGTTGTGAAGCGTTTGGAGCGTGTGCTCCTCGGGCGGCACATCGCCGGTGTCGGCGATATTGGCCTTGTGCACGAAGGGTAGGTGCGCGTGACCTTCCACCAGGCCGGGAATGACGGTGTGTCCCGGAATGTCGAAGCGTGCATCGGCATGCAGGCCCCGAGGCGCCTGCGGCCAGATTTCGGCTATTCGGTTGCCCTGCACCAGGACGTCCGCCATGAACGCCGGCCGGCCGCTGCCATCCCAGACTGTGCCTCCTTGCAACAACACGCTTGCCATGAATGCTCCGTCTCGCAACAAGACGATTCTGCCGTTTGCGTCACTAACTATACGACGATTGAAGTCGCCGCTCTCTCGTGCCGGCCTTTCCCCGGGGTCAGTGTTTCCCCAGGTGCAGTCCGCCGTCGACGAGTATGAATTCCCCGGTGACCTGCGCGGCGCCTTCCAGCAGCCAGACCGCCACGTCGGCGATATCGTCCGGGGTGGCGGCCTTCGCCAGCGGCACGACCTTTTCGTAATCCGCTTTGAATTTTGCGTAACCCTGCGCATCGAAGCGGTCGCGATGCCACCGTGTCTCGATCATTCCCGGGCAAACCGCATTGACGCGTATTGCCGGCGCCAACGCCCTGGCGAGCGTGAGGGTCATGGCGTTGAGCGCTCCCTTGGAGGCGACGTATGCAGTTGAGGAACCGACCCCCATGACTCCGGATATCGACGAGATGTTGACGATGGAGCCCGCGCCTTGCTTTTTCATCGACGGCACGCACGCGCGAATCATCTGATAGGGTCCGATCAGGTTGACGGCGTAGATGCGCTGGAAATCGGCGGCGTCCAGCGCGTCGAGGTCCGAGGCCGAAGCGTACTTCGTGATTCCGGCGTTGTTGATGAGCGCATCGATGCGCCCCCACCTGTCTAGTGCGGCTTGAGCGAGTGCGCGGCAATCGGCGTCGTTGGCCACATCGCCGCGAGCGGCTACCGCGCCGCCGCCGGCGGCTTCGCAGGCCTTCACGGTTTCGCGGGCTTCCTTTTCGCTGCGGCTGTAGTTGACCACCACTCGGCAGCCTTTAGCGGACAGTTGGATTGCGCATGCGGCCCCGGCTCCGGTGCCCGCGCCTGTAACGATACAAACTGCTCCCTGGAGTTTCATATCCAACCTCGCGAATTAGAATGCATGCGCCAGCGCAGGACATCTGCCATCGCCCTGGATCCTAGTATGTTGCGCGACCGCCGGAAATGTCGAACACGCCACCGGTGGTGAACGAGCATTCTTCGGAACTCATCCACGCCACCATTGCCGCAAGCTCGTCCGTATTCGCCATCCTGCCTACCGGGGTTTGCTCGATCATGGACTTGACCAGATCTTCGGGAAAAGCCTTCACCATGTCGGTGCCGACCGCGGTGGGTGCAATGCAGTTGACGATCACGCCGTCTTTCGCGAGGTCCTTGCCCATGGACTTGGTCAGGCCGATCACCGCCGCCTTCGACGTGGAGTAGGGCGCGAAATAGGGACTGCCGTTCTTGCCGGCGATGGAGGCGAGATTGACGATGCGTCCATATTTCTGCGCCATCATGACCGGCACCACCGCGCGGCTGCACAGGTAGACGCCATCGACGTTGACCGCTATCACCTTTTTCCATTCGGCAAACGGATACTCCCAACTGCGGCGGATCGGACCGGCGATGCCCGCGTTGTTGACCAGAATGTCGATGCGTCCGAGCGTGGCGAGCATCGCCTTCGCGGCAGCCTCGACCTGCGCTTCGTCTGTCACGTCGACGACGGAGGTATGTATCCTGCCCTTCACTCCGATTCGGGTGGCTTCCTTCTTCAGCGCGGCGCCGTCCATGTCCCACATCGAGACGGCCGCTCCCGAATCGAGGAAACGCTCGGCGATGGCGAGGCCCAGCCCCCTGGCTGCGCCGGTGACGATGGCGGTTCTGTTTTTCAGGTCGATGCGGTTCATCAGAATTTTCCAAACTTGAGATAGGCTTCCTGCGGGTCCATGCCGCCGAGAATGGCGCTGCGCACCTTGTTCTCGGTGCTGATGACTTCCTCCGTCCTGGCGATCACGTCCGCGGCAATTTTGCCGGGGATGACTACCACTCCGTCGCGGTCGCCGAGGATGTAGTCTCCGGTGTTGATAGTCACTTCGCCGATGGTGAGCGGTTCGCCAAGACGCCCGGGCACCCAGCGCCCGACGATATCTGCCGGCGTGTTGAAACTGCAGAACACCGGGAAACCGATTTTCAGGATGAACTCGGTATCGCGGCAGCCGCCGTCCACGACGTAGCCGCGCACGCCTTTGTGCAACAGCGTTTCGGCAGACAGTTCGCCCATAAGTGCCACCATGTATGTATGAGGCTGGCACACCAGCACCTTGCCGCGGGGTGCCTTCGACAACAGCCCGGTCCACTGGACCAAGGTGTCGTGCGGATCGCGGGTCTGATCGATATGACCGCTCACGGTGTATACCTCGCCCGCGACTTTCTTCGTCGGATCGAGCGCCTTGATCTCGTGCGGCAGCGTGCAGCGGCCGTGGCCCATCGCTCGCAGCACGTCGTGCACCGCTCCGGTGTACAGCTTCTCCAGCCTTTCGTTTAGATTCATTTTTTTGTTCTCCTTCGGAGTCGTCTGGAATCGACGATTTTACCCCTTCACGTTGTCGCGACGTCACCGGCCCGGAATACGTGATACGGTTTAAAGTGAACTCCCGCCTATGCGAACAGCGATAATCGGCGCCGGCCCGGCCGGCCTTTTCCTGAGTCTTCTTCTCAAGCGGCGGCGCTCGCGAGACGAGGTCGTCGTTCTAGAGCAGAACATGCTTGGTGCTACCTTCGGCTTCGGCGTCGTGTTCTCCGACGGTGCGCTCGAGTTTTTACGCGCTGGCGAGCCGGAAATCTTCAGATTGCTCGAGGCAGAGATGGAGCACTGGCCCGAGCAGAAAATCGTGCACCGCGACGAGGCTGTGCTCGTGGACGGCAACGGATTCTCCGCGATTGCCCGGCTCAAGCTGCTCACCACGCTTGAGCACTTGTGCGAGAAGGCCAGTGTGCGCGTCGAGCACGGACGCCCGATCGGAGCGCCCGAAGAACTCTCCGGATTCGACCTGGTGGTCGGTGCCGATGGCGTGAATTCCGCCGTGCGCCGGTCGCTTGCGGGACGCCTGCAGCCACGCATACGCTACCTCACAAACAAGTTCGCTTGGTACGGGACCACGAAGGCGTTCGATTGCCTGACGCTCACGTTCCGTCAGAACGACCATGGCCACTTTGTGGCACACCACTATCGCTACGCCCCCGACATGAGCACATTCATCGTGGAATGCGACGCGGCGACGTGGTACCGGGCTGGGCTCGACCAGATGGGCGACGAGGAGAGCAGAAGCTACTGCGAGCGGGTTTTTGCGCCCGACCTGGACGGGAATCCGCTTGTCTCGAACCGCTCCATCTGGCGCAACTTCCCGCTGCTATGGACCCCGCGATGGACTGCCGACAATGTAGTCCTGATCGGTGATGCCGTGCGCACCGGTCATTTCTCGATCGGCTCGGGCACGCGGCTCGCAATGGAGGACTCGATTGCGCTGACGGCCGCACTCGATGCGCAAGGCGACAACATCGCCGAGGGGCTGGCCGAGTTCGAGCGCAGCCGCAAGCCGATCGCCGAGAAAATCGTGACCGCCGCGAACGCGAGTTCCTACTGGTACGAGCGGATCGCCGAGAAGATGGCACTCGCGCCGTGGCAGCTCGCCTACGACTACATGACTCGCAGCGGCCGGATGCCCGACGAGCGGCTGCGTACAGAGGCGCCGCGCTTCATGGCGAGGGTCGACCGCGAGCGCGCAACGAAACCGAGCGCAGTGCACCCCGAGCGCCAAGTGGACCCGTGCGGCGCGAACACGCTTGCAGCGCGGGAGATTGGCTGGGCCGTTTCCGAGCGTTACAACGCCGCGCGCATTCTGTTCGACAACTTGACGGCCGGCCGCGCGGATAAGGCAGCGGTCCTCTGCGAGGACCGCACGTTCACGTACGCTCAAATCGCGAATCTTGCCTGCCGGGTGGGGAACGGGCTCGCCGCGATGGGTCTCGCGCGCGGCAGCCGCGTGTTGCTGGTGATGCTCGATACGCCCGAGTACGTCGCAGCGATCTTCGGGGCGATGCGAGCCGGCTTCGTGCCCGTGCTCGTCAACACGCTGTCCCCGGCGGAGCTGGTTGCGTACTACCTCGGCGACAGCGGCGCGGAGGCGGCGATCGTGAACGACTCGCTCGCGCACCTTCTCGGTCACCCGGACACGCGCGCGAGCCGGCTGCGCAATCTGGTCGTGGTGGGTGCCGGCGCGGTGCCGCCGCTCGATTTGGTCGATATCACGAGATGGGACGCCTGGACACAGGGCGCATCAGTCGAATTGGACGAAGTGGAGACGCACCCCGACGAGATGGCGTTCTGGATGTACAGCTCGGGCAGCACCGGCCGGCCGAAGGGCGTCGTGCATCTTCACCACGATGCCCCGTACACCTACAAATCCTATGGAAGCCGCGTGCTCGGCATCCGCGAGTCCGACGTGGTGTTCTCGCCGCCGAAGATCTTCTTCGCCTACGGCTTCGGTAACGCGCTCACGTTTCCGTTTTCGGTGGGTGCAACGGCGGTATTGCATCCGGGACGCCCAGACCCGCACGCGGTGTACGGCGTGATCGAGCGGCATCGCCCGACGGTCCTTTGCGGACTACCGACCCTGTATAACGCGCTCATCGTGGAACCCGGAGCAGAGCGCCGCGATCTTTCGAGCCTGCGGCTGTGCATATCCGCTGCGGAGACGCTCTCGCAGGAGATGTTTGCCGAGTGGGAGCGGCGCTATGGACTGCGCATCGTGGAAGGGCTCGGTTCGACCGAGGTGCTGCATATCTATGTGTCCAACCGGCTTGACCGGCAGAAGCCCGGAGCGAGCGGTGCTCGAGTGCCGGGTTACGAGATAAAGCTTTGCGATCCGGAAGGCCGGCCGGTTCCGCGCGGCGATCCCGGAATCATGTGGGTGCGCGGCGACTCGAGCGCGCCGTTCTACTGGAACCGGCCGGACAAGACGCGCGAGACGATGCGGGAGGGCTGGACCTACACTGGTGACCGCTTCCGCGAGGATGCCGATGGCTACTACTGGTTCGAGGGTCGCGCCGACGACCTGGTAAAGGTCAGCGGCCAGTGGGTCCATCCAATGGAAGTTGAGCGCGCGCTCGCCGAGCACCCAAGCGTGCGGGAGTGCGCCGTGCTCGCGATCGAGGACGAGAACCGGCTGATGACGCTAAAGGCGTATGTTGCGCTGCGCCCGGGCCATGTGGAAGACACGGCGACGACGAAGACTCTGCAGGAGTTCGTCAAGCGGGCACTGCTGCCGTTCAAATATCCGCGCACGATCGAGTATCTCGACGAGCTGCCGAAGACCGGCACGGACAAGATCGATCGGCAGCGGCTTCGGGTAATGGGTAAGGCGTGAGGAGTAGTCACAACGCGCCAGATCGATTGGACTATGCTTTGCTGCATCCTGCAGCAGCGCGTTGGTGAGCGACGCCTCAGCTGCGGCGCTGCGCGCCTCGTTCAGCGCGCCACAATCGAACGTTAGGCCCCCGCACAGGCTCACACACTTAGGTAGAACTCATGTTTGACCACGTCAAATTCGGAGTCAGCGACTATGCAGCGAGCAAAGCATTCTTCCTCAAGGCACTCGAACCGCTCGGCGTAGCTGTTGTCTCGGAGGGGCCACCGACGTACGGTGTCGAACTTAGCTCAAAGGGTAAGGCTTCATTGTGTCTGTACCAAACCGAGGAGAAGCCTGCGCATCTTCACTTGGCGTTCACGGCCGAGAACCGCCAGCAAGTTGAAGCTTTCTATCGCGCGGCTCTGGAGGCGGGTGGCAAAGACAATGGTGCACCTGGTCTGCGCCCGCACTACCACGCGAACTACTATGCAGCTTTCGTCATTGGACCGGACGGGCACAACATCGAAGTGGTTTGCAACGCACCCGAGGCCTAACTCTTCCATCGGGGGACGTCCCCAAGCGGGCTTCGCCCACTTACGGCCGCCGGGCGGAAAGCTTAAGCTGGCGCAATGAAGGCCGCGCCAGCCAACACCGTTTGCCGTCATTGCGGCGCCGTCCTCGACGCGTTGACGCGCCGCCGTGGCCTGGACTTTTGCGGCGCGGCGCGGTGCCGGCACCAGGCGGCTCAGGCACACACCGCGGACCTCAAGCGGGCGCTGAGCATCTCAGCGCCGGCTGCCGCTCGTAGCCAATTGCAACTGCAAGAAGCGCCCGCCGCGCTGGTGTGGCTGCAACACTGCGAGCCCCAGATGATCGCTGTTGACGATGACGACCGTGACCGGCATCGCTCCTACCTTGAGTCGGTCGTCGCTGACGGCATGGTCATCGACCGCTCGCGCCTCGCCGCATCGACAGCTGACGACAAACACCCGCAAGGCGCGCGGCTGTGCGCGCAATGCCGCGGCCGATGCTGCGAACACGGTGCCGGTTGGCGCGCCTTTATCGACCTCACTGTGTTGTCGCGGTGGCAGCAAGAGCATCCCGGATGCAGCCTCGCCGATGCAGTCGACGCCTACGTCACGATGCTGCCACCCGAGCATGTGCGAGGCGCTTGTCTGTATCAGACCGCAACGGGCTGCGCCATGCCCCGCGAACGCCGCGCTGAGATCTGTAACGGCTTTGCGTGCGAGGCCCTGCAGAGGGTGCAACGTGTGGCCGAAAGCGTTCCAGCGGGTGCCGTGCTTGCCATCACCTTCCACAGAGATCAGGTCGAACGTGCGGCCGTCATCGATGCTGATGCGACGCAGGCGATCGCGCTCGAAACGCCGACCGGGACTCGAGCAATGTCACGACCGGCACCTAACCACGCGATACATACAGACCCTCTCTCAGCGCAACTGCCGCAGGTGTTGAGCCGCGCCGCTGATCGCCAACCTTAGACAGCAAAATGAGATACGCCGGATTTTGGCCACGACTGGGCGCAATCGTCGTGGATACGGTTGTGGTTGCGCCAATCATCATGTTGTCATTTTGGACGTTTTCGGCATCCAGAACGATCGCTTTGTCGTTCGAGCTACCAATTGCCTGCCTCTACGCCCTGTACAACATTTACTTTGTAGGTCGATGGGGCCAAACCCTGGGAAAGATGGCTCTGCGCATTAAGGTTGTCGCCGTAAACGGCGAATCGGCTGGATACGTGCGAGCTTTCTACCGCCATGCGGTCGATTTGATATTCTCTCTACTGACGAGCGCATTGGCCTTATACGCCCTCATGACCGTGACCGATCGAGAGTTCGAGCTACTGACGTTTGATGCGCGGCTCGACCTCCTGGCCGCTACGACTGGGTCCTGGACTGACATTCTCAATTGGCTTCTCCTTGCGTGGACCTTGAGCGAGCTTGTCGTACTCTTATTCAACGAAAAACGCCGTGCCATCCACGACTACATTGCGGGTACCGTCGTAGTACACACGCGCGAGACGCAGATTGCTGTCTAACCCCAAAAGGAGTTCGCTATGACCGCAGTCGATCGTCTAAGGTATTTGCGCGTCGTTCTAGTCTTGGCTGGCGTCGCGTGCCTTGCTCTCTACCCACTGATGTTGTTCTGGCCGTCCGGCTGGGCCTGGCACGTCGGTCACTCGGATTACCCGATGATGATCGTTGGCATTTACGCCACACTTGGAGTGTTCTTGATCCTGGCCGCACGTGACCCATTAGCCAACCTGAGTCTGATCTGGTTCGCCATTTGGTCTAGCGTCGTACACGGAGGGATCATGGCCGTTCAGTCGGTCGGCCAGCCGGAGAAAATCGGGCACTTGCTAGGCGACGTGCCGGCGCTCTTCATCGTGGCGGTTGCTTTAGCCATCTTGACGCCCCGGTCGCGAAGCACAGATGCAACACGCCGCAGCGCGGCCTAACCACTTGCTCAACCGGCCCGCTCGCCCGCCCGCGCTTGGGCGTCGTCAACTCGCTGCAGGTTAGCTTGGTGTGGCATTGGACTTGATCAATGAATAAGGTTTTGGTCTTTCTGACTTTAGTGGCGTTATGGCCGGCGGTGCGTTCAGCGGAGCTGCCACCATCTGCACTTTCGGAAATTGACCACCTTCTCGGAGTTCTTGGAAGCTCCAACTGCCGGTTCTATCGCAATGGTAAATGGTACGGCGCTTCAGACGCGGAGACGCACCTAAGGAAAAAGTACCAGTACCTTCGGAAAAAGAAGCTGCTTGGTAGCGCAGAAGACTTCATAACCGGAGCTGGCACAGAAAGCAGCAGTTCCGGCCAGCCGTATCAGGTTCAGTGTGGTACAGACGAAGCCATTCCAAGTGCCGTCTGGCTTCAGGCTGCATTGCATCGCCTTCGGTCGGGTGCTTCTCCGAATGCGAGCACAAAATGACGAGTGCCGGTTGCGTTTGCGGCTCTTCGTTGCAGCGGATCCTCATAGTTGTGATGATCACTAGTTGCGCTGCAGTTTCCAACCCGCACCCGTTTTCGTCCAAGATCGACATCGACCTCGAGAATGTCAATTCCGAAGGTTTGCGGGGACCGCCTGACGGATTGCGCGCCGTGCATTACGAATTCTGCATTCCTGCCGGCGAGGACCGCGCCGAAGAGGTGCGCAGCATTGATCCGACGGCGCAGTTCATGCGGGGTTCCCGCGGCCGCATCGGTTGCGCGAGGGATCAGGTCCTTGTCGTAGGCAGCACCCACCAGCGCTCATATCGTCAGGTGCTCGAGCGCCTGGCAGCGTTGGAGTACATAAACCGAATTGAAGAAAATTTCTTCGAGTGACTGCCTGATCGACTGCTTATCCGGGACCCATCCTGACATCAACGCCAAATTCTTAACCTACTTGGAGAAGAGCTGAATGGATACCGACGTCCTGATCGTCGGAGCGGGCCCGACGGGGCTGATGCTCGCCAACCAACTGGGCCGGCGCGGGGTGCGCGCGATAATCATCGACCGGCACGCCGGGCCGTCACTTCAGACGCGGGCGCTTGGCGTGCAGGCGCGCACGATGGAGATCTACTCGAAGCTAGGCGTCGTCGATCAGGCGCTCGAGCTCGGCAAGCGTGGCACCGGCGCGAACATCTGGGCGCAGGGGCGAAAGATGGCGCGTGTGCCCTTGGGCGAAGCCGGAAAAGACCTGACTCCGTATCCTTTTATTTTCATCCTCGGCCAGGACGATAACGAACGGATCATGGGCGACAGGCTTCGCGACTGGGGCTTGTCGGTGCAGTGGAACACCGAGCTGGTCGGCCTCGACCAGCAACGCGGCCAGGTCACGGCATCGCTCAAGCAGACGGACGGCTCTATCCGCAAGGTCACCGCCGTGTGGGTCGCTGGATGTGACGGAGCCCGCAGTGCCGTGCGAGAGCTGAACGGCATCACGTTTCCGGGTGCCGCCTACGAGCACGTGTTCTTCGTGGCCGATACCGAGGCCGTCGGCAGCATGGTTGTGGATGAGGTCAACGCCTATCTGCTGAAGGAAGGGTTTCACCTGTTCTTCCCCATGCGCGGAAGGAATCACTGGCGGGTCGTGGGCATTCTGCCCCATGCGTTGCGGAACAAGCACGACGTAACCTTCGAGGAAGTGGTTCCCTCGGTGCGCGCAGAGGCGGGACCCGAGTTGTCCTTCAAGGCGTGCACCTGGTTCTCCACTTATCGAATCCATCATCGGAGCGCGTCGCGCTTTCGCGATCGCCGCTGCTTCCTGCTCGGCGACGCGGCCCACATCCATAGTCCGGTGGGCGCGCAGGGGATGAATACCGGCTTGCAGGATGCCTATAACCTTGCGTGGAAGCTCGCGTTGGTCGTCAAGGGTCAGGCAGGCTCGGCATTGCTCGATTCATACGAGGAAGAACGCATGCCGGTCGCGCGACGCTTGCTGAATACGACCGACCGGGGATTCAGGCTGGCCGTATCAGATAGCTGGCTGGCCGGAATTCTGCGCACGCAAATACTTGCCAGGATCGCTGCGCTTGCGCTGAGCCGGAATCGGATACAGCGCACCGCATTTCGCGTCGTCTCGCAGATCGGTATCCATTACCGGAACAGTGCCTTGTCCGAATCAGCGAAGGATCCGCCGCGCGGCGCCCCCCAGGCAGGCGACCGCTTCCCGTGGCTGCGCTTGAAACTTTCAGAGACCGGTGCAGTGGAAGATCTATTCCAGAGGCTCGACGACACGCGATTCAACCTGATCGTGATCGGGCAACCGGCACCTTTGGAAGATGCACCGGGCCTCGTCGATTTGCTGAAGGTCCTCGCGATTCCAGCCGACCCGGTTAATGAGGTGGAATTGACTCGCGCGCGGATTCCCCAGCCCTCGTTCTATCTCGTGCGACCCGATGGTCATGTCGGACTTTGCGGCGAGCGCCTGGAAGCCGCCGCGCTCACCCGTTATGCCTCCGAGCGCTTGCGCATCGTAGTCGGAAATACGTGAACCACTATCTTCTCGGAAGCACCGAGTCGGAGCAGCCAATAGCAGAACGTTTGAAAACACGCGTCACGCTGTTGCTGCCCGTGCGTGCCGCAACCCGGCAACATGATTGGCAACGAGCGCACCGATGACGATGGCTCCACCGATTAGCGCGGCCTGTGTTGGGTGTTCGCCGATCAGAATCCAGACCGACAACGTGCCGAATATGATCTCCAAAATCGACAGCAGGCCGATCTCCGCCGAGGACAAGTAGCGCACTGCAACCATCATCAGCAACAGTCCCACGCCAAGCTGGACGATGCCCATGACAGACAGCAATGCAAGGTCGGCTGTACTCACGGACAAAGGCAGCGCGAATGGCAAAGCGATCGCCATCGAGAAGATTCCGGCCAGCAGGACCGAAGGCACCATATCGACGGCGGCCCGATACTTCCGAAGGATGACGACGTTGGCGCCGAACCCGAGTGGGATGCACAACGCGATCAAGTTGCCAGCCCATCCGCCGCTGGTCAGCCCGTCGAAGAACATCATGACTATGCCCCCGATTGCCGCGATCATCGCAAGCCAGGTGCGAGGCGCGACTTTCTCACCGAGAAAAAGATGCCCGCACAGCGCCGCCACAAAGGGTGAAATGCTGCCGACCACGAGCGTGTTCGCGACCGTGGTCAGCGACAAGGCGAGGATGAAGCAGATCATCATGCCTGCGAACAGCAGACCGGATATCACCCCCGGCCATCCCATTGCATGAATGCGATGCAGCAGTCGCGTGCCATGCTGGAAAGACAATACGACCAGCAGGAACGCAGTCATGATGGATGATCGCCAGAAAGTGATTTTCCAGCCGTCGGTGACGTCCATGTTGCGCACCAGGATGCCCGCGGTGGCCCAGCACAGTGTGGCGCCAACCATCAGGGCGATGCCCTTGCGATGTTCGGCCGGTGTGCGCATCAACCGACGGCGGTGGGTGCGGCTACGCCGAGCTTTATGCTCCAGGGCTGAAGCGCCGGCAGGATGCTCGGGTAGAGTTCGATGCCCTCCTTGAGTTGCTTTTCGCGGCGGCGCAAACCGGACTCGCCGGGCAGGCGCACGCCGTCAAATCCGCTTCGCGGCGGCGTGGCGCGGCAGGCCTTTGCCACCCACTCGGTCTGGCGCACGAAATCCTCCTTGCCGGCGTAGAGCGCCGGATTGAAGACCTGCACGTAAACATTCGCCGCCCAGCCTTCGTTCGGGTCGGCTCGGCCGTGGCCGGCAAGGCCGCCAGTCAGCGCTTCAACCATCAGGCCGAGCGCATAACCTTTGTGCCCGTGTTCGGTTCCGCCCAGAGGTAGCAACCCACCCTTGGGTTCCCTGAATAGCACCGCGGGATCGTCGGACGGGTTGCCGTCACTGTCGAGCACCCATTTTCCCGGCAGCTTGCGTCCTTCCTTTTGCAACCGGCCGGTCAGCATGTGGGTGGTGATGGACGTGGAGACGTCGATCATCACCGGATCGCCCGCGGTCGGCCATGCGGCGGCGATCGGGTTCGGCGTGTAGACACCGGTCCCGCGTCCGCCGTGAGGAACGACGCCACCCGATTCCGGGCCGGAAGAAATCAGCATCACCATCATGCCCTGGTCGGTCACGCGCTTCAGGTACGCTGCGAGGCATGCAATGTGATGGCTGCGGCGAATCGCTACGGTGCAGGTGCCGTAAACCTTCGCGCGTTCCAGCGCCAGATCGATGGCTCGCACGGTAAGCCACGTGCCGGGTAAACGCATGCCGTCCCAAGTCACTGCGGCCGGATAATCCGCAATCACGCGCGGTGATCCGGACCGGGTCATGCCGCCCTTTTCGAGGTCTTTCAGGTACGGCGCCAGCATGTTCAGGCCGTGAGTATCGTGGCCGAGCAGATCACCCTCGACCAGGATCTCGGCGACAACTTTGGATTTTTCTGATTCCAGTCCAACCTTGTCGAGCAAGGCGGTGGCAAAGCGCACGAGGTCTTCGGCGCGATAACGTATCGGGTTGGGCATTTTGCTGTTGCTCTTCTTTTCCCCCTCCGTCCGTTTGCGGCGGGACTCTTTTCAGTACCCCCTTGAGGGGTAGAGGGCCGGGGAGAGGAGGGTCCCTCGCCTAGTACGTTGCCCGGCCACCGGAGAGATCGAATACCGCCCCAGTGGTAAAAGAGCATTCCTCGGTGCAGGCCCAAGTCACTGTTGCAGCGATTTCCTCGACGGTACCAAAACGGCCCATGGGGATCTTGGAGAGCATGTAATCAATGTGGCTTTGTGGGACCTGCTCGAAGATCGGCGTTCTCACGGCAGCCGGCGTCACACAGTTGACCGTGATGCCGTTCTTGGCGGTTTCCTTGCCCAGCGACTTGGTGAGCCCGATCACCGCCGCCTTCGACGAACTGTAGGCGGCGGCGTTGGGGTTACCCTCTTTGCCTGCGATGGAGGCGATGTTGACGATGCGACCGTAGTTGTTCTTGATCATGTGCGGCACGACGGTTCGGCAGCAATAGAACACGCCGTTCAGGTTCACATCGTGGACGCGGATCCAATCGTCCGCCGGCAATTCCCAGGAGACTTTGTTCATGCCGGCGATCCCTGCCGAGCATACCAAGGCGTCAACCTTTCCGAAGGCCGCGACGGTGCCCTTGAATGCGGCTTCGATCTGGTCGAGCTTGGTGACATCCACCCTGGCCGTATGGGTCTTCGGCGCGCCCAGAGTCTTGGCCGCGTCCGCGATGGTCTTTTCGTTCATATCCCAGATGGCGACATTGGCGCCCGACTGCGCGAGCCGCTTGGCAATGGCGAGGCCGATACCCGAGGCTCCGCCGGTTACGATGGCGCTGCGGCCCTTCATGTCGAGTTGATTCATTGCTCCCCTCCCGGATTGGAATAAGTCGCCGTGCGGTTGCGATCCCCCCGCTACGGAAACCCGGCATTTTAGTTGATTGGCAGACCCTGACCAAACGCTTCTGCATTGCACATGTTCCCGCCCGGGTGTTAAGTTGGGCGAATCGGCGTCGAGGAGACATGTGATGCATGTAGTTGAGTTCCGCCAGATTTTCCGCCGCGGCCAGGTTTTTGCCCTGATGCTTGGGCTGGTCGCCTGCGGGGGAGATGATGGAGGCGGTGGTGGAGGTTCACCGCCACCACCCGCTTCGGCTGTCCCGCGTTTCGCCTATGTAGCCAACTCCAATGACGATACCGTGTCGATCTACACGGTGAACGCGAGCACCGGCCAACTACGGGCGAATGGCTATGTTGCCGCAGGCACGCAGCCCAGCGCAGTCGCCGTAGACCCGCCCGGCAAGTTCGCCTATGTGGCGAATTTCGGCTCCCACGATGTTTCGGCCTATACCATTAACGCCAGCACCGGGGCGCTTACCTCCGTGGGCGCGAGGGTGGCCTCGGGAACCAATCCCGACTCCGTCACCGTGGATCCTTCCGGGAAATTCGTCTACGTGGCGAATACCGGCACCAACGACATTTCGGGCTACACCATCAACGCGGGCACCGGGGCACTCACGCGGATCGACGCCGACCCGGGCACGGGTGGCATCCAGAACTTCGCTGCGGGAACGAGCCCCGGCTCCGTCGCCGTGGATCCGACGGGCAAGTTTGCCTATGTAACGAATGGCGGCTCCAACAACGTCTCCGCCTACACCATCAACGCCACCACCGGGGCTCTGACCGGGATTGCCGGCAGTCCATTCGCGGCGGGAACGACGCCCGTCTCCGTCTCCGTTGATCCAACGGGCAAATTTGCCTATGTGGCGAACAACAGCTCCAACAATGTGACTGCCTACACAATCGCCGCCACCGGCGCCCTCACTGCCCCTAGCACTGTGGCGGCGGGATCGTTTCTCCAATCCATCACGGTCGACCCCTCGGGCAGCTTCGCCTACGTTGCGACCAGCGGTGGCGGTGGAGTCTCGGCCTTTTCGATCGACGCCGTGAGCGGGGCGCTCACCCCTGTCGGAGTCGTTGTGCCAGCAGGAACCGATTCCACGTCGGTCATCGTTGACCCCTCCGGAAAATTTGCCTACGTGGCGAATTTCAGCTCCAACGACGTTTCGGTCTATACCATCAATGCCGGTACCGGAGCGGTAACGCCTGCGGGCAGCGTGCGTGCCCGCCCCGGCAGCGGTGCGATTGCCATGACCGAGGGCACGACGCCGGTTACGTACACGCCACGGTTCGCCTATGTGGCGAATCAGACTTCGAGCACCGTATCCGTGTACACCATCAACGCCGACAGCGGGACACTTGGCAGCACCAGCCTGGGGGTGATTACAGGCACTAGTCCCCGCTCCGTTACGGTCGACCCCGCGGGCCGGTTCGCCTACGTCGCGAATTTCACCTCCAACTCCATCTCTGCCTACACCATCAACGCGAGCACCGGGGCGTTGTCCCCGGTCACGGGCAGTCCGTTCCCGGCGGGCGCCGGCACCATCTCGGTTACCGTCGATCCTTCCGGAAAATTCGCTTACGCGGCGAATTCCAGTTCGAACAGTGTCTCGGCTTACACCATCGATGCCGGCTCCGGTGCTCTTTCGCAGATCGACGCCGATCAGGTGACGCCCGGCGTTCAGGATTTCCCGGCGGGAACGACTCCCGCCTCCGTCACTGTCGATCCAACCGGACGCTTCGCCTACGTAGCGAATAGCGGCTCCACCTCGGTGTTGGCGTACACCATTAACGGAATCAGCGGCGCGCTCAGCGCCGGGGCAACCGTGCTGGCTGGGAACACTCCCCGCTCCGTGACGGTCGATCCCACTGGAAAGTTCGCTTACGTCGGGAATTTCAACTCAAACACCGTCTCGGCCTATACCATCAATGCCGGCAATGGCGCGCTTACACAGATCGACGCCGATGCGGGAACACTCGGCATTCAAGACTTCCCGGCGGAGATCCAACCCAATTCCGTTACCGTCGATCCGTCGGGCAAATTTGCCTACGTGGCGAACAGCGGCTCCAACAGCGTATCCGCATACACCATCAATTCCAGCACTGGTGTGCTCACCATCGTCGGGCCAACGCTTTCCGCGAACAGCCCGCGATCCGTCACCGTCGATCCTTCGGGCAAGTTTGCCTACACGGCAAATTTCTCATCCAACAGCGTCTCGGCGTACAGCATCGACGCCGGCACCGCTGCGCTCTCTATAGTCGACCTGAACATAGTTGCGGTAACCGGTCCGGTGTCGATCGTCACGACGGGAAGGATCCAGTAACACGGGCCATTTGGATCAGGCGGTGGCACGCAACCGCGTGTGCCGCGGATGTTCAGGCGCGCCGGATCAGGAACAGGATCAACAGCAGCAACACGATGCCGCCGGCCACCCACGCCCACCGCAAATTGCGCGCGTGGGGTGCCGCAGGCTCAGGCTCATTCGCAGCCGCAGGCGCAACCGTGGCGTTGAACCTTGCGAAGAAATCATCGGCCATTTTCCGTGCTACGCCGTCGATCAGCCGCGAACCGACCTGCGCGAGCTTGCCGCCGACCGAGGCGGTCGCCTTGTAGGTGAGCCGGGTGTCGCCGCCTTCCGGCAATAGCGAGACCTGCGCTGTGCCTTTGCCGAAACCGGCCGCGCCGCCCGTGCCCTCGAAGGCGATGGAGTAGGAGTGAGGCGGGTTCAGGTCGGCGAGCAGCAGTTTGCCGTTGAATTTCGCCTTCACCGGGCCGATCGCCGCAGTCAATGCCACCTGATATCCGTTGTCCGAGAATCTCTCGATACTCTCGCAGCCGGGGATGCAGGCCTGGAGGATCCTGGGATCGTTGAGCGCCTCCCAGACGCGCTGTTGCGGGAGGGGGATGAGCTGCTCGCCGGTCATTTCCATTCCCTATTGACTCCTTTGTTCCTGATGCGCCGGCGCCAGAATTCGCGCAAGGTCCGCCAGACTTTCGATACTGTGCGCCGGAACCAATGCGTCCACGTGCGGAAGCATCAGGCGCACGCCGGTAGCCTTCGGTTCGAAGCCCTCGAAACGGAGCAGGGGGTTCAACCAGATCAGCTTGCGGCAGGACTTGTGCAGCCGCTCCATGGCTTGCGCAAGGTCCAGGCCGTCATCGCGATCGAGGCCGTCGCTGATCAGCAGCACTTCGGCGTTCTGACCCAACACCCGACGCGACCAGCGCAGATTGAACTCCTTCAATGTCGCGCCGATGCGTGTGCCGCCCGACCAGTCCGCGACTGCCTGGGATACTGCGTCAAGAGCCCTGTCCACATCGCGACGCCGGAGATGGCGGGTGATGTTGGTCAATCGGGTGCCGAATACAAATGTATGCACGCGGTCGCGGTCATTGGTTATGGCATGCATGAAGTGCAGAAACATGCGCGAGTACCGGCTCATGGAACCGGAGATGTCGCACAAGATTGCGAGCGGCGGATGGCGGTGTTGGCGTGACCGACGGCGCAATGGGATGACGTCGGCGTTGCCGCGCAGGCTGGCGCGCAACGTGCCGCGCAGATCCACCAGCCGTCCATGCGCATGCGGTTCAAGACGGCGGATCCGAATGTCGGAGATCGGCAATCGCAACCGGGCTATCAGTTTCCTTGCTTGTATCAACTCTTCGATGGTCATGGTGCCGAAGTCCTGCTTACGCAGTTTCTCCATCTGCGAGGCACTTGCACCGACATCCTCCTGTGTCGCGGTTTCATTGGAAAGGATTGCCTCCGCGGTCAACCCCAGGGCCTCGGCAATCCGGTTTCCCGCTGAATCCGCGCCAGAAGCGTTCGACGAATCCGCACGCGCGGAAATGCGCGTCTGATCCCGGGTGACGTAGCTGTCGTGCCAGAAGATACGAAACGCCTGATCGAAGAGTTCGAGGTGCTCCCGCCGCCCAAGAAACACCGACGCCAGGGTCCAGTAGAAATCGTCGCGGCGAGTTACGCCGATCAAGTCCAGTGCGCGCAGACCATCCAAAACCCGGTTGGGTCCAACGGGCACACCGGCGTGTCGCAGCGCACGGGCGAAGTGAACTACGTTTTCCGCAAGCCGCAAGGGAAACCTGGATTCTCAGTGTGTCGCGAGTTCGTTGCGGATCTCGCCGAGGATGCGAGCAGCTTCGTTGCCGCGGATGCGGGCCACATCGTCCTGATACTTGAGGAGCACGCCCAGAGTGTCATTGACCGTTTCAGCATCCAGCGACGTCCGGTCCAGGGCGACCAGCGCCTTGACCCAGTCGATGGATTCCGCTACTCCGGGCAGCTTGAACAGGTCGGCGCCTCGAAGTTTCTGGACGAATGCGACCACTTCGCTGGACAGATGCTCGGCAGCCCCGGGTGCCTTGCGTCTGACGATCTCCAGTTCCCGCCCGGAAGACGGATAGTCCACCCAGTGGTAGAGGCAGCGCCGCTTGATTGCGTCGTGGATTTCGCGGGTGCGATTGGACGTGATCACTACGATCGGGGGTTCTGCGGCCTTGATGGTGCCGATCTCGGGAATAGTGACCTGGAAATCGGACAACACCTCCAGCAAATAGGCTTCGAAAGGCTCGTCGGTACGGTCGAGCTCGTCGATCAGCAGTACCGGCGGCGCACCGTGCGGTCCTTCCAGGGCCTGCAACAACGGCCGGCGTATCAGAAATCGTTCGCTGAAGATATCCTTCTCAAGCTTGTCGCGGGATGCGGCGCCTCCCGCCTCGGTGAGCCGGATCTCGATCATCTGCCGGGGATAGTTCCACTCGTAAACCGCGGATGCGATATCGAGGCCTTCGTAGCATTGCAGGCGAATCAGGCGGCGGCCGAGCGCGCCAGCTAACACCTTGGCGATCTCTGTCTTGCCCACCCCGGCTTCGCCTTCCAGGAACAGCGGCCGTTGCATGCGCAGCGCCAGGAATACCGCCGTCGCCAGCGAACGCTCGGCGACGTACTCGCCACTAGCGAGGAGCGTCAGGGTTTCGTCGATGGACTGCGGTAGCGACATGATCAGACGAGCCTACAGTTTCGATCGCCACTCGGCGACCCACATCGGCAGGAAGGCATCGGGATCATAAGGATGCGCCTTGGCGGCTTCGACAACGAAGCGGCCGACCCCCAGACCCGGGCGTGACGATATGTCGTATCCGCCATCGCGCGGTCGCGGCGGATGCTCGACCAGATCGAATCGCCATGGCGGCGAGTACTCGCAGAATGACTCCTGCATGATGAAATTCGTCGTGCAGGCGTCGAGCTGGATGGCGGTGGCGGTGGCGACCGGCCCGAACGGATTGTGAAAGGACACCGGCGTGTACGCGGCGTCGGCGATCGCGGCGATCTTCTTGGCTTCGAGAATGCCACCGACATGGATCGGGTCCGGCTGCAAGACGCCGATTTCGTTGCCGGCAAGAAGTGCTTGCAAGTGATATTTCGTGTAGCAACGCTCGCCGGTCGCGAGCCGGGTGCGGATGGAACGGCCGACCTTGGCGAGCGCGTGCACGTTTTCCGGGTCGCAGGGCTCCTCCAGCCAGTAGAGCTTGTACGGTTCGAGCTCCTGCGCGATCGCGATAGCGGAGCCCGGGCTGAAGCGGCCATGGCAGTCGATCAGCACCTCGACGTCCGGCCCGACGGCGTCGCGCACGCAGGCGACCATCTCTACGGCCCCGCGCACCAGCTTCGAGTCTGGATCGCGCCCGGCGTTTGAAAATGGATCGAACTTGAGACCACGATAACCCTTGCGCCCCACCTGCGCCGCGGCACGGCCAATCTCATCCAGTGTTGCGCCGCTGCCGTACCAGGCGTTGGCGTAGGCCGGCAACCGCTCGCGCACTAGACCGCCGAGCAGATCGTATACCGGACGATCAAGCGCTTTGCCGACGATGTCCCAAAGCGCGATCTCGATGGCGCCCATCGCAGAGTTCAGAATCGGCCCACCGCGTGCGAACTCGTTGCGGAACATTTCCTGCAACAGGCGCTCGATGCTGAATGCGGACTGTCCCACCACCACGCGGCGCGCTAGTTGCTGGATTGCCGCCTCGACCGCGTGGGGCTGGAACTCGCAGGTCCCCTCTCCGACGCCTTCGATCCCGTCGTCGGTAAAGACATGAGCAAAAACCCAGTTGCACCACTTTGCACCCACAATGTAGGTGTCGATGCGGGTGACTCGGCAATCGCGTCGAACGCTCATATCAGGCAGCCTTTTCTTGGCGCGCACATGCGTCTTGGGCGCCCCGGGGTGACTGGTATCACGCTCGCCATGGAGTTATGTCGCCGCTTCCACCGCCCGCCTGGCCATCACGGTGACGAGATGGGCGCGGTATTCCGCACTGGCATGCATGTCGGAATTGAGTCCGGCGGCGGCTACCTTGATATTGGCCACCGCATCCGCCGAGAATTTCGAACCGAGCGCTTTTTCCATCTCGGCAACACGAAATACGCACGGCCCCGCGCCCGTGACCGCTACGCGTACGCCTTTTGCGGTTTCGGCTACGAACACGCCGACGATCGCGTAGCGCGAGGCCGGATTCTTGAATTTCGCGTATCCCGCGCGTTTCGGCAACGCAAATGAGATCGAAGTAATGATTTCACTCGGCTGCAGTGCAGTCTCGTACATGCCCGTGAAAAAATCGTCCGCGGCGATTTTGCGCTTGTTGGTATGGAGCGTTGCATCCAGACCGAGAACTCCGGCGGGGTAATCCGCCGCTGGGTCGTTGTTCGCGATTGATCCACCCAGCGTGCCCATGTTGCGCACCATGGGATCGCCGATACTCGCGGCGAGGTTGGCGAGCGCCGGAACGGCTTGCAGCACGTCCTTCGAGGCAGCGACCTCGGCGTGTGTCGTCATGGCGCCGATGCTGATACTGCCTCCGTCCTTTCTAATGCCGCGCAGTTCGGCCACCCCTCGCAGATCGACGATGTCTGAAGGTGACGACAGGCGCAGTTTCAATGCAGCGATCAGAGTCTGCCCGCCGGCCAGGAGCTTGGCGTCGCTTGCCGCTGCGAGCTTGGCCGCCGCATCCGCTACGCTCGAAGCCTTGTGGTAATTGAATTCGTACATGCTCGATCCTCTACCTGGGTTGACCTTCAGCTCTTCATGGTAGCGGCGCCAGCGAGCACGGCCTTTACGATGCCGTGATAACCAGTGCAGCGGCACAGGTTGCCGTCCAGTTCGGCGCGGACCTGGCCCTCGCTCGGTTTCGGGTGACGCCTGACCAGATCGATGGCGCTCATCACCATCCCCGGTGTGCAGTAGCCGCATTGCAGGCCGTGATGGTCGCGGAATGCCGCCTGCATCGGATGCATGGTGCCGTCGGGCCGCGCTATGCCCTCGATGGTGACGATATCGGCGCCGTCGGCCTGTACAGCAAGCATGTTGCAGCACTTCACCGCGTTGCCGTTCATGTGTATGGTACAGGCGCCGCATTGCGCAGTGTCGCAGCCGATGTGCGTGCCGGTGAGGCGTAGCGTGTCGCGGATGAAGTCGACCAGCAGAACCCGCGGCGCCACTTCGGCGGCAACGGGCTTGCCGTTCACCGTCATCTTTATTTTGACGAGCATGAGGCTTCCTCTATGGTGGTTGGCTCTCGAAGGCCTCCCATGCTAGTCAACGGGCGGCGCAGGATCAACTGGATTAGCTTCGGGGTCGTCCATACGAGGCTGGCTCGGGTGGCTTAGAATCCGGCAAGCGAAGTCGTTCTTCGGGCGCGCAATACAAAGATAAAGGATCAGACGAATGGCAAAGTACGGTATTGGCCAGGCAATGGTGAGGCGCGAGGACCAGCGCCTGCTCTACGGCGCAGGGCAGTACATTGATGACCTGTCGCTTCCCGGTGAGGTATTTGTTGCGTTCGTGCGTTCACCGCACGCGCACGCGCGCATCGTCTCCATCGACATGAAGACTGCGCGGGCCACGCCCGGCGTGGTGGCCGTGGTGACGGGCGCCGACCTCAAGGCCGATGGCATCGGGCCGCTGCCGGACGGGCAGGGCCTGAAACGCGCCGACGGTAAACCGATGTGCGGCCCGCCGCACTACGCGCTTGCCGTGGACGCGGCACGATTCATTGGCGAGCCAGTGGCCGCGGTCATTGCTCAGCAGCGCTCGCAGGCGGAGGACGCGGCCGAAAAGGTGCTGGTCGAGTACGAGGAATTACCGGCCGTTGTGACGATCGAGGCAGCCACCGCGCCGGGCGCGCCGCAACTATGGCCGGACGCCCCGGGCAACATCGCCGCGCAAACCCAGTTCGGGAAGAAAGACGCATGCGACGCCGCCTTCAAGAAGGCCAAACACGTCACCAAACTCTCGCTCTACAACCAGCGGCTGGTGCCGGTGAGCATGGAGCCGCGCGGCAGCATCGGGGAATTCGACCCCAAGACAGGCCGATTCACTCTACGGACCAGTTGTCAGAACCCAGCCGGGCTGCAGCAGACGCTGGCGGTGTCCTGTCTCAAGGTGCCGATGGACAAGGTGCGCGTGCGTGTCGGCGACGTCGGCGGCGGGTTCGGCATGAAGACCCAGCTCTATCCCGAAGACGTGGTGTGCACATGGGCAGCTCGTAAAGTGGGCCGGCCGGTGCACTGGCGCGCCAGCCGCAGCGACGAGTTTCTCGCCGGCAATCACGGGCGCGACCAGATCAACAACGCGGAACTGGCGTTCGACGCCGACGGAAAGATCCTCGGCTTTCGCGTCGAGATCGTCGGCAACATCGGGGCGCATGCCAGCGGGCCGGGCGCGGTCATAGTGGTGGCCGTCGGACCAAAAGTGATCACCGGCGTGTATCACGTCCCGGCACTCGATCTGCGCGGAACGGCGGTGCTGACGAATACCAACATAGTCGGTGCGTATCGCGGCGCCGGACGCCCCGAGGCAATCTATCTAGTCGAGCGGCTGATGGACCAGGCGGCCGCAGAAATGAAAATCGACCCCGCGGAACTGCGCCGGCGCAACTTCATTCAGCCGGGCGCCATGCCGTACACCACGCAAATGGGCGAAACGTTCGACAGCGGCAACTTTCCGCACATGCTCGACCGCATTCTTGGGCATGCCGACTGGAAGGGCTACGAAAAACGGCGCGAAGAGTCGCGCAAGCGCGGCAAGCTGCGCGGTCGAGCGCTTTCGACTTTTCTCGAGTGGACCGGAGTAGTGCACGAGGAGACGGTTGATCTGCATGTCCAGGCCGACGGGCGGATCATGGTCTATACCGCGATGCAGGCGATGGGTCAGGGCATCGAGACCAGCTATGTGCAGATCATTTCCGAGACGCTCGATGTCGATCCGGACCGGATCGTCATCGTTCAGGGCGACAGCGACATCGCGCAGGGTATAGGCAGCATGGGAAGCCGCTCCCTTTACATCGGCGGCTCGGCGATGTTCACCGCGTCGAAGGACGCCGTCGAGAAAGGCAAGGAACTCGCCGCGGATGCGCTTGAGGCGGCGGCATCGGATATTACCTATGACGACGGCCGCTTCAAGGTGGCCGGCACAGATGTCGCGATCGGATTGTTCGAACTGGCCGCGAAGCAACCCGAGAAGCGCATCGCCATCAAGACGCTGCAAAAAGTGGGCGGCCCGTCATGGCCGAACAGTTGCCACGTCTGCGAAGTCGAAGTCGATCCGGAAACGGGCGTGACCGAGATCGTGCGCTATACGACCGCCGATGACGTGGGGCGCGTGATCAATCCGCTTATCGTTGCCGGCCAGGTGCACGGCGGCATCGCCCAGGCGGTCGGACAGGCGCTTTTGGAGAATGCGCATTACGATCCCGAGTCCGGTCAGCTCATCACCGGTTCGCTGCTTGACTACTGCCTGCCACGGGCCGATGACTTGCCGAGCTTCGATACCCACACCGACGAGACCACGCCCTGCAAAATCAATCCGCTCGGCGCAAAAGGTGTCGGCGAACTCGGCACGGTCGGCGGCACGCCTACAGTCATGAATGCATTGGTCGACGCGCTGCGGCATTTGGGCGTGAAGCACATCGAAATGCCGGCCACGTCAGAGAAAGTGTGGCGGGCGATCAATCAAGCCAAGGCGGCTTAGTAGTCAACACCCAACACAGAGGCACAGAGGATTCATTTCCATACCCCCTTGAGGGTACTCAGAGTTCACAGAGGAGCAGTCGGCAAACGCGTCTGGTAGTTCTCTGCGTTCTCCAGCTTTTCTCGATGCCTAAAAGGGTACTCCGACGTGCTGCGCACGTAGGGTATCTGCGTCGGATTGAGACTCAGAGCTTGCGATTCTTGGCGTTCCAGTGCTGCTCGAGGTTGGAAATCAGCGCGGGGCTGAAGTGGCAGTACGCCTGCTCGAGTGCGTACACGGCAAAATAATTCCGGAAGAGGTCAAGCGGCTCCTGTGCGACGCGGAAGGCGCGCCGGTTCGACGCGGAGCTGACTACGCCGGAACCGGTGAGATTTTCAACCGCGCGCTCGATCGCGGCGTCCATGTTCGCGGGCGCAACCACTTCGTCGCAGATCAGCCGGCCATCGGGACTGTCGCAGTCGAAGCGGCGCTGGTTCATGATCGCCTGGCGCGCGATGCGGTCGCCGGTGAAACGCGGGAGCCGCAAATTGGCCGCGCCAGGGATAATGCCCTCCTTGCGCGCCGGCAGGCTCATGAACGCGTCCTTCGCTGCAAGCACGTAGTCCATGGTTAGCAGGTACTGGCAATGGCCGCCGATGGCGAATCCCTCGACCACCGCGATCCAGGGCATCTCGATGGTCTGTCCGTTGACATCGTCCGGCATCGCCTCGGGGCGGGCCAATCCCCGGTAAAGCTTGTTCACGATCCCCAGATCCCGCTGCAGATACCAGATGAACGGTACCTTGCCGTAGTAGAGATGCGTCAGGTTGATGCCGCTGCCGAGCACACGTTTTCCCTGGTATTTACCGCCCTGCACATAATCACCGCGCAGCACGCCGATCTGCGTTTGCGGATCGAGTATCGCGAGATCGACGGCAATCTCAGCGGCGTCGATCGTGGTCGCGTCTTCGGCGTTCAGATGACGGGGATTCTTCTCGATTACGTGGGACGCCCGGCCCTTGCGAAAGACTTCGGCCGCCCCCAGGTCCACGCGCCCTTTGTGTTCCAGTTCCGACAGTCGTTCGGCCGTACCGGCGTGGGGCAGCAGCATCGCATGGCAGAGGTGGCGTCCCGTGCACGGATTTGCGAGCGTGGCAGAGACGAAAATGCCGTGGTCGATCTCCAGCCCCTCCTTGTCGCGCTGATGGCACGCGGATTCGGCCTCCACCTGCGCACGCGTGGGTGTCAGTCCCGGTACCAGCGCGGCAGCGTCGTAGATGAGCTGCTCGACACGGATAAAGCTCGACCGGTTGCTTGTGAGCCGGTCGTAGACCGTCTCTATATGTGCGCGCAGAAATCCGGTGCGCGCTTCGCGCGCCACTTCTTTGATCCATTCTGCTGCCTCTGCCTGCTTCGTGTCCCGCGCCGGTTTTGCAGGCAGGCGGGAAAGCAAGGCGTCACTCGCCTCCCAGAATCGCGAGTAGCGCGCGCAGTCGCCGGCGAAATCGCCGGTGGCGCGCGGGGCCGCGGCGCGCCACGTTGCAACTGCATCGCTGTCGATCCCGGCGCGCTGCAGGCTTTCCGATTCCTGAACGGTTGCTCGAGTAACTGGCGCCGCCAATGTTGCTCCTTCCGCTTTCAATACTTGTGGAGTCTCAACCCTTCGGGCGCTTGTCGATGACGCGCACGGCCTTTCCCTGCGAGCGCTGCACCGAGCCCGGATCGACCACACGAACCCGAGTGGTCACGCCGATGAAGCCCTTGATCTGCCGCTCCATATCCTGCTCGATGGCGGTGATTGTCGCAACCGACAAAGACGCCGCGGCGCGGCGTTCGACCAGAACGTCGAGATCATCGAGATGCCCCTCGCGGCGCACTTCCAGCACATAGTGGGGTGCGAGCTCGGTTTTTGTCAGGAGAAGCTCTTCGATTTGCGAGGGAAAAACGTTCACGCCACGGATGATCAGCATGTCGTCGCTGCGCCCGGTGACGCGTGCCATGCGGCGCATGCTGCGCGCGGTCCCGGGCAGCAGCCGGCTCAGGTCGCGGGTGCGGAAACGGATCACGGGCATGCCGATTTTGGTAAGCGACGTGAGGACAAGTTCACCGGACTGCCCATCGGGCTGCACCGTGCCGGTCTGCGGATCGATGATCTCTGGGTAGAAGTGGTCCTCCCAAACGGTAAGACCATCCCTGCTCTCGAGATATTCTGCAGCGACTCCCGGCCCGATCACCTCGGATAGACCGTAGTGGTCGAGGGCGGCCAGTCCGAAACGCGTCTCGATTTCGGTGCGCATGCTCTCGGTCCACGGTTCGGCCCCGAAGATACCCACGCGTGCGCTGCACTGCGACGGATCCAGACCCTGTCGCACGAACTCATCGGCGATTACCAGCGCATACGAGGGCGTGCACATCAGAATGTCGGGCTTGAAGTCGCGCATCAACTGTACCTGGCGCTCGGTCATGCCGCCGCTCACCGGAATCACGGTTGCGCCCAGCGCTTCGGCACCGTAGTGCGCTCCCAACCCGCCCGTGAACAGCCCGTAGCCGTAGGCGATGTGGACGATGTCGCTGGATTTGCCACCTGCAGCCCGCAGTGAGCGCGCCATCACGGTCGACCACGTATCGATGTCCTCGCTGGTGTAACCGACCACGGTAGGTTTGCCCGTAGTGCCACTGGAGGCGTGAATGCGCACCACGTCGTCCATGGCAACGGCGAACATCCCGAATGGGTAGTTGGCGCGCAGGTCGTCCTTGGCGGTGAACGGATACCCGCCCAGATCTGCCAGATCCCTTAGGTCGCGGGGATGAATGCCGGCGGCGTCGAAGGCCTTTCGGTAGTGCGGCACCTTGTCATACGCGTGTTGCAGGCTCCAGCGCAGCCGCTTCAGTTGCAGCGCGCGAAGTTCATCGACTCCCGCTTTCTCGATGGGCTCGATCTGATTTTTTGCGCTCATGTTCTTCGCCCTCCGAGGCGCGTTTCCCGCGTAGTTTATTCCTGCAGCAGCGCGCGGACGTGTTGCGCAATCGCCATCGAGGCCGTGAGTCCCGGCGATTCGATGCCATACAGGTTGACCAATCCGGGTACGCCGTGGTCTTTGGGCCCTTGGATCACGAAGTCGGCAGCGGGCGCGCCCTCACCCGAAACCTTAGGACGGATGCCGGTATAGCCCGGTTGCAACTGGCCATCCTTCAACCCCGGGTAGTACTTGCGGATGGCCCGGTAGAACAACGGTTCACGCGAATGGTCGAAGCTATAGTCCACTTTATCGACCCAACTGACATCCGGGCCGAAGCGCACCTGCCCGGCGAGATCCACGGTGACGTGCACACCCAAGTGGGCGCTGGTCGCGACCGGATAGACCAAGCGTCTGAACGGGGGCTTGCCTGACAAGGTGTAGTAGTGGGCCTTCGCAAAATATTGCGGTGGAATGCTTTGCGCGGGAATGCCGCTGACCGAGCGCGCGACGTCCTGGGCAAACAGGCCAGCCGAGTTCACCACCGCGTTGCAGGCAATCGTCATCGGTTCGTCGCCGCCGACATTGAGCACGATACCGTCGGCGCCGATTTCACCGGACCGGACGGGACTCTTGAACACCACGGCCGCGCCGTGATTCTGGGCATCGCCCTGGTAGGCCAGCATCAGCGCATGGCTGTCCACGATTCCGGTGGACGGCGAGAGAAACCCTGCAGCGCATTCGACCTCCGGCTCCATTTCCCGCAACTGTGTGCGCGACAGCCAGCGCAGGTCAGTCACGCCATTGGCTTCGGCTTTCGCTACGTAACCTTTGAGTGTGGCAATCTCGTCGTCGCCTGCCGCAACCACGATCTTGCCGATGTTCTTGTGTGGTACACCGCGCTCTCTACAATAGTCATAGAGCAGTTGCTTGCCGGCGATGCAGAAACGCGCCTTGAAAGAGCCTTTGCCGTAGTACAACCCGGCATGGATCACCTCGGAGTTGCGTGAGCTGGTATGAGTGCCGATTGCATCGGCCGCTTCGATGACGATTGCTTCGCGCCCGTGGAGCGCGAGTTCTCGTGCAATAGCAAGCCCGATGATCCCGGCGCCGATCACTGCGCAATCAACGCGTTCAGGCATGTTTGCAACGGGCGTAGATATACTGGAACGCCAATGTTAACCGATCACTTGATTTCAGCCGCATGCCCGACATCTGGAACACCGACTGGCTGACTCGCGGCGAGATGTTTGTACCGCTGCGCCCGGTGGCCGCCGGCTTGCCAGCGATCGGCTGGCCGGATCTCGACCTGCTCAACGCACTGGCCGAAGGCCAGGGCCGGCGTATCGTCAACGCGCAGGGCCTGCGCGTGCGCTTTGTTCCGCAGGCCCCTAAGTCGAAATCATTCGAAGCCGCGTTCGAGCCGCGAACCTATCTCAAGGGTGAGGTTCAGGTGCGTGCATTCGACTGGCACGACTTGTTCAATGCGTTGGTGTGGATGACGTTTCCGGCCACAAAGGCCGTGATCAATGCCCGCCACTACGAGTCCATGGCCGCGGCAGCAAGAGGCAACCGCCCACCGCTGCGCGATGCACTGACCCTGTTCGACGAAGACGGCGTTGCGGTCGTTTCCACGGATGCGGAGTTGCTCGACCTGGTGCGCGGCTTTCGCTGGAAGGAGCTGTTTTGGCAGCGACGCGACGCAGTCGAGGCGCGAATGTGTTTCTGTGTGTTCGGACACGCGTTCTTTTCCAAGGCACTGCGACCGTTCGTCGGGCTGACCGGAAAAGCCGTGTTACTGCAGGTGCCTGGCGCACTCCTTGAGATGGCCAAGGCGGCCCAACTGGCGGAACTGGATCGCCTGCTGGCGACTCACATCCGGAATCGCGAACGGTTTTGCCACGGCAGAGAGTTGTTTCCGCTGCCGGTGCTCGGTGTGCCGGGCTGGTGGAGCGGGAACGAGCGGGAGGAGTTCTACGACGATACAGCGTACTTCCGGCCGGGACGCCGTCAGCCTACCGTATCTTCCAGATAGGACACCACGTGGTTGCGGCCTTTCTGCTTGGCGCGATACATGGCCTTGTCCGCTTTTTCGAGAATCACGTCGAGATTGCCACCGTCCTCCGGGTAGCTCGCCACCCCGAGGCTTGCCGTTACATTGGTATCGCCCACGCGTACGCTGAAACGCGACGCCTCGATTGCCTTGCGGATGCGCTCGGCCATCTCGAGCGCGCCCTTGTTGTTGGTTTCCGGCAGCAGAAGGATGAATTCGTCGCCGCCAAAGCGCGCCATGACATCCGAACCGCGCAATTGTTCGCGAACGCAGCGCACCAGGTGTTGCAGCAACCGGTTGCCGGCTTCGTGCCCATGCGCGTCGTTGACTTGCTTGAGGTTGTCCGAGTCGATCATCACCACCGCGAGCGCGTGCCCGTAGCGCACCGCCTGCTTGAAGGATCGCTGCAGCATCGCCGAAAACGCGCGCATGTTGTACAGGCCGGTGAGTTCGTCGGTGTCGGATACCTGTTTGATCTTGTCAACCGCGAACCGGATGTCGGCCGAAAGCATGGTCGTGATGTAGGCCACCAGGATTATCGGCGTGGACATCGCCAGGATCTCGCCCCAATAGCGCATCGACAGCAGTGTCTTGGCCGCGGGATCGTACGCGAAGAACATGAAGCAACCGATGATCGCGGCGACTTCTATGGCCGTGACCAGTTTGCCGAAAATCAGCGCACTTGCAATGATCGGCAATAGGTAGAGATTGAGCAGCGGGCTGTGGATCTTGCCTGTGTAAAGTACCACCCAGGTGATGAATATGATCATCACCCAGGTCTCGAACAGCAGCTTGGGGCGCGACTCCTCCTTGTAGAACTGCACGTAATGCAATCCGAGGATGAACGCGGCAAAGAAAAACAGCGCCATGTTCAGCGCGATACCGCCCTCGTCCGGTGGAGCGCCGGCGAGCAGGTATACCAGGACCAGCGCGAGCAGCAGCCATTCGATTTCCGCTATCGTCCGCGAAAAACCCTTTAGCTCGTCCTGTTCGATCGTCAGACCGAGGTTGGTTCTTGTTAGCATGGGGCCGGGTCGGAGTCCATGGACGGCCACAGGGGCCGGAAAAGTGCGGTAAGACTAAACGGTTTCTGCGGCGAGTTCCATAGTCGGCGCGCGGCCTCCGCCTAATCGTCTTTGCTGCCGCCAGTTGAGAGGTGCAAGAAATGATGCGATTCGATGCCGGGTGCCCCGCTCTGAACGCGCTTCTGCGGGTCGCGATCCCGGCGGTTTTCGCTGCGACGGCGCTGCCCGCGATAGCGGACCCGGTGTATTTCCCGGGAGACCGATGGGAGCACCGAGCGCCTGCGGCAGAGGGATTCGATCCGGCGGCCCTCGACGAGGCCATTCGTTACGCGCAGCAAAACGAGGCCCCATGGGAGCGCGATGTCTTCAAGCAGATTCAGAAAGACGTGGCCAACGAGCCCTATCCGGCGATCCTGGGCGTGACCAAAGAGCGCGGCGGACCCGCCGGAATGATCGTGCGCCATGGCTATTTGGTGGCCCAGTGGGGCGATGTCGAGCGCGTTGACATGAGCTTCAGCGTGGCAAAGAGCTATCTCTCAACGGTCGCCGGGTTGGCCGTCGATGCCGGGCTCATCGCCGATGTGAACGATCGCGTATCTGAATACGTCCAGGACGGCGGCTTCGACGACGGCAACAACCGCAAGATTACCTGGCACATGCTGCTCAACCAGACCAGCGAATGGGAAGGCACGCTCTGGGACAAGCCGGACGTGGCGGACCGCCGTAAGGGATATGACCGCAAGCTACAGGCGCCCGGCACGTTCTGGGAGTACAACGATGTGCGCGTGAACCGGCTGGCCCTGTCATTGCTGCGCGTATTCGAGCGGCCGCTGCCGGAAGTGCTCAAGGAAAAAGTAATGGACCCGATCGGTGCATCGGCTACCTGGGTCTGGCACGGTTACCACAATTCCTATGTCGAAATCGGCGGCAGGCGCGTGCAGTCCGTCAGCGGCGGGAGTCATTGGGGCGGCGGATTCTGGGCCAGTACTAGCGATCATGCCCGCTTCGGTTATTTGCTGTTGAGGCGCGGGCAGTGGAATGGGCGGCGCATCCTGTCCGAACGTTGGGTGGACATGGCGATTCAGCCAACCGACATCGCCCCGCACTACGGTTACATGTGGTGGTTGTCTCGGAACCGCCGTGGAATTTTTCCTGGTTCACCGGAGTCGAGTTTCTTCGCACTAGGCTCGGGCGGCAACATGATCTGGGTTGCGCCGGAGTACGATCTGGTGGTAGTCACGCGATGGCTGGACATTCCGAAGCTGGACGGGTTCATCACGCGGGTGAGCGCGGCACTGCAAGCTGAAATGAAAAACTAAATCCTGATTTGCCAATGGAATAACGCAACATCCGGAGCCCGCCGGGCACGGGTTGACTTGTGGGAGGTCAATCCCTACACTCGGTTTATGGATTAGATTTAGTCTAATTCAGGTGCCGGAACCGGGATTTTTGGTGACGGTGCTGCAGTCGACTTGAATCAACGTACGGAGGCCAAGATGAAAGCACTGAAAGGTTCCAAGACCGAAAAAAGTTTAAAGGATGCGTTTGCCGGCGAATCCCAGGCAAACCGCCGTTACCTGTATTTCGCAGCGAAAGCAGACGTGGAGGGTCAGAACGACGTCGCGGCTGTTTTCCGTTCCACCGCCGAGGGTGAGACGGGTCACGCGCACGGCCATCTCGAATATCTCGAAGCCGTGGGCGACCCGGCGACCGGGCTGCCGATCGGCAAGTCGCGTGACAACCTGAAAGCCGCGATTGCCGGTGAGACTCACGAGTACACGGATATGTATCCCGGCATGGCCAAGGGAGCGCGCGACGAAGGCTTCGACGAGATCGCCGATTGGTTCGAAACCCTTGCCAAGGCAGAACGCTCGCATGCCAACCGTTTTCAGAAAGCGCTGGACGCACTGGCAGACTGAGCCATTCGGTGAAGCGTGAGGCGGGAGGCGTGAGGCGAAAGCCGACACGCCTCGCTCCTTGACAGCATTTCCCCCTCACTCATTCACCCTTCACGCATTCACCGCGCTCATGACCGTTCGCGAAGGCAGCCTTGAAGCGCCCACCAGACACCCCATCGACTGGCAGTCGACGGATTTCTACAACGAAGGCAAGGTGTTCGGGGAGATGCACCGCGTCTTCGACATCTGTCACGGCTGCCGCCGTTGCGTGAACCTGTGCACAACATTTCCGACGCTGTTCGACCTCATCGACGAGGGGAAGACCGGCGAACTCGACGGGGTGGCGGAGCCTGATTTCTGGAAGGTCGTGGACAAGTGCTATCTATGCGACATGTGCTACATGACCAAGTGCCCTTATGTGCCTCCGCACCCCTGGAACGTTGATTTCCCACACCTGATGTTGCGTGCCAAGGCAGTGAAATTCAAAAAGGGCGAAACCCGTTTTCGCGACAAGCTGCTCACCAGCACTGACACCGTCGGTAAGCTGGCCTCGATCCCGGTGGTCGTACAAGTCGTCAACGCACTGAACCGGACCAAGGTCGCGCGCAAGGTCATGGAGTCGGTCCTGGGCGTGCACAAGGATCGGGTGTTGCCTGAGTACAGCCCCGCGCGTTTCCGCAGTCATGCGAAACCGGATTCCTCCTTTCCAGTTAGGGACGGCAGCAACACCCCGGGCAAGGTGGCGATCTTCTCGACTTGTTATGTGAACTACAACGAGCCGGGCATCGGCCACGATCTGCTCAGGATCCTGGCGCATAACGAAGTGCCCGCCATTGTCGTGGAGAAGGAATCCTGTTGCGGAATGCCCAAGCTCGAGCTGGGTGATCTCGATACGGTGAAGAAGCTGAAGGAAACCAACATCCCCGTGCTGGCGAGCCTCGCCAAAAAGGGCTACGCCATCCTTACCGGGGTGCCTTCCTGTACGCTGATGTTCAAGCAGGAACTGCCGCTCATGTTTCCGGACGACGCCGACGTGAAGGTGGTGCAGGATGCGATGTTCGATCCATTCGAATACCTGGTCTTGCGGCACAAGGATGGCCTGCTGAAAACCGATTTCAAGAAGCCGCTGGGCAAGGTGTCGTATCACGTTCCCTGTCACCTGCGGGTGCAGAACATGGGGCAGAAGACGCGCCAGATGTTGGAGCTTGTACCGCAGACCCAGGTCAACACCGTCGAACGCTGCGCCGGGCACGACGGTACCTGGGGCGTGAAGAAAGAGTACTTCGACGAATCCATGAAGATCGGCAAACCGGTGTTCCGCCAGATGGCGGCCACCGAGCCGGATTACGTCAGCTCTGATTGCGCCATCGCCGGTCGCCACATAAAACAGGGCATCGCCGACAACGGATTGGAAGCGGGCAATGCGGAGAAAAACCATCCCCTGACTTTGATCCGCATGGCCTACGGTCTGTGAAGAAGGGATGCTGGCGACAGGAACCAGCAAGAGGTCAGAGATGACTGTCATTACCGCCGAAACCTTGATGTCACTTGAGCAGTATGCAAAGGCGCGCAAGGATTTCCGCGCCAAAGTCCTGGCCCACAAGAAGAACCGAACGGTTCCACTGGGCGGGAACATCACGCTGGTATTCGAGGACGAGCTCACCATGCGTTACCAGATCCAGGAGATGTTGCGGGTCGAGCGCATATTCGAGGAGGAGGGCATTCGCGACGAACTCGACGCCTACAATCCTCTGGTTCCCGACGGCAGCAACTGGAAGGCCACCATGCTGATCGAGTACCCCAACGTCGAGGAGCGCAAGGTCGCGCTTGCACGATTGATCGGCGTCGAGGACCGGGTCTGGGTAGGGATCGCAGGTCATTCGCGAGTGTATGCAATTGCCGACGAGGACCTGGAGCGTGAAGACGCCGAAAAGACCTCGTCGGTGCACTTCCTGCGTTTCGAACTCGTGCCGCCCATGAAGCAGGCGTTGAAGAGCGGGGGCGGCCTTTCTGTAGGGATAGATCATCCCAACTACAAGGCATCGGTTGACCCGGTTGCCGCCGGAGTGCGCAATTCGCTGCTCAACGACCTTGTTTTTTAGTTGAGCCTCACAGCAAGTACAATAATGGCAGCCTTTTTGGCTGCCGCTTTTTTTGAATCGACTGCTTCGAGGAGTGCGATGCTGGTAGCGCCCATGATCGGCATGCTTGAGGATCGCCTGAGGCGCCTCCATCTGCCGCTCAGCCTTACGCTCTGGAACGGCAAGATCATCCAGTCCGGTGACAACCCGGAACTGCGACTGACCTTGCGGTCGCCGCAGGCCTTGGTGTCGCTCATCAAGCCCAGTCTGGGAAAGCTCGCCCGGAGTTACGTGGAGGGCGATCTCGATCTCGACGGCGACATTCGCAAGTCAGTACACATCGGCGAAAAACTGGTGGCAGGCGATGCCGGCGCCTATCGCCGGCGCTCCGGTATCTGGAAGTGGTGGCGGCACAGCCGCCCCGCTGACCGCAAAGCAATCCAGCATCACTACGATGTGGGCAACGAGTTCTACGGCCTCTGGCTCGACAAGAATCGGGTCTATTCCTGCGCCTATTTCAAAAAACCCGATGATTCGCTCGACCTCGCGCAAGAGCAGAAGCTCGATCACATTTGCCGAAAGCTCGAATTGACGCCCGGCAAACGCTTTCTGGACATCGGCTGCGGCTGGGGTGGACTGGTTCTGTGGGCAACCCAACATTATGGCGTGAAGGCGCTCGGCATCACGCTGTCGCAAGAGCAGCATGCGTATGCGACGGAACGCATCGAGGCGATGGGACTCGAAGGCCGCTGTGAAGTCCGGCTGATGGACTATCGCGACGTGCCGGAAGATCAGCCCTACGACACGATAGCAAGCGTCGGCATGTTCGAGCACGTCGGAAAACGCAATCTGCCGGAGTATTTCGGCAAGATCTACCGGTTGCTCAAACCCGGCGGCATGGTCATGAACCACGGCATCACCACCAATTCGCTCGAGGACGGCGCACTGGGAAGCGGTATCGGCGATTTCGTCGATGAATACGTATTCCCCGGCGGCGAGTTGGTGCATATCTCGCGGGTCCTTGGTGAAATGTCGCAGCAGGGTCTCGAGGCTTGGGACGCGGAATGCCTACGGCCGCACTACGCGAAGACGTTGTGGCATTGGGTGAGCAGGTTGGAAGAACGCCAGGACGAGGCGCGAAGGATCGTAGGTGAAAAACGCTTCCGCACCTGGCGCATCTACATGGCGGGCTCGGCGCATGCGTTCGACCGCGGCTGGATTTCGATCTATCAGATTCTCGGGACCAAGCCTCTTGCCGAAGGCTCGGTGCGCTACCCGCTCACCCGCGAACATGTATACAGAGGAAGCGCCTGACGGTGCATCCATCACCTGGTAGTGGATCATCCCGGCTGGTCGCGGCCGCGGCGGTCGTATTGCTCGGGCTTGCGCTGGGCGGTAGCGGCGCCACATTAGCCTGGCAGCGCGGCAATCCCGAGAACATTGGCGGCGTGCCCGAGGAGAAGCCATTCAAGGAAGACGCGTTGAACCTTCCCGCCTATCCGGACGATGCCGGGCTGATCGAATTCCGGCCAAGAGGACATTCAGAGAACCGGTTCTATGTTGACCGCAATTCCGTATCGCTGGGAGCGGACTGGGTGGTGCGCTACACGGCGGTCGTCAAGTCGCCCTCAGGTGCTACCAACATCAGCTACGAGGCGCTACGCTGTAAAACGGCGGAATACAAGGTCTATGCGTACGGCGCTCGGAACGGAACGTGGACGACTGCCCGCGAAACAAAATGGCAGGGCGTTGACGGCACCACAAACAATTTTCGCTACTCGCTACGGGTTGATTATCTGTGCGACAGCGAAGCCGTCGCAGGACGTAACGCGAAGGAACTGATTGCCAAGCTCAAAGGCGATCGGTTGAACAACTTCGATCTGAAAGAGCGGTAGGCCGCCTTTTTCAGGAAGTCGAGATCGTAGTTCCGGCACGCTCTTCTGGGCCGCGCCTCCAGCGCTTAACGTCGGCTACGCAGACGTTAGCCTACGCCCAACCGCGCTTGCTGATTACAGCAAGACGAGGTTGTGGTTTCCACGTAACGCGGCAATGCCGCATTAGTGTCCGCCTAACTGATTCCCGCTCTGAGGAACTCAGAGCAGGACTAAGTTATCTCGGTGGATCAATTCGGGTTCGTCGATGTAGCCCAGCCGCGCTTCGATTTCCTGGCTCGGCGCCTTGAGGATACGGCGGGTTTCCGAAGAACCATAGTTCACCAGCCCGCGGGCGATTTCGTTGCCTTGCGGGTCGAAGCAGCCCACCACTTCCCCGCGCTCGAATTCGCCAGTCAGTTCGTATACGCCGATCGGCAGCAGGCTCTTGCCGTCGACCTTCAGTGCACGCACGGCTCCTTCGTCGAGCGTGAGCTTGCCGCGCACCTGCAGATGATCGGCCAGCCACTGTTTGCGGGCGGCGAGCGTCATGGTATCGGCTATCAGCTGGGTGCCGATGGCCTCGCCCCCGGCGAGTCGCACCAGGACATCCGGCTCCCGTCCCGAAGCGATGATAGTTGCGGCGCCACTACGGGCCGCACGCCGTGCCGCAAGCACCTTGGTGAGCATGCCGCCGCTGCCGAGGTGGCTGCCTACGCCACCCGCCATTTTTTCCAGGCCGGGATCGTCGGCTCTGGCCTCCCTGATCAATTCCGCGTCCTTGTGTCGGCGCGGATCCTTGTTGTACAGGCCGGCCTGGTCGGTGAGGATCACCAAGGCATCGGCCTCGATGAGATTGGTCACCAGCGCCGCCAGGGTGTCGTTGTCGCCGAAACGGATCTCGTCGGTCGCGACAGTATCGTTTTCGTTGATAATCGGGATAACGTTGAGCCCAAGCAGCGTTCGCAGCGTCGAACGCGCGTTCAGATAGCGCTTGCGATGGGACAGGTCTTCGTGAGTGAGCAGGACCTGCGCGGTGTGCATGCCGTGTTTGCGGAAGCACGACTCGTAGGCTTCGACCAGCCCCATCTGCCCCACCGCGGCGGCGGCCTGCTGTTCGTGCAGAGCATGCGGGCGGCGCTTCCATCCCAGGCGTTTCATGCCTTCGGCGACTGCGCCGCTGGAGACCAGCACAACCTGCTTCTTGCGATGCCGCAGCTCGGCGATCTGCTCCGCCCAGCGCGCGAGCGCGGCGTGGTCCAGTCCCTGACCTTCATTGGTGACCAGGCTGCTACCCACCTTGACGACCAGGCGTTGTGCTTCGGCGGCGACCGATTTCATGAGAAGACCGCTGTGATCCCGGCGAGGCTAACCGGCGTCGTCCGCGGCTTCGGCCGGCTCAACGCGGGCATGGTGCTCAAGATGTTCCATAATTGCGTAGGTCAGCGCGCGGCAACCTTCTCCGGTGAGCGCCGAGATGATAAAGCTTTTTTCGGGTGCGGCGACTGCGCGCGTGTATTCGGAGAGGATAGCCCGGACTTCTTCTCCGCGATCTTCAGGTGCGATCAGGTCCGCCTTGTTGAGCACCATCCAGCGCGGCTTGCTATAGAGCGCCTCGTCGTATTTGCGCAGTTCCTCGACGATCGCACGCGCGTCGTGCACCGGATCGGCGCCATCGAGCGGCGCCAGGTCGACAAGGTGCAGCAACAGGCGTGTGCGTTGCAGGTGGCGCAGGAATTGATGGCCGAGGCCGGCGCCTTCGGCCGCGCCCTCGATCAATCCGGGGATATCGGCGACGACGAAGCTGCGATTTTCGTCCACGCGTACGACACCCAGATTCGGGTGCAGGGTCGTGAATGGATAGTCGGCGACCTTGGGACGTGCGGCTGAAACCGAGCGGATAAAGGTGGATTTGCCGGCGTTGGGCAGACCCAGCAACCCTACGTCGGCGAGCACTTTGAGTTCGAGCTTCAGGGATCGGCTCTCGCCCGGTTCTCCCGGCGTGCATTGGCGCGGCGCGCGGTTGGTGCTCGACTTGAAATGAATGTTGCCAAGCCCTCCCTGACCGCCCTTCGCGAGCGAGGCAGTCTGGCCGTCCACGGAGAGATCGGCAAGCATTTCGCCGCTGGTGAGGTCGATGATGACGGTACCGACCGGAACGCGCAGACAAATGTCGTCAGCCGCCTTGCCGTAGCAATCCGAACCCTGACCCTTCCCGCCGTTGCGGGCACGGTGAATGCGAGCGTAGCGGTATTCAACCAGCGTGTTGATGTTACGGTCGGCCACTGCATGGATGCTTCCGCCGCGGCCGCCGTCGCCGCCGTCCGGCCCCCCGCGCGGAATAAACTTCTCACGCCTGAATGAGGCGATGCCATCCCCGCCCTTGCCGGCGTGGACTTCTATAGTGGCTTCATCTACGAATTTCATATTGGAAACAGTTTGGCCACAGAGGGCACGCAGAACGGTGGGGCGCACCACGTCAAGCGGCCAGTAGAGAAATATCTCCAGTTATCGCCCTGTATACCCTTGGTCCTCTGTGCTGTCTGTCTAGCTCGTTTCGGTGGCGGCTAACCATTGCGCCGCACACGCCCGTAAACAAAAAAGCCCTACCGGATCCGATAGGGCTTCTTGCTGATAGCGGGAAACCTTACGCCGGAACGACGCTGACGACTTTCCTCTTGTCCGGGCCTTTTACCGCGAAGTTGACTTTGCCGTCGATCTTGGCAAACAGGGTGTGATCCTTGCCCATGCCGACATTTTCTCCGGCATGAACCTGGGTCCCACGCTGGCGCACGATTATGCTGCCTGCCGGAATGAGCTCGCCGCCATACCGCTTTACGCCCAAGCGCTTGGATTGGGAGTCGCGACCATTGCGCGAGCTGCCACCTGCTTTTTTGTGTGCCATATTGCGTGCTCCTCAACCCGAGATCTTGCCGATCTCAATCTCGGTGTAGTTCTGCCGATGACCGCCGCTCTTGCGATAGTGCTTGCGGCGCCGCATTTTGAAGATGTGCACCTTGTCGCCACGTCCGTGCGCAACAACCGTTGCCTGCACCGTTGCGCCGGCTACCAAGGGTGCCCCGATCGAGACTTTGTCGCCATCCGCGACCATCAACACCTGGTCCAGCGTAATCTGGCTGCCAATGTCGGCAGGTAGCTGTTCTACCTTGATTTTTTCTCCGGACGAGACACGGTACTGCTTGCCTCCCGTTTTTATGACCGCATACATGATAGAGCCCTCGACATGCTTCTGAGGAAAGCCGCGCATACTACATAAAAAGAAAGGCTTAGTAAAGCCGACGGAAGATCGCCTAGTGCGGGTCTTCGGTCGGCCTAGCGGCTGACTGAATCCTTGACACCGGAGCTTTGCGCTTCCTACCATCGCGCACTTTTTGGTTTTTGCAATTTCCAGCCGCTACGTGACCCCCCACCTCATCAACGATCTGATTGCCGCAGACCTGCGAGCGGTGGACGAGGTCATCCGCCGCCGACTCGATTCCGAAGTCGTGCTGGTGCGCCGGGTCGCTGACTACATCATTGGAAGCGGGGGCAAACGACTGCGTCCCGCTCTTGTGATCCTCGTGGCGGGGGCCTGCGGATATACCGGGAGTCATCACCATCAGTTAGCCGCGGTAATCGAATTTATCCACACGGCCACGCTGCTACACGACGACGTAGTCGACGACTCGCAGATGCGCCGTGGACGCGCCACCGCGAATTCCGCGTTCGGCGACGCGGCCGCCGTGCTGGTCGGCGATTTTCTTTACTCGCGCGCCTTTCAGATGATGGTTCAGGTGCAGAGCATGCGCGTGATGGAAGTGCTCGCCGATGCCACAAATACGATCGCCGAGGGCGAAGTGATGCAGTTGCTGCATGTTCACAATGCGGATGTCACCGAGACGGATTATCTGCGTGTGATCCGTTCGAAGACGGCAAAGCTGTTCGAGGCCGCCGGACGTTTGGGCGGTATCCTCGCCGGCGTGCCACGCGCGCAGGAGGACGCTGTGGCGGAGTATGGCATGCACCTTGGCACGGCATTTCAGCTGGTGGACGACATTCTCGATTATTCGGGCGATCTTGCGCAGACCGGGAAGAATCTGGGCGATGACCTGTCCGAGGGCAAGGCCACGCTGCCGCTCATCCGCGCCATGCGCCACGGTGCTGCCGCGCAGAGTGCGCTCATCCGCAAGGCCATCGTCGAGGGCGGACTGAGCGATTTCGGGCCAGTCGTGCGAGCGATGCAGGAAACTGGTGCAATCGAGTACACGCGCCGCCAGGCGGAGGACTCGGCGCGGCAGGCTCGCGATGCCATTGGCGGCCTGCCGCATTCTAAATACAAGGATTGTTTGATAGAATTAGCGGCCTTTGCGGTGACCCGCAATTACTGAAGCATTTACGAGGCTAACCGTCGGGGTGTAGCTCAGCCTGGTAGAGTACTGCGTTCGGGACGCAGGAGTCGGAGGTTCGAATCCTCTCACCCCGACCATTCAACATCACTCCACTTCGGGGCCCGCGTGGCAAAGTTTCTCCTGGTCATCGCCGTCTTCATCGTGGTGTATCTGTTTCTGCGCAGCTATCGCAGGCGAGTCGAGGCGGCTCCGCCGCCGGCGGCCGCAGCAAAGCACGAAGAGGATATGGTGCGCTGCCGGATATGCGGCGTGCATTTGCCGAAGAGCGAAGCTGTAACCTCCCGCAGCGAGTTCTATTGCAGCAAGGAACATCTCCAGTTGTCAGCCCGGGCACGCGGACGCTGACCTGCGCGTGCCGGCGCCGATGAGCAGCGTCCTCGCCTTTCCAGAGCTTACGACGATCGAGCGCCGCCAATATGGCGACGCGTTCTGGCGCTCGCTGTTCTATTTCAATGTGTATCGCCTTGCCGTCGCGATCACGCTTATGGCGTCGGTGCTGGTGTTCGGCGACAGCATTCCCTTCGGCTCCTACAGCCGCAGGATCTTCCTGTACGCGAACATCGGATACATCGTCTTCAGCCTGCTGTCCTTTGCGGCTGTTATTCCGCGCAAGCCGTATTTTGGCGTGCAACTCACGGTGCAGATCTGCGCCGACATCCTCTTTATTGTCCTGCTCATGCATGCGAGCGCCGGGATCGGAAGCGGCCTCGGCTTGCTGTTGCTCGCTTCGCTGGCCGCGGTCGGCCTGATCAGCCGCGGGCGATTGACGCTGTTCTTTGCCGCGCTGGCGACGATTGCGGTGCTAGCCGAGCATACCTATCAAGTCGTATTCCAGTACGGATCGACGTCCCAGTTCGCGCAGGCCGGACTGTTGTGCATCGGATTCTTCGCTACCGGCTGGCTTGCGCACTCGCTTGCCAAGCGCGCTGTGGCGATCGAGGTGATCGCTGCGCAGCGCGAGGTCGATCTTGCCAGCATGGCGCAGGTGAACCAACTGGTCATTCAGGACATGCAGGACGGGGTGCTGGTGGTGGACGCGGTTGGCGCCATTCGACAGATCAACGGCCGTGCCGAAGCCATTCTGGGGCCGTTGCGCCGCGGCCAGCGCGATGTGATGCTGACCGAATACGCGCCTACGCTCGCTGCACGGCTGGAGCAATGGCGCCGCGATCCGAAGGCAGACTTCGAACCGTTGCGCACCGTGCTCACCCTCAAACCGACCGCCGCCCGGTTTGTGCCGGTGGGCATCAGCCGCAACGTGGGGGTGGTTATCTTCCTCGAAGACCTTTCGCGCATCCAGCAGCAGGCACAGCAGTTGAAGCTGGCGTCGCTAGGCCGGCTGACCGCCAATATTGCCCACGAGATCAGGAATCCTCTGTCGGCGATCAATCACGCCACCGAGTTGCTGCTCGAGGACCCGAGTTTTCGCGGCCAATCGCATGCTCGGATGCTGCAGATCATTCACGACAACTCACAACGGCTGGACCGGATGGTGAACGACGTACTCAAGCTGAACCGGCGGGATCAGGCCACGCGCGAGCACTTCAACTTGGGCGACTATCTGCGTACCTTCATCTCCCAGTTCTCCGAGATCGAGAAGATCTCCGGCGACATCATTCTCATCGACATGGAAGCAGACCCCACCGTGGCCTTCGATCGCAGCCACCTCAATCAAGTAATGTGGAACCTGTGCAGGAATGCCCTGAGGTACTGCAGGAAACAATCCGGCAGTATTCTGTTGCGCGTGCGGCCGGGTCCGCGACAGGGTACGATAGTGTTGAGTGTCATAGATGACGGAGCGGGCGTGGCGGAGGCGTTGCGGGGGCATCTATTCGAGCCTTTCTTTACCACGGCATCCAGCGGCACCGGTCTCGGGCTCTACATTGCCCGGGAGATATGCGAAGCCAATGGCGCCACGCTCGAATACGTGGATCGACCGGTCGGCGCGGAATTCACCCTAGTCTGTAAAGGAACATGAGCGTGAAACGCAAAGAGCAAACGGCAGGTGTCACCTCCCGCTCAGTGCTCATCGTCGACGACGAGGAAGACATCCTCGAGCTCATCGAACTTACCCTGTTGCGTATGGGCCTTGAAGTCGACCGCGCAACTACCGTAAAGGCGGCGATCGAAAAGGTACAGTCCGGAAACTACGATCTTTGCCTTACAGACATGCGGCTTCCGGACGGAGAGGGCCTGCAGCTGGTGCAGTTCATCTCCGACAATCTTTCGGACCTCCCGGTCGCAGTGATTACCGCCCACGGCAATACCGAAAATGCAGTCGCGGCGCTCAAGGCCGGTGCCTTCGACTATCTGGCCAAGCCGGTATCGCTCGAACAGTTGCGAACGCTGGTCAAATCCGCGCTGTCGCTGCCGCAGGCCTCCGCTGCCAAGGCCGCCGCCACCGGACATGCGCTGCTCGGCGAATCGGGCGCGATCCAACAGGTGCGCGAATTGATCGAGAAGCTGGCGCGCAGCGAAGCGCCGGTGCACATCAGCGGCGAATCCGGCAGCGGCAAAGAGCTTGCGGCGCGGCTCATTCACGAGAAAAGCGCGCGCCGCGGCCAGCCGTTCATGCCTGTCAATTGCGGCGCAATCCCGGAGAACTTGATGGAGTCGGAATTCTTCGGTTACCGCAAGGGCGCGTTTACCGGCGCGGACTCCGATCGCGACGGTTTTTTCCAGGCCGCCAACGGCGGCACCCTGTTCCTTGACGAGGTGGCGGATCTACCGTTGGCGATGCAGGTGAAACTGCTGCGCGCGATACAGGAGAAGAAGGTGCGCAAGGTGGGATCCACCCAGGAAGAGCCGGTCGACGCACGCATCATCAGTGCCACCCATCAGAAACTCGGCGAATGCGTCGAGGCGGGCAAGTTCCGGCATGACCTCTATTACCGCCTCAACGTAATCGAATTGCGTATGCCGGCGCTGAGGGAACTGCGCGAGGACATCCCGGAGTTCGTCAGCGCGCTGCTCGACAAGCTGGCGCGCAATGCCGGGACGAAAAAGCCGGACATAAGCGGTGAGGCGCTCGAGGAACTCAAGCGCTATGACTTCCCGGGCAACGTACGCGAACTGGAAAACGTGCTGGAGCGCGCAATGGCGCTGTGCGGCGATGCACGGATTGCAGCCGATGATCTGCAGCTTACTCCGCGCGACCTTCCCGAGATGGTCGTTGCCACGGGCGGCGACAGCAAGGCGCCGCTGCAGGACTATCTCGACCGGGTCGAGAAGGAAGCCATTCTCGAGGCGCTCGAGAAAACCCGCTACAACCGCACCGCCGCGGCTAAGCTCCTCGGCATTACCTTCCGCTCCATGCGCTACAGAATGGAACGGCTAGGTTTGAACTAGTGGGGCGGCGGCCAGGACGCGGGAAGGACGAGGTTTCCTGGAAGCTCGATGCTTCCGGCCTGCTTTCCGAGGCGGCTTACATATCTTCACCGAATTGTGATGAAAGGCCGGGAGGCACGAGCATCGAATTGCTGGTCGTTCACAGCATAAGCCTTCCGCCGGGTGAGTTCGGCGGGCCTGGCATCGTCGACCTGTTCACCAACTGTCTTGACCCTGGCGCGCATCCGTACTATCGCGAGATCCAGGGCCACAAGGTCTCCAGCCATTTCCTGATACGGCGCGACGGCGAATTGTTCCAGTTCGTCCCGTGCACCCGACGCGCTTGGCATGCGGGACAGTCCGAGTGGCGCGGCCGCAGCCGCTGCAATGACTTTTCGGTCGGTGTTGAACTCGAAGGCACTGATGACCGGCCGTTCGCCGATCCCCAGTATGAGGTACTGGCGCACCTTGCATTGGCGCTCGAGCGCGCATACCCGATCCAGGACTGCGTCGGCCATTCCAACATTGCTACCCCACCCGGTCGCAAGACCGATCCCGGACCACATTTCGACTGGGACCGCTTTCGAGCGATGCTCGAAAGGCCGTGACGCGTTACGGCGTTACGGGCAAAGCGCAACAGCCTCGGGAAGAATCGGGACTTCGACTCCTGAAGTGAGCGTCCAGCTGCACGGGGATGGCGTCTGACTGTCGCGTCACGTCGTCACGGGCCGCTAAATGTAGTGGCGCACACAAAAATCTTCTACGCCGACCGTTGCGTGACGCCGATCGTGCGCCGCGACAATTCGTTTCTGCCGCGTTTCGTCACCTCGCTCGCACTTCACAAATGCGCGATTGCGCATTTGTTTTTTCAAATGTAGAAAATTCTTGACAGTGGGTGTAGTACTACTAGAATTAGTCACGTCGGATAGGCGAGACACTACATATAGTGGTATCTGACGAACAGCGGTTTTGGACAGGCGCACATCCGGTTGTTGCTTCCAAGCGACAAGAATATTCAAGGGGGACAAATGCAACTTGCCACCAACCTGACTGCGGCGACTCCGGCAAGCAACTACTCCGCGGGAGTTGGCGCAGCCGACCGGGATCCGGAGCGTTTCGCGCAGTACAAAGTGATCCGCCGCAACGGCGCCGTGGTTGGTTTCGAGCCCGGCAAGATTTCCGTTGCTGTGACCAAGGCTTTCCTGGCGGTCAACGGCGGCCAGGGCGCTGCTTCGGCCCGTGTTCGCGAGCTGGTCGAGACACTTGCAGAGACCGTGGTGAACGCGCTGATCCGCCGTCAACCCAACGGCGGCACCTTCCATATCGAGGACATCCAGGACCAGGTCGAACTCTCCCTGATGCGGTCGGGAGAGCACGAAGTGGCCCGAGCTTACGTGCTGTATCGCGAGGAGCGGGCGCGCGAGCGCGCCAGGAATCGCGAGACGCAGGCGGCGGCCACGGCGCGCGCAATCAGCGTCTCCGAGCACGGAAAGACCCATCCGCTCGACATGGGGCGGCTGTCCGGGCTGATCAAGGATTCCTGCGAAGGCCTGGGCCGCGCCGTGGATCCCGCTGTGATCCTGCAGATGACGCTCAAGGACCTGTACGACGGCGTGCCGATGGACGAGGTGCGCAAGTGCGCCATCCTTGCCGCCCGCTCGCTGATCGAGAAGGACCCCGCATACAGCTACGTCACCGCGCGCCTCCTACTTAATAGTGTCCGATACGAAGTGCTTGGCGGGGAGGTTTCCCAGGCGCAAATGCATTCGCGCTACGCCGAATACTTCCCCGGTTTCATCAAACGGGGAATTGACGCCGGGTTGCTGGACGAGCGGCTCGGCCGCTTCGACCTGCGCTCTCTTGGTGCAGCGCTGGACGCAAACCACGACTTGAAATTTGGCTACTTGGGCCTGCAAACGCTGTATGACCGCTACTTCCTGCATGTGCACGGTCAACGCATTGAGCTTCCGCAGGCTTTTTTTATGCGCGTGGCGATGGGCCTTGCCATCAACGAGGTCGAGCGCGAGGCCCGCGCCATCGAGTTCTACAACGTGCTGTCGAGCTTCGACTTCATGTCCTCGACGCCCACGCTGTTCAATTCCGGCACTCACCGTTCGCAGCTTTCCAGCTGCTACCTCACCACAGTATCGGACGACCTGGAAGGCATTTACGACGCCATCAAGGAAAACGCGCTGCTTTCAAAGTTCGCGGGCGGCCTGGGCAACGACTGGACTCCGGTTCGGGCGCTGGGCTCCCATATCAAGGGAACCAACGGCAAGTCGCAGGGGGTAGTGCCTTTCCTCAAGGTTGTAAACGACACCGCGGTTGCGGTAAACCAGGGAGGCAAGCGCAAAGGGGCAGTGTGCTCATACCTGGAGAGTTGGCACCTGGACATCGAGGAGTTCCTTGAGTTGCGCAAGAACACGGGGGATGACCGCCGCCGCACCCACGACATGAACACCGCCAACTGGATTCCGGACCTGTTCATGAAACGGGTCATGGAAGCGGGTGAATGGACGTTGTTCTCACCCGCGGACGTGCCCGACCTGCATGACAAAGTGGGCAGGGAGTTCGAGAAGGCCTATGCCGAATACGAACGCAAGACCCAGGCCGGTGAACTCAAACTCTTCAAACGTATCCCTGCTTTGACACTTTGGCGCAGGATGCTGACCATGCTGTTCGAGACCGGGCATCCCTGGATCGCCTTCAAGGACCCGTGCAACATCCGCAGCCCGCAAAGCCACGTCGGCATGGTGCACAGTTCCAATCTCTGCACAGAGATCACGCTCAACACTTCGGACAGTGAAATCGCGGTCTGCAACTTGGGTTCGATCAACCTGGTTGCACATATGAAGGACGGCAAACTCGATCATGACAAGCTCAAGCAGACGGTGTCCACCGCCATGCGGATGCTCGACAACGTAATCGACGTCAACTACTACGCGGTCAACAAGGCGCGTAATGCCAACTTCAAGCATCGCCCGGTCGGTCTGGGCATCATGGGTTTTCAGGACTGCCTTCTCGAGATGCGCGTGCCTTATGCCTCCAAAGATGCACTGGACTTTGCCGACCGTTCCATGGAGGCGGTCGCCTACTACGCTTACTGGGCCTCGACCGAACTAGCCGAGGAGCGCGGCCGCTACTCCACTTATGAGGGATCGCTGTGGGCAAGGGGTATCCTGCCGCAGGATTCGCTCAAGCTGCTGGCCGAGGAGCGCGGCGGTTATGTCGAGGTCGACACTTCTTCGCGCCTGAACTGGGAGCCGTTGCGCGCGCGCATCAAGCAGTTCGGCATGCGCAATTCCAACTGTCTGGCGATCGCGCCGACCGCGACCATTGCCAATATAGTCGGCGTATCGGCCTCGATCGAGCCGACCTACCAGAACCTGTACGTGAAATCCAACCTGTCTGGCGAGTTCACGGTCACCAACGAATACCTCGTACGGGACTTGAAAAGGCTCAACGCTTGGGACGAGGTCATGATCGCCGACCTCAAGTACTTCGACGGCAGCCTCGCCAAGATCGACCGTGTCCCGCAGGAGATCCGCAACCTCTATGCCACCGCGTTCGAAGTGGACTCGGCATGGATCGTCGAGGCGGGCGCGCGCCGGCAGAAGTGGATCGACCAGGCGCAGTCGCTCAATATCTATATGGCGGGTGCCTCGGGCAAAAAGCTCGACGATACCTACAAACTTGCATGGAAAAGGGGACTCAAGACAACCTATTACTTGCGCACGCTGGGTGCGACTTCGGCGGAAAAATCCACTGTCCGCGGTGGCCCGTTAAACGCTGTGCCTGCGGATGGCGGCGTCATGGGCGCGGCTTCGGCCGCCGCCACGGCTGAGGGAGCGACGTTTTGTTCCATAGATAACCCTGAATGCGAGGCCTGCCAGTGATTGTCAGGCCGGCGTTCTTGATTGCGCCGGACGCTAACTTCCCGCGGCAAGTTCGGCCCGCAGGGCGGCGGGAGCCACAACCCGGAACGTGCCTGAGGCGGAGCCACAATCCATACGAGGCCGGCAAGTGAGGCCGGCCCTCCGCCTGAGGTTTACCATGCGCCGCCGCGTGACCTTCTGGTTGCTGCGCAGCCGCGCCGAGACCGCGCGGTTTGCGCTGACCGCGAAGCCGCCTTCCGTGAACCGGACTTTTTTTGAGCGATGAGCCGATCGAATTCAGTTTCATCGCAATCGAAGGATAAAAAGGGGTCGCGTCGCGACCGAATATCAAAGAAGTATTTGACATTCCACCGATAACATTTATAAAGGAACCAGGCATGCTGCAATTTGAGAATCACATCCCGAGCATCGGCGGCGCTGGTCTGCAGCCCGTCGTTGGCAACATCCCGGCAATCAGTTTTCCGCCGGCACGCGTTGCCGAAACCGATCCGTCCGCGGACGTTGCGTGCCGTCGCGTGCGGGTTGAGGACAAGCGCGTCATCAACGGCAGCGCCGACGTCAACCAACTCGTCCCGTTCAAGTACAAGTGGGCCTGGGACAAGTATCTGGCCGGTTGCGCCAACCACTGGATGCCCCAGGAAATCAGCATGAGCCGGGACATCGCTACATGGAAAGATCCGAACGGCCTGACCGAAGACGAGCGCCTGGTGATCAAACGCAATCTCGGTTTTTTCGTGACCGCCGACAGCCTGGCAGCGAACAACATCGTGCTCGGCACCTACCGGCACATCACCGCCCCTGAGTGCCGGCAGTACCTGCTGCGTCAGGCATTCGAGGAAGCGATCCATACCCACGCTTACCAGTACATCGTCGAGAGTTTGGGTCTGGACGAGGGCGAGATTTTCAACGCCTACCACGAGGTCTCCAGCATCCGGGACAAGGACGAGTTCCTGATCCCGTTCATAGAAACGTTGACCGACCCGGATTTCAAGACCGGTACCACGGAGGCCGATCAGCAGCTACTGAAAGGCCTGATCGTGTTCGCCTGCATCATGGAGGGGCTGTTCTTCTACGTGGGCTTTGCCCAGATACTGGCCCTGGGGCGTCAAAACAAGATGACGGGTGCCGCTGAACAGTACCAGTACATCCTGCGCGACGAGTCTATGCACTGCAATTTCGGCATCGACCTGATCAACCAGATCAAGATGGAGAATCCGCACCTGTGGACCCCCGAGTTCCGCGACGAAATCCGCGGGCTGATTCAGAAGGGTGTGGAGCTCGAGTACCGGTACGCGGAGGACACCATGCCGCGCGGCGTACTAGGCCTGAATGCGCCGATGTTCAAGGAGTACCTGCGCTTTGTAGCCAACCGGCGCGCGCAACAGATCGGCCTCGATTCGCTGTACCCGGGCGCGACCAACCCGTTCCCGTGGATGTCGGAGATGATCGATCTCAAGAAGGAGAAGAACTTTTTCGAGACACGTGTGATCGAGTATCAGACGGGCGGGGCCCTGAACTGGGATTGATGGATGGGCCGAAATTATCTGTGACACCCGCGCTGCCGCCGGCCGACTCGATGGCTTGGCAGTGCACTTGTTAGGGCTGAATGGGCAAACCGGACAAGCAGTTCACTATTCAATACGAAACGCGCGGTGCCTCTCCAAAGGGCAAATCGCAAGGCTGGGAGCAATGAGCCTCCAGTCCAAGGTTTCCTGTCCTCTTCGTTTCCGGCAATTGGCCGATGTGGGAGTCCTCCCCTTTCCGGCCGCTCCCTCTCTCACGAATCGCGCTGCGGACATTGCAGTCTTTGTCCGTGGCCAGCAGGACTGTTCGATGACTGGTTATGCGGCCAATTTGCCGCGCGGCCGGGCATCGGCGGTTGGCACCGAGAAGATTCATTCTTCGAAGTGCTGGTAGTGCCCTTTGTTTAACTTTCATTAGGAGACTAGAAATGGCAGCGAAGAGAAAAGCAGCGAAGAAATCCACGAAGAAGAAGTCCACAGGCAAGAAGAAGGCCGCCAAAAAGCGTCGTCCGGCCAAGAAGGCGGCGAAAAAGCCCGCCAAAAAGGCGAAGCGCCGTTCGGGTAAGAAAAAGAAAGCGGCGAAGAAAAAGGCCAAAAAGCCGGCCAAAAAGAAGGCGAAGAAGGCCAGAAAGCCTGCTAAGAAGAAGGCGAAGAAGAAAGCGGGCAAGAAGAAGCCTGCGGCCAAGCCGGCTGCCATGACAGCTCCGGCTGCGCCGAAGCCAGTTTCTGCGCCGGCGGCTTGGCCGTTTCCGGTGGCTGGCAACCGGCCCAACTAAGCTTCCCAGATGCTCGCGGGCAGTCTGCATCCGTGATGGATACCAGGCACTGAGCCGCGAGCTTTGGACTTGCAGTTGGAGCTCTGAGCAAATCTCCGCTGATCAACAAACGGGAGGCGGAGCAAGTTCCTAACCCAAATCTTCTTGTCCCGCTGCGGGACGAGAGGGGTTGTCTTTCCTGTTGAAAGTGAAACATTAGGCGTCTGGTGCCGCTTGTTTTTGCTCCGCCGCTACCACTGGGCGACGGCCGACAAGAAAGGGGAAAGAATGAAAGCGCCAAGCAGAAACGCAGGCTTCATCTGCCTGCTGCTGTTTATCGGTGGAGTAGTCGGCTTTTTCGTACCCTTAAGTGGGGTACCTTACGCCGGCCCGGTTCTTCAGATCCTGAACGAGATCGCCGCTTACATACTGATGGTTGGTTACGGCCTGTTGTTGCTGACCGTTTATATTTTCTAGGCAAAGAAAAGGGCTGGTCTCTAAACCAGCCCCCAAGGCCTCAGCTGACTGCTCGATCAGCGTTTGGATTTCAGCGATTCGGTTGCGGGGTCATGCGCAGGTAGGGCCGCAGCGCCTTGTAGCCTTTCGGGAACTTCTGCTTGATTACTTCGGGGTCCTGCAACGACGGCACGATTACCACATCGTCGCCGTCCTTCCAGTTCACCGGAGTTGCCACGCTGTAGCGGTCAGTCAGTTGCAACGAATCTATCACCCGCAGAATCTCGTCAAAATTCCTCCCGGTGCTGGCCGGATACGTGATGGTCGCGCGCACTTTCTTGTTCGGGTCGATGACGAAAACCGAGCGCACGGTAAACGTATCGCTGGCATTCGGGTGGATCATGTCGTAAAGATTGGATACTTTCCGGTCAGCGTCAGCCAGGATCGGGAAGTTGACCTTGGCTTTCTGCGTGTCGTTGATGTCCTCGATCCACTTGATATGCGAGTCCACCGGGTCCACGCTCACGGCGATCGCCTTGACGCCACGCTTGTCGAACTCAGCTTTCAGCTTGGCCGTATAGCCGAGTTCGGTGGTGCACACCGGCGTAAAATCCTTCGGATGCGAGAACAAAACGGCCCAGTTGGTCCCCATCCATTTGTGAAACTCGATCCGCCCTGTGCTGGACTCCTGCGTGAAGTCCGGGGCAATATCGCCTAGTCGTAAAGTAGCCATGATGGCCTCCGTTAAGCGTTCCTAACTTGAGCAATTGAGTCTAGCGGCACCTTGTAAATTCCACAAACGAACACTTTTACATATCTTAATTCCGGAAGGGCTTATAGTCGGGTGAACCCATGGAACGAAAGAAAGTGACCTCGAGTTCGATTCGGGCGGTGGGGTACGACGAACGCGGCCGCGTGCTGGAGGTGGAGTTCAATGACGGGCGCATCAATCAGTACACCGGGGTCTCGCCAGAAGTGCACCGGCGGTTGGTGAACGCGCCGTCGATCGTCAGCTATTTCCGTGATAGCGTCGAAGAGTCCTTTCCCGCCAAACGCGTGAAAGGCTAGCTCGTGTCTTGCCGGAATCAGCAATCCGGCTCTCCCTCTTTTGGACGGGGATCCGGATCGAAGCCAAATTTCAGCGACGCCTCGGCAGCCTGAATGCGCCCCACCGGTAGGCGGTCGCCAGCGTGGCGGAAGTGCAGCCCGGTCGCATGGCGCCGGGCTTCCGTGTCCAAAACTCTTGCCAGCGTAGCGTCCCCGATCGGCTTGCCATGAACATCCGTAAACGACGTCATCACGCGGGCCAGGTCGCGGTCGTTGACCAGGCCCGGGCCGCAACTACAGCGCAGCAGCAGCGAACCTGTCTCGTCCAGCCAAGCGCCGGTGACCCGCTCTATCGCCTGCCCGGTGTGCGTGATCAGCGACGCCGCATCCGCGTCCGCGGTGGCAATCACGAAAGGCGCATATTCCAGTGTCACGAACACCCGCTGCGGCCCGTTTTGGAAGAACCAGCGCCCCTGTTCGTCGTTGCTGTAGTTGCGACCGATGAACGCTACCACGCCCGGGTTGGAGATCCGCTCGCCCTTGATCAGCCAACGGCCACGACGATCCAGACTCAACCACCCATAGACGTTGGGTACGTTTGGCCATTTTGCCATCGCCTTGATAACGGCTTCATCCATGGTGAGGAGCATGGAGCGAAAGCGAAAATTTTACTCGCCGTGGCGGAAGAGGTTTAATGCAAATTGCAGATGACGACTTTGCGCGCAGCAGGTGACTCCAGCCCGTTGTACACTTTCTAGCAATGCTTACCTTCTACTATGGATCCGGCTCGCCCTACGCTTGGCGGGTCTGGCTTGCCCTCGAACACAAGGCGATTGCGTACGAATTGAAGACGATGTCGTTCTCGGCGGGCGACCTCAGGAAGCCCGAGTTCCTCAGGATCAATCCGCGCCATAAGGTCCCCGCCATTACCGACGGCGACTTGGCCCTGTACGAATCGGCCGCAATCCTGGAATATCTTGACGAGCAATACGCTTCGGGAAAGAAACTCATACCCGGCAATACCAAGCAGCGCGCGGCGGTGCGCCGGCTAGTGCGGGAAGCAGATGAGTATTTCGCCCATGCACAGGAACGCCTGGTAGACCAGGTGCTGTTCACGCCGCAGGACAAATGGGATGCCGGCGAGATTGCTTCCGCCCGCAAGGCCTTGGGCAAGGAACTCGGAATCTTCGAGGATTACCTGTCCGGGGACTATCTGGCGGGCGAGTTCTCCGCTGCCGACATGACTCTCTATCCAATGATCGCTCTATGCCTACGCATGGAGAAGAAGAAGCCGGACCTGGATGTGCACGGAGCGATCGGGCCGAAGCTCGGCGCGTGGATGAAGCGCATCGAGGCACTGCCGTACTTTGACAAGACCTACCCGCCGCACTGGAAAGCGAAGCCCTGACGGCAGGGGAGAGGGAAGAGGGGTGAGGGACTAGGACCCAGGGAAGTAAAAGGAAAGATTCAGAGCTTCTCCCCTCACCCCTCACCCCTCGTCCCAACGATCCATTCGTCGTGCCTTCGCCGCCGCTCGCCGCGATAGTTGGTCACTTCCAGCCGCACACCGTCCGGGTCGCTGAAAAAAGTCGCGTAGTAATCCGCCGCGTATTCCGGGTACAGCGTCGCTTCGGACGCATCGATTCCCGCAGCCCGCAATGTCGCCGCCGCGGCTTCCACTCCGTCTTTACTTTCTACGCGCAGGCAGAAGTGGTGCAGTCCCGGCGCATACGAGTCATGGGGAATCCGGGTCCGGGCCGGACGCAACACGAAGCCGAAATGCCGGTTGAAGTATTGAACGTGCGGGTCGCCACCGATAGTAAACGTGTTTTTCCTGAAGCCGAGGGCCGCCATTGCTTTGTCATAGAACGCCTCGGCGCGATCGAGGTCGCTTACTGCGATGTAGATGTGGTCGATTCCGATGACTTCGATCATTGGGCGCGAAGACTCCGGGCTTTCGATCCCGGGTTTCGGTACCATTATGCCCAAATCCAACCACGTGCCAAGGAGTAAGTCCTCGTGTTCGAATTGATTTCCGCTGCGACAACGCCATGAGCACCGTGCTTGGCTGTGTCGCCGACGACTTCACGGGTGCGACCGATCTCGCCAACACACTGGTCAAGGCACACATGCGCACCGTGCAATTGTTGGGCGTGCCGCGCCCGGGACTGAAAGTGCCTGCCGCAGATTGCATCATCGTGGCGCTCAAGTCGCGCAGCAATCCTGCCAACGAGGCGGTCACCATGTCGCTGGCAGCTCTCGACTGGCTGCGGCAGCAGGGCGCGAAGCAGTTCTACTTCAAATACTGCTCGACGTTCGATTCCACCGAGAAAGGCAACATCGGCCCTGTCGCCGACGCGATGCTGGATGCGATCGGTGCGGACTTCACTGTGTTCAACCCGGCATTTCCGACCAACAAGCGTACCGTCTACAAGGGGTATCTGTTCGTTGGCGACGAACTGTTGTCCGAATCCGGGATGCGTCACCATCCGCTTACCCCGATGACTGACCCATCACTCGTACGCGTGCTGCAACGTCAGACCAGACACAAGGTCGGGTTGCTGCCGTACACGACCATTGTGAACGGAGTCGAGGCGATCCGCGACGCGTTCGAGAAGCTCCGCAAGCAAGGCATCCGCCATGCAATTCTCGACTCGATCACCGACGAACATCTGGTCACGCTTGGGGAAGCATGCGCCGATCTGAAGCTTGTCACCGGCGGCTCCGGGATGGCCATGGGTCTGCCCGCGAACTTCGTTCGCAAGGGTTTGATGAAAAGTGGCCAGCACTCCCAGTTGCCGAAAGTCACCGGCCCCACCGCGGTGCTGGCAGGGTCGTGTTCGGTCGCGACCCAAGGGCAGGTCGCATTCATGAAGCAGGATCACGACTTTTTCGAACTCGAGCCAATGGCGATCGCTTCCGGTCGGGATCTCGCTCAGGAAGCGCTCAACTGGACTGCGAGCCGGCTTTCCGAAAAGCCGGTCCTGATCTATTCGACAGCCACGCCTGAACAAGTGAAGGCAGTGCAGGAACGACTTGGCCGCGAACATGCCGGCGCGCTGGTTGAAGAAACCCTGGGCAAGATCGCCAGGGGACTGGTGGCGGCTGGTGTACGAAGACTGGTGATTGCCGGTGGCGAGACGTCCGGAGCAGTGGTCGGAGCGCTCGGGGTCGAGGGTCTCGCAATCGGACCGGAGATCGACCCCGGGGTGCCGTGGACGTTTTCGATCGGCGAACCGACTTTGGCACTGGCGTTGAAGTCCGGTAACTTCGGCGCTCCGGATTTCTTCACCAAGGCCTTCAAAGTCCAACCGTGAGCACGGAAACCAATCTGCGGGAAGAAATCTGCGCTTTCGGCAGGTCCATGTTCGATCGCGGACTCACACCCGGAAGCTCAGGCAATATCAGCGCGCGGGTGGACGACGGGTGGCTGATGACGCCGACCAATTCCTGCCTGGGGCGGCTCGATCCGGCGACCCTTTCCAAGCTCGATGAGAAGGGCAAGTTGGTTTCCGGCGGCACGCCGACCAAAGAGGCCTTTTTGCATTTGTCGGTGTACGAGCAGCGCTCGTCTGCCGGTGCCATTGTGCACCTGCACTCCACTCATTCCGTGGCGGTCTCGTGTCTCTCCGATACCGACCCGAGACAACCGATTCCACCGATTACAGCGTACTACGTTATGAAGATCGGGAATCTGGCGTTGTTGCCATACTATCCACCGGGTGACATAACGCTTGCCAATGCGGTGCGCGAAGTGGCGGGCAAGCATCACGCGATTCTTCTAGCCAACCACGGCCCGGTGGTGGCCGGCAAGGACCTCGAGGCCGCGGTATACGCCACCGAAGAGTTGGAGGAAACGGCGAAACTGTATTTGATGTTGAGAGGCAACCGGCTCAAGATTCTCTCCGATGAACAGGTCGCGGAACTGCAACGGAAGTATCCATCTTGAAACCGGCTGGCACGAAAGCAAGATTCCTGTGCCGTGCCTGTCACGTTATTGGTGACGAAGAGCACCCCAATCCCAAGAAGGCGAAAGTACGGAAGATTCCGCCGCTAGCGCCTTCGGCGAACGCGAAGCGCCTGATGGATCCGCAGACCGTGGAAGACTTCCTGCGCGTGAACTGCACTCTGGTGTTGAAGGGTGAATGCGCAGCGCCAGAGAAAGGTGATGTGCTGGTTTGGTTGGGGGGAATCAGGTGATGCAATTGTCCGGTCACGGACAATTGAGCAGCCGCGGTTGCAAATGTGCCTGTGTTTGCGCTGTATTTGCATTGGCCGCACTGATTTTGCCCGCATCGCGAACCCAGAGTGTCCATGCGAAGGAGGAAAAAGCCATGACGCTCAAGCTGACATCATCGGCCTTCGAGCATGAAGGTAGTATTCCCAGGCTCCATACCTGCCAGGGAAAAGACGTTTCTCCGCCGCTGGCGTGGAGCGGTGTTCCTGAAAACGCAAAGAGCCTAGTGCTCATTGTCGATGATCCCGACGCACCCGACCCGGCGGCGCCGCGTATGACCTGGGTTCATTGGGTGCTTTACAACATCCCGCCCTTGTCGACGGGTCTGCCACAGGGCGTCTCACCGAAGGAACTGCCCGAAGGAACGCTGGAAGGCATGAGCGATTTCCAGCGCACTGGCTACGGCGGCCCGTGTCCGCCTATCGGACGCCATCGCTACTTCCAAAAGCTTTACGCGCTCGATACCGTGCTTTCGAATTTGAACAAACCGCGAAAGGCCGATGTCGAAAAGGCCATGAAGGGGCACGTCATCGAGCAGGCGGTATTGGTGGGAACTTATGAGAAGAGTCAATAGCGCCAACACATATGCTCATGGGGCTTGCAGGAGCGCGCGCGGACAGGAGAAGTCCGCGCGGATCTTCGGATTGCTATGACTTGGCGTGATACCTTGCTCGTACCACTCGGTGAGCGGCCGCGAAAACGAAGTTGTACTCACTCCATTTTTCTTTGTCCCACGTGACGTCCAGCAGTTGGGGTGCGGTATAGGGAGAGGGCGCCGCGACAAACTGCATCCCTTTCTGGTAGTAAGGATGCCTCTTGATTTCCTCATTGAGCAACTCAACGTAGCGCGCGGTGGGAACAGTCTGCTTCTGCATGTCTTGCCTCCATAGAAACTCGAAGTGCGTTATTACGGACTTGTCACAGGCGGGAACGCTGCCGGCCTGTTGAAACGCGGATACCGGAAATCGAACATCGGAATCGGCTGAGTTGGGTGTTGCATGATCAGGGACGCGTGGTCCCCGAATTTCGGCGGAAGTCCGCGGACTTGCTCGTCGCCCGTCAGCGCCCGCACAGTCGGTGCGGGTTGGCGATGGTAGTCCATTGTATTGCTCAAGCGCCTCATTGACAAGGGAAAAACAAAATCGGGCCGGGATTGCCGATGCTTTTTGGCCGTCGGCGGTACCTGGAACCGACCGTCGGATAGGCGATTTAATCCAGGCGCAGTTCCGTGCGCGCCGCGCCGGCACGCTCATGCCGTGCGGTGACCTTCAGCATCGTGCCCTTTGGCGCACGCACCACCCACTCCACTTTCAGCCTGTCGTCGGTCTCGTCGGCACTCGACCCTGCCCAGGTATTCGCCGCGGCGGGTTTGTAGGCGCGCCCTTCTAGCTGGTTGAGTTCTTCGCGCGGCTTCCCGGTTTCCAGCGTCGCGCCCTCGGGAAGGTCGATTTCGCATACCACACCGCGTGAAAGTTTCTTCTGTTTCGCCATTTTGGTCACGTAGCTCGGCAGCCAACCGCTGTTATGCACCACCAGCCTCACACGCCAGGCATTCTTGCCGAGCGCCGTGGCGGAGGCCTCGAGAATTTCCAGCCGTGGAGAGATCAATGCGTGCCACACCAGCCAGCGCGAAAATGGCGCGATTTCCTTTTCCAGCAAATGATGAGGAGGATTGGTCCAGGTGTAGAGGCTGTTCCAGCCGCCGAGCTCGACCCGCCCGAGTTGCGGATGGTCGAACGCATACCAGTCGACAAAGCCTTTCCCTTTCAGGATGGTGTCGTTCCATTTCATCATCTTCAGATCGTCTTCGAGAGGATGCTCGCGGTACCACTCGATGTATTTATAGTCGCCGATGCCGGCTTGTCGCTGCGGGCTCCAGATTTCCACGGTCCAGGCAAATACGCCGCGGTGGTCGTACATCCAGGAATCGAAGTCGCCGGTAATGACTTCCTTCGGGTGATAGCGGAATTCATGATATGCCGAGGCGTGCGGATAGCCGGTGATCTCGGTGCCCTTTGCACCGATCTTCTGAAAGGTCCAGAGGTCTTCCGGTGGCATTTGTTCATCGGCCATGTGCGAGTAAGGGCGCAGCAGCACACCGCTGTAGGTATGGAATGCACACGCGCCGGTGATGTTCGGGTGTCTCGCAATAAACCCCGCCATCGCGGCGATCTCCGGTTCGGAGGTCGGGAAAGGTCCGGCGCCCGCTTGCTCGTTCTCGGTGCGCCAGTACGCCGGAAAGTTCCGATTGAGATCCAATCGCTCCTTGCGCGTTTGCAGTTTAATGGTCGCACCGTCGTAGTCTGCGAGCCGTCCCTCGGGCAGCAAACGGTAGTACTGCCCGCCGGTCTCGGTCGGCTCGCGGCGTATCAGAATTCGCGAATCCTCCGAGCAAACTTTCCATGGCCCGTTGCGGTCGGGAATGCGCATAGACAGAATGCGCCCGTCGCCGTCCGCGTCCTCGCGTATCAGTCCGCCGACCGGTTCTTCGTCATAGGGGTAGGGGCGCGCGCTTGAACGAATCAGTTTCGGCACGTCCGCGAGCGCCAATTCCGCGCCGTCGGGATTGACCCTCGGACAGACATAGAATGCGCGAGTGTCGAGGCAGCGTGTGATCTCCGGATCGCGTCCGTAGCCGGTAAGCAGGCGCTGAATCAGATGCAGGCAAGCGGCGGAGCCCGCCAGCTCGGTGGCGTGGATGTTGCCGTCCACCCAGAACGCAGGCTTGTCCACGTCCGGTCCCGTCTTGTAGTTGGTGACGCGCACGACGTAAATTTCGCGCCCCTCGTAGCTCTTTCCGACCGGCTCGAGCCGCACCAATTCCGGATGCGCCTCGGCCCAACCGGTCAGGAAACGCACCAGCTCGTCGTAACGGTAGTAGGTGTTGAAGCGTATCGCGGTCATGTCGGAAGCGGCTCGGCTATCACCGCGGCGAAGTCCACCGGTGCGATCTCGGTCGCGCGCATTGCCTGCAGTAGCAGTTCGGGGCGGTTGGCGGCGAGCATGTCGGCATCCGAGAGCATGCGCCGCCACAGCCTGGCATTGGGTTGACCGTGATACAGGCCGAGCATGTGACGGGTGACAGCGCGTAACGAAGTGCCGCGCGCAACTTCTTCGCAGGCGTATTCGAACATCGCCTGTGCGATCTGCGCACGTGCAGGCGGCGGCTTACCGCATATCCAGGCCTCCGTGGCGGCGAGGACGTAGGGATCGTGATAAGCAGCGCGCCCGATCATGACGCCGTCCACGCGCTGGAGGTGCTGCGCAATCGCCTGCAGCGATTCCACGCCGCCGTTGATGACGATTCCGAGTTCGGGGAATTCCCGCTTGAGGCGATAGACGTAGTCGTATTTCAGGGGCGGGATCGCGCGGTTGTCTTTCGGTGACAGGCCCTTCAGGATGGCGTTCCGGGAGTGGACCAAAAAAGTTTTGCAGCCCGCGTTCGCGACAACCTCGACGAAGCGGCGCACGAAGTCGTAGTCTTGAATCGAATCGATACCCAGGCGGTGCTTCACCGTGATCGGAACGGCCGTGGCATCCTGCATCGCCTTCACGCAATCGGCCACCAGTTCCGGTTCTGCCATCAGGCAGGCGCCGAACGCCCCGTGCTGCACGCGTTCGGAAGGACAGCCGCAGTTCAGATTGACCTCGTCGTAGCCGTACCCACGCCCGAGTGCCGCGCAGCGGGCGAGATCCGCGGGATCGCTGCCGCCGAGCTGCAACGCCACGGGATGCTCCAGGGGATGAAAGCGCAGGTGCCGTTCGACATTGCCATGGATCAGCGCGCCAGTGGTCACCATCTCGGTATAAACCACCGCGTGCGGTGACAGCTGGCGGAAAAAGAACCGGCAATGCCGGTCCGACCAATCCATCATCGGCGCGGTGCAGAGACGGTGAGAATGCGGTCTTGTTTGAGGCATGGAACGATGCGATATGGGCGTCGGCTCGATGGAGCACGAACTACTTGCAGTTGCCGGTGCAGCGGACAACACGTTCTCCACAGGTAATCCTGGCGAGCTCTTTGCCGAGCGCTGGATCGGTGTCGCCGCCGGTGTGCTCGATTCGCGCGTCGTTGCAATGAACTTCGGTGGTCACGAACCGCGGTTCCGTAATCCATTTCACATTCAGGCAGCCCGGAGACCCCACGCCGAATCGGACCCCCATTCGGTAGGTGGCGCACAACAGGCCGGTGTGCTTGATCCAGCCGCTTACCTGAAAGTTGCCATCGTCGTTGATCCAGGCGAGCGAATCCGCCGCACGAAAGTCGAAGTCCAGCCGCTCCGGTTTCGGTCTGGCGTCCAGCGAATACGTGATCTGGGCGGATGCAGAAATACCAACTTCATCCGGGCCGAGTAACTGCTCGACCGCCATGGCGTTACCGGCCGCAAAAGCGCCGATTGCCACAAATGCAGCGAGGCGAGTCATGAGAGTTCTTCTGGGATCCTGTCGAGTCATCTTAGCCCGAATCGGGTGACAAAAAGGTGCACCGGAGTGCACCTTAGATTTTGTTGTTCTCCGTTTTCGGAAAAGACGCAGCGCGAGATGGTTTGTTACTTGATCCTGTACTCCAGCTTCAGGCCGAATATCGACATGGTGCTTTCCGGCTGGAACACCACGCCCGGCCCGAACATGGAGTTGACCATTTCCTCGTTCGATTTCTTGAACCTGTAGCTCTCGAAGTAACCGATGAGGCCAAGCTTGTCATGGAACCAGTAACCTATCTGGGCGTAGCCGCTAAGGTCTTGCCCGGGTTCGAGCGTCGGGTTGCTGTCGAATCCGATATCGGTCAAATGCGCGTTCTCACGGGTGAACACCGGGTATTTGATGCCTGCGCCGATTACCCAGCCTTTGTTGCTGTTGACGGCTAACTCCCCGCCCAGACGCAGGTAAACAATGTCGTAGTCCTCCTTCTGGAAATAGCTCAGTTCGCGGGTCCAGAACTCCCAGCCGAGTCCGAATACCAGATCTGTGTGGTAGTTGCCTTCGATCGGTTTGCGCCAGCGCGCCTGTCCTTCGTTGACGAAGCCGGTGTAATAACTGGTGCTTGAAATCGGGGTGCCGGTAAATAATCCGGCGCCAGTGTAGTCGACGTTACCGAAATACAACTTTCCACGGTAGCTGAACACCAGGCCTTCGGTCTTACTCTGACCGAAAATGATGCCGCCAGCGAACAGCGGCCCTTTCTCGGTCACGGAGGGGTTTGTGTCCTCATCCCAGTCGAGGTATTCGACGCCCGCGCTCAGCGACAACTCAGCCGCGGCGGCATGGGAAAACAACGCGACGCCGAGTGCCATGCTCACCAGAATGCCTGTTGCCGCGCGCGTCCTCATTCCGGTGTTTCTAGCCCCCGCGCACCTTCTGCTTTTGTTCACCCAGGCCGTCGACCCCCAGTCGCATCTCGTCGCCTGATTTCAAGAACTGTGGCGCCGGCTTGATGCCCATGCCGACGCCCGGTGGTGTGCCAGTGCTCACCACGTCACCGGGCGTAAGCGTGCATATGTAGGACAGGTAGGAAACCAGCTTCTTCACGCCGAAGATCATGGTGCTGGTGCTACCGGATTGCTTGCGCTGGCCATTTACTTCCAGCCACATGGAAAGGTTCTGCGGGTCCTTGATCTCGTCGGCGGTTACGAACCAGGGGCCAAGCGGAGCGAATGTATCGAAGCTCTTTCCCTTGGACCACTGGCTGCCGTGCTCGAGTTGCCACTCGCGTTCGGACACATCGTTGCAGATCATGTAGCCGGCCACGTAGTTCAGTGCATCGTCTTCAGTCACGTTCTGCGCCTTCTTGCCGATCACGAAGGCTAGTTCGACTTCCCAGTCGCCCTTCTTCGAACCCTTCGGCAGCTTCACCTCGTCGTTCGGTCCCGTGATCGCGCTGATCGCCTTCATGAACACCACCGGCTCGGCCGGGATCGGCTGGTTGGCTTCCTTGGCATGATCCGCATAGTTCAGCCCGATGCAGATGAGTTTGGGCACGTTTGCTATCGGCGGTCCGAGGCGCGGCTTGCCGCTCACCTTGGGCAGGCTGTCCAATTTCGCGCCGCGCAGCTTGCTCAGGCCCTCTGGCGATATCGCGGCCGCGTCGATGTCCTTCACCACGCCGGACAGATCGCGAATCGTGGCTTGTGCGTCCAGAATTCCTGGCTTCTCTTTTCCCGCTTCCCCGTAACGTACCAGCTTCATTTTTGTCTCCTGCGATGAAATTCAGTTTCAAAGGCGTGAAGGGTAAGGGGCCAGGTTGCTTTTCCCTCGTCCCTCAAATAGTGATGCCACCGTCCATGATCACGGTTTGTCCGGTCATGAAAACGGAATCGTCGGATGCGAGGAACACCGACAGTTCGGCAAGTTCCTCTGCTTTTGCCAGCCTGCCCATCGGCTGGCGCGCGATAAAGTCCTTGCGCGCTTGCACCGGATCCTCGAAGGCGTTTATTCGATCGGCTAGAGATGGCGTATCCACCGTGCCCGGACAAAGCGCATTGCAGCGGATTCCCTGCTTCACGTAGTCGATCGCCACCGACTTGGTGAGCCCGATCACCGCCGCCTTCGATGCGCCGTAGACAAACCGGTTCGGGATGCCCTTGATGCTGCCGGCTACGGAGGCGACGTTGATGATCGAACCGCCGCCCTTTTCGAGCATCTTCGGCAGAAAAGTGCGGATGACGACATAGTGGCTGCGCACGTTCAGACTGAAGGCGAAGTCCCAGTCCTTGTCCGAACATTGCAGGATGGTGCCATGGTGCACGTAGCCGGCGCAGTTGAAGATGACATCGGGTGCGCCGACCTCTGTTGCGAGTTTTTCGATATCGGCGTCATTGAGGACATCGAGTTTGCGCACTTCGATGCCGGGCTTGCCCTTGAGTTCCGCCAGTTTCGCCTCGTTGACGTCGGTGGCCCAGACTTTCGCACCTTCACGCGCGAAGGCGAGTGCGGTGGCACGGCCGATGCCCTGCGCCGCGGCGGTGACGAAAGCCACCTTGCCGCTGAGTCGTCCAACCACTGAATCCCCCCTTGATTTCTTCAGAACGATCTAGAGGCGTCAGTATGCCACAGGCACGAAGGCGCCTGATCTGTCCTTGCTGCTGCGCTGCGGATTACTTTAGACTCCACCGGACAAAATTATGTTAAGAGGAGAGGGGATGAACCGCGGCACCGCCCTTCCTGTCGGCGCGATCCCAGCGTCCGGACAATCAAGTGAACGCAGTTCCATGTTGGCGTAAATGGCGTCGGTCGAGCTCAAGCACGTCCGCAAATCCTTCGGTAGTACGCAGGTCGTTCACGGCGTGGACATATCCATCGCCGACGGCGAGTTCGTCGTGCTGGTTGGTCCGAGCGGCTGCGGCAAATCCACGCTGTTGCGCATGATCGCCGGTCTCGAGGAGATATCCGAAGGCGAGATCATGATCGGTGATCGCGTCGTCAACAATGTGCCGCCTAAACAGCGCGACATTGCCATGGTGTTTCAGAACTACGCGCTGTATCCGCACATGAAGGTCTTCGACAACATGGCCTTCTCCATGAAACTGGCCGGCAGAAGTACGGAGGAGATGCGCCAGCGTGTGGACAAGGCTGCACAGATCCTCGGGCTGACGGACTACCTCGACCGTTACCCGCGCCAGCTCTCGGGGGGGCAGCGCCAGCGCGTAGCCATGGGGCGCGCTATCGTACGGGACCCGCAGGTTTTTCTATTCGACGAACCGCTGTCGAACCTGGACGCCAAATTGCGCGTACAGATGCGCACCGAGATCAAGGAGCTGCACCAACGCTTGAAGACCACCTCGATTTATGTCACTCACGATCAGATCGAAGCCATGACGATGGCCGACACCATCGTGGTGATGAACGGGGGCCGCGTCGAACAGATTGGCACACCACTGGATCTATACGACGAGCCGGCCAATCTTTTCGTCGCCGGGTTCATCGGTTCGCCGGCGATGAATTTTCTGCCCGGCAGGATCGTCGCCGGCCCGACGGGCCGCGGGGTGCAGGTGGCGGCAGGTTGCGTCATCCCGGTGCCGGAAAACGGGGGGCCGCGCGACCGCGAGGTCGTACTCGGCGTGCGCCCGGAGCATTTCAACATCGGTGAATCATGCGTGCAGGTGCAGGTAATCGTGGTCGAGCCGACCGGTGCGGACACCCAGGTTTTCTGCAAGCTGGCGGGCCACAATCTGTCAGCGATTTCCCGCGAGCGCCATACTTTCCGTCCCGGCGACACCATCAGCCTCAAACCCTTCGAAGGCAAGACCTATCTTTTCGATCCGGAATCCGGCGCGCGCATCGCCTGATCCGGATCCGGAGTCACGACATGAATCGAATCACAAGGCGTCGTTTTCTTCAGGCTTCCGCTCTCGCGGGCGCCGCGCTCGGCGCGCCGATGCTTGCGCGCGACTCTTACGCCCAGGAGCTTTCCTTCAAACCCGAGGCGGGCGCGAAACTCCGGGTACTGCGCTGGAAGCGCTTCGTCCAGGGGGACGAAGATCAGTGGATGGCCAATACCAGGGCATTCACCGCAAAGACCGGCGTGGAGGTGACGGTGGACAACGAAAACTGGGAGGACGTGCGTCCAAAGGCCGCGGTCGCCGCGAACGTGGGCAGCGGACCGGACATCATTCTCTCGACCAACGACGACTCGCACCAGTATCCAGACAAACTGCTCGAGATCGGCGATCTGTGCGAGTACCTGGGAAAGAAGTATGGCCCTTGGTACCCGAGTGCGCTTGCCTACGGCAAGAACGGCGGGCGCTGGATCGCATTGCCGCTCGGTGCCGGCGGCAACTGCATGAACTACCGCACCAGCCATTTGAAAGCCGCCGGGTTCAAGGTATTTCCCAAAGACACCGACGGGTTTCTGAAACTCTGCAAGGCGCTCAAGAAGAACGGCACCCCGCCCGGTTTCGCGCTCGGCAACGCCACCGGGGACGCCAACGGCTGGTGCCACTGGCTGATCTGGGCGTTCGGCGGAAAGATGGTGGATGAACAGAACCGGCTCGCGATCAATTCGAAGGAAACTGCGGCCGCGTTGGAGTACGCCAGGGAACTGTATCCGACCTTCATTTCCGGAACGCTGTCCTGGCTCGATCCAAACAACAACAAGGCTTTCCTCGCCGGGGATATAAGCCTCACCAACAACGGCATCTCGATCTACTACGCAGCGAAAACCTCTCAGGACGCGAAAATGCGGGAGTTGGCGAAGGACATCGATCACGCAAGCTTTCCGATCGGTCCGGTCGGACATCCCACCGCATCGGCGCTATTTTTCACCTGCGTAATCTTCAAGTACACCAAGTATCCGAACGCGGCCAAGGAATACCTTCGCTTCATGATGGAGAAGGAACAGTACGAATCGTGGCAGAAAGCAGCGATCGGGTTCGTTACCCAGCCACTGACGTTCTACGAACGCAACCCTGTGTGGACCGAGGACCCGAAACACACGCCGTTCATGTATTCCTGCAAGAGCATGTTGCCTAACGGCTACGCCGGCACGCTCGGCACCGCGTCGGCCGGCTGCATCGCCGATTTCATCGTGGTCAACATGGTCGCCGAGGCCGCCTCTGGAGCGGAAACCGTCAAGGATGCGCTTTCCAGGGCGGAGAAACGGGCGAAGCGATACTACCGCTGACGCGGAGTGGCAGGGACCACAAGTGAAATTTCCGAAATGCCTTTCATCACTCGTTACTAGTCACTAGTCACTGGTCACCGATTCTATGGGCGCGCTATCGCGATTTTTTGACAATCGCAATGTGCTGGGATTGTTGTTCATGCTGCCTGCCGCGGCACTGCTGCTGGTGTTTCTGACCTATCCGTTGGGGCTGGGTGTGTGGCTTGGTTTTACCGACACCAAAGTCGGCCGTGCCGGCGGCTGGATCGGCATCGAGAACTACGAGTTTCTCCTGACCGACAGCGTGTTCACGCTGTCGGTGTTCAATACCTTTGTGTACACCGTGGTGGCGAGCGTCATCAAATTCGTTCTTGGACTGTGGCTGGCCTTGCTGCTCAACAAGCACATTCCTTTCAAGTCTTTTGTCCGCGCCATCGTGTTGCTGCCGTTCATCGTGCCCACTGTGCTTTCCGCGATCGCGTTCTGGTGGATCTACGACGCCCAGTTCTCCATCGTGAGCTGGGTGCTGATGAGGCTCGGGATTATCAGCCAGTACATCAATTTTCTCGGCGAGCCGAACCTGGCGCGCATGTCCACGATCATCGCCAACATCTGGCGTGGCGTGCCTTTCGTGGCGATCTGCCTGCTCGCCGGACTGCAGACCATACCGCCGTCGATGTACGAAGCGGCGAGCATCGACGGGGCGACCCCTTGGCAGCAGTTCTGGCACGTCACCCTGCCCATGCTCTCACCGATCATCGCGGTGGTCATGACCTTCTCGGTATTGTTCACCTTCACCGATTTTCAGTTGATCTGGGTCCTGACTCGGGGAGGACCGATCAATGCAACCCATTTGATGGCCACATTGTCATTTCAGCGCGCCATTCCCGGAGGGGCATTGGGTGAAGGTGCGGCGATTGCAACCGCGATGATCCCGTTCCTGCTCGCTGCGATCCTGTTCTCTTACTTCGGGTTGCAGAGGAGAAGGTGGCAGCAGGGGGGAAGCGATAAATGAAAAGGAGGGGAGAGGGGCGGGGGAAGAGGGGCGAGGGGATACCAGCCCTTTACAAAAAGCTTTTGGCCACCCTCTCCCCTCTTCCCTCTCCCCTCGTGCCTGGCTCAACGAGCGCATATGGCGAGCGCTGAACCGCGCGAAGGCATGCAATACCTGGAATCGTTGCCGCGGCGCTGGGTTACGGTCTACATCCCATTGCTCGTGTTCCTGTTCGTGCTCCTGTTTCCGTTCTACTGGATGGTGATCACGTCGTTCAAGCCCAACGCGGAACTGCTGTCCAGCGCCGGCAATCCTTTCTGGGTCATCAATCCGACACTCGAGCACTTCAGGAAGCTTTTCTTCGACACCTCCTATCCGGAATGGATGTGGAACACGGTGCTGGTGTCCGTGGTGTCCACTTTCGTTTCGCTGGTCGCCAGCGTGTTCGCCGCCTACGCGATCGAGCGGCTGCGTTTCAAGGGCTCCCGGCAGACCGGGCTGGCGATTTTTCTCGCCTATCTGATCCCGCCTTCCATACTTTTCATCCCGCTGGCCACCATGGTGTTCCAGCTCGGGATTTTCGACACGCGCTGGGCGTTGATCCTGACTTATCCCACGTTCCTGATCCCGTTCTGCACCTGGCTTCTGATGGGTTACTTCCGCTCGATACCGTTCGAACTGGAGGAGTGCGCGTTGATTGACGGCGCGACGCGCTGGCAGATCCTTGTCAAGATCGTTCTGCCGCTGGCGGTGCCGGGACTGATTTCCGCGGGTATCTTTGCATTCACGCTATCCTGGAACGAGTTCATCTACGCCCTCACTTTCATTTCGGCGTCCGAGAACAAAACGGTCCCGGTGGGCGTGATCACCGAACTGGTCGAGGGCGACGTGTATCACTGGGGCTCGCTTATGGCGGGCGCGCTGGTGGGTTCGCTCCCGGTGGCTGTGATGTATTCGTTCTTTGTCGAGTATTACGTCGCCGGCATGACCGGCGCGGTAAAAGAATAGCCGCCTTCTTAAAGGGGATACAAAAAATGGCTGCAAGAAGAAAACTGCGTAGTTACGAGTGGTTCGGGGGACCGGGCATCGACAGCATGGTGCACCGTTCATGGATGAAGAACCAGGGTTTGCCGCGACACTTGTTCGAAAACCGTCCGGTGATCGGTATCTGCAATACCTGGTCCGAACTCACGCCCTGCAACGCACATTTCCGAGTGATTGCGGAGCGCGTCAAGCGCGGCGTCTACGAGGCGGGAGGCTTCCCACTCGAATTCCCGGTCATGTCGCTGGGCGAGCCGGTCATGCGCCCGACAGCGATGTTGTTCCGCAACCTTGCGTCGATGGACGTGGAAGAATCCATCCGGGCCAACCCGCTCGACGGTGTGGTGTTGTTGACCGGCTGCGACAAGACTACACCGGCATTGATGATGGGCGCGGCATCTTGCGATATTCCGACCATGGTGGTGTCGGGCGGGCCGATGCTCAATGGACGCTGGCGCGACGAGATGGTCGGTTCCGGGACGCACGTTTGGAAATTCAAGGAAATGCTCAAGCGCGGCGAGATGACCGACGAAGACTTGCTGGATGCCGAGCAGGCCATGTCGCGTTCGGCTGGCCATTGCATGACCATGGGCACCGCTTCGACCATGGCATCGATGGCCGAAGCTCTCGGTATGGCGCTGCCGACCAATGCTGCGATTCCTGCTGTGGATTCGCGCCGCTACGTGCTTGCGCACATGGCGGGGCAGCGGATCGTGCAGATGGTGAAGGAAGACCTGCGCATGTCGAAGATCCTGACCAGGCAGGCTTTCGAAAACGCGATCCGCGTTAACGGTGCTATCGGTGGCTCGACAAACGCGGTAGTGCACCTGCTGGCGTTGGCCGGTCGAATCGGGATAAAGCTCACTCTGGATGACTGGGATAGTCTCGGCCGCGATCTGCCCTGCCTCGTGAACCTGATGCCCTCTGGCGAATATCTCATGGAAGACTTCTATTACGCAGGTGGCCTGCCGGTAGTGATCCGGGAGCTTGGCAGGGCCGGCTTACTGCATAAGAAAGCTTCCACCGTGAACGGCCAGAGCATCTGGGATAACGTCAAGGACGCCACGAACTGGAATCCGAAAGTGATCTTCCCGGTTGACAAGCCCTTCAAGAAGCAGGGCGGCATAGCGGTGCTGCGAGGCAATCTCGTGCCCAGGGGCGCGGTGATCAAGCCTTCTGCCGCCACGCCAAAGTTGATGAAGCATCGCGGCCGCGCCGTAGTGTTCGAAAACATCGAGGACTATAAGAAACGCATCGACGACCCCAAATTGAAAGTGGACGAAACCTGCGTGCTGGTGCTGAAGAATTGCGGGCCGAAGGGTTACCCGGGCTTCCCCGAGGTCGGCAATTTCGCGCTGCCGGCCAAGGTCCTGAAAAAGGGTGTCACCGACATGGTGCGTATCTCAGATGCGCGCATGAGCGGTACGGCTTACGGCACGGTAGTTCTGCACAGCGCCCCGGAAGCCGCGGCCGGCGGAACGCTGGCGCTGGTGCAAGACGGCGACATGATCGAGATCGACGTGCCAAAGCGAAAATTGCACCTCGACGTGTCGGAATCCGAACTGCAGAGGCGACGCACGAAATGGAAAGCGCCCAAACCCATGGCTGGCCGGGGCTACGTGAAGCTCTACATCGACCACGTCAATCAGGCGGACGAAGGCGTAGACCTCGATTTCCTGCTGGGTGGCAGCGGCACACCACTCCTGCGTGAGTCGCACTAGACAAAACCGGCCTATTGGCTCCAATAAAGGGCCGCGTCGGACTAGAATGAGGGTCTGATCGCGTCGGCGCGGCCGTCATGATTTTGCTGCGCGCCGGTGTACACCGAAGGGAGATGCCAACATGTTGCAAGCAGCCGATTTGACCATTCGTCTCAATGCCGCGGACGACGTGGTGATCGCGCGGGTGGAATTGCCCGCCGGCACCGAGATCATCAAGGAAAAAATCCGCGTTGCGGTGACCGTTCCGGCTGGCCATAAGGTCGCTACCCATGACATCAGCGAAGGCTCGCCGGTGCGCCGCTACAACCAGATCATCGGTTTTGCTATCAAGCCGATCAAGGCTGGAGATCATGTCCACGTGCACAACCTGGCGATGGGCGACTTCCAGCGCGACTACGCCTTCTGTGCAGACTACAAGCCGGTCGACTACGTAGCCAAACCGGCGACTTTCCAAGGCATCGTCCGCGAAGACGGGCGTGTCGCGACCCGCAACTATCTCGGCATCATTTCAAGCGTGAACTGCTCGGCGCACGTTTGCCGTACTATCGCCAAGTTTTTCGACGAAGATTTCATGTCGCAATATCCGAACGTGGACGGCGTGGTGCCGATCCATCATAAGACCGGCTGCGGCATGGGTTCCGAAGGCGAACCGGTGGAACTGCTGCGGCGGGTGCTGGCTGGCTATGCCGTTCACCCGAACTTCCATTCCTCTCTGATGATCGGCTTGGGTTGCGAAGCCAACCAGATCAACAACCTGCTGGCTTCCCAGGGCCTGAAGCGCTCGAAGCAGCTGCAGGCCTTCACCATCCAGGAAACCGGCGGCACGAAGAAGACGGTCGCCGACGGTATCGCCCGCATAAAGGAACTGCTGCCCGACGCCAACGACGTGCGGCGCGAGACCGTTCCTGCGAGCCATTTGACTCTCGGATTGCAGTGTGGCGGTTCGGACGGCTATTCCGGAATTTCCGCGAATCCCGCACTCGGTGCTGCGGTGGATATTCTAGTTCGCAACGGCGGCAGCGCGATCCTTTCCGAAACGCCCGAGATCTACGGCGCAGAACACCTGCTGACGCGCCGCGCACGCTCGCGTGAAGTCGGCGAGAAGCTGGTGAAGCGCATCAAGTGGTGGGAAGACTACACCACCAAACTGGGCGGCGAAATGAACAACAATCCTTCCCCGGGCAACAAGGCCGGCGGCCTTACGACCATCCTCGAGAAATCGCTGGGTGCGGTTGCCAAGGGCGGCACGCAGGCACTGATGGACGTGTACGAGTACGCCGAACGCGTTGCGGCCAAGGGTTTCGTGTTCATGGACACGCCGGGTTACGACCCGGTGTCGGCGACCGGCCAAGTGGCCGGCGGCGCCAACATGATCTGTTTCACCACGGGCCGCGGCTCGGCCTACGGCTGCAAGCCGTCGCCTTCACTGAAGCTTGCCACCAACAGCGCGATGTTCAACAAGCAGGAAGAGGACATGGACATCAACTGCGGCGTGATCGTGGACGGCAAGGCAAGCATCCAGGAAGTCGGCGAACAGTTCTTCCAGATGATCCTCAGGACCGCTTCCGGCGAGCCGAGCAAGAGCGAGGCGATGGGTTACGGCGAAGACGAATTCGCACCCTGGGTGCTCGGGCCGACGATGTAAGGACTTTGATGAGTGACGAGTGAGGCGTGACTAATATCGCCACTATCTTCGCCTGAAGAAGTCGCAGTCCGCTGTAAACCCCGAATCACAAATTGACAACGACAGAATGGTGATGTCGAGGACGTTTGCCCTCGACTCCTCACCCCTCACTTGTCACTCGTCGCCGCGCGGAGAAAAACCATGGCTGAAGATTCACCGAAGGAATTGTTCGAATTCTTCCAGAAGATGTGGAATCCGCTCTCATTCCCCATTCCCGGCATGTTCCAACCGACCATGAGTGTCGAGGAAGTGGAGAAAAAGATCGCGGAACTGCAGTCGGTTGAGAACTGGCTGAAGATGAACCTGACTTTCGTACAGATGACCATGAAGACCCTGGAGATGCAGAAATCGGCTTTGCAATCGATCCAGGAATCTGCGGCTGCGAGAACAGAGAAGCCGCCGAAAAAACCGAAAGACTGAAGGGCCAGACAAGAAAAACTGGGAAATTGCGAAAGCCGCATGCCCCGAGAGCTACCTTACACCCGCGAAGCCGTCCCGTTAACGGAGACCGCTCCGGCCCTGTCCGATTCATGCTATTTCTGCATAGCAGCAATTCCTTTCGGGGTGCACATATATCTCCCTCTATGAATGATAATGACGCAGTGCAATATCATTGATGGAGGTTAGCGTGAATATCCTGAGCCATTTCTTGCAGACATTCGATAGGTTTTTGAATCAACGTCAAATTCTCAGACGTGAGGCAATGCTTTCCGGGGCTGAGTCTACCGAGGATCTGGAGTACCGGTTACGCCGCCTGGATGCCAAGGCCAGCAATCCGGTGCTCTATCTCTAAGCGGGGGGCGACATGATTTCAACCTTCCGACGCCTGTTCAATACACGTCGTCCGCAAATTTCGGTGCACTCGAAGGTGAACCTTCTGGGTGCGTTCGGTTTGCTCGAACGTACCGATGGCGTGGTCGAGTCCATAGCGGGTGAGGATGCTTACGTCGAGTGGGCGAACGGTGCCCGCTCATTCGAAAACACCCGGCGCCTGGTACGGATCAGCGCCTGAGAGACAGACCGAAACAGTGAGGCCCGGCTCTGCCTGGCTTCTTTTTTAAGACGGAAGAGTGAGCGCGAGAGGATTCGCCCCTGTTACGCGAGTAGCCGCACTTCGCGCTGCGGGAAGGGGATGGTAACGCCGCGGGCGCGGAACGTCTCGATGATGGCCTTGTTGATCTCGCCCGCTGCAGGGCCGTAGTCGGCGACACCCAGCCAGGGACTCACGGCAATGTTGACGGAAGAGTCGGCGAGGACACCGACAGCGATTACCGGCGGCGGGTCCTTTAACACCCGTGGATTTGCTTGCAGGATTTCATTGATCGTAGCCAGCGCCTTGTTTAAGTCCGTGTCATAGGCGACGCCGACGATGATGCTGAGCTGACGGATCTTGCCGTAATTGTGCAGGATTTCACCCACTATCTTGCGATTCGGAATCACCACCCGCGACAGGTCGGGATGGCTCAGCACAGTGTTGAAAAGGCTGATTGCTTCCACGCGGCCCTCGACCCCTAGCATGGAAATATATTCGCCGACCCGGAAAGGCCGCGTAAAGATGATCGTCAGGCCGGCAACGAGATTGCCGAGTACGCCCTGCATTGCCAACGCGACGCCGGCACCCGCAAGACCGACCCCCGCAATCAACGGCAACAGTTCCACCCCAAGGTTCTGCAAGGCCATGATCACGAACAGACCCAGCACGAAAATGCGCACGACCCGCACCAGCAGGTCGCGGACCGGCGGTTCGAGTTCTATTTTGAGCAGGCCGCGATGCATCATCCTGCCCACCCAGCGTCCCGCAAAATATCCCGCGACCATGATCACGATCGCGACCACGACCTTTGGGCCGAACTTGATGCCAAGGTCGATGATCGTGCTCTTTATCTGCGCCAGCGTTTCAACGTGCTCGTTCATGTGAACTCCCGTGAATGCTGCAAATGCCGTGGCAGCCGTGAACAGCGGGACGGGACGAAAACCCTTTGCCCTCGCCCCTCAAACCTCGCCTCTGCTCTTGAGCCTTTCCATCGCCGCCACCAGTCTCGCGCTGATGCCCGGTTCCCAGACCGAGTGCCCGGCGTCGGGTACGACGACGTACTGCGCTTCCGGCCAGACGTGGTGAAGGTCGTCGGCAGACACGATCGGACACACCATGTCGTAGCGTCCTTGCACGATTATTCCAGGAATGGAGCGCAATCTGCTTGCGTTCTCCAGCAGCGAGTTCTCCGGCAGAAAGATCTTGTTGGAAAAGTAGTGCGCCTCGATGCGGGCGAGTCCCAGTGCAACGATGTCTTCGGCAAAATGCGCGACCGTTGACGGACTGGGCAGCAGAGTCGAACAGGAGCCTTCGTAGATGCTCCAGTGATGCGCGGCCGGCATGTGCACTTGCGGATCCGGGTCGTTTAACCTCTTGGAGTATGCCGCGAGCAGGTCCTTGCGTTCCGCCTCGGGAATGAACTCGGAGAACTTGCGCCACGCCTCCGGATAGACGAAACGCATGCCGTAGAGAAACCAGTCGATCTCAAGCTTGCGGCACAGAAAGATGCCGCGCAGCACCAGCGCCATGCAGCGTCGTGGGTGCGCTTCGGCGTAGGCGAGTGCAAGCGTACTGCCCCACGAACCGCCGAATACGATCCACTTGTCGATGCCGAGATGCCCCCGCGCCTTCTCCATGTCGGCGATCAGATTCGGGGTGGTGTTGCCGGCGAGTTCGCCGTGTGGACGCGAGCGGCCGGCACCGCGTTGGTCGAAGATCACAATCCGATAGTGGGCCGGATCGAAGAAGCGGCGGTGCATCGCACTCGCTCCCGCGCCAGGTCCGCCGTGCAGGAACACCACCGGCACGCCGTCGTCGTTTCCCGATATTTCCCAATACATCTCGTGGCGCTGGTCGAGCCTGAGATAGCCGGATTGATTTGGCTCTATATCGGGATAAAGTTCGGTGCGGATCCCTGGCGCAGCATAGTCCATGCAATCGGTCCTGGTGGTCTTCTATCGAACCATAACAATACATGCACTCCGCTCCAAGCCGCGAGGCACATACTCGGCGATTGCTTTGTCAGAGCGGGCGTACCCGGTAACCTTTCTCCGATAGTATCTGCAGAATGCTGTCCCGTCCCAGCAAATGCGCTGCGCCGATGGCGACGAAATGCGCATCGGATCCTTCCAGCATCGACTCGATCTTCCTCGCCATCGCCAAATTGCGATCCCTCATGAATTTCCGGTGAAACTCCTGCGCAAGCGCAGCCGGTAATTTTCGCTCCTCCGCAGATACCGCGTTCTGCAGTTTTTCCGCGTCCCCGGACTTCCAGGCGTCGATCATCGCATCGACCAGGGACGGGATCTCCCCGTTTTCTATCGATTCCAGCGTTACCTGCAACAGACTTTCCTGCAGACCGTCCGACATGCTGTTCATCAGGGCAATCTGGCCGCCGAACGATTCGAGTTCCACCACCGGCTTGCCATCGTCCTTGGCCCGCCGCGCGTAATACATGTCTACCCCGAGTGACGGATCGAAACCTGCCTTGGCGTACTCGATCGATGCAAGCGTCATTGCGACCATGAACGGTTTCATCATCTGAGCCTGTTCCAGCGGAATCCCCAGGCGCTCCAATACGCGGGCAAGTCTTGTCAGCAGCGGACCAGGCAGGTTCTTCTGCAGCGATTCCGGTGGCTGGTAGAACGTATCCGCAATCGCGGCCACGATCGCCTGCTGGTTGGTAGGGTCGGCTTCGAGCGCGACGATCTTCGAAGCCTGATAGGCTTTTTCGGCCACTGGACCGACGGGATACATATCGCTGCGTCCCAGGTGGATCGAGCCCACAAGATAGACGACGTTGCCCCCGGCGCGCACTTCCCAGATCGGCGGCGTGACGCCCGAGGTCTGTGCCAGTACATTCCCCGTTGCCAGGGTTGCGACAATCAGCAACAGGCGGGAGAGAGTGGGAACGATGGGACGATGCATAAGACCTCGTTGCGTGGAATCAGGCGACGCGCTAACCGGGTTCGCACAATGCGCCGGTCGCACCGAACCATAGCAAAAACCGCGCACTCTCACAAACGCGCTGCCCCAGCCAAGGTAGTTGCAGAATTGCTCCCGTATAATCGCGGCAACCTGTTGACTACGGAGTGTCCATGGACGAGCAATTGCGCAAAAGCGCGCTCGACTACCACCGCTTACCCACCCCTGGCAAGATTTCTGTTGTTCCCACCAAAGGCCTCATAAACCAGCGCGACCTCGCGCTTGCCTATTCGCCCGGCGTTGCCGCGGCCTGCGAAGAGATCGTCAGCGATCCGGGCACTGCGCGCAGTTACACCGCGCGCGGGAATCTGATCGGAGTGATCACCAACGGCACTGCAGTGCTCGGACTGGGCGCCATCGGACCGCTCGCAGCCAAGCCGGTGATGGAAGGCAAAGGTGTGCTGTTCAAGAAGTTCGCGGGCATCGATGTTTTCGACATCGAAATCAATGAGCGCGATCCGGACAAGCTTGTCGAAATCATCGCCAGTCTTGAACCGACATTTGGCGGAATCAATCTTGAGGACATCAAGGCACCCGAGTGTTTCTACATCGAGAAACAGCTCCGCGGGCGGATGAAGATTCCCGTATTTCACGACGATCAGCACGGCACCGCCATCATCGTCGGCGCAGCGGTGTTGAACGGCCTGAAAGTAGTCGGCAAAGACATCGGCAAAGTGAAACTGGTGTGCTCGGGGGCCGGAGCGGCGGCGCTGGCCTGCCTGGACCTGCTGGTGGGCCTTGGGCTGCCGATGAAGAACATCTGGGTTGCCGACATCAAGGGTGTGGTGTACACCGGCCGCAAGGAGGAGATGGACGACAACAAGATCCGTTACGCCAAAGATACCAGGGCGCGCACGCTTGCCGACATCATCGCGGATGCGGACATCTTTCTCGGCTTGTCGGCGGCCAAGGTGCTGAAACCGGAGATGGTAAAGAAAATGGCGCAGAAGCCGTTGATCCTCGCGCTTGCCAATCCGGAGCCCGAGATCCTGCCGGACGAGGTGAAGGCGGTGCGGCCGGATGCTGTAATTGCAACCGGGCGTTCGGATTACCCGAACCAGGTGAACAACGTATTGTGCTTTCCGTTCATCTTCCGCGGCGCGCTCGACGTGGGTGCAACCACCATCAACGAGGAAATGAAGCTCGCGGCGGTGCGCGCAATTGCCGAACTGGCGCAGGCAGAACAATCCGACATCGTGGCGATTGCCTACGGCGAACAGAACCTTTCATTCGGCCCGGAGTATCTGATTCCCAAGCCCTTCGATCCGCGGCTGATCGTCAAGATCGCGCCGGCGGTGGCGAAGGCGGCGATGGAAAGCGGCGTCGGCACGCGTCCGATCGTGGATCTGGGCGCCTACCAGCAGCAACTTTCCCAATTTGTTTACCACTCCGGCCTGATCATGAGGCCGGTATTCGCCGTCGCGAAGAAGAATCCGAGCCGCGTGGTTTTCTGCGAGGGCGAGGATGAGCGAGTGCTGCGCGCCGTTCAAGTGGTGGTGGATGAGGGCGTGGCCAAGCCGATCCTGGTAGGCCGTCCGGAGGTGCTGAATCCGCGGATCGAGAAGTTCGGCCTTCGCATCCGTCCCGGACGGGACTTCGAGATGGTTAACCCGAACTCCGATCCGCGCTTTCGCGACTATTGGCAGGAGTACCACGCTTTGGTCCAACGCAAAGGCGTATCGGTGGAATACGCCAAACGCGAAGTCATGCGCCGCACTACGTTGATTGGCGCGCTCATGGTGCGCCGAGGCGACGCTGATGCGATGTTGTGCGGCACCATCGCCGAGCATGCGCTGCACCTGGCATATGTGTCCAATGTGATCGGGCTGCGCAAGGGCGTGAACCAGTTCGCCGCGATGAACATGCTGATCCTGCCGAAACGCACGCTGTTCATCTGCGATACCTACGTGAACCCGGACCCGACTGCGGCGCAACTGGCGGAGATCACCATGCTCGCCGCCGACGAAGTCCAGCGATTCGGCATCGTCCCAAGGATCGCGCTGTTGTCGCATTCAAATTTCGGCAGTTCGCGCAGTCCGTCGGCGCAGAAGATGAGCGCGGTGCGCGAGATTCTCGAACAGAAAGGTCCGCATCTGGAGGTCGAAGGAGAAATGCACGGCGATGCGGCGCTGAATGAGGAAATCCGCATGAGGATTTTCCCGAATTCGCGGCTCAAGGGTGAGGCGAACCTGCTTATCATGCCGACGCTCGACGCCGCGAATATTTCTTTCAACCTGCTCAAGATTACCGCCGGCGAGGGCATAACGGTCGGACCGATGTTGCTGGGCGCGGCTAAACCGGTGCACATCCTTACGCCTACCGCTACCGTGCGGCGGCTGGTGAACATGGCGGCGCTGGCCTCAGTCGATGCTGCATCACTACGGCCGTAGGTAGTGACCGATTTGAAAAGAAAAACCTCATCACGATGACCGAAACCAACTCGCAGCCTGTGCTATTCGAGGAAAGGCGGGCGAACAACGGCGCACGCGCGGGCGTCGCCCGCCTCAACGTCGAAAAAACGCTGAATTCCCTGTCTCTGGAAATGATCGACCTGCTGTTCGAGCGCATGTCGGTATGGGCGACCGATGCTGATATCGCATTCGTGGTTCTGGAAGGGACCGGCGAAAAAGCGTTCTGCGCTGGAGCCGACCTTCACAACCTTTACAGGACCATGCTTCAGCATCACGGCTCGGCTCGGCGCGACGATATTCGCGGGAACGCGTATGCACTCGACTTCTTCTCCCGGGAGTACCGGCTCGACTACTTGATTCACACCTATCCGAAGCCGGTGCTGTGCTGGGGACACGGGATCGTGATGGGAGGCGGCCTTGGGCTGATGTCCGGTGCCAGCCATCGCGTGGTGACCGAGTCCTCGCGCGTGGCCATGCCGGAGATCACCATCGGCTTGTACCCCGATGTCGGCGGTACCTGGCTTCTCAATCGCGCACCGGTGCGCAGTGGTCTTTTCCTCGCGCTCACCGGTGCCCAGTTGAACGGCGCCGATACGGTGTTCGCGGGGTTTGCGGACTACCAGATCGCGCACGCAGACAAAGCCCGGGTCATGGAAAGCCTGATGCGGCAACCGTGGACCGCCAACGCTGCGAACGGTTATCGTCTGCTCACCGACGTCTTGCGCAGCGTCGCGATGGCGCGTCCAGTGCCTGGTCCGTTGCGCGAACACATCGATGTGATCAGCGAATTGTGCGGATATGCAACATTGCCGGAAATCGTGGCGGCAATCACCGGGTTGAAAACGCAGGATGCATGGCTGGCAAAGGCCGCTGCGACTCTTGCAGCGGGATCGCCCGGCTCGGCTGCGTTGTCGCATGCCCTGCAGCGGCGCATGCTGCATTCTTCGCTGGCTGAAGTGTTTCGTGTCGAGTTGGTGGCGTCGCTGACCTGCGCCACGCGTCCGGATCTCGCCGAGGGCATCCGCGCGTTGCTGATCGACAAGGACAGACGCCCTCGCTGGCGGCTGGCGACGCTGGCGGACGTTACGCCGGAATGGCTCGAGGGATTCTTCAGGAGTCCTTGGCAGACGCACGAGCATCCGCTTGCCGGCCTCGGCGCCTGAAATTACCTTTCTTTTTGGTTCTCGGGAGCAAGAATGGCAACAACGGACAGACAGCTCGCGGTAGTGACCGGCGCCAACAAGGGAATAGGGTATGAGATCTGCCGTCAACTGGCGCGCAAGGGGTTGCGGGTATTGCTGACCAGCCGCGACGCGAAGAAGGGCGAGCAGGCGCGGAAGAAACTGGAGAAGGAGGGACTCGATGTCCTGCACCACCCGCTCGACGTCACCGTTCAGTCCAGCATTGCTGCCATCGCCCGGCACATCGAGAGCGAGTACGGCCGGGTGGACGTATTGGTGAACAATGCCGGCGTCTTGATCGGCAGCCGCTCTGGCAGCGTGCTCAAGGAAAAGGAAGAAACCTTCCGTACCACACTGGAAACAAATTTTTACGGCGCCCTGCGCATCTGCCAGGCGTTGGTGCCGCTGATGCAGAAAAACCACTATGGGCGGGTAGTGAACCTTTCCAGCGGCCTTGGCCAGCTCCATGACATGGGCGATGGCACGCCAGCATACCGCGTATCGAAAACAGCAGTTAACGCGCTTACCCGCATGGTCGCGACTGCGGTAGAGGGGGACAATATCCTCGTGAACTCGATGTGTCCGGGGTGGGTTCGCACGGACATGGGCGGGCCGCAAGCCTCGCGCAGTGTGGAGCAGGGTGCGGAAACCGCGGTCTGGCTGGCGATGCTGCCGCGCGACGGTCCTACCGGTGGTTTCTTCCGCGACAAGAAACCCATCCCGTGGTGATACAGGGGCGAGGGGCGCGGGACTAGGGGTGACTAGGATGAGCAACCGAATCGAGCGAGACAGTTTCGGCGAGATCGAAGTTCCAGCCGACCGCTTGTGGGGCGCGCAGACCCAGCGCAGCCTGCAGAACTTCCGCATTTCGGACGAGCGCATGCCGGTGGAACTGATCCGCGCGCTGGCGCTGGTCAAGCGTGCTGGCGCTGCGGTGAACATTGAACTTGGCTTGCTGGATGCAAACAAGGGCAATGCCATCATCCAGGCGGCGGACGAAGCGATCGCCGGGAAGCATGACGACGAATTTCCTCTGGTGGTCTGGCAGACCGGCTCCGGCACCCAGACCAACATGAACATGAATGAGGTGCTCGCCAACCGTGCGTCGGAAATTCTCGGGGGTAGCCGCGGCGAAAAGCGTCTGGTGCATCCCAATGACGACGTCAACAGGGGGCAATCCTCGAACGACATTTTTCCAACTGCGATGCATGTTGCCGCGGTACGGGCATTGCATGGCCGGCTGGTGCCGTCTCTGAAGACATTGCGCGACACGCTGGCGCAGAAATCCAAGGCATTCGACGACATCATCAAGATCGGACGTACCCACCTGCAGGACGCCACTCCGTTGACGCTCGGCCAGGAATTCTCTGGATACGTCTCTCAACTCGACCACGGCATCGCCCATGTCCAGGCATCCTTGACGCACTTGTGTGAACTGGCGCTCGGTGGCACCGCCGTGGGCACAGGGCTCAATGCGCATCCGGAGTTTGGTGCGCGCGTGGCGAAGGAACTCGGGAAGGCGAGCGGGCTGCCGTTTGTCTCGGCGCGCAACAAATTCGAAGCACTGGCTGCCAACGATGCGCTCGTTCACGCGCACGGAGCTCTAAAAACGGCGGCGGCATCGCTGATGAAGATAGCCAACGACATCCGCTGGCTTGCGTCCGGTCCGCGTTGCGGTATCGGCGAGCTCAGTATCCCCGAGAACGAACCAGGCAGTTCGATCATGCCTGGCAAGGTGAACCCCACGCAGTCGGAAGCGCTGACCATGGCTTGTTGTCAGGTGTTCGGCAACGATGTGGCTATCAACGTGGGTGGCTCTATGGGCAACTTCGAGTTGAACGTGTTCAAGCCGGTCATCATCCACAACTTCCTGCAGAGCGTCCGGCTGCTTGCCGACGGCGCGGTGAGCTTCAACGACAATTGTGCGGCCGGTATCGAACCGAACCGCGAACGCATCGAAAAGTCGGTACGTGAATCGTTAATGCTCGTCACGGCACTCAATCCGCACATCGGCTACGACAAGGCCGCGCAGATCGCCAAGAAGGCCTATCAGGAAGGCACCACGCTCAAGGAAGCGGCGATCAAGCTCGGCTATGTCAGTGCGGAACAGTTCGATCAGTGGGTACGGCCCGAAGACATGGTCGGAAGACCCACCTCTCCCCAGCCCTCTCCCCCCGCAAGCGGGCGGAGAGGGAGTGGAGAGTCGTAGCACCTTTTTTCTTGCGCACAATCTGTCGAAGACTGTGGGCAGTATCGACAAAGGAACGCGTTACCGAAGGAATTAACCAGGCACCCTCTCCGCTCTGGGGAGAGGGCGGGGGGTGAGGTGGACGGTGAACTTGCGAAGCTGATGGCGATCTTTCCTCAAGCGGGGAAAGTGGAATGGATCGGCATCCGGATCGAGCGTCGGACGCCCTTGGCCGCACTCGATCGGGTGGAGGCAGTCGCAGGCTACGGTCTGGCAGGCGATCACTACGCCTCGAAGAACGACGGCAAGCGCCAGGTAACACTGATCCAGGCGGAACACCTGGAAGTGGTGGCGAAGTTGCTCGGAAAATCCGAAGTTCGCCCCGAGTGGGTCCGGCGCAATATTCTGGTTTCAGGGATCAATCTCCTTGCACTGCGCGACCGTCGTTTCCGCATTGGCAATACGATGCTGGAAGGCGCCGGTACCTGCGATCCGTGTTCGCGGATGGAAGAGGCGCTGGGGACGGGGGGATATAATTCCATGCGCGGTCACGGCGGTATCATCGCCCGGATAGTCGATGGGGGCATGATCCACCTCGGGGATGCTGTCCAGCCGGCCGCTGGCGCGCGATAGGGTGTCGACGCAAAGGGGCGCACGCACGGTCGCTACACCTTTCCTTGGCACTGGTCACCATTCCAAATCCACGCGTTTCTTCGCTCCTCGCTTGACCCGTCCTCAACCTTCCCGGAAACTCATCCACGCCGCGATCGGCTGCATATCATTGTCGTTGTGCAAACCCAATTAGGAGAATTTGCATGGAAACGTACTACCACCCGCACGACTTGACCAAGTTCGCCGATATGGGCAAAGGCAACAAGGACTTGTGGGATAAATTCATCGGCTACTACGGTGCAGTCTTCGCCGAGGGCGCGTTGTCGGAGCGGGAGAAGGCGTTGATCGCATTGGGCGTGGCCCATGCGGTGCAATGCCCTTACTGCATTGACGCCTACTCGCAGACCTGCCTCGAGAAGGGATCGAACGTGGAAGAAATGACCGAGGCGGCCCACGTTGCATGCGCCATTCGTGGCGGCTCTTCTCTGGTACATGGCGTGCAGATGCGCAACGTGGTCGAAAAACTGTCGATGTGAGACCGGACACATGGGGCTCACACTCATTTCCCGGAAGGATCCGCTGGCTTCGAGCCGGGAACAGTTGAATCGGCTCGCGGCGATGGACGCGTGCCCGCCGTTCAAGGAAAAGCTGGCAACCGCAGGACTATATCCGCTTCATGCCACGGGTATCACGGTTTTTCAGATAAACGTCGGCAAGTTCTGCAATCAAACCTGCCGGCATTGTCACGTAGATGCGGGTCCCGAACGCGTCGAGCAGATGACGCGCGAGACGGCCGAGTTATGCATTGGCGCACTGTCGCAGACTGACATTCCCACGGTCGATATCACCGGCGGCGCGCCCGAACTCAATCCAAACTTCCGGTGGCTGGTCGAACAGGCGCGCGCGTTGGAACGTCACGTCATGGACCGCTGCAACCTTTCCGTCCTCCTGCTCAAGCCGCAGGTGGGCCTCGCCGAGTTTCTGGCGGCCAATCGCGTCGAGATCGTGGCGTCTTTGCCCTATTTCCAGTCTTCGCAAACGGACGCCCAGCGCGGCGAGGGCGTGTTCGAGAAATCCATTCTTGCCATGCAGATGCTGAACCGCCTGGGTTACGGCGTGGAGGGTAGTGGGCTTGCGTTGAATCTGGTGCACAACCCAGTAGGCGCATTTCTGCCTGCAAAGCAGGATGCTGTCGAGGCGCAATTCCGTCGCGAGTTGTCGCGGCGCCACGGCGTCACCTTCAATCAGCTGTACACGATCACCAACATGCCGATCAGCCGCTTTCTCGAATTCCTCATCGAGAGCGGAAATTACGAGGGATACATGGAACGGCTGGCAAACGCGTTCAATCCCGCCGCGGCGGCGGGCGTGATGTGCCGCTACACACTGTCCGTGGGCTGGGATGGCACGCTATACGACTGCGACTTCAACCAAATGCTGGATTTGCCGCTGGGCAATGGAGCGCCAAGGCATATTCGCGATTTCGAATCGGCGAAATTGAACACCAGACGGATTGTCACGGCCAATCACTGTTACGGCTGCACCGCCGGAGCGGGTTCATCCTGCGGCGGCTCCGTAGCCTGACGACGGGATTGGTCGCAAAAAACCCCGCTGCGCGTCGCCGCGGAGCGGGGTTGAAGTGCATGTAGCTGACTATTGAATTCCCAGAATCGCCATCGCCTTGGCCAGGGTGTCCACTGACGCCTGGTGGTTGCCGGCCTTGTGCAGCTTCTCACCTTCAGCCCGCAGCTTCTTCACCTCGGCAAGCTTTTCAGCGGAGATCTCCGGCTTCTTCGCCAATGCTTCGTCGATTTTCTTCATGTCCATCGGGCAGTGCATCGCGAATGCGCTACCCGCCATTGCAAACATTACGGCTGCAATCAGACTGCGCAGTTTCATGGTCGTCTCCTCATGTCGTGTTTCGGCGGTTCCTAGCCGCACCAGTTTGACGGCGGTCGAGCGCCGTCGTTCCGGGACGCCCGCAGATTCTATACCTTTGGGAGCAGGATAAAATAGCCTCCTTGCTTATCAGCGCATTGCAGACCGTTTGTCTCCTTCTGACGACTTTAAGCCGCAACCCTTTACCCGAGATTGGCTGGCAGAACGTCTTCGGCTGCAGGGCATCCTCCCGGAGGACGCCAATTTTCCCCGCTACAGTCATCCCCCCGGACGCGAACCGGTTCCGGCCGCGGTGCTGGTGCCAGTGGTGAACCAGCCTGCGGGGCCGACGCTTCTATTCACACAACGCACCGCGCATCTGCACGACCATGCCGGGCAGATCAGCTTCCCCGGCGGACGCGTGGATGAAGGCGATTCCGACCGGATCGCCACGGCATTGCGCGAGGCGGAGGAGGAGACTGGACTGAGCCGGCAGCGCGTAGAGATCGTCGGGCGCCTTCCCGACTTCGATATCCTGACTGGATTCCGGGTGACGCCGATCGTCGGATGGGTCGAGCCTCCGTTCGACCTGAGGCCGGATCCGTTCGAGGTGGCCGACGTTTTCGAGGTGCCGCTGGAATTCTTTCTCGATCCATTGAACCATCAGCGCCACATCGACGTACTCAATGGGCGCACCCGTCACTTCTATTCGATGGCCTACGGCGATCGCTACATCTGGGGCGCCACTGCCGGAATGTTGTACGTGCTCTATCAGATTCTTACTGGCAGGTCGTGAGCGATGGGCAGGGATAAGGTGCCGGCCACGACCGCGGTACGGGAACTGCGCGCGCACAAAGTCGAGTTTACCGACCACCTGTACGAATACGAGGAAAAGGGCGGAACCGCGGTGTCCGCGCGGGAACTCGGTGTTCCCGAGCATGAAGTGGTAAAAACGCTGGTGATGGAAGATGAAGACAAGAATCCGCTGGTAGTGCTCATGCACGGCGATCTGAAAGTATCCACCAAGGAACTGGCGCGGATCATCGGCGTGAAAACCGTCTCGCCGTGCAGCCCGGAAACCGCGAACCGACACTCCGGTTACATTGTGGGCGGCACGTCGCCCTTCGGCACACGCAAGAAAATGCCAACATATATGGAAGAGACGATCATGGAATTGCCGAAGGTTTACATCAACGGTGGCAGGCGCGGGTATCTGGTGGGCATCGCGCCGCAGGATGTAGTGCGCATTCTTGCGCCCAAGGCGGTGAAGGTGGGCATAAAAGACACGTGACGACGTGACGGTCGTGACGTGAGAGAGTGTTGCTCCGATTTGATCGATATTGCCCTCAAGGAATGTTGCAAGGAATGTTGCGGATCTTGTTACAGGAGTTTCTTCCAGATCTTGAATTTCCCTCGCCACGTCGTCACATTGTCACGATCGTCACGGCCTTTACATGATCGAACTCTTTACCCTGTTGATTTTCATTGCCGGAGCATGGTTCTGGACCGACAGCATGCGTGCGCGTGAAGCGGCACTCGACGCCGGCCGCCGCGCTTGCACCGCGGAAGGCGTACAGTTCCTTGATTGGACCGTGATGCTGAAACACACACGGCTCGGCCGTGACGAGGAGGGCCGGTTACGCGTAAAGCGGTTGTACGAATTCGAGTTCAGCGACACCGGAAATAACCGTATCAAGGGCAGCATTACGCTGTTGGGACGCGAACTGCTGGCGCTGAATCTTCCGCTCGCCTTACCCCTTCCGTCCAACGTCGTTCAGCTTCACTGAAATACTTTCCTCAGGAACGCCTCGCCGACAACAGCTTGTGGAGGCTGATTTTTCGGACTTCGGTTTTGCTGGTCTCGATGTGGCTTCGCAATAACCCAATCGCGCGATCAGCGTCTTTGCGCAATACTGCGCGCAGAATCTGCGCATGCTCCTGATAGGTGGCGGCAATGCGGCCGGCTTCGGTGAAATCAAGGCGGCGCAGCAAGTGGATGCGTTCGGTCACCTCTTGATGGCAGCGAGCCATCTCGCGATTGTCTGTTGCGACCACCAGCGCGCCGTGAAAGGCTTCGTCCAGCGCGCATACCCGTTCCCCGTCGTCGAGTCTTCTATCCGGCGGCCCCAGCCAGACTGATTTCAGTTCGTCCAGGTCCGCGGGCTCGGCCTGCGCGCAGAGTTGCCTGACTGCGGCCGTCTCGAGCGCGATACGCAGATCGTACAGATCGTCGAACTGCTTGAAGTCAAGTTCGCGAACACTCCAGCCGCTGCGAAAGTGCACCTGCAGGTAGCCCTCGCGCTCCAGACGGAAAAGTGCTTGGCGCGCCGGCGTGCGGCTGACATTCAGCCGCCCGGCGACCTCGTTCTCCGTAAAGCGATCCCCCGGCAGCAGGCGGAATTCGAAGATGTCCTGTTTGATGGCCAGATATACGGACTCGGCGAGAGACGGTTTGCGATCGTTCTCCCGCGCGATATTTTTGCGTTTGGCGCCCGCGGGCCTGGTGTTCACCGAACGGTTTCGGTTCCCGGTCCGATTCAACGCGTTGCCTTGTTAGCGAGAAACGCTCGCCAGCCGCCTAGGTGCGAAATCTCTTCGGCGCCATTCACTGCCCAACTCTCGCACAGGAATCCCTGAACCCACTCGCCGTCCTCGAGTTCGATGCGGCCGATTCCAAGCGGCGACGGAATGCCCGCTACGAATGAGCCGTACTCGCTCACGGGCATTCTCCACACCTCGAGATCGATGACACTGCCCTTGTCGGCGTCGCGAACCAACCCGGGTTTTGGCGGCGTGGTACCGGGGAGAGCGAACAGCCGGTAGCGCGCGGTTGTCCGCGCCGGTTTTTCCAGATGTGCCCCGCGTTCGGTTAACTGATGATTGAGCGGCAGTCCCGACAGGTGCGCCCCGGCGACTGCGACGCGCACGCTGTTGTCGCCGACAGGGATAGGTGCGGGCGGCGGCAGCGCTTCATCAAGTGCTCCAAGATTGAGTCCTGTGAGTTGATGGAAGCGCTGCGCCAGGTCCGCGAGCATTAGATCGGCTCCCGCCGGCGCGATCATTGTGATGCCCGAAGGCAGGCCGTCCGGGCGCATCGAAGAAGGAACCGCGCAAGCGGCAAGATCCAGGAGGTTCACGAAATTTGTGTAGTGGCCCAGCCTGCGATTGTTCAGAAACGGTTCCGCAATTACTTCCTTGACGGTGTAGATGGTCGGTGTTGTCGGTACCACCAGCACGTCCGCCCGGCTCCAGAGTCCTGCGGCGCGCTTTTTCAGCGCTTCCAGCTTGGTCAGCCCGGAGAAAAGATCCGCAGCCGAGTATTTGGATGCCCCTTCTATGATGCTGCGCACCACCGGATGAACTTGATCGGGATGCGTTTCGAAGAACGGCCGGATTGCTGCCAGCCGTTCCGCCACCCAAGGTCCTTCGTAAAGCAGCGCGGCGGATTCCAGGAACACCGAGAAATCGACACCGATCGGCCTGCCACCGAGGCCTTCGAGCTTGTCGATCGCATCATGGAACGCATGCCTCGCGTGATCGTCACCATGGAACTCGAGCGGCCCGGGCAGCGCGAAGGTGAAGCGTTCGGGCAGCGGCGGGACGGATAGATTCAAGGCGCGCGACCAGGGGTCTTCCGCATCCGGGCCGCGTGCCGCAGCGAATACCGCGACCGCATCGGGCACGGTGAGCGCGAACACCGATACGCAGTCGAGCGACTGGCACGCAGGCACAACGCCGCGCGCGCTGATCAGACCGCGACTGGGTTTCAAACCTACGATGTTGTTGAAGCCGGCCGGCACCCGGCCCGACCCCGCAGTGTCGGTCCCAAGCGAAAAACTCACCTGGCCGCGGGCGACCGTGACCGCGGAACCGGAACTGGAGCCACCGGAAATATATTCTGGCCGGAATGCGTTGCGCACCGCGCCGTAAGGGGAACGAGAGCCGACCAGTCCGGCCGCGAACTGGTCCATGTTGGTCTTGCCCACCACAATTGCGCCGGCTGCCTCGAGTCTCTCCACCGCCGCGGCGGAGCGCGCCGGAACATAGGAAAACGCGGGACAGGCCGCGGTGGTCGGCAGCCCGGCAACGTCGATATTGTCCTTGACCGCGAACGGGATTCCATACAGCGGCAGGTTGTCGATTGCGTGCGGGTCAGCTCGCAGCAACTCTTCGAGTTGCCTCGCGCGGCGCTTGAGCGCGTCGGGAGCAACCTTGCAGATCCAAGCGCAGGCATAGGAGTCGTCGCCCGGGCGCAGTGATTCAATCATTGTGCTCGGTGTACGCTTACCCGACCGGTAATCGGCGAGAAGCGATGGAATTGTCATGGACACTGCTTTTCCCCGTGTTGCATCTTGTATACCATTGAGTATACCAAGGGAGCGCAGAATGGGCGCGGCGCGCTTCGTCATCGGTATCCCGCCCGGCATTGCAGACGCATCTGAGTGGAGATCAAGAATGGCAAACAAGGCGATCGAGGCAGAACCTTATGAATTGGAGTTCGACCCTAAGACCACGGCGCTGCTGATCATCGACATGCAACGCGATTTCGTCATGCCGGGAGGATTCGGCGAGGCGCTCGGCAACGACGTCACGCCGCTCCAGGCGACCATCGCGCCGACCAAGCGGGTGCTGGAAGCGGCGCGGAAGAAAGGAATGCTGGTCATCCACACCCGTGAGGGTCATCGGCCGGACCTCACCGACTGCCCGCCGACCAAGCTGGTGCGGGGCAGGGGTAAAACGCGAATCGGCGATCCCGGGCCGATGGGGCGCATTCTGGTGCGCGGAGAAATCGGGCACGACATAGTGCCGGAACTGTATCCCGCGGCTGGGGAGCCAGTGATCGACAAGCCCGGCAAAGGCGCGTTCTACGCCACCGACCTCGAACTCATCCTGCGCGACCGCGGCATCAAGACGTTGATCGTATGCGGTGTGACGACCGAAGTCTGTGTCAACACCAGCGTGCGCGAAGCAAACGACCGCGGCTACGAATGCGTGGTGCTGGCCGACTGCGTCGGGTCGTACTTCCCGGAGTTCCAGAAAGCCGCTCTCGCGATGATCAAGGCCCAGGGCGGCATCTTCGGCTGGGTGTCGGACTCCCGCCGCGCGCTGGCGGCGCTGGGGGCGTGAGCACGGCAATGCTACTGTTTGCCGACAGCGTCGGCGCGCGCGTGCCTCCGCGCGCTCGCGCGCAGGTACACAGTGTGTTCCTGAGCGCCTGCAATCTGGAGACGGATTGCGGTGAGCTGATCACCCTTCTCGCGCCCGATTCCGGCAACATCCCGCATGGAATCCGCTGCGCCCGGCCGTTTTCGCTGCTTTACCTGCGGCTGCGTCGGGGGCAGGCGGCGAAGCTCGAAGGCGCAATGTTGCGCATTGCGGCTGCAGATTTCATCCTCGATCTCTCGCGCGCCACGGTCTGGAACCGCACGCTCGCAGCCGCGCCGCCCGGCCTATGCGGCACGCACGCGCGAGGAGCACTGCGCAAATTGCGCGAGACCCTTTGTGCGCATGCACCGGATAAGGGCGTCGCGCCGGCGCTGTTCCGGTCTGGCAGTCCTCGATCCACGATCGAGCGCGCGCTGGTTGCGCGCATGGCGCAGACGTTGCCGATACTGGCGCGTGCGACCGAAGCGAGCGATCCAGACGCGGTCGCTTCGGCCTTGAACGCGCTCGTAGGCCTCGGCGTTGGGCTCACGCCGGCTGGAGACGATTTCATCGTCGGTTATCTTGCGGGACTTTGGAGCCGCTCGTTCCGCGACCCTGGCATCGCCACGCTGCTGCGCTTACTCGCGATGCCTGTCCGTCAGTTGTCGCTGCGCACCAACGCGATAAGCCGCCAGATGTTGCTCGACGCCCTTCAGGGTCATTTCGCGGAGCGCCTGATCGAAATCATGCGTTGCGTTTGCGATGGTAACGACGTCGCCGGCGCCACCATGCGGGCGCTGGAAGTCGGACACAGTTCTGGTGCGGACGTCTTGTGCGGGTTGCTGTTCGGATATTCGACGAGGCTGACCGCGAAGCCGATCAAAGACTTCGACATGGACAATCATTTCGCCGATCGCCATGCCGTGCGCCTGGCCGCGATCGCCTGTTGATCCGGGAGAACTGGCCTTGTCTGCCACACTGGTGAAAATCGTACCCAGGGAATATCGGGACTCGGTGTCGCTGATGCAACTGTCTGCGATGCTGGGCAAATTACCGGGCGTGGAACAAGCCTCCGCGGTGATGGCCACCGAGAACAACCTGGCGTTACTTGCGGAAGCGGGGCTGCGCGTGGACGTCAAAGGTGCGAGCGCAAGCGATTTGCTGATTGTGGTGCAGGGGGAGAAAGCGGCGCTGCCTGCCGCCATCGAGGAGGCCATGAAGAGCCTCACGCGGCAGACTGAAGACAATGTCGGTGAAGCGCGGGCTGCGCTGCGTCCACGCAGCATCCACATGGCGCTGAAGGTGACGCCCGATGCCAACATGGCGCTCATATCCACGCCGGGGGACTACGCGGCGGCCGAAGCCATGAAAGCGCTGCGGCTCGGACTCAACGTAATGCTGTTCAGTAACAACGTTGCCGAGGAGGAAGAACTCCTGCTGAAGCGGTTTGCGCGTGACGCCGATCTCATCGTCATGGGCCCTGACTGTGGCACTGCGATCATCAACGGCACACCGCTCGCCTTTGCGAACGTGGTGAAGCGCGGACCAATAGGCGTGGTTGGCGCTTCAGGTACCGGGTTGCAGCAGGTTACGGTGCTGGTAGACAGGCTTGGCTCGGGTATCTCGCAGGCGATCGGCACCGGGGGGCGCGACCTGCACCGCGAGATCGGCGCGATCTCGATGCTCAAGGGCCTGAAGGACCTGGCCGCGGATTCGGCGACGCAAGTGATCGTGCTGATATCCAAACCACCCGCTCCCGAGGTGGCCGAGCGCGTGCTCGCCGAGGCCGCCAAGGCCGGCAAGCCGGTGGTGGTGAACTTCCTCGGCACCGATCCCAAGAACGTGACACGCAAAGGCGTGCACGCTGTGAAAACGCTGGAAGATGCCGCGCGGGCGGCAGTGGCCATCGTCAAGGGCGAAAAACCGCGTGACAGCTACGCCGAACCACCGTCCGCGCCGCCCGGGCTCCAGCGTTTCGGTGAAACGCAGCGCTATGTTCGCGGCCTCTACAGCGGTGGTACGTTCTGCTACGAGGCCACGCTGCTGCTCGGCGAACTGTTGGGCGAAGTGCATTCGAATACGCCCACGCACGGAACCACTGAACTTGCTGACGTCTGGCAAAGCCGGCAGCACACGCTGGTCGACCTTGGAGACGATGTTTTCACGCGCGGGCGTCCGCACCCGATGATCGATTACCGCCTGCGTACCGAGCGAATCGGCAGGGAGGCGGAGGACCCGGAGACCGCCGTGATCCTGCTCGATGTGGTGTTGGGATTCGGCAGCCACATGGATCCATCGAGTGAACTGGTGCCGGCGATCAATCGTGCGCGCACGACCGCGTCTGCGCAGGGCAGAGCCGTCGTCTTCGTGGGCCAGATCTGCGGCACCGCCGCCGATCCGCAGGATTTCGCCCGGCAGGCGCGCGCGCTTTCCGATGCCGGCGTGCTATTGACCGAAAGCAATGCACAGGCCGTGCGTCTGGCGGCCGGCATCGCTTCCACGCTCGCTGCGCCGGTGGCGCAGCGCTTGCGCAGACCTTAGAAAGCGGACGCAATGAGCAAGCTGTTCCAGGACAACCAGCCACTGATCAACATCGGATTGCAGTCGTTCGCCGATTCCATCGTGGCGGCTGGGGGCAAGGCGGTACAACTGGACTGGACTCCGCCCGCCGGGGGCAACCGTGCTGCTGGCTGGAGCCTCGCGCAACTGATCAATCACCCGGCCGTGGATAGCGCCAACGAGAAAGCGTACGCGGCCTTTCTCGCCGCGCAGCCGGTGCTTGCCGGAGTCGGCGTGGCCCGCGAACACTTGCCGGGCATGGGCGATCGCATGATCCTGCATGCCGGACCGCCGATCGCCTGGAAGGAAATGTGCGGGCCGATGCAGGGGGCGGTGATCGGTGCGATTCTTTACGAAGGCTGGGCGAGAGACATTGACGCAGCCTGGCGAATGGCTGGTGGCGGCAGCATCACTTTCGAGCCCGCGCATCATCACTCCGCGGTGGGGCCGATGGCGGGGATCATCAGCCCGTCGATGCCGGTATGGATCATAGAGAACGCGGCAGGCAAGAATCGCGCGTTCTCCAACCTGAACGAAGGCCTCGGCAAGGTGCTGCGCTTCGGCGCCAATTCTGCGGAAGTGATCAAGCGCCTCCAATGGATGACGCAGGTGCTTGCGCCGGCGCTCTCCGCGGCGCTGGCGAAGCTCGGTCCGATGGAACTCAGGCCGCTTATCGCGCAGGCGTTGCAGATGGGTGACGAAGTCCACAACCGCAACGCCGCCGCATCGTCGTTGTTCCTCAAGAAGATCGTGCCGGCGGCACTGCACTCCGGCTTCGACGCAGCGGCAATCGCCGATGCAGTGACATTCATAGCCGGCAATGATCACTTCTTCCTGAATTTGTCGATGGCGGCGTGCAAGTCCATGCTCGACGCAGCGCACGGCGTGCCTGGCAGCAGTCTGGTCACCGCGATGTCGCGCAACGGCGTGCGCTTCGGCATCCGCCTTTCGGGAACCGGCGAACAATGGTTCGAAGCGCCGTCTCCAGTGGTAGGCGGACTGTACTTCCCGAGTTACGGACCGGAGCATGCGGCGCCGGACATGGGCGACAGCTCGATTACCGAGACCGCCGGTCTCGGCGGCTTCGCCATGGCCACGGCCCCCGCCATTGTCCAGTTCGTCGGCGGCACTCCGCAGGACGCCATCGCCAATACGCGCGAAATGCGGCAGATCACGCTGGGACGCAACAGCGCATTCACGCTGCCGGCAATGAATTTCAGCGGCACGCCCGCCGGCATCGATGCCCGGCGCGTACTCGACACCAACATCATGCCGATCATCAACACCGGCATTGCACACAAGGAAGCCGGAGTCGGTCAGATCGGCGCTGGCATTACGCGCGCCCCGCTCGAATGCTTCACAAGGGCCATCATCGTGCTGGCGTCCCGGGTCGGCGTCGACATTCCCGACGGCATCCGCTCCACCCCCGCATAGAGGAGATTGCGATGCCCAAGCGCGAGCACACGGCGGTCGTTGCGGTCGGCGGCAATTCGCTGATCGTGGACGACCAGCATCAGTCGATTCCCGACCAGGTGAAGGCGGCCACGATGACGTCGCACTACGTGGCGGACATGGTCGAAGCCGGCTGGACTGTGGTCCTCACGCACGGCAACGGCCCGCAGGTGGGCTTCATCCTGCGCCGCTCGGGAATCGCGAAAGGCATGGTGCCCGAGGTGCCGGTGGACTATGCCGATGCCGATACCCAGGGTGCGATCGGTTACATGTTTCAGCGCGCGCTTTACAACGAGTTTCAGCGCCGCAAGCTCAAGCGCAAAGTGGTGGCCATCGTCACCCAGGTGCTGGTGGATCCGGGCGACCCGGCGTTTCGCAATCCGACCAAACCGATCGGCGCGCACATGACCGAGGACGTGGCCAAGTCGCTGGCGGAGGATTTCGGCTGGGTGGTGAAGGAAGACGCGGGCCGCGGCTGGCGGCGCGTGGTGGCGTCGCCGATGCCGAAGCAAATCATCGAGCGCGACATCATCGAGGCGCTTATCGACCTCGGCTACATCGTGATCGCCTGCGGCGGCGGGGGCATTCCGGTGCTGCGCGACGCGCAAGGCGACCTGCAGGGGCTCGAGGCAGTAATCGACAAGGATTTCGCTTCCAGCCTTCTGGCACGCGACCTTGGCGCTGAACTTTTCGTGGTTTCCACCGGCGTCGAGAAAGTGGCGGTCGACTTCGGCAAGCCGACCCAGCGCTGGCTCGAACGGATAACACTGGCGGACGTGCGCAAGTATTTTGCCGACGGCCAGTTCCCCAAGGGGAGCATGGGTCCGAAGATCGAGGCGATCATTTCGTTTCTGGAAGGCGGCGGCACGCGCGCGCTGATCACCAATCCGCCCAATCTCGGCCGTGCGCTATCCGGCGCCACAGGCACGCACATCGTGCCTGCCTGAGCGCCGGAAAACCTGCTACGGCTTCTGTCTACGCGGTTGAGGTCTGGCGCGACATCGCCAGGCAGAGCGCGCCGAACATGACGTAACCGAGCGATACCAACGGCGAAACCATCCAGCCCAGCGCCGGCCCATGTATCAGGCCGACGAAGGCGAGCGCCGCGCCGATGAAAGCTGTGACCGCGGCGTGGGTGAGTTTGCGATCGATGATGAAGGCCGCCATCGCTCCGAGCACCATACCTGCAAGCACCGACCCGCTGCCGAGCACCGCCAAACCCTGATAGACCACGCCCACCTGCCCAAGCGCTGCCATGCCGACCTTGTCGGCGCTGGTGCCGGCCGCGCCGAGCGCGCCGTCGATATTGATCTTGGCCCACTCGGCGATGTTGGGAATGATCGCCAGCACAACCGCCGGCGCATGTTTGGCGGGGCTTGCCTGAAACGCCTGCGCACCGATGACCAAGCCGATGTAAAGCAGAATCGGCAGGATCGCCACCAGCGGAATCAAATTGAGCAGCAGCGCGGTAAGGCCGAGGAAACACACCAGCGCAATCGCCACACCCGTCGCGAGCGAATAACCGATGCGGCCGCCCACCGATTTCCAACCCGGATGACCGATGTAGACCGCCGGCGGAAAAGGACTTCCCAACATCGAACCCACGATCGCCCCGATACCGTCTGCTGCGAGGATCTTGCGCAGGTTGTAGTTGTCTCCCGCCGCGGACGCGCTCTCAACGTTGTTCATCGCCTCCGTGAAGTTGTAGATGCCCAGCGGAATGGCCGTAGCCAGCAATGGCCCGATCGTCGCCAGGCCCCGGAAAACGTCTCCCGAGAACCACGGCAGGTGAAGTCCGAATTGCGCGAACGCCTTGCCGACTTCGGCGCCCTTCATGTAGTCGCTCCAGCCGAACGCGGCCGCGAGCCAGCCGATAGCAGCGCCGACAATCACCGCCGCGAGGCCGCCTGGAATTCCGCCGGGCAGGCGGATGTTCGCGGTCCAGGCGATCAGCACGATGGCAAAACAGATGAAGCCGATCCACGGCACTTCCCACATCTGGAAGGCCGGGCGCATCGAGATGAAGGCAATCGAGATGCCGGCCAGCGTGCCGAGCATCGCCGCGCGAGGCGTCATCCTGCGGATCCACGGTCCGACGAAACAACCCAGCAACACGATCACGCCGATGATGAAGCACCACGCCAGCCCCGCTGCATAGGCGAGCATCGCATCCTTGGTGGCGAGGTACGTGGGCAGCATGACCACCAGCACCACGATGAACATGTGCGGAACGCTCGGCCCGTAGGGCATTGCCGTGACGTCGGAACGGCCCTCTTTCTTCGCCAGTTGATAGGCAAGGTAGGCGTAAAACAAATTGCCGATCGGCAGCGCGATGCCCAGCGCGGGAAGCACGCGCCCATAGACCGTGTCGGGCGGGAGTTGCACCACGTAAAGGCACAGCGTGGTCAGGACGATGACATTGAGCAGAACATTGGTGAAAAGACCGAAGAACCCGTTCCAATCTCCCGGCACCCACCAGCGCGGGCTTGCAGCAGATCCAGCAGCACTCATGGCTTCTCCCCTTCGGTGTTGGATTTATTTGTTGTTTCTCGCCCGGCCGCATTGCGCAGCCACTTCAAGCCGCAATGATGGCACCGTCATAGACCAACGCCTCGCCGGACTGGGCAAGAGCATGCGCCCGCAAGACCGGCAAGTCCAGACCTTCCCGCCTCGCTCGGCCTCATCAGGGCCGTTACCGGAAAGACCCCGGCAAGTTCCGTCTTGCGGTTTCTCAGTCCCGGGCTTTTGCGAGATAAGTATCGCGCAGCGTACGTTCGATGAAGGCGCGTGCGTCGGCACGATCGAAGCTTTTGCCTTCGGCCAGTTCCTGCGCGTACTCGAAAAACGGTTCGAACAAGTTACCCTGGTCGACCGGGGCCCTGAGCGTGAAGCGTGCCTCGCGCTGTACGATTTCGCGCCAGGCGGCGCGCACTTCAGCCCAGAAAGGTTCAGTGCTCGCAAAGTAATTCTGTCCGGCGCTGAAGTCATAGTCCCTGATGCGCTGGTAGCGCGCGATTCCATATTCGCGCGCCAGATAGGGCATTTCGGCACGCGCTTTGCCGTTGTTGTCCAACGCGAGCTTGAGGTTGTTCTCTTCCTGCACCCAGCCGTCTGGCGTGATGGTGTGGCGGTTGCTCCCGGCCAGCACGTGATAGTCCTTGCGCACGCTCCACTCGCGGCGCGGCAGCGGCCGCCAGGTCTCGTCACTGATCCACGTGGAATGGCTGTCGTTGTGTTGCCAGCGTCCACGCGCCGCGTAACGCGGAGAATCGTCGACCTGGTACACGCTCTGAACCCACGCACCTTCGCGCTGCTGCGCGGGGACCGGCCTTCGCGCCCAGGTGTTGCGACCTTCGTAGGCCAGCAGGGCGTCTGCCTGGTAACGCCATTCCTGGCGCCAATGGCGCATGACGATCGGCTGGCTGCGGCCGCCGCCCTCCATCTGCACGCGCATCACCAGAATGTGCTGCAAAGCGATGAAGTCATCGCGGTCTTCGGCGACGAACACGTATTCCGTGCCCCAGCTCTGGTATGGCGCATCCGGTTTCAGCGCCGGATCGAATCGCAGCACCTCCAGGAAATCGAAATTGACCCGATAGGGGCCGGCCATCGCGAGGATGGCGCGGCGGTCGCGCTCCAGCGTGCTCAGTCCGGGCTCGCGCAGCCGCTTCCAACCTTCTGCAGGCGCGCGGTCGAGAACAACCGGGGCACCGCGGGTGCTGGCGCCGCGAGGCTTGAGCGCGCGCTCGCCCATGGGCCAGGCAAAAATAAACCAGTCTGCGGCGGAACGGTCAACCTCGCCGGGTTCGCCCGGTTGCGCGGCGAGAGGCAACAACACGAGGAGCAGAAGGAGTGATGTTTTTCGCAGCATGATGATTTTCAACGTTGCGGAAGACGCATAGATTGTAGATGAATGAGGGGAGGCAACAGACGCCGTTGTCAAACGGGCACACTTGCGTAAATATTCGAACTCGAATCCGTTCCCGTGCCCGAAAACTGGAGACTGATCGAGGAGGGTGTCCAATGGCTGGCGAGAGCAAGACCAAGGTGAGCATCCTGACCGGAACCTACCGGGTCAAGGGGTACATCGAATTGACGCTGGGTGCGCGGGTAACCGACTATCTAGTCGAGTCGAAAGAATTCATTGCCGTCACCGACGCCGATATCTGGGAGCTCGAGGGCCGGCACGTCATGCATACGCTATTTCTCAACGTGAGCCGTCAGCATATCGAGATCGTTATTCCGGGCCATTGATACGGCGCCGCTGTTCAGTCGAGACGGGGCTTGCGCCGCCGCCAAAGCACGATCGTAGATCGCACCAACGAAGCCAGGGTCAAGGCTAGCAGAACCGGATAAATCAGCAGAAGATCGACGCGGATGTTGCATTCGCCGCTGCACAGTACGCGAATCTGCATCAGATATTCATAGATGCCATAAGCAACCCATAGTGTTCCAGTCGCGATCAGAAGGTTGCGATACCCGAGCTTGAAGCAGCCGACGATCAGCAGGCCGAACAAAACGGCCAGCAGCGGAATTCCGATCAGCGTTAGCAAGCGGTCCCTCTCGATCGCCGTAGGACGACATGCCCCGGCCGTTTATAGCGCGCCCCGCGCTAGTGCACAAGTGTGATCCCGAGCGATTTCTGGCTCTGCGAAAAGTCTTGTGGCATCATGGATTTATCATGAAGGGGGGAGTGCCATGACCAGCGACCACCACGCGCAGGAGATCCAGATGCTGCGCTCCGAGATTGAAATGCTCATGAACGAGCGGCAAAGCCTGTTGCGCGCCACCGGCGCGGCGGCGGTGTTTGTTGCCAATCTCGACAGCGAGTCCCTGCCCGAGAGTACCTACGCGGTCGCGGATATCCTCGCGCATGCGCTTAATCAACTCTCCGAGGACTCGCTGCGCGATGCGCTCGAACTGGTTCGGCCAACTGTCGAATCGGCGAAAAGCGAAGCCAAGAAGCAGGAGCGCTAACGGCAGGAGCGTCACCGACCGGCAGCCGGCCAGCGGCATTCACATGGTCGAATCCACATCCGGCGTAAAACCCAAAATTGGTCTGATCCTGACCGGTGGCGGCGCGCGAGCGGCCTACCAGGTCGGATTCCTGCGCGCGGTGTCGCACATGTTGCCGCGTGGGGCACCTAATCCGTTTCAGATCATCTGCGGCACTTCTGCGGGCGCGGTCAATGCCGCGGTGTTGGCTGCCGGCGCCACCGAATTCCAACGGACGGTGCGCCGGCTGATGCTGGTCTGGAAGTATTTTCATGTCGACCAGGTCTATCGTTCCGACGTTCTGGGTGTCATCGGTACCGGAAGCAAGTGGCTTGCCGCGATGCTGCTCGGCGGTCTGGGCAAGAACAATCCGACTTCGATGCTGGACAACGCGCCGCTTGCGCAACTGCTGCGCCGCCACCTGGACCTTCTCGGCATCCGCCGAAGTATCGAGTCTGGCGCGCTGTACGCGTTGTCGGTCACGGCATCGGGTTACACCTCGGGCCAGTCGGTGAGCTTCTTTCAAGGCGTGCCCGGGCTGACGGGTTGGCAAAGGGCACGCCGGATCGGCGTGCCCGAGATGATCGATGTCGATCATCTGATGGCATCCAGCGCTCTGCCTTTTCTGTTTCCGGCGGTGCCGTTGCGCCGCGAATTCTTTGGCGATGGTTCGATGCGGCAGATCGCGCCGATCAGTCCCGCGCTGCACCTCGGCGCCGACCGGGTCATGGTCATCGGTGCTGGCCGCCAGGCGGGAAACCAGACGGAGCGGATAAAGACCATTGCCTATCCGTCGCTGGCACAGATCGCCGGCCATGCGCTCAATAGTATTTTTCTGGACAGCCTCGAAGTGGACATCGAGCGCCTGCAGCGCATCAACCGGACCATCAGGCTGATTTCTCCGGAGGAACGATCCAGGCACGATCTGCAGTTGCGCGATGTCGACGTGCTGGTTATTTCGCCGAGCGAGGAAATAGACAAGATGGCCGCTCGCCATACGCGCGAATTGCCGCGTTCGATTCGCTTCCTGTTGCGCGGGCTGGGCGCGACCAGGACAGGCGGCGCGACGCTGACCAGCTACCTGCTGTTCGAGCCGACCTATTGCCGCGCGCTGATCGCCCTGGGGTACAAAGATACGATGTTGCGGCGGGACGAGGTTCTGCGCTTCATCCGTCCGGTGGTGACGCAGTAGTAATATTGCGAAGCCCGGCATCTTTTAGAAGAAGAGGATCAAGAAAATGGATTTGGCACCCAGGGAGAAGGACAAGTTGCTGATTTTCACTGCAGCGCTGCTCGCCGAGCGGCGCAAGGCGCGCGGGTTGAAGTTGAACTACCCCGAGGCAGTCGCCTACGTCACCGCCGGGGTTCTCGAAGGCGCGCGCGACGGCAAGAGCGTGTCCGAATTGATGAGTTACGGCACGACCCTGCTGAAGCGGGGCGACGTCATGGAGGGTGTGCCGGAAATGATCCCGGACATCCAGGTGGAAGCGACTTTCCCTGACGGGACCAAGCTGGTCACCGTCCATAACCCGATTTCTTGATGCCAGCCAACGTCGGAGAGAACAACGATGATTCCAGGAGAGATCAGATCACAGCCGGGCGAGATCGAGCTCAACGCCGGCCGCAAGACCGTCGCAGTCACGGTGATCAACAGCGGCGACCGTCCCGTTCAGGTCGGATCGCACTACCATTTCTTTGAAACCAACGAAGCGTTGCAGTTCGATCGCAACAGCGCCTATGGCTATCGCCTCAATATTCCGTCCGGTACCGCCGTCCGGTTCGAGCCGGGTCAGAACCGTCGCGTCGAGTTGGTCGAACTCGCCGGCGGACGTACCGTCTACGGTTTTCTCGGAAAAGTGATGGGCCCGCTGAAATGACCAGCAAACTGACCCGGGCGGCATATGCCGACATGTTCGGCCCAACCGTCGGCGACCGCGTGAGGCTTGCCGATACGGAACTATGGATCGAAGTCGAAAAAGATCACACCATCTACGGCGAGGAAGTGAAATTCGGCGGCGGCAAGGTGATCCGCGATGGCATGGGACAGAGCCAGCGTCCGCATGCGGAGGTTGCCGACACGGTGATCACGAACGCGCTGGTCGTGGATTACTGGGGCATCGTCAAGGCAGACATCGGCATCAAGAACGGACGAATCTCCGGAATCGGCAAGGCCGGGAACCCGGACATTCAGCCGGGCGTGAACATCGTCGTGGGTGCCGCCACCGAGGTCATTGCGGGCGAAGGCATGATTACCACCGCCGGCGGCGTGGACTCCCACATTCATTTCATTTGCCCGCAGCAGATCGAGGAGGCGCTGATGTCGGGCATCACGACGATGCTCGGCGGCGGCACCGGGCCCGCGACCGGGACCAACGCGACGACATGCACACCGGGACCGTGGCATATCGCGCGCATGTTGCAGGCCGCCGAAGCGTTCCCGATGAACCTGGGTTTCCTGGGCAAGGGTAACTGCAGTCTCAAGGAGCCGCTCGTCGAGCAGGTTGCAGCGGGCGCCATGGGGCTGAAACTTCACGAGGACTGGGGCACGACCCCGGCGGCGATCGACAATTGCCTGGCGGTGGCCGACGACATGGACGTGCAGGTGGCGATCCACACCGATACGCTCAACGAGTCCGGATTTGTCGACACCACAATCGCGGCTTTCCGCGGAAGAACGATTCACACCTACCACTCCGAGGGCGCGGGCGGCGGCCACGCGCCGGACATCATTCGCGTGTGCGGCGAGGCCAATGTCCTTCCTTCTTCGACCAATCCGACGCGTCCCTTCACGCTGAATACGCTGGACGAGCACCTCGACATGCTTATGGTGTGTCATCACCTCGATCCCGGAATACCAGAAGATGTGGCATTCGCCGAGTCGCGGATCCGCAAGGAAACCATCGCCGCCGAAGATATCCTGCACGACCTCGGCGCGATCAGCATGATGTCGTCGGATTCGCAGGCCATGGGGCGGGTTGGCGAAGTGGTGATGCGCACTTGGCAAACCGCGCACAAGATGCGCGTGCAACGCGGCCCGCTGCCGGAGGAGGCGTCCGACTGCGACAACTTCCGGGTCAAGCGCTATGTCGCCAAGTACACCATCAACCCGGCGATCACCCACGGGATTGCGCACGAAGTCGGCTCGCTGGAAGTCGGCAAGCTTGCCGACATCGTGCTCTGGAAGCCGGCGTTCTTCGGCGTCAAGCCGGCCCTGATCGTCAAGGGCGGAATGATCGCCGCGGCCGCGATGGGCGACCCGAATGCGTCCATTCCGACGCCGCAGCCGGTCCACTTCCGCCCGATGTTCGGTTCGTTCGGACTGGCTTGCCAGGCGACCGCGGTGACTTTCGTATCGGCGGCGAGCATCCAGAACGGCATCGGCGGCGCACTTGGACTGCAAAAGCCGCTGGTCGCGGTTCGCGGAACACGGACTATCGGCAAGAAAGACCTGCCGTTGAATGACTACGCACCGGAAATCGAAGTGAACCCGGAAACCTACGAGGTTCGGGCGGACGGCGAACATCTGACGTGCGAACCGGCGGCGTCGCTGCCGATGGCCCAGCGCTATTTCCTGTTCTGATCGCGGCGCCGCGTTCGCAGACCGCCTGGGAAGGACCGGCCTTGCGCGTGCGCGCCGCTAAGTCTTCAGGTCGAAACCGAGTATCTCGTTCGCATTGATCACCGCGTCGGCGATTTCTTCGGCGGTTACGCGTTTGCTCATCGCCTGATCACGGATGATCTTGTAGGCGTCGTCTTCCGACAGGCCGCGGGTGTTCATCAGTATCGACTTTGCCTTGTTGATCTTGCGCACTCCGGCGAGCCTTTGCTCGAGGCGTGCAATGTGTTTTTCCTGTGCACGGGCTCTCTCGGCCTGGTTCACAGTGACCACGATAGAGGTGAGCAGGCCGAACGATTTCACCGGGGAGGCGATCACTCCGTAGGCATTGAGTTGCAACACCGCTTCGACGATCACCGGGTTTTCGTAGTTCACTACCGGAATAACCGGTGGGGATCCATCGCGTCGCAGCCAAGGCAGATCCATGGACAGCACCTCGGGCCGCATGGCGAAAATTACCAGGTCCGTTTCCTCGGGGAGTTTGTCCGGCGGCGGCCAGAACGCCTTCACGCGGCAACCGATGCGCTGCAGTTGACCAAGCAATTCCTGCCCGTCCTGATCGTCGGGATGGAAAACCAGCACCCGAAGGGAGCGCAACTCCCTCAGCAGACGCGGTGTGCCTTCGCTCTTTCTCATTGGATGTGCACGAAGCCCCGATCAGCGGGCGTGAATCTGGGCGCGGGCCGACCAGTCCTGCAGGGAGTGTGACACCAGGTATGGATCGGGCCGAACCCAGCGTTCCGTCTCCTGAAGGATGTCGAACTGGCCTTTGTCATTTACCCTGCCGATGCGCGGACGCAGGTACGTATGGTGGTTATGCTCGTCGATTCGCACTTTGCCCTGCGGCGCGGAAAATTCCGAGCCCGGAAGGACTCTGAGCAAATCCAGGACGTTGTCGGTATCGACGCGGCGCATTGCGTCGGCAAGGAGGCGAGTCTGGAAGTACGCCGCTTCCCAGCACATATTGGTAACTTCATCCGCGCCAAAACGATTCTTGAACTGCGCAACACAGCGCCTGTTGGTTTCGGTGTCTACGCTCTGGAAGTAGGGCGCGGACGTAATGTGGCCTTCCGCAATCTCGGCTCCCATCTCCCGAACTTCGGCTTCGCAGGTCGTGAGGCTGGCAATGGGCATCTTTGCCGGGTCCAGTTTGACCTGCGCATACGCCCTGTGGAGCAGGGAGGTGCCGTATCCCACAACCGTCGAAAAAATGAAATCGGGATTCGTCGCCTGGATCTTTTTTGCGACGGTGACGTAGGATTCCCAGGACGCATCAAGCGGCAAGTAAACTTCAGCGACCTTCTCGCCGCCGCGTTCCACGATCAGGTCGCTCATGATGCGATTGGATTCGTAAGGATAGATGTAGTCCGACCCGACCATGAATACGCGGGAGCCGAATTCGCGCATCATGAATTCGGCGAGCTGAACGCTGTTCTGGTTCGGGGCGGCGCCGGTGTAAATGACGTTGCGCGAATACTCGAAGCCCTCATAGAGGGTCGGATACAGAAGCAGGCCGTTCCAGCGCTCGACAACCGGAATCACCGCCTTGCGGGTGCTCGACATGTAGCAGCCGAGAATGACCTGGACCCGATCCTCCAGAAGCAAGTGTTTTGCCTGCGACGCGTAAAGTGCGGGGCGCGATTGCGGGTCGTAACTGATCAACTGCAATTCGCGGCCGTTGATTCCGCCGGCTTCGTTGATTTCCTGCACTGCCAGCAGCGTACCCTGCCTTTCGGAAAGCTCGATGACCGACGTGACGCCGGTTTCGGAAAACAGGACGCCGACACGAATCGGTGCCGTTGATCTGGATTTCATTTTTTTTGATTAGGACGTTACTCGGCTAGTTCCTGTTTGAGCCCCACCGCACCCCTCGCGTGGCCGCGGCGTACGCAGTTGGAAGCCGGAAGTCAGCCCTGCGCGTGTCGGGAAGTGTAGGCCATGATGAACCTGATGCGAAGTGCGATCGGCGCTTGACTGCCGCAAGCGTAAGGATTATAGATGCGGCGATAGGGGAAGCCGCCGTTCTCGGCGCAGGATTCGGTATGACCCATAAATGGGCGCCGGAGCCGCGAAGTCGCACGAACTCAGTGCAGACGCCAGGATCGCTTGTGCGCGAGACCCGGGAGCGTAGTACAACCCCGGCAGTGCACGGGACCTTTCCCGCCTTTTTCTGAGAGTGTTGCCGGTCCGCCAAACCCGGCTGTGATCGCGCGGAGACCCATCGGCCGATTGATGGAGGCGCGAATCGATGTGGCGCGGATATTGCGTCACGGCTTGCGAAAATTGACGCGGAAGCGCACGGAAGCGTGTCCGCGGATAAATTGAGTGTTTCGGCTGAAGACAACGACGTCGAGGCCGAGCGAGGCAGAGGCGCCCACTGGCCGGAGGTTCGGCCAGTGGGCTTTTTTGTGGTTGCCGCGACTTGCGGCGCACGTTTCCGACGGGAGAGGAGTCACAATGAGCAAGTTCGACAGGCGGGACTTTTTGAAGGCTGGCGCCGCCACGGCTGCGGCGGGCGTTTTGCCGGCACCCTTTATATGGCCCAAGGGTGCGCAGGCAGCCGACACCGTGAAGGTCGGCATCCTGCATTCGCTTACCGGAACGATAGCGATCGCGGAAAAATCAGTTGTCGATGCGGAAATGCTGGCGATCGAAGAGATCAACAAGGCCGGCGGTGTCATGGGTCAAAAAATCGATGCAGTCGTCGAAGATGGCGCCAGCGATTGGCCGACGTTTGCAGAGAAGGCCCGCAAGCTGATCGTGAGGGACAAGGTCGCAGCGGTGATGGGCTGCTACACATCGGCATCCCGCAAAGCCGTGCTGCCGGTATTCGAGAAGGAAAAGGGACTGCTGTACTACCCGACTTATTACGAAGGTCTAGAGATATCGCCAAACATCATGTACACCGCCCAGGAGGCGACCCAGTCGGTGATCGCTGCCATGGAATGGCTGTACCAGAACAAGGGCAAGTCCTTCTACATGATCGGCTCCGATTACATTTGGCCGCGGACGACGATCAAGATCGCGAAGGCTACGCTGGCGCGTTTAGGCGGCAAGCTGGTCGGTGAGGGCTACTACCCGCTGGGACACATCGAGTTCTCCTCCGAGATCAACAAGATCAAAGCCTCCAAGCCCGACGTCGTCCTGAATTGCGTCGTAGGGGGCAGCAACGTTGCATTCTTCAAGCAACTGACCGCTGCAGGCATCACGGGAAAGAACCAGACGGTTCTGTCGCTGGCGGTGTCGGAAGAGGAGGTGTCCGGCATTGGTCCGGACAATACCGAAGGAACTCTGACCTGCATGGGCTATTTCCAGAGCCTGAAAAATGCCGCAAACGAAAAGTTCGTCAAGGCATTCAAGGCCAAGTACGGGGCAAACCGCGTTGTCGGCGATACCCTGGAGTGCGGCTATATCCAAGTGTACCTGTGGAAGATGGCGGCCGAGAAAGCCAAGAGTTTCGACGTGGAGAAAGTGGTTGCTGCGTCTTCCGAGTTGGCGATCGATGCGCCGGAGGGAAAGGTCAAATTCCACAAGTCCAATCACCATTTGTGGAAACATGCACGCATCGGGACGTTCCGCAAGGATGGCCAGGTGGACATGATTTACGAATCTGCATTGATCGAACCGAATCCTTTCCCGAAACTGTAACGAAAGTTGGTGTTTTGCACACGGGCGCGGAGGAGCCGCGGAAAGCATCTTTCCGCGGTGTCCTCCGCCGTTCGCCATATTGGGATGCATGGAGTTGATCGGTTGAAACACGGGCGGACTGTCATATGACTCTGGATATGCTCGCCATGCAGGCGTTTACCGGGGTGAGTATCTTTACCATCCTCATGCTCATGGCGCTCGGGCTCGCCATCGTCTTCGGTCTCATGGGCGTTATCAACATGGCGCATGGCGAGTTGATGGCCATGGGGGCATACGCCAGTTACGGAACCGCCTATTTTTTTCAGCAATACCTGCCGGAGTGGATGGACGCCTATATCTTCGTGGGCATCGCGCTAGCGTTCGTCGTCACCAGCATCTTCGGATATCTGCTGGAACGCGGACTGATCCGGTTTCTGTATCAGCGTCCGCTTGACACACTGCTGGCGACCTGGGGGATTAGTCTTATTCTCCAACAATGCTATCGTCAATTCATCAATCCGAGGGAGGTCGAAGTACCCACGGTCTCCTGGCTTCGCGGCGCATGGCAGGTAACTGAAGGTGTTTCGCTGCCGTTATCGCGGATTTTCATCATCTGCCTCGCAATCGTCACAGCGGTACTGGTTTACCTGCTTCTGTACCGTACCCGTTCGGGGATTCTGATTCGGGCAGTGACGCAGAATCGAGCGATGGCCGGTGCTGCCGGGATCAACACCAAACACGTCGACGCGTACACGTTTGCGCTGGGGTGCGGCCTTGCGGGCATCGCGGGCAGTTCCTTTACCATGCTGGCCTCGACCGGGCCCACGACGGGTCAGCAGTACATAGTCGATACGTTCATTGTCGTCGTATTCGGCGGCGTGGAAAGCCTCATCGGAACCGCCGCTTCGGCGTTCATCATTGGGCAGTTACAGTCCTGGTTCGAATTTGGAATGAGCGGTTCAATGGCGCGCGCGAGCATTCTGGTTCTGGTGATCGTAGTCCTCTATTTCCGGCCTAACGGCCTGTTCGCAACGAAGGTAAGGAGATGATGGCCGATGGCGTCCCGCTAGAGCGTGCGGGCAAGGCTGCCGCCGCGGACCTGCACGACCGTGGGATTTGGATAGGAAGAGCCGGCCTGGCGATTCTTGCCGTGCTCTTGTTCGCCGTGGTCCCCTTGACGCTGGATGTTTTCCGCCTCGGATTGGCTGCGAAGTATCTCAGCCTGGCGTTCTGTGCAGTAGGTATCGTTCTGATATGGGGTTATGGCGGCATCCTGAGTCTCGGGCAGGGAGTCTTCTTCGGCCTGGGAAGTTACATGATGGCCATGTTTCTCAAGCTGGAGTCGACCTCTGCAGACAGTTCGGCGCAGGCCTTGTCCTCCTTTTTCGGATCCAACCTCCCCGACTTCATGGTCTGGAACAGCGTCGAAACGCTGCCGTGGTGGTGGGAACCGTTTCATTACGTCTGGTTCACCATTCCGGCCATCCTGCTGCTTCCGCCTTTGCTGGCGTTCGGTTTCGGCTACGCGATCTTTCGCAAACGAGTCGGCGGCGTGTACTTTTCCATCATTACGCTTTCGCTGTCCGCGATCATGTCCATCATGATCATCGGTCAGCAGGGCGTCACCGGCGGCGTTAACGGAATCAACGATTTCCGGACCTTCATGGGGATCGATCTGAATACCGACGAGGCGAAGCGGGCGATGTATTTCGTCACCTGTGCGCTGCTTCTCATGTGCGTAGTTGCCGGGAGTTTCATTCTGAAGAGCCGCCTGGGCAAGGTCCTGGTTGCGATCCGGGATCGCGAGGACCGGGTGAGATTCTCCGGGTATGACCCCGCGCTGTACAAGGCATTCATTTTTGCCGTTGCGGCATTTTTCTCCTCGCTTGGCGGCGCGATGTTCACTATCCAGGTCGGCTTGGCCTCGCCTTCGCTGGTCAGCATCGTGCCATCGGTGGAGATGGTGATCTATGCCGCCGTCGGCGGTCGGCTTTCCCTTATCGGTGCCGTGTATGGCGCGGTGCTTGTGGGCGCGGCCAAGACCTTGTTTTCCGAGAATTTCGTTGAATACTGGATGTATTTCATCGGGGGACTGTTCGTTTTCGTGGTGATGTTCCTGCCTCATGGCCTGGCTGGATTGCTGGAGCGCATTCGCGGCTACCGGACTATTCTGCCCAAGCCGTTCAAGTCGCCCGACATCGAACGTGGCGGGGTAGGAAAATGAGCGAACTGATCCTGTCTATTGAGGATTTGAGCGTCTCGTTTGATGGATTCAAGGTGGTGGACAATCTGGCGTTTTACGTCGACAAGGACGAATTGAGATGTGTGATCGGTCCAAACGGTGCAGGCAAGACCACGCTGCTGGATATGATCTGCGGAAAGACCAAGCCATCCAGCGGCAAAATCCGGTTCAAGGACTACGAACTGACGCAAATGATCGAATATCAGATCACGCGCGTCGGCGTTGGCAGGAAATTTCAGAATCCATCCGTATACGAAGACCTTACCGTGTTCGAGAACCTCGAAATCTCATACCCCAGGAAGCGCGGTATTCTGGGCTCGCTGTTCTTCAAGCGCGACGAGGAACTGATTCGCAAGATCGACAAGGTCGCCAATCAGATTTTTCTCCACGAAGGGCTTCGTCACAAGGCGGCACAACTCAGTCACGGACAGAAACAGTGGCTCGAAATCGGGATGCTGCTGATGCAGGACCCCGAACTCATGCTGCTTGACGAACCGGTGGCGGGAATGAGTCCCAGGGAAAGGGAGCAAACGGCCGGCCTGTTAAACGGGATTTCGAAGGGCAGGTCCATCGTGGTGATCGAACATGACATGGCCTTCGTGCGCATGATCGCGCACAAGGTTACAGTCTTGCATCAGGGCCGTCTGCTGGCGGAAGGCAGCATGGACGAAGTACAGGGCGACGAAAAGGTCAAGGAAGTCTACCTGGGCCACTGACTGGAGGGGAGCGGAAGTGCTTAGCGTAACCGGGTTAAACGTCTTCTACGGAGAGAGCCACGTCGTCAGGGACGTATCCTTCGAGCTGAAGGACGCAGAGACCGTTGCGATCATGGGCCGCAATGGGATGGGCAAGACTACATTGCTCAAGTCCCTGATCGGGATTCTGCGCCCTCGCGGCGGGAAGATCGTCCTGAATGGCCGGGACATCACCAATGCGGAGAGTTTCGACCGGGTGGCGGCCGGAATGGGCTACGTTCCGCAAGGGCGCATGATATTTCCCTATCTCACGGTGGAGGAAAACATCCTGGCGGGAATGGAAACTTCCGTGAGCAAGGAGATTCCAGAGTATGTGTATTCCGTGTTTCCGGTCTTGCAGGAAATGCGCACGCGACGCGCAGGGAACCTTTCAGGAGGACAACAGCAGCAGCTCGCCATTGCGCGTGCGCTCGTAAGCGATCCCAAGGTGCTGGTCCTCGACGAGCCGACCGAAGGCCTTCAGCCGTCCATCATCAAGGAAATAGCGAGAGCGCTGAACAAGCTCAAAGTGGACCGCAAGTTCGCATTGCTGGTATCGGAACAGGTGCTGGGTTTCGCGAAGGAAATTGCGGATCGCTTCCTGATCATCGAAAGAGGTAACTTCGTTTACGAAGGATTCAAGGACAAACTGGATACGAAAAGCATTCACGCATATTTGACGATATGAAGACGTTGGAACCGATCTGAAACAGCAGGATCTTTTTCGCGTCCGGCATTGCTGGTACGAATGCCGGCGGCGACCAAAGGGCAGCTCAATGGCGAGCATGTGATCAACGAGTGAGGTAAAGGAGAACGAAAATGCTACATGGAGACATTTCGAGCAGTAAAGACACCGTAGGAGTCGCCGTTGTCAATTACAAGATGCCGCGCCTCCACACGAAAAAGGAAGTACTCGACAACGCCAGGAAAATCGGAGAGATGATCAAGGGCATGAAAGTCGGCCTGCCCGGCATGGATCTCGTGATCTTTCCCGAGTACAGCACCCACGGGATCATGTACGACAGCAAGGAAATGTACGACACCGCTTCGAGTTGTCCGGGTGAGGAAACAGAAATCTTCGCTGCTGCCTGCCGCTCGGCAAAGGTCTGGGGCGTGTTCTCGCTCACCGGGGAAAAGCATGAGGAACACCCGAACAAGGCGCCCTACAACACGCTCATCCTGATGAACGACAAGGGCGAGGTCGTGCAGAAGTATCGCAAGATCATGCCCTGGGTTCCGATCGAGGGGTGGTATCCGGGCAATTGCACCTATGTTTCCGACGGTCCGAAGGGGCTGAAAGTGTCGCTGATCATCTGCGACGACGGCAACTATCCGGAGATCTGGCGCGACTGCGCGATGAAAGGTGCGGAGCTGATCGTGCGCTGCCAGGGGTACATGTACCCGGCCAAGGATCAGCAGGTCATCATGGCCAAGGCCATGGCCTGGGCCAACAACGTCTACGTGGCGGTGGCGAATGCCGCCGGCTTCGACGGCGTTTATTCCTACTTCGGCCATTCGGCGATCATCGGCTTCGACGGGCGTACCCTCGGGGAGTGCGGGGAGGAGGATTACGGCATCCAGTACGCTGCGCTTTCCAAGACGCTGATCCGCGACGCACGCAAGAACATGCAATCCGAGAATCACCTGTTCAAGCTGTTGCACCGCGGTTACACCGGCCTGATCAATTCACGCGAAGGCGACAAGGGGGTCGCGGCTTGCCCGTACGACTTCTACAAGAAGTGGATCACCGATCCGGACGCCACCCGCGAGATGGTCGAATCGATCACCCGCACCACTGTCGGCACAGACGAAGCGCCGATCCCGGGTATTCCCAACAAGAAAGAGCCGGCGCACCGCTGACCGGTTGCCGCACCGGCAGGGGCCGTGCACCAAGCGCGGCCCCTGCGGCGCGGGTATTTTTGAATTGCAATGTTGAAACTCGAAAACATCGTCGGAGCGGCGACCGAGCCTTCCATTGCCGACAGGCTGCACGACCTCGGCCATGAAGGGCGGGTCGAATATCTGACGCTCTCGCAAGAGGACACGCACCGGCATCGGCTGCGAGCTGCTACAGATGCAGGCACCGAGTGCGCGGTGATCCTCGATCGCAACGAGCATCTGTACAACGGTGCGGTGCTGATGCTTACCGACGAGCGCGCCGTGGTAGTGCGCATGCGCGACACCGAGTGGCTGACACTCGCCCCGCGCGATACCTCCGCGGCACTGGAACTTGGGTACTTCTCCGGCAACATGCACTGGGCCGTGCGCTTCGAGGGCGCGTGGTTGCGCATCGCCCTGCAGGGCCCGGCGCAACGCTACATCGAGCGGCTCGAGCCCTTCCTGGCGGACGGCCGCGTGAGGCAGATCGGCGATGTCTGAAACGCAAAACCTGCTGAGCGCGCTTCAGCACGCAGATAGCTTCTTCCCGAGCGGAGGCGTTGCTTTTTCTTCCGGACTCGAGACCCTGCTCGCCGACCGCGAAGTAGCCTCCGTCGAGCAACTAGCAAATTTTGTCGAGGGGCAGTTGAAGCACCGTTGGTCCACATCCGACGCCTGCGCGCTGGTGGCGGCATTCCGCGCCAACGGGAGTCTCGACCGCATTGCCAGGGTGGACGCGATCGTCGAAGCAATGAGCCTGGCAACGGAACTGCGCGAGGGATCCAAACGTGCCGGCACGTCGCTGTTGACGGTGCACGCCAGGCTCGGCACGATGGGCGCGGCCGATTACCGCGTGCTTATTTCGGAGCGCAAAGCGCACGGCCACCTGCCGGTGGTGCAAGGGCTGTTGTGGAGCGCCGTGGGCATGACGGAAGACGCCTGCCGCGCGGTCTCGGCACATACGCTGTGCACGGGGCTGGTCGGGGCGGCACTGCGGCTGGGAATGATCGGCCACCTCGACGCACAGAAAGTGCTGCTGCGGGTCCGCCCGATGTTGGGTGACCTGCTGCGCATGCCGGTATCGGACGTAGATGAAATGTGTGCCTACATGCCCGCAACCGAAATCGCCGCGATGCGCCACGAAGTGCAGGACTCGCGCTCGTTCGCGAACTAACACCTCACCCCAGCCCTCTCCCCTTATCAAAGCGGAGAGGGAGTGAACAACACGGTGGACATGGGAGGAAGTTGGAGTGGTCGGATCAGTTGTAAGAATGTCTAGATGAAAGGCAGCAATGCGCAATCTCTTAATCCAGACAGACAAAAAAGCACCGTCTCCGCCTTCGGGGGAGAGGGCGGGGGGTGAGGTGGTATGTTGCTGACCCCGACAGAACTGGAACGGCTGACGATCTACACTGCCGCGGAATTGGCGCGCAAGCGCCGCGCCAAGGGTTTGAAGCTCAACCATCCCGAGGCCACCGCGATCATCGCCGACGAGATTCTGGAAGGCGCGCGTGAGGGGAGATCGGTCGCCGAATTGATCGGCTACGGTTCGACCATTCTCACGCGCGACGATGTCATGCCAGGGGTGGCGGAACTCATACCGGTCTTGCAGGTGGAAGGCACTTTCCCGGACGGCACCAAGCTGGTAACCGTGCATGACCCGATCAGACCTGGGAGAAAGACGGCCGACTCGAAGGCGGTGACCCCGGGCGAGATTCTTACTCCGGACGAGGACATCGAACTTAATGCCGGCCGCAAGAAAGTGAAAGTCAAGGCCGTGAACACCGGCGACCGACCGATCCAGATCGGCAGTCACTATCATTTCTTCGAAGCCAACAAGGCTCTCGATTTCGACCGGGGCGCCTCCTTCGGCATGCACCTCGACATTCCCGCCGGCACCGCGGTGCGATTCGAGCCGGGTCAAGCCAAGGAAGTGACGCTCACCGAGTTCGGAGGTACCGGCGAGATCTTCGGCCTGAACAATCTGTCAGACGGCACCACCAAAGGCGAGAAAAGCAAAGCAGCCGCCTTGAAAAAAGCAAAGGCGCGGGGCTTCAAAGGCGCATGAGAACAGTGGTGAGGGGTGAGGGGTGAGGGGCGAGTTCAACGCTCCGCCCTCGGCCCTTGGGCGTCAATTGATGCACTGAGGACATATACATACATGGCCACGATGACGCGTAAAGAATACGCCGCAATGTACGGCCCGACGAAAGGCGACGCAGTACGGCTTGGCGACTCTTCGCTTTTGGCGGAAATAGAGCACGACTATGCCGTACCCGGAGACGAGTGTCTGCACGGCGGGGGCAAGACGCTGCGCGACGGAATGGGTTTGAAATCGGGATTCGACAGCGCCGATGGCGCGCTCGACATGCTGATCTGCAATGCCACCATCATCGATCCGGTGCTCGGCATAGTGAAAGGTGACATCGGCGTCAAGGACGGCAAAATCGTGGCCATCGGCAAGGCCGGCAATCCGCAAGTCATGGACGGGGTAAATCCCAAGCTGATTTGCGGCGTGGCCACCACGGTGCGCGATGCCGAGGGCCTGATCGCCACACCAGGAGGAATCGACGTGCACGTGCACTTCGATTCCGCACAACTATGCGAACACGCAATCTCGTCCGGCTTGACCACCATGATCGGCGGGTCGCTCGGACCGATCACGGTAGGCATCGATTGCGGCGGTGAATGGAACGTCGGCAAGATGCTGCAGGCCTCTGAAGCCTGGCCGATCAACTTCGGCTTCCTCGGCCGCGGCAACTCCTCGAAGCCGGAGTCGCTGGTCGGGCAGTTGCGCGGCGGCTGCCTGGGTCTGAAGATCCACGAGGACTGGGGCGCCATGCCTGCTGTCATCGATACCTGTCTGTCCGTTGCGGACGAACTCGATTTCCAGGTGCAGTTGCACACCGATACTCTCAACGAATCAGGCTTCCTCGAGGATACGCTCGCCTCGATCAAGGGCCGCACCATACACATGTATCACACCGAGGGCGCGGGCGGCGGTCACGCGCCGGACATCATCGCGGTTGCCGGACAGATGCACTGCCTGCCCTCCTCGACCAATCCCACCAATCCCTACACCGTGAACACATTCGATGAACACCTCGACATGATCATGGTGTGCCATCACCTGAATCCCGCGGTGCCGGAGGACGTCGCCTTCGCTGAATCCCGGATCCGCGCGCAGACTATCGCCGCCGAAGACGTGCTGCACGACATCGGCGCCATCTCGATGCTCGGTTCGGATAGCCAGGGCATGGGCCGGATCAACGAAGTGATCGCACGAACATGGCAACTCGCCTCGAAGATGAAAGACCAGCGCGGCCGCCTGCCGGAGGAGAAATCCAGGCTTGGCGACAACGAACGGATCAAGCGCTACATCGCCAAGTACACCATCAATGCCGCGAAAACTTTTGGAATCGACAAGTACATCGGTTCACTGGAATCCGGCAAGATCGCCGACATCGTGCTCTGGCGTCCGGGATTTTTCGGCATCAAATCCGAACTGGTGGTGAAGGGTGGTTTCATCGTCTGGGGCGCGATGGGTGATTCCGCGGCTTCGCTGATGACCTGTGAACCGCTGGCGATGCGGCCACAGTGGGGCGCCTTCGGAGAGGCTAAGAAGGCGCTGTCGGTGAACTTCGTCAATCAGATGGCAATCGACGCGGGCATTCAGGCGAATCTCGGAATGACCAAGCGGCTCCTGCCTTCGAAAGGCACACGCAAGCTCAACAAGACCCACATGCTGCACAACGACGCCTGCCCCAACATCACAGTGAATCCGCAAACCTTCGATGTAATGATCGACGGCAGGGTGATCACATGCGAGCCTGCGAAGGTGGTTCCGCTTAGTCAGCGCTACATGATGCGCTGACGTCGCGAGAAAACGATGAACACAGTCGACCCGGGCTTCAACCCCCAATCGGAGGCACGCCGCGGCCCCGGCGCCGCCCGTGTCGGTATCGGCGGGCCGGTCGGGTCGGGCAAGACACGCCTGCTCGAACAATTGATCCCACGCTTCATCGGCCGCGGCACCAACATCGCCGTGATTACCAACGATCTGGCGACCAAGGAGGACGCGGAGCGCGTGCGCCGCAGCGGGCTGATCGATCCCGCACGCGTGCTCGCAGTGGAGACCGGGGCCTGTCCGCATACTGCGATCCGCGAAGACCCGACCCTTAATATCCAGGCGGCCGACGATCTCGACGGCAAGTATGGCAACCTCGACTTGATCCTGATCGAATCCGGCGGCGACAACCTCGCCTCGACGTTTTCACTCGACCTTGTGGACTACTGGCTTTTCGTGATCGACGTGGCGGGCGGCGATGACATACCTCGCAAGCGCGGCTTGGGCGTCATGCAATGCGATCTTCTGGTGATCAATAAAACCGATCTTGCACCGTATGTCGGGGTCAATCTGGAGCGTATGGTGCGCGAGGCGAACGAAGTGCGCGGTGACAAGCCGGTCCTGCTCACAAACTGCGCGAAGGGTGAAGGCGTGGATGCAGTTGTCGATGCCATCGCGAATCAGGTTCTCTTCGACAGATGAAGCTGCTGGACCTTCCCGGCGAGAAGTTGGAGTCGTCAAAAGCTCTGGTTTACCAGGCCGACATGGAGTTTGCGCGCGATCCGGGTGGCGCCACGGGTATTTGCAGACAGCGAGTCGGCTATCCCTTCCATCTTGGCAGGGCACTGAGGATGCCGGGCGATCCGGCCGGCATGGCGACGGTTTACCTGCAATCGTGTTCGGGCGGCATTTTCCAGCGCGACGACCTTCGTGTGCGAATTGCCGCGGGCGCCGGTGCTTCTGCGCATGTAACGTCCGCCGCTTCTACGATCGTGCACGGCATGGAGTCGGCGGGTGCACGGCAGATCGTCGAACTCGATGCTGATGCCGGTGCAATGCTGGAATACCTCCCCGATCCGCTGATCCTGTTTCCCCGTGCCCGGCTTCACAACGTCGTTCAATTGCGGCTTGACCCACAGGCGTTCGTGATCCTCGGAGACGCGCTGATCCTTCACGACCCCAAAGGTGGGGACGGCGCGTTCGAGTTGCTTGAGTCGGAAACGGTCGTTCGCGATCGCGCGGGGAGGTTGTTGGTCTGCGATCGTTTCAGATTCAGCGGCGGCGATCTTGCGCGGGCGCTGCCCGGCATAAACGGGACCTACGCCGCGCAAGCGACGCTGTTCGCACTTACCATGGCGCGCCCCGCGAGTGCGCTTGTAGGCGCGATTCGCCAGGCACTGTCGCCGATCGCGGACGTCTATGCCGCCGCGTCTGCGCTTCCCAACGGCACCGGCGCCTGGGTTCGCGTGCTTGCGCGGGACGCGATTGGCGCGCGCGCGGCATTGCACGCCGCCTGGGCGGCTGCACGCACTGAAATTACAGGACAGGCGCCGACGCAACGGCGCAAGTAAACATGGGCGCTGGATAGGTAACGCCATGCGTTCCTGGCGCGCACACTTTTTCAAACCGGTCACGCAAGCGTACGATACAGTCTTCAGAGATCCACCTGATTGTCATGCTGACCATGCGAGTATGGAGATGACGCAATGAATGCGCCCGCATTGGACAAGGTAATCGAGCAGTACCGGATCACCGAGGAGCCCTATTACCGGGCGATCGGCGACGAGGTGCAGACGTTCGATGCGGCGTACACCGTGCGCATGCCGATGATGCTTAAAGGCCCGACCGGCTGCGGCAAGACCCGCTTCGTCGAGTACATGGCATGGAAGCTCGGCAGGCCGCTGATCACGCTCGCATGCAATGAGGACATGACCGCCTCCGACCTGGTAGGCCGCTATTTGCTGGATGCCGACGGCACCCGCTGGCAGGACGGACCGCTGACGCTGGCGGTGCGCTACGGCGCGATCTGCTATCTCGACGAAGTGGTCGAAGCGCGCCAGGACACTACAGTAGTCATTCATCCGCTGACCGACGCGCGCCGTGTTCTGCCGCTGGAGAAGAAGAATGAGCTGATCCACGCGCATCCGGATTTTCAGTTGGTGATTTCCTACAATCCCGGCTATCAGAGCATCCTCAAGGATCTCAAGCAATCCACCAAGCAGCGCTTTGGCGCGCTCGATTTCGGTTATCCGACACGCGACATCGAAATCGAGATCGTCATTCACGAATCCGGTGTAGGCGCGGAGATCGCAGGCAAGCTCGTGACAATCGCCGAACGCGCGCGCAATCTGAAGGGACATGGGCTCGAGGAAGGGATCTCTACCCGCATGCTGATCTACGCGGGCTCGCTGATTGCGCAAGGCGTCGAACCGGTTTCGGCCTGCCACGTGACGCTGATCAAGCCGATTACCGACGATGCCGACATCCGCGACGCTCTCGGCGCCGCCGCCCGCGCCTGTTTCTAGGGATTTGAATCACGATCCTGAACAGGAGGAAACGGAGAACACCGAGAGGATCTAGGAAAGGATTGGCTACACCAGCTTCGGAAATGGACACTCATCTGCAAAGCACATTCAGAATTCTTCCATTCATTCCTTCGTGCATTTCCTCTGTGGTCTCCGTTTGCTCCTGTTCAGTATGTAGAGTGAAGTATGGCGAAGCTGGATGAGTACGAAGATCTGCTGAAAGCGCTCGGGCCGCACGCACGCGAGATGGTGCAGTCCACCTGGCTGGAGGCATCGCGTTCCTTCACGCCCGGCGGCCTGACTCGATATCTCGAGGGTGCGCGCGAAATCGCGACAGCTGGGTTGGGCTGGAGCGTGGTGCTGGCCTATCTTCGAGAAACGCCCGCGATAGCACGCCAGGTCGGGGAGACTATCGCGTTTCGTACAATTGATGTCGCGCTGACGGTATACGCCCGTACCGACGCGCGCACCGGCGAGTTGGTCTTCTCCTCCGGCATTGTCGCCGCGCGCCGCCTCGGAGACAGCGCGCTGTTCGCGGCTTATCTGGATTTCCTGTGCGAGCTGGCCGAGATTGCACCGGCCGGCATTGCGCCGATCCTCCATCGCCTCGACGGTCTGCTGGAGCAGCTCAGCTTCGATGGACTGCGCCGCTGGGCGCTGCTCGGAGTGCAGTCGCACATGCGCGATCCCAATGCGCAGGCTCGCTACTTTCAGCTCGACAGCGAAGAAGGCAGAGCGCTACTTCGGGCCGAGGGCGACCATACCGTGTTCGCCGACGTGGAGCGGCGCATGTCGCTTTACCTGCGCGCACTTTGGGGGCGCAAGATCAAGCTGCGGCCGGTCATACGCACCAAGGGTGCGAATGCCGGGCGGCGTTCGACCATCGACGGGCTCACCATCCGTCTGCCGCAATCCTATCGCGGCTTTGCGGGTCAGTCGGGTCTGGCCCTCTACCGCGCGGCGGCTGCGCACGCCGCAGCGCATGTTGTCTTTACCCTGCAACGCTTTCCGCTTGGCAGCCTCAAGCCATTGCAGGTCGCGTTGGTCTCTCTGATCGAGGACGCGCGTGTGGAGCAACTCGCAATCCGCCAGTTCCCCGGACTGCGGAGATTGTGGAAGACATTTCACATTGCGCAGTCGGGCGGTGCCGTGACCTCGGCTTCATTGATGGCGCGTCTTGCGCGTGCGTTGATCGACGAGGAGTTTACCGACGACGACCCGTGGGTGAGCAAAGGCCGGAAGCTGTTTTTCGAGCAACGTTCCTACTGGGAGGATCAGGCGATCAGCCGTGCCCTGGGTGGCCTGCTTGGCAATGACATGGGCCAGATGCGTGTGCAGTTCAATTTCAAGACGTATGTGGTCGAGCCGGCGTACCGCGACGACAATCAGGGGGTGTGGGACTTCGGCGACATGGGCGAGTCCTCGCCGGATGAAGACGATCTAGTGATGCAGAGTGCGCGGCTCGCCGGCGGTGAAAAAGGCCCCGAACGCGAAGAAGAGGAAGAACCCGAGCCGCTGCCGGACCAGGAGGAGGCCGTCAAGCTCACCGCACCGTCGAAGCACGACGAGCAGCTTCACGAAGAACCGTTATCGCCGCCGATGCGCTACGACGAGTGGGATTATTTGATCGGCCGGGAGCGGCCGGCCTGGTGCACGCTGCTGGAAAAACCGGCCGAGGAAGGCAATGCGCACGATATCGCAGACATCCTCGATCGGAACGAAGACCTGGTGAACCGGGTAAAGGTGCTGGTGAAGGCGGTGCAGGTACAGCGTCCGGTGCGCCTGAGGAAAAGATTGGACGGCGACAGACTGGATCTGGACGCTTGCATCAACGCCACGATAGATCTGCGCGCCGGCGTGCCGCCCGATCCGCGGGTGCATGCGATCCTCGGCAGGCAGCTGCGCGACCTCTCGGTATTGGTCCTGCTGGATCTGTCGCAGTCGACCAATGACAAGGTCGCAAACGCCGATACGACAGTGCTGAAGCTGGCGCGCGAAGCCACGGTGCTTCTTGCCGACGCGATGGCGCGCATCGGCGACAGCTTTGCAATTCACGGGTTCTCATCGAACGGCCGGCACGATGTGGGCTACTACCGCTTCAAGGATTTCGACCGCCATTACAGCGAATTGTCGAAGGCGCGCCTGGCAGGCATGACCGGCCAGCTCTCCACGCGCATGGGGACCGCGTTACGCCACGCAGGCACTTTCCTGCAGGACCGCCGCGCGCACAAGAAACTTATCCTGCTGGTCACCGACGGCGAACCCTCCGACATCGATGTGCACGACTCGCAATACCTGATGTTCGACGCCAAGAAGGCGGTGGAGGACAACGCCCGCCACGGCATCTTCACCTACTGCATGAGCCTCGATCCGAAAGCGGACCGCTATGTTTCGCGCATCTTCGGCCAGCGCAACTACATGGTGGTGGATCACATCCGGCGCCTCCCGGAGAAACTGCCGATGCTGTACATGCGGGTGACGAACTAGGACATGAACATCCTTGTTTTTGGCGCAACCGGTGCTACCGGACAGCAGGTAGTGAAACAGGCCCTGAGCCAAGGCCATGCCGTCACCGCATTTGTGCGTAACCCTGGGGCACTGCCAAGGAACGAAAAGTACCTGCGCGTCGTCATCGGAGACACAACCCGAGACACGCCCAAAATTGTCGAGGCCATGAGGGGCCAAGACGTGGTGATCAGCGCCCTGGGACGCCGGAGCAGTTTCAAGTCGGATCACTTGATCGAACGGAGCGTGCGGGCAATCGTGTCCTCGATGGAGTGTGCCGGTATCCGTCGTCTCATCGTGGTGTCCGCACTGGGGGTCGGGGAGTCTCGTCGCGATGCGCCGTTGATTCCCAGAATCATGTACCGCGTTTTGCTGAGCGATATTTTCGCCGACAAGAAAGCCGCGGAGGACGGGGTGCGGAGTAGCAACCTTGACTGGACTTTCGTCTATCCGGTGCTTCTGACGGAAGGGCCGATGACCGGCGCGTACCGCGTGGGTGAACGCCTTGAACTGCACGGACTTCCGAAGATTTCGCGATCCGATGTCGCGCATTTCATTCTTACCGAAATTGGAAATCGTGCGTTCGTGCGGAAGGTAGCGGTTATCAGCTACTGAATGTCAGGCGTACAGCGACATTGCCAAATGAAATATCTCCTGCCGGCACGCCGTCCTTCTCGCGCCTTGAATCCGAAACAAAGGAACGAGGGAACAGATTGCAGCATGGTGTTTGCTGCAGAATTCCCTCTCCCCTGGCGGGACACACGTACCCGGAGGGGTGGAGGGCTACGGAGAGGGGCTAGGGAGAGGGGGGGGATGCCTTTGATGCCACTCCGTCGCCTGCTCGTAAGCATAGGCAACCCGCAACGCCAAATCCTCACGGAACGGCCTCGCATAAATCATCAGGCCGATCGGGAGGCCCCCGGACGTGATGCCACAGGGCACGGAGACGCCGCAGAAGTTGAGGATGTTTCCGATGCCGGTGTTACGGTGATATCTCATGTTGTGGTCGAGATAGGCTTCGGGGCTGGCGTCGATCGCTGCGAGCGACAGGGCAGGCACCATCGTGGTGGGGACAATCAGGGCATCGACTTCACTCAGGGTTGCCTGGACCTGCTCACGCAATTCAGCATAGCGTCGCAGCAGGATGAAGTAGTCGGGGGCGGATAGCTTGCGCCCAGTGAGCATGCGTGGTCCGATCACTGGATCGAGCTGATCGAGGTGTTTGTCGAGCAGATCGCCGTTCGCCACGCAGCCCTCGGCGGGAATCAGCAGGGCGCGGTTCTTTTCTGCCCACGCCGCCGCTGCCTCGGGCACTTCGATGCCCGAAAGGTGTGCACCGAGCGAGCTGAATACCTTTCCCGCTTCGCGGACGGCCTTTTCTACTTCGGGATCCAGGTCATCGAAGAAGGTTGTTTCGCCGAATGCAATCTGCAGGCCTTTTACGCCATCCTTCAATCCCCGCAACGTATCGTGCGATGCTACGCCCGCAGTGGACTCGTCGCGCGCATCGGCTCCCTGCATCGCCTGATAGACGAGCGCCGCGTCTTCGACCGATCTGGTGATCGGCCCCACGCTGTCGAGCGTCCAGCACAGCGGATACACCCCGGCGCGACTGATTCTTCCCACCGTCGTTTTCAATCCCACGATTCCGCACAACGCCGCGGGCACGCGAACCGATCCACCCGTGTCGGTGCCAAGCGCAAACGGCACCAGGCCGGATGCTACCGCCACAGCGCTGCCGCTCGAAGACCCGCCCGGCGCGTGCGGGATCTTATGCCATGGGTTGTGCGGCGTACCGTGATCGTGATTGATCCCCACAGCGCCGTACGCGAACTGCACCGTATGGGTCTTGCCCAGCAGAACCATCCCTGCCTTGGCAAGCTTGCGGACCACCGTGCTGTCGTCCTTGGCGACGTTATTCGCCAGAAGATGCGTGCCGGCGGTTGTCGGTACGCCCTTCACGTCGAACAGATCCTTCGCGGCATACGGAATGCCGTGAAGGGGTCCCAGGTTCACGCCGCTTTTCATTGCGATTTCGGCAGCCCGGGCTTGCGCCAACGCCTGTTCCGGCATGACCTGGATAAACGAATGCAACCGCCCGTCGAGCTTGTCGATCCTGCCGAGGAGTTCCTCGACAATCTTTACTGGGCTGAGCTGGCCGCTACCGATGCGGCCAGACAAGCTGGCGATTGATTCAAATGCTAGTGCAGGGTCGGACATGTTCATCCTTCTTGGAATCTGGACTGCACCGTACCACGCGTCTACTAGGTTACTCAAGGCGGTAGAGAGGAAGCCCTAAAGCTAGCAATGTGCCCGAGCTTCTTCTATTCTTTGCTCCATACTGGAGAGAGGGATGTCTGAAATTCATGAAGGCGGGTGTCTTTGCGGAGCGGTCCGGTATCGGACCACGGCACAACCTGTGCGAACCACGGTATGTCATTGCACGTTCTGCCAGCGCCGCACCGGAAGTGCCTTTGCCGTCATCGTTTACTTCAGGGAAAAGGATGTCGAGTTCAGGGCTGGAGTGCCGAAAACCTTCGAGCATCGCTCGGACGAAAGCAGCCGGTGGTTGCGCATAGAGTTCTGCTCCCGGTGCGGGACTACGGTCGCTCATACCGCCGAGGTCTTTCCCGGGGTCCGTGCCATCGCCGGTGGGACGTTCGACGATCGAGCCTGGTTCAAGATAGAACGCCACGCCTGGACACGCTCGGCTTGTCCATGGGTGGTTGTGCCGGAGGGGGTCCAGGTATTTGCAAAAAGTTCAGTCGCCTCGATTCAGGAGGCGCAGTGAAACTGCGTACGCCATCGCGCAAGCGCGGGTAATTCTGCGTAGCCGTTCCATCCGAGAATTCAAGGAGGAGAAATAGTGCCAGGGCTCGAGGAAGTGCAAACGACAATCGGCCGTGAAGATCCAAAGGCGACGCTGCGTCGGTCCCTGTCGCTTCCCCTCATCACCTTCTACGGACTCGGGACCATTCTTGGGGCGGGAATCTATGTTCTGGTAGGCAAGGTGGCGGGCGTCGCCGGCATGTACGCGCCGATCTCGTTCACGTTGGCCGCGGTGATCGCCGGGTTGTCGGCATTTACCTACATGGAGTTGTGTTCGCGCCATCCGCTTGCAGGAGGCGCGGCGGTGTATGCGCAGCAGGGATTCGGCGTGCGCTGGCTCTCGATCCTGGTCGGGTTCCTGATAGTCCTGTCCGGTCTGGTTTCCGCTGCAACGATCTCCAAGGGATTTGTCGGCTACTTCCGGGTCTTCATCGAGCTACCGGATGTGTTGATCATTGTCACCGTGGTAGTCGCGCTGGCATTGCTCGCAGCTTGGGGAATCGCGCAATCCGTCGCTGCCGCGGCGGTGGCGACCGTGATCGAGGTCGGCGGGCTCATTCTCATCATTGCGGTGGCGTCGGCATCTTTCGGTGCGTTGCCCGAACGGCTGCCCGAACTGATTCCGTCTTTCGAACTGGTAGCCTGGGAGGGCATCTTTCTCGGCGGCTTTCTCGCTTTTTACGCCTTCATCGGTTTCGAGGACATGGCCAACGTGGCCGAGGAAGTCAAGGACCCGATTCGTAGCATGCCGCGTGCGATCCTGCTGGCGATCGCGATATCCACTTTGCTCTATCTCGCGGTATCGCTCGCTGCAGTGCTTGCGGTGCCGATGGACGAGTTGACGGCGAGCCGCGCGCCGCTTGCGCTGATGTTCGAACGGTCGACGGGCACCAGTCCGAAAGTCATGGCATTGATCAGTCTGTTCGCCGTGATAAATGGCGCTCTGATCCAGATCATCATGGCCGCCAGAATGCTTTACGGGATGAGCCGCGAGGGCTGGTTGCCGAAGGGAATCGGTGAGGTCAACTCGCGCACTCACACGCCGATCTTCGCCACGGCACTGGTTTCGATCGGGGTACTCGTTCTTGCCCTTGCGCTGCCCCTCGTGACTCTGGCAAAGGTCACTAGTTTTGCAGTTCTCGCCGTCTTTGCGCTGCTCGGCCTCGCACTGGCCCGCATGAAACGGGCCGGCCCCCCCGCCCACGGAGTGTACACAGTGCCGGCCTGGGTGCCTTACGCGAGCACCGTTTCGGCGGTCGCGCTATTGGGCCTTCAAGTCTACGACCTGTTACGCTGACCCAGATCGCCTCGCTTTTCCTAGCGATTCAACGGCAGCCTATCGCTGCAACGAAGGCCGGCTCCAGTTGCCTTTGGAGCCGGAGCCTAAACACCAAAAACCAATCTGGCGACATTAGGTCGTAGAATGTGACCGAATAAGGGTTGCGCCCACCAGCAAAGGGTGGTGCATACACTTAGAGTTGGAGATGCGAACGAGAGCGGTTCGTTGGCTCGCATGACTGAATCGATGTATGACGTCAAAGTGACAGGCTATGGCAACTGAAGCAAACGTCGATCCCCAAATATATCAACGGCTCGTCGAGCAGGCGAAGGACTATGCCGTTTTCGTGCTTCACCCGGACGGTCGAGTGATGACGTGGAATCTCGGCGCCAAGCTCATCAAGGGCTACGAGCCCGAAGAGATCATCGGCCGCCATTTCTCCATCTTCTATCCGCGCGAAGCGCTCGACAGGGATTGGCCCGCGCAAGAATTGAAGCTCGCCGCGTCTCAAGGGCGCTTTGAAGACGAAGGCTGGCGTGTGCGCAAGGACGGCTCAACTTTCTGGGCGAGCGTGGTGATCACTGCCTTGCGGGACGAAAGCGGCAAACTCCAGGGTTTCTCGAAATTCACTCGCGATCTCACCGAGCGGAAACGGCATGACGAAGAACTGCGTCAAAGCGAAGAGCGTTTCAGGTTGCTCGTCGAGGGCGTGGTGGACTATGCCATTTTCCTGCTCGACCCCGAGGGGATCGTTTCAAGCTGGAATGCGGGTGCCGAACGAATCAAGGGATACAAACGCGCCGAGATCCTTGGAAAGCATCTCTCGTGCTTCTATACTCCGGAGGACATTGCGGCGCATAAACCGTGGGCGGAGTTCGAAACGGCGCGCCGCACCGGCAGGTCCGAGGACGAAGGTTGGCGCGTCAAGAAGAACGGCGAGCGTTTCTGGGCGAGGGGAGTCCTGACCGCGTTGCACGACTCGGCGGGAAAATTGCAAGGATTTGCAAAAGTCACGCAGGACCTTTCGGAACGGCGTCACATCCAAAGCCTCGAGTTGGCTGCAAAAAACGTGAACGAGTTCATCGCGGTGCTCGCACACGAGTTGAGAAATCCGCTCGCGCCGATTCGTGCTGCTGTGGAGGTGATGGCAAAGGTACCTGCCGGCGACCCGGCGCATGAGGCGATGCGTCAGACGATCGATCGGCAGAGCGCTCAGCTTGCCCGCATCGTCGATGACATGATCGATATTTCGCGCATCAGTCGGGGCATGTTCAGCATCGAGCGCGTCGCCGTGGATATGAATGATGTGGTGCGTCGCGCCGTCGAGACGGCCGCGCCCGGCATTGAATCCGCCCATCACATCCTCGAAATCAACTTGCCCCAGGAAGCGCTGCTTATCCGCGGCGACGCCTACCGCCTGACGCAGATTCTTACCAACATTCTGAACAACGCTGCGCGCTATACGCCGCAGGCCGGAAGGATTACCGTGACGGCGCGTGCGGAGGAGGGGCAGGCGGTTTTGCGAGTCCGTGACAATGGGCGGGGGGTCGAGGCTAAATTCCTGTCGCGCATTTTCGACATGTTCGTGCAAGGACGCGAGTCGCTCCAACGGACTCAAGGGGGGCTGGGCATCGGCCTTGCGCTTTCTCGCAAGCTTGCTGAGATGCACGGTGGTTCCCTCGAAGCTCACAGCGAAGGCGTGGACAAGGGCAGCGAATTCACCCTTCGAATTCCGCTTCTGGTGATGTCACGGCAGTCGGGGGATCAACGCAGTCATGCCGCGCCACCTACCGCCCTCTCGCAGTCCATGCCGAAGCGAGTCCTCATGGTGGACGACAATGTCGACGTTACAACCACGTTGAGTCTATTGCTGAAGTCGCTGGGACACGAAACATGCGTCGTGCATAACGGGGCTGCGGCACTCAAGATGGCGGTCGAATTCCATCCCGATGTGGTATTGCTCGATGTCGGTTTGCCGGACATCGATGGCTATGAAGTGGCGCGACGCCTGAACGCGCTAAAGCCGAAACGTGCATTTCGAATTATTGCAGTCACGGGCTGGGGTCAGGAAGCGGACAGGACGAAGGCGCGAGAGGCGGGTTTTGATCTGCATCTGCTGAAGCCGGTGAACGTCGACGAGCTCGTGCGGGCCTTGAGCGAGAAGGACGACGCCACGCTGCACTGAGAGGCCTGACCAGTCGTACGCGATATGCGACACCGCGAGGGATTTTTCAAGGGCATCAGAGGTACGCGGACCTACTATCAGGAATGGTTGCCGAACGAGCCCCCCCGAGCCGCGCTGTTGCTGGTTCACGGCCTGGCGGAGCACAGCGGGCGCTACGTGAACCTGATCGGGTACGTCGTCCCGCGCGGCTATGCGGTTTACGGCATGGATCACGTCGGTCACGGAAAATCGGGTGGTACGCGGGCATATGTCGAGCGCTTCAGCGATTTCGTCGAACCGTTGGGGACGTATTTCCGCATGGTGCGCGAATGGCAAGCCAGCGCGCCGATTTTTCTGGTCGGTCACAGTCTCGGCGGACTGATCGGAGCGACGTATCTGCTGGACCACCAGGACGGGCTGCAAGGCGCCATCCTTTCCGGACCCGCCGTCAGGATTCCCGACAACATTTCGCCGGCGATCATATTGGTCGGCAGGATCCTGTCCGCGCTGATTCCCGGGATTGGTATTCTCGGCCTGGACGCGCGTGGCGTCAGCCGCGACCCCGCGGTGGTTGCGGCTTACGTAAACGACCCGCTGGTGTTCACGGGCAAAGCCACTGCGCGGTTGGGTGCCGAGATGCTCAAGGCGATGCAGCGCGTATCGGCCGAAGCGAACCGGATCCGGCTGCCCGTCCTGATTCTGCAAGGCAGCTCGGACAAGCTTGTAGATCCGGCGGGGGCTCGCATGTTGCATGATCTGGTCGGTTCCGCCGACAAGACCCTGAAAGTCTACGAAGGGCTATATCACGAGGTCTACAACGAACCTGAACGCGAGCAGGTCTTGCGCGATGTCGGGTCATGGCTGGAGAAACGTCTTCCATCCCCCTCTCCCTAGCCCTCCACCCCTCCGGGTACATGTGTCCCGCCAGGGGGAGAGGGAATAGGGTCAAAAGCGGTTAGAATTTCGCCATGTCGTTCCTGTCCCTCATTGCCGCGTTGTTTATCGAGCAGGTCAAGCCTCTCGGCCCGCGTTGTACGCTCTACCGCATGTTCACGCGCTATGTGAACTTGCTCGGCAGCCATTTCAACGCCGGCGAACGGCGCCAAGGCGTGATTGCCTGGTGCCTGGCAGTGCTGCCCTGGGTGATTGTTTGCATCGCCATTTACCGTCTGCTGAGCGAACTTCATGTCGTCTTCGGCTGGGCGTGGAATGTCGCGGTACTCTACCTGACCATGGGCTTTCGCCAGTTCAGCCACTCATTTACCGAGATGGTCGAGGCGCTGCGAATGGGCGACCTCGACAAGGCGCGCCAACTCCTCGGCGAGTGGCGCGGCGAATCGGCAACCGAATACAACGGGACAGAGATTGCCAAAGTGGCGATCGAGGAAGGCCTGATCGGGGTGCATCGTCATGTTTACGGCGTGATCTTCTGGTTCCTCGTCCTGCCCGGACCGAGTGGGGCGGTGCTCTACCGGTTGGCCGGCGTGCTGGAACACAGATGGGGAACCCGCTTCGATGAGGAGTTCGGCGAGTTCGGCCAGTTTGCACGAAGAGCGTTTTACTTCATCGACTGGATCCCGGCGCGGCTGACCGCGATGGGCTTTGCGATCGCCGGGGATTTCGAGGACGCGATGCACTGCTGGCGTACGCAGGCAACGGCCTGGTTGCGTCCGGAAGTGGGCATCGTTCTGGCAAGCGGCGCGGGCGCGCTTGGCGTGCGGCTCGGCGAAACTCTGCACCACCACGGTACCGTGAGTTTCCGTCCCGAACTCGGACTGGGCGACGAAGCGGACGTGAACACCATGACCAGCGCGATGGCCATGGCTTGGCGCGCGCTGTTGATATGGCTCATCGTCATCGGGCTTGCTACCGTTGCGCGCTGGGCCGGCTAGGGGTCTGCCGCCTCAGAATCTCTTGCCCGACTCGATCTCTTTTGCCACCTTGCGGTAGGCGTCCAGGCGCCGCATGTCGACGGTTCCTTTCTCCACCGCTTCAGCAATAGCACAGTCTGGCTCTACGAGATGCCGGCAGTTGTGGAAGCGGCAGCGGCCGTGCAGCGCCCGGAATTCCGGGAACGCTTCTGCAACGTCCTGCTCTGTCAGGTGATGGAGCCCGAACTCCTGCATGCCTGGGGAATCGATCAAGTGAGATTTCGTGTCGAGGTGATAAAGGCGCGCGTGCGTTGTGGTATGCCGTCCCGAATCCAGCGCGGCGGATACGTCCGCGGTCGCCGCGCCGGTTCCCGGAATCAATCTGTTGATGATCGTGGATTTTCCCATCCCGGACTGACCCACCAGCACGCTGGTGTGTCCATCGAGCGCAGGGCGCAGCGGGGAAACATCGCGTTTGGCCGATAGAGGCATCACGATATAGCCGAGATCGGTGTAGAGCTTTAGGCGGTCCATTGCGGTGGAGTCTTCTTTCGCCAGGTCAAATTTGTTCAGGACTATCAGGCAAGACAGGCGCTGATGCTCAGCCGCCACCAGGCAGCGATTCAGCAGTTCCTCGTAGAAACTCGGGACCACTGCCAGGACGATGACGACCTGTGTAACGTTCGCTCCGACCAGTTTCTGTCGGAATTGGTCGGAGCGGTAAAGCAGCGTGGAACGCGGGTCCACGGCCTCGACCACACCCTCGCCGGGCGAGGTGCGGGCCACCTCGACATGGTCTCCGCACGCGAGCGCACTGCGCTTGCCGCGCGGAACGCAGGTCAGGACCTCGGCACCGGCAAGTTCGACAAGATATCGGCGGCCGAAATTTCCGACGACAAGACCGTGCAGAAGCGGCTCGTTCCTGCTCAATAGAGCCACGTCAAATACCCAACGCGTTCAACGCAACGGGGGGCGCGGCACGTTACCGACGGAGTCGGCCGATTGCGGGTAGCGCGCGAAGCACTGCCTCCCGCGCCCGGACGGCGACGCCAATGCTGTGTCGGCAGTGCGAAGGAAACCGCGAGGACAAAAAGAAAGAAAACGGCTTCGATCAGAGCTCGAAAAGCGCGTCTAATTTTGCTGCGCAGATAAAGTCATTCTCCGAAATCCCCTTGATCGCATGCGTCATGTAGGACACGGTGGCCTTGCTGTAGCCGACCGCGATGTCGGGATGATGATCCTCGCGATGCGAGATCCACGCGGCGGCATTCACGAATGCCATGGTCTCGTAGTAGGTCTTGAACTTGAATGTTTTCTGGACCACCCCATCCGTGTACTTCCAGCCTTTCAGGCCTTTGAGCATGTGCCCGATCTGCGTTGGCGTCATCGGTTTCTCTCCGCCTTCGCAGGGCTTGCATTTCTTTCTTAACAGTCCTTCCGATACCTCGCTCACATTGCTCTCCTTATCACGGACTTCATGCTTTTGCCAATTGCTCGAGGCGAGCGATGCGAGTCGATGCCGGCGGATGCGAGTCGTAGAACGCAGAGTGCAATGGATCGGGGGTAAGCGTCGAGGCGTTGTCCTTGTAGAGTTTCACCAGTGCGTGGATAAGGTCGCGAGCGGGCGTGAACTCCGCCGCGTATTGGTCCGCCTCGAACTCGTGTTTGCGAGAGTACATCGCCAGTAACGGTTGCAACAGGAAGGTGAATACCGGCACGACCATGAAGAACAGCGTCAGCGCCATCGCGTCGGTGGCCGGGTAGGCGACATTGAGTCCCTCGTAGAACCACGCCTGGTCCATGAGCACGCCAAGCAGCCAGAGAAAGCCGAGGCTCACCGCGAAAGTCCATGCCATGCGTTTGACCACGTGTCGGCGGCGGAAATGGCCGAGCTCGTGCGCAAGCACCGCTTCGATCTCGGGAACTTCCAGTCGTGAGAGAAGCGTGTCGAAGAACACGATGCGTTTGGACTTGCCGAAACCGGTGAAGTAGGCGTTGCCATGGCTGCTGCGTTTGCTGCCATCCATCACGAACAGCCCCTTTGAAGTGAAGCCGCAGCGTCTGATGAGGTTTTCGATGCGTTGCTTCATCTCGCCGTCCTGCATCGGCGAAAATTTGTTGAACAGCGGAGCGATGAAGGTCGGATAGAGCGCCAGCACCAGCGTGTTGAACACCACCCACACGATCCAGACGTACAGCCACCACATCTCCCCCATACCCGCCATCAACCACAGCACCGCGAATAGAAGAGGCAGGCCGAGCGCAATGCCGATCACAGCGTGCTTCGCCAGGTCGCCAAGGTACATTGCAAGCGTCATCTTGTTGAAACCGAAGCGGCTCTCGATGACGAAAGTCCGGTACAGACCGAATGGCAGCTCGATCACCGCCATGATCACCGTCAGAATCGCTACAAACACGACTCCACGCGCGATGCCCTCGGGAAAAAACGACGCGGCCAGATTGTCGATCGCCTGCAACGCGCCGCCGAAGGTTAGCGCCAGCAAAACTGCGGCGTCGAAGACGATCGCGGCGATATTCAAGCGGGTCTTGGCGCCGCTGTAGTCCGCGGCTTTCTGGTGCGCCTCGAGGCTGATCTGCTGGACAAAGGCGGCAGGAACCGCGTTGCGGTGCGCCTGTATGTGTCGGATGTGGCGCGTTGCCAACCACACACGCATGCACGTTGCGATCAACAGTGCGGCGAGAAACAGAACGGAAAAAGTGGACATTGCGATTTTGGATTAGGGATTCAGTGCAAGCTATGACAAAATATCATCGGGAAAATTCAGAAGAAACGTAAAGAAGATTATGGCACAGGATCCCAGTCATCTGATCTGGATCGACATGGAAATGAGCGGCCTGAACCCGGACACCGACCGCGTCCTGGAGGTGGCGATCGTGGTCACCGATTCGCAACTTGTCACTGTGGCCGAGGCGCCGGTCAAGGTCGTGCACCAGGCCGACGAGGTGCTCGATCGCATGGATTCATGGAACAGGTCCACGCACAAGAAAACCGGATTGATCGACAAAGTGAAAGCCGCCACGCAGGGCGAGGCGGAAGTGGAGGCCGAACTGGTCGCTTTCCTTGCCCGGTACCTGCCCGAGAATACTTCGCCGATGTGCGGCAATTCGATTTGCCAGGACCGCCGATTTCTCGCACGCTACATGCCCAAGCTCGAAGTGTTCTTCCACTACCGCAACCTCGATGTTTCCACGCTCAAGGAACTGGCGAAGCGCTGGAAGCCGGGAATCATGGCGGGCCTGTCCAAACACGGTAAGCACGAAGCGCTGGCCGACATCTACGAATCGATCGACGAGTTGAAGTACTACCGCGAGAATCTTCTGAGCCTGTGATGAGAGGGGACGAGGGGCGAGGGAAGAGGGAAGAGGGGCAAAACCTTGGGTCAGGTACTCTTCTTGGTAAGCTTCTTCGTCAGACTTTTTTGCAGCCCCCTGATCATTCGTCCAATCTCGTCCGAAACAACCAGCGCGTGTTCGACATCTGCCTTAGAAAGGAGCTGAAGTTTCTGACAGAGCAGCATTTGCGTTTCAAGTTCGGCCATGGAGCCACGAGACACGAGCAGATATCGTAGATACTTCCTTGGTCGATTCCCTCGCGTGCCCCTCAGCGATATTCGAAGGAATGGATACTGCGGCCCTTTGAAGCTGCGACCTCAGCCCGTATATTTCTTCACGAGGCAATTTGGCGGTGAGTCCATAGACGAGAGCAGCAAGTTCCATCGCACGCTGCCAGACTGCCAAATCCCTATAGTTGGCGATCACGACGTTCCCTCTTCCCTCTCCCCACGCCCCTCCCTCTTCTCACTCCAACGTAATATCAGCATCGAAGCTCACATCCAGTCCGATCGCGGGAATGGTGAGTCTCATAGTTGCCGGCAGTTTCTCGTTTCCCTTTAGTTTTCCCGAGACCAGCGCCTTTGACACCGCCTGCTCGATCTCGCGTTGCGAGCCCACGCCGGCGGTCTTCAGAAACTTGCGGATGCTCATGTTGAAATTTTCTTCGTTCATTTGTCCTCCTTGTTCGCTAGTACGTAATCGATCAGACGCGCGGTAGAGGCATCATGTCCGCCGCGAGCTTTCCCTGCTTTCAGGTCTTCGAGCACGCCGTTGGCGAGTTGCTTGCCGAGTTCCACACCCCACTGATCGAAGGAATTGATGTTCCAGATCACACCTTGCACGAATACCTTGTGTTCGTAGAGCGCAATCAGCGCGCCCAGGGAACGTGGGTCCAAATGTCGCATCATGAGGGTGTTGCTGGGACGGTTGCCGGGGAAAGTACGATGCGAGACCAGGCGTTCGGCTTCGTCGCCCACGATGCCGCGCGCCTTGAGTTCTGCCCGGACTTCATCGGCATTTTTTCCCCGCAGCAGCGCCTCGCTCTGGGCGATGCAGTTGGCCAGCAGGATGGAGTGATGTTCTGGCAACCGGTCTGCGCCGTTGGCGGCGACAATGAAATCGGCCGGCGTGACCTGTGTGCCCTGGTGCAGGTGCTGAAAGAAAGCGTGCTGGCCGTTGGTGCCGGGCGCGCCCCAGACAACCGGGCCTGTGGCGTACTCGACCATCGCTCCCGAGCGGTCAACGCGCTTGCCGTTGCTCTCCATGTCGAGCTGTTGCAGGTACGCAGGGAAGTGCACGAGGTCCTGCGCATAGGGCAACACCGCATAGGTCGGGTGGCCGAGGAAATCGATATGCCAGACGCCGGTGAGCGCAGCGATGACCGGCATGTTGCTTTCCAAAGGAGCCGTGCAGAAGTGCTCATCCATTTCGTAGGCTCCGGCGAGCAGTTCTTCGTAGCGGTCGAAGCCGACTGCCAGAGCGATCGGCAGGCCAATGGCGGACCACAATGAATAGCGGCCTCCCACCCAGTCCCAGAACCCGAAGACCCGATCCGGGGCGATGCCAAATTTTGCGGTCGCCTCCAAGTTGGTGGAGACCGCGGCGAAATGCTTCTGGACGGCAGCGTCCGTGGCCTCGGCGGCCTGTAGTCCAGTAAGCAGCCACTTACGCGCCGAATTTGCGTTGGTAAGGGTTTCCTGCGTCGTAAAGGTCTTCGAAGAGACCACGAATAAAGTTGTTTCGACATCCAGGCGGGCAAGCGTCGCCGCGAGATGAGCACCGTCCACGTTGGAGACGAAATGGACGCGCAGGTCGGATGACCCATAGGGGCGAAGTGCCGAACAGACCATTTGCGGTCCGAGGTCCGACCCGCCGATGCCGATATTGACTACGTCGGTAAATGGCAGATCGGTGTGTCCGCAGATGGTGCCGCTCCGCACCTTTTCCGAAAAATCACGCATTCTCGACAGTACTGCCCGCACATCGGGCATCACGTCGTTTCCGTCGAGCAGCACCAGGCGCTCGGATCGGTTGCGCAATGCCGTGTGCAACACCGCGCGCTTCTCGGTGACGTTGATGCGCTTGCCTGCGAACATCGCCGTAATCTGCGCCGGCAGGCTGGCGTCTTCGGCAAGCGTCACCAGCAGGCGGCGTGTCTCCCTGGACAGCGGGTTCTTCGAGTAATCGAGAAGCAGTCCGCATGCTGTTACCGAGAAGGTCTGCGCACGCGCCGGATCCTGCGCAAACAGATCCGCAATGCGCGCTTCGCGCATCTCGAGGGCGTGGGCCTCAAGTGCTTTCCAGGTGGGACGCTCGCGCAAGCGGGGCATGGGGAAGGGGCGAGGGACGAGGGGTGAGGGGATTCGGAGAGGAAAGCCGTTTGGAGTTAAGCGGATTCTATAGGACGGCCGGGGGATGCCGGACCTGAAAAACAAAGAGCCTCGGGATCGCTCCCGAGGCCCTCAAACGGAATCTGGTGTGGCTTAAGCTGCTTTTTTCTTGGTCGCGACGGTGTGGGTCGTCGTGGTCATGGTTGCTTCGGTCGCTTCGGCGACTTGCTTGGTAGCCCTGGAGAAGGCGTCGTACGCCTGGTTTGCGGCGGCCATTGCGGACTTGACGGCAGCCACGGCGACGTCGGAGCCGGCGGGCGCGTTCTTCACGGCCTGGTCCAGCGCTGTCACGAAGCTCTTGTTGGTTTCGGCAATGCGCGCTTCGAAGAGCTTGTTCAGTTCGGCTTGGGTTTCGGCGACCACTGCATATACGCTGCGGCCGTAACTGGTGATCTTGTCGGCCAGCGGCTGGGCGATTGCGGCCTGGATCTCACTCAGTTCTTGCACATCTTTGACGGCTACCAGCGCTTTGGCGTTCTTGGCTGCATCTGCGAAGAAGTTTTTAGCGCTTCGCAGTTGCAGTTCGACTAGCTTTTCCGCACCGGCGGCGGTGATGCCGGCGAATGCGATTGCGGTTTCAAGATTTTCCTTGTTCGTTGCAACCAGATGATCGGGTACGTTGTTCATGGAATCTCCTGCTAAATAGGGTGGACGATCGAAGATGTCGGGATTGCGGATGCTTGTCCTGGGGTTGCTTGCTGCGGAGGCTTTGCGACGTCGCTTACCAGTTTATTGCACCGCAACAATACGCGCATTCTATTGATCCTGGATTGGAAGTCAACAGAAAAGTGGGGTTTTTCCTGAGAAATCTGGTTATTCGGATTTAAATTGTTATTGACCAAATACTTATGTAACAAAACAGTTCTCGAGGAGGCTTCATGGAAGCGGTCTTCAGGGCGTTAACAAGGGCGGTCAGCTCTCTTGTGCACCCCGTCATTTTGCTGATTTTGCTGGTTCCGATGGTAGTCGCGGCCGCCGTCTGGATCGGGGTAGCGTGGGCGTACTGGGATACGTGGTCTGTGGGCATCCAGTCCGTGCTCGTCCACTACACGGCGGACTCCTGGATCGCCCGCTGGAACCTAAACGACGCGGCGGGAATGCTCGCCGTAGTGGTGATCGTGATCCTGCTCATGCCCGCGATCATCATCACGGCGCTGTTGATCGCCGCTGTATTTGCAATGCCGGTGCTGGTTAGTCTGGTTGCCAGGCGCAATTATCCGCAGCTGCAGCGGCTCTCGGGCGGCACCGTCCTCGGCAGCGCCTGGAACGCTCTTGTAGGAATCGGTCTGTTCCTGGTGCTGTGGGTGATCACGATCCCGCTGTGGCTGCTCGGCCCGATCGCGGCGGTGTTGCCGCTGTTGTTGTCGGCCTACTTGAACCAAAGACTGTTCCGTTACGACGCATTGTCAGAGCACGCCAGCCGCGAAGAGATGCAACAAATTTTCGCGGAGGCCCGGGGAAAGTTGTTCCTGCTTGGCCTGATAACCGGCGTGCTCTACTTCATGCCACCGTTCAACCTGATCGGCCCTGTGTTCGCCGCGCTGGCCTTTGTGCATTTGTGTCTGGACGAACTCGCGCGACTGCGGGCAGGAGGGGCGATTGTTCGGAGCGAGGGGTGAGGGAAGAGGGGAGAGGGGAGAGGGACGAGGGGCGAGGTAAGAGGGGAGAGGGAAGAGGGAACATCGTGATCGCGAGCTATAGGGATCTGGCAGTCTGGCAGCGCGCAATGGAACTTGCGGCTCTCGTTCATAAACTCGCCGCCACTCTGCCTCGAGAAGAAATATATGGGCTTCGTTCGCAGCTCCAACGGGCTGCCGTATCCATTCCTTCGAATATTGCTGAGGGGCACGCGAGGGAATCGACCAAGGAGTATCTACGATATCTGCTCGTGTCTCGCGGCTCCATGGCCGAACTTGAAACTCAATTGCTGCTTTGCCAGAAACTCCAGCTCCTTTCTAAGGTCGAACACGCGCTGGTTGTTTCGGACGAGATTGGACGAATGATCAGAGGCCTGCAAAAACTCTGACGCAGAAGCTGAACAAAAGCGCCTGACCCAGGTTTCTCCTTCTTCCCCCTCGCCCCTCGTCCCTCTCCCCTCTCCCCTGCTGCCATATTGAAGCGTCAAAGACGCTCATATATGGCAGCAATGCCTTGTCCTCCCCCAATGCACATCGTCACGAGTGCGTACTTGCCGCCGATGCGCTGCAGTTCGTACAGCGCCTTTACCGAAATCAGGCAACCGGTGGCGCCCACGGGGTGGCCGAGCGCGACTGCGCCGCCGTTAGGGTTGGTCTTCTTCGGATCGAAACCGAGATCCTTCGCCACCGCGCAGGCCTGCGCCGCGAAGGCTTCGTTGGACTCGACTACGTCCATGTCGGCGACCTTCAATCCGGCCCTCTTCATCGCATTCTGTACTGCCGGTATCGGGCCCAGGCCCATCAACGTCGGTTCCACACCCGCATGGCCGTAGGCCACTAACCGCGCCATCGGCTTCAGTCCTTTTTTCTCCGCTAGCTTGCGCTCCATTAGCACCACGGCCGCGGCACCGTCGTTGATACCCGATGCGTTGCCCGGAGTGACGGAACCGTCCTTCTGGAATACCGCTTTGAGTTTGCCGAGGCTGTCCATGGTGGTTTCGGCGCGCACGTGTTCGTCGGTGTCGAAAATCTTCGTGCCCTTGCGGTCCTTGATCTCGATCGGCAGGACCTGCGACTTGAACCAGCCATTCTTGATTGCATTCGCGGCGCGACGGTGGCTTTCCACCGAAAACTCGTCCTGCGCTTGGCGGGAAATGCCGTACTTCGCCGCTATGTTTTCCGCGGTCACGCCCATGTGGTTGGCGTCGAACGGGTCGGACAGCGCTCCGATCAGCGAATCCATCACCACCTGGTCGCCCATCTTCGAGCCCCAGCGCGCGCTCGGCAGCCAGTAATTGGCGCGGCTCATCGATTCGGCCCCGCCGGCAACTGCGACGTCAGCGTCGCCCAGTGCCACGATCTGCGCCGCCGTGACGATCGCCTGCAGTCCGCTGCCGCATAGGCGGTTCAGTGTCACGGCGGGCACTTCCTTTGGAATGCCGCCGTTGATCGCGCACACGCGCGACAGATACATGTCCTTCGGTTCGGTGTGGATCACATTGCCGAACACCACGTGGCCGACTTCGTCCGGGGCCACCTTTGCCCGCGACAGCGCCTCGCGCACGCAGCGTGCGCCCAGATCGGTCGGCGCGAAATCCTTGAGCGAACCGCCGAAATCGCCGACGGCTGTACGTACGCCGGAAACCACCACGACTTCACGTCCGTTGTTCATTCTCTACTCCAATCCATTCTTCATTGACGGAGAATCTCGGGTCTTGCTCTTTCTCACCCTCTCCGCCCTTGGGGGGAGAGGGCCGGGGAGAGGTGGGTTAGCGTTCGATCGCGAGCGCGACGCCCATCCCGCCGCCGATGCACAGAGATGCGAGGCCTTTTTTCGCGTCGCGCTTGATCATTTCGTGAATCAGCGTAACCAGGATGCGGCAGCCGGACGCCCCGATCGGATGGCCGATGGCAATGGCACCGCCGTTGACGTTCACCTTCGCCGTGTCCCAGCCCATGTCACGGTTCACAGCGATCGCCTGCGCCGCGAAGGCTTCGTTGATTTCCAGCAGGTCCAGGTCCTTGGGTGTCCAGCCAGCCTTCTTCAGGCAGAGCTTCGAGGCCGGGATCGGTCCGATGCCCATCATGCTCGGATCCACGCCCGCGGAAGAGTAGGCCTTGATGCGTGCCAGAGGCTTGAGCCCGAGTTCCTTCGCTTTGCCTGCCGACATCATCATCACTGCGGCCGCGCCGTCGTTGATGCCTGAAGCGTTGCCCGCGGTGACCGTCCCGCTCTTGTCGAATGCGGGCTTGAGTCCGGCGAGAGATTCCGCCGTGGTGCCGTGACGCACGAATTCATCCGAATCGAATACCACCAGGTCACCTTTCCTCTGCGGGATGGTGATCGGCAGGATCTCGTCCTTGAAACGGCCGGATTTCTGCGCGGCTTCCGCCTTCTGTTGCGACCCGGCCGCGAACGCGTCCTGCTCCTGGCGCGTCACGCTCCACTTCTTCGCGACGTTCTCCGCGGTAATGCCCATGTGGTACTGGTTGTACACGTCCCAAAGGCCGTCCACGATCATGGTGTCGGTGAGTTTGTTGTTCATCATGCGCAACCCATCGCGCGCGCCGTTGAGCACGTGCGGAGCCAGACTCATGCTCTCCTGGCCGCCGGCGATCACGATCTCGGAGTCGCCGGACTTGATCGCCTGCGCGGCCAGATGCGTGGCCTTGAGTCCAGAACCGCATACCTTGTTGATGGTCATTGCCGGCACCATGTGCGGCAGGCCGGCGCGGATCGACGCCTGGCGCGCGGGATTTTGACCGACTCCGGCAGTGAGCACCTGGCCCAATAGCACCTCGCTCACCATCTCCGGCTTGATGCCGGTTTTCTGAAGCAGCGCGGAAATGACCTTGGCGCCAAGTTCCGACGCGGGAATTGCAGAGATTGTGCCGCCGAATTTACCGACTGCGGTGCGTAGCGCCGCGACGATTACCACGTCATCCATTGAGAGACTCCTCGATTCGGGATTTGCTGCAACACCAGCGCCGCGGCGAGGGCGGCGGAAAAGAGGGCGCAGTTTACGCCCGTGATTCCGGGCTTGTCGAGAATTATGTTGCGTCGCGGAAAGCAGGAATCAATCGTCGACGCGTTGGAAACGAATGATCTGGCGGCGCGCCCGTTTGGTGGGTCGTCCCTTGGAAAAAACCGGATTCGAGCGCCGCTCCGCCTTGATCAGCTCGGCTTTTTCCTCCCGGACCTTGCGGCTTTCCGCGGACTCGCGGTAGAGCTTCGCTGCTTCCGCCGCCGGGCCGCGACGCTCGCTCAACACCACCACCGTGATATCCCAAGAGAACGGTCCGTTGCGCACGATCAGCGCATCGCCGGCCTTGAGCATTTTCGCCGGCTTGACCCGTTCACCATTGACCTGCGCCTTTCCACCCTCGACCGCTGCCGCTGCCAGCGCTCGGGTTTTGTAAAATCGGGCAGCCCAGAGCCATTTATCGATGCGGATTCGATCGCGTTCGTCAGTCACGTTGGTTATCTCGGGGGGCGGCGCCAATGCGCGTCCACCAAGACGCGAGGGAATTGCCCTTACCCTTCACTCATTCACCCTTCACCCTTCACCCTTCACGATTCCTCAATGCTTCGTCGGCTGCGGGCGAGTAATCACGTCGGCCGCGAACACCTGCTCGGCGTCTACGGCGTCGAAGGTGTAGTGCCGCCCACAGAATTCACAATCCACTTCGACGGTGTTGCGTTCCGCGATGATGGACTTTACTTCGTCGTGACCGAGCAAGCGTAGCATCGAGGTCACGCGTTCGCGCGAGCACGAGCAGCGAAACGCCACCGGCCTCGATTCGAACACGCGCACGTCTTCTTCGTGGTAAAGACGGCGGATGATTTCGCGGGCCGGCAGCGCCAGCAATTCTTCGCGCCTGATGGTTTCGCCCAATTGTGTCGCGCGGTTCCATGCGTCCGCGTCCTGGGTTGGTGCGACTGGCAGCTTCTGCAGCAGCATCCCGGCGGCCTGGTGCGAATCGGAGGCTAGCCACAGCCTGGTCTCCAGTTGTTCGGACTTGGTCATGTAGTGCTCCAGCACCTGCGCGATGCTTTCGCCCTCGATAGCGACGATGCCCTGATAGGTCTGCTTGCCGTTGGTGGGCACGATCGAGATCACGAAACGCCCGGCGCCGATCAGGTCGGTCACGTTTCCGTTCGAAAGCTCCCCCTCCCATTTGGCGGTGGCGCGCAGCGTATGCTCGCTGGTCGCCTCTACCACCAGCAACTGCACGGGTCCATTGCCCTGCATCTGCATGATCAGCGATCCTTCGAACTTGAGTATGGCCGAGAGCAGCGCCGCGGCTGCCATCATGTCTCCGAGCAGCGATTGCAGCGGCGCGGGGTAGCTGCGCCGCTCGAGCACGGCACGCCAGGTCGCATCGAGGTGCACGATTTCGCCGCGCACCGGCGTGCTCTCCAGCAAGAACCTTTGCAGGGAATCGCTCATGGTTGTCGGTAAAGGCGATACCGCTCTTCCTTGTCGCCCGGACGCCGACCCTCCCAGATCATCTCCCAGGGTCCGCCGGCCTGGCCGGCATCGTCCCAGTTGTCCTGGGTGATCAGCAGGTCGCAGTCGGGGCGCGGACCGGATTTCTCCAGACGCACCGTGATGATGTTGGCGAAATAATGCAGCATCGCGCGCTGCGGTTCGCTGACCGACTGGCTATAGATGCAGCGGTGCCCCTCAGGTATCGCCTTCGACAGTTTCGCGACCATGGAGCGGTAGGACTTGCCGGTGTCGATGTAGTTCACCAGCAGCAATGCCACCAGCGTCCACACGACCGTCACGCCGGCAGCCCAGATGATCACCGGCCGTTCCGGACTGCGCCTGACGTTGAACAGGAGCACGAACCAGGCGGCCGTGAAGACAAACGCGACCAGAATTACCAGCGGGTGAGTATGTGCCTGATACTCCGGCTGCAACTTCATCATGTGCGCGCCCAGTCGAGCCGGAATGCTGTACTCGATCGCCATCCAGTAGAACCACGCCACCAGGATGAAAAACGTGAACAGCATGATCGAGAACCAGTAGTACGCGTTGGTGGCGCCGCGCCGCAGTGTCACGAAGCACGCGGCAGCGAGCAGCGACAGCGGCAGCAGGAGGGGCAGGCCCAGCACGTCGCGCCCCTCGGCGATGAGGCTCAGGAAGGCGAAGAACACCGCGAAAGCGACAAGGGGCAGCAGGATCCCCGGTTTGCGCAATCCCGCGAGGCCCTCCGACCACAGTGTCCACAGTGCGAACGGCAGCGCCGGCCACGCGAACCATGGCAGCACGTTCAGATAGTAGGAATACCTCTCCGGCGCGTTGAAGGAAAACATGCCCCTCAGACGCAACACGTTTTCAGTCCAGAACCATTGTGCGAACAACTCCGGTGAGCGCGAATACAAAGCACTGGGCCAGATCGACGCCCACGGCAGCAGGAACACCAGGGCGACCAGCATCGTGAGTGTGTAAGCACGGGTGCGCCAGTGCGTTGAAACCACGGGCAACAACACCATCGTGAGAAGCAGCATCAAGGGTTCGACCAGACCGGTGGACAAGAACATGATGCCCAGGCCGTTACCGAGGCAGAATCCGGCGAGCATGGGCCGACGCACTGACAGGGCGAGTGCGTAAAGGCCGATTGCGAGCCCCGCCAGCAGCGCCACGTCGCTGATCAATTGATGCCCGCGCACCAACAGGCCCCCGCACCCGAGCAGCATCAGCGCGGCCATCCAGGTCTTGTTGCCACCGTAGAGTTCTTTTGCGGTCAGCGCCGTGAAAAAGAGGGTGACTCCCATGAACGCGCCGGCCACCAGGCGGGTGGCGTCATGCAGCGGCAGGACTGGAGAAAACACCGCACCGAACAGCGCCGCTGTCATGTAGATCATCGGCGGCTTCTCCATGAAGGGCTCGCCGGCGAGCATCGGCACTACCCAGTCGCCGCTCTGCATCAGTTGATAGACCACGCCGAAGGTGTGGGCCTCGTCCGGCTTCCAGGGGTCGTGACCCACCAGCCCGAGCAGCGTCCACGCAAGGCAGATCAGCAGAACGAGCGGTACCGGATTTTCGGCGAGCGACGCAGTGAGCTTCTCGTTGCGCAGTAAGTGGGCGGGGCGAAGCATCGTTGTCGTGTTCGGTGTTTGCGGCCTTCGACCACGTTACTAGAGCCAAATTTCACGCGGCCTTTGCTGCACGCCCGGAGGTGTCCGGGAAACCTCATTCTAATGCGCTGACTCGGGGCGGGGCATCGAAAATCCGGTCGGCAGAAAAACAAAAGGCAGCTTGCGCTGCCTTTTTTTGGCTACCGGCCGGACGCAGGCCTCAGGCGGGAGGAGTCTTGGGTGCGGCGGTCTTTTTGGTGTACTTCTGGCGGAATTTCTCCACGCGGCCGGCAGTGTCCACGATCTTCTGCTTGCCCGTATAGAACGGGTGGCAATCCGAGCAGACTTCCACGTGCAAGGGCTTTCCGAGCGTGGAGCGGGTCTTGAAGGTATTCCCGCAACTGCAGGTGACGGTAATTTCCTGATATTCGGGATGGATTTCGGGTTTCATTTTCAGTCCTTTCGGGCGGAAGCGGGATTTGCGCTTCCTGAAGGGGGCGGATTATCCACAAGCCGCGGGGGCTTTGCAAGCCCACGCTGGCGCAAGGGGAGAGGGATGAGGGGCGAGGGACGAGGGTGATAGAGCTAGGTGAAGGAGTGAATGAGTTAAGGGGTGAAGGGTAAAGGCGATTACCCCTTCATCGGGGTCCGATTCTAGCCGCGGCGGATCAAATTACCCGCGGCGCATTGAATCAAAGAAGTCCGCATTGTTCTTGGTACCCCGCAACTTGTCGACCAGGAACTCCGTCGCTTCCAGTTCGTCCATCGGGTACAGCAGTTTCCGCAGCACCCAGATCTTCTGCAGGATGTCCTGCTTGATCAGCAGTTCTTCGCGGCGGGTGCCGGAGCGGTTGACGTTGATCGAGGGGTAGATGCGTTTTTCCGCCATGCGCCGGTCAAGATGGATTTCCATGTTGCCGGTGCCCTTGAATTCTTCGTAGATCACGTCGTCCATCCGCGAACCGGTGTCGATCAGGGCGGTAGCGATGCAGGTAAGCGAACCGCCTTCCTCGATGTTGCGCGCGGCGCCGAAGAAGCGCTTCGGCCGTTGCAGGGCGTTGGCATCGACGCCGCCAGTCAGCACCTTGCCGGAGGCCGGCACCACGGTGTTGTAAGCGCGCGCCAGGCGCGTGATCGAGTCCAGCAGGATGACGACGTGCTTCTTGTGCTCGACCAGGCGCTTGGCCTTCTCCAGCACCATTTCCGCCACTTGTACGTGGCGGGTGGCCGGCTCGTCGAATGTCGAGGACACGACTTCACCCTTCACCGAGCGCTGCATTTCAGTCACTTCCTCGGGGCGCTCGTCGATGAGCAGCACGATCAGGTAGACGTCCGGGTAATTCGCCGCGATCGAGTGGGCGACATGCTGCAGCATCACCGTCTTGCCGCTTTTCGGGCTGGACACCAGCAGACCGCGTTGTCCCTTGCCGATGGGCGCGATGATGTCGATGATGCGGCCGGTGAGGTTTTCTTCGGACTTGATGTCCCGCTCCATGACGAACTGCTCGGTGGGGAAGAGCGGGGTGAGGTTTTCAAAGAGGATCTTGTGCTTGGAATTCTCGGGCGGCTCGGAGTTGACCTTGTCGACTTTCACCAGCGCGAAATAGCGCTCTCCGTCCTTCGGCGTTCGGATCTCCCCCTCGATCGAATCGCCCGTATGCAGGTTGAATCTGCGTATCTGCGAGGGACTGACGTAGATGTCGTCCGGTCCGGCGAGGTAGGAAGTATCGGGAGAACGCAGGAAGCCAAATCCGTCCGGCAATACCTCGAGGGTTCCTTCCCCGAATATGCTTTCGCCGCGTTTAGCCTGGTTTTTCAGGAGCGCAAAGATCAGGTCCTGTTTGCGCAGCCTGTTGGCGCTTTCGATTTCGTTGGCGATCGCCATATCCACGAGTTCGGTTACGTGGAGGTCTTTTAGATCGGACAAATGCATGGAGAGGGCCCTGCGAGATGAGATGCAAAGGAAAGTGGGGAAGACCGAGGAGGGCGGGAAGGGACCTTACCCGCTATCGGTCGCAAACGCCTTCAATTCATGCGTTTGCTGAGCAGTACGGAGCGAAGCCTATCGGCTTTAGATATTGCTGTCAATAAAGGCTGTCAACTGGGATTTGGAGACGGCGCCGACCTTGGTCGCCTCGATGTTGCCGTTCTTGAAGATCATCAGTGTGGGGATGCCGCGGATACCGTATTTCGGTGGCGTGCCCTGGTTCTCGTCGATGTTGAGTTTGGCGATCTTCAGGCGGCCCGAGTACTCGGTTGCGACCTCGTCGAGAATGGGCGCGATCATCTTGCACGGTCCGCACCATTCGGCCCAGTAATCCACCAGCACCGGAACCTGAGACTGGAGTACTTCGGGCTCGAAAGTTTCGTCGGTGACATGATGTATTTGCTGGTTCATGGAAGGATTGCCTCGAAAGTTGGGCGGGGGGTTTGCGTTTACGACGCTGTCCGGACGGACTGCGCATCGAAGGGTAGAACTATGCTAGCGAAAATGTATTTGGAATGGAAGCACTCCGGCCGGCGCACCGAGGTTGTGCCGAATGACAAAACACCTTTACTTTCCGGGACATAATACATTTTGCGGTCCCATTTTCAGGGGCGGCAGCGGATCTTTTTGTTAGAATGCATGCCTTGAACCGCGTTTCGCGCACCACTGGAACTATGCGAATCGCATCGTATCGGGGGCTCGCGAGCCCTGCAAAAAGGACCTCTTGAATGACCTACGTCGTTACCGAAAGCTGCATCAAGTGCAAGTACACCGACTGTGTAGATGTGTGTCCCGTCGATTGTTTCCACGAAGGCCCGAACATGCTCGTCATCGATCCGGACGAGTGCATAGATTGCACGCTGTGCGTGGCCGAGTGCCCCGTCGAAGCGATCTTCGCGGACGACGATGTGCCGGAGAACCAGCGCAAATTCATCAGGATCAACGCCGACCTGGCGAAGGCGTGGCCAGTCCTTACGGAAAAGAAAGACGCGCCCCCCGACGCCGACGACTGGAAAGACGTCAAGGACAAGGCAAACTTGCTGGAACGCGGTTGAATTGAACCATCCTGCGTAACGGCAGGGTCGGGATTCCATTAAATTAGGCGCCATGAACGTCGGCGCCGAATTCCCGCTAGTGCAAAAGCGCGAGCTCTTCGCGCGCCTCGCCAGAGGACATTCCGAAGGCATTACCGTCGTGACGCCGAACCGGCGCCTCGCGCAGACGCTTGCGCGCGAATTCGACGAGCGGCAAATCGCATCCGGCCTCACGCTCTGGGAAACCGCGGACATTCTTCCGTTCGGCGCCTTCGTCCAGCGGCTCTACGAAGATGCGCTTTACTCCGATATCGCGGCGCAGCTTCCGCTGCTTCTCACCCCGGCGCAGGAGCAACTCCTCTGGGAGCAGATCGTCGGCGGGAGCGGCCTGCTCTCGATCGCGCAGACGGCCGCACAATGCCGCGACGCTTGGCGGTTGCGGCACGCCTGGCGCATCGGCGTGGGGACAGGCAACGAGGACGCGGCTGCTTTCGATTCCTGGTCCAGAACCTACGAAGAAAAGACCAGGGGGCAGACCGACAGCGCCCGGCTGCCGGATCTCATGTTGGCCCTGTTTGACCGGCTCAAAAAACCGAAGCTGGTTGTTGCGTATGCCTTCGACATCCTGCCGCCGCAGACCAAGGCGTTCCTCGACAAGTTCGAGTGGGTATGGTGCAAGCCCGAGCCGCAGCAGGGTTCAGCCGTGCGCACTTCCTTTCCGTCCGCCAAGCTCGAACTCGAAAGCGCCGCCCGATGGGCCCGCACCCGGCTCGAGCAAGGCAGCGCGCGCATCGGGGTCGTCGTGCCCGAGTTGCAGCGGCGCCGCGAGGAAGTTGTGCGCGTCTTTTCTCGCGTCATGCAGCCCGGCTACAACCTCCCCGGACTTGAAAAGGCAGCGCTGCCGTTCAACGTATCGCTCGGCCAGCCGCTCGCCGACTATCCGCTGGTCGCTGCCGCGCTCGATCTGATCCGTTTCTCCTTCCGCGAGATCGAGTTCGCCATCGCGAGCCGCCTCATCCGCTCGCCGTTCCTCGGCGGCGCGGAATCGGAAATGACGCGCCGCGCGCGGCTCGATGCCAGGCTGCGCCGCACGATCGACGCGAGTGTCACGCTGCCCAAGCTCATTGCCTTGGTCGGAGACTGCCCGGCTTTGCGTGCGCTGCTCGAAGCTGTTCTTTCGCTTGCGAAGGAATCTGTCGATCAGACGCCCAGCGGCTGGGCTAGGCGTTTCTCCGCGCTCCTCGACGCTGCCGGGTTCCCGGGGGCGCGCGCGCTCGACTCGGACGAGTTCCAGACACAAGCCAAGTTGTACGAGACCCTGAGTGAACTTTCGAGACTGCAGACTGTTTCTCGCGCAATGACCTTCGACGAAGCCATCACCGCCTTGCAGCGTCTTTGCGGCGACACTCTGTTCCAGCCCGAGTCGGGGGAAACGCCGATCCAGGTGCTCGGCATTCTCGAGTCTGCAGGCCTGCGCTTCGATTGCCTGTGGGTGAGCGGGCTCACGGACGAAGCCTGGCCATTAGCGGCGCAGGCCAACCCCTTCCTCCCGATTGCGCTGCAGAAGAAGGCTGGCATCCCCGAGGCGAGCGCCGAAGGCTCGCTCGAACTCGATCGGCGCCTGACCGCCGAATGGAAGGTGGCGGCGCACGAAGTCGTGTTCTCCCATGCGCAGCAGGAGGCGGACCACAATCTCGCGCCCAGCCCGCTGATCCTCGACGTCGCCCAAGGCGAAATCGCGCTGCCCGACTTTCCGCGTTACCGGGATCTGCTTTTCGCGCAGCGGAGCCTCGAGTCAATTGCCGACAACGCCGCGCCGCGCGTGACCGAGAAAGCCGTGCGCGGCGGCACGCGCGTCCTCGCCGATCATGCGGCGTGCCCGTTCCGCGCCTTCGCGCGATGGCGCCTGAACGCGGAGGCTCTCGACGAGCCCGCACCGGGTCTCGATGTTCGCGACCGTGGCAGCCTGCTGCACTCCCTGATGAAGAATATCTGGACCGACCTGAAGTCGAGCCAGAATCTGCACGGCGATATCGAGCCTGTGATCGCACGCGCCGCGGCCGCCGCGGTGGAGGAAATGGGCATCAAAGACCGCTTCGCCGAACTGGAGTGCGCGCGCCTGGCCAGGCTGGCGCGTGAATGGCTCGAGCTGGAAAAGACACGTAGCGAGTTCGAGATTTCGGCATTGGAAGAAAAACGCACCATCGCGGTCGCGGGCCTGGAATTCAGCGGCCGCATCGATCGCATGGACAAACTCGCGGCCGGAGGGCACGCGCTCATCGACTACAAGACCGGCAACGTCATGTCGCCGAAGCAGTGGGACCCGCCTCGCCCGGACGAACCGCAGCTCGCGCTCTACGCGGTCAGCGCCAAGGAGGACATCGCCGCGGTGACCTTCGCAAGGGTAAGGCCGGGCGGCATGAAGTACATGGGCTATTCGCGCGATGAGCACGTCATCCCCAACGTCAAACCCTTCAGCAATTGGAAGGGACTGCTCGCGCTGTGGCGCAAGGAAGCGGAGTCGCTCGGCACTGCGTTCGCCGCGGGCGACGCGCGCGTCGACCCGAAGTACGGACTCGCCACCTGCCGTCTGTGCGATCTGCAGACTCTGTGCCGCGTGTACGAAAAACTGAACGTGTTGCGGGAAACAGAAGAGTGACAGCGCTCGCTGACCAGCTTACCCGCGACGCGGCCCTCGACCCCACGCGCTCGTTCATCGTCCAGGCGCCCGCCGGCTCGGGGAAAACCGACCTGCTCGTGAAGCGCTACATCAAGCTCCTTGGCACCGTCGAGAAGCCTGAAGAGATCGTCGCCATCACCTTCACCATCAAGGCAGCCGCCGAGATGCGCGAGCGGGTGCTGGAGAAACTGCCCAACGCCGCCGAAATCGCGCACCGGCTGCGCATCCAGACCTTCGACGCGCTGTGCGCCGCGCTTACGCGGCAGATGCCGGTACTCTCGCGCTTCGGTGCTCAGCCGCAGGTCGTCGAGGATGCGCGCGAGCATTACCGCGAGGGTGCCAGACGCACCCTTCAGGAATTGTCTCCCGCCGTGGAAACGGTGCTTGCCCACCTCGACAACAACGTCGACATCGCCACAACGCTTGTCGCCTCGATGCTCGCCAAGCGGGACCAATGGCTGCGCAAGACCGGCGCCGCGCCCACGCGAAGCGAGCTCGAATCCTCCCTACGGTCCGAGCGCAGTCGGCTGCTTGGAAGGGCGCGCGCACTGCATCCCAAAGCATCTGCCGAATTCGCCGCCGAGCTGCTGACGAAAAAATTTACCTGGAGGGCCAACAACCCGGAGGCGCAAGCACTTTCTGGCAACGAGGCCTTGCGCCAGGCGCTGTCGGCGCTGCTTCGCATGCCGCCCGAGCGCTACAGCGACGCGCAGTGGCAGGTGCTGCAATCGCTGATCGAGCTGCTGCCGCTCGCGGCGGCGCAACTCCGGGTCGTGTTCGCCGAACGTGGGGAGGCCGACTTCACCGAGATCGCGCAGGGCGCGGTGCGCGCGCTTGGCACTACAGATGCGCCGACCGACCTGCTCCTGTCCATGGACGCGCGCGTGCGCCACATCCTGGTGGATGAATTCCAGGACACCTCTTTCTCGCAGTGGGAACTGTTGGTCCTCCTGACTTCGGGCTGGCAACCCGGGGACGGCAGGACGCTGCTTCTCGTAGGCGACCCGATGCAATCCATCTACCGCTTCCGCGATGCGCAGGTGGCGCTCTTTCTCAAGGCGCAGAGGGAAGGCCTCGGCAGCGTGCGGCTCGAGCCGCTCACGCTCACGACCAACTTCCGCTCGCATGCCGGCCTCGTCGACTGGTTCAACGCCACTTTCAGCCGCATCCTGCCCGCGGCGGCCGATGCCGTCTCAGGCGCCGTGCCCTACTCGGCCGCCACACCGCACCCTGAAAAGCCGGCGCTCGACGGACCGGCCGTTTCATGGGCAACCAGTTCCGATCGAACCCACGAGGCGCGCAAGGTTGTGGAACTCGTGCGGCGGGCTGAAGGCCGTACCGCAATCCTGGTACGCAACCGCGATGCGCTCGCCGAGATCGTTCCTGCGTTGAGAAGCGCGGGCATCCGCTTCCGCGCCATCGAGATCGAGCACCTCGGCGAAAAGCAGGTGGTGCAGGACCTCTACGCGCTCACGCGCGCACTCACGCACCTTGGCGACCGCGTCGCCTGGCTCTCCCTGCTGCGCGCGCCGTGGATCGGCCTGTCCTTGAGCGACCTGTACCAGATTGCCGCCGCGGACCGCTTCGCCACGGTGTGGGAACTGATCCAGGATAATCTGTTCCTCATACACTTCAGGAGCGTCCTCGCGCCGGCGCTCTCCGACCGCGGCCGCGGCAGCCTCCGGGATCGCGTCGAGGGCGTCTGGCTCGCGCTCGGCGGCCCTGCCTGTGTGGAGAACGAAACCGATCTCGAGGACGCCGAGATCTTCCTCGATGAACTGGCGAAACTCGAGGAGGCCGGTGCGCCGCCCGACTTCGCCGCACTCGCAGGCAGCCTGGCCGAGCTCTACGCGCTACCCGATGTCGCCGCCGGCGACGACGACCTGCAGATCATGACCATTCACAAGGCCAAGGGTCTGCAGTTCGACACCGTCATCGTTCCCGGCCTCGACAAGATCAGCGGCAGCGACGACTCGCCGCTTTTTCTTTGGAAGGAATTGGTTGCCGACGTTCGCGCACACGACGAGAGAGCAGGCGCGCCGGAACTTCTGCTGGCGCCCATCAAGGAAACGGGCGCTGACGAAGACCCGGTCTACGAATACTTGCGCCGGCTGGATCGGGATGCCGAGGATGCCGAGGCCGGCCGCCTTCTCTATGTCGCCTCCACTCGCGCCGCGATGCGCCTGCATCTTCTCGCGTGCGTGAAGTGCGACGTGGCCGGCGATCTCAAAGTGCCGCATAAGCGCTCGCTCCTCGCGCAAGCCTGGCAGGTGGCGTACGAAACCTTGGACGGACTGGAGCGCGTCCCGGCGGCGCCCGCAGCGGCGGGCTCCGAGCCAATCTATAAGCTCAAGCGCGTGGCGCCCGGAATCACACTCCCGTCAGCGCCGGAGGCTGTTCGGTGGAACGCGCCCGAGAAGGGAAGGGAAGAAGAGCAGATCGAGTTTTCGTGGGTGGGCGAAACCGCGCGACATGTCGGCACCGTGGTGCATCGGTGGCTGCAGCGTATTGCGGAGGACGAGCTCAAGGGATGGGACGCCGATCGGATCGCCCGCATTCGCTCGATGGTGCGCGGTCAGCTCTCCGCGCGAGGGGTTAGCGGCCCGGAACTGGAAGCAGCAACGAAGCGAGCGCTGGAGGCCTTACGAAACGCGATCGCAGATCCGAAGGGCCGCTGGTTGCTCGGGCCGCACCCCGAGGCGCTCAGCGAGTACCGCATACACACGCGTGACAAGAGCTATGTGATCGATCGTCTGATTCGCGATGCGAACGGAATCCGGTGGGTGGTGGATTACAAGACCAGCCGCCACGAGGGGGCAAACATCGAAGAATTTCTGGACCAGGAACAAATGCGCTACGCCGCGCAGCTCGACGCTTACGCGGCGGCGCTCGGCGGGGCGAGCCGGGGACTATACTTTCCGCTTCATTCGGGCTGGCGGGACTGGACTGACCAGCCGTAACTAAAGAGGAGAAACCAATGAAAAGTAAGGCTAAACGCAAGGTGCCGGCGAAAAAAGCGGCGCCGAAAAAGAAGAAAGTGCAGGCAATCCCGGCCGGATACAACTCCGTGACGCCGTATCTCAGCATTCGCGGTGCGGCGGACGCGATCGAGTTCTACAAGAAGGCGTTCGGCGCGAAGGAAATCATGCGCATGCCCGGGCCCGACGGCAAGCTCGGCCATGCCGAAATCAAGATCGGCGATTCGCGCGTCATGCTCTCGGACGAGTACGAGGCGATGGCGTTCCTCAGCCCGCAGTCGCGAGGCGGCACCACCGTGCACATTCATCTCTATGTCAAGGACGTCGACGCGATGGTCGCGCGCGCGATCGCCGCGGGCGCGAAGATCAACCGGCCGATCAAGGACCAGTTCTACGGCGACCGCACCGGCTCGATCGAAGACCCGTTCGGACACATGTGGCACGTCGCGACACACAAGGAAGACTTGTCGAAGGCCGAAATGACGCGCCGCGCCGCGGAGGCGGCGAAGCAGGGGGGCGGTTGAGGGCAATGATTTCCGGATGGGCGTCGCCGTGCACAACGGCCCCGCCTTCGCGCATCGGAAGAGGTAGGGATTGCGAACCACGGCATAGGGAATTTTGGATCAATACGCAAATATGCGGGCACAACGCTATGCCCAGGGAGTCTCCCAAGACTTGCCGAGCGTCTGAAAGGCCTTGGGCCCAGGATGCGCGCGGCCTGAGCCCCACGCACGTGTTGGGAATATGAGCCTTCCCATCTGTGGGATCGGTAGCCAAGTGGTATTCCTGACCGAATTACGACGGAACACCGCATGAACAAGAAAACGCTCAGCGAACGTGATATCTGCACCAAGTTCATCACGCCCAGCATCGTTGCGTCGGGGTGGAACGTCGACATGCAGGTTCGCGAAGAAGTCGGCTTCACCGATGGGCGAATCTACGTGCGAGGGAAACTCCACGCGCGCGGGGCACAAAAGCGCGCGGACTACATCCTTTACTACAGACCCAACGTCCCAATCGCCGTCATCGAGGCGAAAGACAACAACTATTCGGTCAACGCCGGTATCCAACAGGCACTTGGCTACGCTCACACCCTCGACATCCCGTTCGTCTTCAGCAGCAACGGGGATGGCTTCCTATTTCATGACAAGTCGGTAAAAGCAGGAGCCATCGAGACCGAACTTCCGCTTACCGCTTTCCCCTCGCCTGAGCAGCTCTGGCAGAAATACAAGGCGTTCAAAGGCATTTCCGACGAGGTCGAGGCCGTAGTTGCTCAGGATTACTTTTCTGACGGGTCGAGTCGCTCGCCTCGCTACTACCAGCAGATCGCCATCAATCGTACGGTGGAAGCGATTGCCCGGAATGAAGGCAACAATCGCCATCTTCTCGTCATGGCGACGGGAACGGGCAAGACGTACACCGCCTTTCAGATCATCTACCGATTGTGGAAGAGCGGGCTGAAGAAGCGCATTCTGTTCCTGGCTGACCGCACGGCGCTCATAGACCAGACAGTTCGCGGCGACTTTCGTCATTTCAAAGAGGCGATGACCGTCATCAAGCACAAGCAGATCGATACCGCCTACAACATCTACCTGGCCCTCTACCAAGGGCTCTCCGACAACGACGACGACGACGCATACAAGCAGTTTAGCCCAGAGTTCTTCGATCTCGTTATCGTGGATGAATGCCATCGCGGGTCCGCCCGCGAAGACAGCAAGTGGCGCGAGATTCTTGATTATTTCAAAGAGGCCACACACATCGGACTTACGGCCACCCCCAAAGAGACGAAGGAAGTCTCAAGCACCGAGTATTTTGGTGACCCGCTCTATACCTACTCGCTCAAGCAGGGAATCGACGACGGCTTCCTCGCGCCCTACAAGGTCATCAAAGTCACCTTGGACATCGACGCGGAGGGATGGCGGCCGCCTAAAGGATTCAAGGATAAGGACGGCAAGCTGGTCGAAGACCGAATCTACGACCGCACTGACTTCGACAAACACCTTGTAGTGGAGGAACGGCGTGAGCGCGTAGCGCAAAAAATCACCGAGTTCCTGAAAGGCAGCGACCGCTTCTCCAAGACCATCGTCTTTTGCGTCGATATCGAACACGCACGGGGGATGCGAAAGGAGTTGGCGAACGCAAACACCGACCTCGTCGCTGCCAATAGCAAATATGTGATGCAAATCACCGGGGACGATGAGGAGGGCAAACGCCACCTGGATGACTTCATCAGCCCCAGCGAGCCTTACCCCGTCATCGCCACCACCTCCAAACTCATGACCACGGGCGTCGACGCACAGACTTGCAAACTCATTGTTCTCGATACAAACATCGGCTCCATGACCGAGTTCAAGCAAATCATTGGCCGCGGCACGCGCATTAACGAAGACTTTGGCAAGCACTACTTCACCATCATGGATTTCCGAAACGTGACCGCACTCTTTGCGGACAAGGCGTTCGACGGTGATCCGGTCCGTGTCAAGGAAGCCAGGGAAGCCGACAACATTTCCGACGCAGAAAACGAGACCGACGACGCGCCGGTCACCGACCCATTAAATGGGAATCAAGTCTACTTTCCGGAGCCGGAGAAGCCGCACGTCTCGATCCTTGCGGAAGACCCGGCAGAATACCGGGTGCGTCGCAAGGTTACCGTCCACGGCGTGGAAGTCACGATCATCAAAGAGCGTGTCCAATACATGGGCAACGACGGCAAGATCATCACCGAGAGCCTTCGCGACTACACGCGCAAGAGCGTTCGCACGTCGTATGCCTCGCTTGATTCCTTTCTCAGATCCTGGAAGCAAGCCGACAAGAAGCGCGTCATCATCGAAGAACTGGAACAGCAGGGGGTGATTTTCGCTGCCCTAAACGAGGAGATCGGCTCAGCCTTCGATCCGTTCGATTTGATCTGCCACGTCGCTTTCGAACAGAAGCCTCTCACCCGCAGGGAGCGCGCAGAGCGAGTAAAGAAGCGCGACTACTTCACCAAGTATGGCGATCTCGCCCGCAAGGTAATCGCCGCACTTCTGGAAAAGTATGCCGACGCTGGCGTCCTCGACCTCGAAAACCCCGAGGTCATTAAGCTGGACCCACTCAGCAGGCTCGGCTCACCCGTGGAAATTATCCGCGCCTTCGGTGGCAAGCCTGCCTACGACGCTGCCATCCATGCACTGACCGACGAACTCTACAACGCGGCCTGATTCAAGTACTGAATGCCCAACATCTCTTCCATTATTAAGAATGTCCGCAACATCATGCGGCAAGATCGGGGCGTCTCTGGTGATGCCCAGCGGCTGGAGCAGCTCGGTTGGCTTCTCTTCCTTAAAATCCTTGACGATAAAGACCAGGAACTCGAACTCATCCGCGACCGCTACCGTTCCGTCATTCCGGCAAAGTTTCAGTGGCGAAACTGGGCCGCTGACACGGAAGGCGTTACCGGCGAGGAGTTGATCCTCTTCATCGACCACCCCACCGAAGGGCTTTTCGTCACACTCAAGAACCTAAAGGCGCCGCATGCCCCGCAGCGCGCCATGCTCGTGCGTGAGGTCTTTGATGGTTCGAACAACTACATGAAGTCCGGCTACGAACTGCGGAAGGTCATCAACCAGCTCAACGGCTTCGACTTCAACAACAACGAAGACCGCCACGTTTTCGGCACAGTCTATGAATCCATCCTCGTCGAGTTGCGCGATGCAGGAAACAAGGGCGAGTACTACACGCCCCGCGCCATTACCCGGCTCATGACGCAGATGACTACGCCGCGCCTGGGCGAAAAAGTTCTCGATCCCGCCGCAGGCACCGGTGGTTTTCTCAGCGCCGCCATCGATTTCGTCCGGGAAAGGGAAGTTCATACCCTCGACGACGAAGCTACCCTCCAGAAATCCATTACTGGCTGGGAGCTGAAGCCCGTTTCCTACGTGCTCGGCCTTACGAATCTCATCCTGCACGGTATCGACGTGCCGGACTGGCATTACCTCGACAGTCTCAAGACCGAATACAACTCCATCGGCCCGAAGCAGCAGGTCGATGTCATCCTTGCCAATCCACCTTTCGGTGCCAGCATCGCCGACAGTGTGGAGACGAACTTCCCGCAGTCCTTTCGCTGCCGGGAATCCGCCGACCTCTTTGTCATCCTCATGATCCAGCTCCTGAAGCTTGGTGGCCGCTGCGCCATCGTGCTGCCCGACGGCTGTATCACTGGCGATGGTTACAAGGAGCGCATCCGCGAGAAGCTCCTCATTGATTGCAACGTCCACACAATTGTCCGCCTCCCTCAGTCCACTTTTCACCCGGCCACTGTCTCCACCAATCTGATCTTCTTCCAGAAAGGCACGCCCACCAAAGAGATTTGGTATTACGAGCACCAATTGCCGGAAGGTCAGAAAAGCTACTCCAAGACCAAGGCCATTCAGTTCGATGAGTTCGCCACCATGATCGAATGGTGGGATAAGCGCGAGGAAAGTGCGGTCGCATGGCGCGTGAAGGTCGAGAATTTGAAGAAGGGCTTTGATTTGGATGTGAGGAACCCAAATCGAGATGAAGCTGAAGAAAGCCTCAGCATCAGTGAGGTGTTGGCCCGGCTCCAGCAGTCGCTTGCTCACTCACAGGAGCTCGTCGCTAGACTCGCAAGGACTCTCTCGTGATGACGACGACGCGGCGAGTTGGAGAAATGCTCTTGCGGCTAAAAACGCCAGTCGAAATCCGTGATTCAGAAAGCTACAAACGGCTAACTATCCGTATCAACCATCAGGGCGTGTCAGTTCGCGACACTGAAATTGGCGCAAACATAGGAACAAAGAATCAGTTCCGAGTCTGCGCTGGCGATTTCATTCTCTCGAAGATCGATGCACGGCAAGGTGCGTTCGGGATCGTTCCACGCGAAGCCGATGGCGGCATCATCACGGGCAACTTCTGGACCTATCGCGTGGATAATGAGATCGTGGACACCGATTGGTTTCTTCAATTCACGAACAGCGATGACTTCCTCGATTTGTGTAAACGTTCGAGCACGGGGAACACGCATCGAAAATATCTCAACGAGGACATCTTCTTAAACCATGAACTCGCGATTCCCTCGCTTGATGAGCAAAGAAAGGCTGTCGTTTCCTGCACCTCGGGCAGCGAACGCTTGGCAATAATTCAGAGCGAAATCACCCGCCAGCAATTCCTCATCATCAAACTAAAGCAAGCCATCCTGCAGGAGGCGATTCAGGGCAAGCTAACCACGGACTGGCGCGCCGCGCATCCGGATGTTGAACCCGGGAGCCAGCTCCTACATCGCATCCAAGCCGACAAGGCCCACCTCATCGCCGGCAAGAAACCGCGGCCCGAAAGGCCTCCGCATGAAATCACTGCCGCCGAAATCCCGTTCGAGATTCCGAGGGGCTGGGAGTGGTGTCGCACCTCTGATATTGGGACTGTGATTGGCGGCCTCACCAAGAATGCTGCCAAACGAGACGGACACAAACGTGTTTTGCCGTACCTCCGCGTTGCAAACGTCTATGCAAACCGCCTGGACCTCACTGACCTCCAAGAGATCGGAGTCGCTGATTCGGAAGTCGAAAAGCTCTTGTTGGAAAAGGATGACATGTTGGTTGTCGAAGGGAACGGCAGCCGTGATCAAGTCGGGCGCATTGCACTATGGGATGGATCGGTCGATCCCTGCGTGCATCAGAATCACGTTATCAAAGTTCGTCTCGGCGAACCAAAAGTTGCACCATGGGCGCTTTGCTGGTTTTTATCGCCGAGTGGGCGTGCGCTCATTGAGGAACAGGCAAGGACTTCAACCGGACTTTACAACCTAAGCACGGGAAAGGTCGCGAACTTACCAATTCCCCTCCCACCCCTAGCCGAACAGGGCGCTATCGTGGAGCGGGTGGAGGCGCTGATGACAACCTGCCGTGCGCTGGAATCGGAGATTGAGCACTACCGCACCCACGCAGCCCACCTTCTACAGGCTGTTCTCAAAGAAGCCTTTGCCCCCGCCAAAGAACTCACCGCCACTACCTAGCCCATGCCCATCAAACACGCCATCTGGAAAGTCGGTTCCCAGCCATCGCCGCCAACCTTCTTGTCAACCTTCGGGGACAGACCCCTTTAGAAGGGGTTTTACAGCCGATCCCGGCCGGATACGGCGCCATAACGACCTATCTCAGCGTGCGGGGCGCCGCTCAGGCGATCTTGTTCTACAAGAAGGCGTTCGGCGCGAAGGAAATCATGCGAACGCCCGGGCCCGACGGCAAACTAGGCCATGCCGAGATCAGCATCGGCGGTTCGCGCATCATGCTCTCAGATGAGTACGAGTTGATAGCGTTCCTCTGTTCGAAAGCGCGCGGCGGTACCACCGTGCACATCCATCTCTATGTGAAGGACGGGGACGCAATGGCCGCGCGCGCGATCGCCGCGGGTGCGAAGATCAATCGGCCGATTAAGGATCAGTTCTACGGCGACCGCACCGGCTCGATCGAAGACCCGTTCGGCCACATGTGGCACGTCGCGACACACAAAGGAGACGTCTCGAAGGCCGAACTGACGCGCCGTTCGGCGGAGGCGGCGAAGCAGGGGGACGGCTGACCGTCCGCAGCGACCCATGGCTCAAGGCGAGGCAGTAATCTATTTCCGTCTCGGGTTTATCGTAAGGAGTGTGAATATCGGGTCTGACCGTCTCGATGAGTGCCGATTCGCACTCCTTCTCATAGCTCATGCGAAGCGAAAGGTTCCGTATAGGCGCCATCGTGCACATTGAAGTGGTAAAGCCACACCCCGTGGGTTGTGCCAAGTACTGTGCCGAGCACAAATGCCAATGAAGCAGGAATACCTGGCAGCAGATGAACTTGTTTGTCTCGGTCGAGTTGCGAGTACAGTAAAGAAGCGATCTCGTGTGCGATTGAAACCCAATCCGCGTCTAGCGGGATATGACCATGGGACGTACACAGCCTGACAAGAATGACATCATCTGCACCACAATCCGGGTACGGTTTGCGCAGTTCATGACCCGTAAAATCGAGAATAACGAGCGCCTTGCCCGACGAGGAATCTGTTTGTGGCTGAAGCCGCTCAATCTCAATTCGTTTGTACTCAGAGATCCTCTGATTGAGCAAATGGTAACCATCGTGTGAACCAATATTCTCTGTATCAAAAACCGGCACATATGGATCTCTAACCATTCCGGCATGCTGATAAACCACTACCGGAATGCGTCGACCGAACTTCGCGCCGAGAGCAAGTGCAAACGTTCCAGGCGTTGCGAGAAAGACATGGTATACCGGCTGGATCGGAATTCGGTTTGTCAGATGATCAAAGTGGCGACAGACTTCACGAGCTTTATCTACCCACGCGCTCGAATGCAGTCCTAATCTATGTTCGTCAAGGAATGCCCAGTCCATCCGATGCAATCGGTACGTCCTCTGTATGTCATTCCATGCGAGACCTAGGTTTACAAGCTTCTGCTCTTGCTGCCTCAACGCAGCTTCGAACCAGTCATGCGTCTGACCTAGGCAGACAGAGTATGGAACAGGCACTGCGTGAAAGGTTTGTCTTGCTAAGCGTGTCACACCCCTTAGATGCACAGCGAGGTAGGCGACGGTAAATCCAATGGGAAGCAAGCGAATCCACTCAAAAGGCGCCTGCGAGTAAGCCTGGATTGCGAGACTCATCGTAGTCGCGCTAACAAGCAAGAACCCTAGTAAGTTCTCCCTCAATAACACACTGAGAAAGTGCTTAAACATCATCAGTTAGCGGAAAGACGACAGGTGATGTGAGTGGTGAACTTAGCTACGTAACGTTTATTCGTGAGCTATAGGCCTTTATGAGCAATACCTGATACAAATTCTTTGATATGCGAATAGCGTCGATAAAACCAGATCTACATTTCCTGATCTTGTCAATCGCTTGCTTGGCGTTCCGGGCCGGGTGACTCACTGTATTTCTGTACTCCTTGGCGAAATCCCTGGCTCCGCCAAGCGCAGCGCGATGCTCTCTGAAATCTTTCAGAGAATAAAGTTCATCAATAATATCAGCGGTAGCTTTACTTAAAATGGAAGCACTGGTTAGTGCTTCAGAAACTGCGCCCTTTGCGATAGCGTTTACTAGTGCTTCAACGATTTGCCCTGCTCCTTGTAGTCCTTGCCCCTCATTCGTGATGTACGTTGCGTGGCTTCCCCTGAAGAGAACTTTCTGATTGGGTGTTAACCCAGATAGTTCACTATCAAGCTCTTCCTCCGACAAGTGCTGGGCCAATGGTATGCAGGCATGTTGCAAGACTGCCCTATTACCCTCATCGACTGTGATGATGCCAAAGCCATGGGCCTTCAGTTGCTTAATCGTTGTTTGCTTTGTGTCTGCCATAAATACATCCAATGGACAAACAAGTAGTATCGAAATCGGGAAGTCAAAACGAAAAACATCATGTCCCGCTATTTTCAAAATGCCTGGGTAGAGACTGTCACTGACTTCTGCAGCAACAATCAATGCCGGATTCGGCTTCATGTAAAAACTTGGGCGCCAGGAAATATTCGAATCAATTTCCTCTTCTACGCGAAGCCCATTTGTCCCGTACCTATTCTTGCAAAATTTCAGTCCGGCTAGCGCAACGGGCTGCAATCTCGACGAGAAGGTATCGAAGGGCATTGCTAGTCCTCCAATACCTTGTCAATAGCTTGCCGGAGTTGCTTGAGACTCGCTCGTAGTTTTTTGTCCAACCTAGACTTGTCATTGCCTATCGTATTGAGGTAGTCAATAACCGAATCAATGCTGAGCGCAATCTTGCGTTCGTCGTACTGAAGACCAAAGCGCCCAACATACACTTCCTCAATCCCGATCTTATTGTCAGCGTTGAATATAGTGGCAATTGAAGTACGCGCTCTTGATTCGGTTATCCCAAGATTGTCCACAGCAGTCGCAATCTTGGAGAGCATTCGAAAGTCCGTAATATTTCCGATAACCCCGGTTTTGAATTTTGCAATGAGTACATCGCGAGCCTTATTGGTGTTTTCGACGGCGGAGGGCACTCGGTTCTGTATCGTCTTAAGCGATCTCTCCATTTCTATGAAGAAATCCTCGGACAGTTTTTGAAGTTTCTTTGGTAAAGAAAGCTCTCTGACGAGTTCATCTTTGTACTTCTTGGGAAGGTCTATCAAGAATAGACATCGCCGAATTTGACCTCGAGTGAGACCAGTTGCGGCGCTTAACTCACCTTCGTTGGGATACCAGCCGCGCTCTTTCTTAAAGCGCTCCCGCACGTCAGGAAGTCTATTTGCAATTGTGAAATAGTCCCACTGTTCCCGGAGGGCGTGGATATTGAACATCAACAACAAATTGTCGAGTGGTGTCGGCTTCCTCTGAATCAGTGCTGGAATACTCTTCAAATTTAACTTGAGAGCGCACCGCCACCGCCGCTCGCCATCAATCAGAATGTAATGACCGCCTTCTTGATAAACGGTTATTGGGACCTGAATGCCATATGTCTTAATCGACGCCATAAGGGTGTCGATCTCTTCCGGTCTAAAGAAAAGGCGAGGATTGTCCTCGTTACGGCGAATCAAGTCAGGGGAGATATCCTTTAGTTGCGACGAAGTCTCAGATTTCATAAAGCCCCCCAATACACGACCTCTGTAACGCTCTCTGCGGCAGTGCCTTTTGAAGCACCCATGGTGGAGTGAAAGTGAGTGGTTTTTAGACAAACTAACACCTTGCGGAAATGCTCCTTGAGCAAAGCTTGCGGATCAACTTTCAGTTGATTGAGCAAACCATTTGCTGGATAGCTGACTACAATGTCTGCTTCAAGTGCAGCCGTTTGTGCCGCCATCTTTCTAAAAGCGTTTACCGCGGTTCGTTTATGGGAAAAGGGTGTAAAAAAGCGATCGTCTCTATACCGACCCTTTCCTGACACTTTTGGGTAGTCGTAAGTGAGCAAAGTCTCTAGTACGTGGTAATAGCGAGAGTATTGATCCTTGGTATAAGGAGGATCCGCGTACACCACGGACGGTCTGATTTTTCGCCTGCGTAGATTGGATAGGAGTTGAAGGCTGTCTTGATTGAATACCAAATTGCCCTTCCTCCAGTCTTCTGTTGCAATCGGCCCTTCCATTGGAATTGAGTAGAGCCATGTATCCCACACAGGCTTATCGCGCTGCACTAAGTATCGAGAGAGGGTGGCGTTTTTTGGCTCGAGATACTGAGCGAAATGTCCGGTGGTCGTCGCAATTCTCTGTAAAGCGCGACCAAGAGAAAGAATCAACCAAAGGCGCTGACTAGGAGTGAACTCACGGTCCTTTGCAGAAGCCTGGATCGCATAAACGATCGAATCTATCTCCACGCATTGAGATACGCCGAAATATGTGTCGGCATATAACAATGAAAAAAGGCGATAGGGAAACTGCGAGGGATTGGATCTAAGTTGGGCAAGCTCTGTTAGCGCCTGAGGATTTAAGTGGGAATCCTTGTACGTTGAAAGGTATTCCTTCACGGGCGATATTTGTTTTGCATTGAGGGTAGCCCTCTCTTTCTCAATTTGTTGTCGATAGCGGGTCGAAAGAACCTCGTGGTTATGGCGATAGTATTCGTACAACCTATCCGCAACAATTTGAGGCCTTGGAGGTTGACTCGAAGGGGTAAAGAGAGCGGCTGCAACGCTCGCGGCAAACCGTTGAATGTCGTTGTTCCAAACTTGTCTCCGCGGCGCGATTGCAGAACCAATCGCACACATTCCCGAGAAAAGATCGAGCGCTATGCCTTTCTTGGCAGCGCATACAATCTCCGCGATCGCGGGAGAGAGCTGGCGCTTAGTGCCCATGTACGTTAAGTCAAGCGGTGTCATGGTTTACGAAATCCAGAGAATTAACATTTCCTTTGGGAATAGCAGTCGATTCGGCCTGCTTATTTGGATTCAGCTATACAGATTCGTTCAACACGCCGCACGCCTACGAAAAATAGCGTCGAGAAATAGAGTCAGACTGGCGGGCAAAGCTCAGAAAGTCGACAATTGGCGGGACATCCGGCAGAGATCGCGACCGTGAGAATAATTTCCACACCCTCAGTGCAGCCGACATTTAGCGCCTCACTACTAGCTGACGTTGGCATGTGCCGAGCGCTGGACGCGAGTAAATATCGCCAAACACAAACTCGATCAGGAAGCATTCGAGATCCAGCACGATTTTTCGAACGTGTCGGTAGGTCCGACGCGAATACTGGTAGACGGCACAAACCGCCGTACCCAATCGACATGAGATTGCTCTATGCGGATACTATAGCGCGAAGCTGATCCGGGAGCTTGATTTACTGGATGGGGTGCGGACGGGGAACAGGGGGAACCTTGGATGAGAAGACCGCATACGAACTCCTTGCAGCGCTGACCATTTCTTTAGATTTCTCGCGGCGGCGCGCTCCTTGAGAGAGAAATAGGGTAGAGAGAAGTCGCGTGAGACTCGACTTTCTGAGCGAAGAATCAGGACCGGCATGTAACGTGTTTGTCTGGGACTAGTGCTATTCGATAGAGCAGAAATCTTCGCATAGAATAGCGCCCGGCTTGGTTCTGCCGACCTGCCCGGTACCCGGGCGCCGTGGCGGCGGGGCTTTTTGGGATTGCACGTTCGATCCACGCCATGAAGACTCGATCGTCACGTTTCCTTCTCGACGGCTAACGCCGCTTGCGCGTCTTCTTGCGCCGGCAGGGCCACGAGTTTGGCTAGCACCGGACGGCGGGAGAGAATGCCAGGGCCGCGCTAATTACAGGCAAATGTTCACAAATCAGATGGAGGGGGGAAATGTCTGCAGTCCATCAAGGCGGCTGCCTCTGCGGGTACGTCCGGTATCGAACGTTCGGCAAACCGGAAAGAACGACAATTTGTCACTGCACTTTCTGTCAACGTCTGACCGGAAGCGCATTTCTGGTGGAGCCGATGTTCCTGACCACGAATGTCGAAGTGGAGAGCGGCGCAGTCGAGACCTATGATCACCGCTCACCCGACCACGGACGCATGTTGAGAGTTAATTTCTGTCCGAAGTGCGGCACCCATTTGAGCCTCTTGTTCGAACGCTTTCCTACTTTGCAAGGCATATGCGGCGGTACGTTCGACGATCCCAATTGGTTCAAGCCCGACAGACACATCTTCACAAGGAGTGCGGTTGCCTGGATGGTCTTTCCGCCAGACGTAGATTGCTTCGAGCAGCACGCCTTGAGAATTGATGGGTCCCCGGGAACGCCATGGCAGAAATCCATATGATCTCCATACGCTGGCAACACATTGCAATTCTTGTCCTCGCGAGCTGGCTGGTCGCATGCACTGCCGCAAGGCAGTCCTCAGCGGAGCACAAAGATCCCGGGGTAGCCGCTACGCCGAGCGTTGCGAGTCGAGCACTCAGCAACGGCATCTACAGCGAATGTAACGTTCCTGCGGATTCAAGTCGACCGCAGTACATCATCGGCTACGGAAGCCTGATGCAGGAAGAGTCTCGAAAACGCACCTCACCGCAGGCGCGCTCACCTCATCCGGTAGAGGTCAAGGGCTACAGGCGTGGTTGGTTCGCAAGGCCGCAGTCGGTTGGTTTTAGCACGACATTTCTGGGAATCCTGCCGGACCGGGAAAGCCATTTCAACGCGGTCGTCTATCAAGTCGATGCGACAGAACTCAGTGCCACGGACAAACGCGAAATGTCGTACTGCCGCGCGAGTGTCGCGGACTCGGACATCAAGCTGCTTGAAAGCGATTTTGTTCCGGAGCCAAACGGACAGACCTGGATTTACGTCAGCAAGCCGCAGGGTATCGCAATACCAGACTCGCACTATCCCATCGTGCAATCGTATGTGGACATATTTGTATCGGGGTGCCTGGAGCAGGAGGAGCGCTTTGGACTTGCGGACTTTTCGCAGCAGTGCCTCTCCACGACCACCGACTGGTCCGAACACTGGGTCAACGATCGTATTTATCCCCGGCGTCCTTTTGTTTTCCAGCCGAAAGCACGGCAAATCGACAATCTCCTATCCAAGCAACTACAGCAGTACTTCTCTCACATCAGGATAGAATCGGGAGGCTGATTTACTGGCTGCGCGGTCGGCGAAAATCTGTTTGGCAGTCGCCATAGCGTTGATGGCAGCGGGAAAACCGGCAAAGATCTCGACCGCTGGAATAATTTCCATAGCTTCGGCTTGGTTAGCAGCCGAGATTAGGTGTGTGATTCAACTGCGCCACCAGGGAGGGTCGACGCTATGAAAGTCTCCGGATATCGCTGTTCGATCGTTCTGCTCCTTTGCTCCACCTTGACCTTCGCTGCCTTCCCTTTCCCGGCGGTCGGCCAGGTACCCGCTGCCAAACCTGCTGAGCCACAACCGTTGCCGGAAGGTCCGCTGGGCCGGAGCACGCCCTACGGCGCGGTGATCGGGTTTCTGCAGGCGGCGAACAAGGGTGACTACGAGCTTGCCTCCAAGTATCTGGAGGGCAAACAGTCCGCCCAGAGAAAGACAGAACTCGCGCGCAATCTCCATGTGGTCTTGAACCGTGGCGTAAAAACCGGCGCGGAAGATCTGAGCAAAGTACCTGCGGGAAACCTGGACGACGGTCTCGCCGCGAATCTGGAAAAAGTGGGCACGGCAACCTTTGACGGCGAAAGCCTGGACGTCGTGCTTCGCCTCACGAAGACAGCCGACACGCAGCCTGTCTGGCTCTTCTCCGCTGAAACCCTGCTTGGCGTAACTGCTGCAGCCAACCAACTCGATGTGCCCTGGGCCGAAGCGATCTGGCCGGAATCGTTCAGAGACATCCGCTTCCTGTCTTACCCGCTTTTCACGTGGCTCAACCTGCTCGTGAGCATTCTGCTCCTGGTGGGGATTGCGTGGCCCCTCACCCGGGGCCTTCTCCGACTTCTTCACCCTCTGGACCTGCGCCATGGCGGAGGGAGTGTGCTGGCCCAGGTCAAATGGCTGCTGTTCATTTTGATCTTCTCTCTCCTGGCGCGCGTCGTCGCTACGCAAGCGGCCACGGCGGAGGGGCGCATTTTCGTCACCTCCGTTGCCAACGTGTTCATCATCGTGGCTGCCGGTTGGATATTGATTCGGTTGACGAAAATTGTGGCTCGATTGAAGACCCAGCACCTGCGACAGATTGGGTTGCCGGGCAAGATCGCGACGGTCGAACTAGCCACCTGGCTGCTTGTGGGTGTCTGGTTCACTGCCGGTCTGTTCCTGATCCTGCGCAGCATGGGCTTCGACCTCACCGCCGTGGTTGCCGGACTCGGCATTGGCGGAATCGCGTTTGCGTTCGCTGCCCAGAAGACGATCGAGAATCTCTTCGGCACGGTAACGGTCGTTGCCGATGAAGCCATCCAGGTGGGCGACTACTGCCAGGCAGGGGCTATTGAGGGCCGCGTCGAAAGCATCGGTCTGCGCTCCACGCAGATTCGCACCCCCGATCGGGCCTTGGTCAGCGTTCCGAATGGGCAGCTCGCCGCGACGAGTATTGGAAATTTGACCCGGCGCGACAAATTTCTCTTCCGTCATAACATTCGGTTGGGATATGAAACCACGGCCGACCAGGTTCGCCATGTCCTCGCGGAGATCAGAAAAATGATGCTGGAACATGGGAAGCTCGAGCCTGCAACTGTCACGACCCGGTTGATCCGGTTTGGCGACGCCTCCCTCGAGCTGCAGGCCTTCGCGTATGTGCCAAGTCGCGATGAGGGTGTCTTCCTCGATATTCAGGAAGAACTTCTCTTGCGGATCATGGATATCGTCGAAGCCAGTGGAGCTGCGTTCTCTGTGCCGACCAAGGCCGCGCCCGTCCCCACGAGTTTCGCTCTGAAGACCCCAACTCGGGATACTCAGGAAAAGTAGGGCCGCGCCAACCAAGCAAGCACGCGACGCGATCAGCTGCCGCGGGCGCGCAACCGCAGGCAACACGTACTCGGAATGTCCGGAATCTGCTGTCGGGCCGGGCGGCCGATGCTACGGTAAAGGGAGAGCTGGTCAGCCGCGGCTTCCGCGAAAACCTGTTTGGCAATGACCATCGCGTTAATCGCACCGTGAAACGCGGCAAAGATTCTCGCCGCACGTCAGCGGTTCATCAACTCCCCGAACCGTACCCACCGCTCGCCGTCGAAACGCATGAGCTGGAGCTGCTCGAGCGGGAAGTAGTCGGTGGCGCCGGTATTGAGCTTGATTCCGGGCAACAGCATCGGCGTCACAACGTCGCTCATGTGGGTCGCCTGGCGCAGAACATTCTCCCGGGTCAGCTCGTCGCCGCATTGGCGCAATACATGTGTGAGTGTGTGCGCGTTCGCGTAGCCGTAGGCCACATAAATGTCGTACGGGTTCGCGTCCGGAAGGTATTTCTTTACCCAGTCGAGATAGGCCAGCACCTCTTTGTCGTTTCTGAGCGTGGGATCCGAAGGGTCTTTCAAATACGCCGACGAGATGATGCCCTTGGCGTTTTCGAACCCGGCTGGCTTGAGAACAAGCTCGACGGAACTCGACGCGTAGGTCATGAACACCGTGGGCTTCCACCCCAGGTTGGCGATCTTGCGAATGGCTTGCGCCGAAGCTTTGGGGGTGCTGGCCAGCATGAGCACATCGGCGCCGCTGGCTTTCAGCGAGATGATCTGCGAGTCTACTGTCGGATCGGTGACCTCGTAGCTCACTTCCGCGACAACAAACTGCTTCCGCATTTCGCCGAATCCGTCCTGGATCCCAATCAAGATGTCTTTGCCGAAGTCATCGTTTTGGAACAAGACTGAGACTCTTGCGTTCGGCATCTGGCGTTGAACATAGCGGGCCATGATGTGAGCTTCGTGCTGAAACGGCGGCTGCCACATGATGGTCCACGGGTTGTTCTTCGGGTCACCCCACTTCATGGCGCCGGAGGCGAGGAACAGCTGCGGCACGGCCCTCTGATTGAGATATTTCTGCACTGCAGTCTGGGCCGCTGTCCCAAGTCCCTGGAACAGAAACAGTACGTTCTCTTCTTCGACCAGCTTGCGCGTCTGCTCCATTGTCTTGGGTGGCGCGTAGCCGTCGTCGAGACTGATCAGGCGGATCTTTCGGCCGTTGATTCCGCCCTCTTCGTTGAGCTTTGCGAAGAAGGCTGCCTGTGCTTTCCCGATCCAACCGAAAGCCGACGCCGGCCCGCTGTAGGGCATGGTCTGGCCAATCTTGATCTCGGTATCGCTTGCGCCAGGACCGTATTTCTTCTCGGCGAACGCCAGACCCGATCCGGCCAAGAGAGAAACGGCAAGCACGACAAGTAGACGTACGGGAGTAAACGCCATCTCCTCTTCCTTCCGCGATCTTTCAGTTCGTCGTGAGCAGAATACCAGCAGTTTGCGCAGCGAGGTCAAGGCTAGCGACAATCACGTCGGCAGACCGCTTGAACCTGCTCCATCAGGCACGACCACCACTCGCCGGGCGTGGTTGCCGTCGCAGAAACGGAGGCACTTAGCTGGTATGCTTCCCAAGCGACGTGTATTTTCCAACGTAGCCAACGGGGGAAAACGTGAAGACAATCCTTGCAGTGCTCAGCTTCGCGCTGCTGGCCATGCCCGTTCTGGCTGCCACCGATCCCCCGAAAAAGACCAAAGCTTGCAATGCCGCCGCCGCAAAAAAAGGACTGAAGGGCGATAAGCGCAAGGCGTTCGTTAAAAGCTGCCTTTCGGCCAAAGCCAAGACAAAGCCGAAGGCGGCAGCGCCGTCGAAAAAAAAGGCGGCGCGCCCCGCAACTCCCGCTGTTCCCGCGCCCGCCACCACTGCTCCTGCCCAGCCATCGGCGCCTTCTGCCGCAATTCCGGCTGCAATTCCATCGGCTCCAGAGCCTGATCCTGCTACCGAGAAGAAGCGGCTTGATTGCGAGGAAATCGCGAAACAGGCCTATGTTTTGCCATCGAGAAAAGAGGATTTCATGGACAAATGCATGGCGAATTAATCGTCGATTCTCCACACACTTGAACAACCCCGCTCAGAAACTCGGGTGATGAAAATAATCGGCCGCCGACAGTGCCTTTGAGGCGAAATTATCCACCCCTTGGTTCGTCTTCTCGCGTTTCCTGGAATTTTCCTCGTCGCCGACATGGCCGGCATCCAGAGCTATCCGTCCAAGCCGGTTCATTGCGTTCTGCCTTGTGTGCCGCTATCGTGTCCCTAGCCATCGTAGCCTCTCCTGTTAGGGCGCGTTGGTTAGGCGTGGCGGGGTGTTGTAACCACCCCGCTGCGCCGCTCTCGATCACTTCGAGAACAACGCGAAGCAGGCGACGAATCCGCGACAAACTGTTACTCGGCGAAATCATGCAACCCCTGGTTCGTCTTCTCGCGTTTCTCGGAATGTTCCTCGCCGCCGGTATGGCGAGCGCACAGGGCTACCCCTCCAAGCCGGTTCGTATGCTGGTTCCGTTTCCTCCTGGCGGCTCGACCGACATGGTTGCGCGCATGATTACACCGAAGCTGGGCGAGCTGCTCGGCCAGCAGATATTCGTGGACTACAAGGGTGGCGCTGGGGGCAGCATCGGCGCGGCGCAAGCAGCTCGCTCCGCGCCCGACGGTTACACAATCCTGATGGTGACGGATACGCACGCGATGAATCACCATGTCTACAAGGTGCCGTACGACTTCTTCAAGTCGCTCGACCCGATCAGCCTGCTCGTGCAAGCTCCCGGGATCCTTGTCGCGCACCCCAGTTTCGCGCCATCCACCGTCAAGGAATTGATCGACTACGCAAAGGCGAATCCTGAAAAGGTGACCTATGGTTCGGCGGGTGTGGGCAACGCGAGCCACATGTCCGGGTTCCTCTTCAGCCGTATGACCGGCGTAAGGATGACGCACGTCCCGTACAAGGGCGGCGGGCCGCTCATAACGGATCTGTTGGGCGGTCACGTGAATCTCGCGTTCGGCACGCTGCCCTTGTATGCACAGCTCGTGAAGTCGGGCAAGTTGAAATTGATCGCGGTGCTTTCGAAGACGCGAATCCCGCAATTCCCCGACACGCCGACGGCGGCGGAGACCGTTCCGGGTTTCGAGTACAAGACCTGGTATGGCCTGCTCGCGCCCGCGGGAACGCCGAAGGAAATCCTCGCGCGTCTCAACCAAGAAGTGGTGCGCGCGCTTGCCGATGCTACCGTGAAAGAACAGTTTGTCAGCCGCGGCTTTGACGTCACGGCGAGCTCACCCGAAGCGTTCGCCGCGTTCCTCAAGCACGAATCAGACATCGCCGGCCGGCTTGTGCGCGATCTCGACATCAAGCCGGAGTGAATGTACCGAGCCGACCGGCAGGTGATGTGTCGGCCAATGCATGTGGATGCACCTTCGAACGAAATAGTAGCCGCAAACTAAAGAGGCTCCTTCGTCGACGGCGCGACTTGGGGTAACGAAGCGCGCGGCGGCCGTACGAGATAGGGTCGACTATGAACGTAGCTCAGCGCGGCGATCCGGCGCCTCGCCACAAGCGCCGCTATTGATCCAAGGAGAGGGAACCATGACTGACACTACTATTCCGCGTCGCCTGTGCGACTTGGTGATGAAGGGTGGCGTTACAAGCGGCGTGGTGTATCCGCTCGCCATTTGCGAACTCTCAAAGCACTATAACTTCCGGAATATTGGCGGAACATCGGCCGGTGCAATCGCCGCCGCGGCGGCGGCAGCTGCGGAGTACGGTCGGCGCAGCAAGCGCCCATTGGCGACAGCATTCAAAGGCCTGGCCGAGCTTCCCGAATGGATCGGCAAGCCAGGCCGTCTGCTCAAGATGTTCAGCCCGGATCGATCCACTCGCGCTCTATTTCGCATTCTCATGGCGGCAATGAATCCGAGAACCCTTCTTGGGAAACTGCTATCGGTCTCGGTTGCACTCCTACTGCATTTTTGGGTGGCTTCCATTGCATCCGCGATTCTCGTCGTCGCTATCTCCATTTGGCTTCGCGGCTATCTGGACGGCATAGCGTTCGCTTACGGCGTGATATCCACCCTTATGGTCGCGCTTGTCGCATTTCTAGCACTCGTTTCTCTGTTTCTCTATCGTCAGATAACCAAGACGCTCCCCCGAAATCTCTACGGTATCGCGCGCGGCTTCGATCCAAAGACGAGTACATCAAACGCGGAAGCCCCGCTGACCAACTGGTTGACACGATATTTGAACGAGTTGGCGGGCAAACAACTTTCCACCGGGCCGTTGACATTCGGCGACCTCTACGGCGTACCAGCTCCGGACGGCGACCCGACGGCGGGAAGCGAGGGTTACAAGTCAATCAACCTGGAAATGATGACCACAGCACTGAACCTTGGCCGACCGTACCGATTGCCCTTTCGTGACCCGGATCAGATCTTTTACTTCACAAGAGAGGATTTCGAGAGGTTGTTTCCGAAAGAGATCGTAGATTACATGGTGAATAACTCACCGAGTCGCGATCCCATTGTACCGCAGTTACCAAGTGGGGAGACGCTCTACGCCTTCCCAGAGCCAGAGCATGTGCCGGTCGTCGTCGCTACTCGCATGAGCCTCAGTTTTCCTGTCCTGCTTAGCGCGGTGCCGTTGTATGCAGTCGACTATTCATTGAAAGAGAACAAGGACAAGACAAAAGCTGCTCGCGCAGAGCGATGCTGGTTCTCTGACGGAGGAATCTGCAGCAATTTGCCCATCCATTTTTTTGATGCTCCCATTCCGCGCTGGCCCACCTTCGCTATCAACCTGAAGCAGTTTCATCCCGACTTCCAGGAAGAGAAAGATGCGGTTTGGTTGCCGCAGAGCGCTGGTTCTGGATGGATGGCGACATGGGCTAGATTTGAGGAAGCCGGTGGCTACATGACCGATTTCCTCTGGGCTATTGTTAACACGATGCAGAACTGGCAGGACAATACCCAATCGAGAATTCCGGGATACAGAGATCGGATGGTTCATGTCAGCCAACGAAACGATGAGGGCGGCCTGAATCTTGATATGCCGGAAGCAGTCATTAACAAACTCGCTGACCGTGGGAAACGTGCCGGCGTGAAGCTCGTGGAAAGATTCAGCCAGACGGCCGCTCAACCTAGTGGAGGGTGGACCGCACACCGCTGGGTACGGTTTCGCTCGTGCATGGCGCTCACGGAGACTTGGCTGGGCTCCATCGCTCGGGGCTACAGTAGTCCTATCTCACCAGATCCAAAGATCAAGGACATTCTTCTGGGTAACGTGGCCGTGGAGCTTTCCTATCGATTAGATCCAGGAGATGCGGCTCGTGCCAGCAATTGCATGGACGCTTTGGAAAAGCTGTCTACTGACTGGGGTACCGGAACGACGGGCTTTCAAAGCGAAGCGCCTAAGCCAACACCGGAACTGCGTATCAGGCCCAGAGTATGACGCACAGTGCTTTGGGTCGTGAGCCGACATGTCGACAATCGGCCGATAGCAGACATTGGCCTCCTCGTGCGTCTTTTGCTATAACGTAGCCACGAACGCCCGGGCAGATTCAAGGGAGGTCTTCCGTTTGCTCGTATCCCAATACGGAATCTGTACGTGAGCACTAAGCGCAAGCTGGCGGCGATCCTCTCCGCCGACGCTGCCGGCTACTCCAAGCTCATGGCCGACGACGATGCGGCCACGCTTCGCTCACTCAATGACGCTCGTAGCCTTTTCCGTGAACGCATCGAAGCCCACGGCGGGCGGGTCGTCGACACCGCCGGCGATAGCGTCCTGGCCGAATTTCCGAGCGCTGTTGAAGCGGTGCACTGCGCGGTGGAAATCCAGCACGAACTCGCCAAGCGCAATGCGCAGCTCACCGAACATCGGCGCATGCAGTTCCGCATCGGCATCAATCTGGGCGACGTGATTGAGCAGGAGGATCGGACTATCTACGGCGACGGTGTCAACGTTGCCGCCCGGCTGCAGGCGCTGGCGGAGCCTGGTGGGATCTGCGTCTCCGGCACGACCTTCGACCACGTGGAGGGCAAACTTTCCCTGAAGTTCAAGTTGATCGGCGATCAGCAGGTCAAGAACATCGCCAAGCCGGTGCGGGTGTATCGGGTCCTGTTTGATGCTACGCCTCAAAAGCCGGTCCGGGCTGGAAACAGCAAGCGCCGAACGATCGTCGTTGCGATTGCTGCCGTATTGGTACTGTCTCTGGGCATTGCCTGGAAGGCGTACAACCCGGTCACAGAGCGTTCGGCGCAACTCAACGATCCGTTGCTGGCGATGCCTTCAGGTCCCGCTATTGCAGTTCTAGCTTTCGAAAACATGAGTGGCGACCCGAGGCAGGATTTTTTCGGAGACGGAATCGCCGAAGAAATAATTTCCGGACTTTCCAGATTCCCGAACCTGCGAGTCCTTGCCCGCAATTCAACCTTTCAATACAAGGGCAAGGCCATCGACGTTCGGGAGGTTGGGCGTCAACTTGGCGCATCCTATGTAGTGGAGGGTAGTGTGCGCAAGGCCGCCGACACGGTGCGCGTGACGGCTCAGTTGCTTGACGCGTCGAGCGGCGCACATGTGTGGTCGGAAACTTTCGAACGCGAACTGACTACCAAGAAGCTTTTCGAAGTGCAGGATGACATTGTGTCCCAGGTGGTTACGCGCATCGGTGACGTCCACGGCGCAGTCAATCAGGCAAATATTGAGAAGCTTCGCACAAAGAACGTCGCCAGCCTTGCCGACTATGACTGCGTACTTCTGGCTTACGAATACCAGCGTTTCCTGACGCCGGACAAGCATGCGAACGCCAAGACATGTCTGGCGCGCACGGTCGAGCGCAATCCCGACTATGCGGATGCATGGGCCAACCTGGCCTACGCTTATGTAGACCAGTATTGGGCGGAGTATGAAGGACCATCAGATCCCTTGGTTCGTGCACACGATGCCGCCCGGCGAGCGGTAGACCTGGATCCCAAGAGTCAAATTGCTCGTTACGCACTCGCCAACGTGTATTTCTTTGAGAACGATGTTGACGGGTTCTTTGTTGAAGCCGAAAGGGCGCTCGCGTTGAACCCGAACAACACGGAAGTGATCGCCGCACTTGGGGTCCGGTTTACCTACGCCGAGAAGCGTGAACGTGGTCTCGCGCTAATAAAGAAAGCGATCGCGCTGAATCCCTTGCACCCTGGTTGGTATCTTATGCCGGTCGTTTTTCATCACTATCGAAACCAGGACTACGAAACAGCGCTGGAATTTGCTCGACGGATCGATATGCCACAATTCTGGTACACACACTATTTTCTCTCGGCGGTATATGGGGAACTTGGTCAGAGCGAACGTGCGCAGGCAGCGATGAATGATCTGCTCAAACTGAATCCCGCCTTCAAGACCAGGCCGCTTCAGTACATTCGCATGTGGTACAAGTCAGAAGAGGCAGTGCAGCATTTTGCTGAAGGTTTTCGGAAAGCTGGTCTCGAAATTCCCGCCGAAGCGCGCTAAGTTGCAACAACCACTCTCCGACGTCTAGCGTACCACGCATGAGCATTGACATCCGCTGGCTGGCGCCGGTGGCAATTTTCGCAATGGCCCCGCAATGCATCGCTGCGAAATACATGAGCGTGGACCAGGCCCGGGCGCTGGTCTTTCCGTTTGCCGACGAGTTCGTCGCGAAGCCCGTGCAACTCACGCCGGAGCAGATGCTAGAGATCGACAAGCGTTCCGGTGTGGAGGGGCGGAGTCCGACGCAATACGTCTGGCAGGCCCTGGCCAAGGGCAAGCCGATAGGATGGTTTTTCATCGACCAGGTGATCGGCAAGAAGGAACTGATCACGTATGCGCTGGGAATCAATCTTGACGGCAGCGTGCAGCAGCTCCAGATCATCGAGTACCTCGAAATCTACGGTTCCCAGGTGCGTTATCCGAACTGGCGCGACCAGTTCGTGGGCAAGACCGTCAAAAGCCCGCTGCGCCTCGATGAAGACATTGCCAACATCGCCGGCGCCACTCTTTCGTCGCGACATGTGACCGATGGCATCAAGCGACTCCTCTTCCTCCATCAGGCCGTTCTGCGTTGAAGTTTTCGCCGCCGAATTGGAGCAAAGTTCTGAATTTGGTCGTTGGGTGTCAACAACGCGGGCGTTGAATGTCCGCTTTGGGTCATGACCCGGCATGTCGGCATTCGGCCAATAGCCTACACTCGTGTGCTCTGAAAAGTGCCCTTACCTTTCGCACGCTGGCTGCGGACAAAGGGGCGATCATGAGGAGAACTGCGGCATGAAACGCTTACTCGGGTTCTTGGCGATCATCGCAATGTCTTCCACCGCTTCCGCGGCGGACCTGTTTTTCCCAGACCCCAAGGACACCCCTGGCGCGATGAGCCCCGAGGTCACCCAGGCAAACATTCAGGAGACGGTGTGCCAATCCGCTTGGCTTGAGAGAATCCAGCCCTCAGCCTCCTACATCGATGAGCTGAAGGCGAAGCAGATCGAGGCGCTGCAATTGAAAGGCGGCTCGAAGGATTACGAGGAAGACCATCTAGTCCCGATGTGCGCTGGCGGTCATCCGACCGATCCGCGCAACCTGTGGCCGCAGCGCGCGACCGGCGATTGGAACTACAAAGTCAAAGACGGGTTCGAAACTTTTGTGTGCAAATCCCTGTGCCGGGGCAACCTGACGCTTGAGGCAGCTCAGCGGGCGTTTCTCGAACCGGATTGGAGGCGGCGCTATATGCAGTGGGTCCAGGTGGAGTAGCCAGCATTGCAATAACTCAAGCGCACGTACTCAGCAATCAAGATGCTTCGAAATATTGGCATGGGAACGTTCGACGCAAAGCTCATTCGGTTGGGGGGCCGGGTGCCCCCCGAAAATGAACTGATAGTGGCGAGCTCGGACGTTTAGGTGCAGCGAGCGGCTAAAGATTCTAAAGCTCTTTGTCCAGAGTGAACATCTCCTGAGGCCCGCTGACTCCGCGTAGGTCGAAGTGCCCGATCGAACGGATCGAGCGCCGAATATGGACGGCGAACTCCTTCGACAGGAGCAGCGGCACGCCGGCTTCCTTTGTCATCGACTGCAGCCGCGCGGTCTTGTTCACTGCCGGGCCGACGACGTTGAAGGCGAGCCGGTTAGGGGAACCGACATTGGCGTGCGTGACCGTGCCGATATGCAGGCCGAGGCCGAACTCGATTTCGGGCAGACCGTTATTGCGACGCCGGTGATTCACCACGGCGATGGATGCAAAAGCATCGATCGCGGCGTCGAGTGCGGCGTCACAGACCACCGCCTCGTCCTCTGGCCGCTTGATCTCGAATACGATCAGGATCGCGTCGCCGATGAACTGCAGGATTTCGCCACCGCGCGCCGCCGTCGCCGCGGCGCAGTTCTCAAAATACTCATTCAGCAGCTGCAACAGCTGTGGCGCAGGCAGCGATTCGCTTAGTGCGGTGAACCCGCGCAGATCCGAGTACCAGAACGCCGCCTCGATGCGCTCGCCGTCGCCGCGTTTCACTTGGCCTTCAAGGATGCGCGTGCCGATGCGCGGGCCGACGAAGGTGTCGAGTAGGCCGAGCGTCAGGCGGCGCGCGTGCAGGATTTCGACGACCGGGGCGAGTAGGTTGGATAGCGCATCCAGGCGGTCCAAATCGTTATCGCTGAAACCGTCCGCGGCTGCGGTGGATACGGTCAGGAAATTGACCGCGCCGGAACCGAACAGGAGCGGCAGGGCCGCGTAGTGGGTCAGACCGCTGGCGCGCAACTCGTGCAGCACGGCGTGGTCGCTCGCTTGGTCGAGCGCTTCGAGCCGGCGCGTGAACGGTCGCTTATGCTCGCGCACGAACTGCACGGGGCTGCCGACGTAAGCGTCGCTGTGCTCCACTCCGTGCCACCCGGAAAACTCCGCCGCGCCGCGGCTGCGCGTCCAGAATACGCCCCAAGCGAGGATTTGGGGATGGATGGTTCCCAGCGTGAAGCCGAGGCGGTCGATGCGCGCGCCGACGGCATCGAGCCGGGTGGCGAGCGTGTTGAGCAGCGCCACGGGGTCGAGGATGAGTCGCCCCTCGATCGCGAGCCACGCGGCTACGGGCGCGAGCGACCAGCCCTCCTCCGAGCCGAGCAGGCCGCGCCAGCTCATGTCGCGTCGGCTCAGCTCGGACATCGGGTCAGGAAGCGCCGGAGCTGTCGGAGTATCTGGTCCGGGTCAAAATGGCCCCAGCAAAGCGCCTTGCCTCGTACGTCCGATCCGACTTCGCACCAGTCTGATAGCAGAGGATTGAGCATCAATTCGATCATGCCGGCCCTTGCCTCACGACACTCTTAACATCGAGCAAGCCGTGATGAACTTCTGGAGCGACGACTCTACCATGGGTAACGAGTAGAAATATCCAAGGCAAATGTGTCGTCGACGGCGGCAAACGCAGCGGAGTGTTCGTCGGGGGGAGTTGCGACAGCGGGACCTTGACCACGCGCTAGACAGTGATAATTTCCTTGCGCAAAATAAACAGGTCGGATGAAGGAAATATGACAAATACCTTGTTATCCAACACGCGCTTTGTTAGCCGAAAGAAGTAGGGACGCCAAACGATAAAAGGGGGAGCTGACGATGAACGGCAAAAGCATGCTGACGATTGCGACTATTACGGCAATACTCGCCGTCTTGGGAGGCGCGCCATTTCCGCGCAGGACAAATACACCGTGAAAGTGCCGGGCGGACTCGCGTTCTCTGAATTCAGAGGATACGAAGCATGGCAGGCTATCTCCATCAGTCGGAACGAGAAGGTGGTCGCTGTGATCCTCGGCAATCCCGCAATGATCGACGCCTACCGGGCCGGCATTCCCGACAACGGCAAGCCTCTCCCGGATGGGGCCATGATGGCCAAAGTTCACTGGATCCCGAAAAAGAACGAATTCTTCCCGGATGCGACCGTGCCGGGGACCCTGCTGAACGTCGACTTCATGGTGAAGGACAGCAAGAGGTTCGAGGACAGCGGTGGATGGGGATATGCCGTGTTCGACTACGACGCCGCGTCCGATACGTTCACGCCCGGTACCTTGGCTGGCACGCCACCGCAGGGGAACGACGCCAAGTGCGGATTCGCGTGCCACACGCTAGTGAAGACAAGAGACTACGTTTTCACGGAATACGGGAAGAGGTGAACGGGGTACAGAATTGTCATCACGAAAACAAGCGATCTAGTCGAAAGCGAGCAGGAGACGACGAGGGAACGGCATGGCAACGTCGCAGTAGCCGTGACTACGTCGACAGATGTCTGTTCCCTCGCCTCTGGACACTCCTCGTTCCGACCGATCGCTGTGGCCGCGCCGGCTGAATAGGTCAGGGTCGATCGGGCACCCAATCGCCGTGGAAGCCAAAGGGCACACGCACCGGAAGTTCCACGACCGCCAAAGGCGGACCCGCGAAATTTTGAGCAGACAGAACCACGACGTTGCTGGCGTTGCGCTGCGCATCGAAGACGTAGGCTATGACATAGCCATCATCCTCGTCTGTTGCCCCACTGCGTGGTATGAACACTGGCTCCAGTGACGCGTGACCGGCGCCGAAGTCTTGCACTTCTGTGCGTCCATTTCGCACGTCATGCTTGTAAAGGGGCCCGGAGCTCACCTTGTCTCCCCACCAGTGCGCTGCGTAGGCATAGCGATAGTCCTGTCCGCCGCGCCGGTCGTCAAAACGTGGAAATTCGCCGCCATGATCGTCGAGAAGGCGCTCCGCGAGCCGGCCACGGACGCGATCCAGTGTCCAGCGCACCAGGACCGGCGTGCCTTCGTTCGGACCTCGCTTGTCATGGTCGTGCGTGCGCGGGTGACGTATCACGTCCACGATCACGTCGCCGCCGTTCGTCTCGTAGGCGTTCACGATATGGAAGACGTAGCAGGATGGTGCCTCGAACCAGATCAGACCGGCGAGATCGCCATTGCGCGGAATGAGGCCGATACGCGGTGCTTGCTCGTCATTCCAGAAATACGGGAAGGAATGCCCCGGGATGCGATCCGGCTGAAGAGTGACCGGCAGGTCGAGCACGATGACGAAGTTCCGGGTGAAGCCCACGTCGTGCACCATCGGCATGTGCGGCGCGGGAATGTCGGCGCGGGTCTCCGCGCGGCCGGCAGCGTCCACTGCCACGTAGCGCAGCGTCGGCCGTCCCGGCATATAGGTCATCGCGACGACTTCGCCCGTCAGGGGATCACGCTTGGGATGCGCGGTGAACCCGCCTTCCAGTGTACCGCCGAAGTCCGAACGGGCAATGCTTTCCAGGTTGTAGTCCAGTTCGATCGGCAGCTCCCCGGCCTCCACTATGGCGACCACGCGGCCCCCGATCATCGTGACGTTGGTGTTCACGGACGTCTGCCCGTCCCCCGGCCCCGGAATCGGCGCCTTGCCCAAGGTCGCGGCCGCGTCTGCGCTCAAAGTGAAGCGGCTGCGATACCACTCCGCGCGGCCACCACGCAGTCGCAAGCCGTGTACGAGGCCCGTCCCCGTGAACCAATGGTAGAGCGCCCGATCCACCGGGCCGATCGGGCTCGGGCCGATCCGCAGTAACCTGCCTTCCAACTCATCCGGGATGCGACCGCGGACCTTGAGATCGAAAGCGGTGGTCTCGCTGGTCATCGGGGCGAAGTTGCCGCTGAGGTACGCATTCCCATCTGCACCGTGCGAGGGAGCCAACTGTGCTGTGGTGGGTTCGGACATACCGACTTCTTGCGGCGTCGGCAATGCTGTCGTGAAGCGATCCATTTGGAACCTCCTGTCAATGTGAGTGCATAAATAAAAGGGCAGACTTGCACCGCCGCCGCCTCGTGAGGGGTCCAGCGACGCGAGTGCGTCGATAGAAAATCGCTCGATCGTTCACAAAACGGTTGAGCGCGCATGCTACCGTTGCAGGAACCCATTTTGCGAATGCCTTCGATAGTCGTCTTGCATATTCGTGCGCGCAATTGGGTACTGTTTCCGGCGAGGACCGCGCGATCTGGTTAGGCGTCCGGTTGCAAAGAGCGCGCGGAGTCATCAGCGTGTTCACATCGAACCGCTGTTACACACCTTTGCAAGTTGTCCCTAAACGGGACAGCGGCCGGCAAGGGGCAATAGGTGACGGTTGCAGACCAGCCGAGGTTGAATAATGATATTGCCGCCCGTCTTGCGCGATCACGCCCGCTATCTTGGGGATCCAGGGGAATCCGCAGGCCTTGCAAGGAACTTCAACCTCTTCAGCCCATGAATCCGCAACCCGGACCAACGACGATCATTCAGTTCGGGCGGATTGCGGTCCTGCCTCTGCGTCGTGAACTGCGCGTCGACGGCGAGCCCGTCGAACTGGGCGACAGAGCATTCGATGTCCTCATGGCACTGGTCGAAGCCGGTGGCAGGATTCTCGGCAAGGACGAACTGATGGCGCGAGTATGGCCGGACAGGGTCGTCGAAGAGAACAATCTGCAGGTACAGATCGCTGCGCTGCGAAAAGCGTTGGCGGAAGAACGAGAACTGATTCGCACGATCGCCGGGCGCGGCTACCAGTTCACGGGCACGGTTCAGCCCGGCAGTCCTGCGAACGTTGGCGTCGCCACCCAGGCCGCCGCCACCAACCTTCCGGAGGCGGTTTCGGAACTGTTCGGTCGGGATGCCGAACTGAAGGAGATTATCGACCTCGTGGCCGAGCGGCGCCTGGTGACGTTGACCGGTTCCGGCGGCATCGGCAAGACGCGACTGGCCGTCGAAGCTGCTCGACGGCTGCTGTCGAAATTCCCCGACGGAGTCTGGATCGCCGAGTTGGGTGCACTGACAGACCCGAATTTGGTGCCGGTTACGGTTGCCGCGGGGCTCGGCCTCACATTCGCTACGGGCGCGCTGTCGCCGGAGCGGATGGCGGCCGCACTTGACTCGAAACGCTTCCTGCTCGTCCTCGACAACTGCGAGCACGTGATCGACGCGGCAGCGTCCATGGCGGAAGCTGTCTTGCGGGCCAGCCAACTAGCCTGTGTGCTTGCAACCAGCCGCGAACCGCTGCGTGCGGAGGGTGAGTCGCTCTATCGCGTGCCTTCGCTCGACGTGCCTGCGGAACAGATCGTGGATCGGGAACAGTTATTGAAGTCCGGGGCCGTGAAGTTGTTCCTGGCGCGAACGCGCGCGGCCGAAGCGCAATTGTCGACCGATACGCGCATTGCTGCGATGGCCGCAGTCTGCCGGCGGCTCGACGGCATTCCGCTGGCGATCGAGCTGGCTGCAGCCCGCGCCGCCGCTATCGGCATTGAAGGGCTTGCAGCACGGCTCGATGATCGCTTTCGACTGCTCACCGGCGGCCACCGCACGGCGCTGCCGCGCCATCAGACCCTGCGCGCCACGCTCGACTGGAGCTACGAGTTGCTGCCGGCGACCGAGCGCGTGATTCTGCGTCGCCTGTCTGTGTTCGCCGGCAGCTTTACGCTGGAGTCGGCCGGTGCGGTGGTCTCCGGCGGCGAGATCGCCGCTGCGGACGTTGTCGATTATGTCGCGAACCTGGTGGCAAAGTCTCTGGTGACGGCGGATGTGAATAGTGCAATCGCGCTCTACCGCCTGCTGGATACGATGCGGGCCTATGCGCTCGAAAAGCTGCGCGAAAGCGGAGAGTTCGAGGATTTGACACGGCGCCATGCCGAGCACAATCGGGACCTATTTGAACGGGCGGCGGCCGAACAAGAGACACGACCTACGGCCGAGTGGCTTGATACCTATGGCCGCCAGATCGATAACCTGCGCACTGCGCTGGACTGGGCGTTCTCGCCGCGCGGCGACGCGGAGATCGGCGCGGCGTTGACGATCGCCGCAGTTCCCCTTTGGGTGCAATTGTCCCTAATGGATGAATGTAGCCGGCGCGTTGAGAGCGCGTTAGGGAGCCTGGGAACCGAGTCGGGCCGGGGAACACGCCGCGAAATGCAGCTCTTAGCAGCACTTGGCGCGTCGCTGAGCTATACGAAGAGTCCCGTTCCCGAGAGCGGGGCGGCTTGGACAAGCGCCCTCGAATTTGCAGAGAGTCTTAATGACATCGAGTATCAGTTGCGCGCGCTGTGGGGTCTGTGGATTTATCGCCTCAGCTGCGGCGAGTGTCGGACTGCGCTGGCGGTTGCTCAGAGGTTTTGCAGCCTTGGTGCGAACTCCGCCGACCCGGGCGATGTCTTCATCGGCGATAGAATGATCGGCGTCTCGCTGCACTACCTGGGAGACCAGGCGAATGCACGGCATCACATCGAGCGCATGCTTAGCCTCTACGTCGCTCGCGTTCACCAGTCGCACATCATCCGCTTTCAATTTGACCAACGGGTAGCTGGGCGGATGATTCTTGTGCGAGTCCTCTGGGTTCAGGGGTTTCCCGATCAGGCTGTGAGCACTGCCCAGGAGAATGTCGAAGACGCCCGCGCCATTGGTCATGCGCTCTCGCTGTGCTACGCGCTGGAGGCGGCTTGCCTGGCGACGCTCTTCGTCGGTGATTTGCCGGCAGCCGAGCGCTCCGTGGCGATGCTACTCGACCAGTCTGCAAGGCACTCGGTGATGCGCTGGGACGCCTGGGGCCGCTGTTTCCAGGGAGTGCTGGTGAGTAAACGTGGAGATGTGGTAAGCGGAGCACGGCTTCTCCGCTCCGCGCTGGAAGAGCTTCGTGAAACAAGATTCGTCTTGCGTTACACGGCGTTTCTTGGTGAGTTGGCGGAAGCTCTCGGTCGTACCGGCGAGATTGCCCAAGGACTTGAAACTATCGACGAGGCACTCGCACTATCGGATCGTAACGAGGAGCGCTGGTGCATCGCGGAGTTGTTGCGGATCAAAGGCGAGCTTTTGTTGCGCGAGGATGCCCCAAACGCGGGCCTGATGGCCGAAGGATATTTCCGACAAGGGCTCGACTGGGCGAGCAGACAGGGAGCATTGTCATGGGAATTGCGCGGCGCTCTGAGCCTGGCCCGGTTGCGCAAACTTCAAGGACGGGCGGGCGAGGCCCGCGAACTGCTGGCGGCAGTGGTCAGCCGCTTCACCGAAGGCTTCGGGACGGCCGACCTCAAAGCTGCAAAGTTCCTCCTGGACTCCCTCCAACAGCCCTGATTTTTCTTCCGCCGTCGCGTCTGAGGACGCTGCTTCAGAACAATTCATAGAAATTAACTACGCCTTCGCTGCGCGAGGCCTCAGCATTGGTCTTGCAAAAAAGCAGCTCCACCGGGGCCTGACGCCGTCGGCAGAAACGTCGCCGATCGTGACTACGCAAAGGCGCTGCGCACCCCAAGATACCCATGCGAAAAAATGAAACCGGAATCCGATAAATCGATCGTTCAGTTTGGCCGCTTCACCGTCCTGCCGCTTCGACGCGAACTTCTCGCCGAGGGTGTGCCTGTCGAGCTGGGCGGACGCGCCTTCGACTTGCTCATCGCGCTAATCGAGGCGCGCGGCACGGTCCTCAGCAAGGAAGAACTGATCAGCCGCGCCTGGCCGGGGCGGGTAGTGGAAGACAACAACCTGCAGGTTCAGATCGCGGCGCTGCGCAAGGTTTTTTCGGGAGAGCACGAGCTGATCCGTACGGTGGCGGGTCGCGGCTACCAATTTACCGGCGAAATTCGCAGCGGGACCGAGCCTCCTGCCGCAACCCGCCCTGCGACAAACTTGTCGAAGCCCGTGACCGAATTGATCGGGCGCAACGCCGAACTCAAGGAAGTGCTCCAACTCGCCGCCGATCACCGCCTCGTCACGCTGACTGGCGTGGGTGGCATCGGCAAGACGCGCCTCGGCCTGGAGGCGGCACAGCATCTGTTGCCGCGGTTCGCCGACGGCATCTGGCTGTCAGAACTGGGGCCGCTGTCCAATCCCGAGGTAGTTCCGGTCACGGTCGCCACGGCTCTGGGACTCACGCTCTCCGCCGGCAGTATGACCCCGGAACACGTGGCAACTGCCCTCGGCAGCAAGAAGGTTCTGCTGGTGCTCGACAACTGTGAACACGTGATCGAAGCCGCGGCGCGCATGGCCGAGGTGCTGTTGCGGTCCACGCCGTCTGCATGCGTGCTGGCCACCAGCCGGGAGCCGCTGCGTGCGCCTGGAGAATATGTGTACCGGGTGCCTCCGCTTGAAGTCCCCACGGCGGAGCAGCACGGCAGGGAAGATCTGATGAAAACCGGCTCGGTGAAATTGTTCATGGCACGTGCGCGCGATGCGGAGCCGCAGTTCTCGCCGGACAAGCGCGTCGCCGCTATCGCCGCCATCTGCCGGCAACTCGACGGCATTCCGCTCGCGATCGAATTGGCTGCCGCGCGCACTTCGGCACTCGGCGTCGAAGGCCTCGCGGCGCGCCTCGACGACCGCTTCAAACTTCTCACAGGCGGGCGCCGCACCGCGTTGCCGCGGCACCAGACATTGCTTGCCACTCTGGACTGGAGCTACGAACTGCTCCCCGCAACCGAGCGCGTGGTACTGCGCCGACTGGCCGTGTTTGCAGGAAGCTGCACGCTGGAAGCGGCTAGCGCGGTGACAGCGGGCGGCGCCATCACCGAATCGGATGTCTTCGACTATGTTACGAATCTGGTCGCGAAGTCGCTCGTCACCGCCGATGCGGGGCGCGCCGTCATGCACTACCGGTTGTTGGAGACGACGCGTGCCTACGCCATGGAAAAGCTCAACGAAAGCAGCGAATTCGCAGAGTTCGCGCGCCGCCATGCCGAGTATCACAGGGACTTGTTCGAACGGGCGGAAGCCGAATGGGAGACCCAGCCCACGGTGGACTGGCTCGCCTCGTACGGGCGCCAGATCGACAATGTGCGGACGGCACTGGACTGGGCGTTCTCGCCCGCCGGCGACGCGGAGATAGGCGTCGCACTCACGGTCGCGGCAGTGCCCCTGTGGATGCATCTATCGCTCATAGTGGAATGCCGCGCGCGCGCAGAGCATGCGCTCGCAGTGGTGGAATCGGGCTTGAGCCTGGAAGCGCGCCGCGAGATGCACCTGCATGCTGCACTTGCCTGGTCGCTGATGTATACCGCAGGCCCGGTTCGTGAGACCGGGGCTGCCTGGACCAATGCCATCGAAATGGCGGAGAGGCTCAACGATGCCGAGTACCAGTTGCGCGCCCTCTGGGGATTGTGGATCTACCATCTCAGCACCGGCGAATCGCGGGCCACGCTGGCTGTAGCGCAAAGGTTCTGCAGCCTTGCCGTAGCCAAGGCCAGCCCAGCAGAGGTGCTGGTGGGCGAGCGCATGGTTGGCGTGTCGCTGCACTACATGGGAGACCAGATCGGCGCACGCGAGCATCTCGAGCGCGTGCTCGGCAACTATGTCGCCCCTGTCCACCGGTCGCACGCCATCCGGTTCCAGTTCGACCAGCGGGTATCCGCGCGCGCCACGCTTGTCCGGGTCTTGTGGCTGCAGGGTCTCCCCCAACAGGCAGCACACGCCGCCGAGATCGCCATCGCCGACGCCCGGCGCATCGATCATGCCCTGTCGCTCGCTCTCGCTCTGGAGGCGGCGTGTCTGCTAGACCTTTTCCTTGGCGACCTGGAAGCAGCGGAGCGCTCCATGGCGGTGCTGCTCGATCATGCAACGCGGAATGCAATCGGCCGCTGGCACGCATGGGGACGCTGCTTCGAGGGCGTGCTGCGTGCCAGTCGCGGAGACTTCGACGCCGGATTGCAACTCCTGCGCGCCGGCCTCGACGATTTACGCAAGACCCGGTTTGCCCTGTTCTACATCAAATTCCTCGGCGAACTGGCGAACGCGCTCGCCCGTGCTGGGCAGATCGCGCAAGGCATCGAAGCGATCGACGAGGCGCTTGCGCGCTCCGAGCGCAACGATGAACGCTGGTGCATGGCCGAGCTGCTGCGAATCAAGGGCGAACTTGTCCTGATGGCAGGCGCGAGTGACGCGGCAGCGCAGGCGGAGCGCTGCTTCGTCGAGTCGCTCGACTGGGCGCGCAAGCAAGGCGCGCTTTCCTGGGAACTGCGCAGCGCGACCAGTCTGGCGCGCCTTTGGCATACACAAAGACGCACCGACAAGGCGCGCGACCTGCTGGCTCCGATGTACGGCAAGTTCAGCGAAGGATTCGAAACTGCAGACCTGAAATCAGCGAAGGTTCTTCTCGATTCCTTGCGGTGATGCGCTAGCCGCTACGATGGGAGTCCGTTAAACCAGCATCAAACCCATCCGTCAGCATCGGAATGTCGCCGGCGAGATAAAAGGCGCCGCTTCTGCTGCGCGTGGACCAATAAATTCCGGCCAATTCTCCTTAATTTTCCTGAAGCGACGTTTTCAGGCCGTACGCGTCACGCATGATGCATTCGTGCAAGTCTCCGCATTGATCGCATAACACCGGGCCTCTCGTACCAAGACCTTCGTCCGCTCCTGCGGTAGGCGCGCAGATTCGCAATGTGAGTCGCTGCGAAATGTTTTTCCCGACGCTGCTCACTCAGGCCCGATGTCACAACGGCATGCCCCGCCTATTGCCGGCATTGGAAGCACGACGCGACCGCGATTGGACCTGCATTCGCCTTAAAAAGCCTTAACCGGAACCGTGAAAGTGGCGATGTACCGCATAAATAACGCCTAAACCGCCCTTCACAACTATTCATTTCAATTTACTGGGATTTCTCTTTGCGCGATCGCAGGATGGTCGCGTCGGTGCACGCCCATCCCGAAATCACCAGGAGAGAGACCATGAAAGCAACCTTGCAATCCGTCACGCCCGATGAACGCTGGCGAACCCACGATTCTGTCGAGTCGAAAATGAATGGGATCGTCGCCCACGCACGGAGGAATTCCTTTACCGATCTCGGCGCGCAGCTTCTCCATGCAAATGGGGCAGCCCAGGCAACGAGAGTGTCTGCGCCCAAATACGCAGCACGCGGTGCCGCACCCCGAGCGATGGCCGCCCGCTCGTTCGGCTCGCCCCATGCGGCGTCACAAGAGTTGGCAGGGCATGACTCCGCATCAGCCCGGGCGGGATTCGTCTCGGATACCCCGGAAGGCCATGACCACTTCGCGTGGACGGTACGGCGCGGCCTGAGCCGGCGGACTCTGGCGCTCGCCCGCTCCTATATGGAAGACAACCTCGGGGAAAACTTTACCCTCGACGACCTTGGCAGAGCCGTCGGCGTCAGCCGCTTTCATTTCTCGCGCTTGTTCCGCGTGAGCACGGGCCAAAGCCCGATGGGTTATTCGTTGCGCCTGCGTATCGAGCGCGCAAAGGAAATGCTGTTGCAGGGTGATCGTAAGATTTGCGAGATCGCCATTGAGCTCGGCTTTTTCGACCAGAGCCATTTCTCTCGCACGTTCCGTCGCATGACAGGAGTTTCGCCGAAAGAGTACGTCCGCATGTGCGACGTTGCCGAAGTTGCAGTGTGACATGAAGACCGACGATTTTTGGTTTTCCGCTGCCGCACTCACCTGCGCGCTCGTGACTCAAAAAAGCACGCGGATACCGATCACAGCACGCAGGTGCAATTCCTTTGAGCATCCGAAGAGCACAGTCATGCCCGCACTATCTGATTCCGCAAACGACCCGTTCAACCCACAGAGCCAAGGAGAATCGCAATGTCACACGACAAGCCCACCAGCAGCCTGACTGCAACCGCAGATACCCCGAACTCCCGCCGCAACGTGCTGATCGGCACCGCCGGCCTTGCTGCCGCCGCGAGCCTGCCGGCAGTCGCGATGGCGGCAACCAGCAAGCAGGACAAATCCGCTTCCACCGCGACAAAAGGAATGAAGTACACGATCACGACCAAGGACAGCACGCAGATCTATTACAAGGACTGGGGCAGCGGACAACCCGTGGTGCTCAGCCACGGCTGGCCTCTCAATGCGGACAGCTGGGAGTCCCAGGCCTTGCACCTTGCCTCCAATAGTTTCCGCGTCATCGCCCATGACCGCCGCGGGCATGGCCGATCGAGCCAGCCCTGGCAGGGCAACGAAATGGACACCTATGCCGACGATCTCGCTCAGCTGTTCGAGGCGTTGGATCTTCGCAACGTCATCCTGGTCGGCTTCTCGACCGGGGGCGGAGAGGTGGCGCGCTACGTCGGCCGTCACGGTACAGGTCGCGTCGCCAAGATCGGGCTGATCTCGGCCGTGCCGCCGCTTATGCTCAAGACCAGCGCCAATCCCGGCGGTCTGCCGATCGATGTGTTCGACGCCATCCGCGCCGGCTCCATTGCTGACCGCTCAAGGCTCTACCGCGACCTCGCTTCCGGCCCCTTCTTCGGCTTCAACCGGCCGGGCGCGAATGTGAGCCAAGGCATGATCGACAGCTTCTGGCTGCAGGGCATGATGGCCGGCCACAAAAACGCCTATGACTGTATCAAAGCCTTCTCCGAGACCGACTTCACGCAAGACCTGAAGAAGTTCAACAAGCCGACGCTCATTGTGCACGGCGACGACGATCAGGTCGTGCCGATCGACGCCTCGGCGCGCGCGGCGGCGCGGCTCGTCCCCCACGCGACGCTCAAGGTCTACGCCGGCGCGCCCCACGGGCTGACCGATACCCACAAGGAGCAGTTCAACGCCGACCTGCTGGCCTTCGCCCGGTCTTGAAGAGCGACCGCCCGTGTTAATGCCATCTACATAGGAGCTGCCATGATTCTCTATCAGGGCCAATGGGCTGTCGTGACCGGAGCGTCGTCCGGGTTGGGCCGCGGGTTTGCCGTCAGACTCGCGGACCGGGGCATGTCGCTGGTGCTGACCGGCCGCAACAAGACCCGGTTGGACGAAGCGGCGGATCAGATTCGCCGTGCTGCTCCCCGGGTGCGGATCGAGACTGTCGCTGCAGACCTCTCGACCCGGGCAGGTGTCGTCGCGTTGCTCGATCACGTTGGCGGCCGCGCGATCGAAGTGCTGGTCAACAATGCCGGGTTTGGCAGCTACGGCCGATTTGCCGAGGCCGACGCAGACCGCGAGGCCGACGAGGTGGCAGTCGACGTCAATGCCGTGATCACCCTGGCTCGCGCGTTCCTACCCGGAATGCTCGCGCGAGGCAGCGGCGGGATTCTCAACGTCGCGTCCACTATCGCGTTCCAGCCCGCGCCATACCAGGCGGTGTACGGCGCGAGCAAGGCATTCGTGCTGTCGTTCAGCCAAGCCCTGTGGGCTGAGGCGCGTGCTGCCGGTGTTACGGTCACCGCACTGTGTCCGGGTCCCACGCGCACAGGTTTCGTCGACGCGCTCGGCGCCGACGTCAGCCGCACAGCGATCTACCGCCGGCTTGCCGATCCCGAGTCCGTGATCGACGCCGGGCTACGGGCGCTGGACAAAGGCAGGGCCGTGGTCATCCCCGGCGTGCGAAACAAAGTGCTCGCCGCCGGCGGCCGGTTCATGCCGCGCGAGTGGCTCACCCTGTTCACGGCAAGGCTGCTCCGTCCGGTCGGCGAGTCCTTCCGGCCACCGATCGAGGTTCACAACGAGATCATGATTCGTGCGTCGGCCGAACGCGTGTGGGATCTGTTGACCGACGTCGAACGCTGGCCGTCGTGGTATCGGGCCTGCCGGTGGGTGCGGGTGGAGTCACGTGATCGTGCGGGCCGACCGGTGTCCTTCCGATGGAAAGCGCACCCGGTCGAACTGCGCAGCACCGTGGTGGCTGCCGATCGACCGCAGTCTTTCGCCATCGATGCGGACGCCTATGGGCTGCACGCCGAGCGCACGTTCACGGTCCGACCCACGCCCGACGGCCTGAGTACCGTCGTCACCAGCCATGAAACTCAGGTCGGGCTGCCTGCGTGGCTGGGCCGCGCATTCCTTGCGCGTCGGCTACGTACAGCGAACCAGACCATGTTTGACGATCTGGCCCGAGCCGCCGGCCACGGCGCGGCGACGCAGGCGACACCCGCAGAGTCGGTCTCACCGCCGGCTCATCCGGGTGCTCCCTCGGGATTTCGCAGCTCGTGGACTTGAGCGTCTGCACCTCGTGAATATTTGTCAAGAAATTGTCACAACATTCAGCGTTAGATCCCTCTCTCTTGTCGTTGCGATGGGCCAGAGCGCTGAGGACTAATCCAGATACATTTATGGGAAGTCATTGGACCGCGCATGTTTGAGTTGTTTCGAATTCGCTCGTCTTGAGCGCCTACTTGAAGAAAGGAGAGCATCATGGCTGGGATTGCAAGCGCAGCAGCAGTGGCAGTAGTTCTCGTACACGGTGGTTTCGTGGACGGCTCTGGCTGGGAGGACGTCTACAAAATTCTGAAGAAGGACGGCTACAACGTGAGCATCGTCCAAAACCCCACGTCATCGCTAGCCGACGATGTGGCGGCAACGAAACGCACCGTCGCAGCGCAAGACGGGCCCGTCATTCTTGTTGGCCACTCCTATGGCGGGGTGGTGATCACTGAAGCCGGAAACGATCCCAAGGTTGCGGTGCTTGTCTATATCGCGGCTTTTGCTCCGGACAAGGGCGAGTCCGTCGCAGCGCTCATCGGGAACCCCGCGCCCGGAGCTCCAGTGCCCCCGATCCTGCCGCCGCAGGACGGTTACCTGTTGCTCGACAAGGCCAAGTTTGCCGCGTCATTCGCAGCCGACCTGCCTAAGGACAAGGCGGACTTCATGGCCAACTCCCAACTTCCGTGGGGCGTAGCCGCTTTGGAAGGCGCAGTCTCGGAAGCGGCCTGGAGAAGCAAACCGAGCTGGTATCTCGTCGCAACCGACGACAAGATGATCCCACCGGAGGCCCAGCGCGCAATGTCGAAGCGCGCCGGCGCAACGGTGACCGAGGTTAAAGGCAGCCACGCGGTTTACGTCTCGAAACCGGAAGCTGTGGTCGCGCTAATCAAGAAAGCCGCTAAGGGTGTGACGGCAGCACAGTAAATACGTTCTACTCGATCGGGAAGCGGCTAGGGGTTGGCGTTGCCTCGAGACGCTTCCCGGCGGCGGGGAAAAGTGGCCAGGCTCGATAAATTGCATGATGGTCGCTGATCGGCCAAAGGCGGAATTACAGGTGGATCGCCAAAAGCAACCATTCGAAGATACGATCAACCGATCGGCGCTACTATTCGCGAATCCGCGCGCGAGCCTGACTATCCGAAGGACACGGCCATGAACAAACTGGGCACGTTGGTTACATTCCTGCTGGCTGCGATAGTACCTTTGCCAACTGTTGCGGCAGAAGAGGCCAAGACGGCGATCGAGAACCTTTTGAACAGGTATCAGGAACGCCTGTCGAACAACGACATCGACGGCATTCTGGATCTTTACAGCGCCAATCCCGTCTTCATCCCCGAGTATGCCCCACCTTCTGTCGGGCGTGACTCCGTGCGCAAGGCCTACGAGTGGGTCTTCGCGACTCTGAAGCTGCGCGGGCAATTTGCCTTTCACGACGTGGAAGTCATTGGGAACACTGCCTGGGTCCGCACGACTTCGACCGGGCACTTCCGTGTCGTGGCGACTGGAGCAGAGGGCGATGTAGCAAACAGTGAATTATTCGTGCTCAAACTTGAGAGCGGGGCGTGGAAGATGCATCGTTACATCTTTACGTCGTCTGCTCCGCCAGGGCAGAAGTAGCCGAATCGAATTTCGCTTGACCTCCGCGAATGCTGACTTTCAGGCGCCGCTACTGACTGGCGCCAGCTGCGGTGGCTCCTGTCAGAACGCTTTGTCGATAGTTCTCGGCGGAATCTTGGGGGAGGTCATTTCTTGCTGGGTACGCGGTCATCGAAAACCTGTTTGGCGATGACCATCGCGTTGATGGCAGCGGGAAACCCGGCAAAGATCGCGACCGCCAGAATAATCTCCACAACTTCGGCCTCGGTGCAGCCGACATTCAGCGCGCCATTGATATGCACCACCAGCTGGGGTTGGCATGTGCCGAGCGCCGCAAGCGCGGAAATGGCGGCGAGCTGTCGCTGTTTCACGTCGAGCGCCGGACGCGAGTAAATATCGCCGAACACGAACTCCATCAAATAACGTTCGAGATCCGGTGCGATGTTATCGAACGTGTCGGTAAGGCCTTTCCCAGCTTTGCCAGTAATGCGGCGGAAGTTCTCCAAACCTTGTTTGTAGCGATCTGACACGGCATCCTCCGTTAAGCGCCGATTGCGCTTTCTGATTATCTGCCCTTTGGGCTCTCCTTGGGTCGAGTGCCCGGTGACTTGCCACGCGTGTATCGTCAAACGGCAGAAACGTCCGTACCCGATCGACATGTGACGGCTCCGTGTGGATACTATAGCGCTCGACGCGCAACCGGCCGCAAAGCTGATCCAGAAGTTGGTTACCGGGTAGGTGCGGACGCGAACCAGGGGAGAAACCTAAATGAGAACACTACGGCGCGACTCCTTGCAGCGCCGCGCATTCCTGAAATTCCTCGCGGCGTCGCCGTTGCTTGCTTACGCGCCTTCGCAAGGCTTTGCAGATGAGTCCCGGCGGTCCGGCGCATCCCTCGACATCGACCGCATCATCGAAAGTCCAGACGATGCCATCGATGTATTCGATTTCGAGGCTGCCGCGCGAAAGGTGTTGCCTCCCGCTCATTTCGATTACATGGCCTGGGGGATCGATGGCGGAGCCATTGTTCAGCTCAACCGCGATGGCTTCGCTCGGATGGGGCTTCGCGCCCGCCGGCTCATCGACGTGACGAAAGTGGATACGAGCACCGAGCTGTTCGGCAAAACGTGGAAGACACCTATCATCATTGCTCCAACAGGAAGCGAAAAGGCGTTCCACCCGGATGGGGCAATTGCCGCGGCGAAGGCTGCGCGGTCACGGGGTTACCTTCAAATACTTTCGACCATGTCCACCAGTTCCATCGAAGAGGTTACCGAGACGACGGGCGGTCCGCTTTGGTACCAGTTATATGCCACGCAGCGTTGGAGCCTGACCGAAGGTCTGCTCAAGCGGGCCGAGGCCGCCGGATGCCCTGTCGTGGCGGTCACCGTGGACAGCGCGGCCGGGCGTGTCACGCGAGATGTCAGAAAGCGGGCCAAATACACAGACTCCAGGCAGTGCCTGGACTGCCACGTCATGAGTATTGAGGGATACGCCCGACGCAAGCCGATGTTCGATGGTCAGAACCTTGCGGGCTTGACCACGCTGATGGCTCCGCAACTGACCTGGGAGATTGTCGACCGAATCAAGGCGACCACGCGCATGAAGGTGGTGCTCAAGGGGATTGTCACGCGAGAGGATGCTCAACTCTGCATCGAGCACGGCGTGGACGGCATCATCGTCTCGAATCATGGAGGGCGCACGGACGGAGGTGGTCGCGCCACCATCGCCTGCCTCGCCGAGGTCGTCGCGGGTGTCGAAGGACGCATCCCCGTGCTCATCGACAGCGGCTTCCGGCGCGGCTCGGACATTTTCAAGGCATTGGCGCTCGGCGCACGGGCAGTTTGCATTGGCCGCCCCTATCTGTGGGGGCTGGCTTCCTTTGGTCAGCCCGGAGTCGAGACCGTGCTCGACATGCTGCGGGAGGAGCTTGAGCTCGCCATGAGGTTGTGTGGAACACCATCGATCAAGCAAATCGGTCGAGGCCATGTGCAAGTTGCATGAGGACATCGCTGCTGAACCCGGCTTGCATCGACCATGCAACCAGTCCAGAAAGTCCGCTCGGAAAATGCTTGGATGTTCAGCGTGATGTGTGAGGCCCGCAACCCTCAACTTGACCACTTATACCTCGACGGTTAGGCTTCACTAGTCGCAAGGCACTACGCGTTATCGATCGCATGAAATGCCCCCATTGTTGGTACGATAATCGCGCTGGTGCGAAGTTTTGCGAGCAGTGTGCTGCTCCACTCCAACGCAACTGTTCCCAATGCGGAACGCCGCTGCCGGAAGCCGCGAAATTCTGTCCTGAGTGTGCACATCCGGTGACTGCGCGGGCCGCCGCGGCGGATCGTCAGACGCCAGGTCGCGACGCTGCCGAGCGATCGGCCACCCCCTCACCAATAGACGGAGAGCGGCGCCAGGCCACAGTGCTCGTCGCCGATATTTCGGGCTATTCGGCGATGTGCGCACGCCTGGATGCCGAGAATGTTCAAAAATTGCTGGGCCGCTTCTACGACATCACCGATCGCGTCATTGCCAACTACAGCGGCCACATCATCGATCATGCAGGCGATGGGGCTCTGGCCGTTTTCGGTGCTCCGGTAGCCCATGACAACGATGGCGAGCGCGCAATTCGCGCAGCATTCGACATGCACACGCTGTCCGGAGAAATCGCTGAGACCGGAGATGGGCCGCTGCGATTGCACGTCGGCATCGCCAGCGGGGAAGTTGTGGCAGCGACGATCACCGCCGGCGCGCAACCCAAGTACGCAGTGACCGGTGAAGCGGTCAATCTCGCTGCACGGCTCAACGCGTTCGCGAAGCCGGGTCAGACCTTGATCACTGATGCGGTCTACCGCTCGGTGTCTCACATGCTGATTGCGCAGGAGCTCGGAAATACGGTGCTCAAGGGCTTCGACAAGCCGGTTCTATTGTGGAATGTCCAAGGGCTGCGATACACGGCACGTGAGCGTAGACCGTTTGTCGGCCGACAAACCGAGTTACGCCAGCTCATGAGTGCGCTGGACGCCGCCAGGGAAAGCGGCAATGGCTCGGCGCTGTTCGTTCGGGGCGAAGCGGGCATTGGAAAGTCTTATCTGGTGGACGTCGTACGGTCGCGCGCGCAAAGCCGCGGCTATGTCTGTCACATGGGACAGGTGCTCGACTTCGGTGTCCGCAAGGGCCAAGACGCAATCCCGACAATCGTAAAGGATTTGCTTGGGGTGCAAGCGCCTGGTGATCAGGCGGCGCTACGCAGTGCGGTGAATCGCGGCTTGGCAAACGGTCTTCTGGCGTCTGACCAGGAGGCGCTCATTAGCGACCTGCTGGAATTGGAGCACTCGCCCGAGCAGCGCGCTGTGTTCGATGCAATGGATAACGAAACGCGTGCGCAGCGCATGCGCAACCTTGTCAAGGGGATGTTGCAACGCTCGGCGGTTCGCCAACCGCGCCTGCTGATCGTGGAGGATATTCACTGGGCATCTCCGGATCTCCTGCAATATCTTGCGCTGCTTACCAGGGCCGCCGGCGAAATGCCCGTCGTGCTGTTAATGACCTCGCGCATAGAGGGCGATCCTTTGGACAAGCAGTGGCGCGCTTCCACGAACGGCGCCCCACTCATGACCATCGATGTTGGCCCCCTGCGGCCAGAGGAAGCGCAGATGCTGGCCAGCGGCCTGATCGAACCATCCAACCACCTCGCCTTGAACTGTATCGAACGCGCGGGGGGTAATCCGCTGTTCCTCGAGCAGTTGCTGCGCAATGCGGTGGAAAGCGAGGCGGACAGGCTGCCCGCAACCATCCAAAGCCTGGTTCTGGCGCGCATGGACCGGCTCGCGCCGCGAGACAAGATCGCGCTTCAGGCCGCTTCCGTCCTGGGTCAGCGCTTCGCTCTGGACGCGCTGCGTTTCCTCGCGGAGGATTTCGAGTACGGCTGCGACGCGTTGCTCCGGGGCGACCTGGTGCGGCCAGAGGGCACTGACTACATTTTCGCGCACGCGCTGATTCAGGAGGGTGTCTACTCGTCACTCCTGAATACCAGAAAGCGTGAACTGCATCGACGCGCCGCCGATTGGTTCAGCGAACGCGAGCCTATCCTTCTCGCCAAACATCTGGACCGAGCCGAGGATCCAGCCGCCGTGCAGGCGTATCTCGCGGCAGCCGAGGATCAAGCGCGAAAGTTTCGCCACGAGCCCGCGCTACGCCTGGCTGAACGCGGAGCGGAGCTCGCGAGTGTGGATTCAGTACGCTGTTCGCTATTGGCGCTGCGTGCGGAATTGCTTCAGGAGACGGGGCGGTCTGCGGAGGCCATCTCGGTGCTCAAGTCCGCACTGGAGATCGCCGGCGACGAAGAGCAACGCTTTCGCGTGTGGATGGGAATCGCAGGGAGCAATCGAGTCACTGGCGACATCGCCGCAGCGATGGATGCTCTTGACCACGCCGAGCGCATTGCCAATCGTTTGGCTCTCGCCGCAGAGCGTTCGCGAGTGCATCATCTGCGCGGGAACCTGTTTTTCGCGATGGGTAACAGAACAGCTTGCGGCATCGAGCACGAGGCTGCGCTGTTTCACGCACAGCAAGCCGGAGATCGCGAATGCGAGGCGCAAGCGCTAAGCGGACTCGGCGATGCGCAATACGCACAAGGGAGGATGCTGACCGCGGTGGAGTACTTTCGCCGCTGCGTCGAGTTGTGTGAGGGCGCTGGCCTCCCCAGAGTGGAGGTTCCCAATCGGTGCATGATCGGTCACTGTTTGTACTACGCCAATCAGCTGAAAGAAACCACGGAGCTGTTTCGCCGGTCCTGTGAGGAAGCGCGCAGGATGGGCCACCCTCACAGTGAGGTTTTCGCTTACAACTCCCTTGCGATGATCCTCGCGGCAAGCGGGGAATACGAGCAGGCGGAGATGGCTATCACTGAGGGTTTGCCTCTTGCGCGCACGGTTGGAGCGCGCCGCTATCTGTCAGCGTTACTGTACTCTTTGGCCATGGTGAGGTTGGCTGAAGGAGCGCGTGAGGCAGCACATGCCCATCTGGAGGAAGCCCTTGCGCTGGCACGGCAGATGGGAATGGGTTTCTACGGGCCTGCCATTATTTCGGGCTTCGCTGCAATCGCCGACACCCATGCACGAGCCAGGCAGGTACTTGAGGAAGGTGAAGCGGCGTTGCGCGAGCCTTGTATCTCGCATTGTCATTTGTTTTTCTATCGCAATGCTATCGATGTAAGCGTGGAATGGGGCGATTGGAACGAGGCGCTGCGCTATGCGGGTGCATTGGAAGAGTATGTGCGGGTGGAGCCTCTTCCGTGGGCAAGTTTGATGGTTGCACGCGCCCGCGCGCTCGCCGCGGTTGGCGCTGGCTCGCACAACGACGCAGGCTTACTGGAACTGAAGCGGATCCGCGCGGAGGCCGAGCGCGTCGGTCTTCGTTCCGCTCTGCCGGCAATCGACCGAGCCGTCGCGGCGGCGTAAGCCCCCGCCGAACTTGTCGAACTTTTCGAGAACGGCACTCCCTAAGCAGGTTAGGGGGGCGATTGCGTTTTTCGACTATCTGCACTTCTTGAACAAGCGGCACCAACCGTCGTTCAATCCACCACAAGGAGGTCACATGAAGGTTCTAGCGATCGTAGCAACATTGCTGGTTACGGCTGGCATGACATCCCCAGCTATTGCGCAGGGCGGCGAGGACATGACGTTCTTCTTGACGAGCATGGGGAAGGGCAATGGCGCCGACCTCGGCGGCCTGGACGGCGCGGACGCGCATTGCAACGCGCTCGCCAAAGCGGTCGGCTCGAAGCGCACGAGCTGGAAGGCTTACCTGAGCACCACCATGCCGGGCGGCGAAGCGGGCGTGAACGCGCGCGATCGGATCGGCGACGGTCCATGGCGCAACGCAAAGGGCGTGGTCGTGGCCAAGAACGTCGAGGACCTTCATTCCGCGAAGAACAACATCAACAAGCAGACTGCGCTGACGGAGAAGGGCGAGACGGTGAAGGGTCGCGGGGATACGCCGAACGAGCACGACATTCTTACAGGCTCGGATCCGGCCGGTATGTATTCGACGGCGGGCGGCGATACCACCTGCGGCAACTGGGCGAAGAACGGCGAGGGCTCGGCGATCGTCGGCCACCACGACCTGATGGGGCTGAAGGACACGCGGCACATGAAGTCCTGGAACTCCTCGCACGGATCGCGTGGTTGCGGCCAGGACCAACTGAAGGCCTCGGGCGGCGCAGGACTTTTCTACTGCTTCGCTGCGAACTAGGGGGCAAGACGACTCAGGCCACCACCTTCACCAGTTGCCCCGGCTGCACGTCGCCGCCGCCATAGACCCCGTTCAGCAGCCGCAACTGTTGCTCCGCATTATTCAAAGGCGATTGTTTCGCCAGTTCCGCGAAGCCGCCACTGGGGTAGGGCACGGTCTTCAGCGTCCATGGACGTGCTGCGTTTCGATCGGCCGCTGTCAGGGCGCGGAATGAAGACTCGGCTTCTTGTATCTGACGATACGCCCGTTCCAGCGATTGCCGATCTTTGGCTGCGTAGATGAAGGCGTAGTTGGTGTTCGACGGCCCGGTCACAATAGTCAACTCGACCGCCTGCGATTGGCCTTGCTCGTTCTTGACCGTACCGGAGAAATGCGTAGCCGGAAGCCCGTTGAAAGTACGACGTTCGATCTTGCCCGAATCCGGCTTGACGACATTGCGAATGATTTCCTCGTGGGTATTGCCGGCCTTTGGCGGCAGTGCCCTGACGATCATCGCGGCGTTGCCTTCGCCGTTCACGAGCGCAAGAGCATCGGGCGAGTTCTGGATTTTCCACCCGGGTGGCGCGGTCAGTGCGATACCTAGCTGCTCGTGATAGAAGTTCTGGCCGCGTGTCACGCCTTGGTCGCGGCTCTCGCCGAACGCTACGCCGTCCATTACGTTCAGGTAACGATCGCGGCCTTCATCCACATAACTGGCCTGGGCCTTGTACTGGTTCGCAATCTCCGTGATTTCACGCAGGCGCTGTTCGTTGCTCGGGTGCGATGCCAGCCAACCCGATCCACCCTCTCGCGGCGTGCGGCCCTGGGCACGCGCCTGATCGGCGGCGAAGCGCTCCTGGCTCTCGAGCACTCTGATTACATCGACCATGTTGTGCGGATCGTAATTGAGACGGGTGAGGTATTCAGCGCCCAGCTTGTCCGCTTGCGATTCCTGACCACGGCTATATTTCGCGACATAGCCGGCAGCCACGCCCTGCGAGGCCTGCGATGCCGCGTTGGCGGCGCCTCGGAGGCCCTGGCTTTCAAGCAAGACGCCGAGGATGGTCGCCGCCATCACGCCGAATCCCGCTGTCTGCTCGCGAGTGGCGCGTTGCGAGCCGTGCCGCGCAGTCACGTGGCCGATCTCGTGGCCGAGGACACCGGCGAGGTCGGCTTCGCTGTGCATATAGGCCATGATGCCGCGTGTGACGTATACGTAACCGCCGGGCAGCGCGAAGGCATTGACTTCCGGGCTGTCGAGCACGGTGAAGTGCCAGTCTAGCTCCGGGCGGTGCGAGGCCTTGGCCAGCCGCTGGCCGACGTCGTTGACGTAGGCCTGTACCTTGGGATCGTTGTATTCGCCAAATTCAGCGAGGATCTGGGGGTGCGCTTTCGCACCTTCGGCCATCTCGCTGCGCTCGTCCATGACTGTGTGCTCGAGCTTGCCGGTAACCGGGTTCTTGACGGTGGCACAACCCGGAAGGAGCAGCGTGGTCGAGACACAAATAGCAATCAGAAATCGATGCATGGCAGGTCTCCGTGAAGGACTTGTGGATTTGACACCTTTCACGGTCAGGCGTTGAAACCGTAGTCCGGTTGGACGTGTTCAGGTGCGGCCTAGTCGGGCACCTCGCTGCCGTAAGGGCGGGTAATGATTTCGAGGAAATGTCCGCCCGGATCCTCGAAGTACACGCCGCGCCCGCCGAAGTGGGTATTGATCTCACCCTTCTGTTTCCTGGCCGGATCCGCCCAGTACGTGAGCCCGCGCTTCTTGACGCGGCCGAAGATCGTGTCGAACTCGGCTTCGCTCACGAGGAAGGCGTAGTGCTGCGGCTCGAACGGGTCTTGTGTTTCGAAGAAGGCCAGCGTCACCTCGTTCCCGGTTTCGACGTCGAGGAAGGGACCGAACGGCGCGGGCTTGCCCAGGCCGAAGACGCTCGAGTAGAACTCGGCCGATGCGCGCTTGTCGCGCGCATGCACGATGGTGTGGTTGAGTTTGATGGTCATGGTGCCTCCAGCATAGCGGGTCGCGCTACCGATCCCGCTGATCGGTGACCGACGCTTTCGTCGCCACCTTACGTGTCGAATACATGATGATGAGACCTGCCGCCAGGAAGCCGAGATTCGATACGCCAACCCAGCGAAGCCAGTGCGGGATTCCCAACAGATAACCACCCACCGGAAAAAAGGACACGATGAATATAATCACCAGGGCAAGGCCGTGACCGCGCAGCGACGCGATCACAGCGAATAGGGCGAGCAGCATCATCAGTGCGCCGACCGCGATATGCACGGCAGCACGTACAAAGGTGTCCTGAGGTGTTGCAAGGACCCACAACCATAGTCCGCATGCCACGACTCCTGATGCGGCACCGATGAACTTCCCGGCATATCGAGAAAGAGTTGGCAGCATGTCAGTTATATTTGGTCGAATGCATGACGGAGTCAAACAATACCCGAGCGTCGTATTTCCTGCGTGCGCAAACTGAAGCGCCAAGCAAGAACCGCACGGCCGGGTCCCGGCGTTTATGATTTAATCACTCTTTCACGGAAATTGTTGCGCATCTGTGCGCTGAGAAATTGGGCAATCCTGAACGGTCTGTGAACTGTTAGGCCATTGAGTATGGCACGTGTCCATAGTTTCGAACCCATCGCGGATAGGAACGCCAGGACCCTCGTTCTTGGCAGCATGCCGGGACAAGCATCGTTGGCCGCGGCCCAGTACTACGCCCATCCTCAAAATGCTTTCTGGCGCATCATCGCTGCGCTTCTTCAGTTCGACGTAGTGTCTCCGTACCCGGCCAGGATTGAAGCGCTGAAGTCGGCGCGAATTGCACTCTGGGATGTACTTCAGTCCTGCACGCGGGAAGGGAGCCTGGATTCAAGGATCGAGCGAGAGACGCAGATTGTGAACGACTTCCAGACGTTTTTCCGCAAGCACGGCAGGATCACACACGTGTTTTTCAATGGCGCCAAAGCAGAAGCTTGTTTCAAGCGGCATGTATTGGGTGAGATCGGCAGTCGTCGTATTGCGTACATGCGGCTGCCTTCTACGAGTCCAGCGAACGCTTCCTTATCCTTTGAGCAGAAATTCCGGGCGTGGCGCATGATAGTGCGCGCAACCGATTGATGCAGGGACGGGGCAGTGTTGCTCATGCCCAGCCGCTGAGCGGCCCAACGTTTTCACAAGAGCCGGGACCAGACAGGAGGGTGCAATGGAAACGATGAAGGATGGCAGCCATTTGTACGAGGTCGAGCGCCGCGCCGAGCACGCGGCACGGCCGGGCTTCCGTATCACCGAACTCCAGATTTCACCGACGCAAAGAGTGCCTTGGCACTATCACAGCAATGTTCAAGACACTTTTTATGTCCTTGGCGGAAATATTCGAATTTTCTTGCGCGAGCCCAAAGAAGAGGTACGGCTTGGCGCCGGTGACACGTACTCGGTCAAGCCCAGCCGTCCCCACCTCGTCGCTAATGGCGGCAACGATTCCGCCACGTTCCTGGTGCTGCAGGGAATCGGCGAATACGACTTCGTCCCGCTGGTCCAGCGGCCGGACCGATGAATGATGCTGACATCTGGTCGGTTTCTGACCCGCCAGTGGTAGCTTAACGGCCGGCTGCGGCCAGTCGTGCCAGTCGCCGCCCGATTGCGAACTTTTTCATCCGATCCGCACCAACGCCCCCCCATCCACCGGCAAGGCTACACCGGTGATGAAATTGGCCTCGTCGGATGCGAGAAACAGCGCGGCATTGGCCACATCCCATGCCGTCCCCATCTTTCCACGCAGGGGAACCTTCTTGTCGCGTTCCGCGGCAATCGTCTCGCGACTTTTGCCCGTTGCATGAGCCCGCGTATCCACCGCCATGGGTGTATCCATCAATCCCGGCAGGATTACGTTGGCGCGAACGCCGTAAGCGGCGTTTTGTAAAGCAAGCTGCTGTGTAAAGGCGATCATGGCCGCCTTGGTGGCTTTGTAGACAACGAGTGGATAGTCGATCCACGCGGCGATGGATGAGATGTTGATGATGGTCCCGCTTCGCTGGCTGCGCATGATGGGAATGACGTGTTTGCAGGCCATTATCGTTCCACGAAGATTGATGGCATTGACTCGATCGAAGATTTCCTCGGTGAGTTCCAGCAGCGGCGTGTCTCCTCCCGAAATGCTCACCCCGACATTGTTATGCAAGATATCGATGCGTCCCCATCGCTGCTGCGCGAAGCGCACTGCCGCGGCGAGCGTGACTTCATCAGTCACGTCCGCTTCAAAGGCGACGCACTCTCCGCCTCCCTTCGTTGCGAGGGCGGCAGTCTCCCTCGCGGAATCGATATCCCGATCCACAGCAAGGATCTTCGCGCCTTCCTGCGCAAAGCGAAGGGCGGTCGCACGGCCGTTTCCGATGCCTTCTCCAGGGCTCTGGCCGGCACCAACGATGATCGCTACTTTTCCGTTTAGCCGCACCGCGATCTCCTCAGATCTCGCCATCCGGCAGAGGTGTACCGGGCGACGTTAGTGATCATAGGCATCGAGCCTCAGGAAATGGAAGAAATGATCGTCTCTCGGTTACGGAATTGGCCTCGCAGAGAGTTGTAAGGAAGACGCGCTTCATGTCGTTTTTACCTGCGCGATACAAGAGACTTATCCCCGTCTGCAAAAAATCTCTTTCCCCAGCAACCATTTATTCGAACGTGCAACTCGCAAGACACTCCTGATTCCGCGGCACGCTGCTTGCTCTCCTGCTGGTGCAGCATTTATTTCAATAACCAGAGGAGTAGAGACATGAAGACCGAGAGACAGACCAAGCGCGATTCCAATCGCGATCCATTGACAGGAGCCCCCGGTTCGCATCCCGTCGGTACCGGTATCGGCGCTGCCGCCGGCGGCATGGCCGCCGGCGCCGCGGCCGGGACAGTGGCAGGCCCGGTGGGCACAATGGTTGGCGCGGCGGCTGGCGCGATAGTTGGCGGATTGGCCGGTAAGGCCATGGGCGAAATGGCTGACCCCACCGTCGAAGATGCCTATTGGCGGAAAAACTACACGCGCGAGCCCTATTACCAGTCGAATTCAGGATTGACCTATGACGACTACGGTCCGGCCTATCGCACCGGTTACACGGGTCGTTCCCAATATCCCGACCGCGACTTTGACGAGGTCGTACGCGACCTTGAAGCCAGTTACATCCGCGCGGCGGGAACCTCTAAGCTGGGTTGGGAAAAAGCCAAGCACGCCACACGCGCCGCGTGGGATCGCGTCGAGCGCGCCATCCCCGGCGACGCAGATCGGGACGGGAAATAGCAATTGCATCGCGCGGGCGTTAGAGCGCCCGCGCAGTTTCCGGAACCAGATCACCCCTCCCCGGCGAGTAATGCGGAACACAAGTGCGGCTGCGTCTACAGCGGCAGCGGCGCGATGCCGGCAACGAGTGACTGTGGAGCGATTTCACTCGGAGCGTGGGGAATCGCTCACCAGCAGACGTTGCCAAAATCGGGGGGCTGTCAACTCGTAGTTCTACCGAGATCCATACTATTCAAACGACATAAGGAGCGCACCATGGGATTCCTCAATAAGATCCTAGAGAAACTCGGCATCGGTCGGACCACCGCCTCGGTGAATCCCGGCACGGTTCCGACTGTACCGCCGACCAAGCCGGTTGCCCCGGTCGATGTCGTCGCGCAAATGGAGCAGCGTGCCGCAGCGAACCCGCAGAAGCTGAATTGGCGGACCTCAATTGTGGACCTCTTGAAGCTCCTGGATATCGACAGCAGTTTGCCAGCGCGCAAGGAGCTGGCCACGGAGCTGGGTTGTCCGGCGGTGCTCATGGGGGATTCCGCAAAGATGAACATCTGGCTGCACAAAACCGTGCTCGCCCGCATCGCCGCCAACGGCGGCAATGTGCCCAAAGACCTTATGGACTGAGCGTTGGGCGCTGTTTCGACACTCGACCTGAACGGCGACGGCGATCCACTGGACGACATCCTGCCGAGGGCCGGCACGGTACATAGTTAGCCGCTGTGCGCGCAGGCTCGAGGGAAAATAGCGATCATCGTTGGTGCCTGCTCTGGAGCAGGGCCGCTTTGGCCAAGAGTTCGCCGCAACTAGTCATCGTGTTTGTCTCTGGGAAGGATGAGTGACGCGCCTTTTGCATCCATCGGCAGAATTTCAAAGAGTAGATGGCTGTTGGGCTCGGCTGTCTTGTTGTTGACTCGGTGACTGATGTCACCCGTCTCGAAAAAGAAGTCGCCGGTTCGGTAGATAACGGTCTTGTCCGGCAGGATGTACTCCATTTCACCCGCCGTCATCTGGCGTATGCCAGGTCCCACGTGATTGTGGTCCCCCACGTGGCCACCTGCAGCAATCGTTATCTCGGTGATCCTCATTTTGTACTTGCCTTTGAGGTCGGGCACGTGGCCTCCGTTGATCGGGGCTTCGTAAAGAATTTTTGCTGTTACCCCTTGTGTATCGACCTTTAACGCTTGATTCGCATGTGCGGTCACCAGCGCACCTGCACAAACCAAAAACAATGCCGCTCTCCAGAAAATTCGATTCATGGTCGCCTCCGTTGTGAAATGCATCGTTCCGCTTTGACTGGGATGCGAACTTACCGGGCAAATCCAACTATGGCTCGATCGGCTGAGCCATGATCGGTAGCACGACCTTCGATGGATGCTCGGGGTCGTGATAGATGCTCTGGTCCGCCACTGCCAACTCGCTGTCCATGCCAAACCTGCGGCCGGTGTTCGGATTGCGGTCGTAGTGCGGAAAGTTCGAGCTGGAAATCTCCAGCCGAATGCGATGACCGGCCTTGAACAGGTTGCTTGTCGGCCAGATCGAAATGTCATAGGCGTAAATCTTGCCGGGCTCGATCGGCTCCGGTCTCTCGAGCGACTTACGGAAGCTCGCGCGCAGAATGCCGTTGTTGAGCAGGATCGCCTTGCCGTCCGGGTGCACATCGGTCAGCTTGGCGGTGAAGTCGGTGTCCTTTGCGCTCGACGCGGCATAGAGCGTAACTGTGATGGGACCGGTTACCTCGACCGCCTTTTCCAGTGGCGGAGTGGTGTAGACGAGCACGTCGGCCCGGTTCTGAATCTCGGACTGGTCGAACGGACCGACCGGGGCGGTATCGGCCGTGCAGCAGGAATGGCCTCCTTTGCTGGGGACTGGATTGGCAGGATCGTAGCGATAGCGATCGGGTAATTCGTCCGCGGTCGGCTTTTGGGTGGTAAGCCAACCGTTGCCGTAACGAGTATTCGCGGCGCCGCCGCTGTGCAAGTAGTACTCGGTGAATTGGGTGCCCGGAATCGGCCAGTTATCCGCGATCCGCCACTTGTTCGCGCCCATCACGAACACGCGCACTGCGGGATCGTTGTTCACGCCGTTGTTCTTGCCTTTGAGCCAGTGGTCGAACCAGCGCAATTGCAGTTCGTCCACCGGGTTGGTTGCCTCCGGGCCGAAATCGACCTCTCCGACTTTTTGCTGCCAGGGCAGGTGGATCCACGGCCCGACCACCAGCTTCTGGCCTTTGCGCGCGATATCGCTGCCACCCTTGACGCGCATGCCGACGAAATTCTCGATCGCGCCGTTCATGAACACGTCGTACCAGCCGCTGAAGTTGAGAGCAGGCACCTGCACTTGGTTGTAGCGGGTGCGAATCGACCATTGCTTCCAATAGTCGTCCCAGGTGTCGTGCTTGATCCAGTCGTAGAAGTACGGCGCGACCTTGGGGCGATCCGGTGACAGCCACGGATAGTCCTTGATCGGCAGGAATTTGTACGTGGCCCAGAGATCGCGGATCGCCTCGTTCATGCGGTCGATTGCCGCCTGATCGCCCAGACGCCGCGCGCCGGTGAGCGCGATGGTGACCAGCGGCCAGGATTCTTCGAAGGCGAGCGACCACGCGCCCCCTTCATAACTCCAGCCATCGTAGTAGTCGGACGAAGTCATCGCCGGCACGATCGTGACCAGGGATGGCGGCTTCAGCGTCGCCGGCATCCACTGCGTGGCCCCGACGTAAGAGAACCCGTACATGCCGACCTTGCCGCTGGAACCGGGTAGCTTGGCCGCCCACTCGATGGTGTCGTAGCCGTCCTTGGCTTCATCGCGAAACGCATAGAACGAGCCCTCGGAGGTGTACTGGCCGCGCACGTCCTGAATCACGACGATGTAGCAATGCGAGGCGTAGAACGCCGGTGGCGCATACACGTAAGTTTGAGCGGCGTCCTTGTTGTAGGGCAGGCGCATGAGGATGACGGGGTAGCTGCCGGCGAGCTTGGGGCGATAGACGTCCGCGTAGAGCGTGACTCCGTCGCGCATCTTGGCGGCTACGTTTAACTGTTTTTCCGACTCGCAGGGACCGTCGGCCGGGCGCGCGGCCGCGGTTGCAGTGAAGGCGACGAGACTCGCCGCGGCAAGAGCAATGCCGAGGCAGCGAGATGCGTTATGGATGGGATTCAGCATGGCGTTCTTCTCCCTATTTTGAGTGCTACAGGGTGCGACTCCGGCACAAGCGTCGCGCCGTCCGTGATGCTCGTCAAGGCCCACAACGTCCGCAGAAAAGCCATCGCTAAAGATGGCCTTCGGGACCCGCAGAACTTATCCCGACTGTTTCCAACCTCGCACCCAGTTCGGGTAGGCTCCCGCTTCCATCGGCTTGGCGATGAAATAGCCCTGTGCCAGACCGCAGCCCAGTTGCCGCAGCAGGTTCCAGTCCGCCTGCGTTTCAACGCCTTCGCCTACCGCCGTAATGTTGAGCTTCCTCGCCATGTCGAGACTGGATTCGAGGATCACCTTGGCCGATTCCTGGCGGGTCGCGTTGGTGACAAAAGATTGGTCGATCTTCAGTTCCGTGAACGCAATGCGGGTGAGCTGCTGCATCGAGGAGTAGCCCGTGCCGTAGTCGTCGATCGACAGGCCGAAGCCCTTCATGCGCAGCCGCGCGAGGTTCTCGAGCGCCTTGCCCACGTCGGTGGTGGCTGCGGACTCGGTCAACTCCAGCACCATGTGGCGCGGCTCGAGATGCTCGCCCACCACCAGATCCGTGACCCGGTCGGCAAGCTGCGTGTCGGTGAGCATCTTGAGCGACAGGTTCACCGATACGGTCGCCTCCAGCCCCGCGGCGCGCCAACTACTGCAAGAAGCGGCCGCCTTCCTGAGCATCACCCAGGTGAGCTCATCGATGAGATTGTTGTCTTCGAGCGTCTCGATGAAGGCGTGGGGCGCGATGATGCCCTGCTGCGGGTGGCGCCATCGGGCGAGCGCCTCGGCCCCCTTGACCCGCCCGGTGGCCAGTTCGACCTTGGGTTGGAAGAAGGGCTCGAACTCGTTGCCCTTCAATCCGGCCATGATCTCATCCAGCGTGACGGTCGGACCGGCCGTCTTGGGATGGCCGCGCTGCGCCTGTCCGGGCTTGCGCAGCTTGATCAGCGCCTCGAGCTTGGCCGGCGTGATCGGCTTTTCGATCACCCCCAGCAGGTTGATGCCGTAGGCCTCGGACATGGTGGTAACCGAGGCCAGGAGCTTGCGTTCCAGGGAACTTGCCAGAATGATCGAAACCCGCACCCCGGTCTCGCCCAGGTGGCGCACGAATTCCATGCCGTCCATGCCGGGCATCTCGAGATCGCTGATCACGATATCAACCGGCCGGCTCGCATCTTCGATGATTGCCAGCGCCGCCCGGCCGTCCGCGGCCTCGTGGATAGCCTTCGCCCCGAGGCTTTCGAGCATCTTCACCAGCACGCTGCGCTGGAATTCGTGATCCTCGGCCACCAGGAAACGCAAGTTGGCGATCAGCATCTCGTTGCGTCTTCCCTGCAGGTGGTCACAGCGAGTCGAAATAGGCGTTCAGGCACAGCCATCCTGCTCCGCCGTCACAGAGAGTCGAAATAGGCGTTCAGGCGCAGCCATTCCTGATGGAACGCGCCCATGTTGGCTTCGACTGCCGGCCAGTCACTAGCACGGCTGGCGTGCTCGATGCTCGCACATACGCTGGCAAGTCCCATGGCGCCGACCATTTTGCAGGCGCCTTTCATTCGATGGGAAGCGCGCGTGACCTGGGGAATATCGCTGTTGGTTACTGCCTGCTTGAGCATGGCGGCGTCTTCATCGTTGACGCGCCGAAAGTCCAGGAAGATTTCGCGCTCGGCCGCCGCATCGCCGCCGGAAATCTCGGCAAGTACCGACCGGTCGACCGGTGCGGCTTCCACGGGTACTGACGCACCCGGGCGGCTCCCGGGCTGTTCGACAGGCGCGTCACTTTGTTCGGGGATCGGCAGCCATTGATCGAGTTTCTTCAGCAGTTCCGTCAATTCAACGGGCTTGGCAAGGTAATCGTCCATGCCGGCAGCAAAGCAATTCTCGGCCTCGCCGCCGAGGGCATTGGCCGTACAGGCGATGATCGGGGTGCGTCCGCCGCCGTTGGCCGCTTCGTGCCTGCGGATGCTGCGCGCGAGTTCGTAGCCATCCATCTCCGGCATGTTGCAGTCGGTGATGACTATCTTGAATCTCCCGGACTTCCACTTCTCCAATGCATCGACGCCGTGTTCGGCGCTCTCCGCGGCATAGCCCAGGGCCTTCACCTGGCGCATCAGGAGCAAACGGTTGGTCGGATGGTCATCCACCAACAGCACCAGCGTGCCTTCCCTTTCGGCTTGTACCACGCTTGGCGCCATACGACGCATTCTGCTTGTGGTACTAAGTACATCCGGCGAGCCTTTTTGCTCGGTTTTCGGGAGATCCTGCGGGCTGGCAATCGGCAACGAGACGGTAAGTATCATGGTCGTCCCTTGGCCAAGCTCGCTCACCATCTCGATCGAGCCGCCCATCAGATCGGCGAGCCGCCGGCAGATTGCCAGTCCGAGACCGGTGCCGCCGAAACGGCGGGTGGTGTCGCCTTCTGCCTGTGTGAACGGCTGGAATAACTGCCGCTGGTTTTCCGGGGAGATGCCGATGCCCGTGTCCTTGACCGAGAGCCGCACGCGATCCTCGGCGTCCACGCGCTCGATCAGATCTGCCCTGATCTCGATGGTGCCACGGGACGTAAATTTGATCGCGTTGCTGACAAAGTTGTTGAGGATCTGCCGCAACCGCCAGGGGTCAACCCAGACCGCGGGACTGATTTGCGGGTCGACAACCGGCTTGAGCAGCAAGCCCTTGCTGCTGGCGTTGCCGGAGTAAATGTTGAACACGCCGTCGATCACTTCCCTGATCGAGGCGATCTCGGGGCGAACTTCCAGCCTCCCGGCCTCGATCTTCGAGAAATCCAGGACGTCGTCAATGATGCGCAGCAGAGTATTTCCAGATTCACGGACGATCTCGAGCGTAGTGCGCTGCTCGGCGTCGAGCCGGGTCAAAGAGAGAAGTTCCACCATGCCCAGCACACCGTTCATCGGGGTTCGAATCTCATGGCTCATGGTGGCGAGGAACGTGGTCTTGGCGCGGTTGGCGGCTTCCACCTCGGCGGCGTGCTTTTCCAGCGCGGCGTTCAGTCTCAGGATCTCGCGTTCCTTTTCTTTCTGCTCGGTGACATCCTGGCAAATTCCCAGCAGGTAGAGCGGCCGGCCTTCTTCGTCGAGGATACTGAGTTTCTTCGTGTGCAGAAGGCGCTGGCCTTTTGTGCGAGTGAGGATCGGCTCCTCGGGGATATCCGCCACCTTGCCACTCCCCAATACCTCGCGGTCCTTTCCGGTAAAGAAGTCGGCCTGCTCCTTGGGGAACAAGTCATAGTCACTCTTGCCGATCAAGTCGTGGCGGGAGTGGCCCAACAGTTCTTCCTCGGCACGGTTGACGCGGACAAACCGGAGGTCGACGGCATCCTTGACGAAGATCACGTCGGGAATATTCTCGATTACCGAATCGAGGAAACGGTTTGCCGACACAACCTCGGCTGAACGCTTCACGAGCAATTGCTCGGTTTCATTCCGCGCCACCATTTCGCGGCGGATGCCGCGGAACAGCACTGTAAAGATACCCGTCGCCACCAGCATGGTAAGCAGGAGCGAGACCAATGTGCGCTGACGGGTGCGCGTGAGAGTCTCCACGCTCTCCGCGAGGAGACGCTCTTCGATGGCGTCCACGTGTTCGGTCAACTCGGCGATGGCCCGCATGGTGCTGGTCCCCTCGCCGGAAGCAACGAATTCTCTTGCCGATGCGAATCCGTTCCGTTGGTAGAGACCGATCCCGCGCGCCAGCAAATCCAGTCTCTCGGCGACGAGTCGCCTGAATTGCGTCAGGTTCTCCGACCGGCCCGGGTTTTCGGCAACGAGACGCGCGAGCGCGTCTTCGTGGTCATGGACTTTTGCTATGAGGGTCTCGTAACTTTCGAGTTGCTGCGGCATGCCGGTGATGAGGTAGTCGCGTTGAGCTGATTCGGCATCGGTGACGGTGGAGTAAATGCGTCTCAGGGCGGCGCGCACTTGCGGGGTATGGATGACCAATTGCGAGGAGTCCGCGAATTCGTCGACAGCCCGATAAGCAAATCCCGCCCCGACCAACAGCACCAGCAGCGCGCCTATGAAGCCGGCGAGGATCTTGAATTCGACCGCTGAGAGCTTCTGGTAACCGGGGTGCACCAACACGCTTCCTTCATTTTCCGGCAGCTGTGGCTTCAAGTTGTAGTCTCCGATGTGGCGCCGACATTGGTTCCCAAGCACAGCTCCACAATCTCAAACTGGTTCCCTCCCCTTTTGTCATTTTCTTGGTACCTATTGGTTTTAATTATAGTCTCGGGACATGGGTAACAGCGCTTTGAATGACCGTCGTGGGGTTTCTATGCGGCGCTTGGCGATAAGACACCGCCTGTCCGATCGCGTCCTACCTGCCGCACCGCCAGTTCCGCGGCAATTCGGCACAATGACGAATGCCAAAACACTACACGATGGGTGGACGATCACCCGCGACTGCGTCCGGCGATGTGCCGCAAGCGCAAGGACGCCAGTCGTGGCGACAGCGCATGGGAGCATTGCGCAATCTCCCGCCATTCTTGAAGTTGGTATGGAGGACGAGCCCGGCGCTCACCCTCAGCCAAGTCCTGTTGCGGATCGTGCGTGCATTGTTGCCGGTCGCAACGCTTTATGTTGGCAAGCTGATCATCGACGAGGTTGTACTCCTGGCCCAGGCTCCGCCTGTTGGCGATGATCTGCGCGAGTGGATTGCGAGCGGATTGCTCGACCGCATCGGATGGCTGCTGGCGCTGGAACTCGGCCTTGCAGTCCTGTCCGACATACTTGGCCGCGCCGTCTCTTTGCTCGACTCCCTGCTGTCCGAGCAGTTCAGCAACGAGACCAGTCTTCGGCTCATGGAGCACGCAGCCACGCTCGACCTCGAGGATTTCGAGGATAGCGAATTGCAGGACCGGCTGGAACGTGCCCGGCGTTACGCGGGCGGACGTACCGGCCTTATTGGGCAGATCTTCAGCCAGGCACAGGATGTAGTTACCGTCGCGAGCTTTGCCGCGGGGCTGCTCGTATACGCCCCATGGCTCATCGCGCTTCTCGCCATTGCGCTCCTGCCGGCCTTCATCGGCGAGGCGCATTTCAACGCGCAGAGTTATTCACTCAACTTTGCCCGTACAGCGGAGCGACGTGAGCTCGATTACGTCCGGCAGACCGGTTCCAGCGCGGAAACGGCAAAGGAAGTGAAAATCTTCGGCCTGAACGCCTTCCTGATCGAACGCTATCGTTCCCTGGCTGCGAGCTTCTTCGACGCAAACCGCCGGATCGCGCTGCGACGCGCGGGCTGGGGAAGCGTTCTCTCCGCGATCGGAACCGTTGCCTACTATGTCGCATATGCCTACATCGTATGGCGTACGCTCCATGGCGAGTTCTCCATTGGCGATCTCACGTTTCTTGCGGGCTCTTTCAGACGCCTACGGAACTTGCTGGAAAACCTGCTCATGGGATTCTCGCAGGTCGCCGGCCAGGCGCTTTATCTCGACGATCTGTTTTCATTCTTCGAGATCCAGCCGGAAATCGTTTCGCCGCCGAATCCGCGGCCGTTCCCCGTCCCGATACGGGACGGCTTCGCGTTCGAGAACGTGGGATTTCGCTACCCGGGTTCCAAGCGCTGGGCGGTGCATGGATTGACGTTCAAATTGCATGCCGGCGAGAACCTTGCGCTGGTGGGTGAAAACGGTGCCGGCAAGACCACTCTGGTCAAGCTTCTGGCGCGGCTATACGATCCGGACGAAGGCCGCATTCTGCTCGACGGTCATGATCTGCGCGAGTATTCCCTGTCCGCCATTCGCTCCAACATCGGCGTCATCTTTCAGGATTTCGTGCGCTATCACTTCACCGCCGCCGACAATATTGCGGTCGGCCGCATCGAGGCGCGCGAAGACCGAGCACGCATCGTTACCGCCGCCGAGCGCAGCCTGGCGGACGCGGTAATCCGGAACCTTCCCGAAGGATATGATCAAATTGTCGGCAAGCGCTTTCGAACCGGCGTCGAGGTCTCCGGCGGCGAGTGGCAAAAGATTGCCATCGCCCGTGCCTACATGCGGGACGCGCAGCTTCTGATCCTCGACGAGCCCACGGCGGCGCTCGATGCGCGTTCAGAGTTCGAGGTGTTCCAACGGTTCAGGGAATTGAGCCAGGGCAAAACGGTCGTGTTGATATCGCATCGCTTTTCCACCGTCCGCATGGCCGATCGCATCGTGGTGCTGATGGACGGCGCTGTCGAGGCCATAGGCACCCACGCCGAGTTGCTGCAGCAGGGCGGGCGCTACGCTGAATTGTTCGAATTGCAGGCCGCGGGTTACAGATAGTGTCTACACGGCCGGAACACGACACTAGTCAGGGCAATGCAAGTGCCAGGTGAAAATTTGATGCGCAATGTTCCGCTTCGAAGAAGACTTATCATGCTCGCGCTCGTGGGAATCCTGCCGCTTGCCGCGACATCCGGGATCGGTCTGTATGCCCTGGTAAAGCAGCAACGCGCACAGGCCCAGCAGTCCGGCCTCGAAGTTGCCCGCGCTCTCGCTACCGCGGTGGACGCCGCATTGAGTGAATCGGTATCGGTTCTGGAGGCCCTGGCAACTTCGGTTCTGCTCGACGCCGGGAAGCCGGACAGATTTTACTCGCGGGCGACGCGGGTCATGTCTGTCCAGCCGGACTGGCTCCTCATTCATCTGGCCGATCCCTCCGGGTCCGTACTACTCAATACCAGCTACTCGATTGCGCAGTCCGCGCCGCCGATTCCGGAAAAGGAAAGCTTCGACAAGGTTGTCACCACACTCAGGCCCATTGTGGGTTATGTGTCGCGCGGTCCGGACGGAAGCTGGGGAGTACCGGTGCGGGTTCCGGTCGTGCGCAACGGCAAATTGCGATTTGTGCTGACAGGCGTTGTGAAACCGGACGCCATTCTGGAAGTGGTGAACCGGCAACAGGTGCCACAGGACTGGGTGGTTTCAGTATTCGATACGAAAGGCATGCGTGTAGCGCGTTCGCGGGCGCACGAGAAGTACATCGGTACGCCGCCGGCGAGTGGATTGCAGGAACTTATGGCAAGCGGCGACCGGGAGGGAGCGGGGGTAACCCATGCGCTGGAAGGCGACTCCATCTATGCGGCTTACTCGCGCGCAAGCGATACAGGATGGACGGTGGCGATCGGAATTCCGACCCAATACATCGAAGCCGGTGGGTACCGATCACTTGTCGCCTACGGCGGCGGAATCTTGCTCTCTCTTGGCTTTGCCGTATTTGCGGCAGTCATTCTTACCCGCAGCATCAACCGGCCGATTCGGGAGTTGGCCGGCGCCACACGGACCCTGGGCTGGGACGAACTGCTCGCGGTACCAGCTACCGATATCCGTGAGATAGAGGATCTGGCCAAGGCGTTGAAGTCATCGGCTGCCGACGCCAAAGAGGCCCGTCAGCAAGCCGAGACCGCGAGTCGTGCAAAGGATGAGTTCCTGGCCATGCTCGGTCATGAATTGCGCAATCCGCTCGCGCCCATCGTGACCGCACTTCACTTGATGAAAATTCGCGCGCAGGGCGTTCCGGATCGCGAGCGCGACATTATCGAACGCCAGGTTGGGCATCTTTCCCGGCTTGTGAACGACCTGCTCGACATCTCGCGTATAACCCGGGGAAAAGTCGAGTTGAAACGCGAACGCATAGATCTGAGAACCGTGGTCGAGAGAGGGTTGGAAATGACGCAGCCGGCACTGGAGAAACGCACACGCCCCATTGATCTTGATATGCCTTCCCAGCCTGTGTACGTCTTTGGCGATACCACGCGGCTAACGCAGGTATTGGGCAATCTTGTCGCAAACGCCGCCCGGCATACGCCGGGCGATGGACGCATCGCAATTCGCGTCGGCGAGGCGGGCGGGATGGCCGAAATGGTGGTCGAGGATTCCGGCAGTGGGATTTCTCCCGAGCTGTTGCATCGCCTGTTCACGCTCTTCACACAAGGCGAGCAATCCATCGATCGTCGTGCCGGCGGACTGGGACTCGGGCTGGCGATTGTCAAAGCCCTGGTGGAATTGCACGGAGGCACCGTGAGCGCGTCCAGCAAGGGGGCCAACCAGGGCAGTACTTTTACAATCCGGCTACCAAAGGGTGATGACAAGCCGGCAATTGCGGCCGGCCCGGAAAGCAAATTGATCCCCGCGGTACGTCGAAACGCCCGCATTCTTGTGGTGGACGACAATGCGGATGCGGCGGAGACGCTTGCGGTGCTCCTCCGGAACACCGGCTACGACGTTCGGACAGCGGCGGAAGCCGAAGCCGCGTTCGCCGCGATTGAATCATGGCGCCCGGAACTCGCGGTGCTGGACATCGGCCTGCCCGGCATGAACGGATACAAACTCGCGAACCGGATCAGGTTGAATTGGCAAACGGCCGATTTGAAACTCATTGCTCTGACCGGCTATGGCCGCGAGTCAGATTCGGCCAACGCGCTGAAATCCGGCTTTGATGTGCACCTGGCGAAACCCGCTGAAGCCGGACGTTTTCTCGACGAGGTAGCGAAGCTGCTTGGCGACGCGACCGATCCGCCATCGGCGCGAGCGGCGCCATAACGGTCCACGCATGGAATGATGAGTTTATAATTTCCGTTCTGACCGGTCGCAAGATGCACGCACCGGACGACGCCATCAACACGGACCGCGCGAGGAGCCTTCGATGCAAGACCGGGAGTCCCACTGCAAGCCGATTGAAGAACTTGTCAGTCACTTTCAGACACACCTCGATCGAGGCCTGACCCAGCAGGAAGTGCAGGCGCGCCTCGAGAAGTTCGGCCCCAACGAACTGACGAAGGAGGAGCGCGCCTCGCCGATCGCTCTGTTTTTTGCCCAGTTCAAGAACACACTCATCATCATCCTGCTCGTTGCGACGGTGCTGTCCGCAGCACTGGGCGAGACCGTCGACGCGGCCATCATATTCGTGATCGTAGTGTTCTGCGCCGTGCTCGGTTTCGTGCAGGAGTACCGCGCCGACCAGGCTCTCAATGCGCTGAAGCGCATGCTGGCGCACACGATCACCGTGCTGCGAGACGGCGTCGAGTCGCGCATTCCTTCCCGGGAACTCGTCCCCGGAGACATCATGCTCCTGGAGGCCGGCGACCGCATTCCGGTCGATGCACGGCTCGCCGAAATTCATTCGCTCAAATGCGACGAAGCGCCGCTTACGGGAGAGTCCTTTCCAGTCGAAAAGAACCTGAAGCTGTTGCCACGCGACTTGCCCGTCGGCGATCGCTGCAATGTTGTCTTTGCCGGGACAACAGTGACCTACGGTCGCGGCAAGGCAATCGTAACTGGTACCGGAATGAGCACGGAATTCGGCAAGATCGCCGAACAGGTCGCCTCCGTAAAAGGCGAGGCGTCTCCACTCGAAAAGCGAACGGCGGAGATCGGCCGCTGGCTGGGACTGATCGCCATCGGCGTATGCGGCGTCGCGATCGTGGTCAGCGTCGCGAGAGCGTGGATGGGAGATCAGCTCAACGTCGAATTGATATTGACCATAACGATGTTTGCGATCGCGCTCGCGGTGGCGGCGGTTCCGGAGGCGCTGGCGGCAATCGTGACAGGTGCGCTTGCTGTCGCGATGCACGAGATGGCCAAGCGCAACGCACTCGTGCGGCGCATGCCGGCAGTGGAGACACTGGGATGCACGACGGTGATCTGCTCCGACAAGACAGGCACTCTGACCAAAGGCGAGATGACGGCGCGCCGGGTGTTCGTGGGTGGTCGTACCAGCGAGGTCAGCGGGGCGGGATACGCTCCCGAGGGCAGCTTCAATCCGCCGCTCCCACTCGACGACGATGCGGTGCGGCTCATGCTGACGGGCGGATTGTTGTGTGCCGATGCCGCGTTGAGCAACGATGCCGGGCGCTGGTTCGTCAAGGGCGATCCCACGGAAGGCGCATTGGTGGTATTGGCAGCGAAGGCAGGACTGCAACAGCAGGAGACCCGGGTGGGCGCGCCCCGAATCGCGGAATTGCCGTTCAGCTCGGAGCGCAAGCGGATGACCACCGTGCATCGCATGCCTGACGGGCGCCACCTCGCATTCGTGAAAGGCGCTCCCGAGGTCCTGCTGGAGAAGTGTGTTTCGGTGCAAGGCCACGATGGGCAGCAGCGCCTGAACGATGACACACGGGCGCAGATCCTTTCCGCAAGCGAGAAAATGGCGCAGGACGCCTTGCGTGTCCTGGCACTCGCTTACAAAGAAGTCCGCCCTGACGGACCCTATGACGAGGAGACGGTCGAGCGCGAACTGACATTTCTCGGGCTGATCGGCATGATGGATCCGCCTCGCGACGAAGCGAAAGAGGCCGTCAAGACTTGCCGTCAAGTGCATATCCGCCCGGTCATGATAACGGGGGATCACAAGCTCACCGCCGTAGCGGTGGCTGCGGAATTGGATATATACCGCCAGGGCGACGTGGTGCTGACCGGTGATGAACTGGGCCGCATGAGCGATGAAGCCTTTGCGGAAATCGTCGACCGGGTGACTGTGTATGCGCGCGTGTCGCCCATGGACAAGCTCAAGATCGTGCGGGCGTGGAAAAATCGTGGCGAGATCGTCGCCATGACCGGGGACGGCGTGAACGACGCGCCCGCGCTCAAGCATGCGGACATCGGCATCGCCATGGGAATCAGTGGAACCGATGTGGCGAAGGAAGCCGCCGACATGGTCCTTGCGGATGACAATTTTGCGACAATCGTGCGGGCGATCGAACGCGGCCGCTGGATCTACGACAACATCAAAAAGTACCTCACTTATCTGCTGCGCGCCAACATCACCGAAGTCGTCGTGCTGGGCGGTGTCGTGATCGTCGTGGGACCCGAGTTGTTGCCGCTGTTGCCTGCCGCGATTCTCTACATCAACCTGGCCACTGACGGACTGCCGGCGCTGGCGCTGGGCCTTTCCCCACCTGACCGCGACATCATGCAGCGGCCTCCGCGCAATCCGAAGGAGAGCATATTTTCGCGCGATGTGCGTTTTCTCGTGCTGCTTGGCGTTCTGATCGAGTGTCCGATTTTCTTGTGGATATACTTCGACAACTACGGCGACATCGAGGCCGCGCGGACAAAGATCTTCCTGCTCTTCGTGTTTGTTGAACTGATTATTTCGATGAGTTTCCGCTCGCTTCGATATAGCCTGTTCCAGGCGCCTCCCCACAAATGGCTGTTGCTTGCGATAGGGTGGGAGCTCGTCTTGTTCGCCGTGCTGGTCCAGATTCCTGCCGTGCGCGAGACGTTTGGCATCAGAATGCCCAACTGGTCCGACATGACCCTGGCGCTGGCCGTAAGTGCGTTGGTGGTGTTCGCAATCGAAATGACGAAAGCCTATTTGAGAGCGACCATGACGCGGACTTCTTTGCCTGTTATGCCTGTCCCGCGCATCGCGGAGTCGGTCGCGAGTCCTGCGCCGATTTCGCTACAGTCCGCAGCAGGCGATGCCAAGCTAAAGGTACTCGTCCCGGTCGACCGATCCCGCAATTGCCAGTTTGCGGTGAAGCATGTCATCAAGGAATTCACGAACAGGCCGGCGATCGAGATTCATTTGCTTAACGTCCAGCCGCCATTCAGCAGCTATATAGCGCGCTTTCTGAGCAGGAAGGAGCTGCACGACTACTACCGCGACGAGACGGAAGACGCAATGCGCCCGATCCGGAGAATGCTCGACAGCTTTGCAATCCCCTACTCGGTGCACGCCGAACTCGGAGATAGGGCGCAGTGCATCATCGATACTGTCCGCCGCCTGCGCTGCGAGCGGATCGTGATGGGCACGGCACGCAAGAACACCCTGACACGGTTGGTCGAGAATTCGGTCACCAACAAGGTGATCGAGCTGACTTCGGTGCCGGTCGAGGTCATCGCGGGCGACGCAGTGTCGCGGTGGGAGCGCTATGGCGTCCCAGCCGGGCTTGGCGTCGTGTTGGCTCTGTTGTTGGCGGCTTTTGCCGACTGACGGGACCCCGAAAACGCCTCGAACAGCGTCCGGTTTGCCTGTCCCGAAGCGGTTCGCCTGACCCGGGACCTACCGTTTGTCGTGTAAAAACCGCCATATAGCGGATTTTGCTGTGCGCGGGGCCGAAATGGGCGTCGAATAGGCATACCGGACGCCCACGGGATATCCTGAAACGCAGCGTGGGTTCTCCGAACCGAAAGGAGTGCCACCATGGATCCTTCAATGCTGATCAGCGATCGATCGGTCGCGCTGGCGAGGCCCCAGCTCACGGCGGCGCAAAAGGCCTTGCTCGAACGCAAGGTGCTCCCCCTGAATTCGCTGCTGCATGGGGCTTACTACAACGGACTGCTGGACAATACGACGACCATCGGCCGTTGGCACGCAGAAAGGCGCCGATTTATCTTTTGGGAGCGCAGCGTGGAACATCCCCAAGCAAAAGCGACCCCGCACGTGGCGGACCTCGGAACGGGACCGCGCTTTGCTCCGCTTTCCCGGCAGGAACCAGAAGGGGTCGGACACATCAGCGACTTCGCTTTCGCAACGACTAACTGATCGACCATCATTCGTAACAGGCAGCGGTGACCAAGCCGACCCCCGCTAAGAACTCAAGCCGCCGGTCGGGCCCTGTTCGTTTGGATGGAAGCGATCAGCGATCGCAACGCCTCAAGGTCAGCCGGTTTGACCAAATGATGATCGAATCCCGCTTCACGTACGCGTCTCCGGTCTTCATCCTGTCCCCACCCCGTGAGGGCGACGATCGATGCACGAGGTTCCTGTTGCGATGCGCGAATGCGTCGCGCGACCTCGTAGCCGCTCATGCCGGGCATGCCGATGTCGAGCAGAACCACGTCCGGACGATAGACTGCAAAGGCCGCTAGCGCTTCCGGTCCGTCGTGTGCTACACGCACTTCTGCGCCCACCTGCCCGAGAAGAATGCATAGGCTCTCGGCCGCATCCCGGTTGTCGTCTATCACGAGTATTCTCACGGACGATGTAATCGGCTTGTCTGGTTTGATCCTGACCGGAGCGACCTGCTGCGCGGGGTTCAACGGGAGGCGAACGGTGAAGCGACTGCCTTTTCCCGGACCATCGCTTTCGGCGTCGACCCTTCCACCGTGCATCTCTGTTAAACGGCGCACGAGCGCGAGGCCGATACCGAGCCCGCTCTGATTCCGCTTCGCACTTCGATTTCCGCGGGCGAAAATCTTGAAGAGTTGTGGCAGCAAGTCGGGTTCGATACCGTCCCCGGTATCGCTGATTACCACCACGGCCTCCAGAGATTCGCGCTTCGCTTCGATGGTAATGGCGCCGCCGGTCTCGGTATACTTCGCTGCATTGTTGAGCAGGTTGCCGAATATTTGCGCGAGGCGCACCGGATCCGCCTCGAGCACCATGGGCTCATCCGGTATCGAAACGCCCAGACGGTGCCCTCCGGTCCGGAACAGCGAGTCACTGGCTTCCACAGCGTTGCGCAGTGCGACATCCAGTCTGACCGGCTCCTTGCGCAGTTCGACGTTGCCGCGAGTGATGCGCGACACCTCCATGAGGTCGTCAACGAGCCGCACGAGGTGGCTTAACTGACGCTCCATGATCTCCATTGCAGTGGCGGCGGGTGGGCCAGCCGTTCCGACGAGCTTCAGAATTTCAAGCGAACTGCGTAATGGCGCAAGCGGGTTGCGAAGCTCATGAGAAAGTGTGGCGAGGAACTCGTCCTTGCGGCTATCAGCCTCGCGTAATGCTTCCCTGGTCATCACCGACTTGGAGATGTCGCGAAAGTAGCACACGACGCCTTGCCGGCTTCCCGGAAGAGGGATGCGGTTGATCTGCCATTCGTAATATTCGGTGACCTTCCGATCCAGTCGCTCCTCGATGCGTTCCGGAACGATATGCGGCTCGCCAGTCTCGAGCGTATGACGGAAGCGCTGCACGATTTCATCCGCGTAGGCTTTCGGCCAAATCATGTGAATCACTTCGTCGAAGTCGCGACCCACCAAATCCGGGATTTCGCCGAATACCGGCAGCGCCACCGGGTTCATTGCGGCGATCCGGAAGGCCTCATTGACGACGTAGACCCCGACGGGAGCTTCGTTGAGCAAGGTTTCGAATTGCGCAAGCGCTTCGTTTGCTCTGCGGTGCGTCTCGGCCGATTTCACCAGCGTACCGACGCGCACCAGGAGCTCGCGCGAGCTGAAAGGCTTCACCAGATATTCGTCGGCGCCACTGCCCAGACCCTCGACGCGTGCTTCTTCGCCAGCGCGCGCAGAAAGAAGAACCACTGGAATTGCGCGCAGCTTGGGATCCGCTCGAAGCCCGCGAATAAGGCCGAACCCGTCGAGGCGAGGCATCATCACGTCCGCGATGACCAGATCGGGTCGACGAGCGCTTGCGGCTTCGATGGCGGCTTGACCGTCCGCGACCGCCTCTACGTCGTAGTGCTCGGCAAGCAATTTCCGCACGTATTCACGCAAGTCGGCATTGTCGTCCGCCACCAGGATACGGTGCGTGGCAGGAGGTCGGGCCGGCGTCAGCGCCGTCTCGCCCCCGGGTAGCCAGCCCATCGCTTCGGCGACGTAGGCGTCGGCGCGCGAAGCGGTCGAGAACGCGGCCTCGCGCGGCGCTCTGACACGGTTGGCTGGAAGATGGGCGCTGCCTTTTGGAATCGTAACCGTAAACGTGGTTCCATCGCCCAATGTGCTTTGCACGGCGATCGAGCCACCATGCAATTTGACCAGTTCATTGACGAGCGCGAGGCCGATGCCGCTTCCCTCGTGGCTGCGGCCACGAGTGTCTTCCACGCGATGGAAGCGTTCGAACATGCGTGGCAGCGACTCCGCGGGAATTCCCGTGCCGGTATCGCTCACCATGAGCTCGAAATTGGCACCAGCATCCCGTAACTGCACGGAAATGCTGCCCTCGAGGGTGAACTTGAAGGCGTTGGAAAGCAGATTGAGTACGATCTTTTCCCACATTTCCTGATCGACGTAGGCCGCTTCCGGCAACGGAGGGCAATCGACCGCGAGACGGATGCCGGCGCGTTCGCAGGCCGAGCGGAAATTGCTCGCCAGGTCTGCCGTTAACGCGGGAAGGTCGGTGGGCTGGTAGGAGGCTTGCGCGCGCCCTGCTTCGATGCGCGCGAACTCGAGCAGTGTATTGACTAGCTTGAGGAGCCGCTGACCGTTACGCTGGGCCACGGTGAGCAGCGCCCGATCCTCAGGCAGCATGTCTCCTTCGGCCTTCGCCAGCAGATCGTCCAGCGGACCGAGCATCAGTGTGAGCGGGGTACGGAACTCATGGCTCACATTGCTGAAGAAGGCGGTTTTCGCGCGGTCGAGTTCGGCGAGCGCCGCGGCGCGCCGGCGCTCGTCCTCCAGCGCCTGGACCGCGGCAATGGCGCCGGCGATGGTCGCGCTCACCAGGCGGAAGAAATCGGCGTAGGCGGCATCGAACCCGCGCTGCGGGTTGATTCCCGCGACCAGGGTGCCATACGGTTCGCGGCCCGAGGTGGCGATCTTCAGCACTGCCGCGTCGCCTGCCCGCACCAGCTCCTCCTCGCCGCCCAGCGGCCAAGGGCGGTGGGCGGGGTCTTCAATGCCGAACGACACCTCCAGGTCCTTGCCGCGGTAGAGCGCGGCGAAAGGTAGATCCTTGCGGTAGCGCTCGAGCACCGAGCAGGCGTTGCGCAGCACCTCTCCCGCGGTGGAGGCGCCGGCGCCGATGCCGCCGAGGTCGCGCAGCGCCGCCAGGCGACGCTCGCCGACGATGCGCCCCGTGGTGTCACTCACGATGCAGAACAGGCCGCCGACGCGGCCCGTCTCGTCGCGCACCGGATCGTAGGAGACGTCGAAATAGGTTTCCTCGAGGTAACCGTGGCGCTCAAGGGCGAACTCGTGGTCCTTCGCCCAGAAGGTTTCACCGGTGTTCACCACGCCCATGAAGAGCGGCTCGAGCACGTGCCAGGCCTCGCTGAAGAGTTGGCGCGCCGGCACGCCGACCGCGGCGGGATGCTTGGCGCCCAGCACCGGGCGATAGGCGTCGTTGTAGACCGCGACCAGCTCCGGACCCCAGAACAGGATGATCTGCGCCTTCGACGGCAAAAGAATACTTACTGCGCTGCGCAGGCTCTGCGGCCAGCTTTCAATCGGACCGAGCGGCGTTTCCGACCAATCTTTCGCACGGATAAGGGCACCCATTTCACCGCCCCCTACCAGCCAGTCCGCTGCCAGGGGCCGTAATGTTTCTGTGAATGGCTCTTTCATTGCGGGGCAGTCGATATCGGCAAAAACACCGCGCGGGTCAGGAAGTGGAGTATGGGAACCATAGTGTAGCTTGATGCGACTGGGAGCGAAGCATCGACGAGATCGTCCTTCGCGCTTTGCAGCACGATGGGTTTGTGGATGAGGGCAGATATCCGTCGCGCGTCGTATACGATGACTGGCGTCGGGACGGCGAGGCTATTGCTTTTCATACCGTTAGGCTACGACGACCGCCTCAATCATGTCGATTGATTTGCGGACGTTGCTGTCGGCATAATCAAGGTCGCCCGCGCTCCGACAGGTAAATCGTACAACCCTACTTATTGCTTTCTGAAAGGACGTCTCCGTGATATTTGATCTCCTGACATTTACGCTGATCCACGTTGTGTTGAGTCTGGTGGGAATTGTCGCGGGACTGGTGGTGGTGGGAGGTCTCATGGCAGGCGTACGGTTCGACGGCTGGACGGGCGTCTACTTTCTCACCACCGTCTTGACCAATGTCACGGGGTTTGGCTTTCCCTTCGGGACCCTTCTGCCGTCACACATCGTCGGGGGTGTTTCACTCATCGTCTTGGCGATCGCTATCGCAGCGCGGTACGGGAAGCACCTCGCGGGCACTTGGCGCTGGGTCTTTGTCGTAACCACGGTGTCTGCGCTCTATCTCAATGTTTTTGTCCTGATCGTACAGCTCTTTCAAAAGACCCCAGCCCTGATCGCCCTCGCGCCCACCCAAAAGTCTCCAGCGTTTGTGGTGACGCATCTCATCGTCCTCGCGTTATTCGTTGTCCTTGGGAGGGCAGCGGTGCGGGGCTTCCAGGCCGAACGCACGACAGTGGCTGGCTGAGCCGCATCCGTGGAGGAAGTCATGCAATTCAAAATACTGCCTGGCACCGACATGAAGGTCTCGCGGGTCTGCCTCGGCACCATGACATGGGGCGAACAGAACACCGAGGCCGAAGCCCACGAACAACTCGACTATGCAATTGGTCAGGGCATCAACTTCATCGATACTGCGGAGATGTATCCGGTGCCCCCGAACGCCAAGACCCAGGGGCGCACCGAAAAATATCTTGGCTCCTGGCTCGCGCGCCAGCAGCGGGATCGTTTGTTCATCGCAACGAAGGTCGCCGGGCCTGGGCGGCGAGACTGGATCCGCGACGGGCGCACCGATCTGACACCAGACGTTATCGCCGATGCGGTGGATACCAGCCTCGAGCGCCTCCGGACCGACTACATCGACCTGTACCAGATTCACTGGCCGCAACGCAATGTTCCGAATTTCGGCGCGACCGAGTTCGATCCCTCGAAGGAAAAGGATGGCCCCACGATTCAAGAGCAGGTGGCAGGCATGGCGGCGATGATCAAGGCCGGCAAGATCCGCTACTACGGCCTGTCCAACGACACGGCCTGGGGAGTTTGCGAATTCCGCCGTGCGGCCGAAGAACTCGGCGTTCCCGGCCCCGTCACGCTCCAGAACAGCTACAGCCTGCTCTCGCGCAATGTCGACAATGACCTCGCCGAGACGCTGTTTCGGGAAAACATGTCCCTGCTTGCCTACAGTCCATTGGCGGCCGGCATTCTCTCCGGAAAATACATCGGCGGGGCCAAGCCGGCGGGGACGCGCTTCACGCTTTTCGATTCGCTCGGCCTGCGTTTTCGCAAGCCGATGGTGTCCGAGGCGGTGGATGCCTACGCTGCGCTCTCCAAGCGGCGCGGACTTACGCTGGTGCAGTTGGCCCTTGGATACGTGGCGAGCCGCTGGTTCATGGGTGCATCCATCATCGGGGCTACCTCGATGCCGCAACTCAAAGAGGACATCGCCGCGGCGCAGCTTGCGCTCGACAAGGAAACGCTGGACGACATCAAACAGATTCAGTTGCGCTACCCGAATCCGGCGGCCTGAACGACGACGGGTGAGGGGTGAGGAGTGAGGGGTGAGGGGTGAGGGGAAAGCGTACTCACTGTGCCAAACCAATATGACAGTGATGGGGCATTTGCGCTATCGTTGGCCCGTCGATAACGCGCGATGGGGGAGGCCATGGCACACGTCGATTGGCTGATCGAGGGCAAGGCTTTCGGTAACTGCAATTGTGACTATGGATGCCCCTGCCAGTTCGAAAGCCTGCCGACTCATGGGGCTTGCAGAGGCTTCGAGGTTCTGGAGATCGAGAAAGGCCATTTTGGCGGCTTGAAGCTCGACGGTCTGCGGGCGGCGATCATCTACTCCTGGCCCGGACCGATTTTCGAAGGCAAGGGTCAAATGCAAATCATCATCGACGAGCGTGCAAATCCGAAACAGCGCGAAGCGCTGGATACGATTCTGCATGGGGGCGAGACTGAGGAGGCCGCCAATCATTGGTGGGTCTTCAGCGCCATGTCGGATACCCACCATCCAACGATATACAGGCCGATCAGTTTCGAGATCGACATCGACGCCCGCAAGGCGACTGCCTCCATTCCGGGCGTGCTTCAAGCCGAGGGCCGCCCGATAAAGAGCCCGGCCACCGGTCAGGACCACCGGGTACGCATAGATATTCCTGGCGGCATTGAGTTCGACATTGCCGAAATCGGCAGCGGCAGCGCTACTACCAAGGGTGCCGTCGCTTTCACGCTCAAGGACAGTTACGGCCAGTTCAACCGCCTCCACCATCATGGTGGAGGCGTGATTCGTTAAGGAACATTCGAACCACAAAGGAGAAGCACATGGCGCATACCGACTGGATGATCCGCGGTCCCGAGATCGCGTCCTGCAATTGCTCGTATGGTTGTCCTTGCCAATTCAACGCCCTGCCCACCGAAGGCAATTGCCGCGCGGCGGTCGGCATACAGATCGACCAAGGCCACTACGGCAAGTTGAAACTCGATGGCCTGCGAATCGCCGCTACTGCCGCCTGGCCTGGCCCGATCCACATGGGTCATGGCCAAATCCAGCCCATCGTCGACGAGCGCGCCACGCCTGAACAGCGCGAGGCGCTCCTCAAGATCATGTCGGGCCAGGACACCGAGCCCGGCGCCACCTTCTTCCAGGTTTTCGTGTCGATGTGCGACAAGGTGCATCCGCCGATGTTCAAGAAGATCGACTTCAAAGCCGACATGAAGTCATGCGACGGCCATGTCAGCATCCCCGGCGTGGTCGAGGTCAATACCGAGGCGATCCGCAATCCCGTCACCGGCCAGCCTCACCACGCCAAGGTTTCGCTGCGGCAGGGCTTCGAATATACCGAAGCCGAGTATGCGAGCGGAACCATAAAATCCTCAGGCCCGATTTTTCTCAACACCGCCGGTAAACATGCGCACATGGCGATGCTGCATATGACCGGGCAAGGCGTCGTCAGGTGAACCAGGGCGGCTCGGCGCCGCCCGATACCCTGTTGCAACGCGCCGCAATGAACGAGCGGCGCATCGTACTTGCGGCGCTTGCGATTGTGACAGTGTTGGGCCTTTGGGCCACGTTTCACACGGGCGATGCACTGATGTCGCCGGCGTCGCCTGCTCCGGAAACAATTGCCTATGCCGTGCTGCTCTTCATCATGTGGTGGACCATGATGCTGGCGATGATGCTTCCGTCTGCGGCCCCCGCGATTCTCACCTACGGAGCACTGAGCCGGAAGTTCGCCGAGAAGGGAGCAGCAACTGCGCCGATCGCCATATTCGTCGCGGGTTATGCCGCCATCTGGACTGGTTTCAGCGCTGCCACGGTGGCACTGCAAATATCCTTTCAAAATTTCGTGCCATTGACCGGCATGATGGCGGTGACGAGCACAGCGCTGGGCGCGGCACTGTTGATCGCCGCCGGACTCTACCAACTGTCGCCACTCAAACAGGCCTGCCTGCGCAAATGCCAGACACCGCTGATGTTCTTTGCACAGAACTGGCGTAAAGGCTACGGCGGCGCGCTGCGCATGGGTTTGTCGCATGGGTTCTATTGCCTGGGTTGCTGCTGGGTGCTTATGGGACTCCTGTTCTACGGCGGCGTCATGGAACTGCGCTGGATCGTCGGACTGGCGCTTTATGTGGCCGCGGAAAAGCTGTTGCCCGCAAGCACCCAACTGAGCCGCTATATGGGCATTTTGCTGATCGGCTGGGGGCTATGGCTTGGCTCGGGTCTCGCAAGCGCTTCGGTTGGCGAATATCTTTCGATATCGTCCACACTGCACCTCAGGGCCGCACCCGGAAGTTGAATCCACCGTAATCCGGATCGGCGTTCGGCCGCTTGCCGATACGTCAGCCAGCATTCAAAGAAGAGCGGCAGCTCAAGCTGCCGCTTCCTTCACTTCGGTTATGTCTTAGTCGGACTCTCAGTAAATCGCGATCGGATTGCCGGGAGAGCCCGTGCCACCGACAATTCGCAGGGGCGCCCAGACGAACGCGAACTCGTAAACTTTCGCATCGGCGAGAGGCTTCAGATCCAGGTTCTCGATGTTCCAGATCCCGCGCCGAGTTTGGTTGGAGGTGTGACATGGGACCGCATAACCATCCTCTTCGCCGAACGGCTGCGCTTCGTTCGAGGAAGCATCTCCGCCCTGAATGGCGATGTCGCGAGCGCCGAAGTACTCGCATGCGCTTGGGCCATATCCCGGCTCACCTGCGGTTACATAGGCCCGCACGGCCGCGCGCTGCTGCGAATTGAGCGTCTTGTACACGCTGTTCGCCCAGCCGTTGCCATGCCCGGTGTGCATGAAGACGCAGTCGCCGGATTGCAGGTCGGCAACGCGCTGCAGTTTGATCATCGCCTTGATGTCTTCGCCGCTGATTACACCGATGTCATTGAGTTTCGCAGGGATTGGAAGCTTGTCTTCGGAGGCCGCCAGTTTTCCTTGCGATTTCCGATACGCTACGGCGTCCAGCATGACGGCGCGACAGACAAACCCGAACTCGGCGACGTGTTCCACGCCGTTCTTGCCCATACCCAGAACACGCCCGCCGGCTCCGCGCTCGTAGACTTCGTCGCGCGGACGGCCGTTGTACATGAAATCGCCCTTCGAGGTGTGAACGCCGATATGTCCGGGCCCGTCGAACTGGGTTCCCACCTGACCGATTTCCGCAGTCACCATCTCATCGTGAAAGATGAGACCGTTCTTCCCGAACGGTCCGCCGGTGGGTGTCCCGGGAATCGTCAGGTTCCAGGAGCGGACCCCGAAATTGGGCATTTCGCGATGGTAGACGCGCCCCAGCGTGACAACTTTGAACTGCTTCACGACGCTCAGCGCGCGCTTTACGTTCGCCGGATTCTTGGTGTGATTGGCGCCCCCCGCGCTGTCATCTGCACCCCACTTGCTGGGGAACCAACCTTCTTCAAACGGCTTGTCGTTGACGTCTGCTGCCACGGCGGTCCCGGCGCAAATGAATAGCGCCGCGAATGCGCCAGCAATGATGCGAACCTTCATGATGGTCTCCTCTTGTCGATAGTGTGAATTGAACCTCGGTCTTGTTTTTTGAAGACCGTCGCCTGGAACGGGATCGGCATGCAAGCCGACCCGCGAGGCACCCGTAAGGTAAGTGCGGCCAATGTCTGATCTATTTCAGAAAGGCGCGCTTTACTACAAACTGTAATGAGCGGATGCGTGCAGCACTGCACGCGATGCAGGGACTATCGAAATAGGAATAGAGGGAGCACGGACAGCGCCTCAGCGTGCCGTCGCGGGGCCGACTTGAAGCTGCGAATGGAATTGGCCGGCTAGATCACGATTGCACTACCGGCCCTGGCTCGGGAAACACCATGCCTGGAGGGCTTTGTCAGTGCGAGTCCGGCCGATTCAGTTCGCCCGCGTCATTCCTCGATACGTATCAGGCCGTCGGCGAATAGTTTCTTCCAGCGCGTATTTTCGGCATGGATGTACTGGCCAAATTCGTCCGGCGTCATGCGGCCTGCCTCCGCGCCGATCCCGGCAATCCGGTCGCGCACCTCGATGCTTTGCAGGCCCTTCGAGAGCACCTCTGAAATCCGCGAAACAATCGGTCCCGGCGCGCCCGCCGGTGCCAGCAATCCGAACCAGGCGGTCATGTTGAAACCCGGAAAACCGCTTTCAGCCATGGTGGGAAGTTCAGGCGCACTGTGCCAGCGCTCGGGCGAAGTGACCGCGAGCGCTTTGACCTTGCCTGCTTTCGCGTTGCCCAGTGCACTGATGATGCTGTCGAACATGAATTGCAGCCGGCCACTGAGCAGGTCGGTTTGCGCCGCCGCGGTCCCTTTGTAGGGTATGTGCACCACCTGCCCCTGTGCCGCTTCTGCGACCACCGCACCCGCGAGGTGACTCACGGTACCCACGCCGGCCGAACCGTAATTGACGGTCCCCGGATGCACCCTGGCATATTCGACCAGTTCCTGTGTCGAGCGAACCGGGATGGAAGGGTGCACGACGAGCACATTCGGCGCCATGGCGACCAGCCCAATAGGCGTGAAGTCCGTCTCGATGTTGTAACGGATTTTCTTGTTGGCAAGCGGGTTGATGATATCGGAGGTGGCAGCGACCAACAGCGTATAGCCGTCGGGCGTCGCTTTGGCCGCGGCGCCTGTGGCGATCGTTCCGCCGGCGCCAGGGCGATTTTCCACAATCACCGGTTTACCGAGGCCCTCGGCTAGAATTTGCGCAGCGATGCGTGCCAACGCGTCGGCCGGCCCACCCGGAGAGTAACCCACCAGGATCTTCAGTGGGCGCGTGGGGAACGGTTGCGCAGACGCGTCGTAACTCGCGACTCCGAGCACGATCGCGGCGAACATGCATACCGATAGTGCGCGCCTGAATCCCGGCGTCATGTCCTTGCTACTGATCACGCATTGCCGGGCAGATCGGCCACCGCCGTGCCCGCATCGATTGCACTGCACTTGGCTTCCTCGGCCGCCGCTTTCCTACGTGCGAGCTCGAGTACTTCCGCAGCGCGTGCACGCGGAATGAAGCACACGCCGGTTTCGTCGGCGAACACGATGTCCCCCGGCGCAACACGAACGCCGGCCACTTCAATGTCGCCATTGATCTCGACGGTTTCAATGCGCCACTTTCCGGTAACCGGCGTAACCTCGGTCGACCACACCGGGTAGCCGACGCCGCGCGAATGGGCGATATCACGGACGCCGCCGAACACGATAGCGCCTGCCTCACCCTGGCGCTTGCCGGTTTGCGAGGAAATGCCACCCATGTTGGAGATCCCTGCCACGCCATCTATCACGATCACGTCGCCCGGAAGCGCCAGGTTATGCGCTTCGAATTCCGCCATCTTGTTCACGTGCCTGCGAGCAGTCTCGTAGGCATGCTCGCGCTGCGCCATGTTGCGTACCGTCAGTGCCGGCCCGACAAGGCATGTACCCGGCATGGTCGGCTTCAGAACGGAAGCGGCAATGACACCCGTAACGCCGAGTTCGTCCATGATGTCGGACAGAATGCCGCTTGCGTGGCCAAGGTCACGGTAGCCCTCGATGATCCCATCGGGCGGGCGCGGCACTTCCATCAGTCGAATGCGGTCCGGCGCGATTTTTCCCGTCAGTTTTTTTCCTGCCACGGCCGACCTCCTTGCGTCATTCCGGAAATATTACAATCTTTACCCACCAAGCGGCTGGAGCAGACGCCGCGAGTAGACTACGGGATAAATCCTTCCTCAGCGTACGTATTCCGCCAACGACAGCATGCCGATACGTTATATCAACGACATTGCAGGTTATCCAGCGCCGCATTCCCCGTATTCGCACGCCGTCGTGGCTAATGGCTTCGTGTTCGTGTCGGGCCAGATCCCGGTGCGGCCAGGCGGCGGTCCGGTCGAGATTGTGGGCACGACCATGCAGGAACAAACCCGGCAATCGCTGAAGAATGTGAAAACGATCCTGGAGGCGGCCGGCAGTTCGCTCGATCGGGTCGTGAAGGTTACGGTGCTGCTGGCGCGACCCGACCTGTACAAGGAGATGAACGAGGCGTACGCGGAGTTCTTTCCGGGTCCGAAGCCAGCCCGTGCGATGGCTCGGTTCGGCGCCGACATTCCAGGTGTGCTCGTCGCCATCGAAGCAATCGCCACGGTAGGGATCTCAAATTGACGAACTCGCAACCGGACGTCGTCCACCGTCAGGGTTGCACAAGACCGCGTAGCTGCGGCCGAAGGGCCTCCGGAATTTCCAGTTCGAAAGAGAGCACTCTGGCCGACAGCGACTTGCCGTAGTTGTCGAGGCAAAGGCTGCGTGATACGCCGCCGCCGAGCGCGCCCTCGGCAACGAAGTTCAGTGCATGCAAGCCGTCAACATCGTAGCGCGTGACCTTGCCCGTGACGACACCCGCGTAATGCGCCTTGAATCTGTCGGTGGTCAGTTGCTCTTTCAGATAAGGATACAACTCGGGCGCGAAGGCGATCACCGAGATGTTCGAAGTGTTGCCCTTGTCACCGGAACGGCAGTGGGCGGCGTGCTGGAGCTGTACCTTCATGCGCGGATTCTCCTTGCAAAAGGGTGTGAGGGGCGAGGAAGAGGGGTGAGGGGTGAGGGGTGAGGGTAAGAAGGCAAACCGGCAGGCTGGAACGTTCTATTCATGTTTTTCCCTCGTTCCTCTTCCCTCTCCCCTCTTCCCTCCGCGATCAACTTTGGAAAAAGTTGATCGTCGGGATGATCTTCTCCCGCGGTACCAGCGACGACCAGACTCCAATAATCTCGCGCGTTCGATCCTGGTGTGGCACGCGTTTTCCAGTCATGCCCACGCCGGATACTGCCATGCCGTCGACTTCGCGGCCGACCTTGATCGCTTCTTCGCGTGTCTTCGTCCGCGCCGCCACGCGCACCGCGATCTCGTAGGGTTCCGGCGCGTCTTTCGGTGACATTGCACCGTGGATGGCATTCAATCCGAGAAAATCGATCCGCACTTCTTCCGCATCGAGCTTCACGACCTTGAAGCGTTCCTCCAGGATTTTCTGCGCCAGTTGCGCGCGCCGCAGCGCCCCCGGTCCGGCGTAGAAGAACATGTCCTCGCCAATGAAACCTTCGGTGCAGCCGATCGAGACTTTCAGCGTCGGCGTGCGTGATTTGCCGGATATGTTGGTGATGCGCACGCGGTCCGGTCCGGTCTGTTCGAGTTTGGTGGTCGTGAAGTCGACGACGACGTCGGGGGTGATGTAGTTCGCCGGATCGTGGACCTCGTAGAGTATCTGCTCCTTCACGGTCATCAGGTTGACCGCACCGCCAGTGCCTGACACCTTGGTGAGCACAGCGGAACCATCTTCTTCGACTTCGACGATCGGAAAGGCAAGGTTCCACGGTTCCGGAACATCCTTGAACCCTGGATCCGCGAAATAACCGCCGGTGACCTGCGCGCCGCACTCCATCAGATGACCGAGGCCACTGCCTGCACCGAGGCGGGCGTGGTCCAGCGCATCCCAGCCGAATTCGTGCATCATCGGCGCCATGAAGATAGACGGATCGGCTACGCGGCCGGTCACCACGATCTGCGCGCCCGATTTGAGCGCTTCGACGATCGGCTCGGCGCCAAGATAGACTTCTGCGGAAACCAGGCTGTCGGTCAGGGACGAAGTCGGTTTGTTGTTTTCCAGGATCCTGTCGGTCAACTGCAACACCCGATCGGTGATCAAACTGCCATTGACCGCCGCAACCTTGATGCCTTTCGCGCCGAATTTCTTTAGCCAGTAGACGATGCGCTCGGCCGCTGCATTTGGATTGATCCAACCCTGGTTGGTCACGATCCGGGTGCCGCGTTTGACGCAGCCCGGCAGAACTGCCTGCATGCGATCGTCCAGATAACTGTCGTACCCAGGAAACGATGGATCGCGGCGCTTGCGCACCTGCGCGGCGGAGATGGTTGCCTCCGCCATGGTTTCGAAACATAGGTAGTCGAGGTCGCCGCGTTCCGAGTTCCATCGGGCCGGCTCGATGCGATCGCCCCACCATGCCGACCCGGCACCGATACGCACGATTTTCTTCATCGCGCTGCTTCTGCGCTGTTGCAGAATATCATTCCTCCCGCCTTGTTTTTCTCATCCGCGACGACAGACCTTGTGATCACCGGAATACTGGATTGTCGATGCCATCACGTCAATCTCCACGGATTCCGTGCCTTGGCGCTTGGTTCACACGCAGGTGCGGCATATCATCGCTCCGCAGAGGGCGACATTATGAAGAAACATGACTACGAAAAAGTGCTTCCCGGCGCCCGCCTCTGGACGGGCGACATGGAAGTCGAGACGGATGCGATCGAGCAAATCCGCAACGTTACGCAGCTTCCGATCCTGGCGGGACCGGTGGTCGTGATGCCCGACGTCCACCTAGGCAGAGGCGCGACGGTTGGAACAGTGATCCCGACGCGAGCAGCCATCGTGCCCGCCGCTGTGGGCGTGGACATCGGCTGCGGCATGCTTGCCGTGAAGACGGACCAGGCCGCCGCCGATCTTCCCGAGAGCCTTACCCGCCTGCGCGCGCAGATCGAGCGGGACGTGCCGGTGGGAATCAACTTTCACAAGCAGCCGCTGGCCCCAGAGGGCACCGGTGCGGCACTCGCACTCGAGATTCGCATGAAAAAGCTCGAGGAGCGTTTCCCGAAGCTGCGCATCCTCGAGGAGCTGGGCCGCTTGGACGAACCGCGTATGTGGCGCCAGCTCGGATCCCTTGGAGGTGGAAACCACTTCGTGGAAATCTGTCTCGATACCGAAGGCGCGGTGTGGATCATGCTGCACTCGGGCTCGCGCAACGTCGGCAACATGATCGGCCAGTGCGCGATGTACATGGCGAAGGATGTGGCCGAACGGGTCGATCGCAGGTTGCCGCATCGCGACCTCGCGTGGCTGGACGAGGGCACGCCGGAGTTCGAGGCGTACGTGGAGGGCCTCGGCTGGGCGCAGGAGTACGCGTCTCTCAACCGCGACCTGATGCTGCACCTCGTGCACAAGGCGCTCGCGAAGAGCTTGGGGCGTGAAGTCGTTTTCGTCGGAGAAGTCACGAATTGTCACCACAACTACGCGCGCATCGAGGAGCACTTCGGCGAGAACATCTGGGTGACGCGCAAGGGTGCGGTGAGCGCTCGGGCCGGCGAGCTGGGAATCATCCCGGGCTCGATGGGCGCAAAGAGCTTCATCGTGCGCGGCAAGGGCGAGGCCACGTCGTACTGCTCATGCTCGCACGGCGCCGGCCGCCGCATGAGCCGTACGCAGGCTCGCAATACCTTCACTCGCAAGGACCTGGCACTCGAGACGGCAGGCGTCGAATGTCGCAAGGACACAGGCGTGATCGATGAGATCCCGTCGGCCTACAAGGATATCGATGCCGTGATGGCCGCGCAGGCCGACCTCGTCCAGGTCGTTGCCACCCTGAAGCAGATCGTCTGCGTCAAGGGGTAGCGTTTCGGGCGATCAGATGTTTCGTGCATGTTCATGCCTGAGCTTGTCCGCTACCCGTTCCGTTGACCACTTAGTACGCCAGCGGTAAAGTGCGGCCGGAAATGAGAGCGTATTTTTCTATCGTTGTCGAATTCACCGACGACTTCAAATGCGGCCTCGAGCCTTTCGACCGCACGACTGCGCGAGCATGCTCATGTCGCGCCGCAAGTTCCCGTTCAGTGACCATGCGCGCGTGATGCGCACCAACCCGTGAGCGAAGCAGATCGCGTTGCCGTCGTCGTGGTTCACGGCATTGCCGATCAGCGGCGTGGCCTGACGGTGCGCGAAGTAGTACGACTGCTCTGTCACGGTGGTGACGGCGCGCCGCGATTCGTGCAAGGCGAAATCCGCGACGTGTTGGTGCCGGTGGCAAAGCTCGAGCCCGGTGTTGCCCCTGTCTTGGCCAAATCACCCCCACAGAATGCCGACGGCGACGCGCAAAAGTCCGACCCGGCCAGACAGCGGCCAGGCACGCCGAGCGGTTTTTTTCAGGAACAGAAGGCCGCCTCCGTCGAAGCTGCCACCCCCAGGAAAGTGGAGTCCAAAAAAGCGGAGCCGAAAGACCTCGGCATCGCCCTGAACGACTATCTGCTGGGCCGTCTCACGTTGTCGGAGGGTGATGCACTGTACGAGGGCACGCGCGTCTCGCTACGCCGCCGGGCCGAAAATCGTGCAGTCGATGTCTACGAAATGTACTGGGCCGATCTGTCACGCCTCGGCACGGGCGGCCTTCGCACCCTTTCGTCGCTTTACCAGTTGTTCTTCCATCTCAGCACGCTTGCAGCCGACGTGGTGGATCAGATTTCGCTCACCACCGGCGGCGGCGCGGCGTGGCGCGTCCTGCAGAGTCTGCATGCGTGGCTGGCGTGGTTGATGAAAGCACCCGTGGCAATTGTCCAGTTGTCGATGCTGCTGCTGATCGTGTTCGGTGCAGCGGCGTTCGTGCCGGCACAACAACAGGGTCAACTGCTCGCCGCCTTGTTCGGAGTCGGCGCCATCGCACTGGCCGCACTGGGGACGCTCGCATGGCTGCGCGGAACATCGCTGCTGACGCGGTGGGCAAAGTTGTTGTTGCTGTCGACGGGCGCTGTCGCGAGCGCCGCGGCAGCCGTCGTGTCGCTCCTCTCCGAGCGTTGGATCGCAATGATCTACTTCGGCGCCGGCGCGCTCGCGATCGCGCTGCTGGGCGCATACTTGATCGAGCGCTATGCGCGTGTCACGCGTGGCGTACGCGTGCTTGGCCATTTGCTGGTTGGCGTTACGGTGATGACGCTGTGCGTGGAAGCCCGGGATCTGTTACCTCACGTGACCACCCAGCGCGAATGGATGCTCACCGCGGCCCTGCACGTCGGCGAACTGCTGTTCGCAGCAGTGTTACTGGTGTGGGCAGTGTTTGTCTTCGTTCAGATCGCGGCGCTGCTGCTTGGGCTGTGGCTGGGGCGCGCTTGCGACCGAAACGTCAAGGCGTCGTTGCATACGGCGCGCCTGACCCTGGTGGTTTCCACCGCGCTCTTCGCCATCCTGAGCCTCGTGCTGTGGTCGGTTGTCAGCTACGTCGCCGGCCTTGGGCTGAACGATCTCTACTATGAACCCAGGATTTTTGGCAGCGGTTACCGGTCGGCCGCCATCTTTCTCGACGAGCGCGTGCACAGTCTCGGAGCATTCTTCACGCCACTGGTGTTTGCAGCCACCCTTCTTGGCGCCGCGGGGCTGGTGGTGCTGGCGCCCTCGCTGCTGGAAGAGCTTTTTCCAAGCAAGAACGTTGATGCACAGGGTGCGCGGCACGGTGCGCCCGTGCGGTCGGAGCGGCTCGGCGCCTGGCTGGAAGGCGGGATCCGTCGGCTGGGAAAGACGTTCACCGGGCTCGTGCCGCTCGGCGCGATAGCCGGCAGTGTGTTGTATCTTGCCTTCGTGTTTCAGCAGTTTGCTTTCTCGGCCGGCGTAGCGGATTCCGTCTTGCAGTGGCTTGCCGGCCGCCTGGAGCATTTTCAGGGGGAGACGCTGGTAGCCGCCGGCAAATGGCTCGCAGGCGGTGCACTGACGATCGCCGCGCTCGGGTCCCGCTTTACGCAGACCTTCGGCCGGCTGCGTGTCGCAATCGATGCGATCCTGGACATCGACAACTATTTCGGTGACCCCCCTGATCGACAACCACCGCGCGCGCGCATCTACTCGCGCTATGCCTCGCTGCTTGCTTACCTGCGCGAGTGCGGCTATGCACGCATTGTGATTGTTTCGCACAGCCAGGGCACCGTGATCAGCGCCGATCTGCTCCGCTACCTCCATGTGCAGCGGCGGCTGCGGGACGTTGTCGGGACGATTCCGGTCGCGCTGGTCACTGTGGGCTCACCGCTGCGCGATCTGTACGCGGAGCGTTTTCCGCTTCTGTACCAGTGGATGGGCTCGAACGAGTCGGGCTTCACGACCGCTGCGCCGGGCGCCTCGGATATCGGGGCAACTGAATGGGTCAACGCCTGCCGCTCGGGCGACTATGTCGGACGATTCATCTGGACGCCACGAAGCGACACGGGACGTTTCCGCATCGCCATGGTCGATCCCGATGGCAGCGTGGAAGCACAACGTGCCGGCGATCGTACGGAATTTTGCCTTGGCGCCGGCGGCCACACGCATTACTTCAGCAACGATGCGGTGGCGCTGGCGGCAGAAATCGATCGCCTGGTCGCTGGCTGAGATGGACTTGGTTTGCCTCGGGCGGTAGCCCAAGGCTGTGCGTCACGTTATGCTGTGCTTCCGGCATGCATGCCGGAAGAAACCATGAAATGACCGACCACACCGCTGACGTCGACTCTGTCTGGCCGAATTTGTTGCCGCTGCACACCTGGCAGGACACGTGCACGACGCTGCACATGTGGACACAGGTTGTCGGCAAAATCCGGCTCGAACTGGTCCCGAGAATCAATCACTGGTGGGGCACGGCGCTCTACATAACGACGCGCGGACTCACGACTTCGCCCATGCCGGTCGGGAGCCGAGTGGTCGCCATCGACTTCGACTTTTTGGATCATGTGCTGCGCATCTCTGCTTCCGACGGCGCAGAACGCTCATTCAGCCTGAAGCCGATGTCGGTAGCGGAGTTTTTCCGCAGGACGATGGGGGCTCTTCACGAACTGGATGTCGACGTTGACATCTTTACGCGCCCCGTCGAGGTTGTGGAGGCGATTCCTTTCGAAGCCGACCACCAGCATGCAAGTTACGACGCCGACGCAGTGCACCGCTTCTGGCGCGCACTGGTGCAGGTCGAACGGGTCTTGACGCAGTTCCGCGCCCGCTATATCGGCAAAGTGAGTCCGGTTCATTTCTTCTGGGGCGGGTTCGACCTGGCCGTTACCCGGTTCTCGGGGCGGACTGCACCCAGGCACAGCGGCGGGATCCCCAATTGTGCCGATTGGGTGATGGAAGAGGCTTACTCGCACGAGGTCTCGAGCGCGGGCTTTTGGCCGGGCACCGGTGTGGGGGAAGCATGTTTCTACGCCTACGCCTATCCCGCTCCGCCCGGATTCGCGGCTTATCCCGTTCAGCCCGAGACGGCATACTTTCACCAAGTGCTGGGCGAGTTCATCCTGCCCTACGAGGCCGTACGATCGGCCGATGATCCGGACAAAGCGCTTTTATCGTTTCTTCAGACAACGTATGAAGGTGCTGCCGTACTGGCACACTGGGACCGGCGCTCGCTCGAACGCGAGACCACGGCCTAGCTGTCCGAAGAACCAGCGTATCTCCGTCGCGACTGCCAGCCGATAGGCATAATATTGACTGCACGCCTTGCATCATGCCAGCCGCCAAATCATCCGCTACATACTGCAAAGGCGGAACCGCCGGACGATGATTGACTCCATGAAATCGTTCCGGCCTATGGAGAGGAATATCCACAAAGAGGAGAGTTCGCGATGAATAAGCTAATGGCAAAGACGGGAATTATTTGTGCTGTCGTTGCGCTGGTCGTGGGGAGTGGGGCTGTTCAGGCGCAGATCGCCAAGAATGTGGCGGCAAAGAGTCCGTGGGGACCGGCTGACGAGATCGGCGCCCTCAATATGATGACCGATGCCTCCAGGTTCGACGTTCTCAAGCAGGTCGCCGGCGGCAAAGTCTACGATCTGGGCGTGGACCTGTTTGTCGGGATGCCGAACTGCTGCGGTCCCTTTGGCGATCCGACCTTCCAGATCTGGATGACGCATATTCCCGCACAAGATAGCGCCAAGGAACTGCTGTCCTACTCTGGCGACGGTGTTTCCATGTATACCCATAGCGGTACCCACATCGACACCCTCAATCACTTTGGGTTGCACGGGAAAATCTGGAATCAGGTCAGTGCCCGTGACGCGCTCGGCGTTCGGGGATGGACCAAGTCCGGCGCCGACAAATACCCTCCTATCGTGGCTCGGGGTGTGCTCATCGATGTCGCGAAGTCCAGGAACGTGACGCACTTGCCGACGTCCTATTCCATCACGATAGCGGACCTGCAGGAGGCGCTGAAGAAACAGGGTACGACGCTGCGCCCGGGCGATGTGGTCTTGACGCGGACCGGGCTCATGACTCTCTGGCCCGATACCGCCAAATACCGTCTTTCGGATCAGGCCGGCTTAAGCCTTGAGGCGGCGCAATGGCTGGTCGAGGGCCAGAAGGCGATGCTGCTGGGAGCGGACAACTTCGGTGTCGAGAGCTTTCCCTCCAAGGACCCGGAGAACTTCGTTCCTGTACACAGCTATCTGCAGGCCGAACAAGGTGTCTCGCTACTCGAAGCCCTGTGGTTGGAAGAACTGGCGAAAGATCAAGTGTACGAGTTCCTGTTCATTGCCTCCCCTTTGAAGATGCGGGGCGCGACAGCTTCGCCGATCCGACCGCTGGCGATTTCCATTCAGCGCAAGTAGACCAGGACAGACGCGAACGGCGGCCCAGCACCCGCGACGAGCGGGTGCTGTTAACGATCCGTACCCAAGGATGGATTGAACGTGGGCTGAAACGACATGACGCATTCCCGCTCGATCCACTAGTTATCGATATTCCAGGAGATTTCCATGGCTGGCAGCATCAAGATCCTCGGTATTGCAGGCAGCATTCGCAAGGCGTCCTTCAATAAAGCTGCATTGCGCGCGGCCCAGAAACTGGTTCCCCAAGGGGCGTCGATCGAGATTTTCGACATCGACGGCCTGCCGGGTTTCAATCAGGATGAAGAAAAAAATCCGCCTGCCAAAGTGATCGAACTGAAGGCGAAAATCCGTGCCGCCGATGCGATCCTGTTCGTCACACCGGAATACAACTACTCGATTCCGGGCGTGCTGAAGAACGCCATCGACTGGGCATCGCGGCCTTACGGCGACAGTGCCTGGAAGGGCAAACCCGTGGCAGTCATGGGCGCATCGGTCGGTGTCATCGGCACCGCGCGTGCGCAATACCACCTACGCCAGGTTTTCGTGTTTCTGGACATGGATGCGTTGAACCAACCGGAAGTGATGATCAATGCGTCGAAAAGCTTCGACGATCAAGGCAACCTGACCGACCAGCAGACGAAAGAGCTGATGGGCAAGCTGCTCGCGAACCTCGTCACCAAGGCCGCTGCGCACAAGGTTTGACGGTACCAGCGGGACGCGGAACGCTACTGCTCCTGCAATACTTATGTGCCAAAAAGAAACCCAATTGTGCTTGTCAGCGACGCAATTGCGCCACACTATGAATCATCAGGGATCTCAACATTAAAAACGATAATAAGCATGAAGCTGTTCGCAGCGTTGAGAAAAATCAGGGAGTTTGAGAGAACGCAGCTGCCGTTTCTCAAGTCCATCATCGATTTCGACATTCTCATCGAGATAGGATACGCGGAAGAGGAGAATCATCCTCTGACGCTGAAACAAATTCTCCTCTTGAACCTCAGTTCGCGCACGACGGTGAGGCGAAGATTGGCGAGGCTCATAGAGCAAGGAATCGTAAAACGCCGCAAGAACAAGAACGATAAGCGCTCGTCATTTCTTAGCATTTCTTCTTCCAGCCTCAAACAGCTAACCAAGTATGGCGGCGTGCTGACAGCTATTTGGGCCGCGATACACTAACCTCGGCCAGGTCTATACATCGCCCGCGAGATTGCAATCACGCATGCGGGTCGGTCGATGTGAAGTCATCGGAGGATAAGAGCACGATTTTCACGGTGTACTTGCCACGACGCTGAAAACATAAAGCCGGGAATGCGGAAACGCGCCGCCGGTGCCGGTTTTCTCCCCGGCGAACGTCAACGGGCGCGTGGCGCGGACACTAGTGCCGGAATAAGCATTGAAACGTTGTGCCACGCCCCTTGGGAAACGGGCGCGGCGGACTGCGCCCTATGACGTTCGTGCGGATGCCAACCCTGAACCAACAAGAGGGCGAAAAAGCCGATGACATACGCTACAGCGATATACCAGCTATGTTTCAACCACAAAGCCACCGATTTTGCCTGCGGAAACAGATTCGACAATGCGACCCCGGCCGATGAGCCGAACCAGATCATGGAACCGCCAAAACCGACAGCGTAGGCCAGGAATCCCCAATCGTAACCACCCTGCTTCAAGGCTAACGCAGTAAGCGGGATGTTGTCGAACACTGCAGAAACGAAGCCGAGTCCCAGCGCAGTCGACCATGACGCAGCCGGCAGTTTCTCGACCGGCATCAGTGAGGCACACATCACCAGCGACAGCAGGAAGATGCTGCCTTTGACCGCTTCGGGGACCACCTTCCAGTCGGGTCTCCGCCATGCCGCTCCTAGCAGGATCGCCGCCCAAACTGCCACGCCTATGAACGGAAAGGCGTCAGCGTGCGCAGCATATATCGTGTTGATAACTACGTTTACGACGATCGCGGCAATTAGTATCAGTGCCACAATGAAGACCCGGCTCCAATCGACGAGCGTGCCGCGCGGCGGGTCTTTCCAGATAGGAGAGTAGCGATGCTGCTGGATAGCGGCCGGAATGCCGAATATGAACAAGGCGATGAACGCCCCAATATAGGCTTCGAACACATCGAGCGGGCTCACGCCAGCGATCCACATCATGGTGGTCGTGGTATCGCCCACCACGCTGCCGGAGCCACCTGCATTCGAAGCAGCGACAATGGCCGCAAGGTAGCCGACATGCACCTTGTGCCTGAACACCGTCGCCGCGATCGTGCCGCCTATGATCGCTGCGGCAATATTGTCCAGAAACGACGACAGCACAAAAATCATGGCGAGCAGCATGAATCCGCCCTTCCAATCGTCGGGCAGGAATTTCGGCAGCACTGCCGGCACATGACTTTCCTCGAAGTGCCGCGACAACAATGCGAATCCGACGAGCAACAGGAACAGGTTGGCGAGAATTACCCACTCGTGCGCCAGATGGGTGACGAAACCGTGGACTCCGGGTCCAGTGGGAAACTCTGCAAATAGAAATTGGTGCGCCACGATCGCAGCCAGACCGGTCAGCGCGACGCGCAGCGTGTGATGATGAAACACCGCCACGCCAAGCAGTGTCACGGCGAAAAGCAGGAAATCAACCGGAATCCCGAAAAATACCGGTGGCTCGCCGACCGCGGAGTATGCGGGCAGCGTCCACATCAACGCGGCCGATGTCGCCATACTCTTGCTAACCGTCATAGTTGGACTCTTCTCTACGATGATCGGTCGGGCGTCATCGCTCCCGCCCCAGGAAGACGAGGCCGGATTCTAGCACCCGCCTTTCGCCGCTCTGACTGGCGATAGGTTCGGCCTCCGATCCAATCGGCTCGGGACCCATTTGTCCGGGAACATTGAGCGTTGCCCCCGGTCTCTATGGGCATGAAGATGCCCACGACCCTTCTGACGTTTTGCCTCGTAACTTTCGCCGGCGTTGCCGCCGCCGAGGAAGCAACCAAGCCTGTCCCGCCCGACCCCGCGTACTGCGCGCGTCGCGACGCAGATCCGGAGAAATGCGTGATTCAAGACGGGCCGCCTCCAAAGCCCATCGTGCGCAAGAAACAGCCTCGGCCGAAGTAAGTGCGCGGGCGTCCCGATACTCCTAATCGAATCACCGTTCCGGAGCACGCCGTGACCAAATTCCGCTTCGCACCAAGACTTCTCCTGCCTCTATCCGCACTAACAACTGTTGCATGCGTGGCGCTCGCGCAGACGCCTGACGACCAACCCGCCATGAATGCGCGGACCAATTCGACTGCCGAAAGCGTTCGGCTTTACATGCTGATACACACGGTGCTGAGCCATCCGCGATGCGTCAATTGCCATCCGCGTGACGACACACCCAAACAGGGGCTCGACCAGCATGTTCATAACCCGCCTATTACCCGAGGACCGCACGATCGAGGACCGCTGGGCCTGTCGTGTGCGGCGTGCCATACCGATGACAACTATGATCCGGGCGGGGTACCCGGTGCACCCAATTGGCATATGGCGCCCGCTTCGATGGCGTGGGAAGGCAAGTCCCCGGGGCAACTTTGTCGTGCTCTGACCGACCGAAGCAAGAACGGAAATCGCAACCTGCAGGCTACGGTGGAACACCTGACTGATGACAAACTGGTGGCGTGGGGATGGGAGCCGGGAATCGACGTTTACGGAAAACCGCGCGAACCGGTACCCATGCCCAAGTCAGAGTTCAATCACATCGTCATGGCTTGGGCCGAAACCGGCGGCGCGTGCCCGGACTGATGTGTTGCGCGGCCGCGCGGGATAAGGCCATAGGCCGATCGGCGGACGTTGTTTCCTGAACTGAAGTTGTCGAGAGTTTGACTAATCCTCGAACCGGCCTCTACGGTCGGTTTCAACAGGGCGCGACAACCTTAGCCGCGGCATGACCATTTAGTCCCGTTCAGGCGGATTGTCGTTTACCTCATTTGTTTCTCTCACGAAATGAAAGGAAATTCGCGATGAACAGAATGTTATCTGCATTGACCGCCGGCATGATGGTGCTGGCGATGAACGGATTCGCCGTTGCTCAGGACGCGGCGAATAAGCCAAACACGCCGCAAGAGGGCTCGCCGTCCACGCAACAGGATGCGCAACCGGCGACGCAGCAGCCAGACACACAGGCTCAGCCGGCGGGGCAGACCGGCGACGTCACGGCGAAGGAACAGGAATATCTCGCCGCGCTGAAAAAATGCGAATCGCTGAGTGGGAACGAGAAAACGAAGTGCATCGAATCGGCCAAAAAGAAATTCGGCCAGATGTAAACTCGAAACCCGACTGCAAAGAAAGTGTTGAAGAGTAGCGGGTGCCGCGGGTGCCCGTTACTTTTTTTTGGGTGCGCAACCGATAGGGAGGTTCTCACGCTTGACATAACGGCGGGGCGGCAGTAGGCGTAGTATCGAATGAACGCCCCGTATCCGCACAGCTTTCGAATTGCGATGCTGCGCCAGACGACTTCGTGTCGCATGCAATTGTTGGGATGGGGCAGTGCCGGATTGGGGGAGATATGGAATATGTGAAGGTCACATTTCCAACGCGGCGCCTGGTCTACGTCGATGACGAGGAAAACGGTTATACCAACGAAATCCTCCGGATCGAGGCGGGCACGCACGTGTTCGAGCTTGGCAACGTCGCGAACTTCCGGCCCGCATCGCGGAAGGTAAAGGTGCATGACACCACGGTACTCGAGCCCATGGAGATTCCGTTCCACCGCAAGGATACCGAATGAGGTACGCGTCACAGACAGCGCGGCTGGTATTACCAGCCTGCCTGCTGCTGGTCGCATCGTGCGCCTCGTACACACCAGCGAATCCACCGCTGGCGAAGTACACGCCGGAGGCCGGCTACCGCTTTGAGCGACTCGAAAGGGGGCCCAACAGCGACGAACTGTTCGTGATCGTGACGTTTTCCGGCGGCGGAACGCGTGCCGCGGCGTTGGCTTACGGTGTGCTCGAGGCGCTGCGCGACACCACTATCGAGTGGCAAGGCCGCAGGACGGCGCTGCTCGACGAGGTCGATGTGATTTCGTCGATCTCCGGCGGCAGCTTTCCGGCAGCGTACTACGCGCTGCGCGGGCCGCAGATCTTCGACGAATTCCCGGAGCGGTTCCTCTACCAGCCGGTCCAGAACAGTCTCGTCAATCGTGCGTTTTCGCCCGCAAATTGGCTGAAGCTCGCCGCGCCGACCTTCGGGCGCAGCGACCTTGCCGCGGAGTTCTATCACCGCGAAGTCTTCCAGGGCGGGACCTACGCCGATGTGATCGCGCGCAACCGGCGGCCGTTCGTGATCCTTAATGCCACCGACATGACCACCGGCACGCCGTTTCCATTTATCCAGGACCAGTTCGATCTGATGTGTTCGGATCTCGCGGGCGTCTCGCTCGCGCGCGCGGCAGCTTCGTCGTCCGCCTTCCCGGGAGGATTGACCGCACTCACCTTCCGCAACTATGCCGGCACCTGCCAGTATCGCCAGCCGGCATGGGTGCAGATCGCCGCGGAAGACCACGCCTCGCGTGTCAATCCTCGCCGCACCGCGCGCGCGGAAAACCGACTGTCGCTTGCCGCGGAAGGGCCGGCGCGGCCTTACGTCCATCTCACGGACGGCGGCGTGGCCGACAACATCGGCCTGCGCGGGCCGCTCGAGGCAATCGCTTCCACGAACCATCCGTGGAGCGTGCTGCAGATGATGAACAAGCAAAGGGTGAACAAGCTGGTCGTGATCGTGGTGAATGCCGCCACCGAACCGGAGACCGACCGCGACCAGCACGCAACCGTTCCCGGCCTCATTGACACGCTAACCACTGCGGCTACAGTGCCGCTGGACAACTACTCGTTCGATACCGTTGAGCTGCTCGGCAAGACCATGACTGAGTTCAACACGGACGCTGTCCTGGTGGAAGGCTGCAACAAACTCTCGGCCAGCAAGGGCGAGCAATGCGCGCTCAAACTCCCGTCGCCGCACAAGGTCGACCTCTATCCGGTCCAGGTGGCCTTTGAATACATCGCGTCACGCGAGGAGCGGACCTGGTTCAAGAATCTTCCGACCACTTTCGTGCTTCCCCGGGAGACCATCGACAAGCTGCGCGCCGTGGCGCGGCAGCTGCTGAGCGAGGATCCGCAGTTCCAGAACCTGCTCAAGGCGCTGAATGGCTGTCTCGCCGGCGGCGAACGGGCTTGCGCAGAGAAAGTCGGTCGGCACGAGGAGCAGAATCTGTGAATCGACCTGTGGTCTCGCCGAGCGCATTCCCCCTCACGGCGAAATACGACCCCAAATGGATTCGCGACAACGCGCTCGGCGAGAATGCCCTGTGTCAGGTGGAAAGCCTGGCGCGCCGCCTTCCGTTCAGCGCCGGGACGCGTGTCCTGGATCTCGGCTGCGGCAAGGCCACGAGCTCAATTTTCCTGGCGCGCGAATTCGGGATTGAGGCCTGGGCCGCGGATGGCGCTACATCCCCGACTGAGAACCGCAAGCGCGCGATCGAGATGGAGTGCGAGGCGAGTGTATTTCCCTTGCGGGTGGATGCGCATAGCCTGCCATTCGCCAAGGAGTTCTTCGACGCCGTGGTCGCCATCGACGCCATCCTCTACTTCGGCACGGACGAGCGCTACCTGGGCTATCTCACCCAGTTCATCAAGCCCGGCGGGTTCATTGGCGTGGTGGACATCGCCTTCACGCGCGAGCTGAGGTCCATCGAGGACGCACCTGAATTCTTGCGCCCCCAGTATGCGAAGCACTGGTCGTACGTGCACAGCGTGGAGTGGTGGAAACTGCACTGGGAGAAAACCGGGCTGGTTGACGTGCAATGCGCCGAGCTTTTGCCAGAGAGCGACGACCTTCTGCGCGACTATGTGCTTGGCCGCCCGCCCGAACAGAACGAGGACTCGATCATGCGGGCCGTGCCGCGCGATCACGAGGGATTGATCGCGCTCTTCTGCCTGGTCGCGCGCAAGCGCTGAGGAAATACATTCCGACTCTCCGACATGCGGAGCAGGCTATTTCTATCAGTGAACTGGAACCAACTGACTGAAAGCGCGATCTGATGATCGATACGGGAATCCCGGCCCGATCAGCAGCAATCATAGTCACATATCCAGCGGATTCGATGAAGCACAAGCAACTTGAATGGAAGTCGTGGCTCCGGAACGCTCCGGATCTTCGTGTCGGCAAACGTATTGTTATCGGGGTCATTGGCGGGACCGTGACTCTTATCGGGATTGCGCTGATCGTTTTACCGGGACCAGCGTTCATAGTCATTCCCATCGGTCTTTCCATTCTTGCGACAGAATTTCTGTGGGCCAAACGCTGGTTACAAAAGGCTCGTGACGCGGTTACTCGCATCAAGAAGAGAGCGGCGTGACTGCCTTCTCAGTCGCGGTGCGCATCGGCATACGGTTTCCCCATTTCACGCCCTGCACGGAGTCTGTTGGGTAATCCGCGTCGCGGAAGCGGCGAGCGCTACGCCGATAATCAACATGCGCGTTGCATCCTTGCTGAGATGTGTACGTCCTGTGTCGTTATTCAGAGACAGATTTCCTCTGCTATTTGCGTACGCTGCACGCTGCCGCAATGCTAGAGTGTCTGTGTTGCTGAACGCGGGGGTTACGCAACCATGATCCGCTCGAAATCGTGGATTGCCAGTTTCATCTTGGCGCTGCTGGTCGCAGGTTGTGACGGCGGTAGCGGTGACATGACGTCCACAACGAATCGGGCGCCGGTGGCCAGCATTGTCACGCCGCTCGCGGGAGCGACGTTCAGGGCGGGCGACACCGTGAACTTCAGCGGCAGTGGAAGCGATCTGGAAGACGGAAGCCTGGCGGCGGCTCGGCTCGCCTGGTGGGCCGAACTGCACCACGATACGCACACGCATCCGTTTCATCCCGAAACCGTGGGCAACAGCGGCAGCGTTTCGATTCCGACACGCGGCGAAACGTCGAGCAACATCTTCTATCGGTTCCACCTTCGCGCTACCGACAGTGCCGGCCTCACGAACGAAGTGACGCGCGACATCCAGCCGCAGAAGTCGCAGATCACGCTCGCGACTGTGCCGGCCGGCCTGGCGTTGACGCTCGATGGCCAACCCGTAACCACACCCATCACACTGACCGGCGTGGTCGGGATCGAACGCGACATCGGCGCTGCCAACCAGAATGCCAACGGCCGCCGCTACAGCTTCAGCAACTGGAGCGACGGCATGACGGCCAGCCACACGATCTCAACGCCGCCGGCCAATACAACCTACACGGCCACTTTCACCGATACCGGTCCCGTCAACAATCAGGCGCCGACCGTTTCGCTGACAGCACCGGCCAACGGCGCTAGCGGCACGGTAGGTACGCCGATCACGCTGAGTGCGACAGCGGCCGACAGCGACGGCAGCGTGACCAAGGTCGAATTCTTCGACGGCGCGATCGGGATCGGCGAGGACACCACCTCGCCCTACAGTGGGTCCTGGACGCCGACGACCACTGGGCCGCACAGCCTGACCGCGCGCGCCACCGACGACATCGGCGCCGTCGCTACAAGCGCAGCAATCGGCGTCACGATCAACCCGGCCGCCGCAGACACGTTGCCGCCGACCGTAACCATCACCGCGCCAGCCAACTTCACCAGCGGCATCACCGGCACGCTGGTGTTCAACGCCAACGCGACCGACAACTTCGGCGTGAGCAGCGTCGAGTTTCAGGTCGACGGCATATCCGCTGGTGCGGCGCAGACCGCTGCACCTTATTCGGTAAGCGTCAACACCAACGTTTATGCGTCGGGCCAGCATGTCTTGCGTGTACGCGCGCGCGATGCGGCGGGCAACCAGTCGGCCTGGACGACAGCAATCGTCAGCTTCGGAGGCAACCGCACGCAACCCGCCGGCTTTACCCGCAACGAGGTATGGATCACCGGCCTGAACAGTGCCACGGCCTTTGCGCAGGCACCGGATGGCCGCTTGTTTGTTGCCCAGCAGGGTGGCGCATTGCGCGTCATTCAGCCCGGTGTCCAGAACGGCGTCCTGCTTGGCACCATGCTCAGCGTCACGGTCGACCCGAACGGGGAACGTGGCTTGCTCGGCGTGGCGCTACATCCGAACTTTGCCAACAACGGGTTCGTCTACGTGTACTACACGAGCACGGAAACCACCACTCATAACCGCATAAGCCGGTTTACCGCGACCGGCAATGTGGCGAGCAACGAGGAGAAGCTGGTCGAACTGCCCACGCTGTCGGGCGCCACCAATCACAATGGCGGCGCCATGCACTTTGGCCTTGATGGCAAGCTCTACGTGGCGGTTGGCGATAACGCCAACGGCGCAAACTCGCAGAACCCGAACAGCGTGCTCGGCAAGATGCTGCGCTTCAACGACGACGGCACCATTCCGAACGACAACCCGATCTGCACGACGGCGGGTGTTCAGAGGTGTGCGGTCTGGGCCTCTGGCTTGCGCAACCCGTTCACGTTCGCGGTGCAGCCGGGTACCGGCCGCATCCACATCAACGACGTGGGGCAAAACACCTGGGAGGAAATCAATCTGGGCGCGCCTGGCGCGAACTACGGCTGGCCGGCTTCAGAGGGGCCGGACAACGTGGGCGGTGGCGTCACCGGCCCGTTGTTCACCTACAAGCACAGCGCGACGTCGCCAGCCGGGTCGGGCCCCGGTGGTTTCTTCGTGGGCTTCGCGATTGCGGGCGGGAGCTTCTACCCGGATGCGGGGCCGTTCCCTGTCGGGTACCGCAACAGCTATTACTTCGCGGACTTCGTGGGCCGCTTCATTGGCCGGTTCGACTGGATCAACAATGCCACCTATGCGTTCGCGAACGTCCTGGGCGAGCCGGTGGATCTGCTGACCGGAAGCGACGGCGCGCTATACATGCTGGCCCGTGATGGGATCACGAGGTTCAGCGCGCCGTGATGCGCCGGTTCGACCGTGTGTGTACGCGGGCGCGGTTGGCATAGATCGTTATCGACGAAGGAATTCACAGCACGAGGTCGTCCTGCAGTCGCAATGGCTCGGGGATGGTGCGAGCCGTGTCGGCGCCGCAAAGACCGTGCACCCCCACGCCCAACAGCCGCACCGGGCGCTTGCCTGCGTCGGTGCGCTCGAGCAACATCAGCGCGCGCTCAACGATTCTCTCTGCATCCCGAGTCGCCGGCTCTTCGGTATGGCTGCGTGTGACCGTGGTGAAGTTCGCGTAGCGCACCTTGATCGTTGCCGTCCGTGCCAGCAGTCCCTTCCTTTCCAAAGAATCCGCCACCCTTCGAGCCAGCCTATCGATTTCGGCGTGCATTTCCCTCACGTCTTCCAAATCGCTTGCATAGGTATCCTCCGCAGAAATCGACTTCCAGGGCCGATCGGGCGTCACCTTGCGCGGATCGTCCCCATGGGACAGCCGCAGCAACCACTCAGCGAGGCTTCCAACGGTCTGCGCCAGCAACGTTCGATCGGCGGCACGCACGTCCACCAGCCTCACCACACCGATCGCGTGCAGTTTTTTCGCAGTCACCGGCCCCACGCCCCACAAGGCTTCCACCGGCAGTTTCTGCAGAAACGATTCGACACGCTCGGGCGCGATCACCGTCAGGCCGTCGGGTTTCTTCCATCCGGAGGCTATCTTGGCCAGGAACTTGTTCGGCGCAACGCCGGCCGAGGCGGTGAGCGATAATTCATCGCGAATGCACGCCTTCAAGTGTTTGGCAACTTCCATCGCAAGGGATTCGTTGAGAAGGTTCTCGGTGACGTCCAGGTAAGCCTCGTCCAGCGACAAAGGCTCAACCAATGAAGTGACGGAGCGCAAAATGCTCATTACTTGCCGCGATACCTCGCGATACAGCGAAAAATTGGGCCGCACGATCACAAGATCGGGGCACTGCCGCACCGCGCGCGCCATGGGCAACGCGGAGTGCACGCCGAACTTGCGCGCTTCGTAACTACAGGCGACAACCACGCCACGCGACTGAGGGGAGCCGCCCACGGCAACGGGTTTGCCGCGTAAAGACGGGTCCTCGCGTTGTTCGACCGACGCATAGAACGCGTCCATGTCGAGGTGAATGATCTTGCGTGGGGGGTTGGACACAAATGCAAGTGTAGCGTCGTGGCGCCGGAACCAAACCAAGTTGCCGGGACAATGTCTGATCAAGGCGACCAAAAAGAGGAGATGCCATGGTTCGAGCCGCGTGCGCGCTGATTGCATTGCTGTCCCTGGTACCGACAGTTGGTAAGGCGACGGCGGAGGTCACGCCGCGCGCGCAGGTAAAGGCCATGGCCCGTGGCGTCAATATCCTTGGGTACGACCCGATATGGCGCGATTCCGTGAAGGTCCGCTTCCGGCTGGATCACCTGGCGCAAATCAAGCAGGGCGGTTTCGACACCGTCCGCGTCAATCTGCACGCCTTCGAACACATGGACTCGGAAAACCGGCTCAATCCGGCCTGGCTGGCCACTCTGGACAAGGTGGTAGCGGCCGCCCTCGCCCAGAAGCTGACCGTGATCCTCGACGAGCACGATTTCAGCACGTGCGGTGACAAGGCGGACGCCTGCAAGCCTCGCCTGATGGCGTTCTGGCGGCAGATCGGCCACCATTTCAAGGATGCCGACGACGCCGTGGTGTTCGAGATCCTCAACGAACCGAATGGACAACTAACCGACGCGGTCTGGAACAGGTGGCTGGTCGAGGCCCTGGACGTGATTCGCAAGACCAACCCCACCCGAAACGTGATCATCGGACCGGCCGCCTGGAACAATATCGAACACTTGGATGCCCTCGAACTGCCTACGGCAGACCGGCACATCATCGTCACGGTCCACTATTATCTGCCCATGGAGTTCACCCATCAGGGAGCCCCATGGATGTCGAACATGCAAAAAGTCGGCGTCACTTGGGGAACGCCCGCCGAGCGCCTGCGAATGAAGCGCGATTTCGCCCTCGTACAACGCTGGGCCAAGGCGCACGACAGGCCGATCCTGTTGGGCGAGTTCGGCGCCTACGACAAGGGCGATATGGCCTCGCGCGCCGCATACACCGGCGCCGCAGCCCGCGAAGCCGAGGCTCTGAGTTGGGCTTGGACCTACTGGCAGTTTGACCCCGATTTCGCCGTCTTCGACATGAAGACCGACGGCTGGGTAAGACCGATCCACGACGCCCTCATCCCCAAGAATTGAAACCGTCCGCTTCCAGCATGACATTGGAAAGGATCGGCCGGGCTTCCATCGGGGCGCAGTCAAGTTGCCCTGCACTCCCCGCCGAAGAGAGCGACGGCCGCCGCCTTGACCCTTCACCCTTCACCCTTTGCTGCTCTCAGGTGTCGTGATTTGGCGACAACAAGCCGGTGATCCAAATTTTCCCTCGGTTGGGGAAGTTGACGTAGAATCGCGCGAGTTTTTGCAGGTTCTCGGGGGACAATGCGCAAAAGACGCATGCGGCTGAGACAGGCTGGCGCTGGACACCACTGTGAGGTAACGCGCGACGGTCGATGAAAATTAGAGTAGAAGAGGGGCCGAGCTGATTCGGCCTCAACCCATCGCACTCATCGCCGCCTTCCTGGCGGCCGTATCGCCCCTGACGGCGCTGGCAGAGAATCCGCCATCGCAAGCCCCACCTCCCCCGAACGATTCCACCTCGCAGCAGATCCAGCGCCTCAAGGACCGTTCCGACCGAAACCCGGGCAACAAGCGTTTCCTCTACGACTACCTCACCGCGCTCGGCGAAGCCGGGCGCGATGCCGAACTGGTCGAATCCGTTCCGAAAATCGACCTGGCTTCCGCACCGGTTTCCGTGCTCGGTCGGGCTGGTCGTGCAGCAAGCAACCAGAAGCGCTTTGGCCTTGCAGTCGAACTTTATCAAGCGGCCATCAAGCGGGCACCCGATCGCACCGATATCGTGTCCGGTCTGGCGTATGCGCTAATCGACGACCGCAGGCCGGATGATGCCGTCGCCCTGCTGGAGGCGCGAACGCGCTCGATGTGGCAGGAAATCCCGCTGCTCGAAGCCTACGCGGAGGCCTTACAGGCAAGGCGCGATTCGCTCCATGCGCTGCTGGTCTACGAGCGCATCCTGGTACTCGACCCGGCGAATCGCGCCGCGCTCCGCAACCGGATTTTCAGCGTGGCGCGGATCGGCGCACCGCATCGCGCCCTGGAACTGGCGCAGCAGTCTCCGGGAGTGCTGAGCGAGGATGAACTGCTCGGATTGAAGAGCGATCGGGCGGCGCTGACCACGCGCTGGGGTGCGGCCGCCGACCAGTCCGCGCCGGACCGCTTCAGCAACACCGACATCGCGCTGGCCGAGAACGAGCGGCTCCTGGGGGAACTGCAGTCTTCAAACAAGGACAGCGCGGCCGTGCGGCGACTGCAGTTCGACCGCATCGAAGCGCTGCGCAACCGTGCACGCATGCGCGACGCAGTGGCGCTTCACGAAAGTCTCGTCGCCGACGGCGTCGAAGTTCCCGCTTACGCGCAGATCGCCGCCGCCGATGCCTATCTTTACCTCGAGCAGCCCGAAAAGGCTCGTGACCTTTACCTGCGTGCGTTACAGCAGACCAGCGACAATTTCGCCGCGCAGGTGCAGTTGTTCTACGCCTACTCGGACGGCGAACAGCACCGGGAAGCACTCGATCAGATCGACCGCGTGGTCGCCGCCACGCCACAACGTATCTCCGCCTTCAGCCCCCTCACCATTGCCGATAACCCGGACTACACCAGCGCGGCGGCCACTGCCGCGGCGGCACGCGGCTACCAGGATTACCTCGGCGAGGCGCAACAGCGTCTCGAGGATCTGGGCCGGCTTGCTCCGTACAACATGGAAGTGCGCGACAAGCTTGCCGTGATTTACGGCGCGCGCGGCTGGCCGCGCAGAGCGGAGGAGGAGCATCTGTGGATCCTTGCGGTGGAGCCGGCGCATCGCGACAGCCGCATCGGCTACGCGAACACTTTGCGCGAGCTTCAGGATTGGGCGCCCGCGGGCCGCGAAGTCGCCGCCTTGGAAGCGGCGTATCCCGAGGACAGGCAGGTGCAGCGGACGGCGCGCCAGTGGAGTATTCACAACATGCGCGAGCTGCAAGTCGATGCCGGCACCGGCGAGTCCAGCGGCGGCGCGGGACCGCTGGGCACCAAGGAACATGCCTTCGAAACGCGACTGTACTCGCAACCGATCAAGCGGGACTGGCGCGCGTTCCTGCATCAGTTCGAAGCCAGTGCGACTTTTGACGAAGGCAAGGGTTATCGCCGCCGCCTCGGTGCCGGCGCGGAATACCGCGTGCGTGACCTGCGCCTGGCCGCGGAGCTCAGCGACAGTTACGACGCCGACTCCGACATCGGCCTGTCGCTCGAAGGATTGTGGTCGCTGGACGATCACTGGAGCTTCGAGGGCGCCGTGGACTCATCGAGCAACGACATTCCGCTGGAGGCAAGGCTGACCGATGTACGCGGCAAGTCGCTGCGCGCCGGCGTCACTTGGCGCGCGCACGAATCGCGCAGTTTTGGCGCAGGCTATCAGACCATCGATTTCAGCGACGGCAACCGTCGCAACATCGTGACCGGCTCCGCATTCCAGCGCTTCCTCACGGGACCGGTGTGGAAGGTCGATGGCGCAGCCGCGCTCTATGCCTCGACCAATTCGGCTGTGAACGTCAATTACTTCAATCCGGAAGAGGATATCGGCCTGGACCTGACGCTGATCGGCGAGCAGCGCCTATGGCGCCGCTACGACCGCAACTTCGTCCATAGGCTTTTTCTCGCGTTGGGAACTTACCGGCAGCAGGACTTCGGAACGGGCGAGGTGGGCGCGATCCGTTACGAACAGGAGTGGAGCCTCGACAACCGCCTGGGCCTGCGTTACGGCGCACAGCGCGGCTTCCACCCCTACGACGGGGTGCGCGAATATGCAAACCACTTCGACCTGTCGCTGAATTGGAGATTCTAGAATGAGCCTCCGCACGCTCCCGTTCATGCTCGTCGCGCTCAGGTTCGCGGCCGGTGCGATGGGAATGTACCTGATCGGCACGGCAGCGCAGGCCGCCGAAAACGCGCTGTCGTATCGCGTGCTGTGTTATCACGACGTGCAGGAAGACGTGCGGGTGAATCCCGACCCCTACGCTGTGGACAGCGCGCAATTGGTGGCGCAATTCGCGTGGATGAAGGACAACGGTTATCGCGTAGTGAGTCTGGACGACGTGATAGCCGCAAAGGAAGGGCGGCGTGCGCTGCCGGAGAAAGCGGTGGTTCTGACTTTCGATGACGGCTATCGAAGCGTTTACACGCGGGTGTTTCCGCTGCTGAAGCTGTTCAAGTATCCCGCCATCGTCGCGCTTTCCGGCCGCTGGCTGGATGCGGCTCCGGGCGAGACCGTAGAGTACGACGGCAAACGGGTTGCGCGCGAACGCTTCCTGTCCTGGGAACAGATCAGGGAAATGGCCGACTCGGGGCTGGTCGAAATAGCCTCGCATACATACGACCTGCACCGCGGCATTCCCGCCAACCCTCAGGGCAGTCTGGTTCCCGCGGTCATTGCGTATAGCTACGACGCAGCAAACAATACCTACGAGGACGAGCCTGCTCACTTGGCGCGGCTGCGCGCCGACCTCGCCCGCAACTCCAAGTTGATCGAATCGAAAACGGGGCGCCGGCCCCGGGTGATGGTGTGGCCGTTCGGGCGCGACAGCATGCAGGCCATCGCAGTCGCGCGCGAAATCGGCATGCCGGTCACCATGAGTCTGGCGGACGGTGCCAACAATCTCAATGACGATTTGAGCCGCGTGCGCCGCGACCAGTTGACCCGTAACCCGCCGTTGCGCGATTTCGTCTCGATGGTCTCCAAAGACCCCGACCCGCTACCGGAACGGGTCGCGCACGTGGACCTCGACTACGTCTACGACGCAAACCCTCGGCAGCAGCAGGCGAACATCGACAGCCTGCTAGATCGCATGCTCGCGCTGCGCGTCACGACCGTGTATCTGCAGGCATTCGCTGACGGCGACGGCAACGGCCAGGCGGAAGCGATGTATTTCCCGAACCGCCATATGCCGCTGCGTGCCGACCTGTTTTCCTATGTGGCGTGGCAGCTTTCTTCGCGCGCCTTCGTGAAGGTGTACGCCTGGATGCCGGTGCTCGCGTTCGAGCTGCCATCCACCAATTCCGCCGCCATGCTCACGGTGCATTCCGCCGATGCCGATTCCGCGTCGGCGCACCCGCGCTACCGGCGCCTGTCTCCGTTCAGCGCTGATTCGCAGCGCGTGATCGGCGAGATTTACGAAGACCTCGCGCGCCACGCGACCTTCGACGGCTTGCTATTCCACGATGATGCCGTGCTCGACGATTTCGAAGACGCAAGCCCGTCGGCGCTCCAGGCCTACCAGGAATGGGGCCTGCCGGCTTCGGTCGAGGCAATCCGGTCCGATCCGCAACTGCTGCAGCACTGGACCGAACTGAAGACCCGCGCGCTGATCGAGTTTACCGGCGATCTCGCCGAGCGCGTCCGCGATCACAGGGGCGCTATCAAGACTGCGCGCAATCTCTACGCCCGCCCGGTGCTGGAGCCTGGATCGGAGGCATCGTTCGCGCAGTCGCTACCGGATTTCCTCGCTGCCTATGACTATACCGCGGTGATGGCGATGCCGTTGATGGAAGGCGCGGCGAAACCCGACGCGTGGCTCGATGCGCTGGTGCGCAAGGTCTCCGCCGAGCCGGGCGCGCTGAGAAAGACGGTATTCGAATTGCAGAGCATGGACTGGAACACGCGGCAGCGCGTGCCCACGCGTACGCTCGCCAAGCAGATGAACCGCCTGCAACGTCTGGGAGCGATCAACTTCGGCTATTACCCGGACGATTTCCTCACCGATCATCCCGGGCTTGCCGGTATCAAGCCGGCGATTTCGCTGCAGAGTTTTCCGCGGAGCGACTGATGTCCGATACCGATTCCTTCGGCGCCATCGGAACTATCTTATTCGGGTTCGCGTTCTACTACCCGCTGTTCATGGCTTACAACTGGATGATCGGCGCGCTCTACTACTTCTTCCACTATGAAGTTAAGCAGGGAAGGGTCGATGAGCCGCCGGAGCTGGAGAGGTATCCGGGTGTGACTTTCCTGGTGCCGTGCTTCAACGACGAAAAGATCATTGTCGAAACCATCGAATATGTGCTGCAGCAGAAGTATCCGGACTTCGAGGTGATCGCCATCAACGATGGCAGCCGCGACCGGACCGGGGACTTCCTCGATGCGCTCGCCATAAAACACCCGCGCCTGCGCGTCGTGCACCACGCCACCAACCAGGGCAAAGCCATGGCGCTCACCAGCGGCGCGTTGCTGACCCCGAACGAATATCTGATCTGCATCGATTCCGACGCGCTGCTCGACCCGTACGCGGCGCGCTGGATGATGTGGCATTTCATGTCGAGCGCGCGCGTCGGCGCGGTCACCGGAAACCCGCGCATCCGCAACCGCTCCACTCTGTTCGGCCGCATCCAGGTCGGCGAGTTCTCCTCCACTGCGGGCCTGCTCAAGCGCGCGCAGCGCACGTACGGGCGGCTGTTCACCATTTCGGGCGTGATCGCGGGCTTCCGAAAGATGGCGTTGCACCGGGCCGGCTATTGGAGCCAGGACATGCTTACCGAAGACATCGACGTCACCTGGAAACTCGAAATCGCCAAATGGGATGTGCGCTTCGAGCCGCGCGCGCTGTGCTGGATCCTCATGCCGGAGACTCTTTCCGGCCTGTGGCGGCAGCGGTTGCGCTGGGCCATGGGCGGCGCGCAGGTGATCATCCGCCATTTCCGCAAGATGCATGACTGGCGCGAGCGGCGCATGTGGCCAATCTACCTGGAGTACTTCGCCAGCATGATGTGGGCCTACACCATGGCGACTACCGTGATCCTTTGGTGCCTGGGCAAGGTGGTCGAGGTTCCGCAGGCGTTGCAGGTGCCGACGCTGCTTCCTGGTTTCAGCGGCGTGCTGATCGGCATTACCTGCATGCTGCAGGTCGCGGTCGGCCTGCTGATGGACTCGCGCTACGAAAAGGGCTTGTTCCGCTATTACTTCTGGATGATCTGGTATCCGGTCGCGTTCTGGATCATCAACGTTCTCACCACCGTTGTCGCTACGCCCCGGGTCCTCGTGCGCCGGACCGGCAAGCGTGCAACCTGGCGCAGCCCCGACAGAGGTATCCACACGACATGAATGACCTCGCCTTTGACTTTCGCGACATCATCATCGATCGGCCCGAGCTCCAATCGAAGAGCAAACGTGCGATTTTCGGTGTGCTCACGGCAGGGCTCTGGAGTTTCTATCTCTATCTCTTGTTGCCGCTTGCAAGCTTGCTGGCATGGTGGCTCGGGTTTGTTGTGGTCTATGAGGAATTGGTGATGCGCCGTGGCTGGGAAGCGCTGCTCGAAATCATCGGCGTTTATGGCGCCGTCGTTCTGGTGATGGGCGTGGTGCAGGTAAGTTGGGCATTGGGGAACTGGCTGCGTTTCTACGGTACGCGCGACCGCCGCCGCGAGCCCCCGCCGGTGATGAACCCGGAATTTGCCGATCCAATGTTCCTGATGGACACAGGTGAAATTCCGGTGTGGCTGAACGCCAAACGCCTGGTCGTGCATCACCACCAATCGTCTCCGAAGATCATTTCGATCGAAGTGGACTAAGAAATAGGGAAGAGGAAAGAGGGACGAGGAAAGTCAAACGCGAACTCTGTGCACGGCGACCCTTTCCTTTCTCGTAACACCCTGCATTTCCCTTGAGTTTGCTTTTCCCTTTCACCATCCCTATTAGCCTTTACCTGGCTCTAGACTTCACCGGAACTGCATGTCCGAAAATGGCTAGCGCGGCGCCGTGGGAGCGGGCATCATGCGCGCATGCAGCTCGACCAGGAAAGTTGTTACCAGGCGCTCGCTAGCCGCGATGCCCGCTTCGACGGGCTCATGTTCGTAGGCGTTTCCTCCACCGGAATCTACTGCCGGCTCATCTGCAATTCGCGGCGGCCTCTGCGCCGCAACTGCACTTTCTATCCGAACGCCGCTGCGGCCGAACAGGCGGGTTACCGCCCCTGCCTGCGCTGCCGTCCGGAGCTCGCGCCCGGAAACGCGCTCGTCGATTCCCGCAACCGGCTCGCGGTGGCGCTGGGCCGGAGAATCGAGGACGGCGCGCTGAACGAGATGGATGTACCATCGCTGGCCGCCGAGATGGGCATCAGCGACCGCCATCTGCGGCGCGTGATCCAGGACGAGTTCGGAGTATCGCCGAACAAACTGCTGGAAACCCAACGCCTGCTCACCGCCAAGCTGTTGCTCACCGACACCTCACTGCCGGTGACTGAAGTTGCCTTCGCCAGCGGCTTCTCCAGCCTGAGGCGCTTCAACGACGCCTTCAAAACCAACTATCGCCTCAATCCGACCGGATTCCGCCGCAGTGCTGCTTCCGCAGCCAGCGGCCGCTTCGTCTGCGAACTGGCATACAGGCCTCCGCTGGACTGGGATTGCCTGCTGGAATTTCTGTCGAAGAGGTTGTACGGGGGTGTCGAGGCGATCAGAGATTCGAGCTACCTGCGCACGGTGAGCCTGGGGGGGTGCACCGGCTGGATCCGCGTGCGGCAGAGCACCAAGCGTCATGCGCTGACGGTTGAGCTTGCGCCTGAATTGGGGCGTGCGATTCCTACGGTGCTGACCAGGGTGCGGCGGCTGTTCGACCTGGGCGCGGAACCGCAACGAATCGCACTACGCCTGGGCAAGCTCGCCGCGCGCCAACCGGGGTTGCGCCTGCCCGGCGCGTTCGATGGTTTCGAGGTCGCGGTGCGCGCGGTGCTTGGACAACAGATCAGCGTGAAGGCGGCGACTACCCTTGCCGGTCGCTTCGCTACAGCCTTCGGCGAGCCGGTGGACATGCCTTTTTCCGAATTGCGGCTGCTCATGCCCACAGCCGAGCGGGTTGCCCGCGCCGCACCCGCTGCACTCGCGAAAATCGGCGTTACTTCGGCGCGGTCGCGCACGCTTAGCAATGTCGCCAGGGCGATGGTTGGAAACCCGAACTTGCTCGACCCCGGCGCCGATGTGGGGGCGGCGCTGTCGCGCATCAAGGAGATTCCGGGAATTGGCGAGTGGACTGCCCAATACCTGGCGATGCGCGCTTTTGCCTGGCCGGACGCGTTTCCGGCCACCGACCTCGGCATTCGCAAGGCGCTGGGTACCGAGGACGAACGCAAGATACTGACACGCGCCGAGGCATGGCGGCCGTGGCGTGGCTACGCTGCAATGCACCTCTGGAGAACGCTGACATGACTATTTTTTTTACGACATTCGAAAGTCCCGTCGGTCCACTGCTGCTGATGTCCGACGGACAGTCGCTCGCCGGCCTGCACACTGAGAGCGACAAGCATCGTCCCGCGACTCAGCCGGACTGGATCGAGGATGATGATGCTTTCCCGTTTGCGGAAGTGAAAGCGCAATTGCAACGTTATTTCGAAGGCCGCTTGACCGAATTCGAGTTGCCGCTGGCGCCGCAAGGCACTGAGTTCCAGTTGCGTGTGTGGCGGGAACTGCGCGGCATCCCCTTCGGCGAGACCATCTCTTACGCGGAGCTGGCGCGTCGCATAGGCCGGCCACAGGCTTCGCGCGCTGTCGGCCACGCTAACGCCAGCAACCCGATTTCAATCATCGTTCCCTGCCATCGCGTTATCGGTGCCGACAATTCGCTGACCGGTTACGCCGGCGGCCTGGAGCGCAAGCGCATGCTGCTGGTACATGAAGCAAGTAATGCAGGGAAGAGGGACGACGGGCGGGGGACGATGGGAGAGAAAAGGAAAGGACAGCTCGCCTTCGGCGGCATGTAGGGCACTGGATCTCGCGCCAGCGTACAATCGCTCGATCGGGTCGCGCGCATCCGATCGCATCCGATTGACCGGCTTGAACGCGACTTCACTAGATACACACTGACGGAAACACGGTTATGGGATGTTTGCTCAAGCAAGGCGGTGGGCTTTACCCGAGGTTGCGCATCGGCGCGGTGCTACTGGCTGCCGGTGAAGGCCGGCGCATGGGCGGTGTGACCAAGCCACTGATACGGCTTCAGGGAGTGCCGCTGATAAGCCGGCAACTGGTCGCCCTCAGCGGCGCCGGTGTCGACGAGGTTGTCGTGGTCACGGGGCACGCGCGCAATGCTGTCGAGGAGCAGGTGCGGAGCTTCTCGGTGACGCTGGCGCACAACGAAGCGCCCGCCCAGGGGCAGGAAAGCTCGGTGCGGGTAGGATTGGCTGCGCTCAGCGGACCTTTCGATGCGATATTCATCGTGCCCTCCGACCAGCCGTTAATAGCGGCAGGTGATTTGACCGAGCTGATCGGGGTGTTCAAGAAGCGACCGGCGGGCCATGTGGTAGTGCCGGTTGTGAATGGGCAATGGGGCAACCCGATCCTGCTCGACGAGGTGGCTCACGCGCAGATCCTTGCCAGCGGCATGAACCTGGCTTGCCGCCACCTGATCGAGCACCACCCCGAAATCGTGCATGCACACGAAACCACCAACACCCGCTTCATCACCGACCTGGACACGGTGGAGGATGTGCATGCGCTTGCACAACGCACCGGCTGGCGCTTCGAATTGCCTGCACTGGAAGCCGTCGAGTAAAAGCACTACGCCAGCAACCCTTTCGTAGTAATCGCCGCCGCAATCGGCGGGCAGGAGGGGCAGTCGGCACAAGCAGCCCTTGCTTTGTTGCGGTGCGTCAGCCCAGTATTTACCATACAAATAGAACATACCTCTGGGAGGAGAGACCCATGATTCCACGCGAATTCGACTATCACGCGCCGAAAACCATTCCGGACGCGCTCGGCTTGCTCAAGCAGTTCGGCGACGAGGCGAAGGTACTCGCCGGCGGCCATAGCCTGTTGCCGATGATGAAACTGCGCTTCGCAGAGCCCGCGCATCTGATCGATCTAAGCAGAATCCGCGAACTCAAAGGCATACGCGAGGACACCGGCACGCTGCGCATCGGCGCAATGACCACGGAGAACGAACTCATCTGGTCGAAATTGCTGCAGGACAAGTGTCCACTGCTGGTCGAGGGCGCGCGCCTGATCTCCGATCCGCAGGTGCGCTACAAGGGAACGATCGGCGGCGATATTGCCCATGGTGATCCGGGCAACGACCATCCGGCGCTGATGCTGGTGCTGGGCGCGTCTTTTGTTCTGAAGGCATCGACAGGCGAGCGCGTCGTACCCGCGGACGGCTTTTTCACCGGCAGTTACGCCACGCTGTTGAAGCCGGGGGAGATCATGACCGAGATACGTATCCCCGTCCCCGCGCCGAATACGGGTTACTGCTACTCCAAGCTCAAGCGCAAGGTAGGCGATTTTGCCACCGCCGCAGCCGCCGTCACGCTGCGCATGAAAGGCGAGACTGTCCAGGAAGTCGCGATTGCGCTGACTAATGTCGGCGCTTCGGTCCTGAGGGCGCGCGCGGCTGAGGATTCTCTGCGAGGAAAGGCCATGAATGACGCTTCGATCGCAGAGGCTGGCAGGCTGGCGATGAGCATCTGTGATCCGGTCGTTGATCAGCGCGGCGACGTGGAATACAAGACGGCCATGGCCGGCGAAATGACACAGCGGGCATTGCGCACCGCACGCGCGCGCGCTACCCGCTGACATTCGACTGGAGAAAAAACATGGCTAAAAAACAAGCGGTGTCGTTCAAACTCAACGGCAAGCAGGTCGATGTGTTGGTCGAGCCGCGCGAGTTGCTCATCCACAGCCTGCGCGAGAAACTCCAGCATACCGGTCCGCACATAGGCTGCGAGACCTCGCACTGCGGCGCGTGCACCGTCGATCTCGACGGCATGTCGGTGAAGTCCTGTACGGTACTCACGGTGCAGTGCCAGGACGCCGAGGTGCTCACCATCGAGGGTTTCGAGCAGGCGGGCGCACTTCACGCGTTGCAGGAAGGATTCACGCAGGAACACGGACTGCAGTGCGGCTACTGCACGCCCGGCATGATTACGCGCGCCTACCGGCTGCTCAAGGAAATCCCCAACCCGTCGGAAGAGGAGATTCGCTACTGGATGGCAGGCAACCTGTGCCGCTGCACGGGCTACCAGAACATCGTCAAGGCGGTGCAATACGCGGCAAAGAAAATGTCGTCGGCGCGCACCTGACACACATCTAACTTAGCGGGAGATATCGCCATGGCTGCTACAACGGACACGCTCGAGCGAGAGAAAAAGCTTCAGGGACTGGGTAGCTCCAGATTGCGCAAGGAGGACGCCCGCTTCATCCGCGGCAAGGGAACCTACGTCGATGACATCAAGCTGCCGGGCATGCTGTTCGGGGCCATGGTGCGCAGTCCCTACGCCCATGCACGCATCAAATCGATCAACAAAGCCAAGGCCCTGGCCGTGCCGGGAGTCGTGGCGGTCCTGGTCGCGGATGATCTTAAGCCGGTAAAACTGGACTGGATGCCTACGCTCGGCGGAGACGTACAAGCAGTGTTGGCGGACAAGAAAGTCTGCTTCCAGATGCAGGAGGTTGCGATGGTGATCGCAGCCGATCGCTATAGCGCCGCGGATGGAGCGGACGCGGTGGAAGTCGATTACGAGGAGTTGCCCGCAATCGTCGATCCGCACAAATCCATGGCTCCCGGCGCGCCGGTCATTCGCGAAGATATCGCGGGCAAGGACGAGGTCGGTCACGGCAAGCGCACTCATCCCAACCACATCTTCACCTGGGAAGCGGGCGACAAGGCCGCCACGGATTCGGCCTTCGCTGGCGCGGCGGTAACCGTCCGCGAAGAGATCCTGAACCCGCGCGTGCATCCCTGTCCGATGGAGACCTGCGGCTGTGTGGCCTCGTTCGACAAGGTCACGGGACAGTTGACGGTCTACATTACGTCGCAGGCGCCGCACCTGGTGCGCACCGTGGTCGCGATGCTTTCGGGCATTCCCGAGAGCAAGATCCGCATCATCGGCGGCGACATCGGCGGCGGATTCGGCAACAAGGTCCCGATCTATCCGGGTTATGTCGTAGCGATCGTGGCGTCGATCGTGACGGGGGTGCCGATCAAGTGGATCGAGTCCCGCATCGACAATATTTCCACCACCGGATTCGCCCGCGACTATCACGGCGTCGGCGAACTGGCGGCCGACAAGGACGGTCGTATTAAAGCCTTGCGCTTTACAGCGCTCGCCGATCACGGCGCGTTCAATTCTCATGTATCGGCAACCAAGTTGCCGGCCGGTCTGTTTAGCATCTGCACAGGCTCTTACGACATTCCCAAGGCCTATTGCCGGGTCGATGCGGTCTATACCAACAAGGCGCCCGGCGGTGTGGCCTATCGCTGTTCGCTGCGGGTTACCGAGGCGGTTTACCTGATCGAGCGCATGATCGATGTCCTGGCGCAGAAGCTGGGCATGGACAAGGCAGAGATCCGCAGGCGCAACTTCATCAAGGCGGACAAGTTTCCGTACAACACGAGCCTGGGATGGACCATCGACAGCGGCAACTATCAGGCGGCGCTGGAAAAGGTCTTGAAGGCCGTGGATTACGACGGCCTGCGCAAGGAACAGACTGCAAAGCGCGCCAAAGGCGAGTTGATGGGGATCGGGATCTGTACCTTTACCGAGATCGTAGGCGCCGGACCGACCAAAGTCTGCGACATCCTCGGCATAGGACTATTCGACAGTTGCGATATTCGCGTCAATCCTACCGGCAGCGCCATCGCCCGGTTAGGCACCATGAGCCAGGGCCAGGGACACGCTACGACCTACGCCCAGATCATCGCCACCGAGCTGGGCTTGTCTTCGGAGGAGATTCAGATCGAGGAAGGCGATACGGACAAGGCCCCCTACGGAGCGGGCACCTGGGGATCGCGTTCCACGCCGGTCGCGGGCGCCGCAGCCGCCGTGGCCGCGCGCAAGATCCGCGCTAAGGCGCAAAAGATCGCGGCACATCTTTTGGAGGTGGGCGAAGGCGATCTGGAATGGGAGGTTGACCGATTCAAGGTTAAGGGCAACCCGGCGCAGACCAAGACCATGAAAGAAATCGCCATGGCGGCGCACACCAGCAATCTGCCGGACGGCATGGAGAAGGGACTGGATGCGACGGAATATTACGATCCGCCCAACATGACATTCCCTTTTGGTGCGTATGTCTGCGTCGTGGATATCGACCGATTTACCGGTGAAACCAAGGTCCGGCGTTTCTATGCCCTCGACGATTGCGGCACGCGGATCAACCCGATGATCATCGAAGGCCAGATCCATGGCGGTCTTACCGAAGCTTTTGCCGTGGCCTTCGGTCAGGCCATCCCGTTCGACGAGAACGGCAACCATCTCGGCAACAGCTTCATGGATTACTTCCTGCCGACGACCATGGAAACTCCACATTGGGAAACCGATCACACAGTCACGCCGTCGCCGCATCATCCGATCGGCGCCAAAGGCGTGGCGGAATCGCCCCATGTCGGCGGCATTCCCTGCTTCACCAACGCGGTTGTGGATGCCTTTGCGCATCTGGGGGTAACGCATATGGACATGCCGCACACCGCCTACCGTGTGTGGCAGCAGTGCAAGGCGCTCGGAATCGACAAGAGATAGAACGTGCGATGGAACATCCGGCATGAACGTCCAAATCGACAAGACGTACCCCATGCCGTGTTCGGCGCAGGTCGCCTGGGAATTCCTGCAAGACCTCGAAGCGGTTGCCGGGTGCATGCCCGGAGCGAAGATCACCGAAGGCCTCGACGCAGGCCGCTACAAAGGAACGGTGACGGTAAAGGTCGGTCCGGCGACGATGTCCTTCAGGGGAGAGGTCGAGATGAAGGATGTCGACGCGGCGGCCCGGACACTGCGTCTTCTGGGCAAGGGTACCGATAGCACCGGGAGTTCCGGTGCCTCCATGAATCTGACTGCCCGTATCGACGCTGCCGAAGGAGGTCTCTGCGCTCTGGTGGGCACAGCCGAAGTGTCGATGAGCGGTAAGGCCGCCGCCTTCGGGGGACGCATGATGAATACGGTCGCCGACCAGATCCTGAAACAGTTTGCCCACAACTTCGCGGGCCACGTCGGCGCGCTTGAGGCGCAACGTATCGCAGCAGGCGGCAGCGCACCGGCGGCTGCCGTGACAATGCCTCCACCGGCCGCCGGGGAACTGAACGGCCTCGCGCTCGTGTGGACGATTTTCAAGAACTGGCTGCGCAGCTTGTTCTCCAGGAAGACAGCGTGACTACCCAACGCATGGATGAGGTCGTTGCACTTCAGCTCCAGCTGGAAGGCGCCGGCTATGTCGCTGAACCTGCGCTCGCAGCGGCGTTGCTGCTGATGATGGATCTCGGCCGTCCGTTGCTGGTGGAAGGCGACGCCGGTGTTGGAAAAACAGAAATCGCCAAGGCGCTCGCCACCGTGCGCGGCGCCAGGCTCATCCGCCTGCAATGTTACGAAGGGCTCGATGTGCACGCCGCTATGTACGAATGGAACTATCAGCGGCAACTGTTGGCGATCAAGCTGCTAGAGCACGACGAGCGGCCGGCTGCCGTCAAGGAGCAGGACATCTTCTCCGAGCGCTATCTCTTGAAACGCCCGCTGCTCGAGGCGATCAGTTGTGCCGAGCCGCCGGTGCTGCTGATCGACGAAGTCGACCGCGCCGACGAGGCTTTCGAAGCCTATCTGCTCGAACTGCTGTCTGACTTCCAGATGTCGATCCCGGAACTTGGCACCGTGCTCGCCGTTACGCGGCCGCTGGTCGTCATTACCTCCAACGGCACGCGCGAACTCTCCGACGCGCTGCGCCGTCGCTGCCTATACCAGTACATCGACTATCCCGTTTTCGCGAAGGAACTGGCGATTGTCGAGATCAAGGCGCCGCAGGCGGCGGGACAATTGGCCCGCCAAGTGGTCGAGTTCGTGCAAAGCGTGCGCCGCATGGACCTGCAAAAAAAGCCGGGCATTGCGGAGACCCTCGACTGGACGGCGGCTCTGCTGCGCATGGGAATTTCCGTGATCGACGACGACGGAGCGGAGCGCATCCTCGAAACCTTGAGCGCCCTGGTCAAGACCCGCGAAGACCGCGCCGGTTTCACCCGGGAAGTCGTCGCCCGCATTGCGGCGGCATGTTGATCGCCGCGGCTTCCCCGGCTGCTGACCCGGGCGCAATCTTGCGGGCGCGGCTTACGGGCTTTGCCGGATTCCTGCACGCCAACGGCTACGGCACAGGCGGCGCGGATTCGGTCCGTGTGCTTGAAACAAGCGTGCAGACCGGGATTCTCGACCAGCAGATCCTGCGCTGGAGCCTGAAGGCGCTACTGTGCGGCCGTGGCGACGAATGGCGGCGCTTCGATGGCCTGTTCGACGCCTACTTCCTGCCGCCGAACAAGAAAATATTCGTGGATAGCAACGTTGGCGCCGCGGCGGGGCGTGAGCCGCCCGGTGGAATGCGCGAAGGGAACGAAAGCGAACATGCCGATGGTGCCGGCCCCGGCGTGGCCGGCGACGACGCAGACACCGACACCGCCAGACACGGGGCGAGCCGCGAGGAATCTCTGGCGTCGATGGATTTTCGCGAGTTGAATCAGGCAGAACACGCGCGCGACATCGAAGCGCTGATGCGCCGCTTCGCCATGCGCCTGAAGCACCTTCATCTGCGCCGAGAAGCGCGCTTTCATCACGGACGCCGGCTCGACTTGCAGGGCACCATACGGCAGAGCGTGGCAAGCGGCGGCACGCCGTTGCGGCTCGCCTGGAAGGAACGCCGTCGCGTGCGCCCGCGTTTACTGTTGCTCCTGGATGTGAGCCGCTCAATGAGCTCGTACAGCTTTTTTTACCTGCGCCTTGCGCGGGCGCTGTGCGCCGAGCTGGCCGACGTGCATTGCTTCATTTTCCACACTCGCATCACCGGCGTGGCGGAGGCACTGCGTGATCCGGACCCGTGGCGATCGCAGGAACGCCTGCACCTTCTTGCCGCCGGATGGGCCGGGGGCACGCGCATCGGCGAATGCCTGCGGGATTTCAACCGCGACCATGCGGCGCGCCTTGTGCATTCGCGCACCGGCGTGATCATCGTGAGCGACGGTTACGACACCGGTGAGCCGGAGCTTCTGGCGCGGGAGCTCGCCGCGCTGCGACGCCGGTCGCGGCGCATGGTTTGGCTCAACCCGTTGTTGAACCAGCCCGGTTTCAGTCCTGAAAGCCGCGCGATGCAGGCGGCCATGCCGCACATCGATCTGCTCGCGCCGGGCGCCAATCTTGCCGGTATCGAGCACGTATTGCCGCAGATCATCGAGGTTTTGCGATGACGAACGACGAACTCCTGGAAATGGCGCGAGGACTGAATGGCCGCGGCGAGGCCTACGCGCTCGTCACGGTGGTCCGGGCGATTGCGCCGACATCGGCGTACCTTGGTGCCCAGGCGATCGTGCTGCCCGACGGGACGCTGCATGGCTGGATCGGCGGAGGGTGCGCGAAGAGCGTTGTCATAAGCGCTGCGCAAGGCTCCATCGAGAGCGGCGACCCGAAGCTCGTGCGCATCAGCAACGACAGGATCTATCCCGAAGAGGATGTCGAGAACTACGCCATGTCCTGCGCCAGCAACGGCAGCATCGAACTTTTCATCCAGCCTTACAGCGCTCGCAGCGCGCTGTGCGTGCTCGGAAGCACGCCCGCCGCCGACGAGGCCCGTTTCCTTGCGGATCGGCTCAGAATCAGGCTTACCCACACCCCGGGCGAAGCGCCCGTGGTCCTGGTCGCGACGCAAGGGCAGGGCGACGAGGAAGCGCTCGAGGCCGCTTTGCGCAGTCCGGCAACGCATGTGCTGATGATCGCAAGCCGGCGAAAAGCGGAAAGGCTGCGCGGCGTGATGCGGATGCGCGGCATCGACGGATCACAGCTTGCGCGCTTGCAGGTCCCCGCGGGCCCGGATGCGGGCGCCAAGACACCGGGCGAGATTGCGCTGGTTGCGATCGTCGGGGTGCTGGCGTTGTTGCGCGGCCGTGGCCAGGACTCCGGGCAGGTTCAGCAGCAGGCGGCTGCGGACGGAATGTCGGATAAGCACCAGCCGGATGCGCACACCGCGCGCAGCACAACGGAGCCGGAAAGCAAATTCATCAACCCGGTTTGCGGTATGGCCGTCAGCACCGCCAATCCGATGCACATAGAGAAGTACGAAGGCGTGTCTTACTACTTCTGCTGCGACGGGTGCAGGACAACGTTTCAGAAAGATCCCGCAAAGTATGCCGGGATTCACCACGCTTCAATGGCCCGTCAACCGGCATGAGAAGGTCGATTCGTTCTACCGTTCCCCTAGACGTCGCACCCGTCGATTGTCAGTGACGGCCTGAGCGGTCCGGACGCTCGACGCGTTCGGCGCGTTCAACTCGTTCGGGGCGCTCCGGACGCTCGGCGCGCTCAGCCCGCTCCGGACGCTCGACGCGCTCAGCGCGTTCGGGACGCTCCGGACGCTCGAACTTCATGTTCCGCTCGGGGCGCTCTGGACGATCGAAGTTGGCTTGCCGCTCGGAACGTTCAACTGCTCCGGAGCGCTCCGCACCCTCTACGCGTTCGACCTTGATGAATTTCGCTGCGCGGTCCTCACGATGCTCGCGCGATACCACGCGATCTTCGAGCCCGTTGTCGCGGCGATCGGCGCGGTCGTGCCGGTCGTTATGATGCTTGGCCCATTTTGGGTCGTCCTTACCACGGTCCTTCTTGTCCTTGCGATGGGCTGCGTGATCTTCGCCGCGATCACGATGTCCGGCCCGTGCTTCATTTCGCACTATGCCGCGGTCAGCGCGGAACTCGACTCGAATGCGATTGCCGTTGGCGTCTATGCCTCGAATGGTGAGATGGTCAAATCCGTATTGCGCCGCCAATTGCTGGGTAAACTCCGCGCGCCGGGCTTCGGTGGGGCTGCCGACGAAGATGTCATCGATCTTCGCTCGCAACTCGCCATTGGCCAGCCTTTGCACACGAAGATCAACGTCCCCGCGCAGCGTGATCTGGCGCTGGATGCCATCGTTCGGCAGCCGCGTCGCAAGGTCGCCAAGCAGGTTGCCTTCAATCCGCAACACCAGGCTTCTCGCTTCGTCCTGAGTAAGCGTGCCATCGCGGAACTGG